>JAZHVR010000017.1:0-24066 GCA_036453165.1 Eubacteriales bacterium | reverse complement strand
ACCATCATGTCAAGCCTTGCTCAGGAGGAATCCCGATCCATTTCTGAAAACTGCACCTGGGGTCAGCGGAAGCGATTCGCCGACGGAAAGGTCAGCGTCCCGTTCAGCAGATTCCTCGGTTACGACAGAGGTCCGAACGGGGAGCTTGTAGTCAACCCTGAGGAGGCGAAAACCATAAAGGAAATCTACCGCCTCTTTCTGCAAGGTCAGACACCATACGGCATCGCCAAGCAGCTCACCAGCGAAGGCATCCTGACGCCAGGAGGCAAAACCAAATGGTCTGTCACTACTGTCAAGGGAATTCTCAAAAACGAGAAGTACAAGGGCGATGCCCTGCTCCAGAAATCCTACACCGTCGATTACCTGACAAAGAAAACAAAAACGAACGAAGGCGAGATTCCACAGTACTATGTAGAAGGCGACCACGAGGCTATCATTGAGCCTGCCATTTTTGACCAGGTGCAGATTGAACTAGAACGCCGCTGCCCAGGTCGGAACCGGCACAGCGGAGTCCACGACTTTTCCGGTATGATCAAGTGCGGACAATGCGGCAGCTGGTACGGCTCAAAGGTCTGGCACTCAACCAGCAAGTACCGCAAAATGATCTGGCAATGCAACCACAAATTCGATGGCGATGAAAAATGCACCACGCCGCACCTGACGGACGATGAGATCAAGGCTGCCTTCGTAAGCGCCGCAAACAAAGTGCTATCCAACCGGAAGAACGTCATCGAGACCTTCCGATCCATCAAAGACACGACCTTCGATACCAGCGCCCTTGAAAAAGAGCAGGATGACCTTACCCTTGAGGTCAACCTTGTTGCCGGGCAGATTCAGGACGGCATTTACAAGAATGCCCACGTTGCGCAGGACCAGACCGAATATGAAAAGAGCTACGAGGCCCTCACCGCCCGCTACGAAAAAGCAAAAGCCCGGCTTGACGAAGTCACCGCCTCCATTCACGACAAGCGCTCCCGCTGCCAATCCATCGGCTACTACCTCGACCTGCTCGAACAGCAGGACAGTCCGATTCAGAAATACGAAGCCAGACTCTGGCACGGCATGGTCGACCACGTGACCGTCTTCTCAAAGGACGACATTCGTTTTACCATGAAGGACGGCACAGAAGTCAAGGCATAAAGAAACTCCTCGGAACCAGCAGATTGCTGAAACACCGGGGAGTCTCTTGATAGTTCTATAAAGACATATTCATATCCGGAGTGTACTTTCTTTTAATCTCATGATGTTTTTCTCAATTTCCTGAATGACTTTTAAATATACTTCATCCGCCTGCCCGGTCGGGTCGGGCAGTTCCCAGTCTTCATCAAACGGTCTCCCAATATATGGACATCCACCCAAGCAGCCCATCGAAATGACAATATCCGGCTTGGGGATCTGGTCGATGGTTTTGCTGTACTGATCTTTTTCCATGTCGATTCCATAAAGCTCTTTCATCAACCGGACGGCATCCGGATTGATGTTTTCTTTTAATGCAGTTCCGGCGGAATAACTTTCGAACACATCAGAAGCATATTTTTTTCCGAGCGCCTCCGCAATCTGGCTGCGGCAGGAATTATGAACGCAGATAAACGCCACCTTCGGCTTTCTTTTTCCCATAATTGAACCATCCTTTCGTAGAATTGGCGATCTTCACAAGCGTCAGCATGACTGGGACTTCTGTCAGGACGCCGACCGTTGTGGCAAGAGCCGCGGGGCTTGTTGTCCCGAACAGTGCGATGGCAACTGCTACGGCGAGTTCAAAGAAGTTCGATGCTCCGATCATACCGGCAGGTGCAGCTATATCAAACGGCAGTTTCACAAGTCTTGACGCTCCGTAGGCAATGAAGAAGATCAGGAAGGTCTGAAGAATCAGAGGGACGGCGATTAGCACGATATGTAGCGGATTCGAGAGAATCATTTCCGCCTGTGAGCTGAAAATGATAACGAGCGTGAGCAAAAGTCCAATCGTCGTTACGTTGTCGAACTTGTGGATGAAAACCTCATCCAGATATTTTTCGCCTTTGCTTTTCGTAATTGTGATACGCGTCAAAATGCCTGCAGCAAGTGGGATCACAACGAACAGGAAGATGCTGACGAACAGCGTACTGTAAGGGACCGTCACATTGGAAACTCTGAGAAGGAATTTCACAATCGGGACGAACGCGATCAGGATGATGAGATCATTTGTCGCTACCTGAACAACCGTATAGGCAGGATTCCCGTGCGTCAGGCTGCTCCAGACGAAGACCATCGCCGTACAGGGCGCGGCTCCGAGAAGAACGGCACCGGCCAGATACTGCGTCGCGAGATCCGCCGGGATCAGGCTACGGAAAACCACAAACAGGAAGAAGTAAACGATCCCGTACATTGTAAACGGTTTGATAAGCCAGTTCGTGATCCAGGTGACAAACAGGCCTTTCGGATTCTTTCCCACATTTTTAATGCTCTGGAAGTCCACCTTGATCATCATCGGATAGATCATGATCCAGATCAGCGCCGCAATCGGGATGGAAATCCCCGCGATCTGCAGCTTTCCGAGAAATGCCGGTACTGCCGGAATGAAGTGCCCAATCAGCACTCCCGCCGCCATGCAGAGCAGTACCCAGACCGTAAGATAACGCTGATAGAAACTGATTGATGCATTTTTTTCATTATCCATTTTACTGCCTCCTAAAATAATTCACGGAGTGCTTTCCCTTTGATTTCATCGGGACTCCATCGGACTACGGCAAAGGTTCCATCTGTATGTTCGGCCACCCGGTTGATCCATGAGATTTCGTGTTCAGCCTTCGCTTCTATAAGAGGATCACTTGTCTGTGCGCCGTAGAAAGAAGAATTGACGATCCACCATTTGACGGCAATACCAGAACGTTTCAGATCTTTTTCCAGACGGAGCGCCTCATAAACCGGAGTGGCTTCTGCCAGTGTGACAATGATAACTTCAGCTTCCGGAGAACGAAGTCTCGGCAGGAGTTTCCGGACAGACTCCGGGATATCAGCCCCCTCAGTACGTTCCACTTCCCGGTGGTAACTCAGGGAAGAATCCAGGAGAAGCAGCGTGTGTCCCGTCGGAGCAGTATCAATAACCACAGTTTCCTTCTTCGAACTTTCCACGATGTCTGCAAAAGCCCGGAATACAGCGATTTCCTGCGTGCATGGAGAGCGGAGATCCTCCTCCACATAATCGAGATCTGATTCAGACATACTTTCTCTTGCTTTTGCAAGAACCTCTTCCTGATACGATTTCAATTCTTTTTCGGCGTCGATGTAACTCATTCTGATCCGGTCGGACTGGTCAATGACATATTTCAGATGGGCCGCCGGATCCGTTGTTGCAAGATGAACATGTACTCCCTTGTCCGCAAGGCCGAGAGCAATGGCTGCCGCGATTGTCGTCTTTCCGACACCGCCCTTTCCCATCGTGAAGATGACTTTCTTTTCTGCCTTATAAAGATCATCTATGACATCCTGAAGGCGGTTCAACTTTAAAGAGACGAGCGTTTCCGTCTCAGGCTCGATTTCGTCCTCCTTCAGCAGCGCACGGATGTGCGCGATGCCTTCCACGTTATAAGCACGAAGCGGAACATAAAATACCTTCATTCCGGCAAGTGCAGGCGGCATTTCACACAGAGCCTCCTGCTGCTTTCTGTACATCTCAGCAGACAACTTATCTTCCGAATGAACGTCCAGAAGGCCATTGATAATCAGGATCTGGTTCTGTATTCCCAACTGCCCGAGCTGAACGGATGCATTGGCTGCTTCTTTTAAAGGCAGGGATTCCGGTCTTGTTACAAGGACAAGTGTAGTAAGACTCTTATCTCCAAGCACTCTCACAGCGTGTTTATAAATATCTTTCTTTGATTCCAGACCGGAAAGCTGACCCAGACAGGATGCGCCTTTTTTATTATCTTCAAGAAATCCGCTCCACGCAGATGGGAGCTGGAGCATCCGGAGAGTATGGCCCGTGGGTGCTGTATCGAAAATAATATGGTCATACGCCTGATTCAGTTTCCTGTCTGTAAGATAGCCGGAGAAAGCATTAAATGCTGCGATTTCTACTGTACAGGATCCGGAAAGCTGTTCTTCCATGTTGGCAATGGCGGATTCGGGAAGCTTTTCTCTGTAAGGAGCCACAACACTTTCACGGTATTCTGCCGCAGCTTTTTCCGGATCGATATTCACCGCCGTAAGACCCGGGACATCCGGAACTTCGGTCTCATGATTTTCAAGATCGATACCGAATACGTCCTGCAGATTGGAAGCGGGATCTGTACTGATCAGAAGCACCTTTTTCCCCTGATCTGCAAGGCTGACCGCCACGGCGCATGCAATTGACGTTTTGCCGACGCCGCCTTTGCCGGTAAAGAAAATGTACTTTGTAAAATTCACTTCATTCAGGCTGAATGGTTTCATCATGGATCAATCCTCCTCAACAGCAGCCTCCGCAGCAGCACCCGCTCTCCGGTTTCTCCTCTTTGGCTGAATCACCACAGCAGGATTCCCCTGCTGCATCCGAACAACAGGATCCATTCTTGTCTTCATTCTCTTCTTTAACATCAGATGAAAGCATACTTTCCGGAAGTCCAAGAAGGCTGATCACTTCCTCATTGGAAGGATACCTTCCGGTAATCACAATATCTCCGTCTACAGTGATGACAGGAAGGCCCTCTGCTCCTTCTGAACGGAGGAATGCACTTACCGGTTCACTTTCCACGAACTTCATAGGAGCACTGCTCAAGTTATAACGTTCTATGGAAATTCCTTCTTTTTTAAGAGTACTGACGGCAGCTGAAATTCTCAGTAGTTCGGGATCCACGCCCACTCCGCAGACTCCTGTTTCACAGCACATCGCCGGTTCATAGATAACCATCTTTTTCATCGTTTTTCTCCTTTTTTAAATATAGATGTATTGAAATAATTCTATGTATATGATCTAAATTTTTCCGACGCCTTTTCAGACATCGGATTACTTAATCAGTACAGCAGTTATGGCTTTCGCAGATGCAGTTTTCCTTCTCCGTAAAAATGGAAGCAAGAGTTTTCTGAAGCTGACCGAGAACGTCAGTGTTCAGGGAATAATAGATATTTTTTCCTTCCCTCCGATCATTGACAATCCCGGCATCTACAAGAAGTTTCATGTCATGGGAAAGCGTCGGCTGCGTAATCTGAAATGCATCAAGGATTCTGCATGCGCACAATTCCCCGCAGGAAAGCATATCTACGATCTTCAGCCTCTTCGGATCAGCAATGACTTTTAATAACTTGGCTGCATCTGTATAAACCTTTTCCATCTGTGTTCCTCACATCGAATTATTTCTATGTATTATAATATCACACAGATAGAAGAATGTCAATGTGTTTTTTCAACTGCACCCCCTTGGAGGCAAATGCACCCCATCAATGTGCCTTGCACCCCCTCGATATCAGGCAGCTGTAGCTTCGTTAAATTGTATCAATCTCTGAGTATTGATTTCAAGTCCTAAATCTTTTACTTCCATCATGATATGAGTTCCGACGATCGAAGCGTCCACATCAGCAAAAGGTCTCCCATCAGCATCGCGGACCCAGCCATCTTCATTCTTGGAGCCGACGACAAAGAACAGTCCTGCGCCAAAAGTGCACGTCGTCGCCTCTTTGATTTGCTCTATGTCCTCAGGTTTTGTGATAACCCAGATATGCTCTGGCTGCATATTATGTGCCGTCGGAGCTGCCTGAGCAGCTTCGAGAATCTTTTTCACCTTCTCCTGCTCCACTGGCTTGTCAGAAAGCTTGCGGCAGGAATAACGCGCCTTTGCGAGTTCATAAAAATCCATAATATATGCCTCCAATTTTATTTTTATGGTAATCTATTATCTTTGCCACGGCCAGACTATGCTACGACCAGACTAATGATAATCAACAAATGGCATCTTATGAAGAAATCGTTGCCTCTGTCACTACCCCATTTGAAACTTTGAGTATTAAGGCCAGTCCAGTATCTTCGCACTGAAATACATACGCTTCAAACTCATCAAGGTCTTCAAAGACATTGGGGCTTGCCTCGCCACTCACCGCCATGAACTGAGTATTTTCATCGGTTGGAAAAACGAGTGTCGTAACACTGTCAGTAGCCAGCGTCGTGTTGTCATTGATATAGTCCGTGGTATCGGAAGGCTCATTGTACGCAAGTATTCCCATAATATCCAGATCAGAGTCATATATACTGCTTGAGAGAACAAAGGCATTGTATGTTTCTCCATCGAACGCAGTGCTGTCATAGGAAGATCTCAGCGAACCTATATATGTGCCATCCTTTACCGTCCAGATGTCTGGATCATCAAAAGTTATCCTTGTGTAATGCGTATCATCAGCAGTTGAAAGGAAAAATGGCGAATCATCATTGACATTATATATACATGTTCTCGTCAGGCGGTTCTCGCTATCAAGATATCCATACTGAACAATAATATCCGGGAGGGAATCTGCCGACGCTCCCTGAAGATAGATTCGGAATTCTCCACGGCTGGTAAAGCCATACGGAGTTGTTCCTCTGTACAGCCGGCCATTCGAGTACCGGACTTCGCCCTCTGTCACCTCTGATTCAAACGGCTCTACCGTCGTAGTCCAGCAATACTCATCAACCTGGGTGGGCTCAGCAAACTTTCCGTTAAAATCATTGAAATAGCTTTCAACATAGTCATCATCTGTACACTCACCTGTGAAACTTCCATCAGACTCCAGATCAAAGTATGAATGCCATGCCCCGGCGAATGCGACCATGCAGTACTGTCCTGCGTAACTATCAAAAAAATTCGAATTTACGATTCTTTCTGATGTGGCGACAGATGTTTCTACCACTTCACTTTGTTCTGATTCATCTAGTACCGAAGATGAAGTGGAAGTAACGATCATCCCATCATCTTCTGACTCAACAGAACCACAGGCTGTCAGGCTGATAGCTACCGCTCCTATTACTAAAAATGCGATAAAGCTCTTTGTCACTTTCGAGATTCCATGTTTTACGCCATCATTTCCCGATACACCGTTAAATTGGGCTGACTTCATAGTTTCTACCACCCCCACAGCTACAAATATGCCCCACAAACAAAGTTACAATTCAGAATCTGTTCCTATCACCCGATCAGCTGGTCTGTCTCGAGAGCAAAAGAGAATTAAGAAAGCACATTGTACATAACGTGAATGTCTTCGTATTTGCCCTGTTTGTCCAGGAACCCTCCCGGTATTATTCCAAGATCCGTAAAACCTTCTCTGATATACAGGTCATAGGCATGAATATTTGAAGCGACTACGGCATTAAACTGCATAATACGATAACCGGCCTTCCTGGCCTGGATCAGGCTGTCTCGCACCAGCTTCTCTCCGATATGCTGTCCCCGGATATACCGGTCGATCGCATAACTGGCGTTGGCGATATGGCCAACTCTGCCAATGTTATTCGGGTGAAGGATATAAAGACCAACTACCTTCCCGTCCGCAACCGCTGCTGCCGTGTACATAGATTTAAAAAATGCCTCTCCTGACTTTTCATCCAGATCTTCTGTCTGTGGAAAGGCCATTCCGTCGTCGACTACCTCATTCCAGATGCGGATGAGATCTGGCAGATCTTCTTCTGTTGCCTGTCTGATGACCACATTCATTGAAAGTATGCTCCTTTATTAATGATGACTACTTATTGCCGCGAATGAAAAACAATGTATCATCCGTGGAGCGTTCTTCGCTGAAAAAATATCCCCGAACGTTAAACGCGCGCAGGCACTCAAGAAGATCCTCTTCCGTCTCTGGCCGTTTCTCGGCCAGGTAAGCTACCATATCTCCCCGCGCCATCTTTGCGTAGACACCCTTCTGCACGATTTTTTCATTGATCAGATCACCAAAGATACAGGTGATCCAGCGATCCGAGGAAGACAGATAGGGCCTGATGCTCTTCGCATACTCATTGGATGCCAGGTTCAGAATGACATAATTTCCCTCTGTCAGCTGATCATACAGGCTGCTTCCCCAGAATTTATAAAGATCTCTGCATCCGCTGACCTTTGCTTTTGCCTGCATCTCCAGCCGGTAAGGCACGACACCGTCCAGTGGCCGGAGAATGCCGTAGAAGCCTGACAGGATTCTCAGATGTTCCTGCACATATACAAACGCTTTGTCTTCGAAAACGATCGGAGCCATACAGGTGTACTGAATCCCGTCATAAGAAAGGATAGCCGGGGTAAGATTTTTGCGAAGATCCATGCTTTCGAAACGCTCGTGATTTTCCTTCGCAATAGCGTCATTGCACGCCCAGAGTTTTTTCTGCTCCTCGTACGACAGCGACCTGATCCACCTCATCAGCACCTCAGCTCTGTCAATAAACACGGGCAGATCTCTCCAGGCGAGGTCATCCGTGTTCACGCGCATCTTCTTCGCCGGAGATATGATAATCTTCAAAAAGTCTCCTTCTGTCATTTGGCAGTGTATGTTCCTTCCAGTGTGCCCTTCTCGATGATATTACCTCTTTTTCCTCCGGCAGTATCAAGTGCTTTCTCGATCTTAGATGTGCCTGAATTTGAAGAATCGAAATTGCCGGGAATAGAGTCGGGCGCTGCCTTCAGCGCATAAATGGTCACGATATATCTGTGCGTTCCTGACGGCGGATACAGACCTACATATTCACTGCCATCCGGCGTCTCTCCTTCGTCCAGATGCGTTCCTGTGAATCCGGTAACTCTCCAGTGGAGCCAGTTGTGCCCGTCCGGATCAATCATATAGATCGCATACTCCTCTGCCCCATCGACCGCACTCCATGTCAGTTCAGGAGAGAGGTTCTCTCCTGCAGAAGTGTTCGTGATCACATCATCCCAAACACCGTTATGAAGATTTTCTGACGTAACTGTCATTTCTGTAGATCCTCCTTCCGTCTGACCAGAACTATTTCCACATCCTGCAATAAACACGGCAATGACAAGCAACATAAATGCCATTGCTCTCTGAAGTCTTTCAATTCGCATAATATTCATGATTTTGTCTCCAGTTTACCAGAATTTCCCCTTGAAAGAGCAGAAATAAAAAATAATAATGCGTACCCTGTATCCTCGTGAATGGTTGACATCGAATTCAAAATTCAATAAAATAAATCCTGTTCATCGGAGGGTGACCTGAGTCGTAACTCTGGCCGCTGGAAAAGATGTCGGATCTATTGTCGAGCAGAGATGTTCTCACGTATTGAGCGCATCAGAATCGGGAGCAGACAAGATGATCCGGTCGCTTTTCCAGCGGCTTTTTTTGTGTAAACAATGCCTGTTACTGCGGCGGGATCTGGCTCCGACGAAAAAATCACGCTGATCCGGGAGGTAATTTATGGACTTTGTAAAAGATGATGTGCGAATGATCTACAGAAAATATGCGGCCGCTTCTATCGGGAGTGCGCTGGCCATGTCGATTTATTCCATGGTAGATACAGTCGCCGTAGGACATTCGGTAGGTGCTGTCGGAACAGCTGCCATGGCCGTGGTTACTCCTGTCTATGGAACACAGGCATTTATCGCGTCACTCTGCGGCGTTGGAGGCTCCGTGCTCATGACGAAGGAAAAGGCGCAGAATCGTATGAAAAAGGGAAATGAATATTTTACAGTTTCCCTGCTGCTCCTTTCGCTGATAGCGGCAGTCACATGGCTGGTCTTTGCGATTTTTCACAATCCGATCTTCCGGTTTTTCGGGGCAACAGACGAGGTTCTCCCCTACGTCAATGAATATGCAGACCTGATTATCGCATTCTGGCCTGTTTTTCTGTTTATGATCTACCTTGCGACAATGATCCGAAGCGACGGGGATCCAAAGCTTGCCGTTATCGCCGTGATGGTTGGAGGCGGCTGCAATATTTTCGGTGACTGGTTTTTCTGTTTTCCGATGCATATGGGCATGACGGGCGCCGCGACAGCAACGGTGATCGGAAGCATTGTGCAGGTGATCATACCGCTGTTCCACTTCCGCTCGGAGAGCAATACAATCCGGATTGAAAAGCCCAAAAAAGCTGCGCCAATGGCGGGAAAAATCATCAACATCGGTTTTGGGTCCGGTATCATCGAGCTGGCGACCGCAATCCTCGCGATTCTTCTCAACCATCAGATCACAAGGTATGGCGGCGTGGCGGCTCTGTCCGTCTATGGCATCATCGCGACATGCAATGCGCTGATCCAGTCCATGTTCGGCGGACTTGGACAGGCGGTTCAGCCATTCCTTTCGGCAAATTTCTCCGCGGGAAAATACGGAAGAATGCGGGCGTTTCTGCGCAGGGCATGGATCACCTGCCTTGTTATGGAGATGTTATTTACAGCTTCTGGCGAGATTTTTCCGATATTCCTCGTCCGCCTTTTCACAAAACCGACGAAGGAAGTGCTCGCACTGGCTCCGCGGATGATACGGCTGTATTTTCTGACTTACCTGTTCATGGGCGTCAGCATCCTGTGCATTTATATCCTGCAGTCTACGCTCGAGGGCGGACATGCTACGATTCTTTCACTGATGAGGGGCTTCGTGGTGAGCGGCGCACTGATCCTGATCCTGCCTCTGCTGTTCGGACTGAACGGTATCATGATCGCTATCGTGGCTGCGGAAGCTATTACGGCGGCAACCGGACTTGTTATGATTTCCAGAGGGACGTGGGTGCACTCAGAGGACAGGCGTCCGGCGACATCCTGACCATTGGTACCGCCTGATAGCTGCATTAATCAATAGCGCACGTAAAAAAAGAGTGAGTTCTCGGAAACGAGGGCTCACTCTTTTTTAATCAGCATATGCGGTCTTCAGTTTTCAACTTCCCAGAAGGCATACGACACGCTCCTGGTTCATGTCATTGTACAGATGACTTCCTGTTCCCGACAGATCATAGACTCCGATCACGCTCTCTATCTTACGCATCTCTTCTTCCGATGTTACACAGATCTGTCTGTCGGCTGCGCCGCCGGCAGGAGCATGCGGCAGAGTGTCCCCACCTTTATCTGAAGGCAGCCCGTCCCCGGACACATACTCTGCGATGTGATTTGTCAGCCTCTGAAGTCTTTCAGGATGCCATGCGACGGTGTGTTCATTTTCAAAAATCGCCGTATACAAAATTCCAGCTTCCACAAGATCCTGGAAAATATGACTTCCATAGGAGAGCTCCGGATTATATCCTGCCGCCGAATCCGCGATCTCACAGATGGCGCCGAAAGCGCTGATGTCTGAAAATGTCGTAGGCACACCGAGCTCCGGCGATGAGGTTCCGATCCTTCCCGGCACCATCAGGATCATATGCAGCTTCTGACCGCGGCTCACCCAGTTGACCGTGCCGACCGCCTTCGCGATCAGCGTTTTATCCTTGTATGGGAGCTGGTAATACGCCTTCGGATCCACAAAAACGATCCTGTCGATCTCCGTGTCCCGGGAGAGTCCCATAGATGACCCTTTCGTCTCGAACAGAACCCTTTCCTCAGGAATATCAGTGGGGATCCTAACCTCCTGGCTGTCAGAAAACACCTGAAGAGGACGGCACTGCAGAAGATTGATCACATACTCTCCGCTCTGCGAGAGGTTAACCGTGAATTCTGTATCGACCGGACATCCATAATTTTCCTGGAGCAGATGGAGCATCGACCTCATGTCGTTCATCAGTTCCCTTTTCTTTACAAGCCCGGCGCAGGAAATAAAACAGATATCACGCCGCTCACCCCTCTCGCGCAAAATCCGCTCAGCACTCGTGTCATGCTCGAGAAGCAGATTCTTAAGATACCAGGGCAGCTTGTCTTCTATATCCTTCAGCTCTATCTGTTCTATCTGTTTCGTCTCTTTATTGATGACCTCGATACCGCGCTGCGAATAACGGTGTTTTTCAGCTGAAGTAACGGCCGTGACAGCCTCGGGACGATCCAGATTAACAAGTCTCGGGTAGGAGCCTTCTGTCCTGTCAACGGCGGAGATACCGAGTCCCATCACCAGCCGGAGCATTCCTGCCGACGGGTCTATATTTTTCATCACGCGATACGGACTATAGGAATAGCCGACCCCGGCCGCACAGGGCATATAATATCGGCCATAATGTGAACCGGACACGCGCTGGATAAGAATAGCCATCTGTTCATCCCGCTTGTCGAGTCCGCGCTGACGGCGGTATTCGAGAGCGGAAAGGCTCATCGTGCTCGCGTATACGACACGCACGGCATGAGTAAATTCCTCAAGCCGCTCCTCCATGGTCCCATTGTTTGCACAGAAAACCGACTCGTACTTGCCCGCGAAAGCATTACCAAACCCATCCTCAAGAATACTGCTCGAACGCACAATGATCGGATCCTGTCCGTAGTATTCCAGCAGATGGATAAACTGCTCCTCCAGCTCCTCCGGGAATTTGCCTGCCATGATTTTCTCCGCAAAGGGCTTCGCGAGGGAAAAATATTCTTTTTCCGTCCGCTGGCGAACACGCAGATCCCAGCAGCCGTTCTCCACAATGTAGGAATAAAAGACATCAGATCCGATATAGTATGAGTCGTGCGGCTCAAAGCGGGATGCGAGTTCTGAATTTTCATCAGCAACCAGTTTCCTCGCGAGAAGCATCCCACATGCCTTGCCGCCGATCATTCCGGTTCCGATCATGTGATCACGCACATCAAAATAATCCTCCGGCTGGAAATGCTTTTTGATCAGAACGCGCAGGCGCTCGTCGCGCGACATCATAATATTGCACATCCGGCTGCAGGCATCCGTCACATCCATGCCCTGCTCATGCATCGACCGCGTCAGGTTGAAAAATCGGTCCCACGCATCTGTATTCTGATCCACGCCACCTCTCTGAGAACGGTTCATCACCTGATAGAAATGACTTGCGCGGACGCCGTCGAGAATCGGAGAAAAGGATCCGTTCTCCGGCTCATAGACATGCGGAAGAAACATCGTCTCAGAATAACGACGCCAGACTTTTTCCGGACGGACATAAACGACAGGGCTCTGTTTTTCAGAATAAACGTCAAGAAAAAGCTGAGCCGTGTCGCGTATTTTTGCAATGGCCTGAAAAGAATGCTTGCCTCGGATCAGAGGAAAATACGCCACGGTATTAAGGCTGAACAGATACGGGCATGTTACGCGGAAGAAATTTCCCATCATGAGATCTGTCGACCACGCAGTCTGCAGCTCCGACAGACAGTCAAATACATAAAAGGCGTCAAATCCTTCCCGCTCGATCAGGTTATGAATTTCCACCGTAAAATTTTCAAAACGGTGAGAAAGCTCAATGCTGACTATCTTCAGACCGGGCCTTGGCGTCAGAAACGGCGGATGACTCGCAAAACGGACATAGATCAGGTTGCGGTGATCTCTGATCGCCTGATCCACAAAGGGATCGAGGAACAGATGAAATTCATCCAGATCAGAAACCCGCCATACAACGTTGTCACCCAGGCGGATATTATGAAGACAACTGTCCATTTCAGGAATTCCAGACTCCACCCGTCCAAATGCTGCCATAGGTTCACCTCCCGTACACCACTGTTTTCACTGACTTCCGACTATCACCTTCTTTTATTATACTTCAGATGTCCCCAGATAACGCAAAAGTAATCTCAGATATAGAACTTCTTTGTCAGCCTGAGATTTCTGCAAAACAGGTTCCCACTTCCGGTGACTCAACAGTAAGTCTGACCTTCCCCGGCTTTGAGAAGCGCACGACGGCCAGCGCCCTGCCGCGAAAGCTGGTGCACACGCCGGAGGTATAATTGTCAGTCGTGGACGGATTTCCGGATCCGAATCCTGCAAGAGAGGCTCCGCAGCCATCTTCGTCCTCTGCCTTCGCTGTAAGCCGGACTTCTCCCGTCGGAACGACGCGCCCGTCCTCATCTGTGATTTCACAATCTACATACACGAGATGGTCACTCTCATATTTTGCGCTTTTCTTGATTTCTGAATCCGCAGGATTATCTTCTTTCGTCAGATGGATATGTGCCGGAGCCCCAGTCGTCTCCAGCGCATCTTCAGAAACTGCTGTCCCATCCTCATAGCTGACGGCCCTGATTTTTCCGGGAGCATACTCCGCCTCGAAGGTAAAGGTATCTGGCATATCGTGAAGCAGTGCTTCTCCTTTCTTCTTTCTTCCGAGACTCTGTCCGCCGACAAACAGCTCTGCCTCTTCCGCCCGTGAAAAAATCACGACGAGAACCTTCTTCCCTTCACATCCCTTCCAATTCCAGTTTCTGAAGATATGAGGGAATCCCCATTTACTGATGATCTCATTTTTTCCGTATTCCGCAGGAGCATATGAAAAAACTGCCGTCTCCCGGCTGCCGAATACAATTCTCCGGTATAAGCCCTGCACGGTGATCTGACCGTTGATGTCAAAATCGCCACAGTTTCCTGTTCGCCATGGAAACGGAGAAGCCTGCAGCATCATTGCCTCTTCGATCGGGCTCGACGCCGTCTTCTCTGCAAGCATGCTCTTCCCAATGCCTGCTTCTCCGATATAATCCCAAGCCGCCCATGTGAAGTCGCCGATCGCATACGGAAGCCGCTGAACCATTGGCCAGTTTTTTCCAAACTCATTCGGGAATGTCTCCGTTCCGACCATAACCCTCTCAGGATAAAGCTTGTGATTTTCTTCATAGTGAGCTTCCAGATAATTGTATCCGCACACGTCGAGACCATTCATAAACGGCTCACTCCGATCCGCAAATACAGCCTCTCCGAGATCGGCATTCTGCGTTCCCGCGATCGGACCGCTTCCCATCTCCCTCAGAAGGGAGAGAAGGGTTTTCTCATCTAGCCCGGTCCAATAGGAGCAGTTTGCATTTGTGATCAGACGGGAAGAATCGATGCTGCGGGCTTTTTCCGCCAGTTTTGTCGCGAGCGAATAGCCGTTTCCCATTCCCCCGTGCTCTTCGATTTCATTTCCAATGGACCACATGATGACGCAGGCTCTGGAGCGGTCGCGGCGCATGTACGCCTCCATATCCTTCTCCCAGTCTGTGTCAAAATACACGTGATAATCCCCTGGACGTTTGCCCATGCCCCAGCAGTCAAATGCCTCGTCAATCACATACATGCCGGCCCTGTCGCAGGCATCCAGAAAAGCCACAGAGGGCGGATTATGCGCGGTGCGTACAGCGTTAAATCCTGAAGACTTCAGTTTTTTCAGTTTCCGTACTTCTGCGTCATATAATGAAATACCGCCGAGGATACCGTTATCATGGTGCAGACAGCCGCCCTTAAGCTTCACCTGCTGTCCGTTGATTCTGAGTCCGCTGATCGCATCTGCCTGAATCATTCGTATGCCGAAGAGGATCTCCTGCTCATCACTTCCAACAGTGCCGACTGTGGGCATGCTTGTCCGGAAGACTCCGACATCCTCTGTCCGAACGCGAAGCGTATATAACTCGGGAGATTCAGCACTCCAGAGCCGGGGTGACGGAACGATCAGTGTGAGATATGCCGCCGCCTTTCCGAGAGCATCGACCTGAATCTTCTGTGTGCGAGTCAGGATGGGTGTCTCCGCGTCTTTTTCATATGCCGCCTTCTGACTATCGCTCTTCTCGAGCAGCTCCGCCGTCACATTGACAATGTGATCCTCATCCGTGTGATTCATCACTTCTGCTTCTACGCGGACAATGGCATACAGAGCTCTCCCGTCCTTATCGTACTCAATGTGCGTCGTGCGCGCGTAGATCCCATCCGGTGCCACATGGATCTGCGGAGCATGAAGCAGCGATATTTCACGGAGGACACCGGCTCCTGAGTACCAGCGTGAATTCGGCATCGTCCCCATATCCACATGCACCGTAATGCGGTTCTGTTCTCCAGGTGCCACCCGTCTGGTAATGTCTGTATAAAATGGTGTATATCCGTAGTGATGCTCCGTTACACGGTAACTGTTGACATCGACCTGGGCATTCATCATGACCCCGTCGCAGCTGAGCCATATTCTGTCATTTTTCCATGCTTCGGGAATCACGAACTGTTTCGTATAGAATGCAGGACCGGCGCAATAATATCCGCTGTCGCGTCCTGCCGGCGCGTCAGCCCTCACTTCACCCTCGATCATATAGTCATGTGGCAGGTCTACTGTTTTCTCTCCTATCTCCGGATGAATAACATCTGTGTCCTGCAGAAAGCCATGCCCGAAGCGCCAGCCTCTGTGAATATCATATTTTTCCATATTTTCTCCACCTCAGAATTCTGCTCAACGCAATCACTGTAAAATAGCCTGCGACTTCAGCTGTTCAATTTCCTGACAATATCAACCACTGTACTTCTTGGCATACCCGCAAGGCTGACCATAGAGGAGAGCGGCATTTCGAGCATCTGCCTGTACTGAGCACCCTCTTCAGTCTCGCCGAGCACATCTGTGTCGAGTTCTTCCGTTTTTCCGGCTTCAGCTTCACTTCCGTTTTCTTTCTTGTTTTCCTCTTCTGCCGCTGCAGCTCCGCCTGTCAGTGCCTGCAGAATCGGTCCGAAGACCTCGCGCCCTTTCTTTGTAGAAAGGATCTTTCCGATCGAAGTGTTGATCGTATATCTCACAGGGATTTCTTCTGTAGCTTCCAGATGAACATCTGCTGTCAGACGGATATCCCTCGAAGAGCTTCCGGCCATGATGAAGTAATCGCCGGTTTCTGCGTAAAAATCGTGGAGTGCCGGCTCATAGTAGGCAAAATCCCTTTTGCCCAGTGTGAACTGCACCTTCTTTGTCTCTCCTGGCTCCAGAAAAATCTTTCGAAAAGCGCGGAGTTCCTTCACCGGACGGGCGACTTTGCTGTTCTTCTCTCCCACGTAAAGCTGGACCACCTCTTTGCCGGAGATATCTCCCGTATTTGTCACCTGCAGCGAAACTGTAATCGTGTCTGTATCCCTGATGTCAACTTTATCAACGGCCAGATCGCTGTAACCAAAGGTGGTGTAGCTGAGGCCGTGACCGAATGGATAGCGGACATCCATCTCCTTTTTGTCGTAATAGCGGTAGCCGATAAAGATTCCCTCGCCATAATGAGGGTCGTGATTCTCCAAACCAAAATCAAGATAACTCGGATTATCGGAGAGCTTCATCGGGTAGCTTTCCGCGAGCTTGCCGGACGGATTGACATCGCCGTACAGCAGGTGAACGGCTGCCTCTCCGCAAGCGTCGCCGGCGAGCATCATCTCAAGCACCGCAGCCACATCATCCGCCCAAGGCATCTCTACCGCAGAGCCATTGTGAAGCACGACAACAGTATTCGGATTAACGGAAGCGATTTCACGGATCAGTCGGTTCTGATTCTCAGGCATAGCCATACTTCTGCGGTCATATCCCTCTGACTCGTATTTGTTTGGAAGCCCGGCAAAAATCACGACCTTATCAACTTTCTTCGCGAGTGCTGCGGCCTCTTTGAGCAGTACCTCGTCCTTCTCCGGATCTTCGCTGAGGTCATACCCTTCCGCAAAAATCACATTTCTTCCCTCCGCCCTGGCGCAGGCGAGGGCTCCTGTCACCTTTGCGCTGTTGATGTGAGAGGAACCGGAGCCCTGGTAGCGCGGCTTTTCAGCAAAAGCTCCGATGAACGCGATTTTTTCGTCTTTGCCGAGAGGCAATGTGTGCGCTTCATTTTTCAGCAGGATCGCGGAATTCTCGGCTACTTTTCTGGCGAACGAATAATCTGATTCACGTGTCGTGTCATCGGAAGGCTTTACATCTTTCGGCTGTCCGTCACGGCTCCAGAACATGGTTCGCATGATCCGCGCGCACGCCTCATCGACAAGTCTCTCGTCAAGCTTTCCGCTGCGGACGGCATCTGCGATATATTCCGCACTGTCATTGCTGATCCCCGGCATGATCAGATCCACGCCTGCCTCAACGCCTTTTACGGCGTCCTTCGAAGCGCCCCAGTCGGTTACAACGAATCCTTTAAATCCCCATTTATCGCGGAGGAGATCCGTCAGCAGTTCTTTATTCTCTGAGCAATACGTACCGTTCAGCATGTTATAGGCGCACATGATGGACTTAGGATCCGCCTCCTTCACAACCTTCTCAAAGGCCGCGAGATAGATTTCGTGCAGCGTCCGCTCATCGATATAGGAGCTTCCGCTCATCCGCTGCGTCTCCTGATTGTTCCCCGCAAAGTGCTTCGGGCAGGCCGCTACATGACGTGACTGAAGGCCCCTGATATAGCCGACAGCCATGGTTCCCGCGAGATAGGGATCCTCGGAATAATATTCGAAATTTCTCCCGCAGATCGGACTGCGCTTCATATTGATACCGGGGCCGAGGAGCATGCTGACATGCTCTCTCTGACATTCATCGCCAAGATGTTCCCCGAGTTCTCTCGCAAGTTCCGGATCGAAGGACGCCGCAAGCATGCTGGCAGTCGGATAGCATACCGTTTTTATACTCTCATTGATGCCGAGGTGATCTCCCTTCCCCTCCTGTTTGCGGAGTCCGTTCGGTCCATCGCACATCATAAAAGACGGAAGTTCTACATCCTTGTATTCCTTGGTCTTCCAATAGTCCTTCCCGACCAGATAAGAAGCTTTCTCATCCAGTGTCATCTTCGAAATTCTTTCCTCGATCGTCATCGCCACATCCTCCTGTTTAACAATCAGTGATTCCGATAAACCTTCTCTGAATATTTTTCACAGTTTTCCGGCCCATCCGTTTCCTTAGTGCCGATACAGAAATACTCTTCCGCAGAGCCCTGTCGGAGCCGTCGGCTTCTTCAGAAGCGCCGCTTCAAAAACCCCTGTCGTGCTGCTGTAGCGCTCCCGCTCCAGCGTCGTCGCCACATCGATAGTGAGCGTATTTTCCCCGCCCTTCAGTTTTCCCGTGAGATCAAACAGCATAGGTCCGACAGCCCTGATGCCAATGCTCTTTCCATTCAGAAAAACCTCGATGCCCTCCCCGGCATCGGTGATCTGCAGTGTGATTTGTTCGTTTTCTTCTGCTGTGATCTTCGTTGTGTACCGCGCGAATCCGGACCACTCAGGCTTTCCCTCTGCCACGTTGTCCGGAGTTGTCACTTCTTTTTCCTCCTGAAAATCAGGATAGTTGATCGCACGGCAGAGGCTCCTCTTCCACTGAACAAGCTCTTCCTTCTTTCCCACAGTCTCAGGCTCTCCGATAAGCGGTGCCGGCGGCTCACCAAACAGAACAATCACGCTCTCCAGCGGGCGGACTGTGAGATGTGAGAGGTCAACCGGCCGCAGAACATTCTCCATCGCGTCATAACGGAAGCAGGTTCCTTCAGACGGGAGGCCTGCACAGCCCGTCCAGACCACATTGCTTTCATTCACAAACATGTAGAGCGGATATTCGCCCTCATAATGCAGTACACGAATCCTGTCAGACGCCGGCTCGATGCGGATCTCCCTGACAGGTTCCGCAGCTTCTGCAAGCTCATCAAGGGAAACCACGCGGCAATTTCTGAAGAGCTCTGCGATATCTTCCTCAGGCCTGTCGGTTCCCGTCAGTCCCTCCGGCAGATGATCGACAAAGATCACAGGAAAGCCCTGATCAGCAAGCTCCGCTGCCGCCCTGGCAGTGGCTGACGGCAGGAATCGGACAGACGGGATCACCAGCATCTGATAGCTCTGTGTTCCAACGCGAAGACCGCCTGAGAGGTCGGTTCCGAATGCCTCAGGTTCCGCAAACACATCATCAGCGATCACATCACAGAAAATCTGCTCATCATAGAGTTTTCTCAGAGGCTTTTCAAAGGGCATTGCATCCGCCGACCACTCACTGTCCCCGTGATACAGCACAGCTGCCTGTGCCACATGGTGACCGCCGTTCTGCCCGTCGTCGATCAGACTGCAGACGCGGTCCATATAGCGGCAGAGCTTTCCAAAATGTCTGAACTGCGGATTGTGTCCACCCGCGTAAAAATGAGGTGGGCAGTCCGGATCAGGATAAGCCTTCGGGCTGAATGCATGAGGGACGAAATGGTTGATGCCCGCCACAAGAAAATGGTCTGCAAGATATTTTTCCAGTTTTACGCCCTCGGCCCATCCATAGTTTCCAAAGATCTCGCACATGGAGCGGCCCTTCTTCCGTGGTTCGATGGCGGCGGCGGAACTGGCAAGTTCAGCCAGCCCATAATGATAAAATTCAGCTCCTCTTGCCCTTCCGAGCGGTCCTTCAAGCGGGCCGTCCTCGCCGCCCGGAAGCACCTGTCCCCCGATATCGTCGATGCCCGCCATATCCATGCCGGCGAGGCCCCGGAAGTAATGGCCGAGACTGGAAGCCGTGCGGCAGTGCTGCCCTTCATCCTCGATAACATGGCCGATGTACTGCACACCGTGCGCCCGGCACCAGGTGCCGATCTGCTCCGAGAAGTCGCGCTTTACTGTCTTCGTGACGATATCCATATAGGCGTGGCGGAATTCGGCAAAACCATCCTTTTCATTCCAGAGAAGAGGAAGCTTTGCAGCCCATCTTTCTCCAAAGCGGACGATCATCTGATCCTCCACCTCATGGCTCCACGGAAGATCCTGCGGACTTCCGATCGGATTATTTTGTGCGTAGAGAATACCATTGCCGAGCTCCGGCTCGTCAGAGAAAAATCCCGCGATCGTGTGCCCGAAATCAGCGGCGTAATGCTCCCAGTGCTTCTCATAAACGGCATCGATCAGGAGACGGCAGGAATCAGCGTCGAGCATATTAATGCTCTCCCTGCGGGGACCGCAGTTATGTGTCTTTCCGCATAGGCAGATCTTCCATCGTCCCTCCGGCTTGGTGAAGTGAAGTACGCCGTCCGGTCCGATCATCGACGTCAGATCAAGGATTCCGCCTCCGATATCCAAGGGCCATGCCGTCACGGAGAGCACCTCTTCATCATCCTTGAAGTGTGTCTTCGGCGTCTCCATTTTGCTGACAATTTCAGCGAGTTTACTCATCGGCGGCTCCATCGGCTCCAGATGCTCTTTGATCTTGTAGTCGATCAGCTTTGCCTCTCCCTCATATACAGTCTCATTGCAGAAAAGACTCTGACGGCGTAGCTTTACGCCTTCTCCGACGAGGGCGCCATTCGCAAATCCGGTCGGAAAATGGCTGTCGTCCAGAATCCAGACTTTCATTCCCATCTTACGCGCCTCATCGAGAATGCAGTCCATATCCTTCCACCAGCGCGGCCCGCAGAAATCCGGGTGAGGCCGGCTCTCCACGCAGACAGCCCCGCAGCCGGAGCTGTGGATCACATGCATGTATTGCCGGAGCGTCTCTTCTGTCTCACCGTGCTGCCAGAAGAAAGGCATGAGATGCTGTCCGTTATTTTTTCCATCTAGTAATGTTTTCAGGGTTGTCCGCTCATTCATGTTCCATATCCTTTCCTGCGATCAAGGCGTCTTCCTTCTGGCTCCCATGATCTGATCTTCTTCTATCTGACAATTTTAGGATACAGAAAATCTGACCGGGATACGGTATGAGGTTTTGAGAAGGTGTATAAAAAATAGCGTCATCCTCAGCCCGGATCTGATATAAAAATCGTCCCTCTGCGTCAATCCGCGACCGTTCTACAGCGACGGCGGATGCTAGATTAATATCAGGAGAAACTATAGTAAGACACAAAGTGGGAGGATTTTAACAATGAAAAAATACAGAATGTTCGAAGTTTCTGTGAGCGGCCCCGCGCCCTCAGTTAATGAGGCACAGCCGGACTGCCGCGCGATTTTTCAGCTGAATGGCAGAAAGACGGCTGTCAGGGGATTCTGGGACGGCCATGGCAGCTACTGCTTCCGCTATCTTCCGGAAGAAACAGGCACGCTCACATGGACACTCGGGGGATGTGTCAGCGGATCTGGTTCCGAAGAAGTTACAGAAGCAGCCCCGGCGGGCCACGGAAAAGTCACCGTAAACGGAACGCACTTCCGTTACGAAGACGGCACAAATTATTACCCCTTCGGAACGACGATCTATGCCATGATCCATCAGCCGGACGAACGCGTTAAACAGACGCTTCAGACACTCGCCAGCACACGGTTCAACAAGGTCCGCCTGTGTATTTTCCCCAAATGGTACGACTACAATCACCGCGACCCGGAGCTGTACGCATTTCGGAAAAACAGCGAAGGCCGCTTCGACCCGCGCCTGCCGGATCCCGATTTCTGGGACCGTTTTGACAAGATCCTCGACCAAATGGAAGCACTCGGCATCGAGGCCGACCTTATCCTCTTTCATCCCTATGACAAAAAAGAGTGGAATTTCTCAGGCATGAGCATGGAAGACAACATGATCTACCTCGACTACTGCATCCGACGCCTGGCGGCGAGGCCGAACATCTGGTGGAGCCTTGCGAATGAATTTGACCTGATTCATCAGCGCACAGATGACGACTGGTATGCCTTTGAGGATTTTATTCACGAAAATGACCCGTTCCATCACCTGCTCTCCGCTCACGCCTGCATGCGGCAGTACGACTACACGAGGCCGCACATCACACACGTGAGCTTTCAGTCTCAGGATGTGGCAAAGACCAGCCAGTTCATCGCGAAATACAAGAAGCCGGTGATTTTTGACGAGATGTGCTATGAGGGAAATCTCCCGATGAACTGGGGCAACATCAGTGCCTTCGAAATGGTCCACCGCTTCTGGTGCTGCGTATCAAAGGGCGGATACGGCACACACGGGGAGACCTTCCTTTCCGATGATGACATTCTGTGGTGGGCGGCCGGCGGCGTCCTGAAGGGCCAGAGTGCTCCGCGGATCGGCTGGCTGCGGGACATTGTCGAAAGTCTCCCCGGACCTCTGGACTCAGGAAGCGGCGAGGACAGCACAAATATCGTTGAGCAGATGATGAATAATCCGGATCTCGTCGACGTGTATCTGAAGGATCAGCCGGAAGAAACGAAGCTCTTCGCCCGCTCTCTATGCAGAATGAGCGATCGCGACCGTGAAGACTTCCTTATGAAAAACAACACCTATGAATCCTGGGCAGGAAAGAGTGCCTACCTGCGCTACTTCGGGCACACCTGCCCCGGCATCACCACCGTAAACCTTCCGGCAGAACACACGTATAAGATCGAAGTTCTGGACGCCTGGGAGATGACAAGAACAACCGCCGCAGAACATGTAAACGGCAGCGTTCAGATCCGCCTCCCTGGGAAAGAAGGCATCGCCGTTCTAGCCACGGCGGATGACTAAAAATCGCGAAAAGAAACGCACTACATGAAAGGAAGAATCGTCATGAAAATCACGAACTGCAAAACCAGCCATCTGATTGATCCGGTCGGCTGCTCCATCGGCAGACAGCCTGTCTTCTCATGGACCGTGGAAGAGGCTGTTGGAAAAAATCAGAAAGAAGCCCGGATCCTCGTCTCAAAAAACAGTGACATGAGTCACCCCGTTTACGATTCAGGCTTTGATACTTCCCTCGATTCGCTGGCATCACCTGTATCAATGGATCTGTCGCCCCGCACACGCTACTACTGGACGGTAACGGTGCGGACAGACACCGACGGCGAAGAAAGCACGTCTGATATCCATTATTTCGAAACGGCAAAGATGCAGGAGCCCTGGTTGGGACGCTGGATCACCTGCAGCTGGAAGGATGGACGCCATCCCGTTTTCCACCGCCATTTTATACTGGATAAGCGTACAGAAAGCGGGCGGCTCTACATCACGGGACTCGGCCTGTATGAGGCGTACCTGGACGGTCATAAAATCGGCGACGAATACCTCACTCCCGGATGCAATGATTATGACGCCTGGATCGAATATCAGACATACGAGATACCCGCCCTCGACGCCGGAAAACACGAACTGGCGGTGATCATGGGCAACGGGTGGTACAAGGGACGTTTTGGATTTGTCGCAAAGGATCACGGATATTACGGGAATTCCTGGAATCTTATCGCGGAGCTCCATCTCAGAACTCCCGGCGATGATGAAGAAATCGTTATCCCCACTAACGAGTCGTGGAACGTCACCAGATCGGCAATCACTTTTTCCACCATGTACGATGGCGAGCACTGCGATGACACGCTGGAAGATACAGATCCGGTACCGGCTCTCCTCTCGGGTCCATCCATATATAGGAACAGAGACCTCATTGCCAGGATCAGCCAGCCCGTCACAGCTCATGAAAGAATCAGGCCCGTCAGCCTGCTTCACACGCC
>JAZHVR010000016.1:0-61377 GCA_036453165.1 Eubacteriales bacterium | reverse complement strand
CTCCAAGATGAGATATCCCGTACGAAAGTAGAAAGACCACTTGAAGACTACAAGTTTGATAGGGCGGAGGTGGAAGCACTGCGAAGTGCGGAGCTGACCGTCACTAATCGGTCGAGGGTCTGACCAAGAGAGAGCGGAGGGAAGCCAGGAATGGCGGAACGAAGCGAAGGTCCATAGATCAGCTGATGGGAAAAAGTTTGTGTGTTCAGTTTTGAAGGTATGTACCTTCAATGGCCCAGTGGCTCAGATGGTTAGAGCGCCGCCCTGTCACGGCGGAGGTCATCGGTTCGATCCCGATCTGGGTCGTTATTTTTACATGGGGTCTTAGCTCAGCTGGGAGAGCATCTGCCTTACAAGCAGAGGGTCACAGGTTCGAGCCCTGTAGGCCCCATATAAGAATAATAGACAGCAATATATTATGGGCGGTTTCCCGAGTGGCCAAAGGGGACAGACTGTAAATCTGCTAGCGATGCTTTCGGTGGTTCGAATCCACCACCGCCCAGTCTAAATATGCCGATCCTGAGGCTATGTGCCGATGTGGCTCAATTGGCAGAGCAGCTGATTTGTAATCAGCAGGTTATCGGTTCGAGTCCGATCATCGGCTTATTTATTCATATAAAGGGTTTCTGTTTTACAGATTCCCATCATAATAACGCGGGATGGAGCAGTCAGGAAGCTCGTCGGGCTCATAACCCGAAGGTCGAAGGTTCAAATCCTTCTCCCGCAACTCATGTGCCTAGTTAGCTCAGTAGGTAGAGCAGGGGACTGAAAATCCCCGTGTCTCTGGTTCGATTCCGGAACTAGGCACTTTTTTTTATGAATTCTGCATGATATAATATCCAGACATGGAGCATTAGCTCAGGTGGTAGAGCACTTGACTTTTAATCAAGTTGTCCGGGGTTCGAGTCCCCGATGCTTCATTCAGACAGGACCTCTGATTAGTTCAGAGGTCTTTTTAGAAATTGAAATTACTTTTTCAGGGAGGTCTTTATGTCTGACAAGCCAGAGTCACCGGAAGAGAGGGAGCTTCGCAAAAAAAAGCGCGCCGAGGAACGAGCGCGCAAGAGAAAGATGCTTCTTATTGTTTCACTTATTGTAGTAATTCTTGCCGTTCTGATCGTTGTTGTACTTATTGTACTTCTCAGATCCAGAATTAATGCCGAGCAGGCTACTGTATCCGCTACCTCTGATATTGATTTCGACATTGAATATACGGGTGAGCAGACTGTTTTTTCATCATCGTCCAGTTCTTCATCGGATTCAGAGACAAGCACTTCTGACAGTTCAGAGTCAACTGACACTTTGCCTACGATCGATCTTACCAATGTATCCAGTCCATATGTAATTGTTGAGAGACTTTCGGATGGGGCTGTATGCGCCGAGAGCAGCAGCACTGCCCAGATCTACCCGGCTTCTATGACAAAGATCATGACTGCGATCATTGCTATTGAAAATCTTGATGATCTGTCAGATATATATACTTTTGACGGTTCTGAGTTTGATCAGGGTTACGCAAATGGTCTCACTACTGTCGGCTGGATGGCCGGCGATACAGCAACTTACGAGGATCTTCTGTACGGCGCCCTTCTTCCTTCGGGTGCAGACGCCTGCTACGCGCTGGCAAACGCTGTTGCCGGCGACGAGAGTTCTTTTGTCGAACTCATGAATCAGAAGGCCTCTGAGCTCGGAATGACCGGCACGAATTTTACAAACTGCACCGGTGTACAGGATACAAATCATTACACGACATGCGCGGATATGGCGACGCTGCTGAAGTACGCATTGACGAACGATGAATTCAGGACAGTGTTCACTACCTCTGTTTATACCACGGAGCCAACAGATGATAGCGCTACCGGCATAACCATGAGCTCTACGCTGTTCATGAATCTGACGGATTCAGAGCTCGATAACGGTGCTACGATCGAGGGAGGAAAGACGGGTTATACGGATGAAGCCGGTCACTGCCTCGCTTCACTGGCTTCCGCTCAGGACGGAACGGAGTATATTGCCGTTACCGCCGGAGCTGCTGGTGGTGTCGATGATTCGCCGCAGGTAGACGATGCAATTACAATTTATTCTCAGCTGCCAGGTACTGTCTCCTACAGCACAGAAGATGATTCAGATGTAGAGCTGGATTTCGGCGAGACGATTGTCGGAAGCAGCAGCGAATCTGAATAATAAAGAAAATATCAGATGTATGAATGAAAAAGGATCTGCCAGATGGCAGATCCTTTTTTGATATCTATTGATAAGACTGATTTCCGGAAGCTGTTTCTCCGGAAGGCCAATTAGAAGCCCGATTACTGGTCGAGCTTGATTCCTTTCAGAAGTGAACCGAGATTTGTGCTGATGTTCTCAGCCTTCGGAAGCTTGTAATCATTTTCGCTGTCGCGGCGGGAATGATCATTTCTTCTGCTATTTCCGTGATCGCGCTCATCGCTTCCCTCTTCGAGAGCCTTCATTGACAGGCTGAGTTTGCCATCCTTGATAGCAATAACTTTAACCTTTACTTCCTGTCCTACTTTCAGAACAGCCTCTACAGAAGGAACTCTCTTGTGAGAAATCTGTGAGATATGTACAAGACCTGACAGGCCGTCGCCGAGATCGATAAATGCGCCATAAGGCTGAATGTTCTCAACCTTTCCGGTCATAACAGTGCCTTCCGGGATAGCTGCGATTTTTGCTTTTCTTTCTTCATCAGCTTTAGCGCGAAGAGGTTCTACAGCGGAGAGAATCAGACGGCCTTTCTGCTCATCGATCTCACGCACGATGACATCGATCTCCTTTGAAAGATAGGAGTTGAGATCATCGACATGACCAAGCGCGAGACGGGAAGCCGGAATAAAACCACGCACACCTTCTACATTTGCAACGACGCCTTTGTTGACAACGCCATCTACGGTTACGTGAAGGACAGTTTTCTGATCCTGATATTCTTTAAGCTTTTCCCAGTTTGCCTCTCCCTCGTCATGAAATTTAGAGAAATCGAGTGCATCCTGATTCTGTTCTTCAAAATCTGCCATTGTTGTTAATGATTCATCTGCCATTGTTTCCACCTCATTAAAATCTGATCGAATTCATAATGACTGCCGCGGATTTCACCGTTTCTTCTGCAATCATACGTGCACAGTATAGCATAGATTATTTGCAAAAACCATAGTTTATGGCCCCATAAGTTAAGGAAAACAGGTACATCGGGTTTTCATATGTGTTATTATAAGTAAAAATCACCGTAAACGAAATTTCACTTATGGAGAAACGTGTTATGGAGGGAAAATCTACGCAGAAACGGGAAAAGAAAGAAGTTGTCTATATTGTCGGCCACCGCAATCCGGATACGGATTCTATCTGTTCGGCGATCGCCTATGCAGATATCAAGAACCGGACTGAGACAGGATATCGTTATGTGCCGATGCGTGCAGGGCAGATTAATGAGGAGACGGAATTCGTTCTCAAGCATTTCGGAGTAAAACTTCCGGGATATCTTCCTGATGCCGGAACGCAGGTGGGTGAAATAGAGATCCACAAGGTCCCTGGAGCTTCAGGCGATCTGTCTGTGAAGAGAGCATGGCAGGAGATGATCGGGCAGGGAATCGTCACGCTCCCGATAACCTCGAAGGACAACGACCTGGAGGGACTCATCACTGTCACAGATATCGCGAAGTCCTATATGGAGGTCGCAGACAGCCACATTCTCTCCCAGGCAAAGACACAGTATGCTTCTATCGCCGATACGCTGGACGGCGAGATTCTGGTAGGCGACGGTTCCAAATATTTCACTGAGGGCAGAGTTGTCGTCGGAGCTTTCCACCCGGATATGATGGGCCAGTACATTCAGGAGAATGACCTTGTTATCGTCGGAAACCGCGCGGATGATCAGCTTTGCTGCCTGGATCTGAAAGTCAGCTGCATGGTCGTCGGGCTCGGCGCGGCTGTAAGTCCATCGATCCTTAAGCTGGCAGAGGCAGACGGCTGCACGATCATTTCTAGTCCTCACGACACGTATACGATCGCCCGTCTGATCAATCAGGCAATTCCGGTCAAGTTTCTGATGAGAGGCCGCGATGCTCTGATCACATTTCACAGCTCTGACAAGATCGACGATATTGAAGGAGTTATGAAGAACAGCCGCCACCGCGATTATCCGATCCTCGACAAGCGCGAAAAATACGTCGGGACGATTTCCCGCCGGAACCTGATCGGCCGCAAGGGAAAAAATCTGATTCTTGTCGATCACAATGAGAAGACACAGGCAGTTCTTAATGTCGATGAGGCGAATGTCATGGAGATCATCGACCACCATCGTCTCGGAGCGATTCAGACCATGTCCCCCATTGTATTCAGGAGTGAACCGATCGGATGCACGGCGACGATCATGTACAAGATCTATCACGAGAAGCATCTGGAGATTCCGAGAAAGATCGCCGGTCTCCTGATGTCCGCCATCATCTCCGATACGCTGCTTTTCCGTTCACCGACATGTACGCCGATGGATAAGAACGCGGCACTTGATCTCGCGCAGATTGCCGGAGTCAGCGATATTGAGAAGTATGCTTCCAATATGTTCAAGGCGGGATCCAATCTGGAGGACAAGACGCCGGAAGAGATCTTTTTCCAGGACTATAAGAAGTTTAATATTGAGAACACGACGTTCGGCGTAGGTCAGATCAGTTCAATGTCTGAAGAGGAGCTTCAGATCATCAAGAGCCGTCTGATTCCGCAGATGAAGGAAGAATGCGGCAAACATGAGATCGAGATGGTCTTCTTTATGCTGACCAATATTATCAATGAATCGACAGAGCTTCTTTATTACAGCGACGATGATAAAAAAGAAGCCGGAGAACTGGTCAGCGCGGCATTCCCTGGCACAGAGCTCGGAGAAGACAGCGCCCAGCTGCCGGGTGTGATCTCAAGAAAGAAGCAGCTGATCCCCTCATTTATGAAGGCATTGCAGGAACGTGAATAAAACAGACAAATGTTGAAATTTATTCATGTATATATTTAAAAAAATGATGTATAATGAGTTGCTGTGTGTCACAAATGCCGCATAAACAGGCTTTTCGCCGATAATAAGTATTAATTATTCACTCCGCCGTACGATACTTCTTTTTAAGAAAAACGGTAAAAAAATACTTATTATCAACGAAAAAAGTATTGATATGCAGCGACGGACATGTTATAATCCGCGTAGTTGGTTACAAAGGTGTAACATGAGCCGATCTGTAACCAACTTTTTTTGTGCCATTTTTTAATTTTTTATCCAAAGGGAGGATAAACACAATGTCATACGTAGATGAGGTTTACGCAAGGGTCGTGGAAAAGAACCCGGCTGAGCCGGAGTTCCATCAGGCAGTCAAGGAGTTCCTTGAGAGCATCCGTCCTGTTGTTGACAGACACGAAGAAGAGTACAGAAAAACAGCTCTTCTTGAGAGACTGACTGAGCCGGAGCGTCAGATTCGTTTCCGCGTACCGTGGGTTGATGACAATGGCCAGGTACAGGTTAACACTGGATACAGAGTACAGTTCAACAGCGCTATTGGACCGTACAAAGGAGGACTTCGTTTCCATCCTTCTGTATACATGGGCATTATCAAATTCCTCGGCTTCGAGCAGATTTTTAAGAACTCTCTGACCGGACTTCCGATTGGCGGAGGCAAGGGCGGTTCTGATTTTGATCCGAAGGGCAAATCAGACAGAGAGGTCATGGCATTCTGCCAGAGCTTCATGACCGAACTCTACAAACATATTGGCGCTGATACGGATGTACCTGCAGGTGATATCGGTGTCGGCGGACGTGAGATCGGTTTCCTGTACGGACAGTATAAGAGAATCACCGGACTCTATGAAGGTGTTCTGACAGGCAAGGGTCTTTCTTACGGCGGATCTCTCGCAAGAACACAGGCTACTGGATACGGTCTTCTGTATTTCACTCAGGAACTTCTGAAGATCAACGGCAAGGACATCAAGGGCATGACCGCTGATGTATCCGGTGCCGGCAACGTAGCAATCTACGCGATCGAGAAGGCTGAGCAGCTCGGCGTCAAGGTTCTGACCTGCTCTGATTCCACTGGCTGGATCTATGATCCGGATGGAATTGATGTTCCTACGCTGAAAGAGGTTAAGGAAGTTAACCGCGCACGTCTGACCCAGTATAAGGAGAAACGTCCGAATTCCGTATATCATGAGGGCCGCGGTGTATGGGTAACCAAGGCTGACCTTGCTCTTCCGTGCGCTACTCAGAACGAGCTGAATCTTGAAGATGCAAAGAACCTCGTCGCAAATGGCGTTATCGCTGTATGCGAGGGCGCTAACATGCCTTCTACGCTTGAGGCTACTGAGTACCTGAAGAGCCACGGCGTCATCTTCGGACCGGCTAAGGCTGCAAACGCAGGCGGCGTTGCTACATCCGCTCTTGAAATGTCCCAGAACAGCGAGCGTCTGTCATGGACATTCGAGGAGGTTGACACAATGCTTAAGAGGATCATGACCGATATTGTTCACAATATCGACAGCGCTGCAAAGGAGTACGGCAAGGAGGGCGACTATGTCGCTGGTGCAAATATCGCCGGATTCCTGAAGGTAGCTGACGCTATGCAGGCCCAGGGTATCGTATAAATAGACTATTGTTAGTGTAAGAATGGCCGCCGCAATGTCCAGAAGACTATGCGGCGGCTTTTGCGGCGTCATACTTTACAAAGTTTTTAAATTAGGTTAATATAGCTCCAGATTGTTGTCATAATTTTTTGCCAGGCTGATTTTTCCGGCGGAAAAAATGTGACAAGGGGAACAGTCGATGGGTTTGATTTTTTATTACATAGCTTTCGGATGTTGGGGAGCACCGGAAGTGTGAATACTGAGGTGGATATGGATAAGTATGTGATCAAGGGCGGTAATCCTTTGGTGGGTGAAGTGAAAATTGGGGGAGCCAAGAACGCTGCACTTGCAATCCTTACAGCTGCCATCATGACCGATGAACCGGTTTATGTTGACAATATTCCGGACGTGAGTGATATCAACGTACTGCTTGAGGCCATTTCTGTCATCGGCGCCAAAGTCGATAGAAAAGACCGCCACTCTGTAAAAATCAATGGTTCAACAATTGAATCAGTAAGTGTGGATTATGAATATATCAAGAAGATTCGTGCGTCTTATTATCTGCTCGGAGCTCTTCTTGGTAAGTATAAGAATGCAGAAGTACCGCTTCCGGGCGGATGCAATATCGGGAGTCGTCCGATCGATCAGCACCTGAAGGGATTCAGAGCGCTCGGGGCTACTGTAAAAATCAGCCACGGAGTGATTATGGCTTCTGCAGAAGATCTTCACGGAGCTCATATTTTCCTTGATATGGTTTCTGTCGGCGCGACGATCAATATTATGATGGCCGCTTCAATGGCCCGCGGAAATACGATCATTGAAAATGCTGCCAGAGAGCCGCATGTGGTTGACGCTGCGAACTTCCTGAACAGCATGGGCGCGAATATCAAGGGTGCCGGAACGGATGTCATCCGTATCCGCGGCGTGGAAAAGCTGCACGGTACGTCATATACCGTAGTTCCGGATATGATCGAAGCTGGTACGTATATGTTTGCGGCAGCGGCTACGAGAGGAGATGTCCTGATCAAGGATGTCATTCCGAAGCACCTTGAGGCCATGACAGCCAAGCTCATTGAGATCGGCTGCCAGGTTGAGGAATTTGATGACGCCGTGCGCGTGAGTGCCAAGAAGCGCCTCTCAAAGACGCATGTAAAGACACTTCCATATCCGGGATTTCCGACGGATATGCAGCCGCAGATGAGCGTTACACTCTGCCTCGCAAATGGCACGAGTATCGTGACGGAGAGCATATTTGAAAATCGCTTTAAGTACGTGGATGAACTGTCGCGTATGGGAGCGAATATCAAGGTTGAGGGAAATTCAGCGATCATTGATGGCGTTGAGATGCTGACAGGAGCCAGGATCTCCGCACCGGATCTCCGCGCGGGAGCCGCGCTTGTCATTGCGGGTCTTGCGGCAGAGGGAATCACCGTGGTCGATGATATTGTATATATCATGCGTGGATATGAGGATTTTGATGCCAAGCTCAGGGAGCTGGGCGGACAGATCGAGCGCGTATCCGATGAGCGTGATATTCAGAAATTCAGACTCCGGGTCGGCTGATCCGAAGAAGAACAGAGGATAATGGGGAAACGGCAGATGCTGTTTCCTCTTTTTTTGCATCTGCCCGCGTGGAAGCGGGAAACAATGAGAAGCAGCTTCTCCTGTTGTGAGGGACAATCTTCCGGATGCGTATAGAGGCATCTGCCGCATAATATCGCCGAAATTGGTTGGACAAAATTGTTTTCGTGTCCCATACAGGTACAAATGTGCTTGACTGTCCCCGTCTGCCGCGTTATTGTACCATACAGTAATAATAACAACTGCACAACATGCTTTCTCTTATTCAGAGTGGCGGAGGTACATAGGACCTTTGAAACCACGGCAACCCCGGAATTCCGGAAGGTGCCCACCTGAGCGAGATCATCGAACAATAAGGGAGTCGATCGCCGGATCTTCTTCATTATGGTCCGGCCTTTATTTTGCACGTTTTTGCGAGCACTGTTATCCGTACAGACAGGTAAGCAGGAATAATATGAAAGCACTTCAGCAGTCAACTTCAAATCATTTATTATTTTTCAGAGGAGAACAGACAATGGAAAAAAGGTTATTTACTTCCGAATCTGTCACTGAGGGACATCCGGATAAGCTCTGTGATGCAGTCAGTGATGCTATTCTGGATGCCTGCCTTGCACAGGATCCGTACAGCCGTGTAGCATGCGAGACTGCTGCCTGCACTGGTTTTGTACTGGTTACCGGTGAGATTACGACAAAAGCGATCGTCGACTATCAGGCGGTTGTCCGCAAGACGGTCAATGAGATCGGCTACAATAACGCAGACGTGCAGTTCAACGGCAATACCTGTGCGGTTATGGTCGCACTTGATCAGCAGTCCGCCGATATCGCCCTCGGTGTCGACAAGTCTCTCGAGGCAAAGGAAGGCGGCACGGCAGAAGATCTGAACACCGGCGCAGGTGATCAGGGTATGATGTTTGGCTACGCATGCAATGAGACACCTGAGCTGATGCCTTATCCGATCGAGCTCGCTCACAAGCTCTCAAGAAAACTCACTGAAGTCCGTAAGAACGGAACACTTCCGTACCTTCGTCCGGATGGAAAGACACAGGTTTCTGTTGAGTACGACGAGAACAACCAGCCGGTGCGCCTTGAGGCTGTTGTTCTTTCCACACAGCATGATGAGAACGTAAGCCAGGAGCAGATTCACAAGGATATCAAGAAATATGTCTTTGATGAGGTTCTTGATCCGAAGATGATCGACGAAAATACAAAGATCTACATCAACCCGACAGGCCGTTTCGTTATCGGAGGTCCTCACGGCGACGCAGGTCTCACTGGCCGCAAGATCATTGTAGATACCTATGGCGGATACGCCCGTCACGGCGGCGGAGCTTTCTCCGGCAAGGATCCGACGAAGGTTGACCGTTCTGCAGCATATGCCGCACGCTACGTTGCAAAGAATCTCGTAGCTGCAGGCCTCGCAGACCGCTGCGAGATCCAGCTCTCCTATGCGATCGGCGTTGCAGATCCGACTTCTATCAATGTTGATACCTTCGGAACCGGCAAGCTCTCTGATGAGGAGCTCGTAAAGATCGTCCGTGAGAATTTTGATCTCCGCCCGGCAGGAATCATCAAGATGCTTGATCTCCGCCGTCCGATCTACAGACAGACAGCTGCTTATGGCCATTTCGGCCGCACGGATGTAGATCTTCCGTGGGAGCACACCGATAAGGCCGAGGCACTCAAGGCATACCTGAAGTAAAAATCATTTATTTGCAATATACTGCCCTGTGCGGTCTGTACCGCGCAGGGCAGTTTGTGTTATTCTAATTGCAGTTTCTCATTGATCTGTCTGACGGACGACAGCGGATGGTTTACCGGGTACTGTCGTCAGTTTTCAGATATCGGTAACGCTATGCGGAGAGTCGGCGATGATTTTTTATCTGATGGGCAAGAGTGCAAGCGGAAAGGACCATATTTTTAAGGAGATCATGAAGGATCCGTCTCTTTCGGGAAGGCTGGAGCCAATGGTCATTTATACGACCCGGCCGATGCGGAAGGGAGAAAAGGACGGAAGGGAGTATTACTTTACGGACGCCCGGGCCCTTCAGCAGTTCCGGGACCAGGGAAAGGTCATTGAGGAGAGATGCTACGACACGGTGGAAGGTCCCTGGTATTATTTTACTGCCGATGACGGAAGGCTCGACCCCGACGGGCATAATTATCTGGGAATCGGCACATTGGAGTCATATGAAAAGCTTCTCGGGTATTTTGGCCAGAAGAGAATGGTTCCGATCCTGATCGAGACGGATGACGGGATCCGGCTGGAGCGCGCTCTGAGACGAGAGAAGAAACAGGAAAAGCCGCAGTATAAGGAGATGTGTCGACGCTTTCTGGCGGACAGCGAAGATTTTTCCGAGGAAAAGATCAGGCATGCCGGAATAACAAGGCGTTTTGAGAATAATGGGGAGCTTGAGGACTGTATCCGTGAAGTTGCGGCATATATCCGGAATATGCTAAAATAAATGTTTGAGAATCGGTTGACAGACGGGAGGCAGTGAAGTGCGTGAACCTGATGAAATGAAGGGATTTGCGGGCATCGTAGGACATCGAGATGTCGTAGAACATATTCAGAATGCGATAAGGGAAAACAAAGTTTCTCACGCGTATATCTTCAGTGGAGAAAAGGGATCCGGCAAACGCCTGATGGCCACTCTCTTCGCGATGACGCTTCAATGCGAAAAGCATGGCATTAATCCCTGTGGCCAGTGTTCTTCGTGCCGCAAGGCGCTCTCCGGAAATCACCCGGATATTATTTATGTCCAGCATGAAAAGCCGAATTCTATCGGTATCGACGAGGTCAGGGAACAGCTCGTCAATGATGCCGGCATCCGGCCGTATGAGAGCAGATATAAGATCTATATTATTGAAGAGGCGTCGAAGATGACGGTTCAGGCGCAGAACGCCATTCTGAAGACGATCGAGGAACCGCCGGAATATGTGGTCATCATGCTTCTGGCAGATAATATGGAAGCTCTCCTTCCGACAATCCGGTCAAGATGCGTGAACCTGAGCCTGCGCCCTGTCTCTGACAGTGATATGAAGGAATATCTGATGAAGCAGATGCATCTTCCCGATTATCAGGCAGAGATCGGCACGGCGTTTGCGCAGGGCAACCTGGGACGCGCAAAGCAGATAGCGGAGTCCCCGGATTTTATGAACACCGTGAATAACGCGGTGCGGCTCATGAAGAAGTCGAAGGAACTGGATGTATCTGACATGATCGACGCCGTCAGGAATCTCACCAAAGACCGGGACGAAGTACATGAATATCTGGAGGTCTTTGACATGTGGTTCCGGGATGTGCTGCTTTTTAAAGCGACGTGCGATGTGGACGGACTTCTGTTCCGGGAAGAGATCAACGCCATTCAGGAGCGGGCCAATGTCAGCTCATATGAGGGCATTGAGAAAATCCAGAAGGCCATCCGCACGGCGGGCGACCGTCTTCGGGCGAACGTCAGCTTCGAACTGACCATGGAGCTGCTCTTTCTCACAATCAAGGAAAACTGATTGCGTAAAAATGTATTTGCCGGGTCCTGCCTGATTGGCGGGATCCGGCTGTTCGGAGGAACTATTTATGACAAAAGTGATCGGCATCCGGTTCAGAAATGCCGGAAAGGTCTATTATTTTGATCCGGGGGATCTGGATCTGAAGCACGGGGATATGGCCGTCGTCGAGACGGCTTCCGGCCCTGAGTGCGGGCACGTTGTCCTCCAGGCGCGGGAGGTCCCGGACGAGAAGGTGGTCAAGCCGCTCCGCCCCGTGATCCGCAAGGCTGACGATAAGGATATCGCGCGCGAGGCAGAGCTTCGGGAGAAGGAAAAGGACGCATACCATATCTGCCGGAAAAAAATTAAAGAGCACAATCTCGATATGAAGCTTGTGCAGGCTGAATATGCCTTTGACGGAAAGAAGATTGTTTTCTACTTCACGGCCGACGGCCGCGTCGATTTCCGTGAGCTGATTCGTGATCTGGCATCGGTCTTTCACAACAGGATCGAGCTTCGCCAGATTGGAGTGCGAGATGAGACGAGGATTCTCGGAGGCATAGGTATCTGCGGCAGGCAGCTCTGCTGCTCCACGTATCTCACCGATTTTGCCCCGGTCTCTATCCGCATGGCAAAGGAACAGAATCTGTCTCTGAATCCCGGAAAAATCTCCGGCGTGTGCGGCAGACTGATGTGCTGTCTGAAGAATGAGGAAGAAACGTATGAATATCTGAACAAGAATCTGCCGGGCGTCGGAGACACGGTACAGACGCCGGATGAGAGGACGGGTACGGTCTCAGCCGTCAATGTTCTGCGCCAGAGGATCCGCGTTCTCATTGAAGAGGGCGATGAAAAGGATATGGAGGAGTATCCTGCAGAGGAGCTCACCCTGATCGCCAAAAAGAAAAAGGGCCAGAAGCAGCAGCCAAAGAAAAAAGCCGAGGCAAAGGAAAACAACAGTGCTGCGGCAGCCACAGAGGAAAATGGAAAAGAAGGCGGCGGAAAAGAAGGCTCTTCAAAACAGGGAAAGCCGAAGCGCGAAAGAAACAGAAGACGGAAACCTTCTTCAGCCCATCAGGAGGGGCAGCGGATGAATGGAGAAAACGCCTCCCTCAGGGAAGAGGGCAAGGCACCCGCAGAAGGCAGAAGAGAGCCCGCAGAGAAAACAGAAGCCGCGGCAGATAATGGGGCACCGCAGGACGCCGGAGCTCCCGAAGGAGTGAAAAAACATCGGAGAAACCGCCATCGCCGTCACAGGAACGGCGGAGCCAGAGGAGATCAGAATGCCGGGAACTCTGAAACTTAAAGAGGGAGAGCAGCTCGACGATCTGCAGAACGGATTTTTTATCATTCAGGGAAAGAAAAATTTCCGCTACGGGATGGATGCCGTGCTTCTCGCCGATTATACAAAAGCTTCACAGACGGACCGGGTGCTTGATCTGGGCACCGGGACCGGGATCGTTCCGATTCTTCTTGCGGCCCGCAGGAGAGGCGGCAGAATAACCGGCCTGGAGATTCAGGAGGAGTCTGCCGACATGGCCGAGCGCAGCGTTGTGTACAACGGTCTGGAGGGCAGGATCTCGATCATGAGAGGCGATATAAGAGAAGCCGCGTCGATTTTCGGCGCAGCTTCTTTTGATGTCATTACGAGCAATCCGCCATATATGATCGGCGGTCACGGCCTGTCAAATCCTGACGCTTCCGTGGCGATCGCGCGCCATGAGGTCATGTGTACGTTCCGCGACCTGGCGTCGCAGGCGGCAAAGCTGCTGGTGCCGCGCGGACATTTTTTTCTGATCCACCGGCCGTTCCGGCTCGCCGAGATCATGGACACCCTGCGCGAATTCAGGCTCGAACCCAAAAGAATGCGGCTTGTCTATCCATACATTGACCGCGAGCCGAATCTCGTTCTCATCGAGGCCTGCCGCAACGGAAATGCGCGGCTGACTGTTGAAAAACCGCTTATCGTATACAGCGAGCCCGGCGTATACACGCAGGAGATCCGCGAAATATACGGTGACGGAAGATAAAAGGGAGGCAGGAGAACTTTTATGGCAGGAAAACTGACGCTCTGCGCGACGCCGATCGGCAATCTGGAGGATATGTCTCCCCGCGTGGTAAGGGCACTGAAGGAAGCCGACCTGATCGCCGCAGAGGATACAAGAAACAGCATAAAGCTGCTGAATCACTTCGATATACATACGCCTATGACGGCGTACCATGAAAACAACCGTTACGATAAGGGACGCGAGCTCGTTCAGAAGATGCTCTCGGGAACCAATGTCGCGCTTATCACCGACGCCGGAACACCGGGAATCTCTGACCCGGGCGAGGTACTCGTCGAGATGTGCTGCGAAGCCGGCATCGAGGTGACGTCTCTTCCCGGCCCCGCCGCGTGTATCACGGCGCTCACGATGTCAGGACTTCCGACGAGACGCTTCGTCTTTGAGGCATTTCTCCCGATGGACAAAAAAGAGCGGAGGGAGATTCTTGGGGAACTGAAGGACGAGCGCAGGACGATCATCATCTATGAAGCGCCGCACAGGCTGAAAAGAACGCTCACAGAGCTTTCTGCAACACTCGGTCCGGACCGCCGCATCGCCCTCTGCCGCGAGCTGACAAAAATCCACGAAGAGGTCCAGCGGACAACGCTCGGCGGCGCCTGCTCCATTTATGAGCAGCGCGAGCCGAAAGGCGAGTATGTCCTCGTCATTGAGGGAAAAAGCCGCGAGGCAGCTGCTGAAGAAGAAAAAAAAGCCTGGGAGGATATTCCTGTAGAGGAACACGTCCAGATGTATATTGACAGGGGAATGGACAGGAAAGAAGCCATGAGAGCTGCTGCACATGACCGGGGTCTCAGCCGGCGGGAAGTTTACGCCTATATGGAAAACAGAAAGCATGAAAAATATTGAGCTGAGATAGTATCTTGAGGAGGGATCGTGATGAATATTTATGACGTGGCGAAGCTGTCAGGAGTATCTCCGTCTACTGTCTCGAGAGTGCTGAACGGGACGGCAAAGGTCAGTGAACCGACAAGGAAGAAGGTAGAAGAAGCCGTTGAAAAGCTCGACTATATTCCCAATCAGGCGGCCCGCAACCTGAGCACAGGAGAAAATAAAAATATCGCTTTTATTATCCCCGATATTGAGAACCCGTTTTTCAGCAAAGTTCTGCATGGTATCTCTTCTGCGGCGATGGCAGCGGATTATAATGTCTACATGGTTGGAACAGATGAAAACTCAGAAGTTGAGCATGAAAAACTGAGAAGTCTTCATCGGGGGATGGTGTGTGGAGTCATCATTGCGCCGGTATCAAAGAATGATCAGGAAACGGCAGATCTGCTCTCACTTCTGATCCAGGAAGGTATCGCTGTTACACTTGTCGACAGGGATATCAATACGGGTCGTTTTGACGGCGTATTTTCTGATGATGATAGTGGCGCATTTCAGGCGGTTGACCTGCTGATCCGATCCGGTCACAGAAAAATTGGAATGATCACCGGCCCAGATACATCCAAACCGGGATATGAGAGGAGAAAGGGATATGAGAGAGCACTTGATTACAGCCATATCCCTTTTCGCAAAGAATATCTGCAGTCAGGAAGTTTCAGGATTGAGGAGTCTTTTCAGGCTATGAAACGTCTGATGGAAGTTAGTGACCCTCCAACGGCTGTTTTTACGTCAAACAACCACACGACGCTGGGGTGCCTGAAATACATGAAGGAGAACCATCTCACAATAGGTGAGGATTTGTCGATCGTTGCTTTTGATGACATTCCCGAGCTTTCATATACGTCGGTTGATCTGACGGTTGTCGACCGCTCTTTTTTTGGCATGGGATCGGAGGCTATGAGCATCCTTATGCGAAGAATAAAAGAAATGCGGGATGGTACCTATAATGATTCGGTCCTTTTGCGAAGTATCGTCAAGACGCAACTGATTGTAAGGGGATCAGAAAAATTACGCCGGTTTGAAGAGCAGAACAGCAAAAAAGACCTTACATAAAATGCCACATGCGGAGAAGAAAAAATCTCCGCATGTGGCATTTTTAGATTGGAGTTTTTACAGAATGGCTGTGCCGTTTGTTGCTCCGAGACGGTCTGCACCGGCTTCGACCAGTTCGCGGGCAAATTCCGGTGTATGGATTCCACCGCTCGCTTTGACCTGAAGCCGATCGCCGACAGCCTGTTTCATCAGCTTTACATCTTTGACGGTAGCACCTCCGGTCGAAAATCCGGTTGATGTTTTGACAAAGGCCGCGCCGGCTTCCTCTGCCGCGTGGCAGGCTTCAACGATTTCTTCGTCGGTGAGAAGGCAGCACTCCAGGATAACCTTGGTTTTTCCTGGCTTTGCCGCTTCGACAACAGCCTTGATATCTTCTTTTACAAAATCCCAGTTCTTATCTTTGATGGCGCCGATGTTGATAACCATATCAACCTCATTGGCGCCGTTTTTTACGGCTTCAGATGCTTCGAAGGCCTTGGCGGATGTGATCATTGCTCCCAGCGGGAAACCTACGACACATACCGTATCGATACCTGTGCCTTTAAGTTCTTTTGAGACAAGCGCCGCGTGACAGCTGTTTACACAAACAGAATGAAAATGATACTGCTTAGCTTCATTGCAGTATCTGATGATCGTTTCTGTCGTTGCGTCTGGTTTCAGCATGGTGTGATCGATTTTTCCTGCGATATCCATAATTAATACCTCCCTGGTAGAAAATTTAACTTATGGCTGGAGTATAACATTATCCTTATCTGTTGTAAAGCGGTTTCATAAAATGAATGAAAAAATCCCAAGATAATTGACGATATAATAAGTGTTGTAGTAAAAAATGAATAATAATATACAAGAAAACAAAATAATATTATACGAAACGCACATAAGAATTTGGTTAAAAGTGCCATATTGACCTAAAAAATAAAAAAGAATATGATTTATTTTGAAAAGAGGAATGAAACCGATTTCATAAAATGAATTGAAAAACGTTTTCATGCGGAGCAGCAGGCAATCTTTATGAACATCAGTGATATTGCAAAAATGGCCGGAGTTTCACCGGCGACGGTCTCAAGAGTATTAAATGGAAACGCCCGCGTAAAAGAGTCAACCAGACAGAAGGTAGAGGAGATTATTGGAAACAGCAACTACTCTCCGAACCAGATAGCTAGGAATCTGAGCAATGGGTGCAACAGAAATGTCGCTTATTTTGCTCCGGATGTTGAAAATCCTTTTTTCAGCAAGATTCTTCATGGCATCACAGGTATGGCCAATACGCTAAATTACAATATTTTCATGATTGGCACGGATGAAGATCCCGAGCTGGAGCACCGGAAACTGATGGATATTAACCGAAGTGAGTTCTGCGGAGTGATTATCACACCAGTCGCAGAGGATGATGCGGCTACGGCAGCGGCGTTAAAAGAACTTTCACAGTCCGGGCTTCCGATCGTACTTATCGACAGAGACATACAGAATGGTCATTATGACGGTGTTTTTTCTGATGATGAAAATGGTGCATATGAAGCGGTTAAGCTTCTTATCTGTGAAGGTAACCGAAAAATAGCTCTTATCAGCGGTCCTCCGGCATCGCGGCCAGGGCGTAAGAGAAAAGAAGGATACCTGAAAGCCCTTCATGAGTACGGTATTCCCGTCAGGGATGATTACATCATCAACGGAGGCTTTAAAGAAGATATCACTTATGAGGCAATGAAAAAGCTGATGGCGCTCGATGATCCGCCGGATTCCTTTTTTTCATCAAATAATCAGTCGGCAAAAGGGGTCCTCCGTTATTTAAAAGAAAATCATATTGAAATCGGCAGGGATGTAACGCTTGTAACTTTTGATGACATTCCGGAACTGGTCTATGCAGGAATAGATATCACCGTGGTCGACCGACCAGTCATGGAAATGGGATCAGAGGCTATGAGACTGCTGGACAGAAGACTGCAGGGCAGACGTGGGCCGAATCCTGAAAAGGGTATTGGTGATGATGTAATACAGAGAAGCATCGTGAAAACCAGCCTGATCGTCCGGGGCTCGGAAAGAATACAACGTAGAAAGGCAAAGGGAAAGAAATGAGCAAAGTAGCAGTGTTCGGAAGTTTTGTTGTTGACCTGATGGCAAGAAGTCCGCATCTTCCGGTTCCAAAAGAGACCGTAAAAGGTTCTGTATTCCGTATGGGGCCCGGAGGAAAAGGATTTAACCAGTGCGTAGCCGCACATAAAGCGGGGGCGGACGTGACGATGGTGACGAAGGTTGGTCGCGACACATTTGCCAATGTCGCACTGGATTGCATGAAAGAACTTGGAATGCCGGAAGATTACATCTATCGGTCAGATACGGATGCGACAGGTATTGCACTTATCCTTGTAGATGAAGGAACCGGTCAGAATGAGATCATTATCGTTCCGGGCGCCTGCGCAAAAATCACGGCGGAAGAGGTCGATCAGACAGAAAAGCTGATCAGCGAATGCGAGTATGTGCTTCTTCAGCTGGAGGCTAATCAGGATGCTAATGAGCGTATCGCTGATATGGCAGTCAGACATGGCTGCAAGGTGATCGTAAACACAGCACCATATTCACCGGTATCTGATGAATTCCTTTCAAAAGTCTATATGGTCACACCGAACGAAATTGAAGCAGAGGAACTTACCGGAGTCAAAGTTACGGATAAGGCGTCTGCAAGTGAGGCAGCGAAGTGGTTTTACAGCAAAGGCGTAAAAAAAGTGCTGATCACGATGGGAGAAAAGGGTGTGTTCGTTTCTTCGGACGGAAGAGAGGAAATGATCGATGCTTTCCATGTGAATGCCGTTGATACGACCGGCGCCGGAGATGCTTTTAATGGTGGACTTTTAGCTGCACTTTCGGAAGGAAAGGACATCTGGGAAGCTTCCAGATTTGCGAGTGCGCTTTCGGCACTGTCTGTTCAGAAACTCGGCACGACGCCCTCAATGCCGTGGCGTGAGGAAGTAGATAACTTTTTACAAGAGCATTAAGAAGAAGGAGGAAAAACAAATGCTGAAAGGAATTCCGGACAGGATCGGCTCGGATCTGTTGAAGGCGCTGGCCGATATGGGACATGGAGACATATTGGTCGTCGCAGATCATTATTATCCGCCAGTGAGCAAATCACCCAATGCCATCAGCATTCAGGCGAAGGGTAATACGGCGGGGCAGATGATCGATGCCATTCTGCAGCTGATGCCGTTGGATGACCGCTATTGTGAACATCCAGTTGAGTACATGGTGCCGGATAAAGACTCGGGGGTAGTTGTTGACCATTCGGACGCCTGGGATGAGGCAATTGAGGCTGTAAAAAAGAATGGATATGATCCGAAGGTCGTGGGAACGATCGAGAGATCGAAATTTTATGAGAAGGCCGGCAGAGCTTTTGTGACGGTTTGCACAAGTGAGACGCGCGAATACGGCTGTTTCATCCTGCAAAAGGGTGTTAATTAAGCAAAATAGAGAAGGAGGATTTTTACAATGAAACTGAAAAAATTAGGTACCATCTTACTCAGCAGTGCAATGGTTATCTCAATGGTGGGGTGTGGAAGCACTTCTTCAAGCTCGTCTTCAGCATCTTCTTCCGCATCGTCAGCGACGTCAACAGCATCCGCGGATACGGCGACGTCATCAGCTGCCTCATCATCAGAGGAGGCAGTTACCACGTCCTCAGCATCTGAGGAGGTGACATCAAGCTCCGCATCTGATTCAAGTTCAGGTGTGCAGACAGATATGACCGATGATATCGAAGTGCCGGATGATGTAAAGGGACAGACATATGACATTGTTTATCTGACACCTTCGACCGCATCTCAGTTCTGGACATATGTAGAAGTTGGCATCAAGAATGCGATGATCGATATGGAAGATAAGTATGGCATCACCGTCAACTATTCCACTGTCGGACCTGCTGAAGAGAGCCAGACAGAAGATTATGTAACGGCGTTTGAACAGACGATCGCCAAGCAGCCGGATGCCATCGTCACAGCTACTCTGGCCATTGATGCGACGATCCCGAAGGCACAGGAAGCTACGCAGAACGGAATCGTTCTGAATTTTGTTAACTGCGGTCTCGGCGTAGGCGATGATGGGGCAAACGCAGATGCATACAATGAGTTCTATTACTGCTCCAATGATACGATCGGCGAGATGGCAGGACAGGCGTTCCTTGAGGCTATGGAGAAAAAGGGAATCTCTACGGATTCAGGTGTTGTTGGTGTAACAACCAATGTCGAAAATGAAGCACTGAATCATCGTGTAGACGGATTCCGCAATTATCTGACCGAAAATGCTCCCGGACTTACTCAGACAGATACTTATTACAATGATAACGTTGTTGAGACTTCACAATCCAATGCTGAGAACATTATCTCAACTTATGGAGATGAACTCGTAGGTCTGTATTCCGGCAATAATATCACCGGTGACGGCGTGTGCAACGCAGTTCAGGCGGCGGGTATTGGTGACCAGATCGTTAACGTCGCTGTTGATTCTGATGATACTGAAATCGCAGCACTTGAAGGCGGATATTGTGACGCTATCATCGTCCAGGATGCTTATCAGCAGGGCTATCTCTGCATGGAAAACGCTATTCTTACCCTTATGCTCGGTGAGAATCCGGAATCCAAACAGCAGGTTAACTGCCCGCCAGTCATTATTACGCAGGACAACATGAATGATTCTGAGATTCAGGATCTCCTTGATCCTACAAGACTTGCCAAGAGCTGATGCACATAACGATGTGAACCAGAAGACACACGGAAAGTTTTAGCATCGGGGCTGTTGCAGCGATGCTGCAGCAGTCCCTGCGTATGGGTGGGTAAAATTATGGCAGAAACGATTTTAAAAATAGATGGCGTAAGTAAATTTTATCCTGGCGTTACGGCGTTAAACAAGGTCAGCTTTGATATCAAGAAGGGCGAGGTGCGCGCCCTTGTCGGAGAGAATGGTGCTGGCAAATCGACACTGATCAAATGCGTTATGGGCGTGGAAAGGCCTGACGAAGGTAAAATCCTGCTTAATTATAACGGGCAATGGATTGAGAATAAGAATGCGCTTGATGCACAGGCTCACGGCGTCTTTGCGAATTACCAGAGCGTCACAATATCGCCTGAGCTGAGTATCGCGGAAAATTATTATCTCGGAAGACAACCGAGGACGAAATTTGGCACTGTCGACTGGAAAAAGATGTACAAAGACAGCCAGAAGATCATCGATAAATTCAAGATGAATGTCGACCCGTCAAAGAAAATCAAATCGTTATCGGTCGCGATGCAGGAAATGGTAACGATCAGCAAGATCTCAGTCAACGATGATATCCGTCTGGTTATTTTTGATGAGCCGACAGCACTGCTTGAAAACGAAAAAGTCGAAATTCTATTTGACTATATTCATGAATTGAAGGAGGCTGGTGTCAGTATTATCTATATCTCACACCGCCTTGAGGAAATCATGGATATTTGTGACAGTGTCACGATTCTTAAAGATGGAACGTATGTGGATACCAAACCGATAGAGGAAGTAACCAAGGATTCTCTGATTACCATGATGGTAGGTCGGAAGATGTCAGATATCTATGCGATCGATCATCAGAAACCCGGGGAGGAGCTGCTGCGTATCGAGAATTTCAGCGACACAAGGCATTTTCATGATATTTCCCTATCTGTCCATGCGGGTGAAATTATCGGCCTTGCAGGTCTGGTGGGGGCAGGACGCAGTGAAATTATGCGCGCCCTTTACGGCGTTGAAAAGAGGCTGTCCGGAGATGTGTATGTGAAAGGCAAGAAGGTCGAGATTCATAATCCGGCTGAAGCTATGAAGCACGGGATAGGTTTCCTGACGGAGGACAGGAGAGAGGATGGACTCGCTCTGCAACTTCCGATCAAGACAAATATCAATATGAATTCCTACGATAAGATCAGCCATGGGCAGATCATATCACTTGCTAAGGAGCAGGAAAGAGCGGAAAAGTATTCAAAGCTTGTCAATGTAAAAACACCGTCTGTCATGCAGCTGGCGGGTAATCTGTCTGGCGGGAATCAGCAGAAGGTGGTTATTGCAAAGCTGCTGTGCTTTGATCCGGATGTGCTGATTTTTGATGAGCCGACCGTTGGCGTAGATGTCGGCGCAAAGCAGGAGATCTATAAGATCATGGAGCAGCTGACAAAGCAGGGCAAGGGGATCATCCTGATCTCTTCTTATCTTCCGGAAGTAATGGGCCTGGCGGATAAGCTTTATGTTCTGGCACAGGGCAGGATCACCGGCGAATTTACTTATGATGAGATCAAACAATTAAAAGAAGAGGATGTTCTGCGGAAAGAGTCCGTTGAGGCATAAGGAGGAGAGCAGAGATGGAAGAAGCAAAAAAGAAGACAACGCTCAGAGATCTGTTCCAGCACACCGAATTTACTCTGGGAGTTATTATCATCGTACTGTTTATCGTTGCATCTGTTGCAACAGAAAATTTCTTTTCACTTTATAATATTACGAACCTGTTAAAGCAGTGCGCTATTATCGGTGTTCTCGCCTGTGCGCAGACGATGATCATTATCACGGGCGGGATCGATATTTCAGGCGGTGCAATCGTCGGTCTTTCCTGTATGGTAATGGCAATGCTTCAGAGGGATACGGATACACCCTACGTTGTCACACTCATGATTGCACTTCTGATCGGACTCATCTGCGGCATTATCAATGGCTTTATCGTGTACGACCTGAAAGTCACACCGATGATTGCTACGCTTGGTACACAGACGATCATCAGAGGTATCGTTCTTATCATCAGTAACGCGCTGACGGTCAGCGGTCTGAACCAGAATCTGCTCAACCTCGGAAATGCAAGCATTGGCGGCGTCGTTCCGGTTCTCGCAATCATATGGTTTGTCGTTGCCGTTATTGTTTTCCTTGTCCTGAAGTATTCGATCTTCGGCCGTAACCTGTATGTCCTCGGGAGCGGAGAGAGCGTAGCTGTACTTTCAGGAATTAAGGTCCGCAAGACAATCTATATGGTTTATGGACTGGCAGGCCTTCTGTACGGCGTAGCCGGAATTATGCTCGGCGCCCGTGTGCAGAGCGCACTTCCTACCGGAGGTGAGGGATATGATATGAATGCGATCGCAGCAGCAGTTATCGGCGGCGCATCACTTGCCGGCGGGCGAGGCGCTATCACGGGAACGATCCTTGGCACACTCCTTATGACACTGATCAATAACGCTGGTGTCCAGTTCGGCCTCAATACGCATGTTCTCGATATCACAAGCGGTGTACTGATCATCTTTGCGGTTGCCATGGATATGATAAAGAACAAGAAAAAAGCCTGATAGCAGAATTATCCAAAAATACTGATTATTCTGACGAAGACCATATTTTTCATAGCCCGGAGCATTCACTGCCCCGGGCTTTTTAGAGCGCTCGCCGCCTGAAATGTCACTGGATTTTTAAAAAAGAGCCGGCGTTGCATTCACTGCCCTGCCGCGATATAATAAGTCAACAGTGGGGGCTTATACGCAAGAGGTATAATCACCTTATTATTAGTAGAAAGAGGGTGCTTTTATGAACATTACTATTAGTGGAAAAAACGTTGAAGTAACCGACGCCCTGAGAGATACCATCAATGAAAAACTCGGCAAGCTAGACAAGTACTTCACTGCGGACACGAATGTCATCGTAACGCTGAGCGTTGAAAAAGAGAGACAGAAAATCGAAGTTACCATCCCGGTCAAGGGAAGGATTATCCGTTCTGAACAGGTGAGCAACGATATGTACATCTCAATCGACCTGGTTGAAGAGGTCATTGAGCGTCAGCTCCGCAAGTACAAAAACAAGATCATCGACAAGAAGCAGAATGCTTCGAACTTCCAGAAGGCTTATATCGAGAACGATTACATGGAGAGTGAGGACATCAAGATCGTCCGCACGAAAAAGTTCCCGGTTAAGCCGATGTATCCGGAAGATGCATGCGTACAGATGGAGCTGCTTGGACATAATTTCTTCGTATTTACAAATGCAGATACCGATGAGGTCAATGTCGTCTATAAGAGAAAGGGCGGCACATACGGCCTGATCGAGCCTGAATCATAATCCCCAAGCAGAGGAGTAGCTACTGTAATATGAAATTAACTGAGAAAATGTTTGGAACGCACAGCCAGCGTGAGATCAAGCGCATCATGCCCACCGTGAAAAAAATCGAGGCTCTCCAGCCCACGATGCAGGCGATGACGGATGATGAACTCAAAGCCCAGACGCCAAAATTCAAAGAGCGCCTGGCAAACGGCGAGACGCTTGACGATCTCCTGGTTGAGGCGTTCGCGACAGTCCGCGAGGCCGCAAAGAGAGTCCTCGGCATGGAACCCTACGAGGTTCAGATCATTGGCGGAATTATCCTTCACCAGGGCAGAATCGCTGAGATGAAAACCGGTGAAGGAAAAACGCTTGTATCGACAATGCCGGCATATCTGAACGCGCTGACCGGACGCGGCGTACACATTATTACCGTCAACGACTATCTGGCTGACCGTGATGCACACTGGATGGGCAAGGTACATGAATTCCTCGGACTGACCGTCGGCTGTGTTCTCAACAGCATGAAGAATGACGAGCGCAGAGCCCAGTACAACTGTGATATCACTTATGTAACAAATAACGAAGACGGCTTCGATTATCTTCGTGACAACATGGTCATTTACAAAGACCGCATGGTTCAGCGCGGTCTTGTATATGCCATCATCGATGAGGTCGATTCCGTCCTTATTGATGAGGCGAGAACGCCTCTTATCATTTCTGGTCAGAGCGGAAAGTCGACGAAATTGTACGAGACCTGCGATATCCTCGCAAGTCAGCTTCAGCAGGGCGAGGCGTCAGGCGAAGTGACGAAGATGACAGCGATCATGGGCGAAGAGATCACCGAGACGGGCGATTTTATCGTCAATGAGAAGGATAAGCTCGTCACGCTGACCGAGCAGGGTGTGAAGAAGGTTGAGCAGTTCTTCCACATTGAGAACCTGTCCGATCCGGAAAACCTGGAGATTCAGCACTGTGTAAACATGGCGCTGCGCGCTCATTACCTGATGCACAGAGATCAGGATTATATCGTAAAGGACGACCAGGTATTTATCGTCGATGAATTTACCGGCCGTGTGCTTCCCGGCCGCCGCTATTCTGATGGTCTCCACCAGGCGATTGAGGCGAAGGAGCACGTAAAAATCAAGCGTGAGTCCAAGACTCTGGCGACGATCACGTTCCAGAACTTTTTCAATAAGTACGAGAAGAAGGCCGGCATGACCGGTACCGCTCTGACAGAGGAGCAGGAGTTCCGTGAGATCTACGGCATGGACGTCGTGGAGATCCCGACAAACCGTCCGGTCATCCGTGTCGATCACGAGGACGCCGTGTACATGACCAAGAAGGAAAAGTACAAGGCTGTCATCGATGAGGTTGAGGAGTCCCACAAGAAGGGACAGCCAGTCCTCGTAGGTACTGTAAATATCGATACTTCAGAGCTTCTCTCGAAGATGCTGACAAGACGTGGTATCAAGCACCAGGTTCTGAACGCCAAGTACCATGAGCTCGAGGCTGAGATCATTTCTCATGCCGGCGAGGCGGGAACTGTCACCATCGCCACCAACATGGCCGGCCGTGGTACCGATATCAAGCTGGATGAGGCTGCGAGGGCTGCGGGCGGACTTAAGGTCATCGGCACCGAGCGCCATGAGTCCAGACGTATCGACAACCAGCTGCGTGGCCGTTCCGGACGTCAGGGAGATCCCGGCGAGAGCAGATTTTATATCTCGCTCGAAGATGATCTCATGAGACTCTTTGGTTCAGAGAAGCTGATGAACGTCTTCAAGTCACTTGGTGTCGCCGAGGGCGAGGAGATCCATCATAAGATGCTTTCCTCTGCGATCCAGAAGGCTCAGGAGAGAATCGAGAGCAACAACTACGGCATCCGTAAGAACCTGCTCGAATATGACCTCGTCAATAACGAGCAGCGTGAGATCATCTACAAGGAGCGCCGCCAGGTGCTCGATGGAGACAACATGCGTGACTCCATCATGAAGATGATCTACGACACGATCGATTCGACCGTTGACCGCGCGATCGGCGAAAATAATGAGAGCGAGGACTGGGATCTGGATGAGCTTAACCGTCTGCTTCTGCCGACGATTCCGCTCGAACCGGTTACCGCTGACGACGTAAAAGGCCTTACCAAGGATCAGTTGAAACAGAATATCAAGGAAAAAGCGGTCGCCCTCTATGAGGAAAAAGAGGCTCAGTTCGATTCACCGGAGCAGATCCGTGAACTCGAGCGCGTCATTCTTCTCCGTGTTATCGATGAGCACTGGATGAATCATATCGACGACATGGAGCAGCTGCGCCAGGGCATCGGGCTCGTTGGCTATGGCCAGAGAGATCCGAAGGTCGAATACAAGCTGATCGCTTATGATATGTTCAACGAGATGACAGAGAGCATCCAGCAGGATACGATCCGGCTGCTGTATCATGTCCGTGTTGAGCAGAAGGTAGAGCGTGAGGAAGTCGCGAAAGTGACCGGAACAAACCGCGATGACTCATCCAAAAAGAAACCGGTCGCACGCAAGAGAAAGAAGATTTATCCGAACGACCCGTGTCCGTGCGGAAGCGGGCTCAAGTACAAGCAGTGCCACGGCCGCAAAGGCGCGCCGCCACTGCCGGATGATGCATGATGTGATGGTTACAGGTGTCTCTCTGCTCAAAAAGTGAGCGGTTACAGGTGCCTCGCTGCTCAGAAAAGCAGAATTCGCATCGAGGCACCTGTAACCTACCGGTCGATTAGCAAGATTGGATTCGCATTGAGAGTGTAGATGGCTGAATGTCCGGTATATACAGTTCCACATGCCTTCTGAGCCCGCCGGCGCTTTGCGAGCACGAGCGAATAGCGAAGTGCGAGCTTATGCGCCGCTGCGAAGGCGAAGAGAGCGGGAGCGTGCTGTGGAACTGTATATGTCGGACTTCAGCCCAGCACAAATAAATATCAGTTGTGGCCGCCGGACCGGCGGGCGGCTGCGATTTTTGAAAAGCCGGAATAAAATATTCACGAAAGTGAGCGCCCAGGGCGCGAAAGGTGGTGAAGCTGATGGTTGTTGAACTTGAAAACATGAAGCAGGAACTGAAAACCTACGATCAGCCGTTAGTGGAAGTGAGGGATTCACTTTGACCTCGCTAATAAAGAGCAGAGGATCGAAGAACTGACAAGAAAAATGGAAGAGCCCGGATTCTGGGATGACCCGGAGGAGGCTCAGAAGGAGACGAAGGAGCTGGGCGATCTGAAGAATGACCGCGACAGCTATAACAAGCTTGTCTCCACAAAAGAGGATATCGAGACGCTGATCGAGATGGGCGAAGAGGAAGATGATGACTCTGTCGTCGATGAAGTTCGCAGCATGCTCGATGATTTTATTGATTCGCTTGATAATATGAGGATCAAGACGCTGCTTTCAGAGGAGTACGACGACCGCAATGCGATCGTAAAGCTGAACTCAGGAGCCGGCGGAACGGAGGCCATGGACTGGTGCGGCATGCTCTACCGTATGTACACCAGATGGGCAGAGAGAAAGGGCTTCAAGATCGAGGAGCTCGATTATCAGGAAGGTGATGAAGCAGGCATTAAGTCTGTCATGTTCCAGGTAAACGGCGAGAACGCCTATGGTCTTCTGAAATCAGAGGCCGGCGTGCACAGACTCGTCCGCATTTCGCCGTTCAACGCACAGGCGAAGAGACAGACGTCGTTTGTCTCCTGTGACGTCATGCCGGAACTGGACAATGATATCAACATCGAGGTCCCTGATAAGGATATCCGCGTGGATACTTATCGTTCGAGCGGCGCCGGCGGACAGCATATCAACAAGACCTCTTCGGCTATCCGGATTACCCATCTGCCGACGGGCATTGTTGTCACCTGCCAGAATGAGCGGTCTCAGCATATGAATAAGGATAAGGCTATGCAGGTCCTGAAGGCCAAGCTGTATATGCTTGAGCAGCAGAAGCAGGAAGAGGAAGCCGCGGATATCCGCGGAGAGGTTACGGACATCGCATGGGGCCATCAGATCCGCTCGTATGTCCTTCAGCCTTATACAATGGTCAAGGATCTCAGAACTGGAGAGGAACGTGCCCAGGCGAGCGCCGTCCTCGACGGAGATATTGACTGCTTTATTTTTGCGTACCTGAAGTGGAAGGCCCTGAAGAAAAAAGAGCAGAGTGCGTAATCGCCAGAAATACAGGATTTTAAAGCACCAAGGTTTTACTATATCAGATGAGAGTGAGGAAATGCGCAGATGGTTAATGCAGCCGTTCTTGGTTACGGAACTGTCGGATCCGGTGTCGTGGAAGTTCTCCGCACAAACCGGGATATTATCAACAAAAATATCGGAGATGAGCTGAATGTCAAGTATGTTCTCGACCTCCGGGATTTTCCGGGAGATCCCGTGGAGGAGATCCTGGTCCACGATTTTAATGTGATCCTGAATGATCCTTCCGTCGACATCGTTGTTGAGACGATGGGAGGACTGAAACCTGCTTATGAGTTCAGCAAAAAAGCACTGGAAGCAGGCAAGAGCGTCTGCACATCCAATAAGGAGCTTGTAGCTGCCCATGGAACGGAGCTGCTCCGGATTGCGAAGGAGAACAGCGTCAGCTACCTCTTTGAGGCGAGCTGCGGAGGCGGTATCCCGATCATCCGCACACTTATCGCCTGCCTCACGGCGGACCGGATCGACGGGATCTCGGGCATCCTGAACGGAACCACGAACTATATCCTCACGAAGATGGATACGGATGGATCTGAATTTTCCGACGCACTTGCGGAGGCACAGAAGAACGGATTTGCCGAGAGAAATCCGGCAGCGGATATCGAGGGCAGCGACGCCTGCCGCAAGATCGCGATCCTCTCATCCATCGCATACGGCAAACATGTCAGCTACGACAAGATCTACACGGAAGGTATCTCCGCGATCACGGCGACGGATTTCAAGTATGCCCAGGAAATCGGAGTCAAGATCCGCCTGATCGCTTCAAGCTGCCGCACGGAGAAGGGATTTACCGCGATGGTCGCTCCGGCGATGATCAATCAGGACACCCCGCTGTACAGTGTCAACGGCGTATTCAACGCAATCGTTGTCCGCGGCAACATGGTCGGCGATACAATGTACTATGGCAGCGGCGCCGGAAAGCTTCCGACGGCCAGCGCCGTCGCTTCGGATGTCGTCTATGAGGCAAGACATCTGCACACGACGGTAACGACATACTGGAAGAATGAGGAGCTTGAGCTGCTTCCGGTAGGCGATATGGAGAGCCGCTTCTTCGTCCGTGTGAGCGGACAGGCAGCAGACCGCGCCGAAGAGGTGCGCGAAGTATTCGGAGATGTGGAGACGATCAGTCTTCCGTCGGTACCCGGAGAATTCGCTTTCATTACTCCCCGGATGAAGGAAGCTGATTTTTCTGACCAGTCAAAGAAGCTTAAGGGCATGATCAGCCGCATCAGAGTTCTGTTTTAAAAGAAAAACATGGGCAAGAGTGCTTGAAAAAGTGCTCTTGCTTTCGTGTTTATTAATATAGATGAAGGGGTGAGTGCGCATGCAGAAGCACACAAATGAAAAATTTTACATGACTACGGCTATCGCCTACGCTTCAGGAAAGCCGCATATCGGAAATACCTACGAGATCGTTCTGGCGGATTCGATCGCCAGATTCAGGAGAATGCAGGGCTATGATGTGCGTTTCCAGACCGGAACGGACGAGCATGGCCAGAAAATCGAGAACAAGGCAGAAGAGGCCGGAATCACGCCGAAGCAGTATGTAGATAAGGTTTCAGGCGAGATCCACAGGATCTGGGACCTGATGAATACGTCTTATGATAAATTTATCCGCACAACGGATCCCGACCATGAAAAGCAGGTCCAGAAGATCTTCAAGAAAATGGTGGACCAGGGCGATATTTATCTCGGAGAATACGAGGGCTGGTACTGTACACCGTGCGAGTCCTTCTGGACAGAGAGCCAGCTTGTCGATGGAAAGTGCCCGGACTGCGGACGTCCAGTCACAAGAGCGCATGAGCCGGCGTACTTTTTCCGCATGAGCAAGTACGCTCCGAAGCTGATCGATTATATCAACACGCATCCGGAATTTATTCAGCCTGAATCCAGGAAGAATGAGATGATGAACAACTTCCTTCTTCCGGGACTGCAGGATCTGTGCGTGTCGAGGACGTCCTTTAACTGGGGAATTCCGGTGAAGGAGGATCCGAAGCACGTCGTCTACGTATGGCTCGACGCCCTGACCAACTATATCACCGGCCTCGGCTATGATGTGGATGGAAACAGCGATCCGATGTTTGAGAAATACTGGCCGGCTGACCTTCATCTCATCGGAAAGGACATCATCCGTTTCCACACAATCTACTGGCCGATCTTCCTGATGTCGCTCGGCCTTCCGCTCCCGAAGCAGGTCTTCGGCCATCCGTGGCTGCTTCAGGCCGACGGAAAGATGAGCAAGTCAAAGGGCAATGTTATCTATGCGGATGATCTTGTCAACCTGTTTGGCGTAGATGCCGTCCGCTATTTCGTCCTTCATGAGATGCCGTTCGAGAACGACGGTGTCATCAGCTGGGACCTGATGGTAGAGCGCAATAATTCAGACCTTGCCAACACGCTCGGAAATCTTGTCAACCGCACGATCTCCATGAGCAACAAGTATTTCGACGGGGTCGTTGAAAACAAGAATGTGACAGCACCGGTGGACGATGAGCTGAAAGCCGTCGTCACGGGAACGGCGCAGAAGGTCGAGGACAAGATGAAGACCCTCCATGTGGCGGATGCCATCTCGGAGATTTTTGTCCTGTTCAAGCGCTGCAATAAATATATCGATGAGACGACACCGTGGGTTCTCGCAAAGAACGAGGCTGACCGCGACCGCGTGGCGACCGTGCTTTACAACCTGATCGAGAGCATTACGATCGGCGCGAGCCTGCTCGAGCCGTATATGCCTGAGACGACGGAGAGAATTCTGAAACAGCTGAACACTGAGAAGCGTGATTATGCGGTCCTCGACCAGTTCGGTCTCTATCCGTCGGGCAACAAGGTAACGGATAAGCCGGAGATCCTCTTCGAGAGAAAGGATATCAAGGAGGTTATGGTGCAGGTAGAAAAAATCCAGGCCGCGCAGAAAGCTGCCACAGCTTCCGCAGATGGAGCGGAAAAGGCAGCTGACGCAAAGGACGGTGGAGATTCTGCTGACGGCGATTCAGCTGAGGGCGAGTCCGCGGAGATCCATGTAGATCCGAAGGAAACGATCACTTACGACGATTTTGACAAGTGCCAGTTCGTCGTCGGCGAGGTTCTCTCCTGCGAATTCGTTCCGAAGTCGAAGAAACTTCTGAAGTTCCAGATAAAGATCGGCGACCAGACCCGCCAGATCCTCTCGGGTATCCGCAAGTGGTATCCGGAGCCGGAGAAGCTCGTCGGAATGAAGGTCATGGCGCTGATCAACCTGGCGCCGAGAAAGATGGCAGGACTGGAGTCCCAGGGCATGCTGCTCTCCGCCGAGGACGCGGAAGGCAACGTCGTTCTGATGAGCCCGTCGAAGGATATGCCTTCGGGGTCGGAGATCTGCTGATGATTTTTGATACACATGCACATTATGAAGATGAGGCGTTTGACACAGACCGCGAAGAGGTGATCCGTTCACTTCCGGCGGCCGGCGTCACAGCCTTCGTCAATGTCGCATCGACATGGGACAGTCTTGAGAAGACGAAGACCGTCGCGGAGACGCACGATCACGCATATGCGGCTTATGGGATCCATCCGGACAACGTTTCTGAATTATCTGAGGAGCGCATGGAGATCCTGAAAAAATACTGCCTCACGGATAAATGTGTCGCCGTCGGCGAGATCGGACTCGATTATCACCACGGAAAAGAAACGCGGGATGAACAGATCCTGTGGTTCAGACGTCAGCTCGGCCTGGCGCGTGAGCTCGGACTTCCGGTGATCATTCACAGCCGCGATGCGGCGGAGGACACGATGAAAATCGCGCGCGAGGAAAAAATCGGCGGGATCGGCGGCGTGGTCCACTGCTATTCCTATTCGCCGGAGGACGCACGCCAGTACGTGCGCATGGGCCTTTTTCTCGGAGTCGGTGGCGTAGTTACCTTCAAGAACGCCCGCAGGCTGAAGGAAACGGTCGCGGAGGAGCCGCTGGAGAGCCTTGTTCTTGAGACAGACTGTCCGTATCTGGCACCGGAGCCTCACCGAGGGACGAGAAATTCTTCCGCGAATCTTCCGTATGTGGTTCAGGCGATTGCAGAGATAAAGGGTGTGACGGCGGAAGAGGTCGAAAACGTGACTTATCAGAACGCGTTGCGGATGTATCATTTGTCTGTATAATGATGTCTATATAAGAAAGTTAAAATACCGGCGGCGCTCTTTAGGAACGCTGTCAGATGACCGGATCCATCAGGGATCTGCAGGGAGGTGAAAAATGGGTACCTGGTATCAGGAGGCAAGATTTTATCATATTTATCCGCTCGGGCTTCTCGGAGCCCCCAGGCAGAATGACGGCGGAGAGGTTCAGCACCGTTTTCCGGAGCTGACTAATGAGTGGCTGCCTCATATAGACGAAATGGGATTTAACGCCATTTATATCGGGCCTCTTTTTGAATCGGGTGCGCACGGGTACGATACGACCGATTACCGCATGGTCGACAGAAGGCTCGGTGACAATGATGATTTCCGTGCCTTTGTCGGGAAGGCGCATGAGCTCGGGATGCACGTGATCGTCGATGGCGTATTCAACCACACGGGGCGTGGATTTTTCGCTTTTCAGGATATCAAGAAAAACAGAGAGTCTTCGAAGTACATAAACTGGTACAAGGGAATCTGGTTCGGAGGCGACAGCGCTTATCACGACGGATTTTCATATGAGAGCTGGCGCGGCAGCGGCGACCTCGTGAATCTGAATCTGCAGAATCCGGAGGTCGTGCAGTATCTGCTCGACACGGTTGATTTCTGGATCAGCGAGTTTGATATCGACGGCATACGCCTTGACTGCGCGGATGTTCTCGACTTTGGATTCATGCGCACGCTGCGCGCACATTGCGACAGCAAAAAAGCTGACTTCTGGCTGATGGGTGAGGTGATCCACGGCGAGTATCACCGCTGGATGGATGAAGCTCACCTGTACAGTGTCACCGATTACGATCTCTGGAAGGGACTTTATTCGGGACACAATTCCAACAATTATTTCGAGATCGCCCACACGATACGTCATCTGTTTGACCCGCAGTGGGGTTCAGCGAGGGGATGTACGCTGTATACCTTTGCCGATAATCACGATGTGAGCAGAATCGCCTCGATGGTGAACGATAAGAGATACCTGTATGCGATTTACCTCTGCGTATTTATGCTTCCGGGCGTCCCTTCCGTCTACTATGGCTCGGAATTCGGGATCGAGGGAAAAAAGGAAGACGGCGACTGGGCTCTCCGCCCGGCGCTGGATCTGAAGAAGCTGCAGGAAGAAAATCCAGATGAGCTGCTCACGGCGTGGATCCAGTATCTGAACGCGATACGGATGGCACATCCGGCGTGCGCGTACGGAGAATACAAGGAGCTGGTGCTCACGAACAGGCAGTACGCGTTTTCGAGGTCGACGGCTGACGACACCGTCATCGCGGCGATGAACAACGACGACAAGGATATCTGGATCAACATCCCGGTTCCGCTCGGTCCGCAGAGGTATTATGACGCAGTGGAAAAGACGACGATCACACCCAAAAATGGAAAAATCGCGGTGAAGCTGCCCGCTTTCGGGGCGAGGATTTTTACAAGGGCAGAGGAGTAACCGCCAGATATATCTGAGAAGGAAAATATAAAAGAAAACGGGGGAACAGGCATGGCAGACAAACAATCCAAAGATGTAAAAACGACGAAGAAAGCCGTTGAGGAAGGCGCGAAGACGAAGACGACCGGAAATGCTGCGGTTGACGCGGCTGTAGATGCGGTCAAAAATGCAGCTGCGGGAGCTGCGGACAGCGCAAAGAAAACGGCGGAGAAGTATGTCGATACAGTGAAAAAAGTATCTGCAGAATCAAAGGCAAAGGCCCAGAAAGCCGTAGCCCAGAAGGCACCCAGGAAGGTCGTAGAAAATCCTGACGCTCCGAAGGTTGAAGAGGTAAAGCAGGACCCGCATATCTTTACGAGCCTTGACCAGTATCTCTTTGGCCAGGCGACTCACTATGATCTGTACAAAAAGATGGGCGCCCACACGGCGAAAAAGGACGGAAAAGACGGCACATGGTTTACCGTCTGGGCTCCGAATGCGTCGGCGGTTTATGTCATCGGCGATTTTAACAACTGGAACGAGAGCGCAAATCCGCTTCAGAAGCTTTCAGAGCAGGGAACCTGGGAGACCTTCGTCGAAGGCGCTTCCGTCGGACAGCTCTATAAGTTCCTGATCTATTCCGCAAAGGGCGAGAAGCTTTACAAGGCAGATCCTTATGGAAACTGGGCGGAGAAGCGCCCGGGCACGGCATCGAGGATCGCAGATCTCTCCTATCGCTGGGGAGACTCCGCATGGCTCAAGGCGCGTACGCGCTTTAAACCGAAGACTTCGGCACTCTCCATCTATGAGGTCCATCCGGGTTCATGGATGAAGCATCCCTACAGCGAGGAAAATCCCGAGGGATTCTATAACTACAGAGAATTTGCAAAGAGGATCGTTGAGTATGTAAAGGACATGGGCTATACGCATGTAGAGCTGATGGGCATCGCGGAGCATCCGCTTGACGCCTCCTGGGGCTATCAGGTCACAGGCTATTACGCTCCGACATCGCGCTATGGCACTCCGCAGGATTTCAAATATCTCGTCGATTACCTTCACAAGAACAAAATCGGTGTCATCCTTGACTGGGTACCCGCGCACTTCCCGAAGGACGCACAGGGGCTCGCAAACTTCGACGGCGACGCGGTCTATGAGCACGCGGATCCGCGACAGGGTGAGCATCCCGACTGGGGAACCAAGATTTTTAACTACGGGCGCCCGGAGGTCAAGAACTTCCTGCTCGCCAACGCGCTTTACTGGGTCGAAGAGTACCATGTCGACGGCCTGCGCGTAGACGCCGTCGCATCCATGCTTTATCTGGATTATGGACGCAAAGATGGGCAGTGGATCCCGAATAAATATGGTGGAAAAGAAAATCTCGAGGCCATTGAATTTTTCAAGCATCTCAATTCGCTTGTCTGTGGAAGAAACAAGGGCGTCATGATGATTGCGGAGGAATCGACCGCGTGGCCGAAGGTCACCGGAGATGTCGAGGACGGCGGACTCGGGTTCACGTACAAGTGGAACATGGGATGGATGCACGACTTCCTCGAGTACATGAAGCTTGACCCGTATTTCCGCAAGTTCAACCACAACAAGATGACATTTGCCATGACCTATGCGTTCTCGGAGAACTACATTCTCGTGCTCTCCCACGATGAGGTCGTTCATCTGAAGTGCTCCATGATCAACAAGATGCCGGGTCTCGAGGACGACAAGTTCCAGAACCTGAAGGCCGGATATACCTTCATGTTTGGTCACCCGGGCAAAAAGCTGCTCTTCATGGGACAGGATATCGGGCAGTACCGAGAGTGGAGTGAGGAGCGCGAGGTCGACTGGTTCCTGCTCCAGGACAAGAAAAATGAGCATCTGCAGGCGTATGTCCGCGATCTCCTCATGATGTACAAGAAATACCCTGCTCTCTATGCGAACGATGTCGACTATAACGGTTTTGAGTGGATCAACGCAGATGATGCGGACCGCTCGATCTTCAGCTTTATCCGCTGGTCACCGACCGGAAGGAATAATCTGATCTTTGTGATAAACTTTACGCCGATCGAGCGCGCCGACTATGAATGCGGCGTTCCGAAGCTGACGACGTATACGCAGATCCTCGACAGTCGCAACATTAAATACGGCGGTACGAGAGACAAGCTCGGCAAGTTTGTTGCCGAAAAGGGAGAATGCGATACACAGCCGTACCATATTGCGTATGAACTTCCGGCATACGGAGCGGCAGTATTCAAATTCAACTGAAAAAACGGATAAATTTATCTGACCATATGAAAATGCCAGCCAGGCACAATTCTGATGTGCCTGGCTGGCATTTTTTTGCGGGTTAAAGTGAAAAGCGTTTGATAAGGACCGGCGGGACCTCAACCTTGACCGGCGGCTGATGCGGATTTCTGATTCTGTGGATCAGCTGGCGCGTCGCGCATTCGGCCATGTAGGTTCTTGGTACGTCCATGGTTGTCAGCGCAGGGTCGAATATGCGCGTCTCGGGTATGTTGTCGAACCCGATCACGGCAATATCTTCAGGTACGCGTATTCCGCGGAGTTTAAAGGCTTTAATGGCTCCGATAGCAATAATGTCGTTGTCGCAGAAATAGGCGTCAGCGAGCTGCGTGCCGCTGTCGATCAGTTCAAGCATGTCGGTGACGGACCCTTCAATGCTCGGAGATATTTTATGAATGATGCTTCTTGAAAAGGACATACCATTTTCGCGGACGGCTTTTTTAAAGCCCACGAGCCGTTCACTGAAATTGGGAATATAGTACGCAGAGCGGATATATCCGGGCTGACAGTTTCGTCTGGCGATCAGATAGTTTACGGCCTGATGCGCACCGCTGACGTTATTAATGAGACAGCAGTCACAGTCAATGCCGTCGAAGAATGAGTCGAGCAGGACGACAGGAAATGGAAGGCGGGTAAATTTTCTGCAGTTTTCAAACGAGATTTCGGTTCCGACAAGAATAACCCCGATGCAGTCGGAGACACGGAGATTCTCGAGAAAGTGGTCCAGATCATCATTTTTTTCCCAGAAGGGCATGATCCTCACCGGAATATCATATTTGCTTGCTATATTACGTGCGCCTTCTACGAGCTCGTCAAAAATCGGTGAATAAGAGAGTATCGCGTTTGTTGTCTTGTAAAGGATAACATATATAGTTCCTTCAAGTGCATGTTTCCCTCGTATTCGCGACATGTCATATCCATATTTTTCGGCTGCATTCAGCACTTTCTGTCTTGTCTGTGTGCTGACTCCGGGCTTATTGTGAAGAGCCATGGAAACAGCTGTCTGAGAGATTCCAATTTTTTTAGCCAGATCTTTAGCAGTTATACTCATTTTTCCCTCGGATAAATTTAGTGAATTATTAATTAATAAATAAAGTACATCAAATTTGAAAAAATTGCAATAACTGTAAGACCTTCTAAAAAAATATCAGATGATTAACTGATATTATAAAAAATAACATACCCAATAACAAAATAAAGCTAAAAATAAAGTAATAATTACTTTATTTTTTATTGAGATAAAGTAAATATTCGGATATGTTAAGAGTGACCGGTAAGTGATCGGACATGAAAAGCTTAAGCCGAAAGAGTCTGATGACAAGTGTATATTTTCCGGTCTGGCACTGCACAGACCGGCAAGTATAAATGCCTGGGAAGGCAGAAAACGAAAGTAGCAGAAACAGAAGAAGGGAGAAATTCGAAAATGAAACGTAGGGTATTGGCAATTCTGACAACATGTGCCATTGCGGCAGGACTGGCAGGATGTGGCGGTTCAACAGCTACATCAACATCATCGTCAGCAGCTTCCACATCTTCAGTGGCAGCTGCATCGACAGAGACCACTGAGACTTCAACAGCTGATACGGAGTCAGTTGCAGCGACTTCCGGGACAGCATCAGATTCATCAGCTTCAAGCGCTGAACTTCTTCCGGGCGGAGACAGCAATATCATTTATTGCATCACTCCTTCAACATCCAATGTTTACTTCAAGACGGTCCAGGATATCTGCACGGAGAAGGGCGAGGAGCTCGGCTACACAGTAAAGTGCTTCTCACATGATGATGACGCCGCTAAGCAGTCAGATCTGTTTGATCAGGCAATTGCAGATGACGCTGCATTTATTGTCTGCGATAACGCAGGTGCAGATGCTTCCGTCGAAGCTGTACAGGCAGCGTATGATGCGGGAATTCCTACATTCCTTGTTGACCGTGAGATCAACGAGTCCGGAATCGCAGCGGCACAGCTGGTTGCTGATAACGCACAGGGCGCGGCTGACATCGCTGAGGTATTTGCTGAAGCAATGAACTATGAAGGTAAATACGCAGAGCTTCTCGGACTTGAGTCTGATACAAACTGCCAGGTTCGTTCTGAGAACTTCCACGCTGTACTTGATCAGTACACAGATATGGAAATGGTAGCTCAGCAGTCAGCTAACTGGGACCAGACAGAAGCTTATGAGAAGACAGAGTCCATCCTTCAGGCTAACCCGGAGATCACTGGAATTGTCTGCGGAAACGATACTATGGCATGCGGAGCTGCTGCAGCAGTTGAAGATGCCGGACGTACAGATATCAAGATCATCGGAATGGATGGATCTGACGACGCAGCAGCTCTGATCAAGTCTGGTCAGATGACAGGTACCGCTCTTCAGCAGATCGCAAAGATCACGGAGATGGCTGTTGAGGAAGGCGATGCTTACCTGAACGGAACTGCTCCTGAAGAAGAAAAACAGCTGATCCCCTGCATCGTTATTACATCTGATAACGTGGACAAGCTGAGCGGCTTTGTTTATACAGAGTAAAAATGTCGGGATATGTCCAAAGAGTAATACACGGGACCTGATTTAAATATCATGAGTAATTACTGCTGGACAGAATAATCTTCAGACCAGATCACAGGAGGCCTGTATGCCGCAGTGGACGTGCAGGCCTCTTATTATCGAAAGTTTATGGATAGGAGACGGATCATGAAACTCAGAAACACCTTATTGACAGCCGCAATGGCTGTTGTGCTCTCGGTAACTGTCACAGGCTGCGGAATCGTGACGATCGTTCCGAAAGGTGAAGAGAGCAAATATACAGGCGAAGAAGTAGTAAGCGCTTCTCAGGAAGCGGACAGTGACTGGGACGCTGTAGTCGATGAAGTAACAGAAAATGCACAGGATCTTGCGGAAACAGTCGAGAGTGCGGAGACTGGTGAATCCTACGCTGTGAAGTTTACCGGAACAGTCGAGGAATACAACACAGATACGCCGAAGGGATATCTTGCAGTAACCGTCGACGGAATCTCTGATCCGGTTCAGGTGGCAACCGGAAAGATCATTTCCGGCACTGCTGTGCGTGACTGCCAGACTGTCAAGGAATTTGAGGATTTTACGAACCAGACAGAATGGTCGGAGTACGCCCGGAATCTTAATGATCATGTGATCAGTGACGTCATTACTGCTAACGATATCGGCGATGATACAGTCGGAAAAACCATTTCCGTAGTTGGATGCTTTACTCCGGCGACAGACGGAACGGTGAGTGTGGTGCCAGTCTCAATTGAAGTGCAGTGATGAGGAGGGACAGATATGTTTGATGATCCGAACGTAGTTCTTCACTGTGAAAAAATCACCAAGATATATCCTGGAACCAAGGCGCTCGACAACGTGTCTTTCGATGTGCTGAAGGGAAAGGTCAATGTACTGATCGGTGAAAACGGCGCAGGCAAGTCTACACTCATGAAAATGATTGCAGGCATTGAGCAGCCCAGTGAAGGAAAAATTTATATGGGCGGGCAGGAAATATATTTAAAGGATACGAATGCCGCGCGTGAGCATGGAATTGGGATGATCCATCAGGAACTCAGTCTGTTCCCGAATCTCAATATCTATCAGAACATTTATATGGGGCATGAGCAGAAGAAAGGCCTGTTTCTCGACGATGACGCTCATAAGAAAGGCGCTGTGAAAGTCCTTCAGCGTCTTGAGCATGAGATGGACCCGAACACGAATATCGGTGAGCTTCGTGTAGGACAGCAGCAGATGATCGAGATCGGCCGCAACCTGCTTCAGGAAAATCTGAAGATTCTGATCATGGATGAGCCGACCTCCTCTCTTTCAAACGCTGAGGTACAGGTCCTTTTCAAGATCATCCGTGAGCTGACGGCCGCCGGAATCTCGATCGTCTACATCTCGCACAGACTGGAAGAATTGATGGAGATCGGAGATCACGTGACAATCCTTCGCGATGGAAAATATATTGCGGATGCAGATGTAAAAGACATCGATGTTCCGTGGATCGTCCGCCAGATGGTGGGAAAAGATACGCAGTACACAAAGGTGCCGCGAAAACTCGACCTCGACAAGCAGCCGGAGATGCTTCGCGTAGAAGATATGTGCCTGCCTAAAAAAGGCGGCGGATGGCTTCTCAACCATGTGAACCTCACCTTGAAAAAAGGCGAGATCCTCGGCATTTATGGTCTGCTCGGAGCCGGACGCACCGAGCTTCTTGAGTGCCTTATGGGAATGCACCCGGAGCACACCGGCAAGGTTTTCCTTGAGGGCAAAGAAATAAAGATCCGGAGAATCTCGGAGCAGATTGAGAGAGGATTCGCGCTCGTACCTGAGGACAGACAGAGCGGCGGACTTGTTCAGACAATGAACATTCAGCAGAATCTGGTTCTTGCTTCGCTCAAAAAAGACAGCAAAAAGGGAATTATCCAGCAGGATCTGGTCAATAAAGCGACAGATGAAGGCATTAAGGAGCTTTCTATCAAGGTCGCGGATCCATCCCTGCCGATCCTTTCGCTTTCAGGTGGCAACCAACAGAAGGTTGTTATCGGAAAAGGCGTATTGACAGACCCGAAGATCCTTCTTCTCGATGAGCCGACAAGAGGTATTGATATCGGCGCCAAGACAGAAGTTATGGATATCGTCCGCAAATATGCGGAGCAGGGAATTTCCGTTATTTTCATTTCTTCAGAGTTAAAAGAGATCATTTCGATCTCAGACCGGATTATGGTTCTTTCCAACGGGAAAGTTACCGGTGAATTTAACGAAGACGAAGTCACAGAGGATCTTCTGGTACATACATCAAACGCGGGTCACATGACCAAGGCGTCAACAGATCAGTAAAAGGTGGATATCATGGCAAAGAAAAAAAATAACAACAGTACTCTTATGGTACTGATGAAGGGCAGAACCCTCATCGTTCTCATCATTCTGTTTATCTTTTTCAGTATTGCAAACCCGAAATTTCTTCAGGTAACAACATTGACACTTCTTGCGAAGCACGTGGCACTGTATGGCATTCTCGCCATCGGAATGACATTCGTCATTATCACTGGCGGCATTGACCTGTCAGTCGGCTCAGTTGTCGGTTTTACCGGAATGATCGCCGGAGGTCTTATTCAGGAAGGTCTCGGCGTCGGAAACAGCACCTGGTACTTCAGCGTTCCGATGATCGTTATTATCAGTGTCCTGCTCGGCGCTCTGATCGGGTGGATCAACGGTGTCATCATTTCCAAGTTCAATGTAGCGGCATTCATTGCCACCCTTGGTACGATGTATATTTTCCGGGGACTGGCAAATCTCCGTTCCGGCGGCGCGACATTCTCGTCCCTGACAGGTTCTGAGGGCCTCGGCAATACGGGCTTCAAGCTGATCGGCGGTTCTATCGGAATCGTTCCTGTCGGCGCTATCATCTTCGCGATTTTTGCAATTATCGGTTCAATTCTTCTGAAGAAGACGCCGTTTGGCTGGCATGTTCTCGCTATCGGCGGCAATGAAAAATCTGCCCGCCTCTCCGGAATCAATGCGGATAAGGTAAAGATCCTTGTCTATGTTCTTTCTGGCGTCTGCGCAGCAGTCGTAGGACTTATCAACACATCTCAGCTGGCCGCAGCACATCCGGCTTCAGGTGATGGCTGGGAAATGAACGCAATCGCAGCATCGGTTCTCGGCGGCACATCCATGGCCGGTGGATCAGGTACGATCGGCGGAACGATCATCGGTGCATTTGTTATCGGTGTTATCAACGATGGTATGACCATGATGGGCGTCTCTGAGTTCTGGCAGAAGATCATCAGAGGTCTGATCATCATCCTCGCAGTCATCTTCGATCAGGAGCAGAGAAAACTGGAAGCAAAGATAGCTCTTCAGACAAGAAACAGCACCAAGTGATCATTATTACTTTAATTTCTCAGGAGGCGGTACAGCAATGAAAAAACACGTAAAAATCGGATTTGCTCCGACGCGGAGAGCAATCTTCAGTGCCCCCGACGCCGTCAAGTATGCAGATCTGACAAGAAAAAAACTCGATGAAATGGGCGTCGATTATGTAGATATCAAAGATATCAATGCGGAAGGCCTTCTTTATAACGACGAGGACAGGATCCGGATCGCTGAAAAGTTTAAGAAGGAAAAAGTAGACGGACTGTTTCTTCCGCATGGGAATTTTGGAACCGAATATGAGTGCGCCCGACTGGCTAAAGATCTGAATGTGCCTGTTCTTCTCTGGGGACCCAGAGATGAGCGCCCGGAACCGGACGGCATGAGACTGCGCGATACTCAGTGCGGCCTTTTCGCGACAGGCAAGGTGCTGCGCCGCTTCCAGATCCCTTTTACCTATATGACGAACTGCAGGATCACGGATCCGGAATTCGAGCGCGGAGTAAAAGATTTTCTCGCGGTCTGCAACGTCGTAAAGACATTCCGCAACATCCGTATTCTCCAGATCGGACCTCGTCCATATGACTTCTGGAGCACGATGTGCAACGAGGGAGAGCTTCTCGAAAAATTCAACATTCAGCTGGCACCTGTTCCGATCCCGGAGCTCACCGCAGAAATCAACCGCGTCAAAAAAGAAGAGGCAGACAAGGTCGACGATGTGATCCGCTACTGCAAAGAGAATATGATCTGCAAGATCGAGGACAACCTTCTTCTCAACGTAGCCTCCCTGAAGGTAGCTATGCGCAACCTTGCTGATAAATATGGCGCCAAGGCAATAGCTATCCAGTGCTGGAACGCACTTCAGAGCGAGATCGGCATTATGCCCTGCGCAGCCAATTCCCTTCTTAACGAAGAGGGACTGCCTGTTGTATGCGAGACAGATATCCACGGCGCAATAACTCAGCTCATGGTAGAGGCTGCTGATCTTGACGGACACCGCGCTATGTTCGCTGACTGGACGGTAAGACATCCGGACAACGAGAACGGCGAGCTTCTTCAGCACTGCGGACCGTGGCCGATTAGTGTCGCAAAAGAAAAGCCGACAATCTGCGTTCCGGTCGCCTTCCCGTACAACGGGGCGGTTTCCGCAGAGGCAAAGCATGGAGATCTCACGCTGGCCAGGTTCGACGGAGACAATGGAGAGTATTCACTTCTCCTCGGACACGCAAAGGGAATCGACGGCCCTTATACCAAGGGAACATATCTCTGGGTCGAGGTAGAAAACCTGAAGAGACTAGAAGCAAAAATCGTCGAGGGGCCTTATATCCATCACTGCGTGGCAATCCACGCGGATGTCGTTCCGATCCTTTATGAAGCTTGTAAATATATCGGAGTAAAGCCGGATTTATATGACCCGATCGAAGAAGAAGTAAAAGCTTATCTTCGCGGTGAATAATACATGACAATGCAGACATTGAAGGAGAGATAGATCATGAATAAAAAATACAGTGCTGCAGAACTCGAACGTATCGCAAATGAGCGCCGGAAAGATGTTATTGAAATGCTTTACCGTTCTGGCGCCGGACATGTCGGCGGTGATATGTCTGTCATGGAAATCCTCACGACTCTTTATTACCGGGTGATGAATGTCGGTGCGGATAAGATCGACGATCCGGACAGAGACCGCTTTGTATTGAGCAAAGGACATTGCGCTGATGCTCTTTACACGGTTCTCGGGGATCTCGGATATTTTGATAAACAGGATCTGATAGAGCACTTCTCATCCTATGGCTCGAAATTTATCGGCCATCCTAATACAGATGTTCCCGGCGTGGAAGTAAACGGCGGTTCACTGGGCCACGGTCTTTCCGTAGGCGTCGGCATGGCGCTCGCAGGCAAGATGGACAATAAAAATTATCGCGTATACGTGGTGCTCGGGGACGGCGAGATGGCTGAGGGCTCAAACTACGAAGCCATGATGGCAGGGTCCCAGTATCATCTTGACAATCTCTGCGCGACAGTCGATCTGAACGGCCTTCAGATCTCAGGTACGACGGACGAAGTTATGTCTACAAGAGATATGAAGACAAAATTTGAAGCATTCGGATGGAATGTGATCGATGTCGCAGATGGAAATGATCCTGAGGAACTTATCTCTGCTTATGAACTCGCAGCAAAGTACAAAGGAAAACCCACGGCTCTTATCGCACATACGGTAAAGGGAAAAGGTATTTCCTACATGGAAAATCAGGCATCATGGCATCACGGTGTTATGTCGGAGGATCAGTATAAAGAAGCTGAAAAAGAAATAGCGGAGGAGATTGAAAATGGCTGAGACAAATCGTCAGGTAATTTGCAGCGTATTAATGGAAAAAGCAAAAACTGACAAGGATATTGTTGTTCTTTGCTCTGATTCCAGAGGCTCCGCGTCTCTGACCCCTTTTGCGAAGCAGTATCCGGATCAGTTTGTTGAAGTGGGAATTGCCGAGCAGGATCTGGTTTCCATTGCGGCAGGACTGGCCGTTTCAGGAAAAAAGGCATTTGCGGCTTCGCCGGCGAGCTTTCTGTCCACCAGAAGCTATGAACAGTGCAAGGTCGATGTTGCATACAATGACTCGAATGTAAAGCTGATCGGTATTTCCGGAGGCGTAAGCTATGGTGCCCTGGGAATGACCCATCATTCCTGCCAGGATATTGCGGCAATGGAAGCACTGCCGGGCATGCGTGTTTATCTTCCGAGTGACCGCTTTCTTACCAGAAAACTGATGGAGGCACTTACAGAAGATGACAAGCCGGCTTACATCCGTGTCAGCCGCCAGGCTACGGATGATGTATACGATGAGAATTTATCATTCGAGATGGATAAGGCAAAAGTCATCTCTGTCGGCCACGACGTAGAGATCGTCGCCTGCGGAGATATGGTTCCGAATGCCGTCGGCGCGGCGGAGATCCTGAAACAACAGGGCATCGATGCCGGTGTGATCGATATGTACTGCCTGAAGCCGTTTGACAAAGAAACACTTCTTGAAGTGGCAAAGCAGACAAAACTGATCGTGACCGCAGAAGAGCATGATCCATACGGAGGACTCGGTGCTCTCACGGCTCAGGTTCTCTCGGCTGAATATCCGATGAGAGTACTTGAGCTGGCGCTTCCGGACGAACATCTGGTTTCTGGAACGAACAAGGAAATGTTCAGACACTATGGACTTGATGCCGGGGGAATCGCGAAAAAGACAGCAGCTGCGCTCGCCTGAGGGGAGAGCAGAAGATTTCTGAATCCGAGGACAAATAAATGAAATACATACTTGGGATCGACCAGAGCACACAGGGTACAAAGGTTCTGCTATTTGACGAGAAGGGCTCAATAACAGGCCGGGCAGACAGAAGCCACCAGCAGATCATCAGCAGTCAGGGCTGGGTATCCCACGACCTGGATGAGATCTATCAGAATCTGCTGGACGAATTGAAGGAGCTTCTTCAGAAAACCGGTATCAGAGGTTCTGATATCAGAGCTGTCGGTATCAGCAATCAGAGAGAGACGACATGTGCGTTTGACGAGAAGGGCATTCCGCTTGCAAAGGCTATCGTGTGGCAGTGCGGGCGCGCTGAAAAAATCGTTGAGTGCCATAAGGACGCGGCAGATCTCGTTCTTGAAAAGACGGGTCTGAAGCTCTCCCCGTATTTCCCGGCGGCAAAGATGCAGTGGTTTCTGGAGAATGATCTGCGCGACATCCCGCGCGGGAATATCCATTTCGGCACCATTGATTCCTGGCTGGTCTGCCGTCTGACCCACGGCGCAAAATATGTGACAGACGCATCCAATGCGTCGCGAACTCAGCTCTACAACATTCATCTCGGAAAATGGGATGAGGATCTGATGAAGATTTTCCAGATCGCTCCTTCCATGCTTCCGGAGGTTATTGACAGCAACGGCGATTTTGGAATGACTGATTTTGAGGGCATCCTTCCAGCCCCGGTTCCGATCACGGCGGCGCTCGGCGATTCACACGCCGCGCTGTTCGGGCAGAACTGCAGGAAAGAGGGAATGATCAAGGCTACCTACGGCACTGGCTCGTCCATAATGATGAACGTTGGCAGCCGTGTCGTATCGGATCCGAGATTGTCTACTTCCGTCGCGTATAAAATGGACGGCAGAACCTGTTACTGTCTCGAGGGAAATATCAATTACACGGGTGCCGTGATTTCATGGCTGAAAAATGATCTTAAGATCATCAGTTCACCTGGGGAGACAGAGGCGCTGATCGCAAAGGCAAACTCGCGCGATAATACGGTTCTCGTTCCTGCGTTTACAGGATTGTCCGCTCCGCACTGGAAATCAGAGGCCCGCGCGGCGATCATGAACATGTCGCGCACCACCGGAAGAAATGAGATCGTCAAAGCCGCGGTGGACAGTATCGCACAGCAGGTTACGGATGTTGTCGAGGTCATGAAGGAAGTTTCCGGATACCCTGTAAAGTGCCTTCGCGTAGACGGAGGGCCGACAAGGAATCATTATCTGATGAGCCTTCAGAGCCTTCTGGCACAGTGCTCTCTTGATGTGCCGGACCGCGAGGAATTGTCCGCGATAGGCGCGGCATACATGGCGGGAATGAAAGCAGGGATTTTTACAGACAGTGTTTATGAAAATCTTCACTATCAGCACTATGAGAGTGACGCGGACGAGGAAAAGAGACAGCAGATGAGAAAAGTCTGGAAAGCCGCTCTCGAAGGCGTCGACAGCTGTGCTGAGTCGCTTTGATGAGTTTTCTTGTTGGGCGGGAAAGGTTGTGTGACAGATGAAACGAAATGGCATATTAAACAGCGATATATCCAGAGTTCTCAGCTACATGGGACACACGGATACGATCTGCGTAGCAGACTGCGGTCTGCCGGTTCCCGACGAGACGGAAAGGATCGACCTGGCTCTGAGAAAAGGCCTTCCGTCATTCATGGATATTGTGGAAGAGCTCACAAAGGATATGAAGATTCAGAAAATCACGCTGGCCGAAGAAATGAAGACCCAGAATCCCGGGCAGCTGGAGGCTGTTCTGGATCTGTTCAAGAGTCTGGATGAGAAATACGCCGCCGGTGATCCGGCAGGCAATCCAATGCCAGAGGTTGTATATGTTCCGCATGACGAGCTTAAGAAACAGACGAAAAACTGCAAAGCCGTCATCCGGAGTGGAGAAATGACGCCGTACTCAAATATCATTCTGGAGTCGGCATGTATTTTCTGATGACAACTGGTTTTCTATGTTTCCTTCTCTCTTTTTTCCGGGCACCCTCGCTGCAGGGTGTCCGGATTTTTTACGCGGACAGTGAGCCGCATCCGCACATGCGCAGCACGTGCGTGTGAGGCGAGCGTCGCGATGACGAGATAAAACTCGCGAAGCGTGTTTTATCTCGTTGTGATTATAACTGGGTATTGTTGACCTCTTCCAGTGTCGGAATAGAAGGAGCCGCTCCGGGTCTTGTTACCGCGATCGCCGATGCCTTTGAGGCTAGCTTCAGCGACTCAGCAGGGCTCATGCCGCGTGAGATACCTGACAGGAAAAATCCGGTAAAGGTATCACCGGCTGCGGTTGTATCTACAGCCTTTACGTGGAAACTGTTCTGATGTACTCTCTCGCCGCGGTAGTCATAGACAGATCCCGCACTGCCGAGAGTGAGTATGATATGGGCATCCGGGAATTTTTTCTCAAGGCGCGTCAGAAGTTCATCAGAGTCATCCGCACTGCCGCCTGTCATCTGAGACGCCTCGATCTCATTGAGGAAAAATGTATCCGTGTATTCGAGCGGAAGCTTTTCAATCTTCTCATTGTAAGGAGATGGGTTGAGAACGATCCTCATGCCCTTATTGTGAGCGGCTTCCATGATTTTTCCCGTCATATTGATCTCGTTCTGAATGACGAGGTAGTCCCCCGATTCAAAATGTCCGATGGTCTCATCGACCTGTTCTTCCGTGATCTTCTGGTTAGCACCGCCGAACAACAGAATACAGTTGTCCCCGTCCTTGTCATTCTGGATAATCGTGTGGCCGGTCGGCACATCCTCGAGCGTTCTTACATAATCCGTGTGCACTCCGCCGTCCCGCAGTACATCGAGGAGGAATTCGCCTCCCCTGCCGATGTTTCCCGCGTGATAAACGGTGAGGCCGGCTTTTGCCATCGCGATAGACTGATTCAGCCCCTTTCCGCCGCTGAAGATCTGGCGTGATTTTGTCTGCTGAGTCTCACCCTTAATGATGATGTGGTCCACCTTGTATACATAATCGATATTCAGAGATCCAAAATTTAATACCTTCATAAAAAACGCCCCACTTTTTCAATTAATTGTGATTTTTTGTGCGATTGCCGGAAAATACAGGATTATGGCCGTAAAAATCCGGCATTTTACACAAATTATTTTACTGGATATGGTGGATATAGTCAATTGCGCGATTGCGCCCGAGAATACAGGTACTTCCGACTGCATTGTTGATGCGCAAGGTTTTCATCCGCGACGCGCTCTCGCTTGTCCTCAGCGTAGCGGTGCAAGTGCTGCATCTCGCAGCAAGCTGCTCGATATCGCGCTGTCGCGCTATCCAGCCATACGAATTTTTCAGCTCATGCACGCCTTCGGTGTGCATCGCTGTAAATTCGTACGTCTGGCAGCACTCGTAGAAACGCGTAAGCACCGACGCTTGCGGATGTCGCGTCTGAAAGCCGCTGCGCATTGCTTAAAACATATGCGGGCTGGAAGTACCTGTACTCTCGGGCGCTCTCCGAAGGCTTTGCTCTTGCAATGCCTGAACGGGTAATATCTCCGAATTATGGCAGGAGGGTCAGGGCGGCGAGGATCAGCAGGTGAGCGGGGTAGAAAATATAGAACGCGAGCTTCCCGCGAGCGGTCGTGGCGCGTCCGCGTTTTCCGCTGTACAGGCTCACCGGGATCATCGCGAGAAAGGCGCCGATCTCGGAAAAAAGATCCAGATTGAGCATGAGGCAGCCCCAGAAGCATGCGTCAATGCGTTTTTTCATCATGGCCCCGTTGAAGTAATAGAAGCAGGCAAGGCAGAGGATGCCCATGAAGCCATAATCGAACTTGAGAAGCCAGGACAGGACTGCGAACCCTGCAATGGAGGCTATCTGCAGAACCGCCGAGCGGACGGCCAGCAGCGGCTTTTTCCGGATTACATCGAGCAGGCAGAAAAGCAGAAGGCCTGTCCCGAGCGTGAAGAGCGTGTTCTGGTGCTCCGGGAAGAACCAGCATCCGTACATCAGGTTGAACGGGATCTCAGAGAGAACGGCGAAGATGAATATCCTCGCAATGTATTTTTTAACATTGTGCGTGTGGAAAAATCCCTCCGAAAGAAGGAAGCAGAACAGCGGAAATGCCATCCGCCCGATCAGGCCGGAAAAGATGATTTCTGCGATCCCCTTCGCATGGAGAAATTTGGCCGTGTGATCGGCAACCATAGAGGCGCAGGCAATGATCTTCAGAGAAAAACCGTCAAGGCGCTTTTTCTCTGAAGATTCAGGTGCGTCGGTAATAGAGTCTGTCTGATTCATTATTAATAACCCTTATATTCGTATATCCGGCCGCAGTCAGCCTTTATATCGCCAATATCACTTTGTGAACCGATAACAAAATGGGCGCAATTGAAAAGGCAATTTTCGGTCATTCGTGGGTATAGACAGAAAACCCCGGCCAGAGTTATAATTTATTTACACTTCGAAAAGACGCCCGACGGGCGCCGGTGGGATACCCTTCAAATCCCACATTATTTTCCCATTTCAGCTTTAAATAGTCTTTAATTCTACTCTTTTCCAACTATTCTAATACCTTTGCAGAAAATTTTGTACTATTACCATTTATACGTTAGATGAACTCCTGATGAACGTTTGATGAACGCGATGGGAGGCGATGGCTCTTGGTGACGGGTGAAATTCTGGCGCTCCTTTTCTGCCTTGAATCGGTGGATATGGATTTGAGAACGGCAAAAATCGATAACGAGTGGATCCTTTCTGGTGTGGTTATGGCGTTTCTATATCAGATGGTCTCGCCGGATCCGCGGCGTCTGCCGGGGATTATTATTCCGTTTCTGGCACTTTTTCCGTTCTACTGGTTCCGGATGATCGGCGCCGGAGACATCAAGCTGCTCTGCGTACTCGGGATGTTTATGGGTCCGCGGAAGATCGTCCTGTGCATGATGTGGACCTTTGTTCTGGCGGGTATCCTCTCGCTCGCGATTCTGATCGATGATGGGAGCCTTGCGGAGCGGCTGGCGTATTTCCGCTGGTATGTGAAAGAGACGGCGGTCAGGATGAGTTCGATGACGAATATGGTGATCACAGACCGGGTGGGAACAGAGATAGTGGATTGTGCGGAAAGCGGAAGGGCTGACAAAGGGCACGGTGGGACATCAGGAAACAGGGGAAGAGTGCGCCCATACATGAGGAAGGGATATCACAGGGAGAGCCTGCACATGGCGGTTCCGGTCATGGCAGCGGTTCTTCTCTGGTACGGAGGAGTCTACTGACTGGAGGATGATGACATGAGAAATGTATTTGCAGTGTGTGACACAGAGCAGGAGTACGCGATCCGTCTGATGGAATATCTGAACTGCCGGCGGAATATGCCCTTTGAAATTCAGATGTTCACGTCGCCGGAAGCCCTCGTTGAGTTTGCGGGGAAAAGGCATATCGATCTTCTCCTCGTATCAGAGCGGGCGGCGACCGACGATATCCTCGACCTGCCGGTCGGAAAACTGGTTGTCCTCGCAGAGGGGGAGATGCCAGGAAAGCTGGATTCCTATCCCTCCGTCTGCAAATACCAGTCGGCGGACGAAGTCGTGAGAGAAGTTATGGATTTTTACAGCGCGGAGCTTGAGGCGACGCAGCCGGCAAAAATCATGAAGCCCGACGTCCGCAGGATCGGCGTGATAAGCACCTGGGAACCGGCGCTCCGGACTGCCTATGCGATCGCTATGGGCGAGGTGCTCGCGGAAAACAGGAAGGTCCTCTATGCGTCGCTGGATCCGTGGTCGGGAACGGCCCCGGCATTCGGCGATAACGCGGACAGGACCATGAGCGAGCTTCTGTATTACTACCGGCAGGGGAAGCACGGGCTGATATACTGCGCGGATTCCCTGATCCGGAGCTTTCACGGCATGAATTATATTCCGCCGTCAAAGCACCCCGGGGACCTGCTCCTCATGGACGCCGGTCAGTGGTGCGGACTTTTCGATGAACTGATGCAGACCGGCACCTATGACACGCTGATCCTGGACCTCGGGTGCAGAATGGCTGACCCGGAGGGAGTGCTGTCCTCCTGCGATGAAATTTACCTCCCGGTCTCCGATGACCTTTTTGCACAGAAGGCGGTGGACACCTGGCTGCTGTGGGCGGAGGAAAGCCACGCAGAATGGACGGGGCGCGTTCAGACAATACCCGTCGACAGCCCGACGGCAGAGAGCGTCAGGCATCTCTTTGAAACGGGCGGCGTCGGCGGTTCCGGTGGAGAGAGCGGAGGCGATTTTTTCGACGGGCGGATCCTTCTTGAAGCCTTGTGCAGGAGCAAAATCGGCCATCTGATCAGGACACAGGAAGAAAACCGCAGGCAAAAGCGTTCCGAAGAGGTATACGGCTTATGGAAGACGACAGAAAAAGAAGATCAGACCGTACCGGAAATGGTGGCCGATACAGAGACGGTCAGCTGACTCTTTATGAGGAAATGAGGCAGAAGCTTCTGGAAAAGCTGGACAGCAGCGCAGAGACGTCGGATGAGACGATCCTGGAGATTCTCGATGAAATGATCCTCGACGAATATCACCGGAAAAATCTGCAGCTCGACGAGATGGAGGAGCTCCGGAGGAGCCTCTTCTGCTCCGTGAGGAGGCTCGACGTGCTTCAGGAGCTGCTGGACGACAAAGAGATCACCGAGATTATGATCAATGGCTACGACAGTATCTTTTATGAGAAAAATGGCAGGATCGTCCGGTGGAACAAGATTTTTCCGTCAAAGACAAGACTGGAGGATGTGATCCAGCAGATCGCCGGCTGGTGCAACCGCGTCGTGAACGAGCAGCGGCCGATCGTCGACGCCCGGCTGCCGGACGGCTCCAGAGTCAACATTGTTCTCGGTCCCGTGGCGCTCGAAGGACCCGTTGTGACGATCAGGCGATTCCCCGAAGAGCCGATCACGATGGAGAAGCTCGTAAAAATGGGCAGTCTCACGCGCGAGGCGGCGGATTTTCTGAGAGATCTGGTCAGGGCGCGCTACTCGATCCTCGTCGGCGGAGGCACATCCACTGGAAAAACGACGTTCCTCAATGCGCTCTCTTCCTTTATCCCGTCGTCCGAGAGGATCGTCACGATCGAGGATAATGCCGAGCTTCAGATCCAGGGCGTGGAAAATCTGGTGAGGATGGAGGCGCGGGAAGCAAATCTGGAAGGAGCGCACGAGATCTCGATCCGGGATCTCATCCGCACGGCCTTGAGAATGAGGCCGGATCGAATCGTCGTGGGTGAGGTGAGAGGCGCTGAGGCGGCCGACTTTCTCGTCAGTCTGAATACCGGTCACGACGGAAGCCTCGGCACGGCCCATGCGAACAGCGTGAGGGACATGATCAGCCGTCTGGAGATGATGGTCCTGCAGCAGGGCGCCGACCTTCCCATCCCTGTCATACGCCGGCAGATTGCGGCGGGCGTCGAGATCCTCGTTCATCTGACCCGTGACGCCTGCGGTGTGAGACAGCTGCAGGAGATCGCGGAGATCACCGGGATGGACGGCGATGAGGTCAGGATCCACACGCTTTATTGCCGGGACAGAGACGGAGCCCTCAGGAAAAAGGAGCCGCTTCTGAGGACGGAGAAACTGGAGAAGCTTTATGAGAGAAGGAAAAAAGGACGCCCGGAGTGATGATAGCAGTGGAAGCAGGCATGTGCGCGTAAACGCCGGAGAAGAGGTACACAACAGAACAGGGAAAACCGTCAATACAAAAGTAAAACGGAAAGAAAACTCCGGAAAAATCCAGTATGACACGTACACCTTCAGCCGCCGAGAACTTATGAAATACAGCGCCACTGGCCTTGCGATCGGCCTGTTCGCTGTATGGGTCTGCTACCGGTCCTTCTGGGCGCTGCCACTTTCGGTCGTCATCGCTGTTATATATGTCCGCTCAAAGAGAAAGCAGCTCGCAGAGGACAGGAAAAATCTTCTGAATTATCATTTCCGGGACTTTCTCTCGTCCCTCCACACGGCGATGCTGGCCGGATACTCACTGGAAAATGCCGTGACGATTGCGGCGGGAGACGTGGCGAGGCTCTACGGCAGGGATGATATCTGCAGCATGGAAATGAAGGCGATCACGCGGCAGATGGGATACCAGAAACCCGTGGAGCAGCTTTTTCTAGAGCTCGGAAAAAGAAGCGGGGTCGAGGATATCCAGACCTTCGGCGAGGTTATATCCGTGGCAAAGAGAACCGGCGGCGACATGAATGGTGTTCTTCAGAACGCCTGGCAGACACTGGGTGAAAAAATCGACACCCAGAGGGAGATTGACACAATGATGGCTTCGCGGAAATACGAGATGAAGATCATGAACCTGATGCCTGCCGGGATTATTCTGTACCTGTCGGTCTCCTTCGACGGATTTATGGACGCCATGTACGGAAATGCCTTCGGTGTCTGTGTAATGACAGTCTGTCTTGGAATCTATGGCTTTGCGGTCTGGCTCGGCGACCGGCTGATGGCGGTGAAAGTATGAGAGAGATTTTTGCGGCGGTGCTGCTTCCGGTGCTGACGGCAGTGGTCATCCGGGTCATATACAAAAAAGGAAAAATCGAGAGAAAAACTTTCGTCATCTGCACAGCGGGGACCGTTCTCTCAGCATTTCTGATGGTCAGCGAAGCCATTGGCGGCGACACACAGACCATCACTGAGCTTGACAAGACGAGCGGTGAAAACGCTCTGGAGGACGTGAGTCTGGAGGTCGCGTCAGACAGCGGCGAGATGCAGCCGGTGACGATCCAGGTCCCCGAGCAGACGTACACCACGGCAGAAGCAGAAGCGATTCTCGAGACGCAGGTAAAGGAACTGGATAAAGAAATTCTCGGGGAAAACACATCCTTCAACCACATAGAGTGGGATCTGAATCTGCCAGATACCATCGGAAGCACAGAGACGCAGGTCAGCTGGACGAGTACCCGTCCGGACCTCATCGCATGGGACGGAACCCTGGCAGCGGATATCCCAGAGGGAGCGAAGGCTGTTCTTTCCGCCGAACTGCTGCTGGCGGATGTGACGAAGGAATACACAAAAGACATTGTTCTTTATCCCTCGAAGGAAGAGCACGCCTGGAACGATGCCCTTCAGACAGCTACCGAGGAGGAAAACGAAGGGCGCTCTGGAAGCGACAAAGTACTTCTGCCAGATGAATGGAACGGCCACGAGCTGACCTGGTATGAAAAAACAGAGAAAAGCGGAGGATTTGTCTGTGTCCTGATGATGGTGGCAGTTCTTGTCTCAATGTTTGCAGATCGGGAGCAGAGGGAACGTGAGCTGAAAAAGCACCGGGAACAGCTGACCCTTCAATACCCGGAGCTCGTGAGCAAGATCCGGCTTCTGACCTCCGCCGGGCTGAGCCTCAGGCAGTGCATCCGGAGATTGTCATCCTTTAACGACGAGATCGGACGCTGCCGGTACGAACTGGAAAACGGGATCCCCGAAATTGACGCATACACGCATCTTGGAGAAAACGCAGGAACGCCGGAGTACAGGCGGCTGGCGCTTCTTCTGTCACAGAACTGCCGGCGGGGCGGACAGCGTTTTTCTCTGCAGCTCGAAGAAGAATCACAGGCAGCCTTTGAGGCGCGGAAAAGAAACGCACGCGCCATGGGAGAAAAAGCTTCCATACGCATGATCCTGCCGTTGTGCCTGATGCTGTGTGTTGTGCTGATTATCGTCATGATACCGGCGATGGCGTCATTCTGAGTTCTGATACTATAGAGCTTTTTCACAATTTTCGCTGCGATTTTTCTGCTATAATGCCCTCCCAGTTTTATTCAAAAAGGATTCTGATAATGTTACGATAAATGTTATATTATCTGTCACAGCTTGTTTTCGATGGGGGTCAGAAGACAAGAAAGGTCATTTTTCAAGGGAGGTGTAACATGTCAGATGTATTGATTATTGGTGCCGGTATCGTCGGCAGTGCGATCGCGCGAAAGCTTTCCCGCTATCAGCTGGATGTGCAGGTGATTGAGGCTGCCGATGATGTGTCCATGGGCGCGACTAAGGCGAATTCAGCTATTGTCCACGGTGGCTATGCGGAGGCGCACAGCAAACTCAAAGGAAGACTGTGCTACAAAGGGCGCTGCCAGTTTGCGAAACTTAATGAAGAGCTTCATTTCGGCTTTTCTCCGATCGGTTCGCTCGTTATTGCCTTTGATGACAGCGATCTGCCAAAATTGAACGAGCTGCTGGAAAACGGAAAGAAAAATGGTCTGACCGACCTGAAGATCCTGAACCACGACGAGATCATGGCGATGGAGCCGAACATCAACCCGGAAGTAAAATATGCGCTTTACTGTGAGGGAGCCGGCGTCACATCACCTTATGAGATGGCCATTGCGCTTATGGAGAACGCGATCCACAACGGAGTGAAACTCGCATTGAATCGCCGCGTCACGTCAATAGAGAAGACCGAAGACGGATTCCGCGTCACCGCGGAGAACACCGCGCGTCCGTGTCCGGTCTCTGACAATCCGAATCTGAAACCGGTGGATCGCGGGCCGGACAAGGAGGTCTATGAGAGCCGTATTGTGATCAACTGCGCGGGTGTTCAGTCCGGCGTGATCTCCAATATGGTCGGGATCAATGATTTTACGATTCATCCGCGCAGCGGCGAATATATTCTGTTCGCGAGAGGCACTGGAAAGGCCGTAAATCATGTTCTCTTCCAGATGCCGAGCCGGATGGGCAAAGGCATTCTGGTCACTCCGACCTACCACGGAAACCTGCTGCTCGGACCAGACGCCATCGATGAAGACCGGGTCAACCGGGCCACCAGCGCAGAGCGGCTTATCAATATCTATCGGCAGGCGCAGCACACGACGACCCACATCGATGCATCAAGGTTTATCCGCTCCTTTGCGGGCGTCCGTGCTGTCTCATCGACAGATGACTTCATCATCGAGCATTCGCGTGTGCATGGTTTTATTCAATGCGCCGGTATTCAGTCTCCGGGCATGACATCATCTCCGGCGATTGCGGACATGGTGTGCGAGATCATTGATAACGACCTGATTCATCTGAAAGAAAAGGATAACTTTGACCCGTACCGTAAGCCGATCATTGAAAAGAAAGAGCTCCGGCCGATGAGCGAAATCGCTCCGCTCGTCAAACTGGAATCCGGAGATGAGAGGATTGTCTGCCGCTGTGAACAGGTGACGGAAGGAACCATCAAAGACGCGATCACCCGCGAGATCCCTGTCACTACAATCGACGGCGTGAAGCGGAGAACGCGTGCCGGCATGGGATACTGCCAGGGCACCTTCTGCAGGCCACGCGTGAAGAAACTGATGGAGGATACGCTCGGTATTCCGATCGACGACGGTTTCGACACCGAGCACAGCGGAATCAACCGTGTCAGCAAGTCTGAATTTGTCACATTCATGGAAGAAGAGGCGAAGAAACAGGCAGAAGGCTGATCCCACGGAAAAATTAGTAATATTAAGGGCGTGTGGAAATGATTTCTTAGTTCCACACGCCTTCGTTGTTTTTTAGTCTGATTTTCAGCCAATCTTCATCGCTGTCTCGTACGCGCACCAGATAACACTCTTGAGATTACCGATTGATCGGCAGTCTCCGACCAGATGGATCTTATTATCTCTTGCTGGCTTTTTGAAGATGTTTTTCTTTTCTTCTGCAAGTGGCGCCGGTATATAACCCGCTGAACTGATTACAGAGTCACAGGTCAGCTCAATTTCTTTGCCATCCTTATCACAGACAATGGAGCCGTCTTTCACTTCTTTCAAGGTGGAATGAAGGAATACCGGTACGTTGTGCAGCTTGAAATATTCACGAAGATATGAGCTGTTTGCCAGGCAGACCTTCTGACAGATCAGGTCGCCCATCATCTCAACAATAATCGGATGTCTGCCCTCAAGACAGAGTTCATAAGCAATCTCACATCCGGTGAGTCCGCCTCCGATCACGGCCACTTTGTCTCCTACCTGTTTTTCACCATTCAGAAACTCGCAGGCTTCAACCATTTTTTCATATCCTTTGACCTTGCGAAGATAGCGGGGGACAGAACCGGTTGCGACAATTACTTCATGATCTCCGAAGCGGGAGACATCCTCAACCGGTGAATTTAAATGGATTTCAATGCCCAGATCTTTCATCTGCAGCTTGTACCAGTCGAGAAGCTTTCGCATCCTGGCCTTGTACGATTCAGCGGAAGCAGGCACGAGCGTTCCGCCGAGATGATCCGATTTTTCGTAAATAACAGGCTCATGTCCACGGAGCTTCAGGACTCTTGCCGACTCCATCCCTCCAACGCCTCCGCCTACAATATAGACTTTCTGCGGATGATTGGTCCGTTTGATGTAGTGAACGTCCTTTAGCATCGTCTCCGGATTTACTGCACAGGTAGCGATTTGGAAATCATCTGGCTGAACCTCTGCCGATGTATTCCATTTGCCCATATTGAAGCAGGCGTTGTGGCAGTTGATGCAGGGACGTATTTCCTCTTCCCGGTCTTCTATCAGTTTGGTTACCCACTCCGTGTCTGCAAGGAACGGACGTGCAAATCCGGCTGCGTCGATTCGTCCATTGGCGATAGCCTCTGCTGCGGTGTCTGGATTCATTTTTCCTGCACAGACAACCGGAATATCAACGAATTTCCGGATGTGTGCGACGTCTTCCAGATTACAGTTTTCCGGCATGTAGATCGGAGGGTGCGCCCAATACCAGGCGTCATATGTGCCATTGTCACAGTTCAGCATATCATAACCTGCATCCTGCAGATATCTGGCTGCCCATTCTGATTCCTTCATGTCTCGTCCGGCTTCCGTGTACTCTTCGCCTGGCAGGGCGCCTTCCCGAAATCCTTTTGTTTTCGAAGTGACGCTGTAACGAAGAGAAACTGGGAAATCCTCTCCGCATTCGCGTTTAATCGCTTTGACAATCTCTACCGCGAATCGATAGCGGTTCTCCTTCGTTCCTCCATAGGCATCCTGTCTTTTATTGACATAGCGGAGCGTAAACTGGTCGAGCAGATAGCCTTCATGTACGGCATGAATTTCTACGCCATCCACTCCGGCGGCCTTCAGCATTTTGGCGCTCCGGGCAAAACCATCTACCATTTCCTGAATTTCTTTGCAGGTCATCTCACGTGACGGAAGGTGGTCTGACCAGCGGTTCGGTGAAGGTGAAGCGGTCGCCGTAATCCTGTCGAGATCGAGGATGCGCTTTGTTGCTTTTCGCAGTACCGGCGAATTATACATTTTTTCGAACTGCTCGGAGACTGTGAAAGAACGGCCAAAACCTGCTGTCAGCTGGACAAAAAGCTTTGCCCCCGTTTTGTGGAATTCAGGCATCCATTTCGCGAGATCGTCATACATTTTCTCGTTTTCATAAAGCCACTGCCCCATGAATGGATTGAGGACCGGCTGGCATCCAGGCAGTACGAGACCTGCGTTATTTTTGGCAACTGAGAGAATAAAATTGGCACCCTCTTCATCAAAATGGTTTTTCTCCATCCAGCCAAACAGATCAGTACCGCCCATCGAAGTCAGTACGATCCGGTTTTTTATCTCTGTATCTCGAATTTTCCACGGGGTGAATAACGGCTTGTATTGTTCTTTCATTTTCCTCAACCTCACTTTCTGACAGACGGTATTTTTTTCATTGCATCAAGCAGTATCGGCGGAATCTTGTCATATGCTGCATAGATCTGATTCTGAAATTCACGGACCGGTGTCGCCTCAATATGGGCAGAGGGGTCTTCCGGTCTCCAGGATGGTTCCTGACCGTCGATTTTCCAGACCGGAGCGCTGGATCCTCTCGGAACCAGGACTGGATCGTAGTTTTCCGTGAGTACAGACATTTTTACCTGGTCTGTATAGCCCTGATAGTAGCCGAGTGGCGTCTCAGCGTGGAACAGGTCTGGATCCAGTTCTCTGTGGATTCCTTTTCCATAAACCCGGTCCACATAATCCTGGTCAAAAATACCGAGCGACATCAGCCATAATGATACTCTGCACAGAGACACATGAACCCGATAGCTGCCGCCTTCTTTAGCACGTCTGGTGAGGGCTTCCATGATACCTGCCGCGCCGAGCCAGCCGACCAGAAAATCATTGACGACATTGATGATTGGAAGCTGCGGACGATCCATACTTCCTTCAAAAACAGCCATGCCTGTCACACATCCAGCCACCTGATCATAGCCGACTCTGTCTTTCCACGGACCTTTGTCTCCGGCAAAAGATGTATTACAGTAAATAATGCCGGGACGGATCTTTGCACAGTCTTCAGCTGTCAGTCCATATTTTTCCATGGCCGGCTGGCGTCGGTTGGCAAAGAAAATGTCTGCTCCCTGAAGAAGTTCTTTGACCTGCTCCATACCATCTGTCTGGCGGTAATCGATGCGACAGGATCGCATGCCGACGTCAGCGCTGTAATAAGTAGAATCATATTCAAATTCGTTTGGTTTCCAGATATTGAGAACATCAGCGCCATGGCAGGCAAGAGCGCGGCCGATGCCGGCGCCAGCGATAATATGTCCCATACCAAGTGCCCGGATGCCTTCAAGCGGAGTGGAGGGATTTAGCGATAATGGCTCCGGATCGCTGTCGCCGATTTTTTCAATCTCTACCAGCGGAATATCGCGGAGATATTCCTGGTAGACAGGCTCTTTCATAAACTCCTCCAGCGAGCGGACCTTTCCCATGACCAGACCACGCTTTGCCGCTTCAGTTTCCAGCTTTGTGCTGTCCCATTTCAGAATAGCTTTCGCTACACTGTCCAGATTATTGTTACACCCAAGCATTTCCTGCATCCGGTCGCGAAGTTTCGGCATATTGTTGTCAGGGCATACGAACCGTCCGTCCCGCGTGCGGAACAGAAGCATCAGGGCACCGAGATTCTGATCACTTGAATCAGGATTATATCCATTGACCGTCTCCATCATTCGATACAGCGCGCTGAGCCTTGCAATACACTTAGAAATTTCAACAGACAGATTCTGTCCTTCTCCACCTCTTAGTCGCCAGACCTTTGTGGCTGCCAGTGCTTTCAGCATCAGGCAGATTGAAGCACCGGTTCCCAGCGGAATGGTACTGTTAACAATCGGGTCTTCTCCGAAAAAATCAATGCTTCCTCCGGCATCCTCCGGAGAGAGCCCGATATCCAGCGCCACGGTTTCAAATTCCTTCTGAATATCAATTTTTCCGTCCTCTGCAATACGTGTACGACAGGCTTTTTGCAGCCTTTCATCAAGTTTTTGCTCATCCATATTTTTAAACCTCCTCTTTATTTTTATTTTAATAATGGAAAATTTGCTGGACAAGTAGAGCCGGCATTTCTGGGATAAACAAAGAAAAAATTGTGCCAGTTCATACCTGTTTATGTTACACTTTGTAAAGTAAGGGGATTTTTATTATGAATGACGAAAAAATGGCTCAGAAAAATAGCAATACAAAGTCTTCCGCCGAGCTGAAGCCGTCGGCTTCAGATTCTGTTCTACAGTCAGTGGTACGGGCTTTGATTGAGCTGCTGAATAAAAAGCCCATGTCTGGAATCAGTGTCCAGGAACTGGCACATTGTGCCGGAATTTCCCGTATGACCTACTATCGTTATTTTTCCTCTTTTGAGGACATTTTAATACAGTATCTTGCTTATCTGACAGATCGCTTTAAAAAGGAAGTGCTGAGCGGTGTCAGATTTGGTTCTTTTATTCGGGCAGAAAATATTGAACTTGGTTTTCGCTATTTCGCGGAAAATCGAGAATTTGTCCTTTGTCTTCTCCGGAATAATATGGGCGATCTGATCCGTCAGAACATGATCCGAGAAGAGCTTAATCTCTCATACACCAGTCAGACCAGCAGCGAGGAATACTATCTGACTGTCGCTTACGCCAGCACCCTGTTTGGTGTCTACAGTAAATGGCTGACTGACGGAATGAAAGAAGATACAGAAAAACTGACAAAAATGATCCTGGATCTGTTTCAGGCAAAACTGAGAAGGTATTGAATACTTTATATTTTTACGTGAGCGTACAGGTGCCGATGGCGAAAACCATCGGCATTTTTTGTCACCCGAAAACAAAATGGGCGCAATACTTTCGGTACTATTGTTGAATAGACAAAAGGAACTGGAATATATACAATAAGTATATAAGTGCAACGCTTATTCTCTAAATCCACTTCATTATCTTTTCTTTTTTATTCTTTTATTTTTCCGATATTTAATTTTCCAAATCATTATTTATTCTTCATCTATTGAGCTTTCAAATTTCATATTCATATTCATCGCTATTATCGATTTTTTTGGGCGGAATGTCCGGAGCAGGCGGATGCCCGGGAAAGCCTGCTAAGTAAAAGTCAAGGGAAATTTCAATAAATCCAGAAGGCATCTAATGACACAAGTATTCCAGCCGTCTTCATTCAGGCGGCCTGAAAAGATCATCTCAAATGGCTTTATGATGTT
>JAZHVR010000015.1:0-69652 GCA_036453165.1 Eubacteriales bacterium | reverse complement strand
CCCTTAAGGCGAATGAAAGCGGCTCACCGATGCCTGCGGAAGCAGACGGAAGTACGACGCTGCAGAAGTCGATCAATGGAGCAGGAAGAGTCAGCTTTGGAGCTATCACCTTCGATAAGGCCGGAACCTACAGCTACACGGTCACTGAGGAGAAGGGCAGTGCTATAGGTTACACCTATGATAAGAGCACTTATACGGTAACGTATGATGTGACCGAATCAGACGGAAAACTTAGCTGCACACGCACGATTACTAAGGGCGAGGATGCCGTTGACAGCATCACCTTTACGAATGAGTACACGGCTGATGAACAGATAACTCCTGTTACCAGAAACGTACCGACAGTAACTAAGACAATCTCCGGAGATACTCCGGATACGGATGAGACCTTCACGTTCACACTGACGGCGGATAACGGTAGTTCACCGATGCCTGCTGAGGCAGACGGAAGCATGACGCTGCAGAAGTCGATTGATGGAGCAGGAAGAGTCAGGTTCGGAACGATCACCTTTGATAAGGCCGGAACTTACAGCTATACGGTAACTGAGAAAAAGGGCAGTGCTACAGGCTACACGTACGATGAGAGCACATATACGGTAACGTATGATGTGACCGAATCAGATGACAAGCTGAACTGCACACGCACGATCACAAAAGACGGCGCAGCTGCGGACAACATCACCTTTACGAATGAGTACACGGCACCTGAGGAAACGGTAACTCCTGTTACCAGAAATATTCCTACGGTAACCAAGGAGATCACCGGAGACACACCGGATACGGATGAGACCTTCACGTTCACTCTGAAGGCTGATAACGGTAGTTCACCGATGCCTGCTGAAGCAGACGGAAGCACGACGCTGCAGAAGTCGATCAATGGAGCAGGAAGAGTCAGCTTTGGAGCTATCACCTTTGATAAGGCCGGAACCTACAGCTACACGGTAACTGAGAATATGGGAAGTGCTATAGGATACACCTATGATGAAAGCACGTATACGGTAACGTATGATGTGACCGAATCAGACGGCAAGCTTAGCTGCACGCACACGATCACGAAGGGCGAGGATGCAGTAGACAGCATCACCTTCACGAATGAGTACACGGCACCTGAGGAGACGGTAACTTCTGTTACCAGAAATGTTCCTACGGTAACCAAGGAGATCTCCGGAGACACACCAGATACGGATGAGACCTTCACGTTCACCCTGACAGCTGAAGAGGCCGATATGCCAATGCCTGCTGAGGCAGATGGTGATCAGTCTATGACAAAGATGATCAAGGGAACTGGAAGAGTCAAGTTCGGAACGATCACCTTTGATAAGGCCGGAACCTACAGCTACACGGTAACTGAGGAGAAGGGCAGTGCAGAAGGCTACACCTATGATGAAAGCATGTATACCGTAACGTATGAAGTTACTGAATCGGATGGCAAGCTTAGCTGCACGCGCACGATTGCGAAGGATGGCAAGGAAGACAGCACGCTGACAACTCTTGCTTTCACGAACAACTATCAGGCACCTGTGGAACAGGTAACTTCTGTTACCAGAAATGTTCCTACGGTAACCAAGGAGATCTCCGGAGACACACCGGATACGGACGAGACTTTCACGTTCACATTGACGGCGAATGAAAGCGGCTCACCGATGCCTGCAGAAGCAGACGGAAGTACGACGCTTACGAAGTCGATTGATGGAGCTGGAAGAGTCAAGTTTGGAACGATCACCTTTGATAAGGCCGGAACTTACAGCTACACGGTAACTGAGAAGAAGGGAGATGCAGAAGGCTATACCTATGATGAAAGCACATATACGGTAACGTATGATGTGACCGAATCAGATGGCAAGCTGAACTGCACACGCACGATCACAAAGGGCAGCGATGCAGTTGACAGCATTACCTTTACAAATGAGTACAAGAAATCTGAGGAACCGGAAACACCTGGAACGCCGGTAACACCGAGTAATGTGCAGCTTCCGCAAGTAGTAAAGGAAGTCACAGGTGATAATCCGGGAAGTGCGACCTTTGCGTTTACTCTCATTACGGTCGGCAGCAATACGCCGATGCCTGCTGAGGCAAATGGAAGCTCAAGTCTGACAAAGACGATTGCAGGATCTGGAACGGTTGATTTTGGATCCGTAACCTTTGATGAAGCTGGCACCTATGTCTATACGGTATATGAGGAAGCAGGAAACGCCGAAGGATACACCTACGATGACACCGTTTATATGGTGACGTACGAGGTGACAGAAGCTTCCGACGGAACGCTGAGCTGCACACGCACGATCCAGAAGGATGGCAGAATCGCTAATTCGCTGTCAACGTTTACCTTTATCAACAGCTATGAGAAGCCTGAGGAACCGGAAACGCCGGCGACACCGATCAACGAAGATGTTCCGACAGTCACCAAGACAATTTCTGGAGATGAGCCTGAAGAGAAAGAAAACTTCACATTCACACTGACAGCAGCCGGGGATGGTGCGCCGATGCCTTCTGAGGCAGACGGAGGCCAGACTTTGACGAAGACAGTTGAAGGAGAAGGAACCGTTGATTTCGGAACGCTGACATTCAGTGAAGCAGGAACTTACAGCTATACGGTATCTGAGGTTAAGGGAGATGCGGAAGGCTATACCTATGATGAGAGCACTTATACGGTAACGTATGAGGTTACAGAAACATCAGACGGACAGCTGAGCAGCACGCGCACGATAACGAAGAACGGCGAGACTGTTGATGGCATTACTTTTACAAATGAATACCAGAAGCCAGTGGAACCGGCAAAACCGATTGATGAGAAGGCTCCGACAGTAACAAAGAAGATCACCGGCGATGAACCGGAAGAGGATGAGACCTTTGAATTCACTCTGACGGCTGACAAGAGCGGCACGCCGATGCCTGCGGAAGCAGACGGAAGTACGACGCTGACGAAGTCGATCAAGGGTGAAGGAACCGTTGATTTTGGTTCACTGACATTCAGTGAAGCAGGAACTTACAGCTATACGGTATCTGAGGTTAAGGGAGATGCAGAAGGCTACACCTACGATGAAAGCATTTATACGGTAACGTATGATGTGACAGAATCGGATGGAAAGCTGAGCAGCACCTGCACGATCATGAAGGGCGATGAGGCTGCGGACAGCATTACCTTTACGAATGAGTACCAGAAGGCTGAGGAACCGGAAAATCCGGATACGCCTGACACACCGGAAACATCGGTAACACCGATCACTGTGGATGATCCGCCGGTGAAGAAGGTAATCTCAGGAGATGATCCGGCAACAGATGCAACTTTCACGTTCAAGATGACAGCAGATCCGAAGAACAGCAGCCTTCCTTCAGGAATGGCAGAGGACAGCATGCCGATGCCTGCTGATGCGAAGGGAAGTCAGTCTCTGACGAAGACAGTTACCGGAGAGGGAAGTGTTGAATTTGGAGATATTACATTCAGTGATATCGGAATCTACGTCTATGAGGTATCTGAGGTCAAAGGAGACGCAGAGGGTTACACCTATGACGACACCGTATATACGGTAACGTATGTGGTTACAGAAACAGATGGAAAGTTGAGCTGTACGCGAACGATCCAGATGGACGGCAAGGAAGACAGCAAGCTGACAGAACTTACATTTACGAATAATTATAAGAAGCCGACGTCTTCCAAGCCGACTGATAATGGAACGACGATTTCCTCTGGCAACACTTCTAACGCATCCGGCACAACGGCTACGCTGGTTAAGACAGGAGATGATACACCTATCGGGCTGTGGATCGGAGTGATCTGCATTGCAGGCGCGGTTTTCGTGATTCTCATCGTGGCCTACAACCGTCGGAAAAAGAAAGAAAAAGAAGCAGAGGAATAAAGCTCCTCAGAAGTAATCACAGGTAAAAGAATGCTGCATGACCAGAATTGACTGGCCATGCAGCATTTTTTATACAGAGATGTAGTTGATATAATTATTGCTGGCTCTCGGCCTTCACTTTCTCAGGAGCCGGGTTCCAGTATTTCTTTCCGTGCAGATAAAGGATGATGCAGATGACCGATGACAGTGTAGAACCCATCGGAGCTGCGAGTCCCATTGGGAAGAGCGTATCCGGATAGTAAACGGATGCGAGGTACGCGCCGGGAATCCGGACCGTGAGCACGGAAACGATGTTGTGGAAGAAGGAGTATGCGGCCTTGCCGTATGCACTGAAATATCCGCTGAAGCAGAAGTGTATGCCCGCAATCATCGTGTCAATTGAATAGGAGCGCAGGTACTGGCCGCCGAGCTTTACGACTTCGGGATCATCCTGGACAAACAGGTCCACAATCTGTTCCGGAAAAATCTGGCACAGGATCGCAATGATCGCTCCGTAGGTGACACAGCAAAAAATCGCAAAGAACAGGGCTTCTCTGCCACGCTCGTTTTTTCCGGCTCCAGCGTTTTGCGCCGTCACAGCTGAGACGGTCGACATCATTGCGGATGGGACAAGGAACAGGAAGCTGATCACTTTTTCCACAATGCCGACAGCCGCTGCGACTTCAACGCCGCGGCTGTTTGCGATCGCAGTGATAGCGAGGAAGGAGATCTGGATGAATCCCTCCTGCATGGCGATCGGTACGCCGATCCGGATGATTTTTCCCATCAGATTTTTGTCAAAGCGCAGGTCTTTTCGGGTGACAGACGAACCCGCGTCGGTCTTGAGGAGAGCGCGGATCGCGAGAACGTCGCTTACTGCCTGCGAGAATACTGTCGCGATCGCGGCGCCGGCCGCGCCCATATGGAGCGGTCCGATGAGCAGGATGTCCAGACCGACGTTGAGGATGCCGGCGTAGGCGACGAATTTCATCGGCGTCGTGGTGTCTCCGAGCCCCCGGAAGATGCTCGCTACGACATTGTAAGCCGTGATGAACGGTATTCCGACGAAGCAGATCACCATATACCGCCAGGTCTCGTCGACTGCCTCGGCCGGGGTCGAAAGCAGCGAGATGATCGGATGCACGCAGAGGAGAAGCACCACCGTCACCACTGCTGCCAAAATCGCAAATAGCGATACCGCGTTTCCGATGCTTGTCGCTATCTGCTTCTTATCTTTCGCACCGACGGAGCGGGCGATCAGAACGGTCGGGCCCATGGACAGGCCGACGATCACGACCGTCAGCATGTGCATGACCTGGGAGCCGTTCGAGACGCCAGTAATCGACGCCGCGCCGTTGAACTGACCGGTGATAAACAGGTCCGCGAGGCCGTAGAACGTCTGAAGAAAGCTCGCCGCCAGAAACGGCAGAGCAAAGCGGATGAGATTTTTTCGGATACTTCCCTCTGTGAGATTCTGAACCATCTTGATTTTTCCTCCCTGCATAAAAAAAGACAGCGATACCATCGAGCAGTCTGATAGATCACTCATGGTTCCGCTGCCGGATGCCGGATCCTCAGGAAAGATGCCGGCTGACTCTGCAGAATTTTCTTGTATTTTAACCTTTGAAATGGGCATCTGTCAATCCGCGATTTTTGTCGTGAATAAATTCCAGTGCAACGTATTTCCTGAGAGATTGTTATAAATGATCATCCCCGAACTTTGCTGCGGAAATGTAGTATTATATTAACAAATCAGTTTTTATACAGAAAATGATTACTGGAGGTGGTTCATATGCCATGCACAACAATACTGGTTGGAAAAAATGCTTCCTATGACGGATCGACGATGATCGCGCGCAACGATGATTCCGGATCCGGACACTATACACCGAAGAAATTCGCGGTCGTGCAGCCTTCAGAGCAGCCGCGCCATTACAAGTCGGTCCTCAGCCATGTGGAGATCGACCTGCCGGATGATCCGATGCGCTATACCTGCGTGCCGAACGTCCTTGAGGGCGAGGGAATCTGGGCAGCTGCCGGCGTCAATGCTGCAGAGGTCGCGATGACGGCAACGGAGACGATCACTTCGAACGAGCGCGTGCTTGGGGCGGATCCGCTCGTGGAATATGTGCCGGCTGAAAAATCAGCGGACAGCAGGGAACATGCCGGCGGGATCGGCGAGGAGGATATCGTTGTCCTGACGCTTCCATATATCCACAGCGCACGTGAGGGCGTTCAGCGCCTCGGTTCGATCCTGGAGCAGTACGGAACCTATGAGATGAACGGCATCGCCTTTGCTGATGTCAACGAGATCTGGTGGCTTGAGACCATCGGCGGCCATCACTGGATCGCACGCCGTGTTCCGGATGACGCTTATGTGATGATGCCGAACCAGCTCGGCATCGACGTCTTTGACCTGGATGATGCCTTTGGAGCGCAGAAGGAGTACATGTGCTCGGCGGATCTCAAGGAATTTATTGAGAAGAATCATCTCGATCTGTCGTTGGATGGAATACTGGATCCGCGCGCGGCCTTCGGAAGCCACGACGACGCGGACCACGTATACAACACGCCGAGGGCTTGGTTTATCGGGCGATATTTTAACCGCCACACCTATTCCTGGGACGGGCCGGACGCATATTTTACGCCGGAGTCCGATGACATTCCGTGGTGCCTTGTCCCCGAGAGAAAAATCACTCCGGAGGATGTGAAATATGTTCTGTCCTCTCATTTTCAGGGGACGCCGTACGATCCGTATGCTTCTTACGGTCCGGAGAAGTGGCGCGGAGCCTACCGCTCAATTGGTGTGAACCGGACCGATTTTCTCGCCATGATGCAGATCCGCCCGGATATGCCGGTGGGCTGCCGTGCTGTTGAATGGCTTTGCTTTGCATCGAATGCGTTCAACACATGGATTCCGCTCTACACCAACATCAACAATGTTCCGGAATACCTGAGCTCGACGGGAGAGCACGTTTCTACGGATAACTTCTACTGGAACAGCCGTCTCATCGCGGCGCTCGCGGACGCCGGATACCGCACATGTCTGAATCACATCGAGCATTATCAGCTTGCGGTTCAGTCAAAGGGGCATGAGAACCTGGACAAATATGATCCGCTCCTGAAGACAGCTGCTGAGAAAGTTGCTTCTGGCGATGCAGAAACCGGCAACGCGGCATCCATTGGCGACGAGGTGACCGCGCTCTGCGAGAAGGCAAACCAGGAGATCACGGATGAACTCCGGGCGTGCGGAGAGAAGACACTTGACAAGCTCGTCTTCGAAGTGAGCAACCTCATGAAGAATTCCTATTCACGGTCGGATGCGTGAGAAAATACTTTTGCTTTATGGGGCATTAATTTTCGACTCCAGGAAAGCCGGAGCCGAAGAAATCGACAGCGGACAGAAGAAAACCATAAGCGGACGGAAGGAAACCATAAGCGGACGGAAGGAAACCAGAAACGGACGAGGTAACTTGGAAGCCGTGGTGAAAGCAGTAAGTTCTGCAGGACAGCGAGGATTATATGAAAATTGCGGCAGTTATTGAGGATCGCGGCGGCATGATGTTTAACCACCGACGGTTGAGCAGAGACCGGGCCCTCAATCAGCGAATTGAATATCTGGCAGACCAGCTGACCGGAGGAGGCAGACTCTGGGTCGCTCCGTATTCTGCGGAGCTCTTCCAGGAGGCTGTCACTGCCAATAATTCTTCAGGAGTAGTCGTAGACAGTGATTTTCCAAAGGTCGTGGTGGACGAGGATTTTCTCGAAAAGGCAGGGGAAAATGATTTCTGCTTTGTCGAGGACCGTCCCTTGAAGCCATATGCCAGCCGGATCAGCGAGCTTTATTTATTCCACTGGAACCGGCGATATCCGGCGGATCTGTACTTTGATCTGCCACTGGATGGGTACCGGCTGGTGAGTCAGGAGGAGTTTGCTGGTTACTCACATGAAAAAATCAGCGAAGAACATTATAAGAAATGATTCCAGAGGGGAGAGGTTTTCATGAGCAGTGGGCGGAAACACGGAGGCTGCGGGTGCAGTCCTTTTGTGATCATCCCTATCATATTGATTTTTATTATTATTGCCGGGATCGGGAGCTGCGTAAGCGGAGGGAGCTCTTCGTCAAAGGCATCGGTCACAGACGCAATGGCGACAGATACGCCGACGCCGACAGTGACGGAGACTGCAGAGGCAACGGAGACGCCAACACCGGAGGCGACAGAAACGCCGACACCAACAGTCACAGCGACGCCAGAAGCGACGGAGACACCGACGCCGACGGAAGCTGTGGAAACGTCATCGTTCGATCTGGCGGATGTGCCGGCGTATTCGGACAGCCCTTATGCGGAAGTCAATAACAATGTTCCGTATTTTTCTGACAGCGATCTGACGACGACTTCATATGAGAGCTACGGAGATTTGGACTCACTTGGCAGGTGCACGACGGCTTTAGCCTGCATCGGCGAGGATCTCATGCCGACAGAGGAGCGCGGGGACATCGGTGCGGTGAAGCCCACAGGCTGGCACACGGTCAAGTATGACGGTATTGACGGGAATTACCTGTATAACCGCTGCCATCTGATCGGCTACCAGCTCACGGGCGAAAACGCCAATGAGAAAAATCTGATTACCGGAACACGGTATATGAATGTGGAGGGCATGGAGCCGTTCGAAAACATGACCGCCGATTATATCGTTGAGACCGGAAACCACGTGATGTACCGGGTAACGCCGATTTTTGAAGGAGACAACCTGCTGGCGAGCGGCGTTCTGATGGAGGCACAGTCGGTAGAGGACGACGGAGCCGGTATCCAGTTCTGCGTTTACTGCTACAATGTCCAGCCGGGTATCACGATCGACTACACGACGGGCGACAGTTCAGGTCCGGAATATACAGGCAGCGACACGCAGGACACCGCGTCCGGTGGAACGACGGATCAGCAGGCGGCAGCGGCAGCAACCGTGACACCGACGCCGACCCAGGAGACACAACAGGTTGGAACGACATACATCGTCAATACAAACACTGGGAAGTTCCACTATCCGACCTGTCGGAGCGTCTCAACAATGAAGGAGTCTAACAAGATGGAATACACAGGATCACGCGACGACCTGATCAGCCAGGGGTATGAACCGTGTAAGATTTGTAATCCGTGAGGCGTTTGTGTTTATTATTTCATCAAACATAAAATTTTGTTTTTGCTTTAATAAAGGAAAATAAAACCGGAGACAGCCATAGGGCTCTCAGTAATCTTCGATTTTGCCAGGTCGGCAACGGAGATACTGAGAGTCCTTTTTTATTTGTCCGTATTTTGTCACTTTTTCATAACAATTGAAAGACGTTCTAAAAAATATTGATTATTTGCATAAATAATAAACAAATATTAGGGATAAAGTTGTATAATTTGTTTATTGATAGGCGATAATAATTTTTTTGGGTATGAAAAACGGCAAAGTCATAAATGGAGGGAGAGATTATGAAGTTTAAACGTTGGACGGCTATCATGCTATCGGTCATGATGTTGACCTCGACCAGTCTGGCTTCGGCCGGCACTGTATACGCAGATTCATCGGACACTGCCGCAGACAGCACACAGCAGGTGACGGTTACGGAAGACGCTGCAGAGACTGAGGACACATCAGTGGATCAGTCTGCGGAGACAGAAGAAACAGTTGTGGATGGGACTGAAACGCAGGAGACCTCGACGGATCAGACTGCAGAAACAGATGAGCCTCAGGAGCAGGAGACAGAACTGACTGCGGATCAGAAGATTGACCAGATCGCCGCTGAAATTTTCAAGGATGAAAACGACACCAGCGCAAACCTTGATGCCATCTGCGAATACGTCACTGAAAATTATTACATCACGGACGACGATAGCGATCTGGATTCTCTCCTGGAGAATGGCAACGGAAATGAGGGAGCAATCCTTGAACTGTTCATGGATCTATGCCAGAGAGCAGAGATTGCGGTATCTGATGATATGTATGAATTATCAACCCCAGTTCCAGAAGTGACTGTCAACAATACAGTATGGAAAGAGCTAGATATTACGGTTACCTTTGAAGACGCGGAGCATAAAGTCGTTCTTCTGCTAGCCGAGGATGCAGAAAGCCTGCTGTCTGCCAAAGATGATGGTTATTCTTACTATGCTGTCGATCCAGAAGAGCAGAGATCTGATTCTGAGACCACAGCTGAATCAGATGAGAGCGTGAACGAGACTTCGGAGGTTACAGCTGATTCAGACGAAAGCGTGAGTGGGACTTCTGAGACAACAGCAGATTCAGAAGAAAGTGTAAGCACAACTTCGGAATCAGCAACGGAGGAGTCTTCAGAAACGAACGAAGATCAACTGTCGACAAAAGCTACAAGTTCAGTTCTCGGATCCGGCTACTGTGGTGATGATGAAAACAACAGTGGAAAAGACATTAAATGGAAATTGACCAGTGATGGAACTCTGACCCTTACTGGAACTGGCCCCATGGAATATTACAACGTAGATAGTTCGTTTCTGGGATTTGAAATCGAAATATCTCCATGGCGGGATCTGAACGATAAGATCAAAAAAATAGTGATTGGCAAGGGAATAACGACAATTGGTGGAGCCGCATTTTATGACTCTTCAGCTGAATCTGTTTCTATTCCGTCCTCTTTGAAAGAAATACAGCAGAATGCTTTTAAAGATTGTGCAAATCTGAAAAGCATTAAGCTTAATGATGGCCTTGAGAAAATTGAGCAGTCCGCCTTTGACGGCAGCGGAATCACATCTATTGACGTTCCGGCTTCGTTAAAATCACTTGGTGCTTACAACTTTGATACCATACCATTTAAAAACTGGCATTTTAAATCAAATGGTAATCTGGTTAGTCAGGGACATGTTATATATAACCGCGATATGACAGTGGTAAATATCGTGGATCCCGAAATTACCGGAAAACTCGTGCTTCCCTCTACAGTAAAAGTAATAAATTAACTCTCTTTTACGAAATGCCACAATCTTACGCAGGTAGTATTGCCCAAGGGGCTGACAACTATAGAAGGGTATGCTTTCCGGGAAAGCGGGTTAACAGAGGTAACGATTCCGGATTCAGTTACAACACTTGGGTGTAGTGCTTTTTCATGTTGCTATGACCTTAAGAAAGTCGTTATCGGCAATGGGATAAAAGAAATTGAGGATGGGGCTTTTGATTATTGTGAATCATTGACCGATATCACCTTCGGGAAAAATATTAAGAAAATAGGAGGTGCCTTTGGAGGCTGTACATCTCTGAAGAGCGTTGTTATTCCAGATACCGTCACAGAGATCGGAGACTACTGTTTTAATTCGGATTCCCAGCTTATTTCAGTGAAATTCAGCAAGAATTTAAAATCAATTGGTTATGCGGCTTTTGCTAACACGGCACTGTCATCCGTTACGCTCCCTTCATCGCTTGAGACGATTGGAGATGGGGCTTTTTATAATACTTCGATCAAGTCTGTAACTATTCCCGCTTCTGTGACTTCTATTGGAAAAGATGCTTTTCCGGAAGACGCAGTGGTAACGACAAAGGGACCGCTTGTTAAGACGGATGAAGGCGGATATGAGTCTGAAAAAGATATTACGAAGTTCTCATATCAAGTGGAATATGATCAGTCATCGGCGCGCTCGATGCTTAATAAAATTAATTCCTTCCGTAAAGGATCTGAGGCCTGGTATTACAACGAGGATGGATCTAAGAAAACAGTCAGCGGCCTTTCGAATCTGGTTTACGATTATGATCTGGAAAAAGTAGCCATGCAGCGTGCTGCTGAGATTGCAATATGTTACGGGCACACGAGGCCAGACGGGACCGGCTGCTTTGCGATTTTTCCTGATGAAGCAACTTCCTGTGGAGAGAATATCGCCTATGGATATTCAAGCGTCGACAGTGTCATGGAGGCTTGGAAAGAAACCTATTATAATTATTCGGGACAGGGGCACCGCAGGAATATGTTAAGCAGTAACTTCAACGTGGTCGGTATCGGGCACGTGAAGTACAACGGAACAGACTACTGGGTCCAGGATTTTGCCTATATTAGTAATCCGAATAAAACATCAACATCCGCGAACAACAGCACTACAAGTGCGACTTCGAGGATCGAAAACAGCACCTTAACATCAAAGGGAAAGGTTTCTCTTTCAACAACCAGCATCTATGTCAAAAAGAAAGGCGCTACTTCAGCACTTCCCACGGCAAAAATCGGAGCTTTTTCTTTCGCTCTGGAAGATGCAGCAGGACAGGTTAATGGTTCCGTATCTAAGAACTCATGGTTCGTCGAAGATTCTAGTGTCGCTTCGATAAAGAACGGCAAGGTTACTGCTCTCAAAGACGGAGCAAGTACATTTCTTTATACTTATGTTCAGGGAACGAAGTACAGAGTCGCTTTCAGAGTTGGGCTTCCATCTGTTCAGTACAGGACATATGTACAGACATACAGATGGCAGAATTATGTGATGGACGGCGCTCTCAGCGGTACCGCAGGACAGTCCAAACGGCTTGAGGGAATCCAGATCAGTCTGAAGCATATGGACGGCATAACTGGCGGGATCCAATATAAGACATATGTGCAGAAGCTCGGCTGGCAGGATTGGGTATCCAATGGAAAAATGTCCGGTACAAAAGGCAGAAAGTTTCGGCTCGAAGCCATTCAGATAAAACTGACAGGCAATATCGCTCAAAAATATGATGTATATTATCGTGTCCATGCACAGCATTTCGGCTGGCTCGACTGGGCAAAGAATGGCGCGTCATCGGGTACATCCGGGTATGGCTATCGCCTGGAAGCTATCCAGATCCAACTGGTTAAAAAAGGTCAGTCGGCTCCAGGAAGTACAAGCAGTCCGTATCATGTCCGCACATCACACGTATATTACACGACGCATGTACAAAATATCGGCTGGCAGAATTACGTCAGAGATGGTGTGACGGCTGGTACGGTAGGAAAAGGTCTGCGGCTCGAAGGAATAAAAATTTATGTCAAGAAATCAAAAGTATCGGGCGGTGTACAGTACAAGACATACGTACAGAAAAAAGGCTGGGTGAACTGGTCATCCAACAACACTATGTCCGGTACATCCGGTCAGAGTCTCCGATTGGAAGCCATTCAGATTAAGCTCACCGGTGATCTGGCCGAGAAATATGATATTTATTATCGCGTACACGCGCAGAACATCGGCTGGATGGGCTGGGCGAAGAACGGAGAATCCGCAGGTACAGCCGGTTACTCCTACCGCCTTGAGGGCATACAGATTGTGGTCGAAGATAAAGGAGAGGTAGCGCCTGGATCGACGAAGAACGCATTTGTGAAGAAGTAAATGAAGCACAACTACGGGGCTTTCAGTTATTTCCGTTATGCGGAGATATTGAAGCCCTTGTGCTGTTCTTAGGTTATTTGTATAAATAATCAACAAATGCGGACAGCAAGGTTGTATAATTTTTTCATAGCACGCATCAAAATATTTTATAATACTCCATAAATAGGGGCTGATCTGATGAGAAAATCACTTTATAAATGTCCAAAATGTGGCGCTGATCTCAAAATAGATCTCGATAATGTTCAATCCTATTGCCCATATTGTGGTTGCAAGTTGCCGCTTGATATGGATGATCTGTCGGGTGTATTAAAAGAAAAAGAGCATACTAAGCAGGTGAAATATCAGTATGATGAGGCCGGAAAGACAAGGCGGGCGTCCATTCATGAAAATGCTAGAACAAAAAGACAGCAAAATAAGTACGATTATGAAGAACGCAAGGAAAAAAGAGAACACTGGGGTGCTGTGATCTGCGTGTTGATCTCTGTAAGTTTGATTTTTGGCATACCGTTCTTATTTTATATTCAAGATGAAGTTGATGAGCAGAATCATATCAATAATAATGAAATACAAGTCACATGTTCTGCGAGAGATCTGAAAAAAGAAACTTACCTTGAAGCTGAGAAAGATTTAAAAGCAGCAGGATTCAGTAATATCGAACTCATGAAGGATGAGGATCTGATAACAGGATTCATTACCCATGATGGCGATGTTGAATCTGTTTCGATTGCCGGTGATTCGGACTTTGTTAGTGGTGACTGGTTTTCAAAGAATGCGGCAGTCAGAATTACATATCATACTTTTAAAGATGATGAATGAACTTGACGGAAAGGAAAAAGGATGGGACTTCTTGAAAACCGTATCAATGAAAGGCGAGAGGGGCGTGAAAGGCGAAAACAAGAAGAGATGCTTCACATCAAGCAACAAAAAGAAATGGAATTCAATGAAGATATTAATAATATAAAAGAGTTGAAGTCCAGATTAATTCAAGAAGATATAACTATGACGGAGTATCTTTGTTTTCAAATCAACAAAAAGTTAGATGTTATAAACGAAAAACAGAACGATCTTAAAGAAGCAATAGACAGCGTTAGCAGTGCTGTTTGGACTATGAAATCATAGAATATCAAGTTTGCAATGCATTAAGAATATAGTTTATATTGTGCGTAATACTAGAAAGGCCGCCGCACTCATTTTCGTGCAGCGGCCAATATTTTATGAAGCGCTTGATACGTCACTTCCGGTATATGAAGTTGTATTTATCACTACGGTGTATGCGTCCTCGCTGTCAGAATCGATATCATAATTCTGAGCAATCATGCTCTTGATGAGCGTTTCCGCATTTGTGGTCGCTTTTTCATACAGCCCATTATCAATGGCGTCATTTTCCGCTTTATCCTTCATTTCCTGTTCCAATTCATTGCTAATCTCCGGCGTAAATGGATCGAAGACATTATTTTCCTCTTCATATGTCTCAAAGGAATCATTGTCGATATCACTTGAGATGATATAGGGCTCCGGGAGATCTACGGTGATTGTTTTGGTAGTGTCATTTACGTCACAGCTGATTTCTTCAAAATTGAAGCCAGCCTTTATGACTACGATGTAGCTGTAAATGTAATGGCTCTGCGTGAACGGAAGACTGATCCCGAAAATCTTCGCGGGATCTCCGTCATAGGATTCTATTTCCCGGGCGTCTACCTCCTGTGTGACGAGCTCACCGATATCTTTAAAACCAAGTTCGACCGTATCCGTTTTCGACGTCCATCCGTCAGGCATGTAATTGCTGACAAAAAGCCCGCAGACAAAAACTACGATGATTACAAGTACAATTATTATTGCGCGGCCGAATTTTCCCTTCCGTGGTTTTCCTTCAGACATAATTTTTCCCTTCCTCATCTTTTTCGGAACTTTATCATGATAAAATTTATTATATCAAAAGCCGGTGTTAATTAAAGGATATAAAAATAGTACGTAAAGCTTTGATTCCAGATTTTGCAAAGCCCGCGGAAATGTATTACTGTGTTTTTATAGACAGAAGACCACAGGGAGGGGGAACCAGATGGAAGAAATTATCACAGAAATACTAGTATTGATTGAATTTGTCCTGATCGTGCTCTGCGTTGTCGATTTTCTCACGAGGGTGAGGAAATATACGGATGAGCAGATGGCTAACCGGATTCTCCGTGTAACATGCCGGAAGTGCGGCAAGACCTTTGAGGGGACGCAGAACAGCCTGAAAATGGGGATCATGCACAAGGAGACCAGTTCCACAAAGACAAAAATAAAAGGCGGGGCAATGGTTAATGAGCCGGAATACGGAAGTTACGCGCGCAAAGTCTACTGTCCTTACTGTCAGTCGATGGAATGGGCGGATATCCACGATGTCAATGAGATTGCAGAGACAAACCGGAAGGCAGTAAGACCATATCTCATACGTCTCATCGTGCGACTCATAGCGATCAATCTGGCTTTCGGACTGTTGCACAAGATTGTCAGCGCTATTTTCTAAATACGTTTCATAAATAAACGCAAAATCAAACGCAAATTTTTACGTTTGATTTTGCGTTTTTCTAGTCTATCGTTTATCCTTTCATAAGACGTTTCATTTCATAATGGAGAAAAAGAGGGGAGAATCTATTGATAAGATTATTGTTTGTCTGCCACGGCAACATCTGTCGTTCGCCGATGGCTGAGTTTGTCGCAAAGGATCTTGCCCATTTTAATGGAATTGAGGACGACGTTTACGTGGAATCCGCCGCTACGACAGATGATGAAATCTGGGGTGGCAGGGGAAATCCAATCTATGATCCGGCTCTCGATGAGCTGTTGAAGCACGGGATCGGAACGAAGGACAATGAGCTCGGCGTTCACGAGAAGCGCGCGCGTAAGGTTCTCGGCAGTGACTACAGGAAGTTCGATCTGATCATCGGGATGGACCGCGAAAACGCCGGTGATCTCCGCTTTGTTTTTGGCGGCGATCCCTATCATAAGGTAAAGTCTATGCTCGATTGGACGGATCATCCGCGCGCAGTGTCGGATCCGTGGTTTACGCGCGATTTTGAGGCCGCCTGGGATGACATCGCGGAGGGCTGTGTGGCTATGATGAAGGCACTGTTTCCAGAGACAAAGATCCGTGTGCCGGAGAGGTATGGAATGACACAGTGATGACTGGCAGGAAGAGATAAATATAACTGATGGTGAGAAGACGTTGATGGATCTTATAAAAGAATCGTGAGAATCATTGGAGGCTGAATTGTGAGAGAAAAATTTATTTCCTGGAATGTGAACGGCGTGAGGGCCGTGCTGAAGAAGAATTTTATGGATGTTTTTAACGAGCTGGATGCAGATGCTTTCTGCATTCAGGAGACGAAATGTCAGGTGGGGCAGGTGGATCTCGACCTTCCTGGCTATCATCAGTACTGGAATTACGCGGAGAAAAAAGGATATTCGGGGACCGCGATTTTTACGAAGCGGGAGCCGATCAACGTTACCTATGGCATGGGGATCCCGGAGCACGACCACGAGGGAAGAGTGATCACGCTGGAATTCCCGTCCTATTATCTGCTCACGGTCTATGTGCCGAACTCGCAGAATGAGCTGAAGCGCCTTCCATACAGGATGGAGTGGGAGGACGCATGGCTTGACTATATCAACGGTCTCAACGCAAAGAAGCCTGTCATTTACTGCGGTGATCTGAACGTTGCACACGAGGAGATCGATATTAAGAATCCGGCAACCAACCACATGAATGCCGGATTCACTGACGATGAGCGCGCGAAGTTTTCGCGGCTGCTCGATGCCGGATACGTAGATTCCTTCCGTATGCTTCACCCGGATGCAAAGGATGAATACAGCTGGTGGAGCTACCGGATGAGGGCGAGGGAAAAGAACGTCGGATGGCGCATTGATTACTTTGTCGTGTCGGAAAGGATGAAGGACGCTATTGCCGGCGCATCTATTCATCAGGAGATCATGGGTTCCGACCACTGCCCGATTGAATTGGATATCAATACGCCAGAATAATATAGTGAAAATCATACTCTACTCAATTTTACGTATACTCACATGAAAGATATTCACCACAGTGTTGACAAATTAGCACTTGAGGACCATAATGTTTTAGGCTTGTAAATCAACAAGCCGGTCTGCCGGATAAACAGCAGGCAGAAAATAATAAGAAGTCCCTCAAATTCGTTGAAGGGAACAAGGCCGTATTTGACGGAAGGCACAGAGAGCCCGGATGGCTGAGAACGGGCGCGGAAGAAAATACGGATATCGTCCCTGAGAAGCAGACTGAACACACCACAATGTCGGATAGTTTGTGACGGTGACAGGAATACGCTAATATTCGTCTGCGTATGGAATGCTGAACCGTTCAGACCTGGGCATTAATAGTGATCAAGTAGGTCCCGCCGGATTCCCCCGTAAAAGGGAATGCGCATGATTGTGCGCAGTGAGTGTCGCAGCAAAGGCGTTGCCCTGTGTTCCGTTTGCATGCATTTCTGCGGTTCATGAATGCAATGACGGAAAGGCTGGTACAGAAGCCTCTCTTCTGCGGAACAAGGGTGGTAACGCGGAATAAGAATATTTTGAATTATTTCGTCCCTTAGAATCTGTGACGGGTAAGCCCGTCCGCGAATTCTGAGGGACGATTTTTGTTGTTGCAGGAGGGAAAGATGGAGAAGTATCGGAAGTTTATGAAAGTGGTCACAAAGGTTGAGGAAGTGATCCTCTCTGTGGCCATGCTGCTTGTGCTCGTCCTGACATTCGGAAATGTCATCGCGAGAAAGATTTTTATGCATTCGTGGGGATTCACGGAGGAGATCACGGTCGCAGTCTTCGTCCTTATTTCGCTGCTCGGCGCGGGCTGTGCGGCGCAGGAGGACGGCGGTCTCGTCAATCTGAATCTGATCCCTGAGCGCGTCAGCCCGAAGGCGGCGAAGGTTCTTCGCACGATTTCGTGGATCTGCTGCATGGTCTACGCGGCTGTGCTCACGTATGAGGGCGTCGGAAGGATGATCGCCGACAACACGCTCACGCCGATCCTGCATATTCATAAGTACTGGTTCTGGCTGTTTATCGTAGTCGGCGGAATCTCGCTGATGCTTCACCTCACCTGCAACTTCATCAATGCGATGACCGGCTACACGGAAGTACCGGAGTACATCGAAGCCGATGATGATGAAGAGGAAGCGGAGGCTCTCGTCGAGGAAGTAGAAGAAGGCGAGGAAAAAATCGCCGAGGAGAAAGCCGAAGCTGCCGCGGAGAAAACAGCCGCTGCAGAAGACGTGGCGGAAAATTCTGAGAAGGGAGGAGACAGGAAATGATCACAGCAATTCTTTTTATATCATTCTTTGTACTGCTGTTTATCGGCATGCCGATCGCTCTCTGTCTCGGACTCTCTTCGATGTGCGCGATTGTGTATGCTATGAATTTTGTTCCGCAGTATCAGTCGCTGACGCTGTCGGTTATTGCGACGAATACCTACACAGGAATCGCCAAGTTCCTGCTGCTCGCCATCCCGTTCTTTGTTCTCTCGGGAAATATCATGGCGAAGGCCGGTATCTCCAAGCGTCTGGTTTCTTTTATCGATGACCTTATCGGTCACAAGAGAGGCGGCATGGCCATGACCTGTGTCGTGGTTGCCTGCTTCTTCGGAGCTATCTCTGGATCAGGTCCGGCAACGGTTGCGGCGCTCGGCGCCGTCCTTGTTCCGGCGATGATCGCATCCGGGTTTTCACCGGCGTTTTCTGAGGCGCTGCTGGCGGCTTCCAGTTCGATCGCTATTGTTATTCCGCCGTCCATCGCTTTTGTCGTCTATGCTTCGATCGTCGGAGCCAATGTCGGCGACATGTTCATGGCAGGTATCATCCCGGGAATCCTGATGGGCGTAGCGCTTTGCATCGTTGTCGCTATTGAAGCGAGAAAGAAAAATATCCAGCCCGTTCACGAGAAACGCTCGGCGAAGCAGTGCTTTAAGAGCTTCCGCGATGCTTTCTGGGGAATCCTGATGCCTGTCATCATCCTTGGCGGTATCTACGGTGGTATCTTTACCCCGACCGAAGCGGCAGCGGTCTCCGTTGTCTACGGCCTCGTGATCGGAATGTTTGTCTACAAAGAAATTCATCTGAGGGATATTCCCAGCCTGCTTGTAGAGTCGGCAAAGACATCGGGCGGCATCCTGCTGATCGTCGCTTCGGCGTCGCTGTTTTCTTACTGCTGTACGCTGTTTGGAATCTCTTCAGCTGCGCAGGCACTGCTGTCTTCTGTCGCGACGAACAAGGTTGTCTTCCTGCTGATCGTCAACGTGATCTTCCTGATCGCAGGATGCTTCATTGACGCGAACTCCGCGATGTATATTTTTATCCCGGTCATGGCTCCGGTCGCACAGCAGCTTGGCTACAGCCTGATCGCGTTTGGCGTTCTTGCAACGGTCAACCTCGCTATCGGACAGGTCACACCGCCGGTCGGCGTCAACCTTTTTGTAGCGATGGGGCTGAAGATCAAAGATGCGGCCGCATCTCTTAAGGACAAGACCGTGCATTTCATCCATGTCACGCTGCCGCAGATCTCGCACGCCGTACTTCCGATGGTTCTGGCATGTCTCGTTGTGCTCGGCGTCGTGACGTATGTGCCGCAGGTCAGCACGGTATTTGTGCATGATTCCGGTTCCGCCGGATCGGAGACATCCATGATCACGGAGAACGGCCTCACGTATCACGATTATGAGGATTCGGACCAGTACGACGCGGAGGAAAACGCGGCGAAGTACACTGGCACAGACCCGTGGCCGGCGACGACCTGGAACTTTGACTGCTCGCCGGGAGAGGCCTGCACCTGGGCTCAGGCGGGATATTATTTCAATGCGCTGATGCAGCAGTCGACAGCTGGACAGTTTAAGGTCGATGTATATCCGGGTGAGCAGCTGACGAACGGAGATCAGGTCGCCGGTATTCAGGCACTGATGGACGGCGACACGATCCAGTGCTCGTTCCATTCGAATCTGATCTACGCGAACTTTGATACGCGCTTTAATGCCGTTTCCCTGCCGTTCCTGTACAGCGACTATGACGACGTCGATGCGATCCTGCAGGGCGCCGGCGGACAGGAGATGAAGGATGCACTTGCCGAGTACGGTCTTGTCTGTGAGGGAATCGGAGAGAACGGTTTCCGCCAGCTGACGAATTCGAAGCATGCGGTGACGTCACTGGATGACCTGAAGGATCTGAAGATCCGTATCTGCTCAAACGACCTCTGCGCGAAGACCTATGAGGCTTGGAACTGCAGCGCGACGGCCATGAACTGGTCCGAGACGTACACGGCTCTGCAGCAGGGCACGATCGACGGACAGGAAAACCCGGAGACATCTATCGACTCTGCTTCCGTGCAGGATGTGCAGGATTACATCTCACTCTGGGATGCGTATTACGACTGCATCTTCTTCTGCGTCAATGAGAAAGCATACGATCAGTTCACGGACGAGCAGAAGGCTGTCATCGATGAGAATGCCAAGAAAGCTGTCGCATATCAGATCGCGATCAACCGCGCTGATGTGGAAGAGCTCGTAGATGAGTGGACTGAGTCTGGAGTGATGGAAGTCACGACCGCGGACGAGATGGATCTGACGGGATTGGAGGAAGCTTCTCAGGAGGTCTATGACTGGTATGAGGAGCAGCTGCAGACGGAGAAGGGCATGACTGCCGAAGAGGCAGAAGAATTTGTTGCTGCCTTCCGCGCGGCGCAGTAAATCTGAAATACTGTTCATATCCAGCTGGCTGGCAGAGTTCCTGTCAGCCACATGATAAATGTCTGAAATATCATCTGGAATGAGACCGGATGAGTGGACAGGATGAATAAAATAAGGGAGCGGGACTTATCTCCGAAAGAGGTAAGCCCCGCTCCTTTATATGATAAGGAAATGAAAAAAGTTCTGAATTACCGCGCGACGTTCTCGATCATCTTTGCGATGATTTCTACGTTTTCTTCCATGCTCATGCGGCCGGAGTTGAGGCAGAGGTCGTGCAGATGATAATCGCCGAGAGAGTGGTGTGTATAATTGCGGCAGTAGGTCTCGCGCTGGGCGTCGATTTTTTCAACGTATTTGCGCAGGTCCATGTTGCCGTTTTCGGCGAGCTCACCCGCGCGGCGGATTCTGAGTTCGATGTCGGCGTACAGGAAGATGGAGTAGGTCTGGATTCCCGCCTCCCTGAGGACAAAGTTCGCGCAGCGGCCGACGATGATGCAGGGCTCTTTTGAGAGGTCCAGGATGACCTTTTTCTGTGCCTCAAAAATCTTGTCGTGTGAGCTTGAGTAGACCGTGGAATTGTTCAGGACGGAGTTCAGAAAGCGGCTGCCCGATGAGAGCTGCTCGCCCTCTTTTTCGATATCCTCAACGGAGTATCCGGACTCCTTCGCCGTGTTCAGCACGAAATCTTTGTCGTACCACGGAATATCAAAGTAGTTTGACAGTCCCTTTGCGATCGTTCTTCCGCCAGCGCCGTATTCCCTGTCGATCGTAATGGCAGGAAGTTTCTTATCTGTGCTCATATCTGGTTCCCCCTCTGCGGCCTCTCCCGGAGCTTCCGGCGAAGAGGCGATTTTTCTGAAAAAATGATTTACAACGACACTAGTTTAGCAGTTCAATCCCATAATGAAAAGACTACAGTTTACGCGAGGATGATGTTCTGGCAGCTGCGATATCGCTCGGGCACCGCTTCTGTCAGGATCCTGGCGTTTTCGAAGGGGGCAAAGGTGACGGAGCTGACACTGTCGAATTTTGTGCTGTCGGCGAGGATCAGGCCCGTTCCGCACTGTCTGAAGGCTGCCTCTTTGATCAGGGCCTCTGCGATGTCCGGCGTTGTGCATCCCTCGCGCATGGTTATGCCGTTTGTCCCGAAAAATCCCTTCGTGAAATGAAAATCCGAGATCATCTTGAGGGCAAGACTTCCGACGATTGCGCCGGTCGAGCTTTTCAGCGTTCCTCCCACGAGGAGAACCTGGAATCCGTCTGCAGCGAGCTTCTCTGCGTGTGACACTGCGTTCGTGATGTATGTTGCTTTTTTTTCGGTGATATAGTCAAGCATCTGTCCCGTGGTCGTGCCGGCGTCGAGATAGACAAAATCGTCCGGTTCGATCAGCGATGCCGCGTAGCGCCCGATCCTCGTTTTTTCTTCGAGATTCACCTGCTGCTTCTGCTCCATGGTCGGTTCGTGGGTCGTCACCGTGTAGTCGTTTGCTACCGCGCCGCCGAAGACCTTTGTGAGCTTTCCGGCTCTGTCGAGAGCCGTGATATCGCGGCGGATTGTCGATTCCGACGCCTCCAGATAATCCTTGAGTTCGGAAACGGTGATGCTTTTCTTCTCATCGAGAAGGCGCATGATGATTTCGTATCTTTCTTCAGTAAGCATATGTCAGATTCTCCAGATACAGGTAATATGAAAAGGGCTGCGGATCTCTCCGCAGCCCTTTTCTGGAAACAAAATGATCCGCCGGTGAATTACAGGTTCTCTTTCATGAACTTGCTGACAGCTTCGCAAGCAGCATCTTCGTCAGCACCGTCGAATGTGAAGGTGACTTCCATATCCTTCTTAGCGCCGAGACTCATAACAGCGATGAGCTTCTTTGCGTCAACGGTACGTCCGTCCTTTGTCAGCTTGATATCACTGGAAAAGCTCTTTGTCAGTTTGATGAGCTCTCCAGCCGGACGAGCGTGGATTCCTTCGTTGTCGGTGATGACGTACTTGAATTCTTTCATTTTGATGATCCTCCAATTAAATTTTTACTTGTGATGCCTGGTACCAATAGCTGGTACTAATATGAATATTATAATCCGGGTTCGGTCATATTGCATCATTTTTATTGATTTTTTTTACTTTTTTTTTGCTTTTTTTACATATCCCGGCAAATGACCGGTCCCGGAAAGTCATTTTGCAATATTTTTGACCTTTGTCAGGCTGGCTGTACAGCAACTTTTTTCTTCTTCAGAACACCGAGCAGTACTGCGCTGACGACGGTGCCGACGATGAGTGCTACGACGTACATCGGCCAGTTGCCGACTACAGGGAATACGAAGATTCCGCCGTGAGGAGCCATCAGGGTACATCCGGCTGCCATTGAGATACCACCGGCTACAGCTGAACCGATGATGCAGGACGGGATGACATGTCCCGGATCGGCTGCTGCGTAAGGGATTGCACCTTCAGTGATGAATGCGAGACCCATGATGAAGTTGGTCGGAGCCGCGTCGCGCTCTTCCTTCGTCCATTTATCCTTGAAGATCAGAGAGGAGAGGGCGATTGCGCACGGAGGAGTCATACCACCGATCATAACTGCTGCCATGATGTCATAGTCGCCAGCTGCGATTGCTGCAGTACCGAATACATAAGCTGCCTTGTTGAACGGGCCACCCATATCCACGGCCATCATTCCGCCGAGGATCATTCCGAGTACTACTTTACTTGCTCCGTTCATGCTGTTAAGGCCCAGCGTAAGCAGTGAGTTGATACCGCCAAAAATCGGCTCAATCACGTAGATGCAGAGGATACCCATTGCGAGGATACCTACAAGAGGATAGATCAGAACAGGTGCGATCTTTTCCAGTGCCTCAGGCAGGTGCGAACACATCTTTTCCAGGCCGAGTACGATGAAGCCTGCTGCGAAGCCGGCTACAAGTGCTCCGAGGAATCCGGATTTTCCGCCGATCGTCAGCTCTTCACTTACGTAGAAGCCTTTTGCGAGGAGACCACCGACAAAACCTACGGCAAGTGCCGGGCGGTCACCGATCGCTTCTGCGATAAATCCTGCGAGTACCGGGAGCATGAATGAGAACGCCGCGTTACCGATGTGGTTGAAGAGCGCCGCTGCGGTACTGGTGGTTCCCAGTGATGACAGGTCGGACACACCGATGATACTATCAATCAGGAAGGAGAGGGCGATCAGAATACCGCCGCCTACGACGAACGGAAGCATATGGGAAACGCCGTTCATCAGCCATGTGTAAATGTTGTGCCATGCGCTGCCGCCGGACTTTGAGGATTCATCTGCGCCTGCAGAGGAACCGTTTGCCGCGTGATAAATAGCAACGTCTCCGTTCATTGCCTGATCGACGAGCTGATCAGCTTTGCTGATACCATCGGATACAGGGACGATGACGACCTTCTTGCCGTCGAAACGGTCCATCGGAACCTTTGCATCGGCTGCGACGATGACTGCCTTCGCGTTCTTGATCTCATCACTTGTCAGAACGTTCTTTGCTCCGCCGGAGCCGCGGGTCTCTACCTTTACGCTGACGCCGGCTGCCTTAGCTGCTGTCTCGATTCCCTCGGCCGCCATATAGGTGTGGGCGATACCGGTAGGGCAGGAGGTGACGGCGAGGAGTACAGGAGAATTGGATGCAGGTGTGTTCTGTGCTGCAGCGCCGTTTGCTCCTGCAAGGCGCTCGTCTACGCTGGCTTCCTTTGAATCGGCGTCATCGACGATTTTTAAGAATTCATCGACGCTCTTTGCATTGCGGAGAGCGGAGGTGAAGTCGTCATGCATGAGCAGCATGGAGAGCTTGCTCAGCACGTCGAGATGGACGTTGTCGTCCGTGTTCGGTGCCGCAATCAGGAACATCAGGGTTACCGGCTCGTCGTCGAGCGCCTGATAGTCAACGCCGTTCGGAATGACCATGGCTGCGAGGCCTGGTTTGTCGACGGCGTCGCATTTGCCGTGCGGGATGGCGATTCCGTCACCGATGCCGGTCGTGCTTTCCTGCTCACGGGCGAAGACCTGCTTGCGGTAGCCTGCACGGTCATTGATCTTTCCGCTCTTCATCATGAGGTCGATGATCATGTCGAGGGCTTCCTCTTTTGACTTTGGTGCCGCGTTTAGTGAGATGGAACGCGGATCAAGTAAATCAATAATTCTCATTCTTTTCCTCCTTAATCTCCCTCCTCGGGATAATTGTTCATTAATTACTCAAGCTGGCTCAGTACAGCCTCAACTTCACTGGGTGTAGCAAGATTTTCGGAAAAAGCACTTGCACTGCCTGTCGCAAGTCCCATGTGGAAGGCGTGCTCGTAATCGCAGTTTTCCATGTAGCCTGCCATGAATCCGGCTACCATGGAATCGCCTGCACCGACGGCGTTGACCAGCTTGCCCTTCGGAGCCGGGGATTTATGAACAGATCCGTCCTCAGCAAGAAGCACAGCACCTTCGCCGGCCATGGATACGAGAACGTTCCGGGCACCTTTTTCCTGCATCTTCTTCGCATACGGAACAACTTCGTCGCGCGTGTGGAGCTCTACGCCGAAGATCTCGCCGAGCTCGTGATTGTTCGGCTTGATCAGGAAGGGGTGGTACTGGAGCACGTTCATCAGAAGGTCCCGCGTTGCGTCTACCACGATCCTTACGCCGCGGCCGTCGAGCATTGCCATGATCCGGCTGTACATGTCATCAGGCATGGATGTCGGAATGCTTCCCGCGAGGAAGAGCGTGTCGCCTTCTTTGAGCTGATCGAGACGATCCATCAGCGCTTTGAGTTCCTTGTCACCGATCACGGGTCCCATGCCGTTGATCTCGGTGCCGTCGACGCTCTTGAGCTTCAGGTTGATCCGGGAGATTCCCTCGGGGATCTGGATGAAATCTGTTTTGAGCCCCATAGCCTCGAGCTTTCTCGCGATTTCGTCACCAGTGAAGCCTGCGATAAATCCAAGCGCCGTGCTGTCAAATCCGAGATTCTTGAGGACAATTGATACGTTTACACCTTTGCCGCCCGGAAGCATGAGCTCTGATGTCGTCCGGTTCGTGAGTCCAAGTTGAAAGTTGTCAACTGTAAAGATGTAGTCAAGCGAAGGGTTAAATGTGACTGTGTAAATCATGACTGCCTTGCTCCTTGTCTTGTTGCGGATCCGATCCGTCTGTCATTTGATACTTGTATTGTACAATCAAAAACGTTCAAATTCAATCAAAATCATTCACAAAAGCACGCGATTTAAACTGTGAATAATATACAAATGACGAAGGAAATCGAACTTTTTACTATCAAAAATCGGAAAAAATTGATGTGAAAATATGAAAACGGTCAAAGTCAGTCAGAAACGAGCTGACGTGGAGGCGTTATACTTTTGTGCTTATTGATGGGGATTGCCGTGTTACCGGGATGATGTTATAACTGTATCGGCGATATAAAATTATGCTTTTCAGAATGGGAGATAAGATTTCAACTATCGAGGTGCAGAATGCAGAACACGGACAATAACATTAAAAATAATGAAGAAACTGACGATTTGGATGAGCTGGATGAGATCAATGAAATAAAAAAGGAAGTCAGCGAGACGACCGGTGGAAAAGGCGGTCTGGCTGAATTCCGGGAAGTTACGAGAAGAGTTTTTTCGATCTCGGCCGATGCTGCGTCGCACGAGGAGATCAGGGCGAGGATCGTTTCGGGAGGACAGGTGACCGGGACAAACATGGTCGTCATGGTCTGCGCGATCCTGATCGCATCCGCGGGACTGAATACCAATTCGACGGCGGTCATCATCGGCGCCATGCTGATTTCTCCCCTGATGGGCAGCATTCTGGCGATAGCCTACGGGACGTCCGCCGCTGACTATAAGATGGTGAGAAAGCATCTGACCGGTTTCATTTTCCAGATCATATTCAGTCTTCTCACCTCGACACTATATTTCTGGCTTTCTCCGATCAAGGCGACGACGAGTGAACTTGCAGCGCGCACATCGCCGACGGTATTTGATATCGTTATAGCTTCGGCCGGCGGAATCGCCGGTATCATCGGTCAGACGAGACAGGAGAAAGCAAACAATATCGTTCCCGGCGTGGCTATCGCGACGGCACTGATGCCGCCACTGTGCACCTGCGGTTATTCCATCGCCAATGCGAAATGGAACATGCTCGCAGGCGCTGCCTACCTGTTCCTTATCAACTGCTACTTTATTTATCTGTCCGCCTGCATCGTCCTCAGTCTGCTGGAGATCCCGAAGGTGACGAAGCTGACTGAGGCAGAGTGGAGACGGATGCGGTTCCGCATGGTGCGCAATTCGATTCTGATCGCGCTGCCGACAATTCTTGTCGCTATCCACATGAAGAACTGGTAATCACATGGCTTAATAAATCAAATGGATTGCTGTTTTACATAGCTTTGCGAATGGAAGGATGAACATCTGTAAGTGCCCATGGATCGAGCACGCGGTCAAGTTCTTCCTCACTCATCAGGCTGTCTGCGAGGACAATATCGCGCACGGTGCGGTTCTCGCGGACGGCCTGTTTTGCTATCTCGGCTGATTTTTTGTAGCCGATGTACGGTGAGAGGGCAGTGGCAATTCCGGCGCTGCTCTCCATCAGCCTGCGGCAGCGATCTCTGTTTGCGGTGATTCCGGTGACGCAGTGGTCAACAAGCGTGCGGACGGCGCCGCAGAGTGCTTCCTCTGACTCGAACAGGTTGTAGAAGGTGACTGGCTCAAAGGCATTCAGCTCCATCTGTCCTGCCTCTGCAGCCATCGCGATCGTCACATCGTGTCCGACGACAAGAAAGGCTACCTGGTTGACAACTTCGGGGATGACGGGGTTGACTTTTCCCGGCATGATGGAGGAACCATTCTGCATGGCCGGAAGATGAATTTCTGCGAGGCCTGTCTTGGGGCCGGAGGAGAGGAGACGAAGGTCGTTGCACATCTTCGAGAGGTCTACGGCGCAGGTCTTCAGTGCGCCGGATACGGCTACAAAACCATCGAGGTTTTCAGTGGCGTCAAACAGGTCTTCTGCCTGGCTGAGCGCATAGCCGGAAAGAGAAGCGAGACAAGGTACGATATTTGTAAAATAGGATTCGGAGGTGTTGATCGCTGTTCCGATCGCCGTACCGCCGAGATTGACGGTCAGCATCTCGCGGCTCACGTCGTGGAGTCTTCTGCGGTCGCGCGCTACCATGACGGCCCAGGCGTGGAAGCTCTGTCCGAGTCTCATCGGAACGGCGTCCTGGAGCTGCGTGCGCCCCATTTTGATCACGTCATCGAATTCTTCTGATTTTTCCTTCAGCGCCGCCTCAAGTCTTCCGAGCTCTTTATCCAGCGGCTTCATGAGGTCCAGGACGGTCAGCTTTCCCGCCGTGGGGATTACGTCATTTGTGGACTGCGCCATATTCACATCGTCGTTCGGATGAACGGTTTCATAATGTCCTTTCTTTGCTCCGAGGAGCTCGCAGGCTCTGTTGGCGATGACCTCGTTCATGTTCATGTTGGCGCTTGTTCCGGCGCCTCCCTGTACGGCATCAACGACGAATTCATCACGGAATTCTCCGCGCATCACTTCTTCACTTGCTTCGATGATCGCCGCAGCTTTGCTGCTGTCAAGCTCTCCTGCGTTGCGGTTTGTAATGGCGGCAGCTTTCTTGATCAGGGCGAGATTTTTCAGAAACTCTGGATTCATCTGATGGCCGGTGATCTGGAAGTTTTCGTGTGCTCTCAGTGACTGAACTCCATAGTATGCTTCTTCCGGTACTGCCTTTGTTCCGATTGAATCTGATTCCAGACGTGTTCTCATTTTCTGCATCCTTTCTGCGGTTATCATGCAAATGTTTGCTGCGTAATTTTCTGACACAACTGACTTCGTCCTGCAGGTATGTACGAAGGATAGACCCGAAAAATAGATTTGTAAATAAAGTAAACTGAGAACGAACGAAAAGACGGAAATTCGCCAAATTCAGCTTAAAAAAATTCAACGAAAGAACGATTTGCTTAATTAAGTAAAGATAATTAAAATTAAGCAGCCTTAAAAATCAGTATAAAATCGCGCCGCCGGGTTGCGTATACTAAATGAAAACAGGACCCGGAAAAACAGGTTATATCCGGTAAGGGGGCGATCTGCTCATGAAAGATATGGAACAAAATATGACGGCGCAGGAGACGACGGAAGAGAAAGAGCTGGACGCGATTGATAAGAAGATTATCCGCCTGCTTCTCAAGAATGCCAGAACCCCGGTGAAAGAAATCGCTCGGCAGGTGTTTCTGTCCTCGCCGGCGGTCTCGGCGAGGATCGAGAAGCTGGAAAAGCAGGGGATCATCCGGGGGTATCACGCGGCCGTCGATTACAAGAGATTTGGCTACCATATCAAGGCGTTTATAAACCTCGAGGTTGAGCCGAATCAGAAGAAGGAGTTTTATCCATATATCAAGTCGATCGACAACGTCATCGAGTGCAGCTGCGTCACAGGAGATTATTCGATGCTGATAGAGACGGCTTTTCAGTCGACGGAGCAGCTCGATCATTTCATCAATGAACTGCAGCATTTTGGAAAAACAAAGACGCTGATCGCATTCTCGACGTCCGTTGAACACAGAGATGTGCCACTCTGAGCGGACGCAGGGGATTAGTTGTGGTATAATTTTCTTTATCTTTGTGGGTAAGGAGATTATGACATGGCTGATTTACTGAACAGGCTGACGGAATTTTCGAGTCAGATGGACGCCGTTGTGTGGGGAATCCCACTTCTGGTGCTTCTTTTGGGAACGGGTATTTTTCTTTCGGCGCGTCTGGGCTTCATCCAGTTCCGAAAGTTCGGATTCATTATGAAGAGGACGGTCGGACGGCTGTTTTCCAAGGAGAAGAACAAGGAAGGTACGCTGACTCCGGCGCAGGCGCTGACGACGGCCCTCGCGGGTACGGTCGGAACCGGAAATATCGCGGGCGTGGCGGGAGCCATTGCTGTCGGCGGACCGGGTGCCATCTTCTGGATGTGGATCGCGGCTCTGTTCGGAATGTGCACGAAATATTCCGAGATTGTTCTCGCTGTTCATTATAGGAAGAAAAATGATAAGGGCGATTTTGTCGGCGGTCCCATGTACTACATCACAAATGGCCTCGGAAAGAGGTGGAAATGGCTCGCCGTTATATTCTGCCTCTTCGGAATGATCGCGGCAATCGGCACGGGGTGCATGACGCAGATCAACACGATCGCATCATCCATCGGATCCGTTATTGTTTCTTTTAATCCCGCGATCGAGGACGACATGCTCCAGATGATCTACACGATCATCGGCGTGATCGGAGCCATCCTTACGATCCTGGTCATCTTCGGCGGACTGCAGAGAATCGGCAGCGTGACGGAGAAGCTGGTCCCTGTTATGGCGATCGTATATATCGTGGCTGCGCTGGCGGTGGTCATCTCCCACGGCAGCATGATCGGACCGGTTTTTGCGCAGATTTTTGAAGGCGCATTTGATCCTTCCGCGATCAGCGGCGGACTCGCCGGCGTCGCCATCCAGCAGGCGATGAGAGCAGGCTTTGGAAGGGGAATTTTCTCAAACGAAGCCGGTCTCGGTACTGCGCCGATCGCTCACGCGGCGGCGGACGTCGATCACCCTGTAAAGCAGGGAATGTACGGCGTGTTTGAGGTCTTCGCCGACACGATCGTTATCTGTACGCTGACGGCGCTCGCAATCCTCTGCTCCGGCTGCGCGGGAGACTACTACGGAAAAACGGCGGCGGCAGACCTGACGATCCGCGCTTTTTCCACGACCTTCGGCGACAAGATCGGTTCCCTGATCATCGCCGTCTGCATCACCATGTTTGCGTTTTCAACGCTCCTTTCGTGGAGCCTGTACGGCGGCCGCTGCATGGAGTTCATCGCAGGGAGCCGCGGCATGATGGCATATCAGGCCATCTACGTCTTATTCGTCGTCATCGGCGCCAGCGTAAAACTCGACCTCGTCTGGAACCTCGCCGACAGCATGAACGGACTGATGGCAATACCAAACCTGATAGCCGTCCTGGCATTGTCTCCGGTGGTAGTGAGACTGACAAAGGATTACCTGGGCCGACAGCGGTCGGGCTGAGCTTGTAGATAATAATTACATTGAAATTACATAATGATTTGCAGAAGACTTCGGCATAGCACCAGATGTGACCGGAGTCTTTTTTATCTCAATATAGAAATCACAGACTTCCGTTCGGACACTCACAATTCAGGGGCCTTCCGCCAGCACACCATCCGCAGACGCCGGTGCTATTCGTATCCGACTAAGACAGGAACCTTCCAAACCGCAACCATCCGCAGACGCCGGCGCTATGCGGGTCCGGTTGCATAGGGGCCTTCCGCCCGCACACCATCCGCAGCAGTCGGCGCTTAATGAGTCCAAACGTTAGTGCAGGACGAATTTACGCGCCGTTACTGCGAGGACGAGCGAGAGCGTGTGTGCGGGCGGAAGACCCCTATAAATAATATTTTGACAGAAAATTAAAAGAAAAATACAAATAAGGTTGACAAATTGACGAACGGTCTCTATAATAAGAATTGTTCTCAATAATGAGCGCCTATGGAGAGAAGAAATACACGTCAGAAGAAGTTAATAATGGAGGCTATCAGTGGGACGAATGTTCATCTGACCGCTGATGAAGTTCTGGAAATCGTGAGGAGAGAAGATCCGGGCATCGGGCTTGCCACCGTATACAGGAATCTCAATCTGTTTGTGGAGGAAGGTCTGATCCAGAAGATCGAGGGAACCGGATGGAGTTGCTTTGACGGCAATCCCAAGCCACACGACCATTTTCACTGCACCTGCTGTGGAAAGGTAGTGGATTATCCCGATGATTACAATGAGGACCTGGATCGGAAAGCTTCAGATGTTACCGGAGGCGACATTATCTATCACACCACGACCTATGAAGGCGTGTGTGCGGAATGTCTGGCTAAACAGGGCGACGGCCTGGAAAAAGCATGAAAGGAGCGGGACGACATGGATGACATGGTAATGCGTAATCTTACGTATGGTTTGTTTGTCTGTACTGCAAAGGACGGAGACAAGGACAATGGCTGTATCATCAACACGGCTCTTCAGGTAGCGAGCGCGCCGAATACAATCGCGATCGCACTGAATAAGACGGATTTTACACACGATATGATCCTGAAGACCGGCGAGTTCAACGTATCGATTCTCAGCGAGGACGCCAAATTCGATGTGTTCAAGCGCTTCGGATATCAGAGCGGCCGCGATGTAGATAAGATGGTTGGAATTGAGTACAAACGGGCGGCAAATGGCATCACATACATCACGACTCCGGATGTAAATGGCTATATCTCAGGCAAGGTTAAAAAGACAGTCGACCTTGGAAGTCACACACTGTTCATCGCCGATGTGACGGACGGAGAGGTCCTCTCGAAGACAGCTTCCGCCTCCTATGCGTATTACTTCGCAAATATTAAACCGAAACCGGAGGCACCGAAAGCGGAAGAGGCTCCGAAGAAGGGCTGGATCTGCACGATCTGCGGATATATCTATGAGGGCGAGGTTCTGCCTCCTGATTTTATCTGCCCTGTCTGCAAGCATCCGGCATCTGATTTCAGGAAACTCTGATCGGGAACTGCGCATCTGTGAAAATTAACTCAGATATTACAGATGTTAAGCGCAAAATTCACTATTGTGTCACATGTTCGTGGTACATTTAGTGAGGATTCTGAGAATTCACAAAATATAGAGAAGTAAAACAAAATTTATCATATGAAAGGTGGTAATTATTATGGCAAAGTACAAATGCACTATCTGTGGTCACATTTATGATGAGGATGTTGAAGGCGTTAAGTTCGAGGATCTTCCGGATGACTGGACCTGCCCGACCTGCCACGCACCGAAGTCAAAATTCGTTAAGGTTGAGGAGACCGGTGAGATGACATGGGCAGCTGAGCACAAAGTAGGCATCTGTGACGATATCCCGGCTGACATCAAGGAAGGCATTCAGGCTAACTTCACAGGTGAGTGCACTGAGGTTGGTATGTACATGGCAATGGCTCGCGTAGCATATCGCGAGGGATATCCGGAAGTTGGTCTGTACTATGAGAAGGCTGCTTCTGAGGAAGCTGTTCATGCTGCTAAGTTCGCTGAGATGCTCGGCGAGGTTGTTACTGACTCCACCAAGAAGAACCTTGAGCTTCGTGTAGAGGCTGAGCACGGCGCTACCGAGGGCAAGACCGAGATCGCTAAGAGAGCAAAGGCAGAGAACCTTGACGCTATCCATGATGCTATGCATGAGGCAGCTCGTGATGAGGCTAGACATGGCAAGGCATTCCAGGGTCTGCTGAAGAGATATTTCGGTGAATAATCGAAGGTAATTGGGACAACTTAATAATATAGAGTACGCGGCGGTCCTGTTTGAAAAAAATATGGGCCGCCGTTGATTTTTTGCTTGTAAAATCCGGGTCACTCTATTACAATAGAAACATCGCGTGAAAAGTGAATATGCGATCATAGCTCAGCTGGCAGAGCGTCCGCTTGACGTGCGGGAGGTCAGAGGTTCGAGCCCTCTTGGTCGCATCCTGGAGAGAGGCAGAAGATGCCTCTCTTTTTCTATACGTATTGTATATATTGTTGTGCACTGATGGTTTGTTATATTCCAGTAATGTGGTACAATACGAATGTTATGCTTAAATACAGTAATGAATAAAGTGAGGGAAGATAATGAGTAATCAGCAAACTGGCGACAGAGCCTCCTTCTCCGGGAAGCTCGGGTACGTTCTGGCGACTGCGGGTTCGGCGGTCGGCCTCGGTAACATCTGGCGGTTTCCATATCTCGCCGCGAAATACGGCGGTGGGATTTTTCTGCTGGTCTACCTGATCCTTGTAGTGACGTTCGGATATACGCTGATCGTTTCGGAAACGGCTCTCGGAAGAAAGACGGCGAAGAGCCCGATCGGAGCGTTCAGAGCGATCGGAAAATCGAAGGGTTACTTGTTCGGCGGCTGGATGAACGCAGTGATCCCGATGATCATCACCCCGTATTACTGCGTGATCGGCGGTTGGGTGCTCCGCTATCTGGCGGGATATATCGCCGGCGGTGTGCAGCTGATGGCCGGAGACAACTATTTTTCAGACTTTATCTCAAACGGAGTGTCCGTCGAGGGATGGTTCGTTGTTTTCGCGGCATGCACGGTGGCCGTCATCGCTTTTGGCGTTCAGAAGGGCGTTGAGCGTGTCTCAAAGATCATGATGCCGGCGCTTGTCATTCTCGCGATCATCGTGGCTATCTACTCGATGACGAGACCGGGTGCGGTCGAGGGAATCAAATATTTCCTGATCCCGGATTTCAGCCGTTTCTCGTGGATGACGGTTGTGACCGCTATGGGGCAGATGTTCTATTCACTCTCCTGCGCGATGGGCATCCTGTATACTTACGGCTCTTATATGAAGAAGGAAGTAAGTATTGAAAAATCGACGGAAGAGGTTGAGCTTTTTGATACGGCGATCGCCATTCTGGCCGGTCTGATGATCATCCCGGCTGTCTTCGCCTTTTCGGGCTCTGATGCCGCGGAGAATCTTCAGGCAGGACCTTCTCTGATGTTCATCACCATGCCGAAGATTTTCGGAAGCATGGGCCTCGGAACGGCGATCGGAATCGCATTTTTCCTGCTGGTCTTCTTTGCAGCGCTGACAAGTGCCGTTTCTCTGGCAGAGACATGCGCGTCGACGTTTGAGGATGAGCTTCATCTGAACAGAAAGGGCGCGACTGCGGTTGTCGCGGTCATCATTTTCGGGCTTGGAACTCTTTCCAGCCTCGGATTTAACGTGCTTTCTAATGTGACAATCCTCGGCATGGACTTCCTTGACTTCTTTGATTTCCTGTCGAATTCGTTGATGATGCCGATCGCGGCGATTGCGACCTGCATCCTTGTACTGAGGAAAGCGACGCTCGACGGGATCGCCGATGAGGTTATGCTCGGCGGCGCAAAGTTCAGAAGAAGAAAAGTGTATAATTTCGTGATCAAGTACCTCGCCATCGCTTTTCTCGCGATCATTTTCCTTAGCTCGGTACTTAATGTTCTCGGAGTTATCTCTATGTGATTCTGATACGATTCTGATGAAAAATACCCGGCGTGTCTTCCTGAGGGTGGATAAGCCGGGTATTGCGGCCCCTGAGGGTGGATAAGCCGGGTATTGCGGCCCCTGCGGGGATATCTCTGGTAATAGCGCTTTGTTTTGAATATCAGGAGAATAATCGGATGGCAGTGAAGGAACAGTTTTCCAGAATGGCTCTTCTTTATGGCGATGATGTCGTAGAAGGACTGCGGAAGAAAAGAGTCGCGGTTTTTGGCGTCGGCGGTGTCGGGGGAAATGCCGTCGAGGCACTCGCGAGGAGCGGCATCGGGACGCTCGACCTTTTTGATAACGACTGTGTCAGCCTCTCAAATATTAACCGGCAGATTTTTGCCACGCTGAGCCGCGTGGGAGAATATAAGGTGGACGTGGCGGCGGAGCGTATCCGCGACATCGATCCTGACATTGTCGTCAACCGCCACAAGACGTTTTATCTGCCGGAGGATCCAGAATCGGAGCACCCCGATTTTTCGCAGTTTGACTATGTGATCGATGCGATCGACACAGTCACCGGAAAAATCGGAATCATCCAGGCGGCGAAGAGCGCGGGCACTCCGGTCATCTCGTGTATGGGCTGCGGCAACCGCACAGATCCGACGAAGCTCGCTGTCTGCGATATTTATGACACGAAAAACGACCCGCTCGCCCGCGTGATGCGGAAGGAACTGCGGAAACGCGGCATCGAAAGCCTTACCGTAGTGTATTCGACGGAGCCGGCTGTTGTGCCCCTTAAGCGCGTGCCTTCGGCTCCGGGCAGCAGAAAATTTGCTCCCGGGTCCTCTGCTTTTGTCCCGGAGGCCGCAGGCATTCTTGCCGCGTCCGTTGTCGTCCGGGAACTGACAGGATTTGATCCTTCCGGGCGCACCAGGGGAGGAAAGCAGTAAAGAAATTTTATTATCTTGCGCGAAGTTAGAAAATAGCGTATTATTCTAACTAATGTTAGAAAGGAAACACGGTCCTGGAACCGTGGTGTGGGGGAATTTGAGATGAAAATTCAGAAGTCGGCTGAGGACTACCTCGAAACAATGCTGATTTTAAAGGAAGAAAAGGGCTATATCCGTTCGGTGGACATTGCGGACCGGATTGGCGTGACGAAGCCCAGTGTGAGCTATGCCGTTAAGCACCTGCGTGAGAATGGTTATCTGACGATGGACAGGTCGGGATTTATCACACTGACGGATTCTGGCATGGCGATTGCGACAAAGATCTACAGCCGCCACAATATGCTTACTGAGCTTTTTGAGATGGCGGGCGTGAACCCGGAGACGGCGCGCGACGATGCGTGCAAGGTAGAGCATGATATCAGCGATGAGACATATGAGGCGCTGTCGTATATTCTTGAACAGCACAAAAAGCATCCCGAGGAGATCGCCAGTGCACAGAAAAAGGTGAAGAGAGCATTGAAACGCAAGAGCGCGAAGAATGCGGGCACGAAGGAAAACTGAGACGAGAAGGAAATATAATTCACTGAAAAACTGAGACAAAAAGAAAATTATGAATAATGAAGGAGCCGGAGATTTTGATCCCCGGCTCCTTTGTGTATTCCTTTGGTGTTTGTCCGATTGAAAGATCGGTAAATGCGGGTAATCACCAATTTATGAGCGATTACTCAACCGTGACGGACTTTGCGAGGTTCCTCGGTTTGTCGACGTCAAGTCCTTTGCCGAGAGCTACGTAGTAGCCGAAGAGCTGGAGAGGAACGATCGCGAGAGAGTTCGTAAACCAGCGGTTAGTCTTCGGGATGTAGATGACGTAGTCGGCAACCTTTTCGACTTCTGTATTTCCGACGGTTGTGACGGCCATGACGAAAGCACCGCGGCTCTTGACCTCTACAACGTTGCTGATCTCTTTCTTGACGAGCTCTGGCTGCGTCATGACGGCGACGACGAGACGTCCGTCTTCGATGAGGGAGATGGTCCCGTGCTTCAGCTCGCCGGCCGCATAGGCTTCGGAATGGATGTAGGAGATCTCCTTCAGCTTCAGTGAGCCCTCGAGTGAGATCGCGTAATCGATGCCTCGTCCGATGAAGAAGACGTGCTCAGCCGCGAGATAGCGGTTGGCAAATTTCTGGATATCGGATTTATTGGAGAGCTGCATCTGGATCTGGTCAGGGATCGCCTTGAGGTCGCTGATCAGAGAGGCCTCCTCGTCAGCGGTGATTTTTCCGCGGGCAACGGCAAATTTGATCGCCAGAAGGTAGAGCGCCATCAGCTGTGTCTGGTATGCCTTTGTCGTCGCAACGGCGATCTCGGGGCCTGCCCAGGTGTACATGACATTGTCAGCTTCACGGGCGATGGAGCTTCCGACGACGTTGATGATGCCGAGCGTCTTCGCACCGCGCTTTTTCGACTCACGGAGAGCGGCGAGAGAATCGGCTGTTTCGCCGGACTGGCTGATAATGATCACATAATCGCCCTCTTCGATGATCGGGTCGCGGTAGCGGAATTCAGACGCGAGATCAACCTCGACAGGGATCCGCGCGAGACCCTCCAACACGTATTTTCCGGTGATGCCGGCGTGATAAGCGGAACCGCAGGCCACGATGAACAGCTTGTGGATCTTGCGGATGTCCTCGTCGCTGAGGCCGAGTTCATCAATGACGACGTGTCCGTCGCGGATACGAGGGTTCAGCGTGTCGCGGAGGGCCTTCGGCTCCTCGTAGATCTCCTTCAGCATGAAGTATTCATATCCGCCCTTTTCAGCGGCGTTGATATCCCAGTCGATCGTCTTTGCTTCTTTTTCCACCGGCTCTTCGTCGATATTGAAAAATTCGATATTGTCGGGTGTGAGACGCGCAACTTCTTCGTTATCCAGGTAATAAACAGTGCGGGTGTATTTCAGAATAGCCGGGACATCCGATGCGATGAAGGAAGCCTTGCCGGATTTGCCGACGATAAGCGGGCTGTCCTTTCTCGCTGCAAAAATCACTCCCGGGTGATCGGCAAAGAGGATGCCGAGTGCATAAGAACCTTCCAGACGCTGCATTACCGTCGTGATCGCCTTCAGCGGATCACCCTTGTAGTAATAGTCGATCATCTGAACGATGACTTCAGTGTCTGTGTCAGATTTGAATTCATATCCTTTTGCCTGCAGGCGTTTGCGCCAGGGCAGGTAGTTCTCGATGATGCCGTTATGGACAACGGCGATCGTATTATCTTTGTTGAGATGCGGATGGGCGTTCGGCTGAGTCGGCTCGCCGTGCGTAGCCCATCTGGTGTGGCCGATTCCGCAGGTGCCGGGCAGGTCAGCACCGCCGTGCGTCTGGTCATAAAGAACCTTCAGACGGCCGACAGTTTTTTTGTAGTGGATCGCTTTTGCTTTGTCATCATAGACAGCGATTCCGGCAGAGTCGTATCCTCTGTACTCAAGCTTTGCAAGTCCGTCAAGTAATACAGGTGCTGCCTGATCAGCGCCGTCACCAGTAAATCCAACAATTCCACACATAAAATAAGTTTCTCCCTTCAGTTGTTTATCTGGAAAAATCGCGCAAAACTTCAGCCGGGATGTGGCCATCGGGTGATAGAAAATCACCGGTATCCAGGCATCCAGACAATAGTCGGCAGACGGGAAATAACAGATGACATAGAATCATATAATTCCACATGTCATCCGCCCCGTCGGTGCGATTTTTCAGTTAACAGTTGTAGTGAGAAACTTTCTGTTGCGGTGTTGATTCCGTTTTTTGGTTTTTCTCTTTCGACCCCTTCTGGGACCGTGGCAGCATCCGCCGAATCTTTCGATAACTACCAGCCTCGTCAACCTTTTTTCAGGTCCCGGCGCTAATGTGGAAGGCTTTTACCTCCATATGCCTTTTCACATTTGACTCGGACTATAACACTTTGTTCCGGTTTTGGCAAGTCCGGGTAGAAGTGTTCTGTCAGCGGACACAGAAATTTCACGCAATAATGGTTGTGTCCTGATGGGACTCAATGGTAGAATGAGGGTGCCTGAAAAAAGGCGTGCAGCAGACTCTGATACAAATGTTTTAAGGAGGTAAGACAAATGCTTTTTTATCGTTGTGAAGGATGTGGAAACTTTATTACTTTTCTCGGTGAGAAAACAGCCTGTACCCCGAAGTGCTGCGGCACGGAGATGAAAGAACTCGTACCTAACACGACGGACGCGGCTGTTGAGAAACATGTCCCTGTTGTTGAAGTATCCGGAAATACCGTTACGGTAAAGGTTGGATCCGCGGCTCATCCGATGCTGCCTGAGCATCACATTGAGTTTATTGTTCTCGAGACGGAGAACGGATTCCAGAAGAAAGATCTCACCGTCGGCGGAGCTCCGGAAGCGAAGTTTGCACTGGCTGATGGCGAGAAGCCGGTTGCGGCGTACGCATATTGCAACCTGCACGGACTCTGGAAAGCTGATATCTGAGTAAAGTGAATAGTAAGGATCTCTAATCCCGCAGACCTCCGGGCTGGCTTTTCGAAGCCTGACCGGAGGAACTGCGGGATTTTCTGACTTTTTATAAAGAACTGCTCCGACAGGACAGCCGGAGGACAAAAAGGGCAGCGGCCGCGGGCCAGCGAAACACAAGCGAAAGCCACAGGGGTATGCTATAATTTTTTAAATTTTATTCATGTTTTTATTTTTTATCGATAGAGTATTGAGGGTCATTGAGCTTTGAATTATTGAGGAGGTATTTGTTATGGAGCACTGGGTGAGGGCCCGGTTTGCGCCGGGAACGCCGCTCGGAAAAGATGGCAGGCGCGTGACTGCTTGCAGAGATCACATTGAACTTTCAAAGAATGCCGCGAAGGAGGGCATGGTCCTTCTGAAAAATAAGGAGGCCACGCTTCCTCTTGCCCGAGGCTCCCGCGTGGCGCTTTTCGGCAAGGGAACCATAGACTATGTGAAGGGCGGAGGAGGCTCGTCCGAGGTCTTCTGCCCGTACACGAGAAATCTGGACGAGGGCATGAAGGTGCTCGAGGAAGACGGGATCGTGTCTGTTTTCAGGGAGACATCCGATTTTTATGCCGACTACGTGGCTAAGGAATATGCGGCAGGCGGATACCCGGGCATGATCGCTGAACCGGAGCTCCCGGAAGGAATGCTGGAGCGGGCGCGTGCCTTTACGGACACGGCCATCATCTCTATCAGCCGCTTTTCCGGCGAGGGCTGGGACCGCAGGGCCGACGTGGATTCGGGCAGCAAAAATTACTGCGACTTTGCCTCGGCGTCCGGGCGCGCGGCGGAGATTTTTAAGAGGGCGGATTTCTACCTCACGGATCAGGAAGAGAAGCTGATCAGGGAAGTTTCTTCTGCCTTTTCTAAGGTTATTGTCGTTCTGAACGTCGGCGGCATGTTTGATACGTCATGGGCGAAAAATGACTCCCATATTGACGCGCTGCTGATGGCCTGGCAGGGCGGAATGGAGGGCGGACTCGCGGAGGCGGAGCTGATCATGGGCATCGGGAATCCGTCCGGAAAACTCGCCGACACCTTTGCGCAAAGACTTGAGGATTATCCTTCGACAGCGGGGTTCCACAAGTCGCCGGATTACGTGGAATACACGGAGGACATTTACACCGGATACCGGTATTTTGAGACGATCCCGGGTGCCGATAAGAAAGTTGTCTATCCGTTTGGATACGGCCTCTCCTATACAACCTTCAGGCTCGATGAGATATGCGCTGCAGCCTCGCCCTGTGATGATTCAGAGAGCGGTGATGCATCGGAGAATGGAGATGAGGTGACGGTATCGCTGCGCGTGACGAATACGGGCGGCCGCGCGGGAAAAGAAGTCGTTCAGCTTTACTTCGGGGCGCCGCAGGGGCTTCTCGGAAAACCGGCGCGCCAGCTGATCCGCTACCGCAAGACGCGTCTTCTTCAGCCGGGAGAATCGCAGTGGATCACCATGCGTTTCCGCGTCGCGGAGATGGCCTCCTATGATGACCTTGGAAAAATCAGCACTTCTTCCTGGGTCCTCGAGAAGGGAAGCTATGTGTTCTATCTCGGGACGGATGTTCGCAGTGCAGAAGAGCTTGATTATCATCTGGAACTGAAGAGCGACCTCGTGGTGCGCAAGATGACGTCGCGCCTCGCGCCGGCGAAGCTTGCGGAGAGAATGCGATCCGACGGCACGATGGAAAAGCTTCCGGAGAAGAACGTCGATGAGAGTGTGGCGGCCGTGTTCCCGCCGGAGAGCATTGAAAAGGAAAATGATCCCGATGCGTACGGACTTGAGCCGCTGACGATCCGCCAGATCGACGGAAGATATCCGGAGACGAGGGGCAGCCGTTCCATTTCTCTCGGCGGCTGGAACGACGAGGTGAAAAAAGTGTCATTTTCCGATGTCGCAGACGGGAAGATGAGCCTCGACGATTTTGTCAGAGAGCTTACGGATGAGGATCTCATCTGGCTCCTCGGCGGTCAGCCGAACACAGGGTGTGCGAACACCTTCGGCTGGGGAAATCTCCCTGAAAAAGGAATACCGAATGTCATGACGGAGGACGGACCGGCAGGCCTCCGCTTTGCCCCGGAGACGGGCGTGAGGACCACCTCTTTCCCGTGTGCGACGCTTCTCGCCTGCACGTGGGATGAGGAGACGGTGTACAGGGTCGGCATCGCCGGCGGAGAAGAGGCAAAGGAAAATAACATCTGTGTCTGGCTGACACCTGCAGTGAATATTCACCGCTCCCCACTCTGCGGAAGAAACTTTGAATATTATTCGGAGGATCCGTATCTCGCCGGCAAACAGGCGGCGCAGATGGTGAAGGGAATCCAGAGCAATCATGTGGCGGCGACGGTCAAACACTTCGCGCTCAATAATAAAGAGACAAACCGGAAAAATTCTGATTCGCGCGTGTCGGAGAGGGCAGTCCGGGAGATCTATCTGAGACAGTTTGAGATCATCGTCAGGGAAGCGCATCCGTGGGCCGTCATGACCAGCTACAATATGATCAATGGCGTGCGCGCTTCCGAAAATAAAGAGCTGCTGGACGGTATTCTGCGCGAAGAATGGGGATTCGACGGACTGGTCACGACCGACTGGTGGGGTTACGGAGAACAGTACAGAGAGTGCCGCGCAGGCAATGATGTGAAGATGGGCTGCGGATATCCTCACCGTATGCAGTACGCACTGGATCATGGCCTCATCACGCGCGACGACCTTGAAAAGGCGGCACGCAATGTGCTGACACTGATCCTGCGCGTCGACGATTAAACCTGCGACCGCGATTAATCAGATAACAATTAAGGCAAGAAAACAGAAAAATTTATGAGATATGATGGCTGCTGCGCAGATTTTTTGTGCGGCGGCCCTTTTTAAAGCTCCTTTTAATTTGGTTTAAGGCTCAGTAACTAGTATATGGGTGATTTTGGTAGAGAGTTGATTGAAGATTCACGGTTTTATACGGTAATCAGATGGAGGGATCAGCGTGAAAAAACTGAGCTTTAATTTCAAGAAAAAAGACAAGCAGTCGGATCTGAAGATGAATACGTCTTCTTTCAAGAAAAGTAAAAACAGAAAGAAGATCTATATCGGTGTAAGTGTTGTTACGGCAGCGGCTGTCGCTGGCGGAGTTTTTTATGTCCGCGGAAAAAACACGCAGGTAAAGGCCGATGACAGTTCATCATCAGATGTGCAGGAGACGACGGCTACGACTGGTACGGTCTCCAACAGCATCACTGGCACCGGTACGCTTGAGAGCGCCGACGGAGATGCGATCACGATCCCTTCCGGACTGACGATCACTGAGGTTGAGGTCTCTGAGGGCGATACCGTGAGCGCCGGCGATGTCCTGGCAAAGGTTGACCACAGTTCGATACTCACAGCGATGGATTCGGTACAGTCTTCCATCGACGAGGTGGATGCCGAGATCGCTGCGATCACAGATGAGACGGCGACCGAGGATATTACAGCCGGTGTTTCGGGAACTGTGACGGCTGTCTATGCTTCTGAGGACACTTCCGTAGAAGACACGATGTCGGCAAGCGGGGCGCTTGTAGAAATCGCCGTCGGCGGGGACACCGACAACATTATTCAGGTAACGGCTACCGATGGCACGGTAACGGAAATTGATGTGGCTGTCGGCGATGAGGTTGAGACTGGCGACACGCTCCTTACGGTTGAGATCGACGAGAACTCTGAGGAATACAACAGCCTTATCACTGAAAGAGAAGAGCTCACGGCTGAGCTGCAGGCGCTTGTGGCACTTTCCGAGACAGACGAGATCACAGCAACTGAAGATGGCACAATTGCTTCAGTAAACGTTACGGCTTCATCGTCCTCGGACAGCAGCACCAGCAGTACAGGAAGCACTAACGTTACCACTTCTTATACGACAAGCGGAAGTGATACGACAGGCAGCACGACCAGCAGCAACACTGTCTCTGCTGTCCTGGCTAATTACGTGACTGCTGTCACAGCTGTGGACAGCAGCTCTTCAGACAGTGATACAGAGTCCACCGATGACACAGAGACTTCAGACAGCGATACGGCTGTGGCTGTACTCACAGACGATACAACAGATACTGACGACACATCAGATACAACATCTTCATCTACAGAAGAAGATGCAACGACTGATTCATCGACGGAGGATACGCAGATCTACTTTGAGGTTTCTGCGGCGTCATCATCAGATGATGCGGAAAATGCTTTTGTGCTGACAGCTCCTGTCACGGGAGCAAACCCGGTTACAGAGCTCGAAGCTGCGGACGGCAGCTGGACGGCGGAGATCACCTGGAGAGATTCTGATGGAACCGTCCTTTCGTCTACAGATACATTTGAAGCTGACACGACGTATATTGCCTCAGTAGTTATGACTGCTGCTGATGGTTATTGTTTCGGTGAAGACAGTATCTCGAATCTGGATGACATTTCGGGTTATACGATCGCATCTAATGACCCGGATCTTGAGACAGACGGCACACTCACATTTACACTGACGGCGCTGCCGACCGCAGAAGATACTGAGACAGAGTCAACTTCTTCATCCTCAGAAGATACCACTGATACTTCTACGAGCGGATCGGGCAGCAGCACAACCGGTTCAGGAAGTACTACATCCGGCAGCACTTCCGGTGGCAGCAGCTCAGGATCATCTAGCAGCGGATCATCTTCGGGCAGCTCTTCATCCGGTTCATCATCTGGTTCATCATCCAGCTCGTCTTCATCTACCGCGACAACGACGTCAGATACGGAATCAACTGACAGCTCATCTTCTTCCTCAAGCTCCAGTGATTCGACAGAGGTGACGGCCTTTACTATGGAGTCAGAGGACACGATGACGATGTCCGTCAGCGTCGATGAGCTCGACATCAATTCCGTCGAAGTCGGTCAGACGGCGACGGTCACGATGGATGCGCTGGAGGATGTCACACTGGAAGGTACCGTTGAAAGCGTCAGCAATTCGGCAAGCTCTTCCGGCAGCGGAAGTGCGAAGTACACCGTTGAAATATCTGTTCCGAAGCAGGACGGAATGCTGATCGGAATGAGCGCTTCTGCGACTATCGTCGTCGAGGAGAGTGAGAATGTCGTGACACTTCCGGTAGATGCCCTGCAGGAAAACGGAAATGAGACCTATGTGTATACGTCCGTGGATGAGGACGGAAATCTCTCGGGAGAGGTGACCGTAGAGACCGGACTTTCCGACGGCGACACGGTTGAGATCACCAGCGGTCTTGAGGACGGTGATACCGTCTATTACGAGAAGACCGGAAATACCTCTTCTTCTGGCGGCAGCGACATGTCAAGCGGCGATACTTCCGGAACTATGCCTTCGGGAGGCGGCGAGATGCCATCCGGTGACATGCCGTCCGGCGGCGGAGATACCAGCGGAACCGGCGGCGGTGCTCCTTCAGGCGGCGCACCTTCAGGAAGCTGATGAGAGGTGACGTACCATGATTGAACTGAAAGATGTGAGCAAGATTTATCATATGGGCGACGAGGAGGTACGTGCACTGGATCACGCGTCTCTTGAGATTGATGACGGGGAGTTCGTCAGTATCGTCGGCCCGTCGGGAAGCGGAAAATCCACCATGATGAATATCATCGGCTGCCTCGATACAGCCGATGAGGGGGAGTATGATCTGGATGGCATGCCCATAGAGGATTATTCGGAGAATGACCTGGCAAGAATCCGCAACAGGAAGATCGGCTTTATTTTTCAGAACTTCAACCTTCTGCCGAAGCTCACCGCGGCTGAAAATGTGGAGCTTCCGCTGATCTATCAGAAGGTTCCTGCCGCTGAGAGAAAGGCCCGCGTCGAGGAGGCCCTGGAGAAAGTCCAGCTGGCGCACCGGATGGACCACAAGCCGACGGAGCTGTCCGGAGGGCAGCAGCAGAGAGTTGCGATCGCGCGTGCCCTTGTTACAAAGCCGTCTCTTTTCCTCGCCGATGAGCCTACAGGAAACCTTGATTCGAATACGAGCCGTGAGATCATGAAGCTGTTCCATGAGCTTCATGATGAAGGAAATACGATCGTATTGATCACACATAACGATGAAATCGCTGATGAGGCGGAGAGAAAGATTTATATCCGCGACGGACAGGTAAAGGAGATGGAGGCGGCATGCAGACTCTGAAAATGGCGTGGAACGCCGTTATTTCAAATAAGCTCAGGACTTTTCTGACAATGCTCGGTATTATGATCGGTGTGACGGCCCTGGTCGTTCTTGTTTCCATCGGAAACGGAGCGTCCAATACCGTCAGTGACCAGATTTCCGACATGGGAACGGATTACATGAGCGTTCAGATTTCGGATGACAAGGATCAGCCGATACGCATATCGGAGTTCATGACACTTTTTGATGATGATTCGATCGGCGACGCCGCTCCGATCGCGAGGACGAGCGCGACGGGATCGACATCGTACACCGAGGATTCCATTACTCTTTATGGAACGACAGGCGGATATTTTAATATCATGGGCGATGAGATCGCCTATGGACGCAACCTGAAGATCTCCGACATTGAGAACCATACCTATGTGATCGTTCTTACCTATGACACCGCGGTCGAGTATTTCGGCCACGCCAATGCGGTAGGCGAGACAATCTCGCTGGATGGCAACTCTTATGAAGTCGTGGGCGTGCTTGCGGAAGACAGCACGACGCCAGGTTCATCGATGACCGTCAACAGCTCGACAACGACTACAACGACTTCGGATTCATCGGAGAGCGACTCCTCTGATTCTGAATCTGAGACGGTTACGCTTGAGGGATTTATTCCCTTCTCGACAATGACGAGGATGGCGGAAAATGTTCTGGATATCACACAGTTCTACGTCTCTGCAGCCGATTCAGAAAATATGGACGCGGCTGAGCAGGCGGTGACGAACATCCTCATGGCAAGGCTGGACAATGACTCCGATGCTTTCACGATCACCACACAGTCGGAGATCATGGAGACTCAGCAGGAGGTCAGCAACACCCTTTCTCTGATGCTCGGCGGCATCGCAGCGATTTCCCTTCTCGTCGGCGGCATCGGTATCATGAACATCATGCTCGTGTCCGTCACCGAGAGGACGCGAGAGATTGGCATCCGCAAAGCCATCGGGGCGACGCAGGGCAGTATCATGGGGCAGTTCCTCCTCGAGGCCCTGATCATAAGCCTCGCGGGGTGCGGATTCGGCATTCTGATGTCGTTCGTCATCCTGCGGATCGTCCAGCATTTCATGACGGGAATGACGCTGACCGTCGATATGAACGTGGCGCTGATCGCAGTGATTTTTTCTGCGGTCATCGGAGTGCTGTTCGGCAGCTACCCGGCGCACAAAGCTGCCGTCAAGAAGCCAATCGACGCGCTCAGGTTCAGCGAGTAACAGATATTGGATAGAATTCCCATGAATATAGGACGCTTCCGCCCGCAACACGCTTCCGCTCGTCCTCGCAGTAACGGTGGTAACCTCATCCATCGCTATCGCTCGGATTCGCTAACCACCGACTGCTGTGGATGGTATGCGGGCTGGAAGTGTCCTGTATTCCAGGAATACGATAAAAGAAAGACTTCTGGCGGAAGGAGAATCTGTGGCGTATAATGACACTGCAGATTACCATCGGAAGGAAGAATACATATGTCATCAGAAAATGGTGCGTGGATAATGCACGGCGTAGATCCTTCGGATCCGTCGTGCATTCATTCTGTTAAGGAGCTTGAGGAAAAAATCAACGAGATTGGTTTTCTTCCGCTTTTTGCGGGAGAGGTGCCTGGATTTTCTGTCGAGGAGATGACAGATTCGGCGTCCTGGTGGACGGGCGACCCCGCGACGGATCCTTGGGAATGGCGCGAGCAGATCGCCGGCGGCGGGCGCGTTGCATACGGAAAATTTTTCAACAGGAGGGCCGGATTTATCTCGGAAAAATATCTGCCATATTTTGCCAATTACCGGAGGGACGGTTATGATTTTGACGCGCGCTGGGACGATGAACTTGCGAGTGCGCGGGAAAAGAAGATCATGGATCTGTTCTCGGGTGAGGATTCGGGAGAGCAGGATGATCTTTCGGAACTGATGTATGGCACTGGCGCCGGGACTTCTGCTTCTGAAGCGACAGGTGATCCTGACGCCGAGCTGTATTCCTTCGAGGTAAAGAAAAAGGCAGGATTCTCGAAGGGCGGCGAGAAGAATTTTGAGGGCGTGATCACCGGCCTTCAGATGAAGCTGTATCTCATCTGCTGTGATTTCCGGCAGCGGATGAACAAGAAAGGTGAGCCCTACGGGTGGTCGATCGCCGTCTACAGCACGCCGGAGCATGTTTTCGGGAGAGAATGTGTGACGGCTGCCTACAGTGAAGACCCGAAGGAATCGCTGAAACGTCTGGTGAACCGCGTCAGAGAGCTCTATCCGGAAGCGGAGGAGAAGAACATTCTGAAGCTTCTCGCTTATTCGGAGGACAGACCGCAGAAGAAGGAGGCCCTTCCCTGGCCGAGAAACCTGCTGAAGGCGATCGACCGTAAGAAGGATCCGTATGAATGGACGGAGGACCAGGTAAACGGTCTTTATGTGGCTGTCGGGCAGCTCCGTCCAAAGCATCAGAAGACGATTTTTGAGAAGTATAAATATGGGATGACGTATGACGAGATTGGTGCCGGGATGAACCGCGCAGGAAGCACGGTCGGAACCTATCACCGGAAAGCACTGCAGCGGCTCCGCCGTCCTCTGGTGGCGGCCTGGTATCAGAAGGGCTACCGCGAGAATCTGAAAGCGTGCGCTGCGGGAGAGCACTGGGATCTTGACGTCGGAGAGGCGTCAGACTTTATGACGACGGATGACCTCTGTCTGCGAATCGGGATCAAAGTCAGGATTTTTGAAAATCTGATGAGCTGCGGGATCGTTACGGTTGGCGATCTGATCCGCGCGATGAATGAGGATCCGAAGTGGTACAGGAGGGTGCCGAAGGTCGGCCCGGCGACGGCGAAGGACATTCAGGTGAAGCTCGAGTCATTCAATATCCGGTAACCTGTGTTGAATTATCCGGTCATTGGATGACGGGAATTCTCGTTTTTTGTACTGTAATATTTCTGGTAAGAATAATAACAAAGAAAAAGCTGAGTGCTCAATCTCCTGGGCACCCAGCTTTGTTTATCAGCTGATTTTTTCAACCGTTTATTAGCCGGTCATTATGCAGCTATGCTATTTAGCCGCGGTCTTCTATGATCGCGACGATGAATCTCCACATTCTCTCGACGGAGGAGATGGAGAGATGTTCCTTCGGTGTGTGGATATCGAGGATGTTCGGACCCATAGAGATCGCATCCATGTTCGGGATCTTGTCTGCGAGGAGACCGCATTCTACGCCGGCGTGGATCGCTTCAATGACGAGGTCCTTGCCAAACATGTTCTTGTAGATGCGGGCCATCTTGTCGCGGAGCTTTGAGTTCTCAACCCACTCCCATGCCGGATATTCGCCGGTGATCTCCATCTCTGCGTCATAGCTCTTTGCAATCCAGCGAAGGCGTCTGAAGACTTCATCCTTTGCCGTGCTGACGGAGCTTCTGACAGCCGCTTTCATGCGGAAATCATAAGCGGAGAGCTCAGCGACGCCCCAGTTGAGGGATGTCTCAACGAGTCCCGGTACATTGTCGCTCATGCGTTGAATTCCCTGAGGGAGGGCGGTGATAAGAGAGATGACTCTCTTCGTGCACTTCTTGGTGAGCGGAGCGGCATTTTTGCTGACATCATTGAGGTCGCCTGCCTCTTCACAGGAGATCGTGATGTCGGGATCGACTGCATGATATTCGCTGCGGACGATTTGTTCGAGCTCCTTGATTTTCTTCTTTGCTTCCTTCGGCTTTGATACGGCAACGACCATTTTGCACTCGCGGGAGATGGCGTTGTCCTTGGAGCCGTTGACAGCGGATACGAGGCGGACTTTAGTCACATCGGAGAGCTCGCGGAGAACGCGTCCCATGAGCGATACTGAGCTTGCGCGGCCCTTGTTGATCTCGCTTCCGGAGTGACCGCCGACGAGATTATTAATGTGGATCATCATGCGATCCCAGTCGCAGTCTTCGCGCTCAATCTCAAGTTTGATGTTGGCACTTCCGCCGCCGGCGCATCCTGCGAGGACGATGCCCTCATTCTCGGAGTCCATATTCAGAAGGGTGTGGCCCTTGATAGGAGAGAGGTCGATAGCGTGAGCTCCGTCCATGCCGACTTCCTCAGAAACCGTGCAGACGAACTCGAGGCGCGGGTGCTTCAGCGTCTTTGAATCGAGCAGAGCCAGTGCGTAAGCGACTGCAATGCCGTCGTCGCCGCCGAGCGTCGTCCCCTTTGCGCGGATGTAATCGCCGTCGACTTCAATGTCGAGGCCTTCCTTCTCCATATCTTTCTCAACGCCGGGATCCTTTTCGCAGACCATATCCATATGGCCCTGAAGGATGATCGGCTCGACGTCCTCATATCCTTCGGACGCTTCTTTAATGATAATAACGTTGTAGAGGTCGTCCTGATAATACTCAAGACCGCGCTCCTTCGCGAAATTTACAAGGTAATCGCTGATCGCCTTCTCGTGATAGGACGGGCGGGGGATCTGTGTGATCTCCTCAAAAAAGTGGAATACTTCCTTTGGCTCGAGGTTGTCTAATACTCCCATAGCTGTGTGTAAAATCCTTTCTCCGCCTGGATGCGGTTGTGATGTTGTTTATTTTAATGCCGGTGCATGAAAAGCTGCGGTTTCAGTTTTCTTTTTCCCCGGCTGCGTTTTTCGGACTTAGTTTGTTCACGTACACGACGAAATGATTGTCGTGCAGGATCTTTATGTACTTGCTGAGGCGCTCGTAAAGAGGTTCGGCTTTATCTCCGAATTCGTCTTTCACGGCTTTGCCGATTTCGAAGACATTTTTTTCGCCGTCCATCTGACTCCAGATGAAGGTGCCGAAATCATCAAGTTCGATGTGAGAGAAGCGCGGTTTCTTAAAGAGCTTCTGCGCGATCCAGTTATAGACGCCTTTGTTTTCCATGACGATCTGGATGTGTCCTTCGTCGTTCACCTCGGTCTCGAAGAGACGATTGGGTCTCGGGATGTAATCAAGATAATTTTCTTTTGTTTTTGCCATAAAAATCTCCGCGGGATTTTTTCTGTCCGCGCTCAGTGTACAAATGTTTCTGGTTCAAAAAAGGGCCTGCCACTCCGGCAGACCCCTTTATTATACTACATAAATCCGATTATGCGGATTTTTTCGGCTTCTTTACGATAGCTCTCATCAGGATTGCGAGAAGAATTACAAAGAATACGATGGATCCACCGGCACCAAGGCTTACAGGAAGAGCAATATCGACGCCTGCGAATGCGAATACCGCAAGCAGGACACCGACAAGTCCTTCGCCGGCGATCATACCGGAAGCAAAAAGCGTACCGTTGTTGGTCTGCTCTTTTCTTTCCTCGTCGCTGACACCTCTTCTCTTGTCAGCCCACAGACGTACAAGACCGCCGACCATGATACCAGATGTAGAGAAGATCGGGAGATAGAGGCCGACTGCAAAAGGCATAACCGGGATTCCGAAGATTTCTGCGATGACAGCGATAAATACGCCGACAAATACAAGTGCCCACGGAAGGTTGCCGCTCATAACACCCTCGATGATCATCTTCATCATGCCTGCCTGCGGTGCAGGAAGCTCAGCAGAACCGAAGCCATAGCCTGCATTCAGGATGTACATGATGTAGCCGATAGCGATACCGGAAGCGAGGACACCGATCAGCTCGCCGACCTGCTGTTTCCAGGGGGTAGCACCGACGATATAGCCGGTTTTCAGGTCCTGAGATACATCGCCGGCGATTCCGGCAGCGACGCAGATGACTGAACCGATCGTGATCGCGATGATCATTCCTTCTGTTCCGATATTGCCGGTAGCCTTCAGGATGATCGTGGTGATCAGAAGAGTAGCGATGGTCATACCGGAAACCGGGTTGTTGGAACTTCCGACGATTCCGACGATACGTGCGGAAACGGTTACGAAGAAGAAACCGAAGATCGCAATAAGGATTGCGGCGATCAGGTTAACCTCAACGGCAGGGATGAGCCAGAGCAGGATGACAACGACTATTGCGCCGATGATAACGAATGACATAGGAAGATCCTGTGTTGTGCGCTCAACTTTTTCCTGCTTGTTCTTAAGGCTGTTGATCGATTTTTTAAATGCACGGATGATCATCGGGAAGGATTTCACGAGGGAGATCACACCGCCACATGCGACAGCACCTGCGCCGATATAGCGGATGTAGTTGCTCCAGATTCCGCTCGCACCGCTCGTGCTGAACAGCTCTGAAATTGTGACCTCAGCCGGGAAAATGGCATCCGGTACAGCACTTCCGAATACATAGATAAGAGGCATCAGAACGAACCATGCGAGGATACCACCGCCGAACATGTAAGCGGATATCTTCGGTCCGCAGATGAAACCTACGCCGACAAGTGACGGAAGCACGTCGATGCCGACGCCTGAGCCCTTGTAGCTCTTGAAATCATAGCCAATCTCAGATGGGAAAAGCTGAAGGCCATCTGCGACGAACTTGTAGGCAGCGGCAAATCCGAGTCCCTTGAAGACGCCCTTTGCGCTTGCGCCGCCTTTTTCGCCGGCAAGCAGGACCTCCGAGCATGCTGTTCCTTCAGGATAAGGCAGAACTCCATGCTCTTCCACAATCAGGGCGTTGCGGAGTGGAATCATGAAAAGTACGCCGAGTGTACCGCCAAGGATGCAGATGACGGTGATCGTTGTTACAGAAGGTGCGTCCATAGCGCCTTCCGAAGCCCACATAAACAGGGCAGGCATGGTAAAAATCGCTCCGGCTGCCAGTGACTCGCCGGCAGAACCGATCGTCTGTACCATGTTGTTTTCAAGGATGTTGTCCCGCTTCAGCAGTCCGCGGCAGATACCCATTGAGATAACGGCTGCAGGAATAGAAGCGGAAATTGTAAGTCCTACACGAAGGCCGAGATAGGCGTTCGCAGCGCCGAACACGATCGCCAGGATTACACCGAGGATAATAGAGGTCGGTGTAAGCTCCGGGAGATTCTGGTCGGCGGAGATGTAGGGCTTAAAATCTTCTTTACTACTGCTCATTTTAAGTCCTCCTGTAATTTCTCCTAATTCTTTATGGACATTATAAAACTGATGCCACCCCTGATTAAGCATCAGTTTAATAAGTTACCATATTGAAAGATGATAAACGATTAATGAATTTTAGTCAATTGAAATGTGAAGGAAATGAACTATTTTGAGCAGTTTGCACAATTTTATGGACGTTCATTCGCCGGTATTCCGAATGCTCCGGGAACAAGTTTCCTGTCTGCGGATCTGGAAATTTCGGGGCGATTTTTCTCTGTGAGCTGGGAGGACTGATTTTTTGCGGAGATGAGTCCCATCATCGCAAATACGGCGGCGAAGCCGATGCCGTCCCAGAGGGTGAACCGGTTGCCGAGCAGCGCGACGCCGATGACGGCCGCCGTGATCGGCTCGGAAAATCCGTACAGGATGCCTTTTTCCGGCCCGATGAGCTTTACTCCGCTCATGTACAGAGGGAACGCCGCAACGTTTCCGACGAGGATGACGAAGAAGATCCCGAAGATTCCCATGGCCGATGGGACGTAGTTATACGTCCACGGGCGGAACCGCAGGGTAAAAATCGCGCTTCCCATGAGGAAGGACCATCCCTGCAGTATTGCGATCGGGTATTCGTCCATCAGCGGACCTGGTGTCACGTTGTAGATGGTCACGCCTGCCGCGCACAGCAGTCCCGCCACAAGGGCGGATGCCGGGATTGAGAGGGAGCTGAGATCGCCGTGGGTGGTGATCAGGAATACGCCGACAAGGCCGAGGACGGTGGCGAGACTTTCGCGCGCCATCGGGCGGCGTTTCTGCTGCACGCATCCGACGAAGAGAATCATGACGGGCGACAGGTCCTGCAGGATCGTGCCCACGGCGGCGCTCGACAGCTGGATAGTCAGGAAATATGTGAACTGGCAGAAGCTTACACCGGCGATTCCGTAGATCAGGAGCCGGATGAGATCTTTTTTGTGTGTAAGCGGAGCGATGACTGTTTTTGCGCCGTATCTGATGAGTGAAAATATGAGGAGGATCGCCGCGGCTCCGCCGAGACGGATTGGGACGAGCCATGTGGTATCCATGCCTTCATTCTGAAACAGGTACTGGCCCATCGATCCTGACAGGCCCCAGCAGACGCCTCCGAGCACAGCAAGGAGGGCGCCGAGAAATTTTTTGCTCCGCGTCATCTTCTTTTATCCCACGCGAACGCCTTTGTTCTGCGCGGGAAACCTCCTATATTCTTATATTTAACTATCGAGAAACTTCTTAAAAATAAGTATTCCAGTGCGTAATGTACTCTACGGGCGGAAGTTTTTCAAGAGGTGAATGGGACACAGTAGCCTTCCGCACGCAGCGTAGATGCGCAAGGCTTTCATCCGCGACGCGCTCACCTGACAATTACCTTGGACACAGTAGCCTTCCGCCCGCAACACGCTTTCGCTCGTCCTCGACGTAATGGCGCTAAACTCACTCATCGCTTGCGCTCGAGTTCGCTAAGCGCCAACGTCTGCGGATGGTATGCGGGCTGGAAGGCTACTGTATCCAAGGGAAGGCTGCGGAAGGTTATGGTAGCTGTGGCTGCGCCTGAAAGGCAACGGCTAAGCCGTGAATTCGGAGACGGATTGTAGTAGTATATTTTTAAAACTTCGATTTACGTTAGTGGGAGGTTTTTGGATGAGCCAGGAAACGAAGTCTTCGTATGAACTTATTTATGATGTGGTGCGGCAGATCCCGCGGGGAAAGGTGGCTACGTACGGCCAGGTGGCTGCGCTTGCCGGGAATAAGAGATGGGCGCGTGTTGTGGGCTATGCCCTGCATGTAAATCCAGATCCGGAGGGAATTCCGTGCTATCGCGTGGTGAACAGGGAAGGCCATGTGTCTTCGGCATTTGCCTTTGGCGGGGAACAGCGGCAGATCAAGCTTCTGGAAGCGGACGGAATCCCCTGCCCGGATGGATATGTGGATCTGTCGAAGTATCAGTGGAATCATTTTGCCGTTGAATCGTTTATGTGATCGGTCTGCACATGAACAGCGATAGTGGAGAATAATAAAATGAAATATCTCTCTGCGAAATATCTCTCTGCAAATGAATTTTTCAAAAGCCGGTACGGGACGAAGGTCTACCGGCTTTCTCTTTCAAGCGGGTGCACCTGTCCGAACCGCGATGGAACGATCGGATACGGCGGGTGTACCTTCTGTTCGGAAGGTGGCTCTGGCGATTTTGCCGCACACGGACAGGATATCGATGAGCGGATCGAAGAGGCAAAAAAGTGGGTCGACGCAAAATTTTCCCGTAAGACGGCGCCGGAGGACAGAAGATATCTCGCATATTTTCAGTCATACACAAATACGTATGGCGATGTCGGAAGGCTGACTGCGTTATACGCTCATGTTCTTGAGCGCCCGGAGATTGTCGGAATTTCAATCGGCACGCGGCCGGACTGTCTCGGGGATGATGTGATGGAAATGCTGGAAAAACTTCAGAAGATGAAAGATGTCTATGTCGAGCTCGGGCTTCAGACGTCTAACGACCGGACGGCAGAGAGAATCCACAGGGGTTATCCGACGGCCGTCTTTGATGAGGCATGCCGGAAACTCAAAGATATCGGGGTCAACGTGATCGTCCACGTGATTCTCGGTCTCCAGGGAGAGACAGAAGAAGACATGCTGGCGACCGTCGATCACGTTGTCGGGCTCAGCCCGCGGCCGGATGGTATCAAGTTGCAGCTCCTACATGTGCTGAAGGGAACACAGCTCGCAGAAGAATACAAGACAAATCCATTTCATATGTTTACGCTTGAAGAGTATTGCCAGATTGTTGGAAAATGCCTTCAGCATCTGCCGGATGACATGGTCGTTCACCGGCTCACCGGAGACGGCCCGAAGAAGCTGCTGATCGCGCCGATGTGGAGTGCGGACAAGAAGCGCGTGCTGAACACCCTGAACCATTATTTGGCCAATTTAGTTTGACACATCAAAGCAAAGAGAGTAGTATGTCGCATGTGATAGTCTCTGGAGAGTTCCTTCAAAAAAGAAGGGCGCCGAAGGTGTAAGGATCCCCGCCCGGGAATCCGATCTCTCAGGCAAACGGACAGAGCATAGCTTCTATGCATCAATTACCGTTCCACTCTTTAGAGAGCTGATCCGAAAAGGTTCAGCTCTTTTTTTCATGAGACGTCTCGTTATCCCTTAAAGCAGGGCGCATGCCCAAAATACTATGCAGGTGAGGAGGAAAAAGGGAAATGGACGCATTTAATGAGCTACTCGGTACTATTGACAATTTTGTTTGGGGCATTCCGCTGATCGTCGCCATTCTGGCCGTCGGCCTTCTGCTCACCATCCGCCTTCACGGGCTCCAGTTCCGCAAGATGGGACTCGGATTCAAGTATCTTTTTTCCAAAGAAAGTACAGATAAAAATGGAAAAGGCACCGGTGACGTAAGCAGTTTCCAGGCACTCTGCACGGCTCTTTCCGCCACGATCGGTACTGGCAACATCGTCGGTGTCGCAACTGCTATCGCGGCAGGCGGTCCCGGAGCAATGTTCTGGATGTGGATCGCGGCTCTCGTCGGCACGGCAACAAAGTTCTCTGAGTGCACACTTGCCGTAAAGTACAGAACTCAGGCGGCGGACGGCCATATCGTCGGCGGACCTTTCTATTATATTGAAAAAGGCATGGGACCGAAGTGGAAATGGCTCGCGAAGATTTTTGCATTCTTCGGACTTCTGGTCGGCCTTTTCGGAATCGGAACCTTCTCTCAGATCAACGGTATCACCAGCGCCGTGCAGGGATTTTTCGATCCGAATATGGAAACAACCGTTAATATCTTCGGCATGGAGCTCTCCTGGTCGACCGTGATCGCCGGACTGATCCTGACTTTACTTGTGGCGCTCGTCATTGTCGGAGGCCTCAAGAGAATCTCCAGCGTCGCTGAAAAAATCGTGCCTTTTATGGCAGTCATCTATATCGCAATCTCACTGATCGTTATTTTTACGCATCTCTCCGCTATCCCGGGAGCTTTCGTCGAGATCGTGCAGAGCGCCTTTGGTCTCCGCGCGGCGGCAGGCGGTGCGCTCGGCGCCATGGTCATGGCAATGCAGAAGGGTATCGCCCGCGGTATCTTCTCAAATGAAGCAGGTCTCGGAAGTGCTCCGATCGCAGCGGCAGCGGCAAAGGTTGATGAGCCGGTCCGCCAGGGTCTTATCTCTATGCTCGGAACTGTCATCGATACGCTGATCATCTGCACGATGACCGGACTTACGATCGTCCTCACAGATGCGTGGGAAGTTGAGGGACTTGAGGGCGTCCAGATCACGACGCGCGCTTTCCAGGTCGGCCTTCCGTTCCCGGAACAGCTTTCGTCCTTCCTTCTGATGATGTGCCTCGTGTTCTTCGCATTTACGACGATCCTCGGATGGGACTACTACAGCGAGCGCTGCCTTGACTATCTGACACATAACAGCAGAAGAGCAACCAACATTTTCCGTACGCTCTATATCATCTGCGTATTTATCGGACCGTACATGACAGTTTCTGCTGTCTGGACGATCGCGGATATCGTCAACGGACTCATGGCGATCCCGAACCTGATCGCGCTTGTCGCTCTGAACGGCGTCGTTGTCGCGGAGGTGAAGAGCTACTTTACAAGACTCGATCAGAAGAAAAATCCGGGCCGCATCGCCGTATCGTCAGGCGATTGAGCAGGCCGACGGAGTTTTCAAAGTCAGTGCTTTGTATTATAATCTGAAATACGTCATGGCCGTCCGGTCTTCGGGCGGCCTTTCTTTATGAAATTACTTCATGAAATGTTGAGAGGGTAGAATTGGAAGAATATCTGAAAAATCTGAACGGACCGCAGCTTGAAGCAGTTAAGCACACGGAAGGACCACTGCTGATCCTGGCTGGCGCCGGGTCGGGCAAGACGCGCGTCCTCACCTGCCGGGCGGCATATCTCATCAGGCACAATGGAGTGCGCCCGTGGAATATCATGGCGATCACCTTCACCAACAAGGCCGCCGGTGAGATGCGGGAGCGCATTGACGGCATCGTCGGTGACGGCTCGGAGAGCATCTGGGTCATGACTTTTCACTCGACCTGCTGCCGCTTTCTGCGCAGGTTCGGCGACCGCATCGGCTACGACCGGAATTTTCATATCTATGATACGGATGACAGCCGACAGGTCATGAAGGAGATCATCCGCGCAAAACAGCTGGACACCAAGGTGTTCAAAGACCGCGCGATTTTATCCGCGATTTCTTCTGCGAAAAATGAGATGATCGGGCCGGTTGAGTACATGAAGCAGGCATCATCCTGGTATGATCAGAGAGTGGCGGAGTGCTACGAGGCGTATGAGGCGAGACTCCGTCAGAACAACGCCATGGATTTTGACGACCTGCTCTGGAGGACTGTCACACTGCTTGAGCGGAACCCTGACGTCCTCGAGACGTATCAGGAGCGTTTCCGCTACATCATGGTCGATGAGTACCAGGATACAAACAGCGTGCAGTTCCGTTTTGTACAGCTGCTCGCGTCGAAGTACAGAAACCTCTGTGTCGTCGGCGATGACGACCAGTCCATCTACAAATTCCGCGGGGCCAACATCCGCAACATTCTGGATTTTGAGAAATATTTCAAGGACGCGACGGTCATCCGCCTGGAGCAGAACTATCGCTCGACGAAAAATATCCTCCGCGCGGCAAATGAGGTTATCGCCAACAACCAGGGGCGGAAAGAAAAGACACTCTGGACGGAAAACGAGGACGGCGACAAGGTGCGTTTCCGCGAATTTGACAACGGCTATGGCGAGGCGGAGTTCGTCGCCAATGAGATCTATGACCTGACGTCGTCAGGCAAAAATAAATATTCGGACTTTGCCGTGCTGTACCGCGCGAACGCGATGTCCCGTCTTTTCGAGGAGAAATTTGTCGCTCTGAATATTCCGTACAAGATTGTCGGCGGTGTCAACTTCTATGCGAGACGGGAGATCAAGGACCTTCTGGCGTATCTGAAGACCATTGACAGCTCCAATGACGATCTGGCAACGGAGCGCATCATCAATATCCCGAAGAGGGGCATCGGTGCTACGACGATCGGGAGAGTTACCGTCTTCGCGTCAGAAAATGAGATCAGCTTTTACGAGGCTCTCTGCCGCGCGGAGAATATTCCTGGCATCGGCAGGGCAACTGTAAAAATCAGAAAGTTCACGGAGCAGATCGAAAAGTACCGGAGGATGGTCGAGGAAGGCAATTCGACAGTGCGTCAGATCCTGGAGGCGGTCATCGAGGACACCGGTTATGTGAAGGAGCTCGAGGCGGAGGACACTGACGAGGCCCGCGCGAGGATAGAAAATATCGACGAGCTCATTTCCAAGACAGAGGATTACGAGGAAAGTGCCGAGGCGCCTTCGCTGACAGATTTTCTCCAGCAGGTATCCCTGGTGGCGGATATCGATGATGTGGAGGACGGCAGTGATTACGTCCTGCTCATGACACTGCACGGGGCCAAGGGACTTGAATTTGACAACGTGTACATGGTCGGCATGGAGGAGGGGACTTTTCCGAGCTACCTTTCCATTGGCACCGGGGACCCCGATGAGCTTGAGGAGGAGCGCCGGCTCTGCTACGTCGGAATCACGAGGGCGAGAAAGGAACTGACCCTTTCGGCGGTACACTGGCGGATGATCCGCGGTGAAAATTCACCGATGACCGTTTCGAGGTTTATCCGCGAGATCCCGAGGGAAGATATTGAGCTCGAGCGCGAGACCACCGACACGAGAAACTTCATGCGGGGGCCGGAGCGCGATGTCGGAGAGCTCATCGGACTCGGCGATGGATACGGAAGTGCCCGCGGCGGTAGTTATGACAGCGGAAAATATGGTGGCAGCTACGGCAGCGGACGATATGGCGGCAGTGGCAATTTCGGCGGAAATATTTACGGCGACAGCCGCGGCACGGTCTTCAGCGGAGGCCGCAGGAGCTCATCCGTGACCCAGGGCACATCCTTCGGGAGCACCGGCTTTAATGGAGAAGACAGCGGTTTCAGAAGAAAAGGAGTTTACGGATCAGCAGCGTACCACAACCCGACCGATCCGGCGCCCCGCAAAAAGCCGAAATTCAATGCCGCCCAGTTCCGCGTAAAGAAGCTCGACCACCTGGACTACGAAGTCGGCGACAAAGTCCGCCACGTCAAATTCGGAGTCGGCACAGTCCAGGCGATCAAAGACGGCGAAAAAGATTTTGAAGTAACCGTTGACTTCGAGAATTACGGAGCCAAGCGGATGTTCGCGTCCTTTGCCAAATTGAAGAAAGTATAATGTACAGTTCAGACATTGCCAGATCATAGAATTCCCGAGAATACAGGACACTCCCAGTCCGTATTCGTCTGAGGAATGCGCAGAGGTTTTCAGACGCGACATCCGCAGACGCCGGTACTTACGCGTTTCTACGAGTGCTGCCAGACGTACGAATTAACAGCGAAGCACACCGAAGGCGTGCATGAGCTGGAAAATTCGTATGGCTGGATAGCGCGACAGCGCGATATCGAGCAGCTTGCTGCGAGATGCAGCACTCGTACCGCTGCGTCGAGGACAAGCGAGAGCGCGTCGCGGATGAAAGCCTTGCGCATCTTTGTTACGGGGAGAAGTGTCCTGTATTCTCGGAGAAGTAGAAATCTGGCAATGTCTGAACTGAACAATATAAGCAAAAAGCATTAGTTTCATAAATTAACAAACTGTGTTATTCTGTACACGGTGCAGAAAAGACGGCACATTTGTACTTTTCACCTGTCAAACTTATACATGGAGAAAGGAAGAGTCGATGAGCGGAGTCAGACGTGTATACGTAGAGAAGAAACCTGAGTTTGCCGGTGCGGCGCGTGACCTGAGCCACGAGATCCGTCACTACATGGGAGTATCCGGAGTGACCGGCGTGAGGATTCTCATCCGGTACGATGTGGAAAATGTCAGCGATGACGTATTTGAAGAGGCCTGCCATGTTGTGTTCGCAGAGCCGCCGGTAGATATCCTTTACAATGAGACTTTCCCGGTGAAGGACGGTTCCAGAGTCTTCTCAGTTGAGTATCTTCCGGGACAGTTCGATCAGAGAGCTGATTCTGCAGTTCAGTGTATCCAGTTCCTGAACGGAAATGAGGAACCGGTCATCCGTACAGCGACGACCTATGTTATTGAAGGAAATGTCAGCGATGCAGACCTCGAGGTCATCAAGCATCACTGCATCAACCCTGTCGATTCAAGAGAGGCAGCGGCCGAGAAGCCGGAGACACTTGTCATGGATTTCCCGGAGCCGGCAGACATCAAAGTCTTTGACGGCTTCATTTCCATGGATGAGGCTTCCCTGAAGGAGCTTTATGATTCCCTGAATCTCGCAATGACCTTCAAGGATTTCCTCTTTATTCAGAACTATTTTGCAACAGACGAGAAGCGCGATCCTACACTGACGGAGATCCGCGTTCTCGATACCTACTGGTCTGATCACTGTCGCCACACGACCTTTGCTACCGAGCTGAAAAATATCGAGTTCGGCGAGGGCGAATACGCGGCGCCGATCAAGGCGAGCTTTGACCGCTATCATCATGACTATGACGTCCTTTACAAGGGCCGCGACGACAAGTACATCTGCCTGATGGATCTTGCGTGCCTCGGAGCCAAAGTACTGAAGAAGCAGGGCAAGCTGACCGATCAGGAAGAGTCCGATGAGATCAATGCCTGCTCGATCGTCGTTCCGGTCGATGTCGACGGGAAGTATGACGAGTGGCTCATCAACTTCAAGAACGAGACACATAACCATCCGACAGAGATCGAGCCTTTTGGTGGCGCGGCGACCTGCCTCGGCGGCGCTATCCGCGACCCGCTTTCAGGCCGTACCTATGTATATCAGGCTATGCGTGTCACCGGCGCTGCAGATCCTACAAAGCCGGTCTCCGAGACCCTTGAGGGCAAGCTTCCGCAGAAGACCCTCACCCGCGAGGCGGCTCACGGATACAGCTCCTATGGCAACCAGATCGGTCTCGCCACAGGCTATGTAAAAGAAATCTATCATCCGAACTATGTCGCAAAGCGTATGGAGATCGGCGCCGTTATGGGTGCCGCCCCGAGAAAAGATGTCAAGCGTCTCACCTCCGATCCTGGCGATATTATCATCCTGCTCGGCGGACGCACGGGCCGCGACGGCATCGGCGGCGCGACCGGTTCCTCAAAGATCCATACGACACAGTCTCTCGAGACATGCGGCGCTGAGGTTCAGAAAGGTAATGCACCGACCGAGAGAAAGCTTCAGAGAATGTTCCGCCGTCCGGAAGTATCGAGAATTATCAAGAAGTGCAACGATTTTGGCGCCGGCGGCGTATCCGTAGCTATCGGAGAGCTCGCACCCGGCCTTGTCGTCGACCTCGATAAGGTTCCGAAGAAATATGCAGGTCTTGACGGAACGGAGCTGGCTATCTCTGAGTCCCAGGAGCGTATGGCTGTCGTTGTAAGCCCTGAGGACGCAGATCAGTTCCTCGCATACGCAAAAGAAGAAAACCTTGAGGCTGTCAAAGTGGCTGTTGTCACAGAGGAGCCCCGCCTCGTCCTCAACTGGAGAGGAAAGGATATCGTAAATATCAGCCGCGCATTCCTCGATACAAACGGCGCACATCAGGAGACCGACGTCTATGTCGAAATCCCGGATCCGAAGGATTCCGTGCTGAAGAGAAGCGGCGACATCGCCGATGTAAGACAGAAATGGCTCGACAGCCTCGCAGACCTCAACGCCTGCTCACAGAAGGGACTTGTCGAGATGTTTGACTCCTCGATCGGAGCCGGCAGTGTCCTCATGCCTTACGGCGGCAAGTATCAGCTGACAGAGACACAGGCCATGGTGGCCAAGGTGCCCGTCCTGAAGGGCGATACCACGACGGTAACGATGATGGCTTATGGTTTTGATCCGTATCTGTCGAGCTGGAGCCCGTATCACGGCGCAATCTATGCTGTGACACAGTCCATGGCAAAAATCGTCGCGGCCGGCGGTGATTTCCGCAAGATCCACTTCACCTTCCAGGAGTATTTCCGCCGCATGACGGAAGATCCGAAGAGATGGAGCCAGCCGGTGGCTGCCCTGCTCGGCGCCTATGAGGCACAGATGCAGTACGGCCTGGCGTCGATCGGAGGCAAGGACTCCATGTCCGGAACCTTCAATGATATCGACGTTCCGCCGACACTCGTTTCCTTCGCTGTCGATGTCGCACACCTGAAGGATGTCATGACACCTGAGCTGAAAAACGCGGGCGACAAGCTCGTCTGGATCCACATTCCGAAGGATAAATATGAGCTGCCCGTCTATGCGGACGTCATGGATCTGTATGACCGCGTACATCAGGATATGCAGGCGGGACGCGTCAACGCGGCTTATGTCGTTGAGCGCTTCGGCATCGCTGTCGCCGTCTCAAAGATGGCTTTCGGCAACAAGATGGGCGTGAAGATCGAGCACAACGTCGATCCCCGCGACCTGTTCAGCCCGTATTTCGGCGACCTCATTCTCGAGGTTCCGTCCGGAAAAGTCGGCGAGCTCGCTTCGACATACACCGTTATCGGCGAGGTCACGGACGACGGAGTCTTCTCCTACAGCAATGTGACGATCCCGGTCGATGAGGCAATTAACACATGGATGGGAACACTGAGCGGCGTATTTAAACCGGTATCAAATGTCGAGCCGAAGGATACAGGCGTTGAAGATAAGGGATTCTATGACGGAAAGACTGTCGCTGTCTGCACGCACAAGCTGGCACAGCCGACCGTCTTCATTCCGGTATTCCCTGGCACAAACTGCGAGTATGACAGTGCGCGCGCATTCGAAAAAGCCGGCGCAAAGACGATCACAAAGGTATTCCGCAACCAGAATGCACAGGATATCCTTGAATCCGTCGATGAGTTCAAGAAGGGAATCGACCAGGCACAGATTATTATGTTCCCTGGCGGATTCTCAGCAGGTGATGAACCGGACGGCTCTGCGAAGTTCTTTGCAACTGCTTTCAGAAATGCAAAGATCAAAGAGGCTGTACAGGATATGCTTGCGAACCGCGACGGACTGGTTCTAGGTATCTGCAACGGTTTCCAGGCATTGATCAAGCTCGGACTTGTTCCTTACGGCGACATCACCGGTCAGAAGCCGGATTCCCCGACGCTGACCTTCAATACAGTTCACAGACACATCTCGAAGATGGCGTATGTGAAGGTAGTGTCAAAGAAGTCACCGTGGCTCGCGGGATGCGACCTCGGCGGTGTCTACACGATGCCGGCTTCCCACGGAGAAGGACGCTTCGTAGCCGACAGCGAGTGGATTAAGAAGCTTCAGGACAACGGCCAGATCGCTACGAGATACTGCGACGCCGATGGAAACTTCACGACAGACGAGTATTGGAATATCAATGGTTCATACTTCAATATTGAAGGCATCACCAGCCCGGACGGCAGGATCTACGGCAAGATGTGCCACGCAGAGAGACGCGGAGAAGGCGTCGCAGTCAATATTTTCGGAGAGCAGGATATGAAGCTCTTTGAGAGCGGCGTAGCTTACTTCAGCTGATCCGGTATCAGAATATAAAAATCAAATAAGGAGTGTATTGGTTATGGCAACGTTGATGGAAGACTGGAAGGCGATCGCCTACAACGAGAAGACGGACAAAAAGCAGCTTCAGAAATTCTGGCAGGATTATTTCCTGATGGAGAAGGGAATCTATGAAAAGCTGCTTGACGACCCGGACACAGAGGTTAAGGGAACGGTGCGCGAGCTGGCTGACAAGTATGGCCTTGACGTGCTCCACATGACCGGTTTTCTCGATGGCATTCAGGAATCGCTGAAGGAACCGAATCCGATCGATACTATGACGGAGGATACAGAGGTCAGCCTCGCATTCGACAAAGAAAAGCTGTACAAGAACATGGTCGATGCAAAGGCGGACTGGCTCTATGGCCTTCCGCAGTGGGACAAGATCTATGATGCAGAGACGAAGAAGAAGCTTTATCTCGAAGCAAAGAAGATGAACACGATCGTAAAGCAGAAGAAGATCTACCCGAATGATCCGTGTCCGTGTGGCAGCGGTAAGAAGTATAAATATTGCTGTGGGCGCAAGAAAGCGTCATAATCGCGATTTATTAGGCAACGGCCGGAGACCTTTTTATAAAGGGACCGGCCGGCTTTTTTGAAAGGAGCCTGAATGGCAAATCTTTCGTTTACATCACAGGCAAGAACCGCAATCGCCCTCGCAAAAAAAATAGCGGCTGACCGGGAACATCAGTTCATCGGTACAGAACATCTGCTGGCCGGGCTCGCCGGCGAAGGCACAGGGACGGCGTCAGTCGTTCTGCGCGAAGCGGGAATAGACCGGGACCGTGTGCTGAGGATCATTGACCTTATGACTGTCCAGCCGAAGGCGGGCAGCGTGGTCATTGAACCGGAATTTACCCCGCGTGCAGAGAAGGCGCTTCAGGACGCGGTCCAGATCGCTGCGGAGCACCATGACAGACTTGCGGGAACGGAACATATTCTCATGGCGCTGCTCCGCCAGAATACAAGCGAGGCTTTTCAGATCCTGCGTGTCGCGGATGTGAATATCACCCGGCTGTATCTGTCTGTCCTCCGCGCCATGGGTGAGACAGAGGATGAGCAGCGCGCCGAGATCAACGCGCTCCGCAGACGCGCGGAGCCCGCGAAGTCCCGTGAGACGCCCACGCTCGATCAGTACAGCAGGGACCTCACTGCGCTTGCCGCGAAGCACAAACTCGATCCGGTCATCGGAAGGGACCGCGAGATCACGCGTGTTATCGAGATCCTCAGCCGCAGAAAAAAGAATAACCCCTGCCTGATCGGAGAACCGGGCGTCGGCAAGACAGCTATTGTAGAAGGACTGGCGCTCCGCATCACGGAGGGTACAGTCCCTGAAAGCATGCTCGGAAGGAGAGTCGTCGCACTCGACCTGTCCGGCATGGTCGCGGGCTCTAAATACCGCGGCGAGTTTGAGGAGAGAATCAAAAAGGTGCTCGCGGAAGCGGCCGCAGACAGCAGGGTCCTCCTCTTCATAGATGAGATCCACACGATCATCGGTGCCGGCGGTGCAGAGGGAGCACTCGACGCTTCAAACATCATGAAGCCGTCCCTCGCCAGAGGCGAGATCCAGGTGATCGGCGCCACGACGATCGAAGAATACAGAAAACACATTGAGAAGGATGCCGCTCTGGAGCGCCGTTTTCAGCCGGTCACGGTAGAAGAACCGACGGAAGAAGAGACGATCCAGATCCTGAAGGGTGTTCGCCCGCTCTATGAAGCACATCACGGAGTGACCATCACCGACGAGGCGCTTAAGGCCGCTGTCCAGATGAGCACACGGTATATTAACGACAGGTTCCAGCCGGATAAGGCGATCGACCTCATCGATGAGGCTTCGTCTCACGTGCAGCTGAATGCTGCGGAAAAGTCGGCGTCTCCGATGAAAAAAGAAAAGGATACGGGGACAGCGGAAAAAACGGGAAGCCGCGATGCCGCCATTTCCACGGAAGAAGCCCTGAAGAATCTTCATGCTCTGTCCGAGGATGAGCTTTCAGAGCTCGAAGAAAAAACAATGCGCAGCGGCGATTTTGACAGCCTGTCAAAGCTCTACGCAGAGTCCAGAAGACGCAGGAACGAGAGCGTCCAGCAGGTCGGCACGCAGAATCCGCACAGCGGGAGACCGGAAGTGACGGAGGATGATATTGCGCGCACGGTTTCTGTCTGGACGAATATTCCGCTCGAGCGCATCGCGGAAGCTGAGTCCAAGCGGCTGAGCAGGCTTGAGAAAACCCTGCATCAGCGCGTGGTTGGTCAGAACGAGGCCGTGGAGGCTGTGGCAAAGGCGATCCGCAGGGGCAGAGTCGGCCTGAAGGACCCGAAGCGCCCGATCGGATCATTCCTTTTCCTCGGCCCGACCGGTGTCGGAAAGACCGAGCTCTCCAAAGCACTTGCGGAGGCTGTTTTTGGCAGCGAAGATGCGATGATCCGCGTCGATATGTCCGAGTACATGGAAAAAGCGAGCGTGTCAAAGCTGATCGGATCCCCACCGGGATACGTGGGCTATGAAGAGGGCGGACAGCTCTCAGAGAAAGTCCGTCGTCATCCGTACAGTGTCGTGCTTTTTGACGAGATCGAAAAGGCACATCCCGACGTTTTCAACGTTCTCCTTCAGGTCCTCGACGACGGCCATATCACCGATGCACAGGGGCGGAAGGTCAGCTTTAAGGAGACCATCATCATTATGACCTCCAACGCCGGCGCCAACAGGATCGTCCAGCCGAAAAATCTCGGCTTTGCGCAGACATCAGATGCTAAACAGGACTATGAGCACATGAAGTCACAGGTCATGGAGGAGGTGCGCCGTGAATTCAGACCGGAGTTCCTCAACAGGATCGATGATATCCTTGTGTTCCATGCCCTCACAAAGGAAGATATGAAATCCATCGTCGGTATTCTCCTGAAGGATCTGACGGGCCGGTGCGCATCCCAGATGCAGATCAAACTCCGCGTCACACAATCGGCAAAACAACATCTGATCGATGACAGCTATGACAGCAGATATGGAGCGCGGCCGTTAAAGCGCGCGATACAGACTCAGATCGAAGACCCTCTGGCAGAAGAACTGTTAAAGGGTACAGTCAGGGCCGGCGACACGGTGACGGTCGGATACCGCGGCGGAAAAATGGAATTCCGCACGGCATAAGAAAGACAATTATCGTCAGACATCCGCAATCAATAAACACAATTTTTTCACACATGATGAGGAGGAATCTGATTGTTAAAAAGTTGTGTTTATTGTATACTTATGGTGTCTGAAATTTTAACAGGAGGACTAGAAAATGGCTGTTGTAAAGGAACTGCTTCGCACGGAACCGGATGGCACCCTGAGCTTCGGCGACTATGAACTGCCGGCGAAACAGAAGCTTTCTGACTATGAATATCAGGGCGGTTTGTACAAGGTAAAAACCTATCATGAAATAACCAAACTGGAATGCAACGAATCTTTCGTATATGAATCCGTGCCGGGAACCACGGTCACTGAGATGAAGATCAGCGACATGGGCATGAGCTTCAATGTAGAAGGCCCAGAAGATGCTCAGATCACGCTGGGCGTGGAAGAGGACACGGAGTATCAGGTACTCCTGGATGATGTCAATGTCGGACATATGACGACAGGCATGGGAGGAAAACTTTCCTTCAGCGTAGAACTTTCAGAGGGAAAGAAAGTCGCCGTCCGGGTGATCCGGGTCTGACCGGGGCCGCCGGATAAACGGTATACTTAAGATGCACGGAGGAGCTGCTGCATGAAAGTGCGGCGGCTCCTTTATGGTTTCTTCGAGTACAGCCAGCTGCGGGATGCAACAATCGAAGAAAAAACAAGTACGGCTGGTCTTCCGTATTGACAGCAAAGTGCATCTTAAAATAAAAACAACAGGAATCGAGTCGGAAATATGGCTAACAGCACGAAGAAAACAGTATATTTTTGTCAGAACTGCGGTTATGAATCAACGAAGTGGATGGGACAGTGTCCGGCGTGCCACGAGTGGAATACGTTTGTAGAGGAGACGGTCTCATCGGCTAAGCATTCCGCCGGGACGGGTACATCCGGGGGCAGGAGAAAAAATCTGACGCCGAAGGCGCTGTCGGAGATCAGCATGCAGTCGGGAGAGAGAATGACGACCGGGATCGGCGAGCTTGACCGTGTGCTCGGCGGCGGGATCGTGAAGGGTTCGCTCATCCTGATCGGCGGTGATCCGGGAATTGGCAAATCGACGCTGCTTCTGCAGGTGTGCAGGAACCTCTCAGAAAAGAATCACAGGATCCTTTATGTATCGGGAGAGGAGTCGCTTCAGCAGATAAAAATGCGCGCCGTCCGCATCGGTGATTTCAACGATTCCCTGAAGCTTCTCTGCGAGACAAATCTCGACGATATTAGCGGTGTGATAGAGCAGACAAAGCCCGAACTGGTTGTTATAGATTCCATTCAGACAATGTATAACGAAAGTGTCAGCTCCTCGCCGGGCAGTGTTTCCCAGGTGAGAGAGTCTACCGGAGTTCTCCTGAGACTGGCAAAGACACTGCAGATACCGATTTTTATCGTCGGTCATATGACAAAAGACGGAAACGTAGCCGGACCGCGCGTGCTGGAACACATGGTGGACACCGTGTTGTATTTTGAGGGCGACCGCACACAGGCGTACCGTATCCTGCGGGCGGCAAAAAACAGGTTCGGCTCAACAAACGAGATCGGCGTCTTTGAGATGAGGACGGAGGGCCTCGCCGAGGTGGAAAATCCATCGGAGTTCATGCTCGAAGGAAGACCTGAAGACGCCTCGGGATCTGTTGTCGCCTGCTCCATGGAGGGAACACGCCCAATCATGATCGAGATTCAGGCGCTGGTGTGCCGCTCTAACTTCGGATTTCCGAGGCGCACGACAAACGGCACGGATTATAATAAAGTCAATCTGCTTATGGCAGTACTGGAAAAACGGGCGCACATCAATCTGTCACAGAGTGACGCCTATGTGAATATCACCGGCGGCGTCAGAATGTCGGAGCCGGCGGTCGACCTCGGGATCCTTCTTGCGATCGCGTCCAGTGCAAAGGATATTGCGATATCTCCCGACACGGTAGTGTTTGGCGAAGTCGGACTGTCCGGAGAGATCCGTTCAGTCGCGATGGCAGAACAGAGAGTTAAAGAGGCTCAGAAGCTCGGTTTTAAAAAAGTCATTCTCCCCAAGGCAAACATGCGCTCACTCAGCAGAAGCAAGAGCACATTTGACGTAGAACTGATCCCTGTAGAGAATGTGCGTCAGGCGATAAGTATGATCGGAAGCTGACCAGATCATCCGATTCACTGCTTTAAAGCGATGACAAAATTAAAAAAAATAAAAAAAGTTGTTGACAAGTAAGGGGCAAAGTTGTAATCTAAGGAAGCTGTCGCGAGACAAGACAGCAGTTCAACACAGAGTAAACACTGAATTTACTCAACGAACATTGACAACTGAACAGTAAAACACATCCTCGAAAATTCAAATAAATTTCAATTTTCGAACGGAGACAATGAACACAGAAATGTGATCATCG
>JAZHVR010000014.1:0-82104 GCA_036453165.1 Eubacteriales bacterium | reverse complement strand
CACACCAGAGGCGTGCAGGAGCTGACAGATACGCGCGGCAGGATAGCGCGACAGCGCGACATCGAGCAGCTGGCTGCGAGATGCAGCACTCGTAGAAACAAGCAGGCAGCGACGCACACCGAAGGCGAGCAGGAGCTGACAGATACGCGCGGCAGGATAGCGCGACAGCGCGACATCGAGCAGCTGGCTGCGAGATGCAGCACTCGTAGAAACAAGCAGGCAGCGACGCACACCAGAGGCGTGCAGGAGCTGACAGATACGCGCGGCAGGATAGCGCGACAGCGCGACATCGAGCAGCTGGCTGCGAGATGCAGCACTCGTAGAAACAAGCAGGCAGCGACGCACACCGAAGGCGTGCAGGAACTGACAGATACGCGCGGCAGGATAGCGCGACAGCGCGACATCGAGCAGCTGGCTGCGAGATGCAGCACTCGTAGAAACAAGCAGGCAGCGGCGCACACCGAAGGCGAGCAGGAGCTGACAGATACGCGCGGCAGGATAGCGCGACAGCGCGACATCGAGCAGCTGGCTGCGAGATGCAGCACTCGTAGAAACAAGCAGGCAGCGACGCACACCGAAGGCGTGCAGGAGCTGACAGACAACTTCCCTGTGGGCACATCAAAAAGATTGATCTAGACAGGTTGATGCGCCGACCGGGCTGGTTGACTCGCGGCAGGGCGCATCAAAAGGACTAATCTAGATCAACTGATGTACCGACAGGACTTATAGCTTTGTGAATGAGCGCATCGAAAGCAGGATATCGATTTGTGTGATGTGCTGCCGAGATTCGCAGCCCTCCGTTTGGGCGCATCAGAAGGATAAATCTTGATAGGTGGATGTGTCTGCTGAGCTGACAGCTTCGCGATTGAGCGCATCAATAGGACTAATGTAAACAGGTTGATGCGCCAATGGGCTGACAGCTTCGCAAATGATCAAATCAGAAAGCTTACACTTGTTAAAATAAATAAAAAATTCTCAAAAAATAGGGATTCATTAGCAAAAATACTTAATGAATAGAATGAAATTCGAATGCATAGGTAACATAAACTAAAAAAGAAGATAATTTCATCAATAAATTGTGAATTATGCCTATTAATTCTCCGAAACAGTGATATAATAGCTTTAGTCGGATGAATTCTGAAAGCCGGCTGAATAGTGTGTGAGGGAGGATTTTTTTATGGCAAGTTTTCTTATTTGTCTCGCTATTCTTATCATAGGTTACTTTACCTATGGCAAAGTAGTCGATAACATTTTTTCGCCGGATGACCGTGAGACACCGGCTGTAGCCATCAATGATGGCGTCGACTACGTGGTTATGCCTGAGTGGAAGCTGTTCCTTATCCAGCTTCTGAATATCGCCGGACTCGGCCCGATCTTCGGTGCACTTACCGGCGCTGAGTGGGGCCCAGTCGTCTATCTGTGGATCACGTTCGGTACGATTTTTGCCGGCGGTGTTCACGATTACTTCTCAGGTATGCTTTCCGAAAGAAACAACGGTGCTTCGATCTCTGAGGTTACCGGTACATATCTTGGACCGGTTATGAAGAACGTAATGCGTGTGTTCTCCGTTATCCTTCTTATCATGGTCGGTACCGTATTTGCAGTCGGCCCTGCAGGACTTCTTACCGTTCTCTTCAAGAACGGCGGCGTATCGGCAGATTCAATCCTTACAAAGTCTGCGTTCTGGCTGGCTATCATTCTCGCTTACTACTTCATCGCAACATTCGTTTCCATCGATAAGATCATCGGACGTATCTACCCGATTTTCGGTATCTGCCTGATCATCATGGCAATCGGCGTTATGTTTGGTACCTTCCGTATCGGCGCGGGCGGCGTCAGCCTTCCTGATCTTGAGGTGACAGCTTCCGATGGAACAGTTACAACGGTACAGATGGCAGGAACAGCAATGCCTGAGATCTGGGACAACTTCACAAATATGCATCCGAACGGAACCCCGATATGGTCGTTCATGTTCATTTCCGTTGCGTGCGGCGCTATTTCCGGATTCCATTCAACACAGTCTCCGCTGATGGCCAGATGCCTGAAGAGTGAGCGCCAGGGACATTTCGTATTCTACGGCGCAATGGTCGCTGAAGGTATTATCGCTCTGATCTGGGCTGCAGCAGGTGTTACGATCTTTGGTGAGGAAGGCCTCGTAGCAGTTGCAGGCGGCAACTCAACTTCTGTATACTATATCTGCCAGCACACGATGGGCGGCGTTGGTATTGTTCTCGCAATGCTCGGCGTTATCGCATGCCCGATCACCTCTGGTGATACAGCATTCCGTTCTGCACGTCTTACGATCGCCGACTGGTTCGGCATCGACATGGATGACTGGAGAAAGAGACTTGCTCTCTGCATCCCGGTTCTCGGTGTCGGCGCACTCCTCGGCTTTGGTAATACGCTTGGATTCATTGATTACTCAATCATCTGGCGTTACTTCAGCTGGACAAACCAGACGCTGGCTATGATCGTCCTCTGGGCAGGTTCTATGTATCTGGCACAGAACAAGAAGAATTACTGGATCACAGCGGCTCCGGCAACGTTCATGAGCGCTGTATCCGCTACATACTTCTGCATGGCTCCTGAGTGCCTCGGCGCTATCCCGGCTCTCAAGAACAATACTTCTGTAGCTTACCCGGTTGGCATCATCGTAGCTATTCTCTTCCTTGCTATTTTCCTTACAAGCGCAAAGAAGAAAGCAGCACAGGCAGCATAAAAACAATAGGCACTATTAAGGCTTTCAGAAAAAGATAGACGAATAGGCAGCGGCGGGTCATGTCCCTGCCGCTGCTTTTGGTCAGTCAGGAGAAAAACGTCAATGTTTTTTAAACCGAGAAAACTGGGCAGCCATTCGCTGTCCGATGAAGAACTGAAGACAGACAAAAAGAACTGCAGAAAAATCGGCCCCTGCGGTATCGGCAGAAAGGCCCTTTATCTGAACAGTTTTTATATCTCAAGATATTATTATGTGTGCTGGAATGATGTGAGACGCGTGTTCAAGCGCGTCGCGATGTCAAAAGGCGGCTATACCGGAAAGGGCATTTTCGGGTCGATGCCGTACCTCGTCGTGCAATTTTCAGATGGTACAGAAAAACAGTGCAATTTTAAATTTGAAGATCAGGTGGACCAGATCCTGGAGATTGTTCAGAAAGAGCACCCGGGAATTCCTGTCCACAGTAAAAAATCCGAGGAGAAGCTCGAGCGGGCGCGCCGTCTGCAGGAGGCAAAGTATCTGAAGGTGCTTTCTCCAGAAGCAGAGAAGACGGTCTGGAAGCTCAGAACGGCGAAGGAGACGCTGGAGAGATCGAATTACCCGAAGCAGCTTTCTTATGCCGCAAAGCAGAAGCGGATCCAGGATAATATAAGCCCGAGCTGGCGCGCAACAGCGATTGTTTTTATGGCGGCAGCGGTTGTTCTTGTATTGTATGGCATCTATGCTTTCGTAACAGACAGGGGATTCGCGCTTGTCGCTCTGCTGGCGGGTCTTGCAGTAATCGCCGTTATTATGGCTGTGCAGGTGCTTCCGACCGGAACAAGAAATAAAAAGGCGGCCGAAAAGGACTGGAACCAGGCGATCCACGACATGGAGAGATACCTCAGCCGGAGTTCGGTGAATGGTGAAAAGTTTCCCGTCCCGCCGCAGTATGCGCATCCGGTCGTTCTGGAGAGGATGATCCGTATTGTGCGGGAAGGGCGTGCGGAGACGGCGGACGAAGCGCTCGCCGTACTTAAAGAGGATCTGAAAAAGATGAATAAGTCCGTCAGGGTTTCTCAGGAAGAGTACGACGAAGTTGTAGCGATCAAGCCGATGTTCCTTGTGTGTGATTATCAATAATTCTGGTACACACATAACGAGTGTCTCTCGTATGCCTTTGGTTTTAATGATTAAACAATGAAAACTGGAGAGAGGATAGGTTATGGCTGTAGATCCTATTGAATATCTGAAAGAGGAAAAAATTGATGACCGGCTGCTCCGGGGCATTGAAAAGTTCCGCGACCAGTATCCGACACCCGAAAAATGGAAAGCCAGGGTGCCGGTGCCGCAGTATTTTTACTATGGCACGGATGTGTGGAGAAAGGCTCTGGCGGCGCTCCTCGAGGGAGAAAATCTGCTGCTGATCGGGCCGAAAGCCACAGGCAAAAATGTTCTCGCGGAGAATCTCGCCGCTGTCCTCGGGCGACCGATGTGGAACATCTCTTTCCACATCAACGTTGATGCGGCATATCTGATCGGCGCGGACACATACAACGGGAAGGAGGTCGTCTTCCGGCCCGGCCCTGTGACACTGGCGGCGGAGAACGGCGGTTTTGCCGTCCTCGACGAGATCAACATGGCAAAAAATGAAGCCCTGGCGGTACTTCATTCTATCCTTGATTTCCGGCGTGTTATCGACCTTCCGGGTTATGACAGGATTGATGTCAATCCTGCGACGAGGTTTATCGGAACGATGAACTATGGATACGCGGGAACCAGAGAGCTGAATGAGGCGCTCTGTTCCAGATTCGCCGTGCTTCAGATGCCGGTCATTGCGGAGGACGATCTGAAAAAGCTTTTCCGGCGCAGTTTCCCCGATATGAAGCCCGACATCGCAGAGCAGTTTATGAAGCTATTCTATGACCTTCAGAAGAAGGCAGAGCATGCCGATATTTCTGAGCGCGCTGTCGACCTCAGGGGGCTTCTCGATGCCTGCAGGATGATACGCCGGGGAATCACTTCGGGCGAGGCTCTTGAGATGACAGTCACGGACAAATCCTTTGACACGTATGAGCGGGGGCTTATTCACGATGCGATAGCCGCGCGTATCCCGGAGGATCTCACGGCTGAAGATGTCTTCGAGAGTTCCGGCGGTTCTTCTGTCAGGGAATAAAGGGATTATCAGAGGAGGCGCACTATGATACTGAGAGAGTACAGCAGTACGGAGCGCCGTGCGGTAAATCAGGTGTACAACGGCGCGGAGCGTTACGACTTCGAGCCGTTTTTTCTTGCCATCCGCCCGGACGGTACCCCGGAGATCTATATGAATACACTGATCGGGCTTTCCGTGAAGTGGCTGGATCAGAAAAAACTCGCTGATTTTTTCGAGTCGTATTCGGGAAATCTGAACAGTTCTGATCTGGATGTCATCGTCTGGCTTGGTCTCGAAAATTGTCTGTATGAGAAGGAGATCGGCCACCGCCCGATTCTGAAATCGATGCGGGAAAAATATGCGCGCGATTTTTTCTCTGGGCATGCGGAACTGTCAAGGCAGCAGATGATGGCCATGAACATAAGAATATATGAGCAGCGGGAGGTCAGGTGGGCCGATGTGACCGGGAGAAAGAGACCGGTGCTCACGGCCGGATCCGCGAAGCTCGCCGAGGCTCTGCGCCTTCCGGGGACGCTTGATACGGACGGCGTGATCGCCGCCCTGAAATCTGTTCTCACAGAACATTTCCGTGTGAGGGAATTCCGGAGAGCGGCCGACAACAAAAAGTCTGTGAGTGAGACGATGGCTTCCTTCCTGAAAAAAGTCATGTACAGGGAGACGCGGGAGAAGGATTCGCTACTGATCCGTCAGAGCGGAACAGGAAGCTCGGAAAAGGGAAGTATGCGTGCGCTCGAGCGTGGACGCCGCGTGTCTGCGCGGGATGCCGGAGATGAGGCGTATATCCGGGCGTGTTTCGGGCGGTGCCTGTTCACGGAGCATGAGATGCAGATCCTGAATAATGATCTGTGCCGCGGAAATCACGAAAAGTGCCGGCTTTATATCGCCGGAGCAGTGTCTGACAGCGGAGATTTTTCCGCTGAAGGAAACGGGGATCTGGAGCTGAGCGCCGAGAACAGGAAAGAGGCGGTCAGGATCCGCCGCGAGATCGACCAGCAGACGGAGAAAAATCGCGCCAGCCTGAAGAAATCCGGCGCGCTTGTGTCTTCCGGGATCCGCTCTCTGTCGGCAGAGCTTGACACGATCCTGGCTACCTTTGCGGAGCCTCTGCCGGAGGAAGCCCGCCACGGCAGGCTTGATACGGCGAAATGCTATCGTCTGGCCCTGTTCCAGGACCCGCTGGTATTCACGCATCCCGGCGACGAGATGGAGCACCACATCCGGGTCGACCTTCTTCTGGATGCTTCTGCGTCGAGGCTGAATGCGCAGGAGACGATCGCCGTGCAGACGTGGATCCTCGCGAAGAGCTTCATGAAATGCCACATTCCTGTCCGGGTGATGGCTTTCCGCTCCCTGAGGGGCTACACGGTCCTTCAGAGGCTGAAGGATTATCATGAGGCGGATCCTGACGGGATTTTGCGCTATTATGCTGCAGGCTGGAACAGAGACGGACTGGCCCTTTCGGCTGCAGGGCGGCTGATCCGCGAGTCAGGCAGAGCAGCTCTTGCGGGCGGCAATGGAATGACGGCGGGAGGAATCAGCCCGTTCAGCAGCAATGGAAAAATCGAGGACGGCTGTGAACATATTCTTCTGGTCCTGACGGACGCCAATCCTGATGACAGCACGCATATCCCCGCGAAGGACAGAATGGGCCTCGAGCGGGAATACGAGGGCGACGACGCCGTCATGGATACGGCACAGGCTGTAAAAGCGCTGCGCCATGAAGGCATCAGGACGATGGCCGTTTATCTCGGATCGACGGCTCACGTCGATAATCTTCATTTGATATATGGCAGAGAATATGTTACCGTCAGAAATATCGAGACGCTTGCGTCCGGGATCAGTGAGCTTTTCCAGAAGGCTCTGACCGAGATCAGGCGTTAAACAGGAGCAATAGGGAACCTGACATGTTCGAAAAGAAGATAGATTTTTACAGAAAAAAAGATAAAGAGGCGTGGCAGAAGATCCGCGATGCTTTGAAAGAGGAGGGAATCCGCCATGTCAGCAGCGGACATTACTTCGGGGATTCAGTGGCGCCGAACGGATGCGGCGGTCATCTTGATCCGAGAAATTTCGGACCCTCCGGAGTGATCGACAGGGACATCTATTACATACGCGTCCGCGAGGAGGACGAAGAAGCTGCGCGCGACGCTATCCGTAAGCACGGTCTCGTCACCGAGGTTGTGGATTACCGCCAGCAGAAGTAAAAGAGGTTCTGACGGCGGTATGAAATTTCGCTGGGTCAGTGCGCAAAAAGAAAGATTCATGGTATACTCTATACATCTGTAAGAAGATAGATCAGGGTGCGTTATTTTCGCACCCTGTTCCGGCATTTTCAGATTGGGGGATTTTTATTATGTATGATGTTGTAGCAATGGGAGAACTGCTGATCGATTTCACACCATGCGGGACCGGTGAGAGCGGACATACGATTTTTGAACAGAACCCTGGCGGAGCGCCGGCCAATGTGCTTGTAGCTATGTCGAAGCTCGGCGCAAAGGGGGCTTTTATCGGCAAGGTAGGCGACGATATTCACGGGGCACTTCTGAAGAGGACACTGGAGGAGAACGGCGTCAGCACGAAGGGGCTTGTCATTGACCCTGACGTATTTACGACGCTCGCCTTCGTTGAGCTTCACAACGGTGACAGGACATTTTCATTTGCCCGCAAGCCGGGTGCGGATACGATGATCCGCCCGGAGGAGGTCAGTACAGAGCTGCTCGATGAGGCGTCGATTTTCCACTTCGGCTCTCTTTCACTGACAGATGAACCGGCGCGCAGCGCGACGATTTTTGCCATTAAGCACGCAAAGGATGCTGGTTCGGTGATCTCCTATGATCCGAACTACCGCCCGCCGCTCTGGAAGAGCCGCGAGGCAGCGGAAGAGCAGATCCGTTCGGTGATCGGCTATGTGGATGTCATGAAGATCTCGGACGAGGAGACAGAGCTCGTGTCCGGTGAGAAGGATCCTGCCGCAGCGGCAAAAATCCTGCTCGACAAGGGCGTGAAGTGTGTTGTCATCACGCTTGGCGGCGACGGATCCATGGTCTGCACGAAGGATTTCAGCGTCACGGCTCCGGCTCTGAAAGGAAAAGCAGTAGATACTACAGGCGCGGGAGACTCATTCTGGGGTGGCTTCCTATATTGCCTTGCGTCGAACAAGGTTCGCCCGGAAAATCTGACGAAAGAGCAGGCTGAAGATTTTGCTCTCTTCGCCAACTCTGTCGCGGGACTCTGCGTGCAGAAGAGAGGCGCTATTCCGGCCATGCCGGAAAAGGAAGCGGTGCTGGAGGTATATCACCGCCTGAAGAAACAGTAATTGACAGGAGTTAATGGAAATTGAGTGACAGAAAGAAACTCACAGAAAGGGAAAGAAAAACAAAAAGAAGACAGCGCGTCATGGCGGTCGTGGCGATCATCCTGGTTATTATGATGGTCTCTTCGCTTGCTCTGGCCGCTGTTTATGCGGACAGCACGGAATCCGTGACAGCCTCATCTTCTTCATCACAGGAGACTGTCTCATCGGAGAGCGCTACAGAAGCAGTGGAATCCTCTTCTGCATCGGAGTCTGTGACCAGCAGCTCCGGTAGCTCCGGTAGCACATCTGAAAATAATGCGGGCGTCTATATCGAGGATATCGACGTAACCAATATGACAGAAGAGGAGATCCAGAGCGCCGTCGACAGCAAGATGAGCGATCTGTCGGACGATACCATCGTTCTCTATGCCGGAGACCGCAGTGTGCGTGTGACAGCGGGATCGCTCGGACTTTCTTATTCCAACACGGACATCGCTGAGGAGGCGTATTCTATCGGGCGCAAGGGAAACATCTATAAGCGTTTTCTTGCCGACTATCACTTAAGCACGGAAGGCTCTATCATTCTGAGCCTTAAGCTCACCGCGTCTGAGTCTGATGTCAGGTCAACGCTGGAGCAGTATCTTTCGAATCTGAACTGTGAGCCGAAGTCGAATGGACTTGTCCTCAACGACGATTATACTTTCACACTCGAGGAAGGCTCCGATGGAGTTTCAGTCAATGTAGATGCGTCTGTTGAAAAAATCATGGACTACATCTCGAATGAATGGCATGGCGGGACGGGCGGCGTCACTCTCGATGCCGAGATCACGCCTTATGAAGACACCTCGGATGAACTGTCTCAGGTGACGGATCTTCTGGGAACGGCGACGACTACATATGACACCACAGATGAGGACCACGCGACGAATATCGAGCTTGCGGCTTCACACATCGACGGATCCGTAGTATATCCGGGTGAAGAATTTTCAACCGATGACGCTATCGGACCGACGACGGAGGCGAATGGCTTCAGGCCCGGTGCGTCGTACAGCGGCAGTCTTGTCGTCGAAACCTTTGGCGGCGGAATCTGCCAGGTTTCCACCACACTTTATGATGCGGTTCTCGAGGCCGAGCTCGAGGTGACAGAGCGTCATAATCACTCGCACAAAATCGGTTATGTGGAGCCTGGATTTGACGCATCGATCACGACCGACACCGATGTAATCTGGGATTTCCGTTTCGTCAATGACACGGATGCTCCGATCTATATTCAGGCCGATGCCGGAGATGGACAGCTGACTTTCAATATTTACGGTAAAGAATACCGCCCTTCGAACCGTACAGTCGAGTATGTAAGTGAGACAAGCGATCCTGAAGAGGTGACGACGCGTTTTATCGAGAGCAATTCATATTCGCTGGGATACATGTCTGTGAGCGGAGGAATCAGCGGAATTTCTGCTGATCTCTACAAGATTGTTTACGTGGACGGCGTAGAGGAATCAAGAGATCTGGTCTCCACATCGACGTATACTATGATGCCGCTTACCTACACCATAGGTATCAGTGACGCGGACAGTGAGACCATAGCAGCGATTGATGCCGCCATCGAAACAGGCGAGGTAAGCGCGGTTCAGCAGGCAATTAACAGCGGAAGTACGACGGAGTAGTGATCCATGCTGAAAAAAGGAAAACTGGCGGAGGCTGTTCTGAAACGTTCAGTGCTCCGCCTGATACACACAGATCATGAAGAAATTATCGAAGGACCGTCAGTCGGCAGCGACTGTGCGGTTCTTCTTTTGCGCGGAGACGGACGGGCAGCTGTGAGCTCAGATCCTGTCGCAGGGCCGGCGGAGGTCGTCGGAAGAGCAGCTGTCGTTGCGGCGCTGAATAATCTGGCTGCCGCCGGCGCAGAGCCGGAGGGCGTGACGCTTTCGCTCCTCCTTCCTGAGGGAACAGAAGAAGAGGAGCTCAGGCAGATCATATCAGATGCCGACAGTGTATGCGAAGAAGCGGGCATCGGGATACTCGGCGGACACACGGAAGTGACCGACGCCGTCACACGTCCTGTTCTCACCGCAACAGCCATCGGGTGCTTCGGGCCGTCCGCTGAGCAGAAAAATCTGGAAGCGGAGACGGGAGCAGGGAAAGAATCCGGAACGGGCACAGGATCCGGAGAAGAAAAAGGATATAGGGAGAAGAAAGAGGCCACAGCGGGTTTGAAAAATGCTGCGCAGCCGGGTGATGATCTTGTTGTCACAAAGTGGATAGGACTTGAGGCGACATGGATCCTCGCACGGGAAAAACATGATGAGCTGAGATCGCGGTTTTCCGGGAGCTTTCTGCGCACGGCAGCCCGGTTCAGCCAGTGTGCCTCAGTTGCAGCAGACGCGGATATCGCCCGGAGCTTCGGAGCCACAGCCATGCGTGATCTGAGCAGCGGAGGAATCTTCGGAGCGCTGTGGGAATTCTCAGAGCGGGGAGGAACAGGGCTTGATATCGATCTTCGCGCCATTCCCATCCGCCAGGAGACGGTTGAAATCTGTGAATGTTTTGATATTGATCCGTATCGGTCACTTTCCGGTGGGTCGATGCTCATTGCTTCAGACGACGGATACGCCCTCGTCCGGCGGTTAAAAGAAAGAGGCATCAACGCGGCGGTCATCGGAAAAGCCACGGCAGGCCGCGACCGGATCCTCCGCAACGGAGACGAGATCCGCTATCTGGACAAGCCCCAGGCAGATCAGATACTGAAAATACATCTTTGAAATATGGCATAAAAACGGGATAAACCTGCGTTCTGCGGTTTATCCCGTTTTTTTTCAGATGCATCCGGCGATGCAGATTTTTATCTGATTCAGTGGATTTATCTGGAAGCTGGCAGGCTTTTCAGCCCTCTTCCGCGGGGTCAAGAGAAAATACAAACTCTGTACCGACCCCTTCCGTGCTGATGACGGTGATGTTCTGCTTGTGCTGGTTGATGATCTCCTTCACGATGGCGAGTCCGAGACCATTTCCTTTTTTCTCACGTCCCCTGGAAGAGTCTGTCTTGTAGAAGCGTTCCCAGATTTTATTGATCGAACCGCTCGGAATCCCTGCGCCGTGATCCTTTACGGATACGAATACCTTGTCATGGCGTATGTCACTGCTGATCTCAATGACAGAGCCGTCCTTGCTGAATTTGATCGCGTTATCGACGAGATTGTATACAACCTGCTGGATTTTTTCGCGGTCGGCCGATACCAGAAGCTCATCGCCGGTGAGATAGAGCTTGATCGATATCTGGCGCGGCCGGCAGATCCCCTCGAAGGTTGCCGCGGTATCACGGATCAGGGTGTTGATGTCAAAAGATGTAATGTTCAGAAGATTTTTCTTCTGATCCATGGTGTTCAGCGTCAGGATGCCGTTCGTGAGTTTCGTCAGACGCTCGGTCTCGGCGAGCACGATCCGCAGGTAATGCTCCTGCATCTCGGCCGGAATCGTCCCGTCCAGGATCGCCTCGACAAAACCTCTGATCGATGTCAGGGGAGAGCGGAAGTCGTGCGAAACATTTGCGATGAACTGTTTCTGGTATTCTCCGCTTTTATTGAGCTCGTCGGACATGTAATTCAGCGATGACGCCAGCTCGCCCATTTCGTCGTCGGAGTGGACCGGAATGTTGTATTTCAGGTCCCCGTTGGCGTAACGGCGCGTGCCCTCCATGATTTTTTTCATCGGGCACATGACCCAGAGATAAAAAATCGCGAACACACCGAGAAACGCGAGATAAGCGATCAGGCAGATGAGATCGACCCGGCGCACCATCTGCTCGCGTTTTTCAGCGATTCTTGTCATTGAGATGTGAATGGCCACGTAGCCGCGGATGTTCATATCGCCCCCGATCGGAACCATGACACTCAGGTGATCGCTGTCAAAATGGTCAAAAAATGTGCCGACCGTATAGTATTCAGAGCCGAGGGCCACAGGATCAAAGTCCTCGATTTTTTCTGTGCCTGAGGAATCGAGGGAATCAGCCGTATTGAGATAGATTGTCCCGTCTTCGCTGATGAGCCAGATCTCACACTGCTGGTAGAGTGCAGTTCTTTCAAGACTTTCGTAGAGAGACTTGAACTGTGATGTTTCTGAACCCATGCTGTCGAGCCGGGACATGGTCAGGATCGAATTGTCATCGGCGATGGTAGAGGCTTCGCGGTACAGGTCCTGGGCCTCTTCGCTGATGAGATCTTTCTCAATAGCTGACGCAGCGACAGTAGAGAGCAGGATAAATCCCACGATTCCCATAGCCGCCACGATCAGGATCAGTTTATAGATCAGTTTTTTCTTCATGATGCCAGTTACTTCATTTCAGGATATTCATCACGTATTTTTCGTTTCAAATTTATAACCGACGCTCCACACTGTGGTGATCGCCCAGTAATCGCTGGTATTGATCTTCTCGCGGAGACGCTTGATGTGAACATCAACCGTCCGCGTGTCGCCGACGTACTCATAGCCCCAGATGTGGTCGAGCAGCTGTTCACGTGTGAACACCTGATTCGGCTGGGAGGCGAGGAAATAGAGCAACTCGATCTCCTTCGGAGGCATCTCCAGGGTTTTCCCGCGATAGACGACGGAATAGTTCGAGAGGTTTACAGTCAGATCGGGATATTTTACGATCTTCTGAGGCTGCCTCGGGGTCGCTACCGTCGGCTGGTTCGTCACCTGGAAGCGACGGAGCACAGCCTTGCACCGCGCGACAAGCTCTTTGGAGTCGAAGGGTTTGATGATATAGTCATCCGCACCCATCTCCAGGCCGAGGACCTTATCAAAAACCTCTCCCTTGGCGGAGAGCATAATGATCGGTACATTTGATTTGTGACGCACTTCACGGCAGACCTCGTATCCGTCCATGCCGGGCAGCATCAGGTCGAGCAGGATCAGGTCCGGGTCAAAGGTGTCGACGAGCTTTAGAGCTGTTTCACCGTCGTTTGCGATTTTGCACTCAAAACATTCCTTTGTCAGGTAGAGCGAGATCAGCTCTGCGATATTTTCATCATCATCTACTATCAGTACTTTTTCTTTATCTGCCATACTTTTTACTTCCATAAAAATCAGCGCCAGTATCCCGGAATCATTTCCGGAATTCAGCGATCGTAACGCCGGCGTCACCCTCGCCGTATTCGGCGAGGTGATAGTTCTTCACATGCTTCTGGCGTCTCAGGTATTCATGAATGCCCTTCCGGAGCGCGCCTGTTCCCTTGCCGTGAATGATGCGGACACTGTCAAGGCCCGCGATATACGCGTCGTCCAGATACTTATCAAGCTCGGCTGTGGCCTCGTCGACCGTTTTGCCGAGCAGATTAATCTCTGGCGATACGGTCATGGCCTTCTGCATCCGGACAGATCCGGCACCTGTGACTCTGCCACGGTCTTTTTTTGGCGATGCGTACGGGTCGTTTTCCTCGACCGGTTCCAGATCGCGGAGATTGACGCGCGTCCGGATGATGCCCGTCTGGACATACAGGTTGCCCTTCGCGTCGGGGAGCGTGCTGACCGTGCCCTTCAGGTTCAGGCTGAGGATCTTCACGAGGTCGCCCTTGTGGATATCCTTTGCAGTGAGTTCGGCGTGCCTTGCCTTCTTTTTTGCCGGGCGGACTTCCATTTTCTTTTCTGTCTTCGAGATCTCCTGGCGCAGGGCCGTGCGCTTCCGCTCCATCTCGTCGGCGTTGACGCCGGCCTTTCCGAAGCGGCGGAAATCCTTCATCGTCTTGTCAGCATAATCTTTTGCTTCCTGCAGGATTGAGCGGGCCTGCTCATTAGCCTTGTCAAGGATGGCATTTTTCTGCTGCTCAAGCTTTTGCTCATTCTCACGCAGAATTTTCTCACGACGGTCGAGCTGTTCCGTGCGCCGGTCGATCGTCTCTTTTTCTTTTTCCTGAGTGATACGGTTCTGTTCGAGCGATGCCAGGACATCCTCAAAGGATTTGTCCTGTTCGCCGATGCGGTCCTCAGCGTCTTTAATGATCTCCTCGGGAAGACCGAGACGTTTCGAAATAGCAAAAGCGTTGCTCTTTCCGGGAACACCGATCAGCAGGCGGTACGTCGGACGAAGTGTCGATACATCAAACTCGCAGCTCGCATTTTCAACGCCCTCCGTCGTCAGCGCATATACCTTCAGTTCACTGTAGTGTGTAGTCGCGATCGTCCGTATCCCTCTTTCATGGAGATAGGAGAGGATGGAGATCGCCAGTGCGGCTCCCTCAACGGGATCGGTCCCGGCCCCGAGCTCATCAAAGAGAACGAGAGAATCCGTATCCGCTTTGTCGAGGAAGGAGACCGTATTCGTCATGTGCGAGGAAAACGTGGACAGGGACTGTTCAATGCTCTGTTCATCGCCGATATCGGCGTAGACTTCTCTGAAAAGCGCCAGCTCCGAGTGCTCGTCCGCCGGGATGTGGAGTCCTGATTCACCCATCAGCGTCAGAAGGCCGACCGTCTTGAGGGTGACCGTTTTTCCGCCTGTGTTCGGGCCGGTGATGACAAGCAGATCAAAGGTATCTCCGAGCCACACATCAATCGGCACAACTTTTTTCTTGTCAATGAGCGGGTGGCGGGCTTTGTGAAGATTCAGCCTGCCTTCCGTGTTAAATTCCGGCTTCGTCGCTTTCATATCGAGAGCCAGTGAGGCGCGCGCAAAGATAAAATCGAGTTCGGCCATGTTTTCCAGGTCGTATTCGAGATTCTCCGTGTGGCCGGCTGCCTCTGCGGAAAGCTCTGCCAGGATCCTTTCAATTTCCTGCTTTTCCTGCGCCTCCAGCTCACGGACGTCATTGTTCAGCTTCACGACTGCCATGGGCTCGATGAAAAGCGTCGCGCCGGTAGAGGACTGATCGTGGACCATGCCCGGGACAGAATTCTTATATTCGGCCTTCACGGGCAGACAATATCTTCCGTCGCGCATGGTGATGACCGGTTCCATAAGGTAGGTGCGGTATGAACCGTTGATCATGGAAGTCAGCTGGTTGTGGATCCGTTCTCCCGATGCGTCGATTTCCCGCCGGATGTGGCGGAGCTTCGGACTCGCACTGTCGCTGATCTCATCCTCCGAGATAATGCAGCGGCGTATATCCGCCGCGAGCGCAGGAATGGGATCCAGCAGTTCAAAAATCGCGTCCAGCGAGTCGGGATTTGTGTCCTGGTCGTCATGCTGGCCGTAAGCCTTTGCGCGTCCAGCATTATTCAGAAGATCTGCGATAGAAAGAAGCTCCGCCATAGACAGGGAGCTTCCGACTTCCAGACGTTTAAAAAGAGCCCCCATCAGCTTTGCACTTCCAAAGGAAATGCTCCCCGAGCGCTCAAGCCTCGCAAGCGCGTCAGAGGTCTCGTTCTGCATCCTGCGGATCGTATTGAGATTGTCAGAAGGGGTCAGTGTTTCACAGCGCTGCCGCCCTGCAGGCGATGTCGCCCGCTGTGAGAGCATGTCAATGATTTTATCGTATTCAAGAGTTTTTAATGCTTTTTCGTTCATAATTTTTATTCTACCTTAATTTTGTCATGGATGAAAGTTTTATCGTGCATTCATAAAAAGTTCATATTCATCTGGTATATTCCAAATTATCTAATGTTATTGTGTATTGACACAGCTTCATATAATGTCTTTGCATTATGAAACCGAACGAATCAGATATCAGAAAACAGGATAACAGCGGATCTTCCGACGAATCAACAGAGAAGAAAACAGCCGCTTCAGAATATCGTTTCATGGATCAGGTGATCCGCAAGAAACCGATCGACTGGAAAAAGATTATTTTCCGGATCCTATGGATAGTCATTGCGGGGGTACTGATCGGTCTTATCGCAGCAGCAGTTCTTGTGAGCATGGTCCCGGAGATTAAGGATGCATACGCGTCCCGTCAGTCCGGGGGCATGATCTCCATATCAGAAGACACGGATCCCGACTCGGAATCTGTGATCGCGTCATCTTCCGTATCTTCAGTTTCCGGCGAATCGGTGACGGAGACATCCTCTTCAGAAGGAGCGCCCTCCGTGACGTCATCGTCATCGGATGTGGTACCTGCAAGTCAGACCGGGGACACTGAAACTTCCGGGGACAACACAGGAGACGGCGCAGTTTCCGTGTCCGGATCATCAGAGGGCGAAAATGCCGAAGAGGGAATGACCCTCGATGACTACCGTTCCCTTTATCAAAAAATGATGGATGTCGCTGACCAGGTGAACCCTGCCGTCGTACAGGTCACCGGCATCAGCAGCGAGATGGATTATTTCGATCAGGATTACACCAGCGAAAAGACGGTGACCGGGCTTATCGTCGCCGAAAACAGCACGCAGCTGTATATCCTTACAGAATATCACGCCATCGACGGCGCGGAGAGTATTCAGGTAACCTTCTCAGACGATTCGACAGCCGTTGCGAGTTTCAGACGGCAGGATCCGACCACAGGCCTGTGTATTATCTATGTGCCGCTCACATCTCTGGAAGAATCAACGCGTGAAAATATAGTTATCGCTTCCCTCGGGAATTCCTACAGCGTCGAGACAGGAGAGCCGGTGCTTGCACTCGGAAGTCCGACGGGGTATAGTAATTCCGTTGCATTTGGAGCTGTCACATCGACAAGCGGGAAGGCACACCTGACCGACTGCAGCTGCTGTCTTCTGGCGACGGATATCAAGGGTACAGCAGACGGCAGCGGCGTGCTCGTCAGTCTGAATGGAGAAATCATCGGCATCATTGATCAGAGTCTCGGAACGGATGATGGAGAGACTGTGACCTGTCTCGCAATTTCCGATGTCAAGTCATTGATCGAAACGCTGTCAAATGACGAAGCAAGGCCGTATATCGGCGTAACCGGGCAGGATGTCACACAGGCGATATCTGAACAGACAGGAATGCCGGTCGGCGTACTTGTCACCGACGTCGCGGAAGATTCCCCCGCGCTGCTTTCCGGCATTAAGGAATACGATGTCATAACGGATATTTCCGGAACAACGATTTCAACCTTTAGTGACTACAGCCGTGTACTTTCAGGCTTAAATCCCGGGGATACAGTCACTGTCACCGCGAAGCGGAAAGGCGCAGACGGGTACTCGGACGTAACATTCGATGTGACTGTGGGAGAAATATAAAGAAGGAAGAAGAGAAATGCTGTATATTCAGGAAATGAACGAGGGGATGAAAATCAGCGGAATCTACCTCGTGAAGTCAAAAACGACCGCCATGGCCAAAAACGGAAAAGAGTACAACAATGTCGTACTGATGGACAAGACAGGCGTGATTGACTGTAAGATCTGGGAGCCGGACTCTTCGGCGATCGATGATTTTGACGCCCTTGACTACGTAGATGTAGTCGGAAGCGTATCGCGATATAACGGCGCTCTGCAGATCTCACTCACGCGCGTGAGAAAAGCGCACGAGGGAGAGTATGACATGGCAGACTATCTGCCCAAGAGCCCCTACGACATAGAAGAGATGTATAAAGCACTTCTGAAGTTCATTGACAAGGTCGAAAATCCGTATCTGCATCAGCTTCTGGCGCGCTTTTTCATCGAAGACCAGGATTTTATCAAACGCTTCAAGAGCGCCTCGGCGGCAAAATCCATTCATCACGCTTTTGTCGGAGGCCTGCTGCAGCACACGGTCTATGTGACAAATATCTGCTGGTTCTTCTGCCGCAATTATCCGGTGCTGAACAAGGATCTGCTTCTGACAGCGGCCATCTGCCACGATATCGGAAAGACAAAAGAAATCTCCGCCTTTCCAAAGAATGATTACACAGACGATGGACAGCTGCTCGGCCATATCACGATCGGCGCGGAAATGATCCACGATGCGGCAAAGGAGATCGAAGGATTTCCGGCTCAGCTTGAATCTGATCTGAAGCACTGCATTCTCGCACACCACGGCGAGTATGAATATGGTTCGCCGAAGAAGCCGGCTCTTGTCGAAGCCATGGCACTGAACTTCGCGGATAACGCAGATGCGCGTCTGGAATCAGCAACCGAGCTGTTCAGGGCAAATGCGCAGAAGCCCGACGATGAGTGGCTCGGGTTCAACAGGATTTTTGATTCAAATATCAGAAAGACCGGAGATATTTCAACGCTTAAGTAATTTGCAGGGCCTGCTGTCGGAATGGGCAGCGGGCCCTTTGTCTTTGCGCATCCTGAAAAAAGGTGTGCTGGAAGCAGCATTTGTTCTCGCACAGCTCATGGTATCTGTGCACAGTTGATCAGGCGAGGAATAGAAGAGAAATCCCATGACAAAGAATGAAGTAGTGACGGCGAGGATCGCCGATATCAGTGAGACTGGTGAGGGAATAGGGCATGTGACAGGCGGACCGGACGACGGCTTCACGGTGTTTGTGAAGGACACTGTACCCGGTGATCTGGCCGAAGTGAAGATTATCAAGCCGAAGAAAAATTATGCATACGCCCGTCTGGTGCGTGTGGTCACCCCGTCACCTGACCGGGTAGAAGCTGCCTGCCCCATCGCCCGCCAGTGTGGCGGGTGTCAGCTTCAGGAGATGAGCTTTCAGGCACAGCTTGCGATGAAGACGGAGAAGGTGCGCCGCTGTCTTGAGAGGATCGGACATTTTGAAGATGCGGAGGCTCTGATGGAATCGATCATCGCTCCGGAACATCCGTGGCGCTACCGCAATAAGTCACTTATCCCGATCGCTGTTGGAAAAGACGGAAAGCCGGTGGCTGGATTTTTCGCCGGGAGGACACATTCAGTCATCCCGTGCACAGACTGTCTTCTCGGACCGGGGGAGAATAAGCAGATCCTGGAGACCATTCTGCACTGGATGGAGAAAAATCGTGTGTCTGCCTATGACGAGGAGAAAAATACCGGGCTGGTGCGCAATGTGCTGATCCGCAAGGGCTTTGCGACGGGAGAGATCATGGTCTGCCTCGTCATCAACGGGAAGCGGATCCCGGCGGCGCAGGCACTGATCAGCGGACTTGAGTGCATCAACGGTATGACGGGCATCGCGTTATGCGTGAATACAAAGCGCACGAACGTGGTTATGACAGATGATGTGAGGACACTCTGGGGACAGTCTTACATCACGGACATTCTGCGGTCAGAAAAGTACAAGACATCAGTGATGTACCGCATCTCGCCGAATTCATTCTATCAGGTCAATCACGATCAGGCCGAGCGGCTTTATGAGAAGGTTCTCGACTACGCGAAGCTCACGGGCAATGAGACGGTTATGGACCTGTACTGCGGCACTGGAACCATCTCACTTTTTCTTGCGCGCCATGCGAAGGAAGTGGTCGGCGTAGAAATCGTAGAACAGGCGGTGAAGGATGCCCGCGCGAACGCGGAGAGAAACAGTATCGGAAACGCCAGCTTCTATACAGGTAAGGCCGAGGAGGTCGTCCCCAGGCTCTATGCAGAGAAGCATCTGCATTCCGACGTGGTCGTAGTAGACCCGCCGAGGAAGGGATGCGATGAGAAGCTGCTGAAGACGATCCTGGGCATGAAGCCTGAAAGGGTTGTCTATGTGAGCTGCAATCCGGCGACCCTCGCCCGCGACCTAAGGATTCTCGCAGATGGTCCGTTCACGCTTGAAAAAGTAACGCCCTGCGAACAATTTTCGCAGACGACCCACATTGAATCCGTGACATTGCTCACGAGAAAATAATCAGAGAAACCCAGAAAGACAAGGCTCTCAGCATCTTCCTTACTGCCAGAGGCGATGGAAGAACTGAGAGCCTTTTTACATCCATATTTTTAGAATCATATTGTCGATTCTGAATTTCATTCAACGGTTCTTTTTAATCTTTTTATTAATCAGCACGCCGGCTGTAGCCATGGCAAGCAACAGTAGTACGATCCAGATTGCAATATTCTGCGTATCTCCAGTCTGTACGTCCGCTGACGATGTTTCAGAGGCCGATGTTTCAGTGTTTGATGTTGCTGAGGTCGATGTTGCTGAGGTTGATGTTGCAGTTGTTGTCTCAGTTGAACTGTCTGAATCTGAGCTGCTCAGACTGTTTTCAGTGTCGGTGACAGTTTCTGTGTCCTCACTGCTATCAGTGCTGATAAGATAATAATCTGAAATATTTGTCACGGTCAGACCGTTTTCGTTCTTCGTATAGTTGTCTGGTGTATAGTCATTGCCGTCTGCATCAACTTCCTTAACGGTATATGTGTATGCATTACCTGAACTGTCTGTATCTGGAAGATCTGTCCAGGTCACTGTCGCAGTGCTTTCTCCAGACGCTGTCACAACTGCCTGAATAGCCGTCTGATCATCCGTAAGATCATCGTCGGTAAGGGCAGTACCGTCGCGGTACAGCTGGAAATAGATCGTCGGATGATCACTGGTATCCGCTGTCGTGCCATCGTTCTGAACCCAGTTCTTCGTAGCCGTGATATCTGAATAGGTAATCTCTTTGCTGTTTGTCACGGTCAGCCCGCTTTCCGTCTTGGTATAACCGTCTGGCGTATAGTCATCGCCGTTGGCGTCAACCTCCTTAACGGTATAGGTGTATGCGTTGCCGGAATTATCATACAGAGGAAGATCCTCCCATGTAACGGTTGATGAGCTTTCACCGGCTGCTGTAACCACAGCCTGAATAGCGCTCTGGTCGTCAGGAAGATCATCGTCTGTCAGAGCCTCCCCGTCGCGGTACAGCTGGAAATACACTGTGCGATCCTCATCACTAATATCTGCTGTCGTTCCGTCATTTTCAGTCCAGTATTTTGTAGCCGTGATATCACCAGTTTTTACAGAGTTTTCTACAGTTATCGATTCACCGGCTGAACCGCTGACAGTAGCATATACCGTCTGGATACTTGATTCTGCGATCCAGTTTGGAAGGTCATCAGAAATCTCTTCGATTTCATAATATCCATCAATAAGATTATCGATTTCCGCAATGCCATTTTCATCCGATACGATTTCAACGTAATCCGCACCGTCATACCATCCGCTGATACGTGTGGAGGAATCACCTGCGGTGCTCAATTTGTAAACCCTGAAATGTACACCAGAGACTGGATCAGTTGTTCCATCGACAACCTTTTGGATTATTATCGTTCCCTTCGCAGCACCGGTAACTTCCCCATCTGAACCGATGACTGTGACGCTTGCTGTATCCGTATCTGTAGTTTCCTCCGTATCGGAGCTTTCTTTGTAAGTTACAGTTGCTGTATTCTCTACCGATGTACCAGTTGCCGCAGTTGATGTCGTCGTGAATACTACAAGGCCCGTAATTGGGGTATTCAGTTCAGAGGCAGGAATAGTGATAGTTATGGTATTCCCGTCGACTGTAAATGACCGGTCACCGCTATTGAATGCATCAAGCGTATAGGCGATTCCTTCCCAGTTTCCGCTTGTGTCCCTGCTTGTATAATAGACAAAGCTGTCGAAAGTTTCTGTGTCAGGAAGTGTGTCCACAATAACGATATTCCCGGTCAGATCTGTTCTGTAATCTTCGTTGATCCAGATACTCCAGGTAATCGTCTTAGATCCATCGGTGGCATATGTAGCGCTTTTCGAACTAAAACCCACTTCGCCGGATCCGGTAGAATCCGCTACAGTAAACTCGGTTGTAATATTTCCAGAAGTGATAGTACCGTCCGTATCACTTTCGTCTACTGTTCCTGAAATGTAGATATAAAAAGTTATTGATCCGGATACATGCTGAAGGTTGTTGACGTTATCATTGAAGGTAATCGTACAGCCATCCTCTGTTATCACAGCGGTTCCAATTAATATTGTTGTACCTTCCATATATAGACTGACTGTACTGCTGTAGCCCGTAATTGTGATACCTGTCGGTGCAGTCCAGGTGACAGTAATTGTATCTCCGCCTTGAATATCCAGACCGGATTTCTGATTGCCGTCTGCATCATCCTCCGAAAAATTAACAGTAACAATGAAATTACTCCAGTTATACAAAATGCCTGAAGAAATGTCGGTGCCATCTTCGTCCGTAACCGTAATGCTATCAACAGCCGCATCGGAAATGTCTGTGCTGCCATTATATGTTGTACTTTGTATGGAGGTTCCTTCTGATTCATCAGTGCTGGATGACGTACTTTGTACCGTGACATCCTCCGATTCGCTGTCATCCGATGTGGATTGTACTGATACATCCTCCGATTCACTGTCGTCCGATGTGGATTGTACTGAAACTTCCTCCGATTCACTGTCATCCGATGTAGATTGTACTGAGACATCCTCTGATGCACTATCCTCAGATGTACTTTGTACCGAGACATCCTCTGATTCACTATTATCAGATGAGCTTTGTACAGTGGTTTCCTCTGATCCACTTGTCGATGTATCCGCGTAAGCAGCAGAGCCGTAGCTGAACATCATGAATATAGCAAGCAGTAATGCAAGTATCACATTAAATTTTCTGTTCATAAAACCCTCCTGTTTTTTTTGAACAATCAGACATAAAATCCAAATATAATACTGATATTTTAAGACATTATTCTTTAATTACTAATTAAATGTTAAAAAGTATTTGGGGATTTTTTGTTAATTTGTTGCTATTCAAACAAGTCCCTTATTGACACGATTTAATCATGAATGGTTTATTTGAGTCAATAAGAAATAAAAAATTATCGGCGATATATAGAATAAAGATATTTAATAAGCAAGCAATAAGACCACATGAGATGAGCGGATAATAAACGTAAATTATTTATTAATACGAAAAGTTATCAGATGTATTGTTGAGTATTAAGGATATAATGACAGAAGTTTATTAAAAAGAAAAATATTTATATTTTCATACGTGTGAGTATGCAACTTTGGTTAATCACAATATACTTCAGTATACTCATAAAAAATAATTTAGTGATTTATACATATTGGTATTAATAACCGATTCATTTATTTTGTTTTCAAGAAAAAATATAACTGTCAAATGTTTGCAATAGAAGTTTTTATTGAATAATGCTGGTTTCCGTCGCCATAAAATGAAGGCCAGCGTCTTGTGACGCTGGCCTGGATACACAAGCTTTGTGCCCGGACAGGATCGCCCGTTTACGGGTGGTCTATTTTCTACATCTTCTTTTTTCTGAATCTTTCTGTTGATTCGAAACTTTATTTAACGGTTCTTCTTGATCTTTTTGACGATCAGCACACCTGCTGTAGCCAGGGAGAGCAGCAGTAGCGCAATCCAGATCATAATATTCTGCGTATCTCCAGTCTTTACTGCAGTTGTTGAAGAGGATGATGTTGTTTGGGTTGAACTATCGGATTTAGTGCTGCTTTGATGATAATCTGAGATATTTGTCACAGTCAGGCCGTCTTCGCTCTTTGTATATCCGTCCGGTGTATAATCATTGCCTTCTGCATCAACTTCTTTGACGGTATAGGTGTATTCGTTTCCAGCGCTGTCCGTATCCGGGAGATTTGTCCAGGTTACCGTTGCAGTGCTTTCTCCGGACGCAGTCTCCACCGCCTGGATAGCCGTCTGATCATCCGTAAGATCATCGTCGGTGAGGGCAGTACCGTCGCGGTACAGCTGGAAATAGATCGTCTCATGATCACTGGTGTCGGCCGTCGTACCGTCATTCTGAACCCAGTTCTTCGTAGCGGTGATATCCGAATAGGTAATCTCTTTGCTGTTTGTGATAGTCAGACCGTCATCACTTGTGCTCTGTGTATATCCATCCGGCGTATATTCATTGCCGTCGGCATCGACTTCCTTGACGGTATAGATGTATTCGTTTCCGGCGCTGTCCGTATCCGGGAGATTCGTCCAGGTTACCGTTGCAGTGCTTTCTCCGGACGCTGTCTCCACCGCCTGGATAGCTGTCTGATCATCTGTAAGATCATCGTCGGTGAGGGCAGTACCGTCGCGGTACAGCTGGAAATAGATCGTCTCGTGGTCACTGGTGTCTGCCGTCGTACCGTCTGCCTGCACCCATTTCTTCGTAGCGGTGATATCAGAATAGGTGATATCTTTGCTGTTTGTGATAGTCAGACCGTCATCACTTGAGCTCTGTGTATATCCGTCCGGTGTATAATCAGTGCCTTCTGCATCCACTTCCTTGACAGTATACGTGTATGCGTTACCTGCGCTGTCTGTATCTGGCAGATTTGTCCAGGTTACCGTTGCAGTGCTTTCTCCGGATTCTGTCACAACTGCCTGAATAGCTGTCTGATCATCTGTAAGATCATCGTCGGTGAGGGCAGTAGCTGGAAATAGATCGTCTCATGATCACTGGTGTCGGCCGTCGTACCGTCATTCTGAACCCAGTTCTTCGTAGCGGTGATATCCGAATAGGTAATCTCTTTGCTGTTTGTGATAGTCAGACCGTCGTCACTTGTGCTCTGTGTATATCCATCCGGCGTATATTCATTGCCATCAGCATCGACTTCTTTGACAGTATAGGTGTATTCGTTTCCAGCGCTGTCCGTATCCGGGAGATTTGTCCAGGTTACCGTTGCAGTGCTTTCTCCGGACGCAGTCTCCACCGCCTGGATAGCCGTCTGATCATCCGTAAGATCATCGTCGGTCAGGGCAGTTCCGTCGCGGTACAGCTGGAAATAGATTGTCTCGTGATCACTGGTATCTGCGGTCGTACCGTCGTTCTGAACCCAGTTCTTCGTGGCTGTGATATCCGAATAGGTGATATCTTTGCTGTTTGTGATAGTCAGACCGTCGTCACTTGTGCTCTGTGTATAGCCATCAGGCGTATACTCATTGCCGTCGGCATCGACTTCTTTGACAGTATAGGTGTATTCGTTTCCAGCGCTGTCCGTATCCGGGAGATTCGTCCAGGTTACAGTAGCAGTGCTTTCTCCGGATTCTGTCACAACTGCCTGAATAGCTGTCTGATCATCTGTAAGATCATCGTCGGTGAGGGCAGTTCCGTCGCGGTACAGCTGGAAATAGATCGTCTCATGATCACTGGTGTCGGCCGTCGTACCGTCATTCTGAACCCAGTTCTTCGTAGCTGTGATATCCGAATAGGTGATATCTTTGCTGTTTGTGATAGTCAGACCGTCATCGCTTGAGCTCTGTGTATAGCCATCAGGCGTATACTCATTGCCGTCAGCATCGACTTCCTTGACGGTATAGGTGTATTCGTTTCCAGCGCTGTCCGTATCCGGGAGATTCGTCCAGGTTACAGTAGCAGTGCTTTCTCCGGACGCAGTCTCCACCGCCTGAATAGCTGTCTGATCATCTGTAAGATCATCATCGGTGAGGGCAGTTCCGTCGCGGTACAGCTGGAAATAGATCGTCTCGTGATCACTGGTATCTGCGGTCGTACCGTCGTTCTGAACCCAGTTCTTCGTGGCTGTGATATCCGAATAGGTGATATCTTTGCTGTTTATGATAGTCAGACCGTTATCACTTGAGCTTTGTGTATAGCCATCAGGCGTATACTCATTGCCGTTGGCATCGACTTCCTTGACGGTATAGGTGTACGCGTTACCGGAGTTATCATACAGAGGAAGATCTTTCCAGATTACTGTCCCAGTGCTTTCACCGGACTCCGTTACAACTGCCTGAATTGCCGCCTGATTGTCAGGAAGATCATCGCTTGTCAGAGCCGTTCCATTGCGGTACAGCTGGAAATAGATCGTCTCGTGATCACTGGTATCTGCAGTTGTTCCATCTGCCTGAGTCCATTTTTTCGTTGCCGTTATCGTACCGGTTTTTACAGAATTCGAAATAGTAGTTGCGGTTCCGGCTGTTCCGCCAATGGTCACATAAACGCTTTTTATATCGGAAGTAGCGATCCAGTTCGGCACAGTGTCTATGACTTCCACGATTTCATAATAACCGTCTTCCAGTCCGGATAAAGTAGCAATGCCATCAGATCCAGTCACTATTTCTGCATAATCTGCGCCATCATACCATCCGGTTACTCGTGTTTTATCATCGCTGCTGACTACCTGATAAATACGGAAAGTAATACCTTCGATAGGATCGGTCGTTCCATTGACAACCTTGGTGATTTGAAGAGTCCCCTCTGGAACACCCGAAACGGTACCACTCGTGCTTGGAACTGTGAGACTGCCAGTGTGACTTTCTTCTGATGGCGTCGTAGACCCATTTTCGTAATATATCCAATCAGCTGTATTACTCACTTTTGTACCAGCCTCAGCAGTTGATGTGGTAGAGAAGTGCAGCACCGCCGCAGTTCCATTTAAACGATTTGTCACAAAATCTTCAGAAATCGTGATAGTAATTGTATTTGTCGATTCATCATATACAAAGGACCCAACTAAGCTGTTAAAATTATCCAGAGTATAGACGCCCCAGTTCCATGAACCACCGTTTCTGAGTGCAAAGGATGTAAAACTGTCGAAGGTCTCTGTATCCGGCAAAGTATCGGTAATGACAATCTCTCCTGTCAGATCTGACAATTCCTCTGCATTAATCCAGAGCGACCAGTCAATTTTATTTTGCCCATCGGTATAGTAAGTTCCGCCCTTTGAACCGAATGCGCCTATGCCCGTGCTTGTCGTATGGTTTATGGTTACGGTCTGTATTACGCTACCTGACGTGATTGTGCCTTTTCCCCCAGACTCTGAAGTTGTATTTCCATAATTCTTAATTGTAAAAGTGACAGAGCCGCTTACATGCTGAAGATTGTTCACGTTATCATTAAACAAAATGGTAACGCCTGTTTCTGTCACTTCTGCAGTTCCTAACAATGTACCTGTTGATTCATCATAGAGATTAATTGTCGCCGTATAACCTGTGAAGGTGACTCCATCCGGTGCCGTCCAGCTCACTGTAATGGTGTCACCGCTCTCGATATTTAGTCCGTCTTTATTATCTTCAGAAAAATTCACGGTGACATTAAAATCGACGTACGCATTTACGCTGTCAACTTGTTCACCAGATACGGATATAGTAATGCTGTCAACTGCCGCATCCGAAATATCTGTGCTGCCATTATATGAAGTAAGCCCTATAGAGGTTTCCTCTGACTCACTAGTACTGGTTGCCGTACTTTGCACAGAGACTTCCTCTGATTCACTATCATCCGATGTGGTTTGTACAGAGACTTCCTCCGATTCACTATCCTCCGATGTACTCTGTACGGAAGTGTCCTCCGATTCGCTTTCGCCTGATGTATTTTGTACGGAGGTTTCTGTCGATTCACTGTCATCTGATGTACCTTGTACGGAGGTTTCTGTCGATTCACTGTCATCTGATATACTTTGTATTGAGCTTTGTTCCGTAACGTCACTTATTGACGTGGTTTGTACAGAGGTATCATCTGATTCACTAACATCTGACGTATTTTCAGAGCTTTCTACTGATGATAAATTAGATGATGTTAAATTAGATGATGTATCTGCATAAGCGGCGGAGCTGTAACTGAAAGCCATTATTACAGCAAGCAATAATGCAAATAATATATTAATTTTCTTTCTCATAATATATTCCTCCTGTTTTTTACCCTTCTGTTTTCAATGTCATCAGATACTTCAAATGGTAATAAAATAATTTTTTGTAAAAAATTATTTTGTGTTTTTTGATTTTTATTAATTGTGTATATATTAAATTAAGTAATAAAATGAAAATAATATTCTTTTAATTAGATTTATCATGATAGTTTTTTTACGTAAAGATACACTGGGGTAATATTCCTAAAAGATAATAAATAAGATAATAAGAAGATTACATAATAATAAATACTATTCCGGGTACTATTTAATTTATAATTATTTATTATTATTAATATATTTAACGGATGGATTCATCTTGATATCTCAAAAATATTTGATAGTAAAAAATCATTTTTCATAAGTCTATGATAATTGGAACGAGGAAGGAAACCGGATTTGACGGAGGCCTTCCTATTTATTTAAGAAATAGTAGTAGTTGACAATCAGAGAATGCTGCTTTAAAATCGGAATAAATTCCGATATACTGGAATATCCGATATATAAGAATCAAATTCAGGGCTGTGCTTCGCTGGTGATTCACCAACCTCAGGTGCGGAGCCACAGAGAAAAGGAGCGGCATGGATATCAGAGATAATATTGCGGAGAACCTGAAGGCAATCCGCACACAAAAACATCTCACACTCGATGAGGCTTCCCGTCTTACCGGGGTGTCGAGAAGTATGCTTTCTTCTATTGAAAAGGGAGATGTCAATCCGACTATTTCCGTCATCTGGAAGATCGCAAATGGCTACAAGGTGAAATTTTCCTCCCTAATGGAAGACAAAGGCGAGAGCTACCACATCATCCGGTCGGAGAGTATCAAGCCGTTGACCGAAGGAGACGGACGTTACATTAATTATCCGGAGTTCCCATTCAGCGACAAGACGCTGTTTGAGACGTATCGTATCAGGATCGACAGGGGAGGCCATCTGGAAGCACAGCCTCACATTAAAGGGTGCGAGGAATATATCACCGTATTTTCCGGCGAGGTCTGCATCACGGCAGGGAAGGAGAGTGCAGATTTAAAGGAAGGGGATTCCATTCATTTCTACGCTGACCAGCCGCATTCTTATCAAAATATCGGCGAGGATACGGTATGGCTTTCTATGATTCTCTATTACCGGCCGATGTGAATTAGACCTGCCAGACGAAGTGATAAAACTGCCGGCTATGAAAATATAAAACGACAGATGAAAAAAATTGGGAGAGAAAATGAGACAGTACATAGTTGATGCCTTTACGGATAAGCTTTTTCACGGGAATCAGGCGGCTATTTGCATTCTCGACAGGTGGCTCCCGGAAGAGACCATGATGAATATCACGCGGGAAAATAATTTTTCTGAGACGGCATTTGCCGTGAAGGAGGGAGAAAAAGTTCATCTCCGCTGGTTCACTCCGGGCGGTGAGATCGATCTCTGCGGCCACGCCACCCTTGCCTGCGCCTATGTTCTTTTCAACTTTTACATTCCGCACGCGGAAAAGGTGGTCTTCAGCACGATGAGCGGGGACCTGATTGTGACGAAAAGGGGAAGTCTGCTGGAGATGGAGTTCCCGGCATATCAGCTGAAGAAGGTGCCGGTCACGAAGGAAATGACAAAGGCCATCGGCGCCGAGCCGAAAGAAGCCTACATGGGGCGGGATCTGCTCTGCGTGTTTGACGATGAATCTGTGGTCCGCGAAGCCACTCCGGATATGGAAAGAGTGAAAAATCTCGACGGCCTGCTTCTCCATCTTACCGCGAAAGGAAAAGATACAGACTGTGTCTCCCGGAGTTTTGCTCCGAAGCTGAATGTCGTCGAGGACCCGGTCTGCGGCTCCGGCCACTGCCATATCGTCCCTTATTGGGCGGAGAAGCTCGCGAAGAACCAAATCGTAGCTTACCAGGCGTCACAGAGAGGTGGGACGATTTATTGCCGGATGGAAGGAGATAAGATCTACATGGCTGGACAGGCTGTGCTGTACAGCAAAAGTGAGATCATGCTGAATGAAAATGAGTGATAAGGAACAGGAAAAATCAACAGACGGCGGTTCACTCGCGCGCAGCGTCCTTCTTATCGCTCTCGCCTGTCTCGTTTTTGGCGTGCAACAGGGCATTCACGACAACTACGGTATCATGATGAACGGACTGCTGGAGCCGACCGGGATATCCTATTCGGGGATAAGCTTCTGCATCGGAGTGGGCGCGTTGATCTACGGATTTGCGCAGCCCTTCATGGGAATGCTGGCAATACGCACGTCACAGTCCTTTGTGCTGATCTCCGGTATTGTGATGATGGCAGCCGGTCTGTGCCTCACGCCGCTCTGCCGGAATTTCGTTCTATTGCTTCTCTGCTTCGGCATCCTTCTTCCGCTTGGAACCACAGGCCTCGCGTTTGGTATTCTCATGAGCGCGATCACGCCGATCATCGGTGAGCGGCGGGCAGCCGTGGCGTCCGGGCTTGTCCAGGCGGCCGCGGGCATCGGAGACGCCCTTATGTCGCCGGCGCTTGAGGCAATGATCAGCAGCTGGGGCATCCAGCCCGCCATGACGGTTTTTGCCGTCCCGTTTCTTTTGTTTATTCCGATTGTTTTGTGGATCGGAAGTATGCAGAAGAAATACGCCGGAGCAAAAGCGAAGGAAGAGCAGGCTGAGGTAAAGAATGAGTCCATGGTCAGGATGATTGGGGACGCCCTGAAAAATCGCGACTACCGTCTCGTCACCATGGCTTTTGCCACCTGCGGCTTCAACATGTCGATCATCGAGAGCCATCTGTTTTCGCAGTACGTCTCCTGGGGGATCAGCAGCCAGACGGCTTCCTTTATCATGACGATCTACGGCATTTTCACGATGATCGGCGCGGCTTTTTCCGGTTTTATGTGCACGCGCTGGAACATGAACCGGGTGCTGGGAACGGCATATGCCATCCGCGTGGTCGTCTCAATCGCGTTTCTTCTTCTTCCGAAGACGACGCTGCTCGCCGTGGTGGCGACGGCACTTCTCGGGTGTTCCGGGGACGCGACAGTTCCGCCGACGACCAACATTATTACGAAGAAATTCGGGTCAGCGAGAATGCCCGTCCTGTACGGCTTTGCCCTGATCGGTCATCAGATCGGGGCGTTTTTCAGCTCTTTCCTCGGAGGTGTTTTTGTTGACAACGGCCTCGGCTATGCGCCGCTGTGGATCGTCAATATGTGTCTCGCGGCTTTTGCAGCCACATGCAGCTACCGCGTGCGCTCCGGGCGCATGTACTGAGCTGCGGATTCTCTTTAATATAATTTCATTTAATATACAGATTTACAGACAATAATTTGCCACTATACAGGGCACTTCAGGTCTGCACATTATCTGCACCCATATCAGGCGGGGGCAGGAGTGCTGCGGGCGGAAGTGCCCTGTATTTGCACGGGAAACCTCAGAATCTGTGAAAGCAGTACTGCAGAAGGAACAGAATCGTGTATAATGGACAATAGTCGCGAGATGAAGAGGGACATGAGATAGAGAAAGGCGGTTGAGATGGGTTCATCTGTTCTTTTTTCACTTATTGTTGCGCTGATTTTTCTGGGGATTTTTGCCCTTTCTATGCATAAGGACCGGAGCCGATACAGAAACGTTGTATTTCTGTTGTTTGCAACGGGATCCGTTCTGTTTCTGATCGCCGATCTTCTTGGGGACTTCGGCGGTCCTTTTATGATGATCTTTTTTATACTGCTGATGTTACTGCTGCTTGTTCTGCCGATCTTTTTGATCATCAATGGCGTCGTGATGATGCGCAGAGAGGGAAGAGGGCTGGCCAACCTGCTGTCGCTGTTCCTGGGGATCTTCTTATTTGCGGGAGAAGTCGCGCTGTTTCTGATGGGTCTCAACATCTTTTTCAGTGAAGAACTGACGATGAATGCTTTCAGCACGGCAATAACAGCGACTTTTCCGGCGCTGATCATCCTGTTGGATACGGCCCTGTATTTGTCGCTGACATTTCTGGCGTTCGCATTTTACAGCGTTTTTCTGCAGTTCATTCCCGTAAAGAGGGATTTCGACTATGTTATTATTCATGGAGCGGGGATCAGGAAGGACGGAACGGTCACCAAACTTCTCGCGGAGCGCTGCGACAAGGCGATCGCAGTTTACCGGCGGGATCCCACGCCGCCTTATCTGATTCCGTCAGGCGGACAGGGCAGCGACGAGGTCTGCTCTGAGGCGGAGGCGATGCAGAAGTATTTGATGCAGAATGGTATCCCTGAGGAAAAAATCCTGATGGAAGACCGCTCGACGACGACCATGGAAAATGTCGTGAACAGCCGGGATATTATCAATTCACGTCCCGGGAGAAAATATACGGCTCTTGTTACGAGCAATTACCACGTTTACCGCGCGATGCGCTACGCCAGAAAAGCGGGACTGAAGGCCGTCGGTATCGGTGCACATGTTGCGCCTTACTACTGGCCGAGCGCTGTTATCCGGGAATTTATCGCCGTGCACCGCGAGAAGAAGCACCTGATTCTTTTCCTGATCGGCTACCTGCTGGTGCTGCTTCCGGAAATTCTCATACTTCTCATGGAGTAAAGACCCTCCGGGGTGATCAGACTGTTCAGCTTACATGAAAGGGGGATGGTATCTATGTCTGAAAAATTATTTACCAGAAGAGACTGGAGACGTCTGACCGCGGTTGTGGCGGCATCGGTCCTTCTTGCTATGACGATCAGCAGCTTTGTCGATGCAGGCAACCTCTTTCCGGGCGGGATCACTGGTCTCGCCATTCTGATCCAGAGGATTCTGCTGAAATATGCCGGGATCCGTGTGCCCTTTGCCGTTCTCAATATTGCGCTGAATATTTTTCCTGTGTATGTCGGGTTCCGGTTTATCGGCAAGAGGTTCACGGCGTATTCACTTCTCATGATCGTGCTCAGCAGTATTTTTACGGAGATTTTTCCAGTGGCGCCGCTCACCTACGACACGCTTCTCATCGCGATTTTCGGCGGGCTTCTCAGCGGGCTGAGTATTGCAATGTGTCTCCGCGTCGATGCGACCAGCGGCGGAACGGATTTCTTCGGGATTTATCTGTCACAGAAAAAAGGAATTGACGCCTTTAATTACATCCTGCTGTTCAATGTCATTATGCTCGTTATCGCCGGTGCGCTTTTCGGATGGGACAGCGCCCTGTATTCGATCATTTATCAGTTCTGCTCCACCCAGGTGATCCACATCCTGTACAGGGATTATCAGCAGCAGACGCTGTTTATCATCACACAGAAGGCGGACGAGATCTGCAGCGAGATATACCATATCACCGGACACGGCGCGACGATCTTCAAGGGCGAGGGCTCTTACCGGCACGATGAGCGCGATCTGGTTTACTCGGTTGTCTCCGGTCAGGAGGCGAAGAAGGTTATCCGGAAAGTGCGTGAGACAGACCCGTCTGCTTTTGTTAACTCTATCCGTACGACAGAAGTAAAAGGAAAGTTTTTCCTGAAGCCGAAGGATTGAGCCGTTTCTTATGTTTGAGAAAGGAAGAAAAATGAAGTTCGGAAAAAGGCTGATTGTGGCGGCTGTGTCGGCGCTGATGATTTTTTCATCGGCTTCTTCGTCTATGGCGCAAAACAGCGCCGTCACGTCGGAGTCTGCATCTGAAAACAAATCCGTCAGCGACTATGAGTTCAGCTGGTCCGGTGGTTCCGGCCGTGTAATAATCACATGCAGCGCAGTCTTTGAGAAGGACGGACAGTTCTATGCGACGATCCAGTTCTCAAAGGCGGACGGCGGCTCATCCTCCTACACGAAGGTGAAGTCGCTCGGAGAGACGGTTTCGGGGGACAACACTTTTACAATTCCGGTCAATAGGAATGAAAACACGGAAATTGAAGCGATGACGACGGCGATGTCTGAACCGCACTGGATCAGTTATACGATCTATGTGGGAGTAGATGACAGCACAGCGGATAGCGGGGAGACCGTTTCGGTCTCTGACAATACAGAAACCTTTGATGAAGAGGCGCCGGAGGTCACCGGGCTGAATGCAGGCAAAGAGGTTAAGACGAAATATTCCGATCTGTTGAAGATTTTTTCGTACGGAGACGGGATCTACCTGATCGAAGTTGATATGGTCTCGGGTACGGATAGAGAGGATGCGTCCGGGGAGGACAGTCAGTCCGAGTCGTCTGATGAGACATCTGAAGCCGCTGACGATGAGGCTGTGCAGTCAGAAAGCGAAGATGAGCAGGACGAAGCGGGAAAGCAGACGAAGGACGTATATCTGCACAATGTCGTCAAATACCTTGTTGTTCCGGAGGACACGGAGGTTCCGGCGGGGCTCGAAAAAAATGTGATCATCATTCAGCAGCCTGCCGATCATGTTTACGCGGCTTCGGAGGACGCTATCGGAATGATGGATGACCTCGATGTAACCGGGGCGATCACTCTTTCCGGCGTGAAGGCAGAAAATACGGGCGTGGAATCACTGAGCGCGCGGATGGCGGAGGACTACGACGTAGATGACGCCGTCACCTATGCCGGAACGTACGATGACTGGGATCTGAGAACGCTCCTGAAGGAAAAAGCGGATCTGGCGGTTCTTCCATCGGACATACTTTCTATGGACGATTTTGACGAGGAATTCGGAATCATGGCTGATCAGGCAATAGAGCTTGATATGCCGGTTTTTATTGACAGGAGCGCCGACGAGGTCAATGATCTCGCAAAAGCCGAATGGTATAAAGCATACGGCGTGATTTTCGGAGATTACAAAGAGGGAGTAAGACTTTTTCACAAGGCTGTGAAGAGCGCTTCTGAGGAAGAAAAGCAGGAAGCCCTCGATGAGGTGACAGGAGAATAATATTGAAGAAAAAAATAGTTGCTGCAGTTCTTACTGTGGCCGTGATGGCCCTCGGGGGCTGTGGGGCTGTTGTTGAAGGAAGCGGCGGAAGTGCGGCAGAAAGTATTTCCGCAGAAAATGAAGAATACGTTGAATCCGGCAGCGGTGAAGGCGATGAGTCAGAGAGCCTGACAAGTGTCGATGGAGACAGCGCAGAAAGCCAGTCCTCCGGAGATGTTGCGCTTACGACGAGAGAGGGAATCGGTGACGCCCCGGAGCTGCCGGGGCACACCTGTGAGAGCAGACTGAACCTGCAGTACGCTGAGCAGTTTGATGTCTATTATTACGACGGCGGTTACAAGATTTTTACCGTAGGAGACAGTGAGGTCTATCTGATTGTTCCGGAAGGAGACGAGACGCCGGATGGACTTTCCGAAGATATCACGGTCATACAGGAGCCCCTTGACCACATTTACATGGCTGCGAGTGGATCGATGTGCTTTTTCTCGGCTCTTGACTGTCTGGACAGCGTGACACTGACGGCCATTGACAAGGATGACTGGACAATCTCCGAGCCGGTGGAGGCTCTCGAGTCAGGGGCCATGACCTTTGCCGGCAAGTACAATGAGCCGGATTATGAGATGCTTGTCGACAAGGAATGCAATCTCGCTATCGAGTCAACGATGATCCTTCACGCGCCGGAGGTGCAGGAAATGCTCGAAGGACTCGGGATTCCTGTGCTGATCGATCGCTGCAGCTATGAGACGGATCCGTTCGGACGGATGGAATGGGTGAAATTCTACGGGGCTCTGATGGGAAAGGAGCAGGAGGCTGCCGACTACTTTGACAGTGAGCTGGAGTCTCTCGGAGATTATCAGGATTATGAGGACACCGGAAAGACGGTTGCCTTTTTTGCTATCAACTCGGACGGTCAGGTGACTGTGCGCAAAACTGATGACTTCATACCGAACCTGATCAGTATGGCGGGCGGAGAATATGTATTTGATGACCTTGAAAACCCCGACAGCAACAGCGCTTCCGTGGATCTTACAATGGAAGAATTTTACGCCGATGCAAAGGACGCGGATTATCTCGTCTATAATGCGACGATCGAATCGCCCCTTGAGAGCGTTTCTGATCTCATAGAAAAGAGCAGCCTGTTTGCCGATTTTAAAGCAGTCAAAGAGGGGAATGTCTGGCAGGTCAACAAGAGCTGGTACCAGTCCACAGACCGCGTTGGATTCCTGCTGACCGATTTTCATGAGATGCTGAACAGCGGAGACGCTGATAAAATGACATTCCTCACACATGTAGACTGAGTAACTATTGAAATAAAAATGTCCGCCATGTCCATCCCGTTTGCGGGATGAACATGACGGACGTTTTTTACATGCTTTTCGTTCAGGAAACGACAACCGATTTCTGTTCCCTTACGTGTCTGATATAATTCGTTATCCATCTTGTTCCGTCGCCGGGCTGAATCGATTTCTCGTCAGCCGTCGCCGTGAATTCCCTCGCCGCACAATACTTGTCAGCCATGCTGACGAGCCAGGCTTCCTTACATGACGGTATGTGTACAAGCGTCAGAGGAAACATATGTGAACGAATGATATTTTCTTCTTTTTTATCGAGGTTCCAGATCTTTTCGGCATTTTCCAGAGCGGTTTCCGGATGGCTTACGCCGTGCTTAAAACTGCTCATCGTCATGTCCTTAGTGCAGTACAGATAATAGTCGTGCAGCATGGCACCTGTGGCCAGCTCCTCCTCGTTGATGTTCCAGTGAAGCTTCTGAGCAAGATAAAAACTGCATTTTGCCACATTTACGCAGTGCTGATAGGTATTATTGCCGTGATGCTGTCCGAACTGCTTCATCTTCAGTGCGTTTACGTCGTTCATCAGACGGAAAAGCGCCCGGTTGAATGCCACTTCAGAATTTTTTTCGGTTTTCGTTTCCTTACCTGAATGAAATTCATCATTTGTGTCCAACGGAATCACCTTCTTTCTCATCTGCTTTATATTTCTATTATAATACAAGCGGAATAAATCTTACAGATGTAATATTTTGATATTTTTTGTTGTGCCAGAATCAACAGCATTGTGCGGCTGACGGAATCAGAGGGCACAGACAAGATTCGCCACAAGCAGCGGAATAAAGATTCCTCCGATGACATCGCTGAGATAGTGCACGCCGAGGTAGATCCTCGACCAGCCGATCAGCGCCGCGAGAATGACAAGCGGCAGCGCGATTTTCAGCGGAAGAAGAATCAGATATACAAAAGCGCACGAGAAGGACGCGCTTGTGTGGCCCGACGGGAAGGACATATCACCGGGCTCGTCGATCAGCGGGATCACACCGCAGTGGCTGTTGAAGGGGCGCTCCCGGCCGCAGATATTTTTCAAGAGGATGTTTGTTATAAAGAAGCATGTGCCCAGTGTGATCAGCGCACGGATCCCTGCATTTCTTGTCCTTGGATTCATACAGAAGACGAGAATCGTCAGAAACCAGAACCAGCCATAATCGGCGAGGGAAGTGACCCTGCGCCAGAATTTTGTCTGGCCGGAGGACATGAAATGATATTGAACCCATGTACTGAATGAAATATCAATACGACTAATTCTGCTCATTCATTAACCTCTTTCTGTTATTTTGCCGCCTCAGATTAGAACAGACTTTAACATTTTACCCGGCTGGTTTCAAGATTATGGAGAAAACTGTTCATTACATTTAACATGGTTTACCATGAGAATTTATCTGCAGCCTTTTCCAGACCTGCTTGCTGTGATAAAGTATGAAGGATAACGAGAATGCATAAGGAGCAGTGTCAGGAAAGTGAAGAAAACGAATATTATTCTTATTGGAATGCCGGGTGCCGGGAAGAGCACGGTGGGAGTGGTGCTCGCCAAGAAGCTCGGTTACCGTTTCATAGACTCGGATATCGTGATCCAGGAGAGGACAGGTAAGCGCCTCTCTGAGATCATCGCAGAAGAGGGAACGGCAGGATTTCTGAAGACGGAAGACCGTATCAATTCAGAGATCAACGAAGAGCGTTGCGTGATCGCTACAGGCGGCAGTGCTGTCCACGGGGCGAATGCAATGCGCCATCTCCGTGAGAACGGAGTCATGGTTTATCTCAGTGTTTCATATGAGGACCTTGTGAGACGGCTCGGGGACCTTACTGACCGGGGTGTCGCGCTTCGGGAGGGACAGACGCTTAGGGATCTGTATGAGGAGAGACGCCCGCTCTATGAAAAATACGCGGATATCACGATCCCTGAGGAGGATTTTTCCATTCCCGAAACCGTGCGTGAGATCTGCCGGGAACTCGGAGAAGTGTGATCCGCTGGAAAACTTACGAAATAAAGAAAGACGATGCACAGTGCCTTAACACAACACTGTGCATCGTCTTCTTTAATGCTTTGTTAACGAATGTTGTCTGATTCAGATGCTGCGATTATTCAGCAGCAGCTGCTGCGACATTCTTCTTTTCGCCGTGCTGTTTTGCCATCGTGTGGATAGCGTCAACAGCGAGTACGATAGCAAGAATGACAAGTACGATCGCGATGACGGTACGTACGACATCCCAGCCCGGATCCGTAGCAGCACCGCTGGTCAGATCGTTGATGTTCTTCATTACGGTCTGGATCAGAGAGGTAACGGTTACGACCAGCATAAAGGTCATCGGGATGTAGAACATCTTATTGTTCTTGCCGACACTGCCGAGCCATGTAGCTACAGCGAGGAGTCCGACAGCTGCGAGCAGCTGGTTGGATGCTCCGAACAGAGGCCAGATCTTCAGATATCCGGTCATGCCGAGGCCGATGCCGAGAACAACGGTGATGATGGTCGCGAGGTAAGGGTTGGTGAGAACCTTCTTGTAGCCTTTTGCGTCAGCGACGGTCTCACCCTTGTCAAGCCAGAACTCCTGGAACATGTAGCGGGCAAGGCGGGTAGCTGTGTCCAGAGAAGTCAGGCAGAAGACGGAGATCGCGAGGATCAGCATTGTCTGCAGGAAATTCTGAATACCTGACAGGCCCGGAAGGGAAGCAACCATGGAAGCGATACCGATGGAGAATACCTGCATCGGGTTCGTTGTCGTTCCGTTTGCAAAATCTTTCCAGATGTAACCTACCGCGCATACGGTGCAGATACCGAGCACGCACTCGATCAGCATGGAGCCGTAAGCGACAGGCAGTGCATGCTTTTCGTTGTCCAGCTGCTTGGATGTCGTACCTGAGGATACCAGTGAATGGAATCCGGAGATAGCGCCGCAGGCGATCGTTACGAACAGTGCCGGGAACATGTATCCGAGAGAGTCGTTATAAAATCCTGTGAAAGCAGGCATGTCGCTGATGTTCGGATGAGCGGCAAAAATACCGATGATAGCCACGATCATCATGAAATAAAGCAGGAAGGAGCTCAGGTAATCACGAGGCTGAAGCAGGATCCACACAGGGACGACAGATGCGACAGCGATGTAAATACCGATGACAACCATCCAGGCGCTGTTGCTGAGGTAGATCGGGTGCCAGTTGATACCGATGAAGATGATCAGTACGATTCCGGCGCAGCCGAGGATCGAAGAAGCAACGAGCGGTGTGTTGCGGCGGTAAATGGCGAAGCCGAACACGACGGCGAGCAGGATGAACAGCAGTGAGATCATCGCTGTTGAAGCATTTGTAGCGCTGGCGGCCACATCCAGAGCGCCGGTCTCATCATACGTTGCGGCAAAAGTACCAGCGACCATAGAAGAGAATGCGGCTACGACGAGAAGCAGTGTCAGGTAAGCGAAGATGATAAAGAGTTTCTTCATCTTGGTTCCCATGGTATCGGCGATGATCTCACCAATGGACTGTCCTTTGTGGCGGATCGATGCGAACAGGGCACCGAAGTCATGAACGCCTCCGAAGAAGATACCTCCGACGAGGATCCACAGAACGACCGGGACCCATCCGAAGACAGCGGCCTGAACCGGTCCGGTGATAGGACCTGCACCGGCGATTGATGAGAAGTGATGTCCCATCAGTACGGCGGGCTTTGCCGGCATATAGTCGCGTCCATCCTGGTACTCATATGCCGGTGTTTTGCGGTACGGATCAACGCCCCATGTTCTGGCAAGCCATCTTCCGTAAAAGATGTAGCCGCATGCCAGGACCACAAGGCCGATTAAAAGTAACACTGCAGCATTCATTGAAAGTTTCCTCCTCATTCCCTTAGGTTTTTGTAGAGCGTTTTCGGGATGTGAAAAACGCTCTGTATTGTTGAATGTCCTGGAAAAATCCTGCGTTCCGGATTTTTCTCGGGGCAGAAGAACAATCGCGTTACACAGCAGCTTTTGCCGCCCCGGCAGTCGCCGGATCATCAATGGGTGAGTCAGTTGTTTCAGATGACTTCGCGGCTCTCGCTGACGGTGCGGCGTCCGCCGGCAGCCGGATCAGCTCCTTCAGAAAATGTTTCTGGTCATGGCCGCTCATGTTTGTCATGATCGTGTGGTCAGACATGCAGACGAGCGCGGTGTGAAAATCCATCCAGCCGTCAAGCGCGAAGCGGAAGTCCTTGTGGATGTGGCATCTCTTCAGCGCCCTCAGGGCATCCTTGTCGCAGCTGTCGCAAACGACAAGCAGCGTCAGATACGTCGACATGTGATCGCCACTTTTCGGATCGATCAGTGTCATGCCGTGGTCGTATACATATTTTTCATATTCTCTGTACATATCCAGCGTCAGATGCGGGACAGAAACGATATAGCAGTACTCGTGGCACTTCGCCATCCACGTCATGTTGCGCTTCAGCAGAAAATAGCTTCCTTTTTCCATATGAAAGTCGCATCGCGCCAGAAGCGGACGTTCTGTCTCTGGAAAATGGTGGATGTCGTAATACTGTGAATATGAATTAAGAAGAATATCGGAAAAATCTTTACGATTATCGATCATATGTAACAGCTCCTATGTTGAATTTTGTTCAACACATTCATGATTTTTTTAACATACGCCAAACTACCACTATTTTTTTTTCTTGTCAATACCTTTGTTGTGCTAAATGGCTGGAAACTTGCTATAATAAATTTAGAAGACTCAGTATTATGTAACCAATAAGTAAACATTAAGTAACCGTTAACAGCATATCTCACCGCTTAAGGCGATTTGTCAGATCAGCGGAATTATTCATGGAGGTAACCCTTGTGAGCAGTCTTATCGATGATTATGAATTTCGCAGATATGAGTCAAACAAAAAATGGCATTCCGTCTATACGAAACGGGATATACAGGAACTGATCGAGGTCCTCAGCCGTTCCAATATGCTGGTGCGGCTGGTTGATCCGGATGAATGCCGTGTCCTGAATTTTGACGAGGATGGCAATCTGGAATACGGGCAGACCTGTTTTGCTGTCTGGGGATCTCAGCAGCGATGTTCACACTGCACGAGTTACCGCGCGTGCAAATCGAACACCGAACAGGTCCGCCGGGAGAGAATTAACGGAAGAGTGTGGAAGGTGAGGTCAGTCCCCGTCTGTGTTGAGCTTGATGATGGAGAGGATATTTCATGCTCACTTGAGATCATCAATCCTGAGATGGGAACATTTGCCGGGGATCCTACGGTAGAGAACAATACCAATAATGAAGAATATCTGCTGTTTCACGATATTCTTACCGGTCTCTATAATGAGGATGGTATGCGCCGTGCAGTACGCACCGAACTGGAAACACACAGGGATACTGATTATGTGCTTGTAGTGACGGATGTTCGCAGGTTCAGTCTGGTCAACGACCTGTTCGGAACAAACACGGGAAATGAGGCGCTTATCGGGATCACGCATATGCTTCTCAATTATGCAGGGGAGCATGCGGTCTGCTGCCGTATCCGCGCGGATCAGTTTGCTATCTTTATGCCCGCGGAGGAGTTTGATCCCGAAAGCTTCAGCGCTGAGATCAAGAAGGCCGGGGATCTGATCAGACAGCCCTATTATCATCTGCATCTTTATGCTGCCGCTTTTTACGTGACGGGGAGAGAACGACATCTTCCGGTATCGGTCATGGTCGATCGCGCGCGCCTCGCTCTTGAGAGGATAAAAACGAACCAGCAGATCAACTTTATCTGGTTTGATGATGAGATGATCGACGAGACGCTGCGTGAGCAGCGGATCATCAGCAGCTTCCAGTCCAATCTGGAAAGTGGAGCTTTCAAGATCTTCCTTCAGCCGCAGGTGGATAATAAAGGATATATCAGCGGAGCAGAGGCCCTTGTCCGCCTTGTACAGGATGATGGCGAGGTGATTTCTCCCAGCGAGTTTATCCCGGTCCTCGAGAAATCTGACCTGATATCGCACCTGGATGCTTATGTGTGGGAACTGGTGGCGAAGACGCTGAATTCATGGAAGGGAACAGAGCTCAGCAAATGCTATATCGCTGTGAATGTGTCGTCCAAGGATGTTTACTACATCGATGTGGCAAAGACGCTGGAAGATCTGTGTTCGAAATATGAAATTCCGACGAGCAGCATGCATGTCGAGATCACTGAGACAGGACTTATGAAGAACATGGAGAATCACACGGCGATCATAGAGGACCTTCATCGCAGGGGATTCTATATTGATATCGATGATTTTGGCAAGGGAGCCTCCTCGCTGAGCGTTCTCCGGAATGTTGATGCCGACGTCGTGAAGATAGATATGGGATTTCTTCATAATAAAGGAAACGAGGATAAGCGTGACGTTATTCTTTCCTCTGTCATTGATATGACGCGCCGCCTTGGGATGGACGTCATCACTGAGGGCGTAGAAACGGAAGAGCAGCAGAGGGCTCTTGAGGAGATGGGATGCTTCCGCTATCAGGGCTACTACTTCTCAGAAGCGGTACCGGTGCCTGAGTTCGAATACAAATATAAAAGAGCAATGAAGGCGCTGAATGGGAATGCAGAAAATGATGATAAATGATCCGGTACTCCCCGAGGGGCTTTATCTGAAAAAATGTGATGGAAGACTCTGCCTCACGGACGGCGCACAGGAGGTCTGCGGTGATTTCGGGCACATGAAGAGGCGGCTTCGGGAGGCGAACCTGAGGCAGGAGCTGATCGTGAAAGCGGCGCGGATACGTGCCGGACGCGGGAAATCTGATGATCGGGAATCTGGACAACAGGGCAGGGCGGAAGATATAGCTGGAACGGTGTGGCAGAAAACAGCGTACCGCGTGATCGACGCGACGGCCGGACTCGGCGAAGATTCGCTTCTTCTCGCTGCTGCGGGCTTTGAAGTTGACCTGTTTGAGAGAGATCCTGTGATTGCGGCGCTTCTTGAAGATGCATTGCAGAGGGCTCTTAATGATCCGGAACTTTCAGAGACGGTCAGCAGGATGCATCTCCATCGGGAAGACAGTATTATGGCTATGAGAAAATGTCAGGCTTCAGTGAAGCCTGACATTGTGTTCCTTGATCCGATGTTTCCCGAGAGGCAGAAGAGCGCACTGGTAAAGAAGAAGTTTCAGCTTCTTCAGCAGCTGGAAAGACCGTGCGCGGATGAGACGGAGCTGCTCGACGCTGCGCTGGCGGCCCGGCCGTTCAAAATAATTATCAAGCGTCCGCTCAAAGGTCCGTACCTCGCGGGAAGGAAGCCGTCTTACTCTCTGACGGGTAAGGCAATCCGATATGACTGCATTGTTCTGCCAGATAATTGATTTTAATCATGTAAACGGCGTGGAAGCTGAAATATAATCACGGATGTGACGTTGTAAAACAGACATTTTCAGAAGGGGCTTTGTCTCCGGGAAAGGAGTCGGCGAAATGGGTTATAAATCAGACATCGAGATTGCGCAGGAAACGGTTCCGGTCCGCATCAACGAAATTGCGGATAAGCTTGGGATTCCGGAAGACAGTGTCGAGAATTACGGCAGATATAAGGCAAAAATTGATTACAACATTCTCAGGGATATGAAGGACAGACCAGACGGCAAGCTGATCCTCGTGACAGCGATCACCCCGACACCTGCCGGCGAGGGCAAGACGACGACTTCTGTCGGACTTACGGACGCCCTCAATAAAATTGGCAAAAAATCAGTTGCGGCACTCCGCGAGCCGTCCCTCGGACCGGTCTTCGGCATCAAGGGAGGAGCTGCCGGCGGCGGATATGCGCAGGTCATCCCGATGGAGGACATCAATCTTCATTTCACCGGTGATATTCACGCCATAGGTGCCGCGAACAACCTTCTTGCGGCTATGCTTGACAACCATATCCAGCAGGGTAACAAGCTCGGTATTGATCCGAAGAACATCACCTGGAAGCGCTGCATCGATATGAACGACCGTCAGCTCCGCCACATCGTCGACGGTCTCGGCGGGAGACTGCAGGGGGTTCCCCGCGAGGATGGATTTGACATCACAGTTGCCAGCGAAGTCATGGCGATCCTCTGCCTCGCAAAGGATATCGATGATCTGAAGGCAAGACTTGCCCGCATCGTCGTCGGATATACATATGAAGGAAAGCCTGTCACGGCAGCTGATCTGAAGGCGCAGGGCGCGATGGCCGCGCTGCTGAAGGATGCGCTGAAGCCGAACCTTGTCCAGACACTTGAGCACAATCCGGTATTTATTCACGGTGGTCCTTTTGCAAATATCGCCCACGGGTGCAATTCGATCATGGCTACGCGCATGGCACTGAAATTCGGCGATTATTGTGTCACGGAGGCAGGCTTTGCTGCCGACCTCGGCGCCGAGAAGTTTCTCGATATCAAATGCCGCATGAACGGCCTGAAGCCGAATGCCGTTGTCATGGTGGCGACCGTCCGTGCGTTGAAGTATCACGGCGGCGTGCCGAAGGACAAACTGAACGAGGAAAATCTCGAGGCCGTTGAGAAGGGACTTCCGAACCTGCTTCAGCACCTGTCCAATATCAAGGATGTTTACCACCTGCCGGTCGTTGTCGCGATCAACGCATTTCCGACGGATACGAAGGCAGAGCTTGATCTCGTGGAGAAGAAGTGCAAAGAACTCGGCGTCAATGTGGCGCTCAGTGAAGTCTGGGCAAAGGGCGGCGAAGGCGGCATCGAACTTGCGAAGGAAGTTGTCCGTCTCTGCGAAGAGCCAAACGACGATTTTGCCTTCTCATATGACACAGATGACAGCATTGAGAAGAAGCTCAATGATATCGCAGTAAAAATCTATCACGCTGATGGCGTTGATCTCACGGCGGCTGCTAAGAAGGATATTAAACGTCTCATGGAGAACGGATATGACAAGCTTCCGATCTGCATAGCAAAGACGCAGTACTCCTTCTCCGACAACGCAAAGCTTCTCGGAGCGCCGAAGGGTTTCAGGATCACCATCCGCAGCCTGAAGGTTAGCGCAGGAGCAGGATTTATCGTAGCTCTTGCGGGAGATATCATGACTATGCCGGGACTTCCGAAGGTCCCCGCCGCCGAGAACATCGACGTAGACAGCACGGGAAAGATCTCCGGACTCTTCTGATATTGGGTCTGGCAGTCCTGAAACTGTAAATATAAGAATAAAAAACAGCGCTCATGCCGCGCAGATATTTTGCGGCATGAGCGCTGTTGTGTTTTCACAAAGTTTTTCTTACAGCTTCCGGAATACTTCCCAGATGTAAAGCAAGGTTTCCCGCGGTATCAGTTTTCCAAAGAAACGGTGGAGCGTACAGAGAACGCCGGGAGTGCTCACGGCGAATCCGGCGCGGCTGTCCCGCATAACGCGCTTAGCAACGGAAACAGAATCCGAGAAAGAGGTAAAGTTCGTGATCGGACTTCCGGCGGAACTTTTTTCCACGTTCTGCGCCGTCCCGATAAATTCTGTGTCTTTCATCCAGTACGGGCAGACGGCAAGCACTGGTATCCTCCGGGGCAGAAGCTCCAGACGGAGGGCCCTGCTGTAATTGTAGAGAAATGCCTTGCTGGCGGCGTAGACGCTGAAGTGCTGCAGTGGCTGGAAGGCAGCCGTCGAGCATATCTCCACGATCCGGTCGCCCTGTTTCATGTAGGGGATGCTTATCTGTGTCACGTCCACAGCTGCCGTATCATTGAGCTCTATCATGCGGTTGTTCTCTTCGACCGTCAGCCGCTCATAATTTCCAATTTTGCCCAGTCCGGCGCTGTTCACAAGCACGCCGATTTCCACCCCGGCATCCTTAAGCATTTCATTCAGGAAACGGATATTGTTTATATCCGTGAGGTCCATCGGAATGATTTTTGACGGGTGAACGAGCTTTTCGGCGAGCTGTTCAAGGCGGTCGCGGCGTCGCGCGACGAGCCAGAATTCGTCAATCTTTTTTTCATTCACATCCATTTCCAGGACGATCTGCTGTCCGAGACCACTAGAGGCACCAGTCACAAGAGCAATGCGTTTCTGCCTGTCCTTTTCCCCTGCACCATCGCTGTCTTTTTTCCTCTGGTACATGATCATTTCAATAATGATAAAAATCATCGCCGCAATGGCACACCATACAAATACATTTCCACAGAATCGGATAAACCATTGAAAAACGGCTGAAAAAATCTTCATGGCAGGCCTCCAGAACAAGAAAAAACAGAGTATCACGGTTACAATAAGTTTTCTGCTGTAACATTATCACCCTAGCACAGGATCCGGCCAGAGACAACTGATGAAATTTTCTCACTATATAGCGGATATACACTTGATATTCAGGGTAGATACCCATTGGGTAATGCCCGTTTAGAAAAAATGGCGAGATGGTATCTAGGAGACCATTGACTTGTGTGATATGTGGGATAGAGTATAAAAATAATAAGAGCAATAAGTCGTGATTAAAATTACTCTTTTAATTGGTAAAAATTACTCTATAATGTTACTCATAACATTTCAAAATTATTATACAATACTTAACAATACAATGTAACTATACTCATAAGTAAAAGCGTTATACAAAAATTACAAAATATTTTGAATATATTCTGATAAATATAATAAGTTTTATAATAAAAAATATATGATAAATTAACGTTTTGTTATAAAATGTGTACATGTACAACTGACATGGCGCATATTGTTGATCGCTTACATTTTTAAGAATACGGGGAGAGGATTTTTATGGCTGGCAAGAATGAAAAAAGATATGAGGTTGTCAATCTCGGAGAGAAGATTAAAGATCTGCGTATGAAAAAAGGACTTACGCAGGTTGAGCTCGCCAGGATTATCGGAGTGACCCCTGGCTGTATCAGCAATATTGAGAATGACAGAATATCCATATCGCTGAAGAATATGATCATCCTGTCCCGCGTATTTGATATGACTCTGGATGAGTTTATCGGTGAAATTGTGCCTGATTACGAAGAAAAAGCACTTAATAATCAGCTCGAGCGGGAAATTTCAGAGCTCAGTCTGGAAGACCAGGATAAACTTCTGAGAATAATCCGGATCTACAAGGAACAGTCCTGAAAAAATTACGTAAGCTTTACCGGGAAGAGATATCTGGATAAACAGTGCCTGCCGTACAATATATCTGAGTTCAGAAAGGCTGATCCTCAGATAAGGAGATGAGAGGGATGAGGAGGTTGAAACAGGTACTTTTTCCGGTGTTCATAGTTGTGTGTATTTCGGCTGCTGCAGGTGCAGTGTATGCGGCGAATAAGGATACGGCTGCATCCGGTACGACGGCTTATGTGGAAAATTCAGAGACCGTGGTGACCGACAGCGATGCCATTGAGGCGGAGAACGGCGAAGACGGAACGCTTTCAGTCGCTGAGATCAGTGCGCAGCTGCAGATGACAGAAAATACTGCAGAAAGCCAGGGCACTGTATCGACTGCTTTCGAGAACGCTGCTTTCGACTGGGCGGATCCCGATGCGAGAGGCGTGATTTTTACCGCGGTTGTGCTCATTGTGGCTCTTACCTTTGGAAGAACGGGCGAAAGTCCGGACGACGAAGGAAAATTCAGGGCGGGCTGATCTGACCCGCTGATCCGGCAGGGAATAAGAGAGAAACGGATATTGTCTGAATAAATGTTGGAAAAAGAACAGAGAAGAAAAGGGAAGAAAATGATATAGAAAAGGCGCGCTGTGAGGATATCACAGCGCGTCTTTTCTAAACTCTCAAAAGTGAATAATCAGTCCGTGTAGCGGGCAAGTCTTGAATGCAGCATCGGTCCGAAGATCATGGCGAGCGCCATCTTGATGAGGTCGTTCACAATGAACGGTGCGCAGCAGGCTGCGAAGGCGGTCGCAAAATCTGACTGCATCATGATCATGAACCAGACAAGGCCGACTGCATAGAGAACGACAGTGCCGATGATCATGTAGATCATGCAGAGCACATGGTCCTTCAGGCTGTTTGTTCTGTGCTTTTCCATCAGGATTCCCATGACAACGATCATCGGGATATAGCCGATGATAAAACCACCGGTCGGTCCTGCGATGACGCCGGGGCCTGCATTGCCGCCGGAAAATACCGGAAGGCCAACAATTCCGAGAAGAATGTAGATGGCCGTGGAAATGATCGAGCGCTTCCAGCCGATGATGTAGATCATGAAATAGAGAACGAGTGTAGCCAGCGTGATCGGAACCGGTCCTACAGGGACGGCGAACGGCGAGAGCACGCACATGACTGCTGCCATCAGGGCACAGAAGACAAGATTGCGTGTCTTCGTGTCCGAATTTCTGTTTTTGCTTTCTGCATTTGTCTGAGCTGTTGTAGATGCCATAAATGCTCCTCCTTCTTTAAGACACAAAAAATACGACTGCATTGTACTATCGGAGAAGGATATATGTCAACCTATAATTTAAAACTGGTTAACATATTTTGCTGATGTTCTGTTCAGACATTGCCAGACATGCTCTTCAATATGAATGCGGAATAGAAGCTCAGCCGATGAGGGCCGTCCGTACCATCTGAAGCTCCCTGTCGTGCAGGCAGTTCTTCAGTGTTCCGTCCGCCTGTCTGCGTATCACCTCGTCGATAGCCATCCACATGACGGATTCGACCTCGGATTCCTGCAGCGTCATCTGGCTGATGTCAACCTTTTTGTCTACAAGGTAGACGTAGCTCAGTTCGTTGTCACGGAACGGCTTTCCGTAAAAAATCTTATCCGAATAATTGGGACAGAGACCTATGAAGCGCATTTCGCTTTCCTCTGCTCTGACGCCGAGCTCTTCGGAGAGTTCGCGGAGGGCAGAGGGCAGCGGCTCATCGCCGGCATCGATGTGACCGGCGGATGAGATATCATAGCAGCCGGGATTCGAGTCCTTTGTCGCACTCCTTTTCTGCAGGAGCAGCTCAATGTGGCCGCCGGATTCGCGCCAGAGCCACAGGTGCACGGTGCGGTGATGAATACCGAGACGGTGGACGACATTTCTCTCCTGTATCTGGCCGGTGACGTTTCCGCTGTCATCCAACACGTCAAAGAGTTCCATCGGCTTTCCGTCCAGCACTGCCTCTCTGAGGATACCGTCATTGTCATATCGCAGCTTCAGGGAAAAGAAAGGGCGGCCGTCGGCGAGCATCATGAGAAAAATGTAGTCGCCGGCCCACAGGTCGAGCTTTGTCAGATCATTCTTCGGAACCCATTCCAGCGTTCCCTCGTCGCAGGGGGCAAGAGGCTGATCCTCAAAATCGTCTGATGTAAAGAGAGCCATGTACTCTGTGACATCTTTATATAGAAATGTCACGATCCCCCGGAATTTCTGTGACCGGAGAGTGAGCCCCGTCTCCTCCCGGACTTCGCGGATCACACAGTCCTCGGGACTCTCGCCGGCCTCCATATGGCCTCCGACGCCGATCCATTTGTCTTTATTGATGTCGTGCTTTTTGCTCACGCGGTGAAGCATCAGGTATTTGTCATTTTTTTCCAGGTAGCAGAGTGTCGTAAATTCTATTCCCATAGCGGGCCTCCCAGAAGTCATCTTTACTTAAGTTTTCCGGGGGATATTGTATCGCCAGACGACGGCATTCTGCAAGAATAAGCGTAGCTGACGGCGGCATTCTGTGCAGAAAGTGAGGGAATGTTTTCTGTTTTATGATATAATCATCCCGGTATATAGATTTTTTAAGCAAGTGAGGAGTTGTGTATGGCTTTTTTCGGCGGCGGTAAGATGAATTTTGATAGTCCCTTTTACCGCATCATGACGAAGATTTTTGATATTGTTGCGGTTGGCTGCCTGTGGCTGGTGTGCTGCTGCGGGATCATCACGATCGGAGCTTCGACCTGCGCGCTGTATTATGTGATGCTGAAGCTCGCGAGAAATGAAGAAGGATCGATCGGAAGGATGTTCTTTCATTCCTTCAAGGAGAATTTCAAGCAGTCGATACCGATCACGCTGCTTGAGCTGCTGTTTTATTTTGTGATCTTTTTCGAGGTGGAACTGATCAAAAATATGGTCAGCTCACTTTCTTACGCGTCGGGACTGTATGGCCTCTGTATCGCGGTCATTGTCGTGGGAACGGGCCTGTTTTCATGGGTGTATCCGTACTTCTCGAGATTTAAGGACACGGTCGGCGGAACGCTCAAGAAAGGAGCGATCCTCTCACTGGCGCATTTTCCGAGAACACTGCTGATGGCCGGACTGAAGCTGATCCCGCTCATCTGGTTTGAAATATCTCCGAGTTCGCTTATCTATTCTCTCTGGTTCTGGATGTTCCTCGGCGGCGGGTTTATCTCATACCTGTGCAGTTTCCTGATCAATCCTGTCTTTGACCGGATGATGCCGAAGGAAGAAGAGACGACGATGAGTGAAGAGGAGGAAGCTCTGGCGTACGACGAGCTGAGGAAGACACTTGAGGAAGACCGCGCAGCAAAAGAAAAACCGGCGGAAATTGAGGATTCCTCCAGTCGTGAGGACAGAGATCCGGATTCCGGAAACTGAAATAGGAAATGACATATCGTCTATAATATAATAATATGATCTGAGGAGCGGCCGGTTTTCCGACCGCTTTACGTATCTCTGGACCTGTGACGCAGATGGAAACACCTGTAACAGCAGCATTCACGTAAAGGAGGTAATGACATGGCGAATATTAACGATTATCTGGACTGGCGCGGCGATATTACGTTTGCCGAGAGCCCTTTTAATGAAGTAGACAACCTGATCCTGTCTGTTCTTTCGTATCTGGATTTTGAAGGGATCGTCCCTGCTCCCTTTGTAAAAGAAGGGCCGAAGGCTGTCGCAATAGGAACTGCCAACAGAGAGTATCAGGACCACCAGATTCAGAAGGAAATGACGGCATTTTCGGATTCCTTTGACAGCCAGATCCCTGTGCTTCTCGACAAGGCCGCACACAGCCGGCGCTTCCGCGCGACGAAACTGACAAACTATGTGGAGCGGACGGATGCCGAAAAAGACAAGCAGATGGCCGCTGTCACCTTTCTGTTGGAGGATGGAACCAAGTACATTTCCTTCCGTGGAACAGATGATACGCTGACCGGATGGAAAGAGGATTTTGACCTGAGCTTTATGGATGCGACCGCCGGGCAGAAGGATTCACTTAATTATCTGAATATGACGCTCCGCGGCAACCGGCGTCCGCTGAGGATCGGAGGCCACTCTAAGGGAGGGAACTTTGCCGTCTATGCGGCGGCCTACTGCCAGGAGAGGATTAAAAAGCGCATTCTCACGGTCTATTCAAACGACGGGCCGGGGTTCAAGAAATCCATTGCCAGAAGCCCCGAGGTTGAATCAATCCACGACCGGATAAGGAAGTTCTCGCCGGAATATTCCGCAGTTGGCATCCTCCTCACGAGTACGGTTCACGCAAAACTGGTGCAGTCGGATATGCAGGGCGTCAATCAGCACAATGCTTTTTCATGGCAGGTGCTGGGAACGAAATTTGTTGAGGCGGACGGGAGGGATCCCGGGAGCATTCTCTTTGACCGTTCCATGAATATGTGGATCGACGGCGAGAGTGAAGAAAACCGGAAACTTTTCGTCGATACCCTTTTTGGCATGTTCATGGATCAGGGCGTGGAGACACTTTCGGAGGTCACGGGAAATAAAGGACAGACGGCGAAGATCGTCTGGAATGCGCTTCGCGAGATGCCGAAGGACTCCAGAAATAAATTCCTGAAGATTTTCATGAATCTGCAGAAAAGCCGGATGGTGGCAGGGGCTGAAGGCCTTTACGAGGCCGGGAAGCTGTCGCTTGAAAAGTCGGCAGAGAAGCGGGAGGCAAGAAAAGAAGAACGGGCCGAACGTGCAGAACAGACGGATGCCAGGGGGACGGATGTAAAGGTCAACTGGATCGAACTGATGAAGAGCCGGATCTTTCATATTGAACCCGGTGAAGATACTGAGTCGGGCGGTACCTCTGCCGGAGAATCAGAGGGAGACAGGCCGGCAGAGTTCGGAGCTGGTCTGGACGACCTGGAAGAGTGGTAAGCAGATAAACAATGTGTACATCCTGTACAACTTTTTCGCGGACGGGTGAAAATGTTATAAAAAAGAAAGCATGAATTTGGCAATGGCAACGAAAATGCACAAGACATATTGACGGATTAAAAGTCAGATGGTACATTATGAATTGTCAATTGAGAACAGCATTCATTCAAAACTATTGTGATAATTACATATCAGATGCTCTGATTTAATACGGTAATCCGTTTAAATGCACAAAGCGAGGCGAGCCGGACACAGACCGGAGAACCAAACGATGCCCGGGAACCAATGATGTACAAGATCACAATAGAACGATGAAATGTACAGTACCAATTGAAAACGTTTGTCATTGTGCAGGATAAGCACAAAGAAAGAAGGAGGGTAACATGAGTAAATTTGGTAAGAGGCTTGTCAGCGTTGCAGCAGCTGCAGCCATGTCAGCAGGACTTCTCGCAGGCTGCGGAAGCTCCTCAACATCCACATCCACATCTGATTCTGGATCCAGTGCAGTTTCGAGTGGATCAACCACAAGTACAGCCACAACTTCAACAGCTACTGAGACTGACAACAGCAACATCAAGATCGGCGTTTCCATCTGGTCTTCCACCGATGTTCTTGGTTCTCAGTGCAAACTGATCCTTGATGAGGCCGCTAAGGCACTCGGCGTTGAGGTTCAGTACGTCGACCAGGGACATGTATCCGAGAAGGTTACCGCATCTGTTGAGCAGCTCTGCGCAGCAGGATGCCAGGGTATCATCATCTGCAACTCTTCTGATACAGAGATGACCTCAGCCATCAAGACCTGCGAGGAGAACAAAGTATATCTGGCACAGTTCTTCCGTATCATCAGTGAGGAAGACAGCCCGGATATCTATCAGGCAGCTACAGATTCTGCTTACTACGTAGGCGCAGTTCATGAGAACGAGGTTGAAAACGGCAAGAAGCTCGTTCAGATTCTTCTGGACAAGGGCGACCGTGATATCGGACTTATCGGCTGGGAGCAGGGCGATGCTACATGGCTCGGCCGTTGGGAAGGATATCAGGAAGGCGTTGACGAGTGGAATGAGGAGCATCCTGATGATCAGGCAACTCTTTCTGAGCCGCAGTACGCTGGTACAACTTCTGATGGCGGTGCAAAGGCAGCAGATGCTCTTATGCAGGCAGATCCGAACCTTGATGCTCTGATTCCTGCAGGCGGCGGCGGAGATCCTCTCCAGGGCGCTATCGCAGCAGTTGAGAAGGCTGGAAAGACCGACAGCATCGATATCGTATCTACCGACTTCCTTCCGGATCTCGGCGACAGACTTGCTGATGGTTCCATGGCTGGTGAGTCCGGCGGACATTATTGCGATCCTCTGTTCGCATTCCTGATGGTTTACAACGCTATCAAGGGCAACTACACTGATTTCGCAGGAACATTCAATGAGATCGAGTTCCCTTACCTCTATGTATCTTCAGCTGATGACTATGCTCAGTATGAGAAATACTTCGTTGATCAGCTTCCTTACACAGATGAAGAGATCGTTGAAATGTCCAACATGAGCTTTGAAGATCTGGCTCAGAAGGCTTCCGAGCTTTCTATCGAGGACGCAGCTGAAAGAGCTGGTGGCAGCACAGAATCTGTAAGCTCTACCAGCGGAGAGGCTGTAAGCTCCAGTTCTGCATCATGATCTGATAAAAACTTAATCACAGAACTGACAGAATAAATCAGATTGTCGGGCCGGTATCCTGGCGATACCGGCCTTGATTTTTGAAACCAGTTGTTCTGTACAAATTTTTGAATTGAGGTAAAACGTATGGAATCAGTTGAAACAACCAAGAAAAGCGGAAAGATAAACGGAAAAGTAAAGGGTTATCTGATCCTGGCAGCTTTGGTCGTATCCGCGTGGGCGGTCTTTAAGATCCTCACTCCGGACAACTTCGGTTCACCTGCAAATATGCTCTCATATTTTCAGGCTGGCCTGATGGCTGCGACAGGTGCGATCGGTTTTTATTTTGTAATGGTCATGGGAATGTTCGACTTCTCCATCGGCGCGAACATCATCCTCTCAGCTATCGTCGGATGTGTCTTCGCGTCAAGGCTGAACATGGGTTATTTTGGCCTGGTTATTGGAAGCCTGGTGACGGGCGCTCTCGTCGGACTTTGCAACGGCTTTCTTTATACGAAACTCCGCATTCCGTCGATGATCGTAACCGTTGGTACGGCACTGATCTTTGAGTCAGTTGCAAACTTCGTGGCAAACGGCGTTACCCAGACCCTTCCGGATAATCTCCGCTGGTTCGGTTCCATGGGCGGTTCCATCGTTCTTGCGGCAGTTGCATTTGTTGTCGCATATGTTCTTCTGAACTACACAAAAATCGGCACCTATACCTACGCGATCGGCTCCAATGAGCTTGTTGCGAAGAACATGGGTATCAACGTTGACAAGTATAAGAGAGTTGCATTTGTTATTTCCGGCGCTTTCTTCGGAGCTGAGGCAATCCTTTCTATCGGATATGGTTCATCAATGGTCGCCGTTACGGGCATGAGCTCCATGAGCCGTAACTTCGTCCCGACCATGGGATGCTTCTTCGGCCTCGCATTCAGGAAATACGGAATCCCGCTTCAGGCAATTATCATCGGCGAGTTCTTTGTAAACATTATTTTCTACGGATTTATCGCTCTCGGTGCGCCGACCGCTATTCAGGACGTTATTACCGGACTGGCGCTGCTGATCATCATCACTGTGACGACCAGAACTGAGAAGGGCGAGATCGTTAAGTAAAAAGGGAGGACAACCATGAGTGACGAAGTAAGACTTGAAGCTGTGGACGTCTGCAAGACCTTCGGTATTACAAAGGCTGTGCAGCACGTATCAGAAAAGTTTTATAAAGGTGAAATCCACGCGCTGATCGGAGAGAACGGCTCCGGTAAATCGACGCTTACGAATATGCTGACCGGTATCTACACCATCGACAGCGGTAAGTTTATCCTGGACGGTGAAGAAGTTCATCCGGTCAATCAGGTCGACGCAAATAATCACGGGATTGCGATCATTGTGCAGGAGCTCGGAACGCTCGACGGCCTGACCGTTGCCGAGAACATCTTCCTCGGACATGAGGATCAGTTCGTAAAGCATGGCATCAAAAATACCAATGCCATGAACAAGAAGGCAAATGAGCTGCTAAAAGAGTATGGATTCGAAAGAATTAAGGCAGCGGATTATGTAGATGATTATAACTTTGAGGACAGAAAGCTTGTCGAGATCGTCAAGTCGACCTATTTCAAACCGAAGGTACTGGTCGTCGACGAGACAACGACAGCTCTCTCCCAGGAAGGACGTGAGGAGCTCTACAAGGTAATGAACCGCGTGAGAGATTATGGCGGAACGGTTATCTTTATTTCTCATGACCTTCAGGAGGTCCTTGACAAGTCCGACAGGATCACATGCCTCCGCGACGGTGTGTACATCGGATGTGTCAATTCCAAAGATGTTAATGAGGATGATCTGAAAAAGATGATGGTCGGCCGTGAGATGACCGGTGACTATTACCGCTCAGACTACGGCGAGAAGGTTTCGGACGAAGTTGTTCTCTCTGTTGAGAATGTATCCGTTCCGAAGCAGATCAGCAATGTAACCTTCCAGCTGCACAAGGGCGAGATCCTCGGATTCGGAGGACTTTCCGAATCAGGTATGCATGAGGTGGGCAAAGCGATTTTTGGCGCCTCCTATGACAGGACAGGAACCGTAAAGCTGGCTGACGGCACAGAGATCAATGATATCCCGACGGCTATTAAGCACAGCATCGCATATACTTCCAAGGACCGTGACAATGAGTCGGTCGTCATGAACCAGAGTATCGGAGACAATATTCTGCTTCCGTCTCTCGACCGTCTCGGCAAGGGGCCGCTGAAGATCCAGAATCACAAGGCAAACAAGGCATTTGCGGATAAATATGCGGCAGAGATGTCTGTCAAGATGGTTAACACGAACCAGTTCGTATCGGAGCTTTCCGGTGGTAATAAGCAGAAGGTCGTTCTGGCCCGCTGGCTTGGAGCTGATTCGGATATCCTTGTCCTCGATTCTCCGACGCGAGGCATCGATATCAAGGTTAAGCAGGATATTTATCAGCTGATGGATAAGATGCGCAAAGAGGGCAAATCCATCATCATGATTTCTGAGGAACTGATGGAGCTGATCGGTATGTGCGACCGCATTATCATCATGCGTGACGGAGAGATCAGCGGTGAACTTGAGAGAAGCGAGAGCCTTGATGAGAACTCGCTGATCGCAAACATGGTATAAGGAGGGAGAACAGATTATGGAAAAAGCTGTAAGCGCGGAGAAGGCAGAGAAGAAGAGCTTCACACAGACTTCGACGTTTCGTGCAGTATTGCCGATTATCGGTCTTGCTCTTGTCATCGTTATCTTCAGTATTCTGACAGGTGGAAGGCTGATCACGAATTTCAGCCTGACGATCAGCTCCCTGTATTCTCTGATGATCGCATGCACAGGCGTGTTCTTCATCATGACCATGGGCGGCCTTGATTTCTCGCAGGGCTCAATCCTCGGTATCGCAGGTATCGTTATCTGCGCAGTTTCAAATGTAGCTCCGGTCGGAGTAGCGATCCTTGCAGGTATCGGCGTCGGCGCAGCTATCGGCGCTGTGAACGGTTTCTTCTATGTGAACAGAAAGATCAAATCTTTCATCGTCACAATCTGCACGATGTTCCTGTTCCGTGGAATTATCAAGTATCTGACAAGTGACGCGCCGGTTACCGGAAGCGCTTCACTTCAGCTCGACTATGATACGATCCCGATCAAGCTGACATGCATGATCGTTGTCGTCGCCCTCGGCATTTTCTTCTTTGAGTTCACCCGTTTCGGTACTGACCTCAAGGCCATCGGCGCAGGCGAGAAGGCAGCGAAGTTTGCGGGTGTCCGCACAGACAGAATGAAATTCTGGGTATATGTTCTCTCTGGAGCAATTACCGGATTTGCGGCATTCGTCAATGTTATTCACGCAGGTTCCGTTACATCTTCAGGCGGCAACCAGCTTGAGACTCAGATCCTCATTGCACTGGTTCTCGGCGGAATGCCTATTTCCGGTGGTGCCAAGGTAAGATTTGAGAACGTCATCGTCGGCGCACTGCTTTACACGATCCTCCAGTCAGGACTCCAGATGCTCGGAATGTCCACGCAGACCATGCAGATGATCGAGAGCGTGATCTTCCTTGTATTCGTTCTGATTTTTGCAGATCGTCAGTCTATCTCTGTTATCAAGTAATTTTCCGGAATTGGACAAGAATGCTTCCTCTTTTATCGGATGCATTTCTTGTCCTCCGATATCTGATTTCAATTTATTTATTGAAGGAGAAAAATTATGGAAAAACTTTATTTTATCGTTGGCAGCCAGGACCTGTATGGTGAGGAGTGTCTGAAAGAGGTTGCCGCTGACGCGACAAAGATGACCGCATTCCTGAATGAGAAACTCGCGGATACGATCCAGATTGAGCTTCTTCCGACAGTAATTACATCGGAGACCTGTGTGAAGGATATGAGAAAAGTCATGGATGACGACGATTGTGTCGGCGTTATCACATGGATGCACACATTCTCTCCTGCGAAGATGTGGATCAAGGGTCTTCAGGAGCTGAGAAAGCCACTTCTTCATCTGCACACACAGGCTAATGAGAAGCTTCCGTATGATGAGATCGACATGGATTTCATGAACCTGAACCAGTCGGCGCACGGCGACCGTGAGTTCGGATATATCCTGGCGAGACTTCATATTCAGCACGAAGTTGTCGCGGGTTACTACCAGCATGAGGATGTGATCGATCGGATCCGCCAGTTCGCACAGGTAGCAAAGGCAGTTCATTTTTCACACAACCTCCGCGTCGCTACGTTCGGCAACAACATGCGTGATGTAGCCGTTACGGATGGCAACCGTCTTGAGTCTGAGATTAAGTACGGCTGGGAGATCAAGTACTGGGGCATCGGCGAGATCGCAGACCGCGCCGCAAAGGTGACGGACGCAGAGATCGACGCGAAGATGCAGGAGTATGAGAGCAAATATACGATGGCGACAGATAACCTGGACGCTGTCCGCCTTCAGGCGAGATATGAAGTGGCTTTTGAGCAGTTCATCGCTGAGAACGGATGCACCGCATTTACAGATACCTTCCAGGATCTCGCAGGCCTCGATCAGCTTCCGGGCATTGCTGCTCAGAACCTGATGGCTAAAGGCATCGGCTTTGGCCCTGAGGGCGATTACAAAATCGCCGCTTTCTCCGCTGTTCTTATGAAGATGGCTGAGGGAAGAAAAGGCGCTACCGGATTTATTGAGGACTACACCTATGATCTGACTCCTGGAAAGGAGCTTGAGCTCGCTTCTCATATGCTGGAGGTTCCGGCGTCATTTGCAGCTTCCAAGCCTGAGATCCAGGTTCATCCGCTGGGCATCGGAGGCAAGGCAGATCCTGCCCGCCTGGTATTTGACGGTGTGACCGGCGATGGCATCCAGGTAACGCTCGTAGATATGGGCGATCACTTCCGCATCATCTGCGCGGATGTTGAGCTTGTTAAGCAGCCGAAGGTTATGCCGAAACTCCCGGTTGCGAGGATCATGTATCGCCATAAACCGAATTTCCAGATCGGTACCGCGGCATGGTGTTATGCAGGCGGCGCTCATCACAGTGTTATTTCTACGGCGCTCGACCGCTCTGATATCGAGATGTTCGCGAGACTGACAGGCACAGAGCTTATCACGATCGGCGATGATACGACAGAGGAGGATCTGAGAAAGTTCAGAATCTGATTCTGATTCCGTCGGGGCGAAATTTCGCTCCGGCGGTGTTTGACGTTAGAGAAATCTGCCTCAGTTGTGTTATTGTATCTTTAAAGGCGGTATGATCGATATGAACTTCGCCTTATACAGATACAGGCGGAAATTTCTCAACTGCCCGCTAGAAAATTATGATTCAGAGCAATGGGCAGGAGGGGGAAGCAATGACAGAGAAACCAAAATATCAGGTAGTTATCGACTGGGTTAAACAGAGCATCGAAAACGGGACACTGAAGTACGGTGACCGGCTGATGTCTGAAAAGGAGCTCAGCGAAAAATTTGGCCTCAGCAGACAGACGATACGTCATGCGACAGGCAAGCTTGAAAAGGAAAAGGTCGTCACCCGCGTGCAGGGAAGCGGAACGTATATCGGCGGAGCTTTTCAGCCGGTGAGGAGAGAGCGGTATAAGAATATCGCGGTACTCAGTACGTTTTACGAGAGTTACATTTTTCCTCCGATCCTCCGGGGAATCGTCCAGGTTCTGCAGAAGGCCGGTTACACGACACAGGTCGCGTTTACGGATAATCGTCTGGATATAGAAAGCCAGAATCTGAAGAAAATCCTTGAAAAAGGAGAGATCGACGGATTCATCGTTGAGCCGACACAAAGTGCACTCCCGAACCCGAATATCCCTTATTATCAGGAGATCCTGATGAAGCACATTCCGATCCTCTGCTTCAACACGTATTATCCTGATCTGAAGGTGCCGTGTGTGCGAATTGATGACCGCAAGATCGGCGATCATGCGACACAGCTTCTGATCGACAATGGACATACGTCGATTGCGGGGATTTTTAAGTCGGACGACGGACAGGGACATCTGAGATACAGAGGTTACGTGGACGCTATGATGCGGAATGGGCTCCGGATCCACCGCAGGGACGTGATCTGGACAGATACGGTGGTGCAGCAGGATATTCATCAGATTGAGGATTATATCGTGTCGAGGCTCAGCGGATGCACCGGTGTGGTCTGCTACAACGATGAGGTCGCGATGACATTGATCGACATTCTTTACAGGCATGGGATCCGTGTCCCGGAAGATGTGTCTATCGTCGGAATCGATAATTCAAATCTCGCATCGATCTGCCGCGTGCCGTTTACTTCTTTTCCGCATCCCAAGGAAGAACTCGGGAAAAAGGTTGCGGAGAATATGCTTCATATGATTGAAAATCCTGATTTTGATGGCAATTACCTGTTTGATGAGAAGCCGGTGATCCGGAATTCTATCAGGGATCTCCGGGCAATTAATGGAGGTGTAAAGAATGCTTGAAGAACTGAAAGAGAAAGTATGGCAGGCTAACCTGCTTCTTCCGAAATATAAACTTGTTACTTTTACCTGGGGAAATGTCAGCGCGATCGATCGCGAGAGCGGACTTTTCGTTATTAAGCCGAGCGGCGTCGATTATGACAAGATGACCCCAGATGACATGGTCGTCATGAACCTCAAGGGTGAAAAAGTCGAGGGACGTCTGAACCCATCTTCAGATACGCCGACGCATGTCGTTCTCTATAACCGTTTCAAGGACATCGGAGGAGTTGTTCACACACATTCTTCCTGGGCGACAAGCTGGGCACAGGCTGGACGCAGCATTCCCTGCTATGGAACGACGCACGCCGATTACTTCTATGGACCGATCCCGTGCGTCCGCAATCTCACGAAAGAGGAAATCGAGGAAGCCTATGAGACAAATACCGGCGTTCTGATCGCCGATGATTTTGAACAGAATCACCGCGACTATGTAGCTGTTCCCGGAGTTCTCTGCAAGAACCACGGCGTCTTCACCTGGGGCAAGGACGCAAACGAGGCAGTCCACAACGCAGTCGTTGTCGAGGAAGTCGCAAAGATGGCTGCGCGCTGCGAGATGATCAATCCGGACGTAAAGCCGGCGCCGCAGGAACTGCAGGATAAGCATTACTATCGTAAACACGGGGCAAACGCGTACTACGGTCAGAAGTGATTGTCCGCATATCGTCACGCAGCACGCTTTCGCTCTTTTCGGCTCGCAGCGGTACTAAGCTCGTCCTTCGGACTTGCCAAGTACCGGCGGCCTCAAAAGGCATGCATGACGATACATCGGACAATCATCTTCTGACCGGCCGGAACGTATTGGCACAAGAAAAATGCGTTTACGTCTGACGAAGAGCGTGCGATATGTGGGTGATCTATTGGTGATCTGTTGGTGATTGGTTGGCAGGTGTAATAGTTATTATTTATGATGTATGGAGGGTTTGACATGGGTGCTAAGGAGTTAATTGAGAGCGGGAAGACCGCGCTGGGTATTGAGTTTGGTTCAACGAGGATCAAGGCTGTCCTGATCGACCTTGACGGGAACGTGCTCGGGGTCGGATTTTATGACTGGGAGAACCAGCTGAAGGATGGCATCTGGACTTACAGCTATGAGGAGATCGACAAGGGCTTCCGCGGATGCTACACGTCACTTCGTGAGACGGTCGAGAAGCAGTACGGCGTGACGATCAAAAAGCTCGGCGCGCTCGGTATCTCCGCGATGATGCACGGCTACATCGCAATGGATAAGGACGGCAATACAATCGCTCCTTTCCAGACCTGGAGAAATTCCAATACACAGGCGGCTGCGGATGAGATGACGGAGCTTTTCGATTTTAATATTCCCCTCCGCTGGACGAGCGCACACCTGTATCAGTGCGTGCTTGACCACGAGGCTCACCTGGACAAGGTCGATTTTGTGACGACACTTGATTCGTACATGCATTACCGCCTGACCGGGCGCAGAGTGACCGGTGTCGGAGATGCTTCCGGTATCTTCCCGATCGATTCTGCGACGGGCGATTATGACGCGGCAATGATGGAGAAATTTAATGCACTGATCGAGAAACAGGGATATTCCTTCAAGGCGCAGGATCTGTTCCCGAAAGTGCTTTCCGCCGGTGAAGACGCGGGTACGCTGACAGCCGAAGGCGCAGCACTTCTTGACGAATCAGGAAATCTGGAGCCGGGTGTTCCTATGGCGCCGCCGGAAGGCGATGCTGGAACTGGCATGGTTGCGACAAATTCTGTCGCTCCGGGAACCGGAAATGTATCTGCCGGCACGTCTACCTTCGCTATGGTCGTTCTGGAAAAGGGACAGACCATGAAGAAGCTTCACCGCGAGATCGATATGGTCACGACGCCGGACGGAGCACCGTGCGCGATGTCGCATGCGAATAACGGAACCACGGACCTCAATGCCTGGGTTGGGATTTTTAAAGAATTCTGCGACCTTATGGGCATCGACGCAGACATGGGAGAACTTTACGGAAAGCTGTACAAGAATTCACTGAAGGGCGATCCGGACTGCGGAGGACTGCTCGCATACGGCTATTATTCAGGTGAAGGTGTGACGATGCTGAACGAGGGACGTCCGCTCTATGTGAGAATGCCTGACAGCAGGTTCAATCTCGCAAACCTTATGCGCTCAAATCTGTACACTTCTCTCGGCGCCGTAAAACTCGGCATGGATATCCTGACGAAAGAGGAGAATGTCCGCATTGACCGGATCACAGGACACGGCGGACTGTTCAAAACGGAGGGCGTCGCGCAGAACTACCTCGCGGCGGCGATCAACGCACCTGTCACCGTCATGAAGACGGCCAGCGAGGGCGGCCCATGGGGAATGGCTGTACTGGCTGCGTATCTCATCGACGGAAAGGATTATGCGACGCTCGGAGAATATCTTGATAAGAAGATCTTCGCGGGACAGGAAGGAATCACCGTTCAGCCGGATCCGAAGGACGTCGAGGGATATGAGACGTTCGCTGAGCATTACAAAGCCGGGATCGCTGTCGAGAAGGCGGCCATTGAGAATATCCGCTGGTGAGTTCTGAGCAGCGGCGCCGATGACGGGCATAACAATAATTATCCCCAAGCGGGCGTGTTCGTGATATACTGTAGACGGTTTGCGGGGCAGTAATGCACGTATCCGTGGAACTGTTTTTATAATTTATTTACTACTTAAGAAGGAGCAGTTATGGACAACAAGGAACTGAAACGCATTGCCAATCAGGTGCGCAAGAACATCATTGTCGGCGTACATGCGGCAAAGTCCGGTCATCCGGGCGGATCTCTGTCTGCCGCAGACATCTTCACGTATCTCTATTTCGAGGAGATGAAGGTTGATCCGAAGAACCCGAAGGATCCGGATCGTGACCGCTTTGTCCTTTCAAAGGGTCATTGTGCACCGGGGTACTACGGCGTTCTCGCAGAGAAGGGATTTTTCCCGAGAGAGGATATTGCGACACTCCGCCACACGGGTTCTTATCTTCAGGGCCATCCGAACATGAATGAGACGCCGGGCGTCGATATGAGCACAGGCTCACTCGGTCAGGGCATCTCCACGGCAGTCGGCATGGCGCTCGCCGGAAAACTTAAGAATAAGGATTATCGTGTTTACACGCTGCTTGGTGACGGCGAGATCGAAGAAGGCCAGGTATGGGAGGCAGCTATGTTTGCCGGCAACCGCAGGCTCGATAATCTTGTTGTCATTGTCGATAATAACAACCTTCAGATTGACGGAACTCTCGACGAGGTCAATGCGCCATATCCGATCGACAAGAAGTTTGAAGCTTTCAATTTCCATGTAGTCAATGTTGCTGACGGCAACGATTTTGACCAGATCCGCGCGGCATTCAAAGAGGCGCGCGAGACGAAGGGCAGACCTACTGCCATCATCGCTAAGACTGTAAAGGGCAAAAATGTCTCCTTCATGGAGAATCAGGTCGGCTGGCATGGCAAGGCGCCGAACGACGAGCAGTTCGAAGTCGCCATGAACGACCTTGCACGGATCGATGAAGAACTCGACAAGGAGGAGAACGCATAATGGCAGACGTAAAGAAGATCGCAACCCGCGAGAGCTATGGCAACGCGCTGGTTGAACTTGGTAAAGAGCATGATGACCTGATCGTTCTGGACGCCGACCTGGCGGGAGCGACAAAGACTGGAATCTTTAAGAAGGCATTTCCGGAGCGCCACATCGACTGTGGTATCGCTGAGGCTGATATGATGGGCATTGCTGCCGGCCTTTCCACCTGCGGCTTTGTTCCGTTTGCAAGCAGTTTTGCCATGTTCGCGGCAGGACGCGCTTATGAGCAGGTCCGCAATACCATCGGCTATCCGCACCTCAATGTAAAAATCGGCGCAACTCATGCCGGCATCTCCGTCGGCGAGGACGGCGCATCTCACCAGTGCCTTGAGGACATCGCCCTTATGCGTGTCATTCCGGGTATGACCGTCATTGTTCCGTCTGATGACATCGAGGCGAGAGCTGCCGTTAAGGCTGCCTACGAGTATGAGGGACCGGTCTACATGAGATTTGCAAGACTGGCTACGCCGGTATTCAATGACCGTCCGGATTACAAGTTCGAGATCGGCAAGGGCATCGTCATGAGAGAGGGCACTGACCTCACGATCGTGGCGACTGGCCTTGAGGTTTCCTCGGCCCTTGAGGCCGCTGAAAAGCTGGCTGCCGATGGAATTTCCGCTGAGGTTATCAATATCCACACGATCAAGCCGATCGACGAGGAGCTTATCATCGCTTCCGCAACGAAGACCGGAAAGGTTGTCACTGTGGAAGAGCATTCCGTGATCGGAGGTCTCGGCGGCGCTGTCGCTGAAGTTCTTTCCGAGAAGTGCCCGACGAAGATGCACCGCATCGGCGTCTATGATACCTTTGGTGAGTCCGGCCCTGCTGTTGAGCTGCTTCACAAGTATGGCCTCGACGGCGAGGGTGTTTACGCGAACATCAAAGCATGGCTCGGCTGATCTCTTAATGAAATGATAAGATAACAGCCAGAACAGAATAAATTATTCATCCGTCTGTGTCTGCACATGATTGTGCAGCTGCAGGCGGATTTTTTATGAGATTTTTTAGCTGCACCTGCACATACAAAAATGTTCATTTTTTTGATGATGACTGATAGAAAAAGTATAAAAATTTGTCGTCAAGTGCGAATTTTTGCTCCCGGGTTTGTGTGAAAAGGCGATAAATATTTCCACTTTTAAAGCAAAATTGTGAATTTACCACAAAAAGGCAAATTGCTATTATTTGATTGTCCATTAAGGACAGGGGACCGTTCCGGAAGGAGACGGACGGCCCGGGCAATTACTTTATAGGTATTTAGGGAGGAAGAAAAATGAAAAGAAAAGTAGCAGCAATTGCATTGACAGCAGCCATGTGTGCAGGCCTTGCAGCTTGTGGATCATCATCAAGCACATCCACATCAACTTCATCAGCTGACACAACAGCAGCAACAGAATCTACCACATCTTCCAGCATGGAAGCACTGGCAGAGTCCATCTCCGAAGATGCTGCAGCATCCGGAGACAGCGGAGACCTTATTACCGTAGGCTTCTCACAGGTTGGTCATGAGTCTGACTGGCGTACCGCTTCTACGAACTCCGTAAAGGAAGCTTTCTCTGAGGAGAACGGCTTTGATCTTCAGTTCGTTGACTGCGATAACGACTCCGAGGCACAGCTCGAGTCCGTCAGAAACTTCATTCAGCAGCAGGTTGATTACATCATCATTGACCCGATCGTTTCAACAGGTTGGGACACCGTTCTTACCGAGGCACAGGATGCCGAGATTCCGGTAGTTGTTATCGACCGTACAATTGATGACTCCGATAAGTACACCGCATGGATCGGTACAGATACCAAGAACGAGGGTCTTGCAGCTGGTGCATGGCTGAAAGCTTATGCAGAAGCAAAGGGAATTGATGAGCTGAACATCCTTGTTATCTCTGGTACGACAGGTTCTTCCGCACAGATCGGACGTTCCGAAGGATTTGATCAGTATGTAGAGTCTGAAGGCTGGAACAAGCTGGATGAGCAGACTGGTGATTTCACGCAGGATGGCGGCCAGAAGGTTATGGAGTCCTACTGCAAGTCCTATGAAGGACAGTTCAACGTAGTTGTATGCCAGAATGATAACGAGGCATTCGGTGCTATCGATGCTATGAAGGCTGCTGGCGTATCCTATGGTGTTGACGGCGACGTAATCGTCATCTCCTTCGATGCCTGCAAGGCAGGTCTCCAGATGGTTCTTGATGGCGATATCAATGCTGACTTCCAGTGCAACCCTCTGCAGGGACCTGACTGCGCAAAGATCATCGAGGAGCTTGAGAACGGCGAAGATGTTCCGAAGGAAACCTTCATGGCTGAGCCTTGGTATGCACATGATGACACTGTTGCAAGCGTAAGCTACACCAACAACGCAGGCGAGGATGTCACCGAGGATATGATCGTTGTAACACAGGATATCGTAGACGCAGGATATTAATTTAACCACGCGCGGATAACCATTAATGTAACGTAAACGGTCTGCGGGGCTGCTGCTCCAGAAAATGGCGCGGCAGCCCCGCTTTCAGATGGAGCGGGAGAAAAGGAATCTATGGAAGATAATGTTCTTGTCAGAATGAAGGACATCGTTAAGACTTTCCCGGGTGTCGTAGCACTTGACCACGCGGAGCTTACTCTGCGCAAGGGAGAGATCCATGCTCTTATGGGAGAAAACGGTGCCGGAAAATCCACCATAATTAAATGTCTGACCGGCGTGTACGAGCGCGACAGCGGAGAGGTCTATGTGGACGGCGTTGAGGGCAACGTGCATTGCCATTCGACCATGGATGCACAGAATATCGGTATCGCCACTGTGTATCAGGAAGTTAACCTCTGCCCTAACCTTTCGGTTGCTGAGAACCTGTTCATCGGCCGTGAACCGAGAACAAAGCTGCACACCATCGATTGGCGTACCATGAATAAGCAGGCGAAGGAACTGATGGATCGCCTGAAGATTGAAGTAGATGTAACAAAAACACTCGAAAATTATTCGATCGCAATTCAGCAGATGATTGCCATTGCCAGAGCGGTCGATATGGATGCGAAAGTTCTGATCCTCGATGAGCCGACATCTTCTCTCGATGACAACGAAGTAGAGAAGCTGTTCGGCATGATGAGAGATCTTCGTGATAAAGGCGTAGGAATTATTTTCGTCACGCACTTCCTCGAGCAGGTATATCAGGTCTGCGACAGGATCACCGTCATGAGAAACGGAAAGTTTGTCGGAGACTATACCGTAGCTGAGCTGCCAAGAGTTAAATTGGTCGCAGCTATGCTTGGAAAGGATTTTGATGATCTGGCTGCCATCAAGAAGGATGGCGAAACGAGTGCGAGTGATGAGATCATGTATGAGGCGACCAACCTCAGCCACCGCGGCACGATCAAGCCGTTCGATTTCAAGATCCACAAAGGAGAAGTTGTCGGCCTGGCCGGACTTCTCGGAAGCGGACGAAGCGAACTGGTCCGGTGTATCTACGGGGTAGATAATTCACAGACTGGCGAGGCATCGATGGAGGGGAAGAAGCTCAAGATCAGATCCCCGCTTGATTCGATCAAAGCCGGCATGGCTTACCTGCCTGATGACCGTAAGCTCGATGGATGTATTGCAGGTCTGTCGATCCGTGAGAATATCTGCATCGCTCTTCAGGCCAGACAGGGTATGTTCAAAAAGATCCCGATGGCAAAGCAGAATGAGATCGCAGATAAATATATCGATATGCTGCAGATTAAGACGGCTTCCCGCGAGACTCTTCTGGGACAGCTCTCCGGTGGTAACCAGCAGAAAGTCATTATCGCCAGATGGCTGGCGACCAATCCGAAGCTTCTGATCCTCGACGAGCCGACAAGAGGTATCGATATCGGAACTAAGACGGAGATTCAGAAGCTCGTTCTCCAGTTTGCTTCTCAGGGAATGAGTGTCATCTTTATTTCTTCCGAGATTGACGAGATGCTGAGAACATGTTCAAGAATCCTGATCATGCGAGACGGCAAGAAAGTCGGCGAGCTTGATTCGAAAGAAGTCGCTCTGACGCAGGAAAGCGTCATGGCTGCAATCGCCGGCGGAGAAGAAGAAAAAAATACCGCTGCTGAGGGAGGTAAAGCATAATGAAGAAACTTACAAAACAGCCTCTGTTTATGCCGATCCTTATGCTGATCCTCGTTCTTCTGATCAACCTTTTCAAGGATCCGAGCTTCTTTGCTATCAATATACAGAACGGTGTCCTGTACGGACGTCTGATCGATGTCCTCAACCGTGGAAGTGAGATAGCGATCCTGGCCGTCGGCCAGACGCTGGTAGTCGCTGTATCCGCAGGAACCGATATCTCGGTCGGATCAGTCATGGCTCTTTCGGCCTGCGGTGGCTGCATGGTACTTGCAGGCTATGGCAATACATCTGTAACAACAATCGTAGCTCCGATCGCTGTCGGCATTATCGTCGGCCTTCTGTTCGGCATCGGATCAGGATGCGTAAATGGCGCGATGGTTGCAAAACTCAAGATTCAGCCGATGGTAGCAACGCTGATCCTCTACACGGCAGCGAGAGCTATCGGACTTCTTCTCTGCAACAACCAGATCCTTTACATCCGCTATGAGCCGTATCAGTATCTTGGAAATTTCCTGCCGGGAGTTCCGATTCCGACGCCAATCATTGTGACGATAATTGTGATTGTCATTGCTGAGATTATTCTGAAGAAGACTTCACTGGAGACTTATGTACAGGCCGTTGGTATTAACAGCCGCGCGGCAAAGATCTGCGGTATTAATTCTGACAGGATCTGCTTTATCTGCTACGCAATCTGCGGTCTCTGCGCAGGCGTTGCCGGAATGATCGCTTCTTCGAGAATTTACTCGGCCGACTCGAACAACATCGGTCTTAACTATGAGATGTACTCAATCCTCGCCGTTGCACTCGGCGGCAACAGCCTTGCAGGTGGTAAGTTCAATCTGGCAGGCTCCATTGTCGGCGCATACACGATCCAGGCGATCATGACAACCCTTCTGGCTATGGGCGTTTCCACAGACCAGTCGCCTGTTATCATGGCAATCATCATCGTCATCATTGTCGTAATCCAGTCGCCTGTCTTCAAGGCATGGTTCAATAACCGCAGAAAGAAAAGAGCGGCAGAAAAGGAGGCAGCATGATGGCAGGCAATACAGCTAAGAAAAAAAGAATGATCAACGGCAATAATATTCTGCTGTTTATCACGATACTTCTGTTCATCGCCATGTACGCAGCAGGCTGTATCATCTATGCGGATAAGGGATTCGGACATCTGCAGACATTCCTGAATCTTTTTATCACCAACGCCGGACTTATCTGCGTGGCAACAGGCATGACCTGTGTAATGCTTACTGGAGGAATCGATATTTCCGTCGGATCTCTGATCGCCATGAACTGCATGATTCTTGCGGATGGCATGACCAATAAGCACATGAATGCCGTTCTTCTGGTCGTTCTGGTCCTGATCATCGGCGTTATCTGGGGTACGGTTCAGGGTTTCCTCGTAGGTTATCTGGATATCCAGCCTTTCATCGTCACCATGGCGGGCATGTTCTTCGGCCGTGGCATGACGGCAGTTATTAACACTGAGCAGGTATCGATCACGGAAGAGGCGAGCCCTCTGTTCTACGGCTGGGCAAACGCAAAAATCAATCTTCCGGCGGCTCTCGGATACATGGGCAAGAAGCACATGATCGCTCCGTTTATCCGCCCGACGGTTATCATCGCCCTGCTTGTTGTTGTCGTGATCTTCTTCGTGCTGAAGTATACCAAGTTCGGCCGCGTCCTGTACGCTGTCGGCGGTAATGAGACCAGTGCAAAGATGATGGGCCTTAATGTAAAGAAAACGAAACTTCAGGCGTATATGCTCTCGTCCTTCCTCTGCTCCATCGGATCCATTCTCTACTGCATGAATACGATGACAGGTTCCGTTCAGCAGGCGAAAGGCTTCGAGATGGATGCTATCGCAGCGGCCGTTATCGGCGGTACTCTTCTTACCGGTGGTTTCGGAAATGTGTGGGGAACACTTGTCGGTGTAATGATCACAGGTACGATCAATTCCCTCGTTATGACAAACGGAAAGCTCCTTTCGAGCTGGTCCAACATCATGACGGCTGCTCTGCTCTGCGTATTCATTCTTCTTCAGGCTGTTTTCGCTTACATCAAGAGAAGAAGAGAGAGCTGACGAATTATTGAAATTTCTTTGTTATCCTTCAGGGAGGATTTCCATGAGAAGAGGACAGCTTCTATGGGAATCCTTCCCTTTTTTGATATAATTGTCATAGATTCCGGCACAGTGAATCTGCCGGACAGATTCTGGAAGGATATGAGGGGTTTATGTTAAAAGTATTTCTGGTTGAGGATGAATATATTATCCGCGAAGCGATCCGCAAAACCGTGAACTGGGAAAAAGAAGGCTTTATCCTCGTCGGCGAGGCGGGTGACGGCGAGAGGGCGTATCCTATGATCCTGGAGACGCAGCCTGATATCCTCGTCACTGATATCCGCATGCCTTTTATGGATGGCCTTCAGCTCTCAAAGCTTGTCCGCGAGAATCTGCCATCTGTAAAAATCATCATCCTCAGCGGCTTTGATGATTTTTCCTATGCAAAGGAAGCCATAAGCATCGGCGTCAATGAGTATCTGCTGAAGCCTGTTTCGGGTGCGAAGCTCGTCGAGACGCTGAACAAGGTCGGAAAGACGATCGCCGAGGAAAAAGAACAGCTAGCCTACCGCGATATCTATGAGGCAGAGCACGAGGAGCGCATGAAACTTGAGCGCGGAAACTTCTTAAAATCGGTTATCAGCGGTCGGCTTTCGATGCCTGAGATTCTTGAAAAGAGCAATGAACTCGAAATCAACATGACAGCGCCGTACTATCAGATCGTTCTGTTTCAGATGATCCGCAGGGATGAGTTTTCGAAATCCGTACGCAGCGGAGCAGAACCGGGCGACATGATCGCCGACACTCTGAACCGCGACCTTTCAGTGCTTTGCTATGAACAGGTCGGTGGCTCCTGGTGCGCACTTCTGACGGGCAACTCAGATGAGCAGATCCGGCAGAAAGAAGAGGATATCATCGCCAGGATCAGGAACTGCATGAGCGGAGAAAAGGAATATATGTACTTTACGGCTGTCGGACCGGTAGTTGGCCGGGTCAGCGAGATCCGCGATTCGTTCCACCGCGCCGGGGAGCTTTTTGCGCGCCGTTTCCTTTATGAGGACAGCCATGAATTTACTTTTGACAATGCGGAGGAACATGCGGGTGGAAAGGATGGAGGCGCGGCAGAAGGCGAAGATTTTTCCGAGCGGAGAGAAGTCCGGTCCGCTGCGCAGACGGAAGCTGAAGGAGGACAGAAGAGCGCGACAGGCGGAGCTCCGGCTTCTGGAAATTCTATCCGCATGCTCGATGAGGACGCCGCTGAGTTCTGGAAGATGGACCGGTCTTATCTTCTTTCATTTCTTGAGAGAGGAGCCGCTGAAGACGTGGATTCCTTTGTCAGGGCGATGGTGGAAAATGTCGGAAAGCAGAGCATGTCGTCTCTCCTTTTCCGCCAGTACATCATGATGGATGTGTATCTCACAGTTACTTCCTACCTGCAGAATTGTGGTTATTCGATGGAAGAGATTGAAAAGGCCTGCGGCCGCTATGACGAGGTGGATATCGCGAAAAGAACGACGGATGAGGTGGAGCAGTACCTCAGGAAAAATCTTTCCGCCGCACTGACCCTGCGCGACCGCCTGTCCGAAAATCAGTCGACGTCCTACACGGAAGAGGCTCAGAAGTACGTCAGGAAACATTACATGGAGAACGAGCTTTCTCTCAGCTCGGTAGCGTCCGCGATTGGTGTGAGCGCGAGTCATCTCAGCCGCATCTTCAGTCAGAAGACGGGACACACGTTTGTTGAATACCTGACGGATGTCCGCATGGAGCACGCAAAGGAACTGATGAGGACAACAAATCTCACGAGTGCCGAGATCGGGCTGAAGGTCGGATACAGCGATCCGCACTATTTCTATTATATTTTCAAGAAAACTCAGAATATGACGCCGAAGGAATTCCGCTCTTCGACAGAAGAATAAAAAATAATGACAGAAAAAGCAGACCAGAAGAAAATAAAAAGGAAACCCGTCTTATGGTGGATCGGAGATGCGAACACGATCCTCGGTAAGATCTGGAGACTCATCCTTATCATTATGATTCCGCTCACTCTGATCGCGGTTGTCGCGACCGTGTCACTGAACCGGACATCGCGAGAGTACGACCAGAGCGTGCGCAATATCACGGCTGTCAACAGCTACAACGTCGACTGGGAGAAGGACTTTAACAGCTGCATGTATTACCTCATCGTCGAGGCTGTCGACTGGGACGATATTAAGGGTAATAATACATCGGATAATCCTTATTTCATGATCAATAACATGCGGGATCACTTCGACCAGCTGGCGCAGCAGAACGATAACCCGGAAATCGCAAATACGCTGGATACCATCGGCAGAGTACTGGACAACCTGGAAAAATGTGTGGACGAGGTCGTCTCTAACCTGGAAGAGGGAGGCCATTACGACGACAACATGGCCATCCTGAAGACGGATATCTATGTGATGACCGATCTGATCCAGGGCGATATCGAGACATATATTTATCTCGAGGCTGCCGATATGGAAAAAACAAGAAGCGAGATCACAAGGCAGTCGACCATTACGACCATTGTTCTCGTGATCCTGCTCGTGGCGGTTTTCCTTACGGCCATCTTTGTGTCACGAAGGATGGCACACCAGATCACGGATCCTATCTACGGGATGGTGCAGGCGACAGAGCGCTTCGCGGGCGGCGATTTTTCCGTGAGGTTTGAGGCGGATACGGGTGATGAGCTGGAAATTCTCGCAAACAGCTTCAATGACATGGTTACCGAGATCAAGCGGCTTGTGGACAATGTCCACCGCGATGAACATGATATGCGTGTTCTGGAGCTCAGGCTTCTGCAGGAGCAGGTGAATCCCCATTTTCTGTATAACACGCTCGACGCGATCATGTGGCTGACGGAGGCCGGGGAGAATGAGAAGGCAGTGAGCATGGTGAATTCGCTGTCGAATTTCTTCCGGACAGGCCTCTCGAAGGGACGGACATGGATCAGTGTCAGGGACGAGGAAAGCCATACGAGAAGTTACCTGGAGATCCAGCAGTTCCGCTATCAGGATATTCTGACGTACGAGATCGATATCCCGGAGGAAATCGCGGAATATTATATTATGAGACTCATGCTTCAGCCCATTGTTGAAAATGCTCTGTACCACGGAATAAAAAATAAGCGCTCCGGCGGACACATCATAGTAAAGGGCGAGAAAAATGGCGGTGACCTGATTTTTACTGTCAGTGACGACGGGATAGGCATGAAGCCCGAGAGACTTGACTACGTCAGGAAGCTGATCTCGGGTGAGATCGTCGACGACTCCCAGCACGGATTCGGAATGGCCAATGTTGAACAGCGGATCCATCTCCGGTACGGCGAGAACTATGGGATTACCGTCGAGAGTGAATATGGAAAGGGAACAGCTGTCCATGTGACGGTTCCGGTCGTCACAGATCCCGGGGAACCCGGTGAGAGAAGCCTTCCTGAGAGAAGAGCGGTCATCGTCGACAGGCAGGATGAAAGCGGATATGAAAATGATGAAAAATCACAAGAAAAATAACAGAATAAGGCGTTTCGCAGCGTTAGCTCTGGCTGCGGCATGTCTCGTTGCCGGCTGCGGTTCTTCCAGTGAAGAGGAGGCATGGGACACATCCTCCGAGTCTGTGGATGCGCTGAACAATGGGAATATCACGGTCGGCTTTGCCCAGGTGGGAGAGGAGTCCGACTGGAGGAGAGCAAATTCTGACTCGATCAGGCGAACCTTTACAACAGAAAACGGGTATAATCTGCTGTTCGAGGATGCTCAGAATGACCAGTCTGTGCAGATCAGCAGCGTGAGCCGCTTTATTCAGGAGGGCGTGGATTACATTGTTCTCGAGCCGATCCTGGAAACTGGCTGGGACACCGTCCTGGAAGAGGTAAAGAAAGCCGGTATCCCCATCATTGTCGCTGACCGGACGATCAGTGTCGAGGACGAATCTCTGTACACGGTGTGGGTAGGATCAGATGTGCGACTGGAGGGGGACAAGGTCTGCGCGTGGATGCATTCTTACCTGAGTGATATCGGGTTTGACGAGTCAGGCGTGAATGTCGGCGTTATTCAGGGAACCGTTGGATCCGGGGCCCAGCTTGGTCGTGAGCAGTCACTCCGGCTGGCGGCTGAGAGGTACGGATGGTCTGTGCTCGGATACGAGGAGGGCGAATTCACCCAGGCCAAAGGGCGCGAAGCCGCGGAAAAACTTCTGGAAGAGTATCCAGAAATGAATGTTCTCTATTGTGATAATGACAACGAGGCTTTTGGCGCACTTGAGGCTATTGATGCGGCAGGTAAAACGGCCGGGACGGACATTGAAAACGGTGAGATCATGGTCGTCGCCTTTGATGCGACGAAAAAAGCACTGCAATACGTTCAGGATGGGGTCATCGCATGCGACGGCGAATGTGATCCCGACAACGGTCCGATGATCGAGGAGATCATCCAGAAGCTGGAGGCGGGTGAATCAGTTCCAAAGAAACAGTATATGGATGAGACGATTTTTGCCTTTACAGACAGTATCAGCTCTGTTGAGGTGGACGGGACGAGTTATGAGGTGCAGGCAGTCACCGACGATCTGCTCAACACCAGAGAGTATTAGTCTCAGAGAGTACTATTCTTACGCAAAAACGTATCCGTATAGTGCGTTGATCAGCGGGATGGTCACGATACAGAAGATGACTCCGAGCATGTTGCAGATGCTCGCCTTGAGCGGCTTGTTGTCCCGCAGGATGGCGAGCTGTGAGACGGTCGCTGCCGGCGGGGCCGCGATGGCCATAAAAGTGACCTGAAGGACGGGCACGAGTGACGGATGTGCCTGCGGAATGCCGGTGAGATACATAATGAGAAGCATCACACACGGAAGGGCAATCAGCCGGAGAAAGATGACCGGGTATGCCCTTCTGTTTGTAAAGATGTCTTTGATATCCGAGTCGGCAATCTGCATACCGATGACCATCATCGACAGCGGTCCGACTATATCACCAAGGCTTGATACGGGTGTTGAAATAACATCGGGCAGCTTAAAACCTGTCAGCATGATAATGACACCGATGCCGATGGAGATGACATTCGTGTTGAGAAAGGCTTTCTTAAGATTGATTTTCTTTTCGCCTTCGATTATTGAGACGCCGTGCGTCCAGACAAACAGGTTAAAAGGAATCTGCATGCCGCTCGCGTAAAAAACCATATTCTCCCCGAGTACCATGCTGACGAGAGGAAGGATCAGATTGCCGACATTCGGATAGATGATCGTCGCGCGGTCAATTTCATCAAGCTTAAGCGGTTTCTGCAGGATTCTGGTGAACAGGATCGCGATCGGAAAATAAGCAAAGGACAGGATGAGCGCGGCGATAAATCCCTCGAGCCGCTCTGACGTCAGGTCTATCTGAAAAGCATCGATGATCAGGCACGGTGTGAATACGTCAATCACAAGCCTTGAAAGCATTTTTGTGTCGCTGACCCTGCAGATTCCGACGCGCACGATCAGAAAACCAACCGCCGCTTCGAGCATCATGGAAATAAGTTTTGTGACAAGAACTAGCGTAGAGGCCATAGCAATACTTCCTGTTTTGTTTATCTCAGATGCATCCCCGCCTGGATGAAGCGGAACATGCGGATAGCTCCTTTATAATATAAATCTGGTGCGTTGTCTATTGCTTCAGATAAGGGCATCGGGCCGTCGACTGTAGTTATTATCGAGCAGATTCCGTGCTCATAGATCTGTTCATACCCCTTGCCGAGTGACCCGCAGAGAGCTACTGCCGGGATTCCGTGCTTCTTCGTGCGGTCGCCGACGCCCTGCATGACTTTTCCGAAGCAGCTCTGCCAGTCGGTTCGTCCCTCGCCGGTCACGACGAGATCGACGTTCTCAAGAGCACCGTCAAAATCGATGAGATCGAGGACAGTTTCTATGCCAGATTTCATTTCCGCGTTGAAGAAAACGAGCAGTGTGGCTCCGAGTCCTCCGGCGGCTCCGCTCCCCTCGAATTCATCCGGATTTACGCCGAATTCACGGATAATCACATCGCGATAGTTCTGCATGCCTGCTTCGAGTCTGTCGAGGGTCTTCGGCGTTCCGCCTTTCTGAGCGCCAAAAGTATATGTGGCCCCGTCTCTGCCGCAGAGCGGATTGACGACGTCACACATCACGGTGATATGTGCCTTCTTAATTCTTGGATCTGTGCCGGAAGCATCGATGTGGCAGACCTTCTCCAGATCCTCACCTCTGCCGGCCAGCTCATTTCCGTTCTCATCAAGAAACTTTACGCCGAGCGCCCGCGCGCAGCCCATGCCGCCGTCGTTAGTCGCGCTGCCGCCGATGGCGATACTGATATCGGTAAAACCGGCGTCGAGTACCGCTTTCAGGAGTTCTCCGGTACCATATGATGTGGTATGCAGGGGATTTCTCTTGTCGTGTGGTACCATTGGAAGTCCCGATGCCGCAGCCATCTCCAGAACGGCTTCAGAAGAAGAGAGCTTTCCGTAGAAAGCTTTTTCATCTTCCATGAGCGGACCGTGAACCGGAACTGTCACCATCTCACCGGACCTTGCCCTTACGACGGCTTCCGTCGTCCCCTCGCCGCCGTCCGCGACAGGAATGCCGGAGCATTCACAGTCAGGAAAAATTTCGTGGGCCGCTTTTCCAAGCAGTTCGATCGTCTCGTCGCTTGTCAGCGATCCTTTAAAAGAATCCGATGCAAAAAGAAACTTCATAATACGCCTCCCAATACGCCGCATTTTGTTGCAGTCAGAGATTTCTGTTATCACACGATTTCTTCACAGAGGATCTGTGCTTCTGAACAGATTATGAAATGAAGAAAAATAATATTCAATAGTTTTGTGGCAGCTCCCAATATGTAGTAAAATAACAGCAATACAGACCAGAATTAAGGAGGTACCAGCATGGAATACCGTAAGTTTGGAAACACCTATGTTGTTCGCCTGAACCGAGGAGAGGAGATCATCAGTTCACTTTCAGAACTCGCCGAAAAAGAAGATATTCGTCTGGCAAAAATCGAAGGTATCGGGGCAGCTGATCAGCTGACGGTCGGTCTTTACGATGTGCCATCAAAACAATATTCGACACATGAGTATAATAAGGCTTTTGAGATCACCTCTCTTACCGGCAACATTACGAGAAAGGACGACAAACCTTATCTGCACGTTCATCTGTCGGCTGGTGATGTGGATAATCACGTTATCGGAGGGCACCTGAACCGGGCACGGATCGGCGGCACAGCGGAGATTTTTGTTACCGTTCTTGACGGAGAAGTAGGAAGAAAAATGGATGATATTACGGACACTGGGCTGAATGTGTTTGACTTCCATTGAAAAGGATGAGAAGTAATCCGTCAGTGCCATAATACTCCTCAATCTTATTAATATGCGGCCCGGGACTGTGTATTCAGTTCCGGGCTCATTATTTAATACTAATTCGTGATGCTTCTTAATGTTCAGAATGTTTCCGAATCCGGTTTCCGGTTAATCCAGATTCCGGCTTTCGGCGTTGTACCACGCAAATCCGTTGTCACCGCAGTACTGGCTGATCTCATCGGACAGTTCTGTGTCCGCCCTGTACTCGGTCAGGTATACGTCAATGCCGGTCTCTTTTACAGTCGCCAGGTATTCCTTAAAATATTGCTCTGTCTCATCGGATTGTGTGCCGTATGTCCCATCTGACTCACATGTCGTGAAGACACACTCCTGATTGACAGCGTCGGGCAGCGTGCCGTCCGACTGATTTTTATCACTGAGCAGCCGTGTCATAAACACGTCTCCTCCGTTGACGACGATCGTCAGGTCATACTGGCGGAGCCGGGACAGGACGTCACACAGCGATTCATACACTTCGTCAGTCTCGTACATGTCGTACACATCAAAATTATCCAGGAAAAATCCGTCCAGCCCGAGCTTCGCGTATTCATCAGCCAGATCCTCAGTAAGAAATTCTGTGAATTCCTCATCCGTCACATCGGCCCAGTATTCGCCGTCCCATCCGTTGTATTCGTCGAGCGCGTCATCCTTGAATTCTTCAAAATAAGAGCTGTATTCCTCGAGTGAACCGACGTCCAGGTAGCCCCACACAGTCTGTCCCTCCTCATGCATAGCCTCTATATCGGAAGACGTATAGACGGATGGCTCGATGACTACAGTCTTGTATCCGGATGTTTTTTCCGCGTCCGGCTGATCCAGCCCGATAAATAAGCCGTATTCCTCGTCGGCCTTTACACACCCGGATAAGGGTAGAAGTAATGCAGTTGTCAGAATGAGGAAAGCTTTTCGGAATGACATTTGAAGAACTCCTGTAATCGGGCTATGTTATAATCTTTATCGAGTGTAAAACATGTTTTGTTATGGGTCAATTGAAGCGGTAGCGACCGCTGTTAATTTGTAAGAAAGCGGGTGGAGTAAATGCGGATAGCACTTGCACAGATGAGAATGGATGCAGATGAGCAGGCAAATCTCGTGAAGAGCCTTTCCCTCCTGGAAGATGCGAAGAAGCAGGGAGCAGATCTGATTTTTTATCCGGAGGTCCAGCTGACGCCGTTTTTCGCGCAGTTCCCGGGAAATATCGGCGGCTGCTGCGGTGGAAAGACGGGGCCGCGAGCCTTGACGAAGGATGACAATGCCTTCCGGATGTTTGAGGAATTCTGCCGGAAATATGAGATCATGGCTTCTCCGAACTTTTATTACCGCGAAAATGGACACGCGTACGATACAAGCTTTCTGATCAACAGGAGCGGTGATATCATCGGAGAACAGAAGATGGTCCATATCGCTGAGGCACCGCAGTTCTACGAACAGGATTATTACACGCCGTCAGACGACGGTTTTCACGTATTCCATGTCGACAATGGACACGACGGAGAGGAGCGGAACCTCGGCATCGTCGTCTGCTTCGACCGCCATTACCCGGAGAGCATCCGGACGGAGGCAGTCCGCGGGGCAGAGCTCATCCTGATTCCGACAGCCAACACAAAGGCGGAGCCAATGGAGCTTTTTGAGCAGGAAATCCGCGTGCAGGCTTTCCAGAACTGCTGCTATATCGCGATGTGCAACCGCGTCGGAAAGGAAGCGGGGATGGACTTTGCCGGCGAATCGCTCGTCGCCGATCCCGACGGAAAAATCATCGCAAAGGCAGGAGCGGATGAGGAGCTTCTGATCGCGGACGTCGATTTTGAAAAGGTCAGAAAGATCCGCAGCACGAGGCCCTATCTGAACCTGCGGCGGCCGGAATTCTATGCCTGATAAAGATTGTGGCAGATCCCGTCAGGCAGGATCTGCCTATATTCCCATGCATTATTGACGTTCTTTCGCGAGAAGCCAGGCCATGACGTGGATCGCCTGCTGGAATTTTCCGTGGCGGATCAGATCCTCTATCTCGTCCGGCGACAGGCGGTGCATATGCAGGAATTCCGTCTCGTCGAGTTTCTGACCGCTGACAAGATGGCAGTTCTTCGCGCGGTAAACGAAGGCGTAATTGTCCGCGACAGTGGCATTGGAGGGAATTGTGATGAGGTGCGACCAGTCATCGGACACACATCCTGTTTCTTCCTTCAGCTCGCGTTTCGCCGCTTCGAGAGCGTGCTCTGCGTGTTCGCGGTCCTGATAATCCGCGCTGTTTCCGGGCGTCTCAATGCCGCCCGCAGGGAACTCCGTCGTCACCTCATGGATGCCCTGGCGGTACTGGCGCACGCAGAGGAATTTTCCATCTTCATCCGATGCCACGATCACGACGTAGCTCCGGCGGCTGTATGTATAATAGGGATCAAAAACCCTGCCGTCCGGAAGCTGGTAAGCCTCCCGGCGGAAATCAACCCACTTATCATGGACGATGTGCTCCGATTTTACGAGCTTCCATTTCAGAGCTTCATCTTCATTCTTCATGCTTATATCTCCTTATATTGTGGTGTAATGATGTGAATTTTCATGTGAAAATAATAATTCATCAAATCCCTGCACTGTGGTCTGTGCGAAAAACAGACAGACACAGCGAATTAATTATAACAAGATAACCGGCCGTAGAGTATACTGTTTTCTGTATGAAGCATATATCGTTACAGGTCCGGACGCATCCGGGCTATTGTGGCGTTTGACATTGTTTTTGTAGAAAGGAGACCATTTATGGATATTATTGAAGTATTGAAATCAAGACGTTCGATCCGCAAGTACAAAGCTGATCCTGTTCCGGAGAAGCTGCTTGATGAAATCGTTGAGGCCGGTCTTTACGCGCCGACAGGCATGGACCGCCAGCAGGCAATCATCTTAAAAATCACCGATCCGGCCACTCTGCGCGAGCTCGGCCTTATCAATGGAAAAATCATGGGCCACGAGGGCATGGACGCATTTTATGGCGCACCGGCTGTACTCGCGGTGCTGTCGAAGAAGGATGATCCGACAGCTGTTTACGACGGATGCAGCGTGATTTCAAATATGATAAATGAGGCCGCTTCTCTCGGCCTCGGGTCCTGCTGGATCCACAGGGGGAAGGAGCAGTTCGAGACAGAAGAGGGACGGGCCATCCTTCAGAAAGCCGGGATCAATCCCGATGAGTATGTCGGCATTGACAACGTCGCCGTCGGATATCCGGATGGCGATGCGCCAAAGGCGTCGGCGAGAAAAGAAGGAAGAGTATTCTCCATCTGAGAGACTGAGGAAAGGAACGTTCAAAAATGAAACACTGCATTCTGGTGAAATACAAGGATGAGGTTACAGCTGAAGACCGCGAGCGTCTGTACCCCGAGATCGGCCGCCTTTTCGATGGCCTCCGTGCGATGGATGGAATTCATGATGTCGAGCTGATCCGCAACGTAATTAATCGCCCGAACCGGTTTGATCTGCTCATCCGCATCGACATGGACCCTGAGGCTCTGTCCGCGTACGACGACAGCAACGTCCACCATCAGTGGAAAGATCAGTACGGCAAATACCTCGCGAAAAAAGCGATTTTTGATTATGAAGATTAACTCCCCGACCATTGAATGGCCGGGGATACCGTTCAGAATAAAAAATTCGAAAGGAAATGATTATGGCATATACAACGGAAACAGCGAAGGAGCTTGTGGCGAAAGCCGGCCATGAGCTGCTCGCTAGTGGACTAATCGTCCGCACATGGGGAAATATCAGCGCCCGCCTCTCGGATACGCAGTTTGCGATTACGCCGAGTGGAAGAGGATATGAGAAGCTGACGGCAGAGGACATCATCGTCGTGAACATCGCGGACCTGTCATACGAGGGTGAAGTCAAACCATCCAGCGAAATGGCCATGCACGCCGCCATCTACCGGCAACGTCCGGACGTAAACTTTATCGTCCACACCCATCAGAGATTTGCATCGGCCATATCCGTGCTAGGTGAGACGCTGGACGTTGAAAAAATCGACGCTTCGGCAGCGGTCGTGACAGGTGCGGAGGTTCCCACGGCGGAATACGCCGTATCATCCTCAAAGCCGCTCGCGGACGAGGTCGAGAAGGCCATCATTGCTTTTCCAAAATGCAACGCTGTTCTTATGAGGGGCCACGGTGTGGCCTGCATGGGCACTGACGATACATCTGCTTTTCAGATTGCAGAGACGCTCGAGCGCGTCGCCGAAACGCGTTACCGCGAGGTCGCAGGAAAACTGATGCCAGAGGAATGTGACAGAGAATATTGCGACAGTGATTATTATCGTGTCGTAGAGCGCGGAACGGATGACGAATCGAAATATTCAGCGGTTTTCTCAGATGATTCGATCAATTGCGTGATTGAAACTGCAACTCCTTTCATCAGGAAAATCAGCTCCTTCGGAGCTCCGATGATGGTCAGCATCGACGACCTCGCGCAGATGGTCGGCCCGGATGTGCCGTGCCTGCCTGCGGATGCTTCCGATGCCGATATCAAGAAAGTTCTTCAGGGAACAAATGGCGGAGTTCTGCTCGAGGGAAGAGAGGCCGTATGCACTGGACGAAGTGTTGATGATGCAGAGGCTGTCTGCATGGTCATGGAGAAAAACGCCATGGGCGCACTGCTCGGAAAGACCGGGAGAAAAATATTCGCGGTAGACCGTGATACCTGCGAGTTCGAACACTCAGTATACGTCAACAAGTATTCAAAACTTAAGTAATCTTCTCTGATGGGCGCAGGCGCATTGCCTGCGCCAAATTTATGCTTTCGATGCGCCAAAATACGAAGCATCAAGATCGGCGGGCGCATCATCTTCCCAGTCTTGATTATTTGATATGCTCCCGAAGCCAGATGCTCTACGATTGGGCGCATCACATTCCTCAATCTTGATTATTTGATGCGCTCCCGAATCCGGAAGCTCTACGACTGGGCGCATCATCTTCCCAGTCTTGATTATTTGATGTGCTCTCGAATCCGAAGGCTCTGCGATAGGGCGCATTATCCTTCCCAATCTTGATAATTTGATGTGCTCCCGGAACCGAAGGGGCTCTGGCTAAGCGCATCAGATCATTAGAATTGATTGGGTAATGCGCTCCCGAAGCCAGAGCTCTACGATAGGGCGCATCATCTTCCCAATCTTGATTATTTGATGTGCTCCCGAGGCCGGAGGCTCTACGATCGGACGCATCATCTTCCCAGGCTTGATTATCTGATG
>JAZHVR010000013.1:0-84208 GCA_036453165.1 Eubacteriales bacterium | reverse complement strand
CGATGATCACATTTCTGTGTTCATTGTCTCCGTTCGAAAATTGAAATTTATTTGAATTTTCGAGGATGTGTTTTACTGTTCAGTTGTCAATGTTCGTTGAGTAAATTCAGTGTTTACTCTGTGTTGACCTGCTGTCTTGTCTCGCGACAGCTTCCTTAGAATACTACTCTGTCCAAGACTTGTCAACAATTTTTTTTATTTTTTTTAATTTAATAGTTTTAATAGTTTTACTCCGGATGTACGCCGAGATTTTCTGCCAGAAGTCTGCACACCTCCTGAAAGTCCTCGGTGGTGTTTATCATTCTCCGCAAAGCGGCGGAGTTCGGATATCCTGCCGTGTACCAGGAAATATGCTTTCTCATCTCCCGCACGCCCGTGCGCTGACCCTTCAGCGCGATCTCCATCTGGGCATGGCGCAGGATCGTGTTAAATAATTCGCTGTTCGATGGGCGGGGCGGGATTTTTCCGGTATTGAGATAAGAGACGCACTCCTCAAAAATCCACGGATTGCCTTCTGCTCCTCTCGCGATCATTATTCCGTCCACACCTGTCTCCTCGAGCATAGCCTTCGCCCGCTCCGGTGAAGTCACGTCACCATTTCCGATGACAGGAACAGAGACAGATTCTTTCACCTTCCGTATCTCATCCCAGTCCGCCTCTCCAGAATAATACTGTGATCTCGTCCGGCCGTGAACGGCAATGGCTGACGCTCCTGCGTCCTCAAGTCTCTTGGCGACTTCAATGGCATTGATGTGTTCCTTGTCAAAACCGATCCTGATTTTTACGGTGACGGGCTTATGAATTTTTTTCACAACGGAAGCAATGATTTTTGCAGCGAGATCCGGATTTTTCAAAAGGGCAGACCCCTCCCCGTTGTTGACAACCTTCGGAACTGGACAGCCCATGTTAAAATCAAGGATATCGAAGGGTCTGTCTTCGATCATCGCCGCAGCTTCCGAAACCGAATCCGGATCACTTCCAAACAGCTGGAGCGACACCGGGTGCTCGTTATCGTCGATGCGCATCAATTCTTCCGTATTCCGGTTGTGATAAAGAATGGCCTTGGCGCTGACCATTTCTGTGCAGACAAGACCCGCCCCGTGTTCATGGCATAAAACGCGAAATGGCAGGTCTGTAACACCTGCCATCGGCCCGAGGATCACCGGATCCTCAATGGTAACATTACCAATATTCAAAGACTTCAAATCGCACCCTCCCAGATCAGAAAGCTCCCTCGTTGAACATCTTGTAAAAGAGCTCAAGATCCTCGAACAGTTCCTGCCTGTCTTCCTGAATTTTTTTTACTTCCAGTCCGGCATTAATGTCGTCATACATCGCGTCATTTTCTTCCGCCTGTGTTCTGATGACAAGGCTTCCCTGATCATTGAATTCGAGTGTGATGATCCCGCCGCAGTTTTCCGTGAAAGTCACGCAGATGATCTTCAGCTCATCCTGTATTTTCTTCGGGAGAATTGAAAATTCATCATTAAAAAAATATTTTTTATTATATCCGTTTGCTCCGCAGAGCACTTTCTCCTCTAATTCACGTTCCATATGTTCTGTCTCCGATGCTGAAAGCGGACTTCCGCGCTGATTTTTCAGACATAGCCATAGATTCCGCGCACAGATACTTCGCCTGAGTAAACACTGGTAACGGTCCCGTCATCCTTTTTGACAAGAAGATCCCCGTGCTCATCGATTCCGAGCGCCGTCCCGTCGAATGGTTTTACCGGATCCAGTACGCGCACGCGCTCATTGATATTCACCAGCATTTTCTGGTACGGATCGCGGAGGTGAGACATATCGCACGTCTCCGAAAAAATCCTGTAATACCTCAGAAAAGCGTCAAGAACAGCAGCAGCCGTTTCTGATCGAGAATACTTTCTGCCTGTCTCTATAAACATCGACGTCGCCTTGTCCTTCAGTTCATCAGGAAATTCGGACATATTGACATTGATGCCGATGCCTATGACGATATAGGACACGTCTGGTCCCGCCTCAGTGAGAATCCCGCACAGTTTCTTTCCGTGGATCACGACATCATTCGGCCACTTGATTTTTACGTCAAGACCCGTCACTTCACGGATGCCGTCCGCCGCGGCCATACCCATCACAAGTGTCAGCATAGACAGACGTTCCGGCGGAACGTCAGGCCGCAGCAGAACGCTCATCGAGACAGATGTGCCTGCCGGCGATTTCCAGGCTCTTCCGAGCCTCCCCTTGCCTGCCGTCTGTTCATCGGCGAGGCACACCGTCAGATCCGGTGCGCCCTCCGCAGCAATCCTCTTGACCCACTCATTCGTCGAGTCCGTCTCTGCCGCATGATATACGGTCCAGCCGTCCTCTTTCAGATATCCTTTTACTTCTTCAGCAGAACTCACCGCAATGATCCCGTTCCTTCGTTCATGATCGCCCGGTCTGCGCCGAGTGTCGCTGCCATAACCGCCTTGATCGTATGCATACGGTTCTCCGCCTCCTGGAAGACGTGAGAGCGCTCAGATTCAAATACCTCGTCTGTAACTTCCATATCGTTAAGTCCGTACTTGTCATGGATCTCCTTGCCGATCGTCGTTCCAAGATCGTGGAATGAAGGCAGGCAATGCAGGAAAATAGCTCTGTCTCCCGCAGTCTCCATCACGTCCATCGTAACCTTATACGGCGACAGATCGTGGATTCTCTCCTCCCAGACGCTGTCCGGCTCGCCCATGGAAACCCACACATCCGTGCAGATGACGTCTGCGTCGCGCACGCCCACCTGTACATTCTCTGTCAGTGTGATCGTGCCTCCGCTCTTCTCACAGTAGCCTTCACATTCGCCGACGAGCTTCTGATTCGGGAAATATTTTTCCGGTGCGCAGGCAACAAAATGAAGGCCGAGCTTTGAGCATGCGACCATGTAAGAATTTCCCATGTTGTAACGGGCGTCGCCGAGGTAGGCAAGCTTCAGTCCCTTCAGCTTTCCGAAGTGTTCACGGATCGTGAGCATATCTGCCAGCATCTGTGTAGGATGATATTCGTTTGTCAGACCGTTCCACACAGGGACGCCGGCGTACTCCGACAGCTGCTCAACAATTTCCTGCCCGAATCCGCGGTACTCGATGCCCTCGAACATACTTCCGAGTACGCGGGCTGTATCCTTGATGCTCTCCTTCTTGCCGATCTGTGACCCCTTCGGATCCAGATACGTCGTTCCCATACCGAGATCATGTGCGGCTACTTCAAAAGAGCAGCGGGTTCTGGTACTCGTCTTCTCAAAAATCAGCGCCACATTTTTTCCTCTGAGAAGATCAACCTGGATTCCTCTTTTTTTCTTTTCCTTCAGTCTCTCCGCAAGATCAAGAAGATAGATGATCTCCTCCTCAGAATAATCCTTCAGCGTCAGAAAGCTGCGTCCTTTTAAATTCATCTCAATTCCTCCCCGCGATTATAAAAATCAGCAATACATTGATTATAAAAAAATATGACTTGTAATTCAATCCTCCGGATACGCGGATACACGAAAAAGGACCCTCTGTAAAAACAGAGAGTCCTCTCACGTTACAAAATCAATTCATTGCGGAATTAATAGAAAGTCTGTCCGTCGATGACGGTTCCGTTTCCAGATCCCGCGTAGAAATAAAGTGCACCATTCGTCGGATCAGTTCCGGCAATGGCATCCTGTGCCGCCTGGTAGCAGGATGAAGGAACTCCTGATGCGAGTGCACTTGCAAGAGATCCTGAAGAAGCCGGTGTGAACTGGCCTGACTGATAGATAACTTCACTGATAGAGTTCGGGAATGCTGAGCTCTCAACACGGTTCATGACAACTGCGCCAACAGCCACTTTTCCTTCATAGGACTGGTTTCCTGCTTCGCAGTAAATAAGAGCTGCAAGAAGGTCTACATCTGATCCGGATGCAGTCTGAACTGTGGAAGTATCCTCAGTTGTGTCTGTTGTTGTCTCTTCAGTAGTTGTAGAAACTGTTCCGACATCCTCTGAGGTATCATCAGTACTTTCATCAGCCGTACTCTCAGTATCCGTTGTGTCTGATGCCGTAGTATCCTCTGCAGTTGTGGTCGTATCCGTTGTGGTCTCACCCGTCGTATCTGATGCCGTTTCCTCAGCAGAGTCTGCGGTCGTGTCAGTTTCATCCGTAGAAGTGTCCTCGGAGCTGTCATCCGATGCGTTCTCCTCAGAATCAATGATGGAGTCAAAATCCGCATCTGTCTCGCCGTTTTCCAGAGCTGTCAGATAAGCATTGAACTCATCATTGCTCATAGCACAATGAACATCATCGCCTGCGGTCACCCACTCAGCGGAGATATATCCCTCGGTGCCATCTGAGAGTTCCGCTTTATACCAGCCATCTTCATAGCTTAGAACTTTTACATGTTCTCCGTTAGCGAGAGTCCCGATAATGTCATTATCCATACCTGCTCCGCTTCTTACATTCAGCAGCGGTGCTGTGACCTCCGTATAGGACACGTAATCGTTCTTGCCTACTCTTGAATTGATATCACTTCCTGTGACAAGAAGATCTGAGCGGACATATCCCTGAACATTTCCTGATTTGATCTCTGTCCATCCATCTTTTTCTCCGACAACCTCAGCAACGCATCCCGGATATAATACTCCGACACGCTCACTGTCTTCCGTCGCATCAGCACGTACATTGCAGTACTCGCCGATCTCGACGTCAGCAACTGCGCAGCCATCGAAGGTGCCCGTTGTAACCGCGCTGTCCGCTGTGGTATCATCAACCGCAGTGGCGTCTGCATAGATCGGTGATGTAGACAGAAGTGTCAGCACCAGCGCACTCGCAGCAGCCGTTACAGGCTTAAAATTCTTCATAAATAACCTCCTCGAAAACTGAGTAACAATCCGTAAATATTATTGTTTTATTATAAGTTTTACGAAATTGTTACGTTTGTTACGAATCGGATTATACCATCACGTCTGCGGGTTGTCAACACCCCCATATTTGCCACCTTCTTCCCACCTGAAGGGCCAATTCTGGTGGGGAAAATGCACCCGGACACACAACGGGTTTAATTCAGCCCTCTGAGTTTCACCTCCGGTGACACATTGAGATTTAACAATTTTGAAATTTACTCCTCATCCCTCTGTCTGTGGGCTTCATACATGAGGAGTGCAGATGCCACGGCAGCGTTGAGCGACTCCACTTTTCCTTCCATCGGTATCCGGACAAGCACGCCGGCAGCCTCTGTCAGTCTGTCAGACAATCCATTTCCCTCATTGCCGATAAGAAAGGCTGTGCCTCCCGTATAATCTTCTCTCGTGTAACTTCTCTTTCCGCGCAGATGGGCCGCATATGCAGTCACTCCCCTGCTCCTGAGCCAGTCCGTAAGCTCCACCAGAGAATCCTCCCGCCGGACAGGCACCCTGTATACAGAGCCCATGGTGGCGCGCACTACCTTCGGCTGAAAGCAGTCGGCCGTGTGGCTGCTCATAAAAATACCCGTCACACCGGCTCCCTCTGCCGTCCGGATGATCGTCCCCACATTGCCGGGATCCTGGAGATCTTCAAGGACCATCACGAGAGGATTCACGCCGTTTCCGAGAAGCTGCTCCCGGGAATATTCCGGTATCGAAGCTACCGTCATAATACCCTGCGGCGTCTGTGTATCGCTCATCTTCCGGAAAACATCATCGGATACTGTGACTGCGGTAACGAACTCCTCAGAATTCTCATTCTCCGCAACGACACCGCAGCTGTGCATCATTTCGAGGTGCTCCGGATTCTGCAAAAATGATTCTGAGACATAAACCCTGCGTCTCAGTTCCTCCGGCGTCTCGCAAAAGAGCTTGATGCCCTCCGCCACAAAACATCCCTGCGTGTGTCTTTCTTTTGCCTTCGACAGCAGCCGGATAACTTCTTTTACCTGTGCATTCGAAATACTTGTAATCATCTGATATCCGCCTTAGCGCAAAAGGTCCGCCTGCTCTCCGGCAGGCGGACCTCACCATTCCTGTTATTCAAAACTTATTTCAGCACGTAATTGTAAGACAGAGTCTTTGCCAGTTCTACCTCATACTCGGACAGCGTCTTCGTCATCGCAAGAGCCTCATTGATATCATAATCAACGAATTCACCGCCTCTGTATGCGACGACACGTTTATTCTTGCCCGCGGTCAGAAGGTCTACAGCATATGCGCCCATGATCGTGGCGTACATACGGTCCGTGCAGGTCGGTGAACCACCGCGCTGCATATGACCGAGGATCGTAGCCCTCGTGCCGATACCGGTGGCAGCTTCGATTCTCTTCGCCATAGCCTGGGAATGACCGATACCCTCTGCGTTGATGATGATATGATGCTTCTTTCCTTTCTTTCTTGTCTCAATGATATGATTGATGATTGTCTGCTCATCATAATCATACTTTTCAGGAAGAAGAACATCCTCAGCTCCTGAAGCGATGCCGCACCAGAGTGCGATATAACCTGCGTTACGTCCCATAACTTCTACGATACTGACTCTCTCATGAGAAGTTGATGTATCGCGGATTTTATCGATGGCTTCCATGGCCGTATTTACTGCTGTATCAAAACCGATCGTATAATCTGTGCACGCAATGTCGAGGTCGATCGTACCAGGAATACCGATTGCGTTCACGCCAGCATTTGCGAGCTTCTGTGCTCCTGCGAAAGAGCCGTCGCCGCCGATTACGACAAGGCCGTCAATACCATGGCGCTTGCATGTATCTACTGCCTTTTTAATTCCTTCATCGGTGCGCATCTCCGCACATCTCGCAGAATAAAGGATCGTGCCTCCGCGTCCGATAATATCAGAAACAGCTTTGGCATCGAGGTCAACGATCTCATCATTGATAAGTCCGTCATATCCTTTCAGAATACCCTTAACCTTCAGTCCTTTGTAAATGGCTCTTCTCGTCGCCGCACGAACTGCCGCGTTCATGCCCGGAGCGTCGCCGCCACTCGTAAGAATACCAATTGTTTTTACTTTGCTTCCATCAGCCATGATAAGCCTCCCGGTAAGAAATAATCTGTTATAAACCAAGGTAATATTAAATCTGTCAGAATCATCGTGTCAATACTTAAGTTACACGCATTCAGGCGAGTTTGCAAATGTTTACCTACAATTAGCGCGCAGTGTCCTGGCCGTTTTTCTCCACGGCTTTCACATTTTTCTCCCCAAATATTACTTTCAGAGAAGAAAAGATACCGTCCTTTGTCTGTGTATCTGCTCTCTGCGGAAGTTTCCTCACTGCCCGTTCTTTTTTCAGATAAACGACAATCGTATCCTTCCCCGGATGATCTGAAACAAGAGCATCCAGCTGCTGTGCTTTCTGCTCATACTCCGCCCTGTCTGCAAACTGAATCCATACGTCACGGGGCACATCGGAAAAGCGCATGACACGCTCCGCGATCAGCTTCGCCGGACTGTCTTCTTCAACAGATACCCGCCCCGTGATAAACACCTTTGCATCATCCGTCAGAAGTGTCGAATACTGCTCATAGCTCTTCGGAAAGACGATGACCTCAACAGTGCCCACGAGATCCTCAACAGAGACAAATGCCATCGTCTGGTTTGTCTTTGTGTATTTGATCGTCCTGTCCGTAACCATGCCGCCGATCGTCACTCTCGCGCTGTCACGAAGCAGGGGTCTGCCCGTTTCCTCACTCAGCTGAAAATCGGAGGATTTTGCATTTGCATATTTCTTCCACTTGTCCTCGTACTCACGCAGAGGATGTCCGCTGATATAAATCCCGAGGACCTCTTTTTCCATTGCGAGCTTTTCCTCATCGGGAAATTCCCCGACATCCGGAAGACTGATCTCGAAATTTTTCTTCTGATCCTCCGGCATGATGTCAAAGAGCGACATCTGACCGGCGATATTATTCTTTTTGTTTTTGCTTTCTTCGTCCATCAGCAGGCTGTAGACCTGCATATATTGTTTCCGGGTCCCGCCCAGGCTGTCGAGGGCACCTGACTTGATCAGATTCTCCATTGTCCGCTTATTCACAACGCCCGAGAGCCGGCTGCAGAGGTCCTGGATATCGCGGAATTTTCCGCGCGCATCGCGCTCCAGGATAATGTTGTCCATGACCGGTCTGCCGACACCCTTTATGGCCGTCATCGCGTAGCGGATGTTTCCGTCCTCTACGGAAAAATCGCTCTGCCCGCAGTTGATATCCGGCGGCAGGATCTGAATTCCCATCTGGCGGCAGACAAGCATATATTCTGCGCACTTTCCGGGGTTGTCGATGACAGATGTCATCAGCGCCGCCATAAATTCAACCGGATAATAATACTTCAACCAGGCAGTCTGGAAGGATACGACGGCATAGCATGCGGCGTGGGACTTATTAAACGCATACTTTGCAAAATCGATCATCTCGTCATAGATCTTGTTTGCCGTCTGCTCATCGATACCGTTTTTAATGCAGCCGGGGATGTGGCGCTCCTCATTTCCGTAGACAAAATTGTGGCGCTCCTCCTCCATGACATGCATTTTTTTCTTTGACATCGCGCGCCGGAGAATATCCGCCCCGCCGTATGAATAACCGGCGAGAGAACGTACGATCTGCATGACCTGCTCCTGGTATACGATACATCCGTATGTGGACTCCAGGATCGGCTTTTCCTGAGGGCAGTCATACCAGACCTGATCAGGATGTTCCTTCCCCTTGATATAGTTCGGAATAAAGTCCATGGGACCCGGACGATACAGAGCCACACCCGCGACAATGTCATCGAGCGTCGTCGGCTTCAGTTCTTTCATAAAGCTCTTCATACCACCCGACTCAAGCTGGAAAACGCCCTCACACTTCCCGTCTCCGATCATTTTCATGACATCCGGATCGTTGTAATCTATTTTTGAAAGATCTATATGCTTTCCGGTGCGTTTCTCCGCCATATTGCAGGCGCTCTGAATAACTGTGAGCGTCCGCAGTCCGAGAAAATCCATCTTCAGAAGGCCCAGTTCCTCCAGCTCGGTCATATTGTACTGGGTAGTGATCGTCCCGTCCGCTGCCGTCTGCAGCGGAACAAATTCATCAACCGGCTTCGAGGAAATGACAACGCCCGCCGCATGCATGGATGTGTGCCTCGGCAGTCCCTCAAGCTTCATGGCCATGTTGATCAGATAATGTACCTTTTCGTCAGAATCGTAGCGCTCCTTCAGCTCATGATTCATTTCGAGAGCCCTGCTGATCGTCATATTCAGCTCATTCGGGATCATCTTTGAGATCTCGTTACAGAGTGAATACGGCAGATCCAGTGCGCGTCCCACATCGCGGATGGAATTTTTCGCAGCCATCGTTCCGAAGGTTACGATCTGAACGACGCAGTCCTTCCCGTATTTCCTGACGACGTAGTCGATGACTTCCTGTCTTCTCTCGAAGCCGAAATCCACGTCGATATCAGGCATAGAAACCCGCTCGGGATTCAGAAAACGCTCAAAGAGAAGATCATACTTTATCGGATCCAGCTCCGTGATTCCCAGGGTATAGGACACGATGGATCCGGCTGCACTTCCTCGTCCGGGGCCGACAGGAATCCCGCTCTCCTTCGCAAAATGAACGTAATCCCAGACGATGAGGAAATAATCGACGTAACCCATTTTATGGATGGTGTTCAGCTCGTAGCGGAGCCTGTCCCGCAGCTTCTTGTGCGTGGAAGCGGCTTCGTCTGCCTGTTCTTCCACATGCCCGGAAATCTGTTCTGCGTCCTGTCCTGATGTTCCGCCATTTCCTGCATTTTCCGGCTGCTCTTCGTCAGGTGCAGGATCCCCGGGATCAAAATCGTACAGCCGCTTCATGCCTTCGCGGCAGAGATGCTTCAGGTAGGTCCACGATGTGTACCCCTCAGGCACCTCATAGTGCGGCAGTTTCAGCTCATGGAATTTGATCTCCACATTGCAGCGGTCAGCGATTTTCTGCGTATTTTCAATCGCCTGTGGAGCATAAGGAAACAGCTTGCGCATCTCCTCTTCCGACTTGACATAGAACTGTCCTCCCTCGTAGCGGAGACGGTTCTCATCGGATACCTTCTTCCCGGTCTGGATGCACAGGAGAATATCGTGCGCTTCCGCGTCCTCAGCCATCGTGTAATGGCAGTCATTCGTACAGACAAGCTCGATTCCGGTTTCCTCACTCATCCGGAGAAGCTGCGGATTGACGACCTGCTGCGCGGCTATCCCGTGATCCTGAAGTTCCAGGAAAAAGTTTCCGTGGCCGAAGATTCTGTCATACTTCAATGCAGCTTTCTTTGCGTCGTCGTACCGGTTAGCCGCGAGATTTGTCGCCACCTCGCCCGCGAGGCAGGCCGAGAGCGCAATGATCCCCTCGTGGTATTTTTCAAGTACCTCAGTGTCGACACGCGGCTTGTAATAAAAGCCATCCACGAATCCTCTGGACACAATTTTGATCAGATTGTTATAGCCGGTCATGTTTTCGGCGAGAAGGATCAGATGGTAATATCTCTCTTCGGATGCACTGCCGGATTTGTCAAATCTCGACCCCGGGGCTACATAGACCTCGCAGCCGATGATCGGCTTGATCCCCTGCGCCATGCATTCCTTGTAAAACTGAATGCACCCGTACATAACGCCGTGATCCGTGATCGCAGCGGCATTCATGCCGAGTTCCTTCACGCGGGCAACATAATCTTTTATTTTGTTTGAGCCATCCAGCAGAGAATATTCTGTATGGGTGTGCAGATGTACAAAGCTCACAGAAAACCTCCCATTATTTCCAAGGCGTATCTGGTCTGCATGTTATCTGATGTAAATGCGCCCGTCCTTTTTCATGATCCTGCCCTCTTTGAGCAGGTGTCCCACCGCCCTCTTAAAGGCATTTTTAGAAAGATGAAACTTCTCTTCAATCAGAGCCGGAGCAGCCTTGTCGTCAAATGGCAGCACGCCTCCCTCTTCTCTGATCACAGAAAAAACAGACTCGGCATCACTGTCGATCAGCTCGTACGATTTTTCCTTTGTGGCGAGCTCAAGTTTTCCATCTGGAAGCACGCGCGACACGCGGAATTCAGCGCGCACGCCGGGAGCGTAGACCTGTCTTCCTTCGTTCTTCGGAAAAAGAGCGGAGTAGCGGTCATCGACAGCGACAAAGGTGCCAAAATTTCTGCTCGTCTCGTAAACAAGACCGCTGACAATATCTCCCGCCTTATACGGCGAATCCGTCGCCAGATGATGATAGAGCTTCATCGTCGCGGCGAGCCGCTCACTCTTATCTATATAGAGAGCAACAAGCACCTGCTCGCCGGCTTTCGGCTCGTAGGTCTGCTCATGATACGGCAGAAGGAGGTCTCTCTCAAGGCCCCAGTCGAGAAAAATCCCGACTCTGTTTATGTCTTTCACCGTCAGAAGTGCCGGCGCGCCACCGACCGTCAGCGCCGGTTCGCGCGTCGTAGCGACCAGCCTGTCCTGTGAGTCACGATATACAAAAACCTCTTCTTTATCTCCTATTTCTGCCTCCTCCGGGACCTCCTTTGCCGGGAGGAGCACCTGCTGGTCTTTCCCCGCCTTCGGATCATCAGAGAGATAAGCTCCAAAATCCAGGATCTTCAATATTCTGAGTGTCTGCACCTTTCCAAGTTCGAGCATATTTTTCTCCTTATTCAACGGTCATCTCACAGATAAAGAACGGATCACCGCCGTCTTCACTGTCGAAACGCACATATATCTTCTCATCCTTTGTAAGCACGCAGGGGATCAGCTTTTCATTGAGCATGGCCTGACGTTTCCACTCCGCGCGGATCCTGCGCATAATTTTTCCTTCAGGCAGATGTATAGCCGCGAGGCGCACATACTGCGCATTATTCATATGGCCGTTCGTATCGAGGTAGTCCTCGCGGATCACAATCGGTTCTTTTTTCTCCCAGTCGCCCTCTACTCTTACTTTCCGTTTACCGGGGTCAATAGGAATATCGAGCTCCGGATACAGGCCATAAGCCTTCTGATCATCGGTAACTTTCTCAGGAAGCTGACGGATCATGTCCATAAACACCCAGTCCGAATGCGCCGCAGCGAGAAGCTGACCATCCGGACCTGTAACTTCAAAACAGCGGTGTCCGATGGGCCCGCGGAATGAAGTCGTCCAGGTATTTGTCGTGATCTCTGTATCAAAAAACGGAAATGAGATCACCTCCAGCTGCATGTTTGCAATGACCCATGCGTGACCGGATTTTTTGTTGTGGGCAAAGCCAATGCCCGAATCCTCTCCGTGAAAGGTCGCGCAGTCCTGCAGATTATTAAGCAGGGCAAACGGCGTCATATTTCCCTCTTCATCGACTTCACTGAAACGCACCCGCGTGGGATATTGATACTTCTTCATTCACGAATTCCCTTTCTCTGAAATGATGGACGATATTTCATCTCGTCATCGCGCTTTCCCCACTACTTCACTCTGTCACGTGATGAGATGCGGTTCATAACTCTTGTATTAATGAAAAGATAAAAAAAGAAAAGAGCAGTCACACATGTGACTGCTCTTCAGCTGGGCTACCTGGATTCGAACCAGGAAATGACGGAGTCAGAGTCCGTTGCCTTACCGTTTGGCGATAGCCCAATTCGTAACAACATGTGCTATTATAGATTATCGTTTTTTAAATTGCAAGCCATTTTTATCATATTATTCGAAAGAATTTTATCGGATTTTTAATAAAATTGTCCGACACTTTAAATCAATTCATCAGATCGTACCCATCTGGTCAACAAGAATGGTCATCAGATTCAGAAGCGAATGCGACACAATGCAGAGTTTCAGCGATCCGCTCTTCTGGTAGATGAATGCCAGAATAAGCCCGAGGATAAAGGCGTAGATAAACTGGATCAGATTGCCGTGATATATCCCGAAAAAGGCCGCCGCAAGAAAAGCCGCTGCCACAGGTCCCAGATAATTCCGCGCGCGCCTGTAGATCATGCCACGGAATCCCACTTCTTCGGCAACAGGGCTCAGAATACACGTTGCCAGAATAAGCAAAAAGATATTCTGTCCCTCAAAGGTCACTGAATAGGCGTTTGAATATCCCTGAAAAATCTTCGCAATACCGGACTTCGTAAGAATAAGGTTCACCGCTTCTCCCGCAGCCACGACCGCAGCCGTGACAGCGATATTTTTCCATACCGGCCAGTGATTCTGATCGCACCCGAAACGCATCTCATCGACCTTGAAGTTCCGGCGGACAAGGATGAGGAACAGGATGTAAAAGAGAACAGTGCTCCAGAGCGCCGCCGACGGCGCATTCTCGAGGATCTTTGAAGTGTCGTAGGTCGCCGTCGCGAGACCCGCGACGAGAAGAACGATGAAATTGCAGAGGATCAGAAGAATGATCATAAGGACAAAAGGATACACAACGTCCCAGATTTTCTGACCTGTTGAAAGCTGACCGCTGTTCTTTCCGGATCTCACCATCTGTACTCCATTCTCATTTCCTGAAGCTGAGCAGGACCTCCTGCAGTTCATCAACAGAATCCACCATGTAATCCGGACCCGCCTCTTCGAGTTCTTCAGAAGAACCGAAGCCGTATGTCACTGCGACGGAGGTGACACCCGAATCCCTCGCACCGAGAATGTCGAACTTCCTGTCGCCGATCATGATGACATTCCGTTTGCTTTTGCAAAAATCCAGTTTTTCTATCGCCTGATCGATGATGCGTTTTTTATCTGAACTCGTATCGCCGAGATCAGGTGCACTTATGCAGTCAAACACCCTGGTCAGTCCGAAATGATCCAGGATCTGCTCAGTAAAAAACAGCGGCTTCGACGTCCCGACAGCCACACGGTATCCGTCCTCCTTCAGCCGCAAAAGCAGCTCCGGAATACCCGGATAGACGTAATTATCAAACTTGCCGGTGTCGTTATACATTTCCCGATAATACTTCACAGCCTGGTCCGCCTGTTCGCGCGTCATCGGCCCGGTTTCCATAAACTGCGGAACAAGAGCCGGCCCGATAAACGACCTCAGTGTCTCCTCCGACTGTTCTGGCCATCCCATCTTCTGAAAAGCATAGGCGACGCTCTTTGTGATCCCGGGCCCGCTGTCAGAAAGTGTACCGTCGAGGTCGAAAATGGCAAGTCTCATATTTTTCCCATCTGCTTCTGCCATATGCCAGTCCTTACATTCTGTCAGGTGCTGAAAATCCGAGGACATCGATAGCATCTTCGAGGATATCCTTCACGAGACGGATCTCGCTGATCCAGGAATTTTTCCTCTCTTCATTTTCCTCGGAGAGAATCTTCGTATCGTGATAGAAACTGTTAAAATCATTGGCCAGCTCATAGATGTATGCGCACACGCGGTGCGGCGCATATTCCGCGCACGCATCCTCAAGCGCCTCATTATAACGTCCCGCCTGAAGCATCAGCTTCTTCTCTGCGTCACTGGAGGCGGCGATGATTTTTCCACCGGCCTCATCAGGTGCAATACCCGTTTCCTCTGCGTATTTATTCAGAATCGACTTGATGCGCACGATCGTATAGAGAATGTACGGGCCTGTATTTCCCTCGAAGGATGTAAAGCGGTCGATATCAAAAATATAATCCTTGGACGCCTGGTTCTGGAGATCTCCGTACTTCAGGGCAGAAAGTCCCACGACCTCCGCGGTCTCCTCCGCATCCTTGTCGCGGACGCTGCGGTTCTCGACGATTTTTTTGTACATCTCATCGTCGATATCCTTTATAAGTGTCTCGAGGCGCATGACGCCGCCCTCACGTGTCTTAAAGGGCTTCCCGTCTTTGCCGTTCATCGTGCCGAAGCCGATAAACGTGAACTTCATATCCGGACCGACGATCCCGCATTTTCTCGCACAGCGGAACGTCTGGATAAAATGCATTTCCTGCCGCTTATCGACGACATAGATGATCTCATCCGGGTGATAATCCTCTTCACGCTGGACGATCGTGGCGAGATCCGTCGTCGTGTAAAGGGAAGCGCCGTCAGACTTCAGGATCATGCACGGAGGAACCTCTTTCTTGTCATCCGGCTCAGCCACATCGACAATGAGCGCGCCCTGATCCATGTATGCGTATCCGTCTTTCTTCATTTTCTCGACCATCGGAGCGATGTACGGCTGCGCATCCGACTCGCCCTTCCAGAGGTCAAAGCTGACATTGAGCCTTGAATAGTTCTTGTGCAGGTCGGCCAGAGACACATTCATGATGTGCTTCCAGAGAGCGCGATATCCGCGGCGTCCTCTCTGAAGCTCCGCTGTCGCCTCCAGCGCGCGCGCCTTATACGAATCATCCGTCTTGGACTTTCCGCTCGCGCAGGGGTAGATTTCCTCCAGCTCACTGATCGTGAACGGCGCTTCTTCCGGGTACTCACCGGTGTAGCTCTCGTCAAAATAAGGAAGATCCGGCTGTCTCTCCTGGAGCTCCGTGATGATGAGTCCCATCTGAAGGCCCCAGTCGCCCAGATGTACATCGCCTATCACCTTGTTGCCGAGACGTCTTTCCATGCGCTTGATTGCCTCGCCGATGACCGCCGAGCGCAGATGCCCTACATGGAGCGGCTTGGCGACATTTGCCCCGCCGTAATCAATGATAATCGTCTTCGGATCTGTCGTCTTGTTCACCGACAGTTCGTCATCGTGGCTCATCTTTTCGAGATAAGATGCGACATAATCCGGGGTCACAGTGATATTGATAAATCCCGGCTTTACCGCCTCTACCGATGAAAAAATCGCTGACTTTTTCATCTCCTCCACGACACTCTCCGCGATCATGATCGGAGCCTTATGATACTCTTTCGCCGCGGCGAGCGCGCCATTGCACTGATATTCTGCGAGGTCCGGACGGTTTGACAGTGTCACACGCGCATATTTCCTGTCATATCCGGCTTTTTCAAAAGCGTCAGCAGCAGCCTCGTTGATATCCTCTATAATTTTCTTCATCCTGAAACCAGGCCCTCCCATTCTCTTTTCTGTCTCTGACTTTTTCGATCTCCGAAAAAAGATCTGATTACATATCGACCATGACTCTCTTATTCTCCGGCTGATGCGGGTCCTTCCCGCCGTCCTTCTCCTGCTTGCGGTAAGTGTCGAGCATGTACTGGATCAGTGTTTTTCTGGTGATGATCCCGATAAAAACGCCATTATCGTCGACGACCGGAACAAAATTCTGCTGCGTCGCCGTCTTAAGAAGATCATCCATCTCGGCATTGATATTTACCGGATCCAGCTTCCAGCGCCTCGGAACGTCCGTGATCGGGATGTCCTCGGCATTCCGGAGTGTGAGGTCATACTCTTTCTTGATGACCCGGAGCAGATCGCCTTCCGTCAGTGTTCCCACATAGCGGCCCTTCTCATCGAGGATGGGAACAGCCGTATAACCGTGATACTCAAGTTTTTCAATCGCACCGCGGAGAGTGTCCGTGGTCTCAATATATGACACTTCTTCTTTCGGTGTCAGAAAAAATAATATATTCATCTTAACCCCTTCTAAGAAAAATTGTACATAAATCATTGTGGCATAAATCGGGCGGCCGCGTTTTCTTCCGTTTTCAGAAAAAATCTGCCGCCGCACCATCGATTTTTAGTATAATAAAAACGCAACAGATATGCAAGAATCGCCGCTTTCATTCCACCGCTGAAACGCCGGATAAAGAACGGCGGCAATAAAACATTTTTGAGAAAAAAAGGAGGACTAAACGATGACACCGAAACAGGAAAATTACCGCCATCTCGGCGAGACAATGATCAAAAAATTTGCTGCGAGAAACATCCAGGCATACTATGTCGACAGCAGTGAAGAAGCTAAAAAGAAAGTTCTTGAACTGATGCCTGAAGGTTCATCCGTAAGCTATGGAGGATCCATGACACTTGTTGACACGGGCATCCTCGATGCCGTGAAAAAGGGCAATTATGAATTCATCGACCGTGAGGACGCAAAGACGCCTCAGGAAAAACGTGAAATGATGGCCAGACAGATGATGGCCGATTATTTCCTCATGAGCACAAATGCATTTACAAAAGACGGCGAGCTCGTCAACATCGACGGCAACGGCAACCGCACATGCTTCCTCATTCAGGGTCCGGCACACGTGATCGTCGTCACCGGAATGAATAAATATGCACAAAACGTGGAAGACGCCTTCCGCCGCATCCACAGCTTTGCCTGCCCGCCGAACTGTGTCCGTCTGAACTGCAAAACGCCCTGCTCCGTCACCGGCGTCTGCGCAGACTGCCATGGAAGCTCCACCATCTGCTGCCAGGAAGTCATCACACGCCACTCCCGCCACGAAGGCAGGATCATCGTGATCATGGTTGGCGAAGACCTGGGATTCTGAAAGGAATCACAGGTCTCTCGCAATACGTAGCCTTCCAGCCCACAACAGAGATGCGCAAGGCTTTCATACGCGACGCGCTCTCGCTTGTCCTCAGCGTAGCGGTGCAAGTGCTGCATCTCGCAGCAAGCTGCTCGATATCGCGCTGTCGCGCTATCCAGCCATACGAATTTTCCAGCTCGTGCACGCCTTCGGTGTGCTTCGCTGTTAATTCGTACGTCTGGCAGCACTCGTAGAAACGCATAAGCACCGACGCTTGCGGATGTCGCGTCTGAAAACCTCTGCGCATCCTCAAAACGTTGTGGGCTGGAAGGCTCTTTAATAATTTACTCGCGCCTCAGTGCCTCGATTGGATCGAGATTCGCAGCTTTTCGTGCCGGCAGGATTCCGAAGATTACACCGATGAGCATCGAGAATCCGACGCCGACGATGATTGACGGAACGCTGATGGCGACAGGAATGCCCGACGTTTTGGAGATGATCTCCGCGAGGATGATTCCGCCGCCGACGCCGAGGATTCCTCCGAGACTTGTGAGAACAACGGATTCGGTGAGGAACTGGCTCATGATCCTGCGCTTTCTTGCCCCGAGCGCCTTTTTCAGTCCTATCTCATTTGTCCGCTCCGTGACAGAAACGAGCATGATGTTCATGACGCCGATTCCGCCGACAAGAAGTGCGATGCTGGCGATCCAGATCAGCAGATTATTTGTGCTTGACGCAAGCTGCTGCTGATTTTTCGCTTTCTCGAGCAGGTCTTCGGCCTTGTAGGTGATCGCACTGTCGCTGTCACTGCTGCTCCCCGTCGATGCAATGGATTCCTGCATAATGCTTTCGGCTTCCTTTCCCACATTGCTCATCTGTGAGGTTTCCTTCGCCCGCGCCACGCAGTTCAGCGGCTCATCGTAGTTATAGATGATCGGCCAGTCGACGTCGGGAATCAGGATAATGCCCGAATTGGATTCCATATTTGTGTAGTAGTCCTGAAGCGAATTTATCGAAAGATTTTCAGAATTGCCCTTCGTGATGAGACCAACGACAGTAAACGGCTCTCCTCTCATATCGACAGTCTTTCCCACCGCGTCACCGTCGGGGAAAAGAGCATAAGCCGCCGTTTCATCCAGAAGACACACCTTGGTGCTGTTGGAAAAATCCCTGTCGATAAACGGCCTCCCGCTGTAAACCTGATATCCGGTCGTCGTGAGATAATGATTGTCCACGCCATAGACGGAACCGGAGCTGAGACTCACATTTCCTGCGCTGATGCCGTCAGCATAGGTTCTCGAATAGTAAAAGGACGCGTCCTGCACGTCATCGAGATCGCGGATCCGCTCCTCCTGATCGTCTGTCACAGGCGTCACTCCTTCAGGGAGACCATTGTCCATGTAATAATCTTCTTCGCCCTGTTTCAGCGTGATTTTTACGTTGTTATTCCCATCCCCGATCAGATCCTGCATGATCTGCTCGTTTGTCCCCTGGATCGTCGACACAATGGCGATGATCGATGCGATTCCGATGATCACGCCGAGCATTGTCAGGAACGAGCGCATCTTGTGAGCCCAGATTCCCTGGAATGCAAGTATAATATTTTCACCCATTTTTTCTGCGCTCCTTATTCGTTATAAAGGTCTTCCAGCGTACCTTCACGTGTCTCTGCGCCTTCTTTTGCAGCGCTGCCGTAAGGGAACGCGATCCAGTCATCAGCGGTGAGTCCGTCTTTGATCTCATAGGAATCATCCGAGAGCTTTCCGACGGTGATCGTCTGCTTTACCAGCTTTCCATCATCACCTCGTTTTAATACATATTTCTGTCCGCCCGACTCACGGATGAAGGCCTTTGACAGGTAAAGATCGCCGCTTTCCGCATCCTGTTCCTCTGACGAGTCATTCATAAACTGAATCTGCAGCGACTCTCCATTTTCCAGCTGTGCGTCCGAAGAATCAATGTATGCTGTGAACGGATAATAAGAATTCGTCGTGTCATAGCTGTACTGTCCGCTGTCATCCGGATAGGAAGAAATCGTCTTGATCGTCGCTTCATACATGCTGCCTGTGGTCCAGCTTGTCACCTCGACTGTATCGCCCTCGTGGACGGAATCCAGTTTATTTTCGGCGATATATCCTGTGACATAAAGTCCTTCAGAACCTGTCACCGTCAGAAAAGCGCTTCCGTCTGTCGGCGGATTTTCCGGATCCCCGACCTTCTTCACAATGCCATCCATCTTTGCCGTAATCGTTCCGGCGTCGAGATCTTTCTGTGTCTGGGCGATCTTCAGGTCAGATTCCTTCAGATCAAGCTTCAGATCGTCAAGCTTTTCCTGTTCATCCTCTTTGGCCTGCTTCAGTTCATCCGCCGTATATTCCGCGTCAGAAGAGATGAGTCCGCTGTCTGAGCTTCCCATATCTGTGCTGCTCCCTGAACTGCTTTCCGAGCCGTCCTCTGAGCTGCTTTCGTCGCTGCTTACCACATCATTTACTGCTGTAAGGATGCCTGATGCCGTTGCAGTATACGCTGTTGATGCTCTCGGTGTATCGGACACAACTGAAACGTTGTATGTTCCCATCGGAACCGCCACCCTGTATCCCGCCGTCACAGCGCCGGATACTCCGCTCTCTTTCAGACTTGTGCCTGTAGAAGACGAAGTTTCCGGTGTCACTGTCGGCTCGGGTGTTGTGGTCGGAGTTACCGACGGCGTTGTCGAGGGTGTCGGGGTTGCAGTGGGTGTCGGCGTCGCTGTAGGCGTCGGCGTCACGGTGTTCTCTGTGATCCCGGCCGCCTTGCGTATTGCTTCCTTATCCGCTTCTGACAGATCCATTCCTGAGAGGATCGCGGCGATCTCGGACACCGAGAGCTCACTCGAAGATATACCGGATGTCATGCTGATCTTCTCTGCGGAATCAGTACTCATCCGCGACGCATCGCCGATCCAGGCGCTCTCGAGGATTCCGTCACTGTCGTACTTCTGAAGACAGAAATAAATGTTCGAAGCGTCGGCACCGCTCTTATTCTGCAGTGCGCTGATAAACGATGGATCAATAGTAACTTTTCCATCTGAATCAGGGCTCACCCTGAAAACATAAGGATTCTCAGCTGAACCATCTCCATCGCCGGAATATGCATCCACCGCCGCTCTGGTGATGATCTTTTCCCAGGTCTTCATCTCTTTGTCAGCTGTATCTTCATCATCTGTGTCGGTGCCATTGGTATCTGTACTGTCTGAATATGTATCATCTGGAACAACAGGATCGATATAGTCGCCTCCGTCCGTGTCAGACGTATCCGACACGGGTTTCAATTTTCCGAGCGTCTCCAGATTCTTCTCTGCCACCTCAATATCAAGCTCGATCTGCTTGTGATTGAGTTTTTCCTGCTCAAGTCCGATCGCCGTTTTCTGCGTGTCAAGCGTCAGCAGGACATCGCCCTCGCTGACCTTCTGTCCTTCTCTGACATTGACCTCTTTAACAGTTTCTGAACTGTTGAGATAAAAATTCTGCGTGGCATCGGTTGAAACGGTGCCGTCTGCTGTATCTCCAGAATAATATCCGCCTCCGTAATTCAGCGATGACACCTGGACAACGGTGACTGTTCCCGTCTGCGTTGTCACCTTCACGGCCGTTCCGATGCCCACACCCGCGCCGGCGATAATAGCGGCTGTGACGATTACCGAAATCACTCTTTTCTTCGTGATCATTTCGTCACCTCCTCTGGGATACTCCCGGAATTATCCACAGATGTCAAAATCCCGTCCTCAATCATCACAAGTCTCTTCGCATGAGCCGCAATGCGCGGGTCATGTGTGATCATCAGGACTGTCGTACCGCCCTCGTTAAGCTGCTGAAAAATCTCCATCACCTGCTGTCCCGATTTGGAATCCAGAGCGCCCGTCGGCTCATCCGCCAGCAGAAGCTTCGGATGATTGATCAGCGCACGCGCGATGGCAACGCGCTGTTTCTGCCCGCCGGAAAGCTGAGAAGGTCTGTGATCCATGCGGTCTTCAAGCCCAACCATCTTCAGTGCCTCCGCCGCCCTTGCTCTCCTCTCGGAACGCGGTACACCGGCATACGTCAGAGGAAGCTCAACATTCTGGATCGCTGTCTGATAGGCGAGCAGCTCAAATGTCTGAAAAACAAATCCGATTTTTTCCAGACGGAGATCAGCCAGCTGATTGTCATTGCACCCCGACACGTCCGTCCCGTCGAGAAACAGTTTTCCTGACGTCGGCCGGTCGAGACAGCCGATCAGATTCATCAGCGTCGACTTGCCGGAACCCGAAGGGCCCATGATAGCCACATACTCTCCCTCCTCCATCTCAAAGTTAATGTGGTGGAGGACCGGAAATTCCATCTTTCCCTGGAAGTAGCTCTTACAAATATCTCTGCATTCGAGAATCATTTCTGCACCTCCCGCATGTCAGTAAACAATCCCCTCAGCAGAGGAGGAAGATAAATCGGCAGAATCACTCACGACCTCGTCAGCAGACGACATTGAAGTTACAGATTCGCTCATGACGTCCCCGGTATAGGCGCTGTCCGAAAGCACATCTTCGACAGGCATCTCGGACATCGGCGCCGTTTTCTCCCCTTCAAAAAGCGTTCCATCCGGATAAGCGATGCTGTCATCCTTTGAGAGTCCGTCCGTAATCTGAACCTCGTCCATCATCTCATCCTTTTCACCCAGAGTCACATCACGTTTTTCGAGCTTTCCCTTTCCGTTGTCAGCCCACACAAACGGATGATCCGGGTCGGTCTGGTCCACATAGAAGCTTCCAATCCAGATTCCCTCAGACTTGTCTACCGTGTCCTGTTCACCGTAATCCGGCTCAATGTAGACATGCTGCCCCATCATGAGCCCGTCACTGCTGTCCAGGTCGACATAGAAAGGATATTTGGAACTTGTCGTTGAGCTGTCCCACGAACTGTAGTACATCTCGTTCTGATTGCTCTCGGCGTTTTCCGTATCGATCTTTGTGATTTTTCCCTTCCAGGTCTTTTCGCTGTCGACGCGTGAGCGGATGATGACGTCGGAGCCCTCCGTCAGAGAGCCGATATTCTGTTCATTGACAGTTCCCTTTACGCGGAGGTCACCTGTCTTCATGATTGTAATAAAAGAGGTATCCGTCGAATCAGCATTCTGCGACGTCCCGTCGCTGATTGATTTCACGACGCCGTCGATCCCGGCCGTCACCTGATTATTGCTGATGTTCTCATTCAGCTTGTCGATATCTGCCTGCTTGCTCTGAATTTCGAGCTGCTTCTGCTGAATGGAGAGCTGCTGTTGCTGTACCTGAATCGTGTAATTTGCCTGCTCAGATGCCGCCGCTTTTTTCTGCTGCTTCTGGAGCTCTGCCAGTGTGCTGTTCATCGTCTCAAGCTCATTGTTGAGCCGCTGCAGGTCGATATTGGCCTGATCGAGCTGGGACTGATAGGAGGAGATATCATAAACAAAAAGTACGTCGCCCTTTTTCACAGTATCTCCAACCTTTACCGTGACTTCAGCCACCTCAGCATCGCTGTTCCTGCTCACAGACCATGTTTCCTGCGATTCAACAACGCCGGCGTACTGATTGACAAGTCCTGTGACACCTGTGTCCATCAGGTTCGAGACCGTCTCCACATAGGCTGTGCTGTCGTTGTCTGAGCTGCTTTGCTTTCTGAAAACGGCAAAATACAACAGTGCGGCTGCCGCAGCAATCACAACGAGAACGACAACGATCATCGCCTTTTTATTTTTCTTCATCATGAATCCTCCGTCATAACGCTATCCACTAACTTCGTTACTTTCTCGTCAGAGAGTCCGGACAGCAAGGACCAGGTATTGTCATATCCCTGATAGAGATATACTTCTGCGTAATCTGTAGTCTCGGAATCCGCGTTATTTTTCTCAATCTCGCTGAGATCAATGTAAGCGATGATCTGCTCATCATTAAGTTCGAACGGCGTATAGTTAATGCTGTCCTGCTTCAGACATTCCACCAGTTCCTCTGTTTCTTCTTCCGACAGATTGAGGTCAACCGAATCCGAATAATCGCCGTCGATCAGAGTTATCTGATTGTAATCAGACGCATCCAGACTCATGACCGGATTATTATTCATAAGAAAATCTTCATCGTCTTTGCAGGCATCCCAGATTGCTTCTTCTTCATCCATCGTGATGAAGTACTGACGGATGACTGTCTTTCCGTTTTTCAGCCGGTAACCGATCGTGACCTGGCAATCTGCGTCGACCTCTTCAAGATCTCTGCCGGCTGCCTCAGTAACAAAATCGTAGATCGGCTCATAATCGGCCGTATAATATTTTTCCATTTTTTTACTGAGGTAACTGCTGTCCTCCCGCACATAAACACTATCTGACTGATAAACCGAGCCATAAGCGCTCAGCGAAGCAGAAGGATTATAATATGCCATTTCGGCGATCTCGGATTTCTCCGGAAGATAGCTGTTGATACCAAAGGGGTCTGCCGCGAAGAAGATGACAATGCACAAAACGGATGCAATACCAGCCAGAAGAGACTTCCAGTTCTTCTGGAAACTTCTGAGACTTCCCGTAAAAATCAGCTCGACGACCATGTCGATGATAACAGCGCTCACAATGGCCGCCGCTACGAGCAGCACCTTGTTGACACCGGAATAAACCATAATCGAACTCAGTATGATCGCAATGCCTAGAGATCCCGGAATAATGACGATGATTTTTATCACCGGGCGGAGCCATTCAAAAGTGACGGCGTTTCCGGCTGCTTCCGAAGGTCTTCTTTCATAAATGATTCTGTCGATCAGGCAGCCCAGTACTGCCATGACCAGCAGCAGGATCAGTGCCGTCCTGTACGCTATCTGACCGTCAGTTTCCTGAAGAAGGAGCGTGACCGGAGAAAAATCCATCCCGACAGCCATAGAGGAAGCAATCAGCGTATCAAAGCAGGTATCGATATAGGCGCCTATAACGAGACTTACCGCAGGGATATAAAACAGGATCAGACACGCAAGGAGAATGCCGATTCCTGTTCTTCCCGAAAGCATCATTCCCATCTCTGCGATGAAATACACAGCGAGAAATTCCAGGATGAAGAGCAGCATCGCCTTCAGCCCATCTGTCACAATGTCGCCGCTCAGCACTCCCGTCACCGCCGGTACCAGAATCACCGCCAGCAGCTGATTAATGATATACGGAACAACACAGAGAAGAACAGAAGAAAGATCCGTCGTATTGCGGATCCACTGCCTGCTTACAGGAAAACTGTGCCAGATATCGACCTGCTCCTGCGAATTCAGCCATGAGTATCCAGACACAACAGCGATCATCGCCGCGATGAAGGCTCCAAATGTCATCAATACAGATGAACATCCGCTCAATTCAGACATAAAGCTCTGTATACTTTCACGGGCTGACAATAAAGTTCCATAGCCGGCCTCGATATCCTTCAGTGTCATATTGATCCTGCTGAAAGTAAGGATCGGGAGGATCAGAAATCCCACGGCGAGGGTCAGTATAAAAAGCCAGAAGCGCCTGTGCATATCTTCCTTCAAAATCTTACGAAAAGAGACTCTTGAAGTCATATCCACTCTCCTCCGTTTCTCCGATAAATGCTTCCTCAAGACTTACAGGTAAAATCTCTGAAAAAATCGGCACTGACTGATCAAGTCTGGATGCGATTTGTTCTTCATCACCCCGGACAAGAATCTCCAGGACAGATCCTCTTTTCCTGGAGGTCACCACATTCAGATCTCTCAGAAGTTCCTGCTCTCTCTTCTCATCGCCGATGACGCACTGAATCCTGTGCATCTTCAGCTGCATGTTCCCGAGATTTTCAGAGAGAAGAACGCCGCCCTTATGGAGCAGCCCTACGTGGTCACAAAAATCCTCAAGCTCCCGGAGATTATGTGATGCAATGACAGGGGTAAAATCACGGTCCGTCATTTCCGCAGCAAACACGCTTTTCAGTGTCTGACGGAGAACCGGATCAAGCCCGTCGAAGAGCTCATCGCAGAGAAGATATCGTGTTCCCGATGCGATCCCGAGAAGGACCGCTGTCGCCTTTTTCATACCCTTTGAATAGAACCGGACCGGTTTCTTCTCGTCAAAGCCGACAACCTCCATCATCCGGTCAAAGCGTCCGCGATTAAAATATGGATAGTAAATGGCATATTCATCGGCACAGTCTGACGCTGTAGCTGCGATCGGAAATCCCCAGGTGTCCGAAAGAAAACAGATACTCTGCTTAATGCTGATATTCTGATGCAGGTAACCTCTTCCGGTATAGAGCGGCTTACCGTCATAGATAACCTCACCGCTGTCCGGACGGACAACTCCCGCCATGATTCTGAGCAGGGTGCTCTTCCCGGCTCCGTTAGTTCCGACCAGTCCGAAAACTTTTCTGTCATCGACCTTAAGAGAAATATCCCGGAGCGCTTCATTTCCTCTGCCATAAGACTTTGCAATATTTTTTATCTCGATCATTTTTCCGCCTCCGGTGAAATATTCCCGTAAACTTTCTCTACGATCCTGCTGACCTCTTCCTCTTTCACGCCGAGTTCCTTTCCTTCGCGGATCTCTTTCTCGATCTCTTCAATCTGCGCCTGCTGTCTGTTCTGAAGAAGACGGCCGCTCTCAGCCACAAAATTCCCGCGTCCTGCGACGGCATAGATGTAGCCGCGCTCTTCCAGGATACTGAAGGCTTTCTGTATCGTATTCGGGTTGATCGACCAGTCTGTCGCCGCCTGACGCACGGATGGCATCCGCTCATCCGGCTTCATAGCGCCTGTGAGAATCAGTTTTTCATAGTGATCAACGATCTGCTCGTACACAGGCCTCGGATCCCTGTAATCAATCGCCATATGCATCACTCCTACCTGAGGTAATTAACTGTACTAGTACAAATAGTACAGATGGGACAGCTTTGTGTCAAGCCCTTTAATGTGTTTTTATCGACATGCAGGACATCTCCTCCCGCAACGAAGATGCGCATGGTTTTCATCCGCGACGCGCTCTCGCTTGTCCTCAGCGTAGCGGTGCATAATGCTCGCCCTGCGCTCCCGCTTGAGCTCGCATAGCACCGACGCTTGCGGATGTCGCGTCTGAAAGCCTCTGCGCATTCCTCTATACTATTCGATTTAACAGTGACCTGTATTCTCGATATTCTGTGAAAACATACGCCCCTTTTGCTCGTTGTTTCTACGAGTGCTGTATCTCGCAGCAAGCTGCTCGATATCGCGCTGTCGCGCTATCCAGCTGCATATCTCAACCAGCTCGTTCACACCTTCGGCGTGATTTGCTGGTTGAGATATGCAGCTGGCAGCATTCGTAGAAACGCGTATAACACAAGCATGCGCCCCACACAAAAGTGCGGGGCGCATGCCATTTATACTATAAAATATGCAATTTACTTCTCTTCCGGCGGTACTTCTAGGCCAAGCTCGTCAAGCTGTTTCTGCTCGACGCGGCTCGGTGCTTCGGTCATGAGGTCGGAAGCGTCTTTTACCTTCGGGAAGGCAATGACGTCACGGATTGTATCTGCCTGTGCCATCAGCATGACCAGACGGTCCAGTCCGTACGCCAGTCCTGCGTGCGGCGGTACTCCGTACTTGAACGCGGTCAGAAGGAATTTGAACTGGCTCCACGCGCGTTCTTTTGTAAAGCCAAGTACCTGGAACATCTTCTCCTGAATGTCATCCTGATGGATTCTGACGGAACCTCCGCCGATCTCGTTGCCGTTCAGGGTGATGTCGTATGCTTTCGCACGGACACTGCCCGGATCGGTGTCGATCTTGTCCCAGTCCTCTTCCATCGGCATGGTGAAAGGATGGTGCATAGCCATATAGCGGTTCTCTTCGTCGGACCACTCGAGAAGCGGGAATTCGACGATCCACAGGAAATTGAAATCATCCTTGCGGACGAGGTGAAGCTCATCGCGGAAGTGCAGGCGGAGCTGTCCGAGAACATTCCAGACGATCTTGTTGCGGTCAGCGGCAAACAGAAGCAGGTCGCCCTTTTCACCGCCCATCTTCTCGATGAGTGCCTTCTCCTGATCTTCGGTCATGAACTTGGCGAAGGAAGACTTTACGGTGCCGTCTGTCTTCAGCTGGATGTATGCCAGTCCACCGGCGCCCATGCCCTTTGCCATCTCAACAAGCTTGTCGATCTGCTTGCGGCCCATATCGCCCTGGCCCTTAACATTGATGCCGCGGACGGAGCCGTCCCTCTTTGCGAGGGCGTTCTTGAAGACGACGAAATCAAAGTCTTTTACAACATCGGAAACATCGACAAGCTCCATTCCGAAACGGACATCCGGCTTATCTGATCCGAAGCGGTTCATGGCTTCGATCCATGTCATTCTCGGGATCGGGGTCTTTACATCGACATTCAGCGTCTTCTTGAACAGGTATTTAAGGAAGCGCTCATTGACATCAATGACATCATCGACATCGACGAAGGAGAGCTCCATATCGATCTGTGTGAATTCCGGCTGACGGTCGGCGCGGAGATCCTCATCCCGGAAGCAGCGTGCCAGCTGAATGTAACGGTCATAGCCGGAGCACATCAGCAGCTGCTTGAACAGCTGCGGGGACTGCGGCAGTGCGTAGAAACTGCCCGGATGGACACGGCTCGGAACAAGGTAATCGCGTGCGCCTTCCGGCGTGGACTTGCCGAGCATCGGCGTCTCGATTTCCATGAATCCTTCATTGTGGAAGAACTCGCGGGTGTAGTAAGCAACTTCAGAGCGCAGCTTCATGTTGCGCTGCAGATCCGGACGGCGCAGATCAAGATATCTGTACTGCAGGCGGATCTCATCTTTTGTCTTCGAATTTTCCTCGATCTGGAACGGTGGAACCTCTGATTCAGAGAGAATGCGGAGGTAGCTGACCTGAACCTCAAGATTTCCGGTCGTGAGCTTTGTATTTGCCTCGCCCGCGCGCTTCTGAAGCACGCCCTTCACAGCGATGACAAACTCAGAGCGGAGCTTTGCCGCCTTGTCATAAGTCTCCTGATCCGTTTTTGCAGAATCAAAGATAAGCTGCATGATACCAGAGCGGTCACGCAGGTCAACAAAAATAATGCCGCCCTTGTTTCTGCTCTTCTGCACCCAGCCCATCAGAGTGATCTCCTTGCCGATCATCTCCTCCGTGACCTCTGCCACGCGGCAGGTACGGTGCATTCCTTTCATACTTTCAGCCATTTTCTTGTCTCCTCACTTTGTATATGATCAATGAAGCCCCGGACATGCGAAGTCTCATTAATTCGCGTAAAACTCTTCGAATTCGGTATAGCCCTCTTCGGACAGCTGCTCCTTCTGGAACTTTTTGTTCTTCTTCATTACGAGCACGTTCACGACTCCGCCATTTTTGCGCTCTTCCATCGCTTTTGCCACAGCGGCCTGGATCTGCTCGCCGGAGCACTTCTTGTCGACGAGGATTGCCTTTTTCGACGTCTTGCCAGGAACCTGGAAGTCCGACTCGAGCAGCAGCATGACGATCCGCTCAAAACCAATTGAAAAGCCTACGGCGGGAACTGGCTGGCCGATAAATTTTCCGACCATCTCGTCATAGCGTCCGCCTCCACCAACGGATCCGCCGTACTCATCCATGGAGATCTCAAAAATCGGTCCCGTGTAGTAAGACATGCCTCTCACGAGCGTCGGATCAAAAGCCATCTTAAACTCTGCCTGCTTTGTCGCGTCAACGCTGTTGATAATCGTGATCAGCCCGTCCGCATACTTCGGATCAAGATATCCATCAAGGAGTTCCTTTGCCTTCTGCACACCGGCAGCGTCCGGTGTGATCTGACGGAAAAGCTCGAGGTATTTATCGACAGATTCCTTTGTGAAGCCCTCTTTCAGAAGGTCTTCTTCAACACCATCCATACCGATCTTGTCCATCTTGTCGAGGATGATAAACACCTCGTCATAGGACTCTTCAGGGAATCCCGAATAAGCCGCCATCGCCTTGAGGATCCGGCGGTCATTGATGCGGATGGTGAAGTTTTTGAAACCAATTTTTCCGAGAACCGTCGTTGTCGCGAGGACAAGCTCGATCTCTGCGATATTGGAAGCCTCGCCGAGGATATCGATATCACACTGCATGAACTGGCGGTAACGGCCTCTCTGAGGGCGGTCCGCTCTCCACACCGGTCCCATCTGCAGCGCCTTGAACGGCGACGGCAGATCATTTGCATTATTTGCATAAAATCTTGACAGCGGGAGCGTCAGATCATAGCGGAGGCCGCTGTCTGTGAGATCGGCCTCGGATTTTGCCTGATCAAGCTTAAGTTTTTCGCCCCTCTTCATGATCTTGAAGATGAGCTTCTCATTCTCACCGCCCTGCTTGCTGTTCAGATTCTCGATATGCTCTACACATGGAGTTTCAATCTGCGTGAAGCCGAATTCCGTGTATGTCTCACGGATCTGCTGCATCACGTAATTCCTGATCTCCATCTCCCGCGGGAGAATGTCCTTCATGCCTGTTACTGGTTTCTTCGTCAGTTTCATTTTGCAGTTCCTTCCAGACTTCTTCAACTCGTGGGCTCACAGGCGGTACCTGCACGCTTCCATCCTCATTTCTGTGGATGACGCGCTGGAACGCGAGAAAAGCCCGGATGTCATATTTTTCAACTTCATCGACCATAATGGAAACCGCCTGCTCCGGTGAAAAAGCTTTGCGGTATTCCCGGTCCTGAACCAATGCACAGAATACATCACAGACTCTGAGAATGCAAGCGCCGAGCGGGATCTCGCCGTCCTTCAGCCCGTCGGGATATCCGCTCCCATCCTTATTCTCGTGATGCCACCGCACGGAATCGCAGATCCACCGGTTGTATCCGCTGGCCTCCAGCTCCTCATACCCGATCATCGGATGGATGCGGAGGGCGTTCATCTCCTCAACCACGAGCTTTGACTCATTTGAGGTCGTCTGCGCAAGGATCGACTTTCCGATATCATGAAAATATCCTGCGATTATCATATCGTCCGCCCATTTATCGGGGAGTCCCATCTCCAGAGCCACTTCATAGGCGAGACTGCTCACCATTTTTGCGTGCTCCAGCTCAGAAGCATGTGAATGGCTGAGAAGATGTTTATGATTGACATAGTGTCCCTTGTGAGCTGCAGCCTTGCCCGCAGGCCCGGAAGCATTTTTTTCTGATTCACCGGAACCATGCTCTATCTCAGAGAGGATGTGATTCACTTCGGAGATACTCTCCGTATCACCGGTTATTAACTCCTGCTCTTTGTGAAGGGAAGATTTATTCTTTTTCTTCTCTTTTTTCTTTTTCTCTTTATCCTTTTTGGACGATTTATCTTTTTTCATAATTATTCAAAACTGTTTTGTTTTCTAAGAATCATCTCATCGATGCGGTCTATATAATTTTTCAGATCCTTCACATTTTCGGCCCGCCAGATGCGCTCTCCGTCATCGGAGACGAACTTTGTCGAAGCGCCGCTGCCACAGGCCATGATTGTCTGTACCTCTTCCATGATGAGAACATTGTACAGACAGGCTTTTCCCGGGCGGGCATAGCCGACATTTTCAAAATTCCCGGCCATATTTTTCTGCCTGTACAGATAATACGGTGTCATGCCGAGATCCCTCGCAGTCTGTTCTGTGAGGTGCATAATCTTCGCGGAATTTTCGAAGGAAACAGGTTCATACACATCCCTGAACAGGTTCAGTCTCGCGGCTCTCTTCAGTGCCAGGGAATGGACCGTAAGACTGTCCGGAGAAAGCTTCGATATTCCATCCAGCGTCTCGCGGACCTCGTCCTCACCCTCGCCGGGAAGTCCGACGATCATATCCATGTTAATATTATCGAACCCTGCCTTCCGGGCGCGCTGGAAAGCATCGATCGTCTGCTCTGTCGTGTGCTCCCTCCCGATAATGTCGAGAGTTTTCTGCACCATCGTCTGCGGATTGATCGAAATTCTCGTGACGGGAAATTCCTTCAGAACAGCAAGGATCTCATTCGAAACAGTGTCCGGCCTTCCGGCTTCCACGGTAAATTCCTTCAGATTATCCAGATCGAAATTATCGGCGAGCACACCGAGAAGCTCCCTCAGCTGCTCCGGCGGGATCGAAGTCGGAGTTCCGCCCCCGATATAGATCGTATCCAGCCGATAATCTCTTTCATTCATCGCGCGGCCGACATATCGGAGCTCTTTATACAAAGCGTCGAAATAAGGCTTTACAAAATCGCGGAAAGCGTCAAGTCTGTGCGATCCGAAAGTACAATACAGGCAGATCGACGGACAGAACGGGACGTCGACATACAGACTATATCCCCTGTGTCCGTCAGGCGAAGAAAGTACAGTGTGGCAGTCAGCCATCAGCTTCTGCTCGCGTCTGACCGTCTCCATGGCGAGGCTGATTTTTTCATCCGAGACGAAATATTCCGTCTTCAGATCCTGCCTGATCTCATCCTCCGTCCTGCCTTCTTCAGAAAGCTTCATGACAATCTTTGTCGGCCGGATTCCCGTCAGGTCGCCCCAGGGAAGTGTTCTCCCCGTGTGTTCCTCCAGGACCTGATAGACCAGACTCTTCACTTCATTTTTGGTGCGGTGCCTGTCGTTCCAGTCCGTGATCGGTGCCTCGCCGCCGAAGCTCTCACCTTTCCCTGTAACACACGAAAAGCGGACTAAATCGTCCGTATAATCGACCGAAAAGTCCGCATCGCGATCTCCATCCGGCTTTTTCTCACCTTCGTACCAGATGTCAGCCGTCGACATCGGATAAAAAGCCTGAATCAGATGAAATACGTCATATTCAAAAATCCTGCGGCTGAACCACAAGGTAAATGCTGCCAAAAATCTCTCTCCTTTTTGTCAGTTTCCGATTGCAAGGGGATTATATCTTTTTTCCTGCCTGATCGTTGTCGTATACTCGTGCCCCGGATATACGTCTGTGTTATCGGGCAGTTCCCTCAGAAGTCTCCGGACGCTCCCGATCATCTGCCGGCTGCTTCCGGTCGGAAAATCCGTTCGTCCATAAGACTGGCAGAAAAGCGTGTCCCCCGAAAAAAGAGCATGCTCATTCGGGAAGTAATAGCAGACGCCGCCGATCGTATGACCCGGTGTCCAGAGCACATGGATCTCGAACCCGGCGAGATGGAGCACATCCCCGTCTTTAACATATTTGTCAGCCTTCAGTGTCGCAGACACGCCGTGCATCGGGGAAGTATTAACCTCCGGATCATCCAGAACAGCCTGTTCCTTTTCCCCGCAGATGATTGGGATATTCTTTCCGTCCGGCGTCTTATATGCATCTCTGACATCCGCTGCCGCGCCGAAATGATCATAATGTCCGTGGGTCAGAAGGATAGCGACGGGTTTCCCCTGCATCTGGCTGACCTTAAGCTTTATCCTGTCAGCATTGTCCGCAGGATCAATAATGAGCATCTCCCTGGTCTCCGAATTCTCTACAAAATAAACATTCGTAGAGATCATTCCGAGGGCCAGACTCTCTAAACGCATAGCCATAGGTCTTAACCTTTCGCTCTTTCTACATCAACAACGTTCGGCACCTGTTTGATCTTCTGTACAAGATCTGTCAGTTCCTGTTTGCTCTTTACTGAAAACGACATATCGATCGTCGCAACTCCCTGTTTGTTTGTGCGGGAATTTACGCCGATGATGCTGATATTTCTCTCGGTAAAAATCTTCGACAGATCGACGAGGAGTCCGGCGCGGTCGTTGGCGTAGACCGTGATTCCGACAGGATATACCTCATCGGAAGCGGAATCCGGAGCCCACTCGGCCTCGATCAGCCGCTCGCGCTCACTCTCCGGAAGGTTCATCACATTGATACAGTCCGTACGGTGGATCGTGATCCCGCGGCCCCGCGTCACAAATCCGACGATCTCATCTCCGGGGATAGGGCTGCAGCACTTTGAAAAATGCACTGCCACGTCATGGATCCCTCGGACGGTGATCCCGCCCCGCTGCCCTCCGGTTTTCTTGGCATTCTCGCCCTCAGCAGCTGACACCTCCGAAAGGATCTGCTCATCCGTCAGATGTGCCTTACGGTCGGTCTCATAGCACTCGCGCAGCTTGTTGAGGACCTGTCCCTCTTTCAGGCCGCCGTGGCCGATAGCAGCCAGAACAGAATCCCAGTCCTGGAAGCCATACTTCTGCATGACTTTTTTCTGATACTCCGGCTTCAGGATCTCAGAGGAATCATATCCCTTATTTTTAATGTAATTGGCGAGAAGCTCGTGGCCCTTGAGGATATTGTCCTCTTTCTTCTCCTGGCGGAACCACCTGTTGATGCGGTTCTTCGCCTGCGTGCTCTTCACAACCTTGAGCCAGTCGCGGCTCGGGCCCTTCGAGTTCTGTGAAGTAATGATCTCCACACGGTCGCCATTATGCAGCTCCGTCTCGATCGGGACGAGCTTGCCGTTTACCCTGGCGCCGACCATGCGGTTGCCGACAGCGGAATGTACCGCGTAGGCAAAATCGATCGTGCAGGATCCGGCAGGTAGTGTCTTTACATCGCCCTTAGGCGAGAAGACATATACATTTTCATTAAACAGGTTCAGATCGCTCTTCAGAAGGCTCATGAACTCTTTGTTGTCGCTCATGTCCTGCTGCCACTCCAGGATCTGGCGCAGCCAGTTCAGCTTTGCCTCCTCCTGCTCCGGGCCCGGCTTTTTGCCGTCTGAGAGCTCCTTATATTTCCAGTGTGCAGCGATACCGTATTCAGCGACGCGGTGCATCTCATACGTACGGATCTGGATCTCGAAAGGCCTGCCCATCGGTCCGATCAGCGTCGTGTGGAGAGACTGGTACATGTTCTGCTTCGGCATCGCGATGTAGTCCTTGAAACGCCCCGGTACCGGAGTATACATCTCGTGGATAATACCCAGACACGCATAACAGTCCTTCACAGACTCAACGATAATGCGGACGGCAAACAAATCATAGATCTGGTCCAGTGTCTTGTGCTGGTTGACCATCTTCTTGTAAATACTGAAGAAATGTTTCGCCCGCCCGTACACAGTCGCCTCAATATTCGCCTCTGCCAGCTTCTTGCGGACTTCCAGGACGATCTGCTCGACAAATGCCTCGCGTTCAGAACGTTTCTGATTAATCTGCTGAGAAAGCTCTCTGTAGGCGTCCGGCTTCAGATACTTGAGACTCAGGTCATCAAGCTCGTTCTTGACCTTTGAGATACCAAGTCTCTGGGCGATCGGAGAATAAATCTCGATCGTCTCGCGCGATTTTTCAATCTGCTTTGCGGGCGTCATGTACTGCAGCGTGCGCATATTGTGCAGACGGTCGGCAAGCTTGACCATGATGACTCGGATATCCTTTGCCATCGCCAGGAACATCTTGCGGAGGTTCTCCGCCTGTTCCTCAATTTTATCCTGCGAATAGGACAGCTGACCAAGCTTTGTCACGCCGTCGACGATCTCTGCGACCTCAGAGCCGAATTCCTTTTCGATCTCCTCCCTCGTCAGGATCGTGTCCTCGACAACATCGTGAAGCAGTCCCGCGACGATTGATTCCTTATCAAGCTCCAGCTCAGCGAGAATAATCGCTACGCAGAGCGGATGGATAATATAAGGCTCGCCGGATTTGCGCTTCTGATTCTTGTGCGCCTCGGAAGCGACATGGTACGCCTTTGTGATCATCGAAATATCGTCAGACGGATGATACTTTTTTACGTCAGCGATCAGTTCCTGATAAAGGTCCTCGGGAGACGAAAAATCATCCATCTTTTTGATGTTGGAATCAACCGCTTCCACATTCTTCTTCAGTTTTTCGTCTCTAAGTTCGAGTTCCTCATTCATAGGCTGTTCTTCCCCTCTTATGTCATCCGCCTGAAAGAATAATCTTATGCTCCCGGATACTTGATTACAGATCCGATATCATACTTGGAAAGTCTTTCACGTCCTTTGAGACCTTCAAGCTCCATAACAAAAATCATCTTGACAACCTCGCCGCCGAGTCTCTCGACAAGCTTTGCCGCTGCCTCGATCGTACCGCCGGTAGCAATGAGATCATCAACGAGAACGACTTTCTGTCCCGGTTTGATAGAATCCTTGTGGATCTCAACGGTCGCTGTGCCGTACTCAAGATTGTAGGTCTCAGAAATTGTCTCACGCGGCAGCTTGCCCTTCTTACGGACAAGTACAAACGGCTTGTGAAGATTATATGCAATCGGCATTCCGAAAATGAATCCTCTTGATTCAGTTCCGACGATTACGTCGAAGTCGACTCCCTTCAGCAGATCCTGCAGAGAATCAATAGCGAGGTGAAGTCCGTCCGCATCGTCCAGGATACTGGTGATATCGCGGAACATAATGCCCTTCTCAGGATAATCCGGAACGGTGATGACATAATCTTTCAGTTCTTTCATGACTTGTATAGCGTCCTTTCATTTTTTTCGCTCAAAAATTGGCCAAAAAGTATGGCCCCAAATATGGTAAGTATACCATTGTTAGGGCCGTGTTTCAATTGCCTTGCACCGGTGTATGAACGGTATAAGCGAGTGAAATAAGTGGATATGAGAGGCCTCTGCCCGGTGTATACCGTCCACAGCACGCTTCCGCTTAGCACGAGTGCAGTATCTCGCAGCAACGCGTAAGCGCCGGCGGGCTCAGAAGGCATGTGGACTGGTATACACCGGACAGAGACCTTCTCCTGAGTATGCAAATACATGGCACTTCCAACCCGCATACCATCCGCAGACGTCGGTTCTTGGCAAATCCGAGCGTAGCGAAGGATGCGCCTAGAACCGTTACGTCGAGGACGAGCGCAAGCGCGTTGCGGGTGGAAGTGCCATGTTACCTCACTTGTAGTGGATGATGTGCAGCTGCACGCTATCCCGTCCCATCCAACTGTCGATCTGGGGCTCGTATATGATTGAGAAGGGCGTTCCGTCGGTGATGCGCTGGTAGAAGTCCCGGGCATCATCTGGTGTCCGTCCGAAATATATTGCTTTGACCGCGCTGGAGCCGTCTTCACTTACTACCTGGAGGAGGCAGCAGTTCTGTTTCTGCCCGACGATGCGGGGCGAACGCGCCGTGACACGGACTTCGCCGAAGATCGGGCGCTCGTTGCCGTTTCCTGTCGGTCTCAGAACATCCAGTTCCCGGATGAGGCTGGTTGTGACATATGTCTGAGGCATGACAGCGTCGACCTTAACAACGGGGGTCATGTCCTCCTCTGTCAGCGAGCACTCCTCATTCATCCTGTCATGAAAGGCCTGGAGATTCTCTTTCGGAAGGGTAACGCCCGCAGCTTTCGGGTGTCCTCCGAACGCCGTGAACAGATCGGCACACTTTACGAGTTCATCGTACATGTTGTAGGCGTCGATTGACCGGCCGGAACCGCGGATCATGCCGTCCGCATCCGTCAGAACAAAGGTCGGTCTGTTGTAATGCTCCTTAATCCTTCCGGCAATGATTCCAACGACGCTCGGGTGACTGTCCGGCAGGTATACGATCAGCACGCGGTCATCAATAAGGGACGTGGTGTCGATTTTTCTCATAGCCTCGGCAGTTCCCGTCTCTGTCATTCCCTTGCGGCTCTCATTCAGATTCATGAGCTCCGAAGCAGCCTCCGAAGCCTCCTGCACGGAGGATGTCATCAGCATATTCAGAGCCCGGGCGGCAGTGTCCAGTCGTCCGCTCGCATTGAGACACGGGCCGATTACGAAGCCGATATGGTAGACGTCGATTTTTTCCGGGTCCAGATTGTTCTGACGGATCAGTTCCCTGAGACCGGGATTCTCAGTCCGGCGCAGCTGCTTCAATCCTTCGCGGACGATGATTCTGTTCTCATCTGTGAGATCCATGACATCGCCGACTGTTGCGATCGCTGCGAACTGAAGAAATTTTTCTGCCTCTTTGTCGGCATCTCCGACGCCCGTCTCGCGATACAGATATGTGATCAGTTTCCAGGCGACGCCGGCGCCGCAGAGTCCCTTGAAGGGATAGCTGTCATCCGCGCGGTGCGGATCTATGACAGCATCCGCCGGCGGAAGGATTTCTTTTCTTTTCTCCGTTCCGTCGCCGTTCTTAACTGTTTCAAACGGAACCTGGTGGTGGTCCGTGACGACGATTTGCATGCCGAGGTCGTTGCCCAGGGCGATCTGATCACGCGCTGCGATTCCGTTATCGCATGTAACGATCAGCTGAACCCCGTCGGCGTCCGCTTTGCGGATCAGATTTTCGTTCAGTCCGTATCCGTCCTTCATCCGGTCGGGAATCTGCCAGTCGACGTCCGCTCCGATTTTTTTCAATCCATTTACCAGGATATACGTGGACATGATACCGTCGATGTCGTAGTCGCCGATGACGCGGATTTTTTTCTTTTCTCCGACAGCATCGATGATTACCTGACCCGCTTTCTTCATATCTTTCATCAGGGCCGGATCATAGAGATCCGCCGTCGTCGCATGGAGAAACCGGTCGATATTTTTTTCAGCGAGCGAATGCCCGTCCGGCATCTGCGTCTTAAGATCTTCTTCTGTAAAGACATCTCTGTTCCGCATAAGGCGCACGATCAGAGGATCAATGCCGAATTCCTCTGCGAGTTTCTGAAACGGCGCCCACTTGCGTTTTACTACCCATTTTTCTTCCATCACCGATAAACCCTTTTATACGTCATACATATCCCGGAGAAATTTTCTGCCGGTCTCTGTCCTGAAAACTGCGTCCCGGAAATGCTCAACGGTCTCGTGACTCATGGAGGACTCATCTGCATTCACCAGAAAATCCGCCTCCAGCATGATCTGATAGTCCATTCCGTCGACACCTGTATACGTGTGATGATGAGCTACGATCCAGCAGATCCTGTCCAGCTGCTCCTCCGGCAGTCCAAAATCGCGGTAAAACTCCCCTGTCAGTCCTTCGCCCTCCTGTTCCTGCGCCTTTCCGTTGGTGTTTCCATATTTCTTCCGGCAGAGCGGGCACGCGATATCATGTGCTATGGCGGCGAGTTCCAGCGTCTCCTGTGTCCTGGCGTCGAGTCCTTCCATGCGTCCGATCGTCCTGGCATAGCCCCACACCTTCATAAAATGGCTGATATCATGAACCTTCACCGTACTTTCTCTGCTGTAAAAATCGATCATCTCCGAAACTGCTTGTGCTATGAGATCCTTCATATGCCCGTTCCTCCTGTGACCATTTGAGGCAGAAAAATCCGATCTGCCTGTCGAAGTTTATTTTTTGCGAATGCATACAGTATACACCGCATTGTCCAGATCTGTCATACTGAAGACTACTTACGAGTGGAAACAGCCTTGCTTGCTTTGCGTTTCCTGATGATCAGGACCAGGACCAGCACAGCCGTAGCCGCGGCGCCGACACACACTGCTGCCGCAACTCCTGTCGACTCCCCGGGGTCGACCGTCGCCTCTTTTTTGTTTCCCGCTTCATCCGTAGCAACGGCGATGATTTTTTCCTTCAGAGCGATCTCCGGATCAGCTGTAAATATCTCGTCATCAGAAATATGGTCATCAATGTCGGCCCCGACCCAGCTCTGCACGAGTGAATCCTTATCGCCCGAGTACAGCTTCACCGAGGTCAGTTTCAGATTATCCCCCGCTTCGATATTCAGTTTTCCCGCTTCTCCTCTGTCCAGGTTTATCTCCGGAGCTGTGGCATCTACGCCAAAATTCAGCGTGTCATTGACATCGTCATCATTGCTATATGTAATACCACTCTGATCCTTCACCTGGAAAATCAGGCGGTACACGCCATCCTCAGAAAAACAGCCGCTGTCCACAGTAAAAGCAGCTTTCTTTCCGCTGTCCGTGATTGAGACTGTGTAATCTTTGCTCTCCTTCAGCACCTTCTTCTCGCGGTTTCTGTACATCGTCACCTCGCAGGAGCGCACAGGCGCGGCGGCGGTCACCGTCACCGAGACGTCACAGGCACTTTTTACATAGTTCCTGTTCATCGACGCCGTTTCACTGTCCATGACAAAATTCTGCTTTCCTTCTGTGTCTGTGTTCTCCGTGTCATCATATCCATCTGTGACAGTTTCTTCTGAACTATCCTCTGTCTCCTGCTCTTCTGTGTCTGCAGTGTCGATCTGGAAAATCAGCGGCGTTCCCGGATCTCCGGTGTCGATTCCTTCATTTGACTGACCGTCCGCATCTGTATATGAAAATCCGATAATATAAAGCGCGTCCGCGTTAAATTCCAGCTCCAGCTCATGCACTCCGTCCTCTCTCATCGTCCACTCACCAGCTGACCACGCGTCATCGGCTTTCTCGTCCTGATCATCGAACGCTCTTATAGAGAGCGCCTCGTCAGCCTTCGAGGCATCAAAATCATCCGCCCCGGTTGTCACCGACAGGACGGCTTTCCTCGGTTCGTGAAAATACGCGATTCCCTCCTCAATGCTGTCGGGCTCCGGATCATCTGTAAAAATCAGCTGCGCGCATGGAATCTCTGAACCATTCCGGTTTCCACCCTCCCTGCTGCTGTCGCCGGATGACGCCACAACGCTTTCTTCCGACACATCATCGCCGTTATCTGCAGAATCCACTATTATTTTTTCCGCCGCAACGCCCAGATCAGGACTCAGGGATGATAACGCCGGAATAGGAAAAGCACCGGCCGGCACCAGCCAGGTGTACACGCCGGCCGCCGCGATAACAGCGGCGACCAGGATCAGAAGATGCCTGACACTCTTCCATCTGTCATTCTCCCTTGTTCCGTTGCTGTCTGATAATCTCTTTTCACCTTCATTATCTCTTCTGTCACCATCTGATGCCTCTGCTGTATCCGAGTTGCCTTCCGAAACAGAGTCATCGCCACTGTCTTCTCCGATGCTATTTTCTTCTCCAATGTTTTCAGAAAGGCTCTTTAGTTCCCTGGCGGCCTCCTTCACCGACCGCGGTCTCTGATCAGGATCCCCAGACAGACATTTCCCGATAAAATCCGCCAGCTTCCTGTCGGCAATATCATCTGTCTTCCCGTCCTTATGACCAGTGAGAAGAAACAGCAGGGTAGCTCCGAGGCTGTAAATATCTGCCCTCGCGTCAAAACTGCTGCCCGGGGTAGAAAGCTCCGGGGCGGCATACCCGGGCGTCCCGACACATTCATCACCGCTCCCCTGGGGAGGTACCTTTCCCGTAGCAGCCGCGCTGCCGAAATCCACAAGATATACTTTCCCATCCTCTCCAAGAATGATATTCGACGGCTTCAGATCTCTGTAAATGATCTTCTGACGCCGGTGAAGATAGGAAAGGATCCCGCAGATCTGAATCGCGATCCCGATTGTCTCCTCTTCTGCCAGCGGACCTGATTTTTTCACCTTTCTGTCAAGAGGCACCCCTTCGATAAAATCCATCACCAGGACCGGCACATCTTCATTGCGGAACGAATCGGCCAATGCAGGGATAGCCACGTTATTCATCCGACGGAGGATTTTTTCCTCCCCGCGGAAGCAGCGTTCCATCGTCTCTTTTCCAGACATGCAGTCAGTGCGTCCTTCCTTCAGAGCGAGCACACGTCCGCTTTTTTCCTGTGACACCTTCCAGACGCGGCTCATTCCACCCTGGCCGATCTGCGCCAGAATTTTATAACCGTTGACCGACGAGCCTTTTTTAAGCATGGGACACCTCCTGACAGGCAGACAGTTTCTGCTTGATAAGCAGCTGTCGTTATTTTGATAAATGAAAAAGGGAATGACGCAGCAGACCTTCCGGAAGCTGCCGGAACTTATTGCGCCAGAAAGAATTGTATAAGAAGTGTATATATACAGGATAAAAATCCCTATTCTCCCTGTCAAGAAAAAAACCGCGGCTGCCGCACATTCGTGCAACAGCCACGGTTCTGTATAAACAACGATATTCTACCGCATATTACAGCGTTTTCTTTTTCTGAGAGCCTTTCTTCCTCGGTGTGCTGTGAAGCTGACTCCTGTCCTTCTTCTGATATTTTCCAGATCCGCTGCCAGCAGGCTTGCTTTCTGCGGAAGCTCCGGAGGTTCCGGAAGCTGAAGCCGCAGCTGTCGCCACAGCCTTATCGCCCGGCAGTGATTTTTCATCAGGATCCTTGATATCCTCTTTGCCATTCTTCGTCTTCATTACCCACCAGAGCGGTCCGGTGATGAATACGGATGAGAAGCATCCTGCGACAAGACCAACGATGATCGGAAGGGCGAACTCGCGAACACTCGGAACACCCATGATGTAAAGAACAACAACAGTAATGAGTGTCGTGATGTTCGAGTTCAGCGAACGGGTCAGGGTCTGAGTGACTGACGCATCGACGATCTTGCGGTAGCTCGTCCCCTTCATGATCGGGATATTTTCACGCACACGGTCGAAGATGACGATCGTCGAGTTGATCGAATAACCGAGGATCGTGAGCATGACGGCAATAAATGTACTGCCGACCGACGCATAGCTGACTACATAATAAGCGATTACGACGAGAATATCGTGAACCAGGGCGAGGATCGCACTGGATGCAAAACGGATATCCTTGAAACGGATGAAAATGTAGAGCAGCATGCAGACAACCGCCACGATAACGGCGATGATAGCGTTGCGTCTCATCTCTCCGGAAATCGTCGATGAGATATTCTCTGTCTCGATCGTGGATGTATCAATATTCGGATAATTCTCTGTCAGCACTGACTGAAGCTCATCCCTCTGGTCCGTGCTGAGCTCACTCGTCTTGATGATGACCTGCGTGGAGCCCTGCACCTTCTGGAAGGTGATGTCAGAATTACCAGTGACGGACTCAACGAGCGGTTCTACGTCAGAACTGAGCTCATCAAGGCTGATATCCTCACCGAAGTCTACGGTCGTAGAAGTACCACCGATGAAGTCAAGACTGTAGTTCAGCGGATGGCCGTCATTTGCGGCGTGAACGCCCATGCCGATCACTGCGATTGCGATCATGACAATACCGATCGTAAAGGATACAGCCCGCTTCTCAACGAATTTGTAGATCTTCTTGTGCTCTGTCGTTCCGTATGCCTTGACGCTCTTGATGCCGATGCCGTAAAAGGCATAGCTGATCCATCTGGAGATCGCAAGGGCGGTGAACAGAGACAGAATAGTACCAATAGCCAGAGTCGTTGCAAATCCCTGGATGGTACCGGTTCCGAGAATGTACAGAACCGCGGCCGCGATCAGCGTTGTGATCTGACCATCAAAAATCGCAGAGAACGCTTTATGGAATCCTGCATGCAGAGCTCTGTTGACAGAACTTCCGATGGCGAGCTCCTCGCGCACACGCATATAGATAATACAGTTCGCATCCACGGCCATACCGATGGTCAGGATGAGACCTGCAATACCCGGAAGTGTAAGTGTCAGGTCAAAGGCATTCATAAAGCCGAGATCAAGGAACACAAAGATCAGCAGTGCCCAGCTCGAAGCAAGACCCGAGATTCTGTAAACGATGATCATAAAGAGCATGACCAGGATAATTCCGATGACACCGGCGATAACACTTGTTGAAAGAGCTTCCTGTCCGAGGGAAGCGCCGACAACATTTGAATATATTTCATTCAGTTCAAGAGACAGAGAACCGATACGGATGTAGGATGCAAGGTTCTGAGCCTCCTCGAGACTCTCCATTCCGTCGATCTGTGCCTTGCCGCCGCTGATCTCCTCATTAACCGTCGGAGAGCTGATAACTGTACCGTCATAAACGATAGAGATTGTCTTACCGACGTTGGCAGCCGTCGCCTCCTGGAACTTTTCTGCTCCATCAGAGGTCATCGTAAGTTCAACGACATATTCACGCTGGCCGGTTGTCGAATTCGTCTGGGCAACGCCCTGCGCATCCGCGATATCTGTTCCCTCGAGGACGGTGTTTCCATCCTCATCCTGGAAAGTCAGAGAACCCGGCGTACCAAGGTCTTCCAGAATCTCTGTAGCGTTCGTAACGCCCGGGATTTCAACATTGATACGGTTTGTACCCTGCTGATATACATTTGCCTCCGTGCTGTATGTCGTGACACGCTGCTGGAGCTTGTAAATAGTATCGCTCATATCCTCCTGTGAAGGATTCGACTCTGTCGCCTCATACGTGATACTGACACCACCCGACAGATCAAGGCCAGTGCGGATATTGCCCATATATCCGGTCTTGTGTTCTCCCCAGCCAACCAGCACGGTGTAGCCGAGCAGTACAGTAACAATGGCCATGACGATAAGGACGGCAATGCTCTGTTTCTTATTCATTTCTTTGTCCTCGTTTACATAGAATTGCCGGCTATCCAAAAACCGACAAGTTATACTTTAACTTTAATATAAAGAAATTGCAACTTTTAGTTCCGGGTTCCTTCAGAGGTCTGTCCTTTTCAGCACCTCTGAGCCGGGATCTCACATGCCTCACAGTCCGCGTTCTGCGCGTAGGAGCTGTGGTCGACACCCGGATCTTTTGTGCCATCAATGGCCCTTGAGCCATCGATCCGCATCTTGGTGTCGCCTTCATCGTCAGCCAGTGCCGCTTTGATCATCAGAGCACATTCGATACGTTTGCGCTGAAGTTCGCATCCAATCTTGTATACGTCATTGATCCCGCCGGTGAAATTATAGGAGTTCGCAGCGCAGCCGCCCGAGCAGAAGAACCTTGAAAAGCACTTCGAGCACTCTTCCTTCGAGTAAACGTTCACATTTTTAAATGCCTGTACCAGATCCGGCCGGGTGATTCCGTCATCGACATTTCCTATGATAAAATCGCGGTTTCCGTCGAACTGATGGCAGGGATAAAGCTCTCCCCACGGCGAAACAGCGAGATATTCGCCGCCGGCACCGCAGCCGGAGAGACGCTTGTAAACGCAGGGGCCGCCCGTAAGATCGACCATAAAATGGAAGAAATTAAAGCCGCGTCCCTCTTTTGCCCTCTTTATCATCTCTTTTGCGAGGATGTCGTACTGCTCACAGATCTCGGGGATATCCTCCTCGCGGATCGCGTAGTCCTCCGTAGGCGGCGCCACAACAGGCTCAATGGAGATCTGCGTGAATCCGAGATCCGCCATGGCGATGACGTCCTTCGCAAAATCAAGGTTATAGTGAGTAAATGTACCTCTCACATAATATTTTTCCTGATGACGGCGTTCCGCCCATTTCTGGAACTTCGGAACGACGAGATCCCAGCTACCCTTTCCATTTCGGAACGGGCGCATGTGATCGTGCACTTCGCGTCTGCCGTCAACGGACATGACAACGTTGTCCATCTCCTTGTCGCAAAAATCCATGATCTCATCATTGAGAAGCACGCCGTTTGTGGTAAGTGTAAAGCGGAAATGCTTGTTGTACTTTTTTTCCAGCGATCTGCCGTATGCGACGAGATCCTTTACAACCTGCCAGTTCATCGTCGGCTCGCCGCCAAAGAAGTCCACCTCGAGATTGCGTCTGTTCCCAGATTCTCTGATCAGGAAATCAAAGGCTTTTTTTCCAACCTCGTAGGACATCATTCCGCGCTTGCCGTGATATTCGCCCTCATCTGCAAAGCAGTAGCGGCAGGCGAGGTTGCAGTCATGTGCGATCTGCAGGCAGAGTGCCTTGACGACCGTCGGCCTTTCGGTAAACTTTTCGATAGCCGGTTTATAGGGATCCTCTGAAAAAAGTGACCCCTCGGCCTTTAGCGCGTCACACTCACTGATCGTCTCGGAAATCTCCGCGGGATCATATTTGTCAGACAGACTGCTGATAATATCATCTTTCTCCCTGCCCTCGCTCATCAGCGAAAGAACATCGTAAGACAGATTGTCCAGAACATGCACAGAACCACTGTTCACGTCAAGGCAGAGATTATAGCCATTGTTTTTGAATAAATGAATCACTGTTGATGCCTCTCTGTAGTGTATTGAATAATATTATTTTGCGGTGCTCGCCTCACCTCTCCACGCTTCGCGTGAGTGGATGCGGCTCATTCCGCGCGCATACGCGACTTCGTCGCGTCGTCGCGGTGCTCGCCTCACCTCTTCACGCTTCGCGTGAGTGGATGCGGCTCATTCCACGCGCATACGCGACTTCGTCGCGTCGTCGCGGTGCTCGCCTCACCTCTTCACGCTTCGCGTGAGAGGATGCGGCTCGCTACACGCGCAAAAAAATTCCCGCCCGGAAGGGCGGGAACCTCTCGCATTTTGTATTCAGCCGTGATTACTTCGCATGCTCGCAGGTCTGGTTGCCTACGGTGCAGCTTGTCTTGCAAGCGGACTGGCAGGATGTCTGGCACTCGCCGCATCCGCCTTCCTTAACGCTCTGCTGAAGATTTCTGCTGGATAAAGTCTTGATATGTTTCATGATCTTGTCCCTCCATTTTGAAAAGTGTGTAGACCCGTTATTATTAAAATTACGCGTGAATTATAGCATAGATCGGGCGTCTCTTTCAACCTGTAATCGCCACCAGATGAATACTCTTGATTTCATGATGCGCTCGCGAGGCCCTGGTCCCCATGGGTGGGCGCATCATTCTCCTTTATCTTGACTGTTGGATACGCCACAGAACCTGCGGAATTGTTGGTCGGGCGCATCATCATCTCTTATCTTGATTGTTTGATGCGCTAGCGGGAATTGATACTCCATAAAGGAGCGCATCATCTTTCCCTATCTTGATTATTTAATGCGCCCGCGAGAATTGATACCTTGATGTCGGGCGCATCGTCTTCTCTTATCTTGATTGTTTGATGCGCTAGCGGGAATTAATACTTCATAAAGGAGCGCATCATCTTTCCCTATCTTGATTATTTAATGCGCCCGCGAGAATTGATACCTTGATGTCGGGCGCATCGTCTTCTCTTATCTTGATTGTTTGATGCGCTAGCGGAAATTAATACTTCATAAAGGAGCGCATCATCTTTCCCTATCTTGATTATTTAATGCGCCCGCGAGAATTGATACCTCGATGTCGGGCGCATCGTCTTCTCTTATCTTGATTGTTTGATGCGCTAGCGGAAATTAATACTTCATAAAGGAGCGCATCATCTTTCCCTATCTTGATTATTTGATGTGCCCACGGAGTTCCACACCTCGTGACCAGGCGCATAAAAAACCTGAATTTGATTATGTGATGCGCCTGCGCCAGAAGAATATGTTCTGCCAGGCGCATCAGAAATACAAAACAGTCGCATGTGATGCGCCTGCGCCATAAAAATTGACAATCAGTACACCTGAAAGATAAAGAACTTCAGATAATAGGAGTCGTCTGCCGCCCAGGTGATCGGGTGATCCGGGGCCTGTGTGCGGAATTCAACCTGGCGCAGGTGCACGTGAGCATCGCGCGCCGCTTCGCGGATGATATTCTCAAACATAGCCTGCTCCATGAAGTGAGAACAGCTGCAGGTTGCCAGGAAACCGCCTTTTTTCACGAGCCGCATACCGCGGAGATTGATTTCCTTGTATCCTTTGGCGGCAGCTTTGACGGAGCTCCTCGATTTGGTGAAGGCGGGAGGATCGAGAATGACGATGTCAAATTTCCTGCCCTTCTTTTCCAGATCCGGAAGCAGCTCAAAGACGTCGGCCACATAGTAGTCGATAATGTCATCGAAACCGTTGATCTTTGCATTTTTCTCAGCCATTTCGATTGCCGTATCCGATGCATCGACGGAAATCACATGTGCCGCTCCGCCGCGCGCCGCGTTCAGACCAAAAGATCCTGTGTGCGTGAAGCAGTCGAGGACATCTGCGCCCTTCGATATTTTCTGAACGGCCAGCCGGTTCAGCTTCTGATCTAGGAAAAATCCCGTCTTCTGTCCGTCCTTGACATCGACGATATATCGGACACCGTTTTCTGTAATCGGCACGTCCGTATCAAACGGCTGTGAGAGAAATCCCCTGACTCTCGGGAGACCTTCTTTTTCGCGCTCCTTCGCATCGCTCCGCTCAAAAATCCCGCGAATCGTGATCCCATCCTCAGCCATCACCTCAACGATTGCCTTAAGGATCAGATCCTTCAGCCTGTCAGCACCCAGTGAAAGAGGCTCGACAACCAGCACATCTTCGTATTTATCGACAGTGATTCCGGGAAGTCCGTCCGCATCGCCGAAAATCACACGGCAGCTCGAAGTATCAATGACTTTTTTCCTGTACTCCCAGGCAAAACGGACCTTTGCCTTCAGGTACGCAGGCGAAACCTTTTCTTCGGCTTTCCCGCGCGACAGCATCCTGATCCGTATTTTCGACTTTCTGTTGATATAGCCATATCCCATAAACCAGCCGTCAAAATCCTGCACGCCGATGATATCGCCGTCCTCAAAACTTCCCGTCACCGAGGCGATCTCATTGTCGTACACCCAGAGTCCGCCCTTTTTCAGCGTGCGTCCCTCGCCCTTCTTCAGCACCGCTGATGCGTAAACCGCGAGATCTTTATCGGAATCCGTATCTATATCCATGGCAAGAATATCTTCAAACTGTTCTGTACTCGTTATCTCACTCATATGCTCTCCTGATAATTTAATGTCGCGCTACGCAACCATACAAAGATGCCAGCGTTCGAACGACCTCGATGTGCTTTGATGTACTTCGCTGTCATTCCGTAAGGCAAATATCATGCTCTTTCTGTGAATGTAATATTTTCAGCAATACGCAAAAACGGGATGCCGCGAACCACGGCATCCCAGACATTATAGCGTATAAATTTATTCTTTGATATCCCCGGCGTGAAGATTGATCTCCTGCGCGACGATTTTTTCCGCGCCGTAACGCTTGCGGAGCGCCGGCTTGTCGATCTTGCCAGTGGGGTTCCTCGGCACATCGGCAAAGATAATCTTTCTTGGCCTCTTGTAGCGGGCAAGTTCCAGACAGAAATCGTTGATCTCGTCTTCCGTAGCGGTCATACCTTTTTTCAGCTGGATAATAGCCGCCGGGATCTCGCCGAGACGTCTGTCCGGAAGTCCGATGACAGCGACATCATTGATCTTCGGGTTGGTGTGAAGGAAGTCTTCGATCTCAACCGGATAGATGTTCTCGCCGCCCATGACGATAACATCTTTCTTCCTGTCGACGAGGTAATAAAATCCATCCTCATCCTGCACAGCGACGTCGCCGGTCTTCAGCCAGCCGTCGCCCGGCAGAGCTTCCTTCGTGGCCTCGGGATTCTTATAGTAGCATTCCATAATGCCAGGGCCTTTGACACAGAGTTCGCCCTCTTTGCCCTGTGGCACTTCATGGTAATCGTCATCCACGATCTTGCACTCCCAGCGGTAGCCGGGGATGCCGATGGCGCCGACCTTGTCATCATGTCCGATTCCAAGATGGGCACAGCCGGGGCCGGTCGATTCAGACAGGCCGTAGTTCGTGTCGTACTGGTGATTCGGGAAATAATCCTTCCAGTGCTTGATAAGTGCCGGCGGAACAGGCTGCGCGCCGATATGCATCAGCCGCCACTGACTGAGCTGATAATCCTCAAGCCGCACCTCGCCCGAATCGAGCGCGTCCAGGATATCCTGCGCCCATGGGACCAGCAGCCATACGATTGTGCACTTCTCATCTGACACGGCAGAAAGAATCGTCTTCGGATCAGTGCCGCGAAGCAGGACGGCTCTCGAACCGCTGATCAGACTTCCAAACCAGTGCATCTTTGCGCCAGTGTGATACAGCGGTGGGATGCAGAGAAATACATCGTCGTGTGTCTGTAAATGATGCTTCTGCTCCATCTCCGCCGACTGCGTCAGGGAGCGGTGCTTATGCAGGATTGCCTTCGGGAAACCGGTCGTACCCGAAGAAAAATAGATTGCCGCAAGATCATCATCCGAAATTGGGATTTTCGGCGCCTGGCTGGAACAATCAGCCACGAGCTCCCGGTAATCATCGGCAAATGTCGGCGTGTTCTCTCCTACATAGATCAGAAGTCTTCCCTTGCTGAGCTTCTCCTCGACGGCCTCAATACGGCCGATAAACTGCGGACCAAAAAACAGGACGTCAACATCCGCCAGCTCAGCGCAGTAAAGAATTTCGTCCGATGAATAGCGAAAATTGAATGGAACAGCGATCGCGCCGGCCTTCAGAATTCCGAAATAAATTGGCAGCCACTCAAGGCAGTTCATCATGAGGATGGCGACCTTCTCGCCTTTCTCAACACCCTTTTCAAGCAGCATATTTGCCACGCGGTTTGCCTTCTCATCAAACACGCCCCAGGTGATCTCGTGTCTGTACGGACGGTCATCTGTCTGCTGGATCAGTGAATAATCCTTCCAGGTAATCCTTCTCGTCTCCTTCATGCCCGGGTTCAGCTCGACGAGCGCGACCTCATCGCCGTACAGCCGCGCGTTCTTCTCAAGCAGGTCTGTAATTGGCATCGTAAAAGCCTCCCAAAATAAAGTATAGCTTGTGTGAAAAAGGCGCTTTATCGTCGCACGTTAATCCGTAACGCTTTAAAGTGCCACAACGTATCTCATTGTAGCAATTCTCTGTAATGTTTACAAGTTTTCTTTTATTACAGTCTGTGCCAGCGCACGCCTCACACTTCCTTGTAAGCAGGCGGCGGCATTCATGCCCTGAGAGGTTGCGTCTCAATGCGCTTACATACACTGAGAGCCGGGCTCCGTGGAACCCGGCTCTCAATATCTTACCACTCGCGCAGCCGCCAAGGCTGCACATCACTCTTTATTTTAACTTATTCTCATACTCGATCATATATTCCATCCAGTACTCGCCATAGTTGCCGTATCTCTTCTGATCCTTGCTCCAGTGGATGAAATAGCACATCAGTACAGATGCTCCGACGATCAGCAGAACGAACGGAATGGAATCGTCAACAACGCCCGTAGAAACAGATGTTGTAGATGTCGTGGCTGCTTTCTGGCTTGTTCCCGTGCTGACTGTTGACGTACTGCCCGTTGAAGAGGTATCAGACGTCTGTGTGGAAGCCGAGGAATCTGTTGCCGCGGATGAAACCGTCGAACTGCTGCTTTCTGAGCTTGTCCCCGAGGATGTCGACGCTGTTACTGTACTTGTTGTTCCATATCCGACAAGATCCTTCGCATAGACCATGTTGGGCATTCCGAGAAGCATAACCGACATCGCAACAGCACTCACAATTTTCACAAAAGTCTTTTTCATCAGATACCACCTGCTCTCCCAAATACTGCTTTCTTAACAAAAATTGCAAATTTGTTAAGTGACTGTTACAAAGTATATCACGCATGTTGCAATTTGAAAAGCCCTGTTTTAGCAGTGATTTTGTGGGTATCTGACACAATAATGCAACATTTAGTCTGCTGTTGCTGTTATTGCCACAAGATATTGTGAAATATATTTGAAGAAAATTTAATATTTTTGAAACTTTCTTCGGCACCTTTTAAGAACCGGTCAGTTATAAACTCTTATTTTTCTGAGGAAGGAAACGATCCTTGTTCCGCCGGGAACCGTGCTCAGCTCTTCAGGGCTGATCTTCGAGATTTTGACATATGCGACAAGATATACAAAGATAGCCAGAACGATCGCGACGATGAGACTGATGGACGGACGGCTCGTCAAAGCAAGAATTCCACGATAAACAACAAACGCGACAACGCCCATGATTGCCGACGCAATAAATGGCTCCACATAAGTCGAGCGGATCTGATGGCGGAGTCCGAGATATTTTCTCATGGACACGACATTGAGTGCACAGCACACAACCGAGAAAATGATGTTCGCGATCATCACCGCATAAATATCAAGCTCCGGACGGATCAGCAAGATAATGGCGAGACTGGCCAGATTCACCCCAAGTGAAATGGCGGAATTGATCAGCGCCGTCGTCTGATGTCCGATGGACTGAAGAACGCCACCGGAGATGATCGAAAACGAATCTGTCACGACAAAAATAGAACCTGTGAGAAGCAGGTTTCCTGCGAGGTCACTCGCTGCCGGAAACAGAACACTCACAATCGGATGAGCGAGAACAGTAAGACCTATCATGCACGGAATGCAGATGAACATAGAGATCCTCATCGTCTCATTCACCTTGTAATTTGCTTCGCTGTAATTTCCTGTCGCGTGAAGGCCTGAGACCTCCGGCATCATCGCCGAGGTGCTCGCAGAAGCGATCGCAAGCGGAATGCTGACAAGCGGCACATAGTAGTTGCTGTACTCGCCGTAGGCAGCCGAAATAGCCGTGTCTTTAAATCCATTGATGCCCTGGATCGTTGAATACATGTAGCTGTCCAGATATGAGCTGCAGTTCAGGATAAAGGAAGTAAAAATGATCGGCGTAATCAGCTGCAGCATCTCCCGCAGGATATCGCCGTAGCTCTCCTCTTCGCCGGACACATCCTGAGCAACTTTGCGCTGGAAGTAGCGTCGGTTCAGGAAGAAAACCCAGGTCATAAAAATCAGCCCGACGAGAACGCCTGCTCCGGTTCCGATGGTTCCTCCCATCGCTCCGTAGATAGCCTGGCCTTCTTCATTTCCCGCCTGTGAGGATACAAGAATCCACGCGGCAAGGATACTGACGACAGCGTTCATGATCTGTTCAAGGATCTGCGAGACAGATGTCGGCGTCATGGTTCTGTGAGCCTGGAAAAATCCGCGCAGGACGCCCAGGATTGCCGACAGAAAGATTGTAGGCGCCAGAGCTTTCAGTGCAGGAAGTGCGTTCTGCTGATTCTGAGGCAGAAGATATCCGCCGAAAAACCAGCAGATCAGTGCCGTCGCCCCGCCGACGATCAGCGCGTAGATAAGTGCGCCCTGGAACATTTTCCAGGCGTTCCGGTACCTCTTTCTGGCAAGCTCGGCGGATACGATTTTTGACACCGCCATCGGAATACTGTAGGACGAAATAAGAAGAAGTATTGTGTACAGGTTACTGGCATAACCATAGTATCCGAGACCGACCGAACCCAGGATCGCCCCAAGGGGGCTCCTGTAGATCAGACCGATAATCCTCGATACTATAGTAGCGATCATCAGGACCGATGCATTCTTCACCAGCGAATCGCTCTGCTTCTTTGCCATTGGATAATTCCTTCCAGATTTTTATATATTTTCTATCTGCCAGTCGATCGGCGTAAGCCCACATTGTTCCAGATATGCGTTCGTCTTTGAGAACGGACGGCTTCCGAAAAATCCGTGATAAGCTGACAGAGGACTTGGGTGCGGCGACTTCAGCACCAGATGTTTCGCATTATAGATCATGCTTTCCTTCCGCTGCGCCGCTCTTCCCCAGAGAATATATACCATGGGGCGGTCCTGTTGTGCAAGAACGCGGATGGCAGCATCCGTAAATTCCTCCCATCCAATATTCGCATGAGAATTTGCGGCGTGAGCGCGCACCGTCAGAACCGTATTGAGGAGCATGACACCCTGCTTTGCCCATTTGACAAGACTCCCATTGTTCGGGATATAGCAGCCCAGATCATCATGCAGCTCCTTGTAGATATTCACAAGAGACGGAGGAATCTCCACGCCCGGTTTTACGGAAAAAGACAGTCCCTCAGCCTGCCCTGGTTCGTGATAAGGGTCCTGTCCCAGGATCACAACCTTGACGTCTTCAAGAGGTGTAAAGTGAAATGCATTAAAAATGTCCTTCGCCGGAGGATAAACTGTGTGTGTCCTGTACTCCTGCTGTACCGTCATAAACAGTTTTCTGTAATAAGGTTTTGAAAATTCAGGCTTCATTGCCTGTTCCCAGGCGCCAGTCAGTCCAGCCATTCTTAACTCTCAGCCTCCCCGCCCGGCTGCAGCCGCACAGAGATTCCGCGCTGCTGCAGATATTTTTTCAGGGTCTTTATCTCCAGCTCACGATAATGGAAAAGTGATGCAGCGAGGGCAGCTTCCGCGCCGCCTTCTGTAAGCGCATCGTAAAAATCCTCTTTCTTACCCGCTCCGCCTGACGCGATAACCGGAATCTTCACCTCATCGGCGATTGAGCGCGTGAGCTTCAGGTCATAACCGTCCTTTGTTCCGTCGCAGTCCATGCTTGTCAGAAGGATCTCGCCTGCGCCGAGCTCTGCCGCCTTAGCGGCCCATTCGAGTGCGTCAAGACCTGTGTCATTGCGTCCTCCGTTTTTGTATACATTCCACCCGGAACCGTCTGCTCTCTTCTTCGCATCAATGGCGACGACGACACACTGGCTTCCGAATTTCAAAGCGGCCTCGCTGATCAGTTCGGGATGCTCGATGGCAGAGGTATTGATCGAAATCTTGTCCGCTCCCTCGCGGAGAATAAGCTTGAAATCATCGACTGTGCGGATGCCTCCACCCACCGTGAACGGAATAAATACATTCTCCGCCACGCGCCGCACCATGTCAACAACGGTCGCGCGGTGATCGCTGGAAGCAGTGATGTCCAGAAATACAAGCTCATCTGCTCCCTCTTTGTCGTAAGCCTTTGCCGCTTCGACAGGGTCTCCTGCATCGCGGAGACCAACAAAATTGATTCCCTTGACTACTCTTCCATCCTTCACGTCAAGGCACGGAATGATTCTTTTTGTAAACATGACACATCTCCTCTGCGGAACATCAGGCATTTAAAGCGTCACAAAATTTTTCAGAATCTTCAGTCCTGTATCGGAGCTCTTCTCCGGATGGAACTGTGTAGCGAAAACATTACCCTGTTCTACGGATGCGTCGATCGTCACGCCATATTCCGTCGTAGCCTTTACGATCGAAGGATCATCCGCTTTCAGATAATAGGAATGGACGAAGTAAACGTAGGACTGCTCCGGGATATCCTTAAACAGCCTGCCGTTTCCCATGAGATGAAGTGAATTCCAGCCCATGTGGGGGATTTTTCTTCCTTCCCCGTCGGGAATCCTGAGTACGTGCCCCTTAAGGATTCCAAGTCCGGGAACTCCGGGGCTCTCCTCACTGTCTTCAAAAAGAAGCTGCAGTCCGAGACATATGCCGAGAAAAGGTTTTCCAGATGCACAGATCTCACGGATCACGTCGGACAGTCCGTACTGATTCAGTTTATTCATGCAGTCACCGAACGCGCCGACGCCGGGAAGGATCACCTTGTCCGCCGCGCGAAGAACACTCGCTTCGCGAGTGACCACCGCTGTCTCGCCGATCGAGATCAGTGCTTTTTCAACACTCCTGATATTGCCGGCATCATAATCAATTATCGCTATCATCTTTACTCTCCTCATATGCAAAAACCCGGCCGGCAGCAAACAGCTGTCGCCGGGTCATTACCTGGCTATTCTGTTAATCGACCGGTTTCGCCGTGCCCTTTTCATCCATGCGCTTCAGGACCATTTCATATCCGTCATTGCCATAGATAAGAGACCTGTTAACACGGCTGATCGTCGCCGTTGACGCTCCTGTCTTTTTTGAAATATCAAGATACGTCTTCTTGTCCCTGAGCATCCTCGCGACCTCAAACCGCTGTGAGAGGGAGAGGATCTCATTGATCGTACATGCGTCTTCGAAAAATGTATAGCAGTCCTCAACGCTGTTCAGCGTCAGAATAGCTTCAAAGAGCTGATCGACCGCCTCGGTGTGAATATCCTTGCTCATATAGCACCCCCGATTTACGTAAACATCAAATACAGGTCGATTTTAGCACTCTAAAGTTTTACAGTCAAGACGCGGTAAACTTCCACAGCATATTGGATACAGTGGCCTTCCAGCCCGCACACGCCTGAGATTTGCGCAAGGCTTTCAGACGCGACATCCGCAAGCGTCGGCGCTTGACAAACCCGACCGTAGGGAAGGGTGAGTCTAGCACCGCTACGCTGAGGACAAGCGAGAGCGCGTCGCGGATGAAAACCTTGCGCATTAGCTTAGTGGGCGGAAGGCCACTGTATCCTCAAATCCTGCAGAAGGTTATCCGCTTTGGAATCGGTTGAAGGATTCTCAGCTCTGCGGCTGGAAGTACAGGTCGGCGGCCTCGATGTCGCGGTCGACCTGCGCTTTGAGTTCACTGACGGAGCTGAAGCGCACTTCCGGACGGCGGTATTCGAGAAGTTCGACGCGCGCGTTCTGATCGTACAGATCGAGGCTGCAGTCGAACAGATAGGTCTCGACGCCGAGAGCATCTCCGTTCACGGTCGGCTTTGTTCCGATATTGGTGATTCCCTGGTACATGCGGCCGCCGACAAGTGTTCTTGAGAAATAGACACCGTTGGGCGGAAGCATCTTTTGCGGCTCGGGGATCTGGTTGATGGTCGGAAAGCCGAGCGTTCTGCCGAGCCGGCGGCCGTGCAGAATCAATCCGGTGATGAAATAGGGATACCCGAGAAGCTCACCGACTTTGCGGATATTGCCCTTCGCCAGTTCTTCCCTGATATAAGTACTGCTGATATCCCGGTCCCCATCCTTTTCTTTTTCTATCACGAAGGTATCAAAGCCGTATTTCCCGGACACGCTCTCAAGGAATTCCGGGGAGCCGCCGCGATTTTTCCCAAAATGGAAATCCGTTCCGACGACGACGGCTTTTGCGTGGAGATGGCCGACAATGATCTCCCTGACGAAATCCTCAGCCTCCATGGATCTGAGCTCATCCGTGAATGGACATTCAACGAGTGTATCAACGTTGAGCTCACGCATGATCTCCGCACGCTCTTTGTTTGTCATGAGCATTTTCTGAGGGCGCGCGCCCATGAATACCTGCGGCGCCACATCGAAGGTAAAGACCGCCGTATTCCAGTCCTTCTCACGGGCGATCTCATGGATCCGGGAGATCAGCTTACGGTGTCCCCTGTGAACGCCGTCAAACTTCCCGAGCGTCAGCGCAGTATTCTGTTTTGAATAAAAACTTTTTATGTCTTTGATGTATTCCATAAGAAGATATACTGGTCAGACCGGCGGTCAGCTGTCCGATTCCGGTTTGATCATATCCAATCCTTCCCCCTCAGAGGCTCCGCAGAATTCTGCGTAAGGAGCGACCTCTGGTATGCTTTCTTCTGAGTCATAAAATATTTTAAGCGGGACAAGGATTTTCTGTTCCTCATCGACACGATAAAGTCCTGAAAAGATCCCGACCGAATCGTATACACGCATCTCCCCGGTAAATGGGATATTCGTGACAAATTCGCTGATCATTTCAGCCGGTATTTTATTTCCATTATGTGCCAGGATATCTCCCTTGTCTCTCGTTGATACGGAGGGTACATCGCGGAAAACCTGGTCCGTCGGAATCAGGATGTCCTTCAGTCTTCCCTCTTTTGCGATCTCTTCGATCCGCCCGAGTGTAAAGGCATCAGCCTCCTTAAAGATTCCGACTCTTGTTCTTGTGAGACGTTCCATGCAGGCACCGCACCCGAGTTTCTCACCGATATCATGGCAGAGTGTGCGGATATAGGTTCCTCTGGAACAGGAGACTCGCATCGTCACTCTCGGCAGGTCGAAAGACAGCGCACGGATCTCATAAAAATGTACAGGGCGCGCCTTTCTCTCGACGGTCTTGCCCTCCCGTGCGAGCTCATAAAGCTTTTTCCCGTTTACTTTCAGAGCCGAATACATGGGCGGAATCTGCATCTGATCGCCCTCGAAGCTTTTCAGAACAGCGCGGATCTCATCCTCGGTGCATGTTACTTTACTGGTTGACAGCACCTTTCCGGACGCATCCTGTGTGTCCGTGTCAACGCCGAGCAGCATGACAGCTTCGTAAGTCTTCGTCTCATCTGTCAGGATATCGGTCACCCTCGTCGCCTTCCCGAGGCATACAGGAAGTACGCCGACAGCGCCCGGATCGAGCGTCCCCGTGTGACCGATCCTCTTCTGATGTACGATGCCCCGCAGTTTTGCGACGACATCATGGCTGGTATAACCAGCTTCCTTATAAACGTTAATTACTCCATTAATCATATCTGTTTAACTAAATGTATGCTGTTCAGATAAACGAATCTTAAAAATGTTTACCAGGTCATTCCTGCTGTTCCTTAGGTGCCAGGTCTTTCTCAAGATAACAGGTGAGATTATTGATGACATCATACTGAGAGCCGTTCATCGTGCACCCCGCGGCGCGCACATGCCCGCCTCCCTGGAACTTTTCGGCTACCGCGCTCACATCTACATAAGACTTCGAGCGCAGACTTACCTTCCATATGGAAGGCTCCTTCTCATACATAAAAATCGCGACCTCAACGCCGATCGTGTTTCTCAGCGAATTCACGATTCCGTCCATATCCTTCGGACCGACGCCGTAGAACGCCATATCTTTGTTCTTGACGTATCCGATGATCAGCTTTCCGTCAAAAACAAGGATGGATTCCATGATCGTACGCCCCATGATCTGATTCTGAACATACGTCTTCTGATAATACGTGTCATCGACGATTTTGCTGAACGGGATTCCTTTTTCCATCAGATTTGCAGCTACCCGCATAGTCGTCGGCGACGTGCTTGAATACTGAAAGATCCCTGTGTCATGTGCGATCCCCATGTAAAGAGCTTCTGCGCACTTTTCCGAGATCAGATCCGGCTCCATGTAATGGTAGATAACCTCAGATGTGGAACTCATCTCCGGGTAATTCCAGAGCCAGGTATAAGATTCCTTGTTCGTCACGTGGTGATCAAAACAGAGGATTTTCCCGGCGAGCGGCAGCAGCGGCTGAATTACACCGATCCGGTCGCGGCTGCTGATATCAAGCAGAATGATCAGGTCATATGGCTTTACCTCGTCAAGCTCCATGCGGATCTTGTCAGAATCTTCGATGAAACGGAATTCATCGCGCAGGTTCTCCAGGTAAACGTCAGCTCTGATTTCGGGAAAATTGGACTTCAGATACAGCATCATTCCCATGGTGGATCCGACGCAGTCGCCGTCCGGATTCACGTGACCGGCGATCGCAACCGTCTTCACTCCGTCCAGATAATCTCTGATATTCCCTAAACTCATGTATTTTCCTCTATGTTTTCCTCGTGTTTTCTTCTGTCCTCAGCCAGAACCTCATCAATGCGGTGTGACATGTTCACACCGTATTCAATCGACTCATCAAGCCGGAAGATCAGCTCCGGCGTATTGCGCAGATTAAGGTTCTGCGCAAGCTCATGCCGGATAAAACCTGCGGAGCTCTCAAGCCCCTTCATCGTATCTTCCTTTGCCTTCTTATCTCCGAGAACACTGATCATAACCTTGCAGGTCTTCAGATCTGTCGCAACGACAGCGCTTGTCACGCTGGTCATCATCGCAATTCTCGGGTCTTTCACCTCATTGCGGATGATATTGCTCAGTTCTTCCTTTACTGCCTCATTGATCCTTGTGTTTTTTATACTGTTTTTTCTCATACTGTATGCCTCCGCTCCGCGCTTCTGAAAGCTGGAAGATCACCTCGGCACTTCAGCCATGATGTAAGCCTCAATGCGGTCGCCCTCGGCAAAATCAGCGAAGCCGTTGACAACAATACCGCACTCATAGCCTGCTTTGACTTCCTTCACATCATCTTTGAAACGCTTCAGACTGGCCATTTCTCCTTCAAAAATCTGATCGTCGCCGCGGAAGACACGGACCTTGCTGTTGCGCTGGATGCTTCCGTCAAGAACATAGCTTCCTGCAATAGCGCCGACGCCTGATGCCTTGAAGATCTGGCGGACTTCAGCATGTCCGATGACCTTCTCTTCATATACAGGCTCAAGCATTCCGTTCATGGCCGCTGTGATATCGTCAATTGCCTGATAGATGACTCTGTACAGACGGATATCGACCTTCTGCTCTTCCGCAAGTGCCTTTGCCGTCTGATCCGGACGGACATTAAATCCAATGACAATGGCATTGGATGCCGCTGCCAGGGAGACATCCGACTCGTTGATCGCACCGACACCGCCGTGGATGATCTTGATAACAACCTCATCGTTCGACAGTTTCTCGAGCGCCTGCTTCAGTGCTTCAACGGAACCCTGTACATCGGCCTTTACGACAAGTTCAAGTTCCTTGACAGAGCCGTCCTTGATCTGATCAAACAGCGCGTCGAGCGACATCCTGGACTTGGTCTCCTCAAGAAGTTTGTTCTTATGCTCATTGATATATGCAGCTGCGATATTTTTCGCTTCCTTATCTGTCTCCGTTGCGACAAGGATCTCGCCCGCATCCGGAACACCGTTGAGGCCCTGTACACCGACAGGTGTAGACGGGCCGGCCGCTCTGACGAGTTTTCCATTTTCATCTGTCATCGCGCGGACCTTTCCGGAAGCCGAACCGCAGGCGATGTAATCTCCGATATGAAGCGTACCCTTCTGAACGAGAAGGTTGGCAACCGGGCCTTTTCCTTTGTCAAGTCGTGCCTCGAGGACAAGGCCACGTGCAAGACGGTCAGGATTTGCCTTCAGCTCAAGAATATCTGCCGTCAGAAGAATTGTATCGAGCAGGTCATCAATTCCCTGGCCGGTCTTGGCTGAAACCTCCACCATCTCAGTCTGGCCGCCCCAGTCAGAAGCGACAAGTCCATACTCCGTCAGCTCCTGCTTTACGCGGTCCGGATTAGCTCCCGGCTTATCAATCTTGTTAATAGCAACGATAATCTCGACATTTGCCGCTTTTGCGTGGTTAATCGCCTCAATCGTCTGCGGCATAACGCCATCATCCGCCGCGACAACGAGTACGGCGATATCGGTAGAATTTGCACCGCGCATACGCATGGCTGTGAAAGCCTCATGGCCAGGTGTATCGAGGAATGTGATTTTTCTTCCCTTTGTCTCTACACAGTAAGCACCGATATTCTGAGTGATGCCGCCGGCCTCACGTGAAGTCACATGTGAATGGCGGATATAGTCCAGAAGTGAAGTTTTACCGTGGTCAACATGTCCCATGACGCAGACTACCGGAGGACGCGGAACCATTTTGCTCTCATCCTCTTCATCTTCCTTCAGCATTTCTGCAATGACATCAACGGCCTCCTCGTGTTCGCAGAGAATATCATAATTCATAGCGATCTCTTCTGCCTTGTCGTAATCGACCTCCTGATTGATGGTATACATCTCACCCTTCATGAAAAGGTCAGCTACGATCGTCGAAGGATTCATCTTCATCTTCTCCGCGAGCTCACGGATCGTCAGCTTATCTCCGATCTTGATTTCCGTAACTTTCTCTTCCTTCTTCTCGTCCTTCTTGTGAACAGGCTTCTTCAATGCCTTCGGGATCATCTGCTTATTGCTGTGACGTCCCTTGCGGCTGTCATTCGTGAACTTGTTTCCGCGAAGATCTCCCTTTGCGCGGTCCTTATCATGACCTCTTGAGTCACGCCCGTTTTTCTTGTTTCCGTTTTCCATAACGGGAGCTGCAACGCGGTGATCATTGCGTCCAGCACCCGGTCTGCCGGTATGGCCGCCGAAGCGTCCGCTTCCGGATCCGTCTCTGTTAAACTGAGAATTTCCTCTTCTTCCAGCGCCGAATCCCTGGCGGTTCTGTCCACCCTGACCAGATCTTGAATTGTGATCGCCATATGATCTTCCCTGGCCGCTTCTCTCGCCATGGCCCTGACGGTCCTGACCGTTCCGGTTCTGTCTGTCACCATAGCTTCTCTGGCCGCGGTCGCCCTGACCATTATTGTAATGGCCGCGGTCGCCATACGATCTTCCCTGGCCGTTATTTCTGTCGTTTCTCGGCTGATATTCTTTTCTGCCCTCTGTTCTGGAGGCATCAGTGTGAGAAACCTCACTGTTTCTCCTGATATTCTGCGCGTTTTCTGCCGCAGCGGTACCAGCAGACACAGTCTTACCTGTTTCTTCTGCATTGGCCGGATTCTGCGCCTGCGCAGCAGGTTTTTCCGCAGCCGGGGCCGCAGCTGCAGCAGGTGCACTCTCAGCAGCTTTCTCTTCTGCTGCCTTTTTTGCTGCCTCGTCAGCAGCCTTTGCAGCAGCCTCTGCAGCAGCTTCTTCAGCGGCCTTCTTCGCTGCCGCTTCCTGTTCAGCTATCGCCTGCTGCTTTTTAATCTCCTCGCTGTGATCCACAACCGGCTTTCTTTCAGGCACATTGCTCACCGGTGGCTTCGGATTCTCATTGCGGATAACACCGTGCGGACGCGGTTTATAGACAAGCGGTCTGTCAGGTTTCTCGGAACCAGCGGTATTTCCGCCGAAACGGCCTCTGCGGCCATTTTCATTCTGTCCTCTTCTTGCAGAACCGGAAGCACCATTGTTTCTTCTGTCACGCCCCTGAGCGCTATTTCCCTGACGGAAACCACGTCTCTCACGTCCGGAAGAAGCATTTTCTCTGTGCATGACAACGAGGAGTTTTTTCTTCTTCGGTTTCTCACCCGGATTTGTCTGTTCGGAAGCTTTTTTATCCGCCTCAGGCTTCTCGCCTGTCTTCTTGTCCCCAGAAGATGCCGTACCCGCTTCCTCAGCTGATGCGCCGGCTTCCTTTTTACTGCCGCCGAAATTTTTTCTGATGTCTCCCTCGAGGTCTTCTTCCAGACCGCTGGCTGGAGTTTTACCACTCACTCCTTTTTTCTCAATAAAATCCAGCAGCGTCTTGGATTCAACCCCAAGTTCTTTCGCCAGATCCCGTATCCTTATCTTTGCCAAACTATAACACCGACCTTTCTATCTGTTTCTTGACAGCTTCCGCAAGCCCCTCATCCTTTATTACAATACAGGATCTGCTTCCGGTACCAACAGCGCGCCCCAGATCTGTTTTGTTAGAAAAACGGATCACGCGCACATGATAAAACGCCGCCATATCTGTGAACTTTTTTACCGTGTTATCAGATGCATCCTCCGCGATGATCAGAAGCTTTGCCTTTCCGGCATGTATCGCCTCTTCAACCGCATAACCGCCACTGGCCGTCATTCCGGCCTTCCTGGCGATACCTATCATAGAATAAGCTCTGTTCTCAGCCACCTTTCGCCGCCTCTTTCTCCAGATCTGCGTAAACCTCCGGCGGTATGCTGACGCCCAGGGCACGTTCGAGGGAATGACTTTTTTCTGCCTTCTTAAGGCATTCGATATTGTGACACAGATATGCACCACGTCCGTTCTGCCTTCCAGTGGTATCATAAACAATCGTACCATCTGGTTTCCTGACCACTCTCGCCAGCTCTTTTTTTGCTTTCTTTTCCCGACATCCCACACAAGTACGCATTGGGACGCTACGACTGCTGCTCAATCCATCGTCTCCGTTTCTATCTGAAAAAATCTGCATTGCGGAAGGTTTATTCAAACGGAATAAGCCTGATCAGGAATTCTCCTCATCGTCATCCGGAGCTTCCTCTGGATCTTCTTCCGCGGTCTCCTCTTCAGGTGTATCTTCATCAGCGGATGCTGCGTCTTCTTCAGAAGCAGCGTCCTCAGCCGGTGCTGCATCCTCATCAGAAGCGGCGTCCTCAGCCGGTGCTGCATCCTCATCAGAAGCAGCGTCATCAGCTGAATCCTCATCTTCAATATACTCGCCGTTCTCATCGTACTCATCAAACAGACCGGCTTCTCTTGCCTGCGTCTCACTCTTGATATCGATCTTGTAGTTTGTAAGATGAGCAGCGAGGCGGGCATTCTGTCCTTCCTTGCCGATGGCCAGAGACAGCTGATAATCCGGAACAACGACGATAGCCGTCTTTTCATCGGGATCTGCAAGAACCGAGATGACTTTTGCCGGAGAAAGCGCATTCTCGATCAGATATGCCTCATTCTCATCCCAGTTGATAATATCAATTTTCTCGCCGTCAAGCTCATCAACAATGGTGTTAACCCTGCTTCCGTTTACACCGACGCAGGCACCGACAGCGTCAACGTTTTCATCATTCGACCACACAGCAATCTTTGTTCTGGAACCAGCCTCACGTGCGATTGCCTTGATCTCGATAATACCGTTCTGAATCTCCGCAACCTCCTCTTCAAAGAGGCATTTGACAAGGTTCGGATGCGTCCGGGACACAAGGATCTTCGGTCCCTTCGGCGTATTCTTGACTTCCGTAACATATACCTTCACGCGGTCCGTCGGCTTAAAGCTTTCTCCCCTCACCATTTCCTTCGCTGTGAGAAGCGCATCGGCCTTTCCGAGGTTGATGCTCACATTGTTGCCGATATAGCGCTGAACAACGCCCGTGATCACATGGCCCTGTTTCTCAGCATATTCATTGTAAAGAGAATTTCTCTCCTCTTCGCGGATCTTCTGAAGGATGACGTTCTTCGCATTGCTCGCCGCAATACGTCCGAATTTTTTTGAATCGAGCTCGATACGGATTGTATCGCCGATGTCAGCCTGTGAATTGTACTGAAGTGCCGCATCTTTTGCGATCTCTCCCGTCGGATCCTCAACATTTTCAACGACCTTGCGAAGCTGATAGATGTGCGGAACGCAGGTATCCTCATCGATATCTACGACCACATTATCCTGGCGGTCATACTGATTTTTATATGCCTGAAGCAGAGACTGTTTAATGGCCTCGAGCAGTGTATCCTTACTGATTCCTTTTTCCTTCTCAAGAATACTCAGTACCTCAACCATATTTTCCTGCGGTTCGGTTTTCTTCTTTGCACGCATCTTTTTTTACTCGTCCTCCTGTGTCTAACTAATTATCGCTTTATATTTTAAGAATCATTTTTACCAGTCAAAAGCCATGCGGATCAGCGAGATATCGGCCCGGTTAAAAACCTTTTCTCCGCCGTCATCATCGAGCTCCAGTGTCACTGTGTCGTCATCATACGATTTCAGTACTCCGGTAAAGCTCTTCTCATGATCGATGATCTTGTACGTATGAACTTCAACGCGCTGTCCGAGAGCTCTCTTATAATCCCGCTCCTTTTTCAACGGGCGGCCGAGCCCCGGTGAACTCACTTCCAGGATGTAGGCGTCACTGATAAAATCAGCCTCATCCAGTTTTTTCTCAAAAGCGCGGCTGATCAGCTCACAATCATCGATCGTGATACCGCCTTCCTTGTCACAGTACGCGCGGAGATACCAGGTTCCCGCTTCCTTTACGTATTCCAGATCCACAAATTCATACTTTCCCTCCAGCAGAGGAATCAGCAGAGCTTCTGCTTTCTGTTCAATGTCTCCTTTTCTGCTCAAATTATTACCCCATACAACGAACAAGAGCGGACCTCTCGGCCCACTCTTGCTTTAGTCAACTATTACCTTGTAACCTTAACACCTTATTTTGTGTATTGCAAGCACAAATGCACAATTTCTGCCACTTAAGTGCATTTCCAATACTTCCGGGCTGTGTTCTCCCGAAGGCAGGGGGTATCCGCCTGCAACACTTGCGCGCAAGGCTTTCATCCGCGACGCGCTCTCGCTTGTCCTCAGCGTAGCGGTGCATAAACTCACCCTTCCCTCTGGTTGGGTTCGTTAAGCACCGACGCTTGCGGATGTCGCGTCTGAAAACCATTGCGCGTTCTCGCAACGAATACGGTCTGTAAGGTCCCTGTCTTCGGATTATTCATTTGATCTGGCAGCATCTGAATAGTTACCTGATTTCACTACTCCTCGCTGCGGATGTGCACATCCAGCTGATTGTACGGGATCTCGATTCCCGCCTGGTCAAAGGCCAGCTTGATCCGCTCATTCATATCCCACTTGACCTGCCAGTAATCGTCGACGGTCACCTGTGCTCGCATCTCCAGGGTTATCGCGCTCTCACCGAGCTCTTTGACGATCACGGAGGTTTTTGACATATCTATCCGGCTGTCCTCACTCATGAGGTGCTCCATGATTTTTTTTGCCTGCGCAATGTCTGCATTATAGGAAATACCGCAGTCTATGCAGACTAGTCTTTCACCCGTCGAAGTGAGGTTTGTCACCTGATTGTTGGTGAGAGACGAATTCGGTATGGAGACACGCTCATGATACATCGTCTCGATCGTCGTGTAGTACATGTCGATCTTGATGACTGTTCCCTCAGCGCTGACAGCGGGTACCTTGATATAATCCCCCACCCGGAAAGGTTTTGTGGAAAGGATCAGGATACCGCCGGCGAAATTTGACACCGTGCCCTGTATGGACAGCGATACGCCGACGCCGACTGCCGCGACGATCGCGGCGATCGTGCTCGCCTCTATGATATTGAGCCAGATACATATCTCGATGACCGCAAGAATCATGATGGTCCATTTGACAAGCGATCCGACGAAGGATCTGACGGATATATCAATGTTCCGGCTGGCCATGTATTTTTCTATAAAAGCAGTCAGCTTTTTAAGAACCTTCCAGAGAATGACGAGGATCAGAATAGCAATGCCGATGCGGATCAGATAATTAAGTGCAGATTTTCCAAATTCTGAAAAAAACTCTGCAAGATTTCCACTGGCAGCCGCCTGTGTCCCCTGTTCAGTAATTTCTTCAATGGTGGAAGCTTCCACACTTGTCGACTGTACGCTCTCCATTTACTCTGATTACCCCGCCTCATTCCGGAATGTGATAGTTATTTCGTCTTCTTTGCCGTTCCGCTCTTTTTTCTCGTCGAAGAGGCCTTCTTCACTGTTCCACCGACTGCCTTTCCGGCTTTGCTGACCACATCAGTCACGGCTTTCCCCGCGTTGTTGACAGCATCGGTCACAACTTTTCCCGCTTCATCGGCAGCCTCTCTTACCGTCTTTCCGGTATCCTCCGCTGCCTTTTTCACAGTGTTCCCAGCCTTTTCTGCCGTTTTCCCGGCCTTCTTCGCCGTCCTTGTCACCGACTTTGCCGTCGCTTTCCTGGCTTTCTTCACAGCCTCGACCGGGATGCGCTCAACGGCCTCAGTGAAACGATAAACCGCGACAGAAAGAGGAGCGATCTTGACTTTGATAGAATCCTTTCTCTCGTCGTGCTCAACGGCCCGGCTCAGTTTGACTCTCGGATTGACAGCGCCCGTTCCGCCAAATTCCACGGCATCGCTTGAGAAGATTTCCTTATACTTGCCAGGATACGGAACGCCGATCAGCATATTCTCATAGGTGACATTTGAGAAGTTGGCAACGATAAGAAGCGTTTCTTCCGTCTTCATGCTCTTTCTCAGGAAGACGAGCATATTGCGCTCCCAGTCGAGATTGCTGATCCACTCAAAGCCCTCCGGATTCTCATCCAGCTCATACAGAGCCGGCTGCTCCCTGTAAAGCTTCAGCAGAGCCTTGAAAAATGCAGTCTTTCTCTTGCCATCCTCTGATGACGCCTCGTTCCAGTCGACACCGTTTTCCGCCGTGATGCGGGCTCCCTGGCCAAAATCCTGTCCCATTGTGATGAGCTTCTTGCCTGGGTGTGTCAGAAGATATGCATATGTCAGGCGCAGATTGGCTTCCTTAAGCTCCGTCTTTCCACCTGGCATCTGACGGATCAGCGACTTGCCGCCGTCGATCAGAAGGTCATGTGACAGAGCGATCATGAACTTTTCACTGTACATATAGACAGAGCTGAACGTGAGGTCATCCTGGTGAGCTCCCCTGAAAAGCGGGTCGAGCTGAATATACTTCATATAATCGTGGACACATCCGTTGTTCCACTTGTAGCTGAATCCAAGGCCCTCTCCGGCCGCATCGCCAGTCACCTGCGGAAATCCGGTCTCTTCCTCGGCCACCGTGATGACACCCGGAGCCTCCTTGCGGACTTCAAGATTAAGCTTCTTCAGAAACGCGATGGCCTCGAGATTTTCATTGCCGCCGTAGATATTGGCGATCCACTCACCCGGTTTGCGGCCGTAATCAAGATACAGCATCGTCGCGAGATCATTGATCCTGAGACCGTCCGCGTGATAGACATTGATCCAGAATAATGCGCTGGAAAGAAGAAAACTCTGAACCTCGCCGCGCCCGTAATTAAAAATCAGGTTGCCACTTACCGGATGAACACCCTTCTTCGGATCCAGATGCTCATAGAGACAGGTTCCGTCGAACGACGCGAGTCCGCTGTTTCCCCTTGCGAAGCAGCTCGGCACCCAGTCGAGGATTACTCCGATTCCCGCCTGATGCAGTGTATCGATGAAAGACGCGAAATCCTCCGGAGAACCGCAGCGGCTGGTCGGAGCGAAAAATCCACTCGTCGCGTAGCCCATGCTCTCGTCATCCGGATATTCCATGACAGGCATCAGTTCGACGTGCGTATAGCCCATGTCCTTCACATAGGAAACAAGCTCCGGTGCCATCGCGGCATAACCGACGGGTGTTCCGTCGCTCTTCTGCTTCCAGGTATTAACATTCAGTTCATAGATAGCCACCGGCTTCTGTGACAGATCAGTGCTTTCGCGCTTCGCGATATAGTCTTCATCCTTCCATTCAAAGGAAGTATTCGCGACAACAGAGGCTCCGTCAGCGCCAGACTGCGTTCCAAATGCGTACGGATCCGCCTTGAGGTAGACAAGTCCGGCTTTTGATTTAATCTCATATTTATAGAAGCAGCCCGCCTCGACACCGGGAACAAACAGTTCAAAGATGCCTGACTCGGTCCGGTTCATCTGGTTCACCCGGCCATCCCAGCCGTTAAAATCACCGACGACTGAAACTCTCAGGGCATTCGGTGCCCAGACAGCAAAATACACGCCCTTCACGCCATTGATCGTCATGAGATGGGCGCCCATTTTTTCATAGGCATGATAACCGATGCCATTGACAAAACGTGTCTCTTCTTTATCTGTGATCTGACACGGAAAGGCATACGGATCAGCTACTTCTCTCGTTCCGTTCTCTTCCTCAATCAGGAATGTATAGGAAGGGATTTTCTTACCATCAATCATGACCGCAAAAAATCCTGCTTCATCCTCCTGAACCATCGGAATCGTCTTGTCACCAGTGCGGACGCTCACCTTTTCACGTCCGGGAAAAAATGCCTGAACAAGGATCCCTCCGTCTGTCACATGCGGTCCGAGGATCTTCCGCGGTCTCGCCTCTTCGGCATATACAACTGCTTCGATCTCAGCCCAGTCCATCAGATCATAAACTCTGCTTTCCATACTTTTCGCGGTGCTGCTCATCTGAATGTCCCCCGTATTCTTATACATGAACGGCCGACCGGATCACCGGCCGGCCACCTTGCCTGTTCCGATATTATGATTCCTTTGTATCTGAAGAAACTCCCTCAGAATCCGTCGCGGCCTGCTTGTCCTCGATCGGTTTTCTGTTGAGGATCTCCATGAATTCCTCACCGGTAATCGTCTCTCTCTCGTACAGATATTTTGCGAGCTCATGAAGCTTGCTCATATGTGTGCTGATAAGTTCTTTTGCCTTGTCGTACTGCTTCTGTACCACCTGAACGACCATCTGATCGATGCGTGCAGAAGTTTCGTCCGAGCATGCGAGAGAAGCATCTCCGCCGAGATACTTATTCGTGACGGTCTCCAGCGCTACCATGCCGAACTCTTCGCTCATACCGTAGCGGGTGATCATCGCGCGCGCCACCTTTGTCGCCTGCTCGATATCATTTGAAGCACCCGTGGTAATAGAATGGAAGATCAGTTCCTCAGCCACACGGCCGCCGGTAAGCGTGGCGATCTTGTTCTCAAGCTCTTCCTTGCTGAGAAGATTGTGCTCACCCTCATCAACCTGAAGCGTATAGCCCAGGGCTCCGGAGGTTCTCGGAATAATTGTGATCTTTGTGACCGGAGCAGAGTTCGTCTGAAGAGCAGCGACAAGAGCATGTCCTGTCTCATGATAAGCGACGATAAGTTTCTCCTTTGTCGTCAGGATCTTGTTCTTCTTCTGATATCCTGCGATGACGGTCTCAACAGCCTCCATCAGATCCTTCTGAACAACAAACTTTCTGCCATCGCGGACGGCGTTGATTGCCGCCTCGTTGATCATATTGGCAAGCTCAGCGCCGGAAGCACCGGCAGCGGTTCTCGCAACCTCGTTAAAATCAACGCTGTCGGAGATCTTGATATCCTTTGCGTGCAGCTTCAGGATCTCCTCACGGCCCTTGAGATCCGGCAGTTCAACCGGAATACGGCGGTCAAAACGTCCCGGACGGGTAAGCGCGGGGTCGAGGATCTCCGGGCGGTTGGTAGCGCCGAGGATGATGACGCCCTTCTTGGCATCGAAACCATCCATCTCTGCGAGGAGCTGGTTCAGTGTCTGCTCACGCTCATCATTGCCACCGGTGTATCCGCCTGAATCACGTTTCTTACCGATCGTATCAATCTCATCAATGAAGACAATACAAGGTGCCTTCTCGTTCGCCTGTTTGAAGAGGTCACGAACCTTTGCCGCACCCATGCCGACGAACATCTCGACAAATTCCGAACCTGAGATAGAGAAGAACGGTACGTTTGCCTCTCCTGCAACAGCCTTCGCCAGCAGGGTTTTACCTGTTCCTGGAGGGCCCACGAGCAGGGCGCCCTTCGGCATCTTTGCACCGATCTCATTATACTTTGCAGGGTTGTGGAGGAAATCGACGATCTCCTTCAGAAGATCCTTTGCTTCATCCTCACCGGCAACATCTGAGAACTTGATACCGGTCTCCGCCTGGACATATACCTTCGCGTCGCTCTTTCCGAACTGCATAGCGTCGCCCATGCCGCCCATTCTCTTGGTGAGAGAACGGCTGAACGCAATACTCAGGAGGTAAATGATCAGGAACGGAAGGATCCAGCTCAGCAGGAAGCTCAATACAGGGTTCATCTGCGTGCTGATCGGGCTTTCAAAATCCGTGATGCCCGCGTCATACAGACGATCGACGAGCTTATAGTCCTCCATGATTCCGGTCTTGTACTCCTGACCGTCATTATCCGTAAAGTAGATCGTGTCGTTATCAGAGTCTACTTCAACCTGTTTGATTTCTTCATCATCGAGCATCTGAAGGAACGTCCCGTACGTCGTTTCCTCGATCTCCGCTTCCTGAACGCTCGGAATAAGAAGGAGATTCAGAAGGATCAGAATGATCATCGCGATGATGTAGTAAAAAATCAGCGGTTTCTTGTTATTCTTGACTTCTTTCAACTGTCAGCCTCACTTTCCTTTCATTAATTATTTTGTTCCGTATTTAGAAATCACCTCAGAATTTTCTGAGAGTGTCCGAAGCCTCTTCTCCCGGATTCTCGACCTTGAGGATCTTAAGATCATACTGAATGTCGTCACTCACCTTTACATGACATATGTCCCCAGTGCGGTGTCCCATAAGAGCCTTGCCCACGGGTGATTCAGGAGTGATCTTTCCCTCAAGGGAATCTGCACGGACAGTCGTGACGATTTTTACTGTTATCGGATTGGGACGGCCCGGCATTGAAAATGTCACTCTCTTATTGATCCCGGCCTGGTCCTCATCCATCCGGTCCTCGATGATAATCGCTGTCTCGATCATCTTCGTCAGATAATTGATGCGGCTGTTATTTTCACGGTTTGCCTTCCTCGCCGCATAGTACTCAAAATTTTCGGAGAGATCGCCCTGCGCTCTCGCTTCCTGAATTTCCTTCAGGATCCTCGGTCGGTCGACCAGAGTCCTCTGGTCGATCTCCTCCTGCATTTTCTTGATATCACTTCTTGTCAGTTTATCGTGCATTACACTGTTCCTTCAATCCTGAAACCGGCATTATACAGCCTGATTTCGATATTATACGTACGTTTTATGAAATTTCTGTGTCAGAACACAGTCACTTTCAGCTTATCGTACAAAAGCTTTATATGCGAGATATGTTTCGTAGATATCGGCCTTGCTCGTGATCTCCCACGGGGAATGCATATTCAGCACGGCGACGCCAAAATCAATGACCTGCATGCCGAGATTTGCGAGGATGTAAGCGATGGTTCCGCCTCCTCCGGCGTCAACCTTTCCGAGCTCTGCTGTCTGATAGGAAATATCATCCTTATCCATCAGATTTCTCAGAAATGCGATATACTCCGCATTCGCGTCGTTCGATCCGCTCTTGCCACGGGAACCCGTATATTTATTAAAGACAGGTCCCTTGCCGAGATAAGCGCAGTTATTCTTGTCCATGACATCCGGATAAGTCGGATCAAAACCTGCGCTCACATCAGAGCTGAGCACCCTGATCTTTGTCAGCGTGCGGCGGAGCTCCAGCTCACTATACACGCCGAGAGCATCCATAACCTCAGCCAGTGTATTCTCGAAAAAGCGGGAATGCATACCTGTGGCACCGACGGAGCCGATCTCCTCCTTATCTGTGAGAAGGCAGATGCTCGTGTATTCCGGATGCGGTGTATCCATGACCGCGCGATAGGAAGGATAAGCGCAGACCTTGTCATCCTGTCCATAGCACATAACCATGCTGCGGTCAATTCCATAATCGCGGGCGGCGCCGGCGGGAACGACCTCGATCTCAGCCGATTCAAAATCATCCTCTTCGATGCCGTATTTTTCTTTCAGGATTGCGAGAATATTGGCCTTGACAGCCTTCTTTTCATCCTTGTCGGCGATTGGACGGCTGCCGACGAGAACGTTGAGGTTTTCACCCTCGACAACTTCACTGCCCTTCTTTGCCATCTGCTTTGAGGCAAGGTGAATGAGAAGGTCGCTGACGCCGAATACCGGATCCGAAGGATCTTCGCCAACTGTCACAGGAATCACCGTTCCGTCTTTTTTCGCGATTACTCCGTGCATCGCCATCGGAAGGGTAACCCACTGATATTTCTTGATGCCGCCGTAATAATGTGTATCAAATAAAGCCATGCCTGTATCTTCGTACAGCGGATGCTGCTTGAGATCAAGGCGCGGCGAGTCGATATGAGCTCCCAGAAGACGCGCGCCGTCAGTGATTGGTCTCTCACCGATACGGACGATCATCAGCGATTTTTTCATCATGTCCGCATAGACCAGATCGCCGGGCTTAAGGCTGATCTTCTTCTCCCTGACTTCATCCAGTGTATATGCACCGGCCTTTTTCAGTCCTTCTTCCATGCCAGCCACGTTCTCACGCTCTGTCTTATGGACACTCATGTAAGCTTTATAATCATCACAGAAAGCCTCGATGGCTTTCATGTCTCTTTTGTCCCAGATTGACTTTTTCTCATCATGGTCACAGTTGCTCATTACTCCTGCCTCCTGCTGCTATATTATGTTTTCCCCGCCGATACAGAAAGAAACCATTGCCCGGCAGATATAAACACTGCTTTATTCTATCACGATAAGGTTCTTTTTTCCAACGTAACACAGTATTCTCGTAATAAATACTCCGTGTTCATTACCCGCGCAAACAAAAAACTGTGGCAAAGCGATAATTCACAGCCTTTGCCACAGTGAAGATCGAATATTGGTCTTCTATTTATAAAAGTCTGAATTCAATAGGTTACCGGATTGTCAAGGCATCCGGAATTAGGGTCCGTCGTAGTGCCGGTATCCGTTGTTCCAGTGTTTGTGGTGCCTGTATCTGTCGTGCCAGAGTCTGTGGTACCGGAATCTGTAGTGCCCGTATCTGTCGTGCCAGAATCTGTAGTGCCTGTATCTGTCGTGCCCGTATCTGTTGTGCCACTGTCAGTGGTACCGGAATCTGTAGTGCCTGTATCTGTCGTGCCAGAGTACGTGGTGCCTGTATCTGTCGTGCCAGAATCTGTGGTACCGTCCGATTCAGACTCTCCAGAATTTCCTGAATCTGAATTGTAAGACTCCTGTGCCGCCTCGGCTTCGGCTGCTTCGGCCGCTTTGGCAGCATCATAAATAGTCAGCTCATCCTGCTGGGTGCTGAGTGACTCTCCAGTCGAATCCTTCGTATACTCGATATAATAGATTGTTCCATCCGTCAACAGGGTAAGATCTTTTGAATCTTCAAACGGAAAATTATGAACCTCTGCAGTAGAGTCATCTTCAAAAGTCAGCAGTACGGTATACGATGGATCTGTCTCTGCTGATTCCGCTGATACATCAGCACTCGCTGCCTCTATTGCCTCCGTCGTGTCATAGTACACATTTCTTTCTTCGCCATTGGCAAACACATCTCCGTCCGCGAGCATATTGTCGCCAAAATCCTCTTGTGCATCATATTTAACCGCAAAGCCTTTAATAGCCTTCCCTGTGCTATTGGTCAGATTGACGACTTGTACATTCTCACCATCGGCAACAGTTCCAATCGTTTTCAATTCCGTCGACGCAGCTGCAGACACCTGACCCGTCTCTGAAGACGTTGACACAGTCTCCGATAATGAAGATACGAAGACAGACTCTGATGATGATACAGTCACACTGTCAACCGACGATGAAGTTGTGACGTCATCAGATTCTGACGTACATGCTGTCATTGTCATCATCAGTGAAATTGAAATAACAGGCAATAAAATGTATTTTTTACTTTTTCCCATCTTGTCTTTCCTTCCCGAATCAATTTTTATGGTTATTATCGCAACTCCGGATCACAAAATATTTTTTATATAGGGTATATTCTTCAGTAATCGCACAATAAGCCACGATAGAGCGAATGTCACGATCGTCAGCAGCAACAGCATAAGAAGGCCACCGTGAATATAAGGGTTAAAATCGAACACCCGATATATCGTGTACAAAACAAGTACATGAATCAGATATATACCGAACGAACACTTATCAATCTCATTCAAAAAGTAAGAAATCCGTCTATCCTTCTTTTTCTCTGTCCGCATCATCAGAGCAAAAAATCCAACAGCCTGAAAGAACGCGAGAATACATGCATAGCTGCTGCTGAGAGATTGAAGATTGTCATTCTGATAATGAATGCCAAAATATGTAGTAACAACTAGTAATACGGTACTTACCAGAACCATAAGAACCGCCATCCCTGCTGGTATCTTCACCTTCCCAGAATGCAGCGCATACCCCATAAAAAAATACAGCGGATATACGGTATATATCAGGATATAAAAACCGATCTGAACACCAGTCGCATATCCGATCGTCGGAATCACTGACTGAAAGATCAGATACAGGACAAGCAGATAACGAAGCTCAGCATCTGAACAATTTTTTGATATGATTCTGTAAATCGGAAGCATAAGATAAAGTCCGATCAGCATATAGAGATACCACATGTGAAGCCAGCTCTTGTTGAACAAGAGAGCTGTCAGCCAGTTCTTAATAAGACCAGGAAATCCTCCTTCCTGATGGTCTGCGATCATATCGAACAGAGAAAAAATAAACGTAAAAACAACAAGTGCAATCAGGATTCTCTTCAGATACCGGCTGAAAACCCGTTCAACCGTCACTTTTCGCTCCGGATTCAGAAGAAGAGCTCCCGAAATCATCACAAAGCATGGAACAGCAAACATCATGCAATTCCGGACAATCATAGATCCTTCATCATAGACGCCTCCCGGTGAAAACAGCCGGTCAGCACAATAAAATGTGTGAAGAACCACAATTGAAATGCAGGATATGGCACGAAGATCAGAAAAATACCGGATGTGTCCATTACTCATATTATTATTTGCTCCCTCATGATGAGACTGCCGACATTATGCATCTGCCAATGTACTAACGGTACTGCCATCCAGCGAATCGACATACTCCGCATATGCTGTGTCGTCCTGTAAACATATGCTGAATTCCTCTGCCTGAGCAAATGGGAAAGAATGGATCTCGTACGTAGTTCCATCCTCTAATGTGATCTGCACATCATAATCAGGATATGTCAATTTTTCTGATGAAGACGTTGATGATGCTGTATTCGTCTCATTGAGATAAGACATCGTATCAAAATAAAGAGTTCTCCGCTGCTGATCTGCAAAAGTGTCCCCGGATGTGATCAGATTATTGGAATATTCACTTGTTTCTCCGCTGTCAGATGCCTTCTTCACTGCGAACCCCGTAATTGTACTTCCAGTCCTGTTTGTCAGGAAAATCCTGAATACATTCTCTCCTTCAGCTTTTTCATTAAGGCCTTCTGGAATCTGTTCTTCAGGTACAGATGATGTGCTCTCTGTTGATACTGTCTCAACCGATTCCGTTGAAGCGTCTTCCAACTCTTCCCCGAAAGATGACGTGGAAGATGCTGACACTGCAGCAGATGAAGACACAGCCATCTCATCTGTTCCGCATGCTGCCATTGTGAAGCAGAACCCGCAAAGCAGGGCTGTCATAAGAATATGTGTATTTTTCATTCTATATGTATGCCGGACATCATGTTCATCCGGTATTCCTCCACTTCTTTTTTCTGTTGATATACATCATTCAACTGGCATTCTGGAATAATTTGAATACACCCATGTTCCCGGAGTTTTATATTTGATCATATAGCCGTTTGATCCTGATTCATATTGAAAATCCGGATCGCATACATAAATCTGACCATTTACAACGACTTCACACCAGGAGTGCGGTCCCATGCCACCCGCCAGCAGCGGCACTGATCCGGTCATCTGATAAACTTCGTATCCAAGTGCACGTCCCATTTCTGTGAAACATGCAGCCATAACATAGCAATTTCCACAGCCTGTACTAAACCCAACGTTAGCCATAGCTCTTGTTCCCGCATTTGGGGTTGTAAAACTGCTTTTGTATTTGAGATTTGCGCACCAGTTAAAAGCGCTTTGCAGGTTCCATCCTACCTTATCAAGAACAGCACACGCCTGCGGATATTTTTCCCGGACAGTTTTCTGCCTGTAAAAATGATTGGCAGTGCTTCCCGGAGCTCCCTGTGCGTCAGAACGAACAACAATCTCAATCGCTTCTGCACGAAGACTGTAATTTTCTGTTCCGGCGGATTCGCCGTCATGTGCCCAGCCGAGCCAGCCGTAGTTCTCGGCATATACGCGGTACCACACATGGAAATGACTCGCCGCAGAACCAGTCAGTTTAATCTGGACAGCCTCCAGACGCTTACTCTTTCCTGTAGTCCCGCAGACTCCGCTGCTGTGCCAGCCTGATTCCCATCCGCTGTCCTGGATCAGTCCCCGGTAGGAAACTCCTACGCCGGGAAGGCTCGAGCTGATCTGTATAGCCTCTATGCGGAGACTTTTTTCTGTTGTTCCGGCCATTGAACCGTCACTGACAGTATCCTGCCATCCGATGCTCTGCACATATGTCTTGTACGCGATGGATTTTGAACTCAGGAAAGAATAATTCAGCGCCGTTCCGGCACTGGAGGGCTTTCCTGAACCTTTAGCACGGATTCTGATCTGAACCGCCTCAATACGATAAGACATGCCGCTCGTACCTGCGGTTGCTCCGTCAGAAGTCCATGCAAGCCATCCGACATTCTGCACATAAACGCGATACCACACATCGAAATAAGAAGCTCCGGCTCCAGTCAGTCTGATCTGGACAGCTTCCATACGGCGTTTCTTACCCGTTGTTCCGGCGGTCCCGCCGTCTGCCGTCTCATCCATCCAGCCGGAACCCTGTACATAGGCTCTGTAAGAAATTCCCATAGCAGATCCGTTTCCTGCGTCCGTCTTCACCCGGAGTGCTTCGACTCGCAGGCTTTTCTCGGTCGTTCCAGCAGTTGCGCCGTCCGACACCGTATTCATCCAGCCATTTTTCTGAACGTAAGCGCCGTATGACACGTGAGCAGAAAAATACGGAGCGTTTGTTGCCGATGCTGAAGCATCAGGCGCAGAACTTCCATCAGGGACAAGCGCAATCTGGACAGCTTCTACCCTGAGAGAGGCACAGGTTGTTCCTGCCGGACTACCATTCTTTGTCCATCCCATCCATCCGATCTTCTGCACATATACACGATAATAGACATCATAAGTCTGAGCGTCATCACCAGTGAGCCTGATCTGCACAGCCTCGATACGTTTACCCTGTCCAACGGTTCCGGCGACCTCATCACTGCTCAGGGAATCAGATCCTGTTTTCCAGTCCTGCCAGCCTGTTCCCTGCACATGTGCGCGGTACTGGATCTGCAGAGCTTCATCGCCCTCGATATGCATGCGGAGAGCTTCCAGCCGGAGTCCTTGTCCTTTCGTACCAAGCGTGACAACAGGGTTCTCGCTGCTGCTCTTCACCTGCCCGCTGTTCCCAACCTTCTGTATGTGAGCCTGCGCAACGATGACCGGGTCCGTTTCCACTGCTTCATCCTCAGCGCTGAACAGGCTGATTTCATTATCTGAACTGTCGGTTTCGTTCGAATCCTCTGAGGAGGTAATGACGTCTTCATCAGAATCCGCAGCAGTCTCATCCTCTGCAATCTCATCTGTTACTGCGCTCTCTTCTTCCGCTGAAGTATCATCCGACAGCACACTCTCATTTGTCCCTACATTTTCTTCTGATCCTGTGCTCTCATCCGTTCCTGCAATCTCTTCTGATTCTGTGCTTTCATCCGTTCCTGCACTCTCTGTCTGTACGGAACTGCTCACCGTTTCTATGGTTTCATCCTGCGTTTCATCGTCCACAGATTCCGTCACTTCCGTCTGAGATGAAGTGTCGCTCTGAGTCGCGTCAGCAGAATCCGCGGCATAGACAGGAACCGCTGTCAGGGCGACAGCAGCAGTCAAAAAACAGGCAATTAACTGATTCCTCCACTTCTTTTTCATCTTCTCCGCCTTTCTCCTAAAAATGCTGATGCATCAATATAATAAAAAGCACTACATATTGAATACAAAATATCATTTCGACCATTATGGCAAAAAAAATAAGCTGCAAAGCTGTGGAAACAGCTTTGCAGCCCGCATAGTCATATTCTTTTTCTGTCAGTTTTCTGGTCTCAACACAATAATGTCACGATTCCCATCAGAAGACAGTTGTACAGCACTTCCCACATCTATTTTCTGACGGTACAGATAATTATCGGAAACAAGAAGCATCCGCTGCTGGCCTTTTCCGTCATCCAGAGTCACGCGGACCTTAACTTCCTCGCCCTCAGGAAGCTCCTCGCAGCCGTAGTCATTCTCCTCAATACGGATAACTTTCCATATGTTTTCCATCTGCTTCCTCTCCCTCTTCGGAATCCTTCTCACATATAAACGCCTCTGTCACACTCATGACTTTAGACAGAATCTCAAGATCACTCATCACATCACCCGATTCCAGTGAATGGTTGACATTCTGGTAAATGTAAAGCGGAACTTTTTTGTTCTTACAGCCTCTGATAACAGTCTCGTCATCGACCCACGGATCCGCCGTTCCATGAAAAGCGATCCCACTCTCCGGCTGCATAAAAATAAATGTGCCGGCCACAGGAGTGTAATAAACATGTCGCACCTTTGTGCTGCTCTCCTCAAATTCCCTGCTGTACTGCTGAGCAAAGGCCGCCGCCACTGCCGTACCGACGCTTTTTGAAAGAAAAAGCACTTCATCCGCTTTTTCAAGTTCCTCGATCACAAGCTGATTCTCCGCCTGTGCATAGGCCTTCTCGAAGACCTTCCGCATCTTATCTGAGTTCCCGATCAGATTCTTTTTGCCTCCGAGGTGTCTGAAATTCAGCTTCACCAGGTCATACCCGGCAGAAGATGCGATTTTTCCAGAATAATACAGAAGCGGCCGGTCACAGGTATAGCCGATTCCTGGGACAAGTACAGCGATTTTGCTCATGGCATTTCCTCCTCAGATCCTATAAAGACAGCCGTCCGGTTCGGAAGATGTCCTTTCTTCCTCTATGGACGGCTGTACAATTATTCAGGTCTAATTATTGCAGGTCAGAAGATTTTTTCATCCGTCCCGGTTTCGTATTTTCTCTCTTCTTCAGCTCTCTCCTCCATCGGGCTCTTGCCCTTGCGGAGAACGATGTTGACAATGATGCCGACGATCAGCGCCGTGGCAATCGAAGAAATCTGGACTGCTCCGAAGTCAAGAACAAGTCCGCCGATGCCGAGCACCAGAATGGCGCTGACAACAAAGAGGTTGCGGTTATCATTCAGGTCAACCGTCTGGATCATGCGGAGACCGGAAACTGCGATAAATCCGTACAGGGCGATGCAGATTCCACCGATAACACAGGTAGGAATCGTGTTGACAAATGCGACAAAAGGTGTGAAGAAACTCATCAGCAGGCAGAGGATCGATGTAAGGATGATCGTCGAAATCGAAGCATCACCCGTGATCGCCACGCAGCCGATTGCCTCACCATAGGAAGTATTCGGGCAGCCGCCAAAGAAAGAGCCGGCGATTGAACCGAGACCATCTCCGAGAAGTGTCCTGTGAAGACCCGGATCACGGATCAGGTCACGTCCGATGATAGAGCCGAGATTCTCATGATCGGCGATATGCTCTGCGAAAACAACAAGAGCCACCGGAGCAAACAGAAGCAGCACGTTCAGAACGCCTGTCGTGCCAAGCTCAGAAGCTCCCTGCTCAAACATACCGATAAAAGTAAAATCCGGAACGCTGAAAAAGCTGTTGATCGTCAGCGGAGAGAAATTCTCTACAAGTGCTGAATAATCAATGATCTTCAGGTAATCATTTCCTGTAGCCCATCCGATCGCAGTGAAAACAGATCCCAGGGCATATCCTGCGAGGATTCCGATGATGAAAGGAATCATACGCACACCCCTGCTGCCCTTTACCGATGCATAGATCGTAACGATAAAGGAAAACAGACCGACGAGAATTGAAATCAGATTATAGGTTCCGGTTGTATCCGACTGAAGGTTGCTGACTGCAGAAGTACAGAGAGACAGTCCAATGAGAGCGACTGTCGGACCGATAATAACAGGCGGCATGATACGGTCAACCCATCTCGTGCCAGCTGCTCTGATGATCAGCGCCAGAATCACATAAACGCCGCCGGCGAAAACGGCTCCGAGAAAAATGCCCAGATAGCCGAAGCTCGCGGCACCGATCAGCGGGCTGATAAATGCGAAGGAGCTTCCAAGAAAAATCGGGCTCCTCTTTTTTGTACAGAGAACGTATACGAGCGTTCCGACACCGGCTCCGAAAAGCGCCGCCGGCTGGCTCATAGTGACTGTAGTGCTTCCGGCCGTCGCATTATTGACAAGCGTAGGCACCAGAAGAGTTGCCGCTATGATCGCAAGAAGCTGCTGGAAAGCATAGACCAGATTCTTACTAAAGGGCGGCGTCTCTTCAACGTCATAGACGAGGTTTTTGTTTCTGCTCATATTTTGTTTCCTCCTCAAATCTCCATATTCCGGACATTCTCTGCCCGCTTGACCATGTTCAGCCGTTTCAGCGTCTCCGGCGGATCACACGGTTTCCTGATAACACCGCTCTCTATAATACCTTTCTGACCATGCGAGCGCAAGAAACTAAACGTACTTTTTTATGAGCATAACAATGCGGTCTTTCTTCGTCCTTCCCTGAATGCCTCCGCACTCTACCCTTCCCCATCCGCGAACTGAAAGGATATCGCCCTCCGCGAGTTTTTTACTGTTATCCGTCGTGCATCGTCCATTGATAAAAACCTTCTGCTTCCGGAAAAGCTCAAGAACCTTTGAGCGCGCCAGATTCGTGAGCTTCGCCACCACAGCATCCACGCGCTCTGAGGAGACGATCAGCTCCATCTCCTGAAAATGCACCTGTGCGTCCTCCGGAAGCGAATCCGTTCTCATTACCTTAACATGCGTATGGCGGACCTCATCCAGATTTTCAAGGATAAAATCGGCCATCCGCTCCACTGTAAAAATCCAGGCTTTCTTCCCGCTGATCCGGATATCGCCGATCGTGTCGCGGTCAATGTTCAGCCCCATAAGGCTCCCGAGATAATCGCGATGGCTCAGCTCCTCCCCGTACTTCTCCAGTACAGGAGCAACTTCCAGAATGGTAATCGGAAAATCTTCCGTCCATCCGAATTCCTCCTCACAGCCGAACCTCGCTATCTGCCTCTCGGCGCCCTCACATCCTCCGTACAGCGAGACGTACCGCGCATCGATCTGTCCGCTCTGTTCAAGACTGATCAGTTCCGACTGATCAGCGGCGGAAAGAAAATCCGTGAAACAATATCTCGTATCCCTCTGCGACCTTCTGTACAGGTCGAGAAACCTTTTTCTAACGTTCTCTACATCATCCATTTTTCATTTTGCCTGTTTCTTGTTCACCAGCAGAAGATCAATAAAAGCCTTAAATTCCTCAGGCGTACCTTTCTCAAAAGAATCCTTCCTGAGCGCCAGCGTCATCTGTCCCTTGATAAAAAGGACATACATGTTCTTAGTCTCCTTATAATTCTCAATATCGCTTACCGGCACCTTCCGCCTCGTATTGCTGACCGTTGTGTGGACAAACTCATCGTCGATCTCGATTTTTAAATATGGCGCATCCGTTTTGAAAGTCTTCTTAATATTACTGAGTTCCAGACTCACCGACTGCGACTGCTGTACATAGAGTGAAATGAAGCCGATCAGTCCGATCAGCGCCGGGATCAGGAACAGAGCCGTCTCAAACACCGGACTCAGAACACAGAAAAAGGCGACCATGGATCCGAGCACCACATAGGCCTTCTGGTTCTTCCATTTCCAGTAGGTTCCCATGGCCTCCTTCGCGTTCGCCTTGTCATACTTATACCGGTTAATAAAGTCGTGCTTCATTGCGCTCTCCATCTTAAAAATCCCTCCGGAAAGATTTGTATTTTGAAAAATCTCCGGGTACCCGCCATGGGTATCCGGAGATCTCACATAGTGATGGAGCATATCGGTAAAAGATAGCTCGCCATATGTGACCGTCACCACATTTTTACAGGATTCTACCTATTATAGCACACCATAAATTACCGTCTAGTTGTCGCACGTTTGTCGCATGCGCAATCATGTAAAAACATTAATAACTGATATTATTTTGTGCCATTTTTCGCAATATCTTCTCTGATGAGTTTTTTGATATAACCCTGCATACTATCTTGTGCTTCCAGCTTTTCGATGATGTCGGCATCTGTATTTTTGTTCAGTTTCAGCATTACCCTGCGGGCAGTTTTTCGATCATACCTCTCTTGCGGAGTTAATCCATCATTGATAGCTTTGGCCATATGCTTTGCCTCACTTTCTTCTCTTATTATTCAGAGAAATCGTTACTATAATTGCAACCGCTACTGCTATGATTATCGCTATATCCATATTGAACTGATCTCTGGGAAATGTTATTATTTTGGTAAGGAGCTGAGTGCTGATCAGCTCCCCGATAATTTACTTTTTGAGGAGTTCAATTATGATCCATGTGAGAACTCCAGAGACGGTTCCGGCGAGGATGTTTTCGAATATGTCCAGGAACCGTCTTTTTCTATGGTTCTTTTTCTTTCCCATTGATCTTACCTCCTTTCTGATTATTATAATATCATAGGTATGTACATATGTCAATACATATTCTGAAAATAAAAAAAAAGAAGCCGGAGGCATAAGCCCCCGGCCATTTTATTATGCAGAGACGATCTTCGCGCGGATCCCGATGATCGGATCGCCGAATACACCTGCTGTGTGAGAACCGTCTCCAGATTCCCAATTGGTGTCGTGGATCTTCCCGAGCCATCCGCGTTTCTGCGTTTTGACCTGGTACTCCACCTTGTAATACTTTCCTCCGGTCTTTTTGGTGTCAGTGTTGAAGTAGATCTGTACCGCATCAATCATGTGCTTCAGGTCACCGGCATAGCAGTCCGGCGCACCCCAGTCGCACTTCGTAATTTTGCTGAGCCACTTGCCGTTTACGGTATGAACACGATATTCTACACTGCCGCAGGTAACGCCGATTGACAGGCCTACGATCGCATCGTCATACATGCAGATCTCACCGCCGCCGACCTTCTTCCCGGAACGCCCGCGGTTGAGGCACTGGACTTCAAGGTCAAGACGCGGAACCGGTTTGGAAGTTGACTGTTTAGGTGTTGTCGGTTTTGTGGTTGCTTTTGAGTTGCTTTTTTGTTGCGTCTGAGTTGCAGCAGATTTTTTTGTGGAATAGTCAACGTAAAATTCCGATGTGTCAACATTTCCGGCGATCCCGTTAATTTTTCCTTTGCTGGTGTACTGCCAGCCAGCAAGCTGTCTATTTCCAGAAAGTTTAGGTTTGTAATTATCGTGTTTCGTACCATCATTCGGGCCGTATGCACATGCCCAGTAGGATGACGCGCAGTCATTGATTCCGTTGATCGCCCACGCCCAGCTGTAAATTCCATCAATATATCCTGCTTTTCTGATCTGCTGACACCATGCAGATGCAGCTGTCTGCCACCAGTTCTTGCAGTTGCGCTCCTCCAGATCGAGATATACCGGCAGTGTAGGTTTATGTCCCTTCAGTTTCCGGAGAGCGTGATCAATTTCTGACTGCACCTTGTCGGCGGAATTAGCGTAGCTGTACAGGTAACATCCGTAGGGAATGCCAAGTCGTTCACATTCGCGTACATTTCTATCGAATTGTGTATCGTCCTGATTCCACTGCCCGCTCGCACCGGATATGTTGGATCCGTAACCGATGCGGATGATCGCTCCGTCGATCTGTCCCTTGACCGAATTCCAGTCGATTGTCCCTCTATGCTCTGATACATCAATGATTTTCTTACTCACTTTACTTTGCCGCCTTTCTGTAGTTCGCAGTAGAAACTCCGATGCACGACCCGATAAATGTGGCCACCGCGCCGATGATCGTCACGATGATGTCATAATTCGGGATGGCTACCACTGTGTTGATCACGCCCAGCATTGTGATCAGCGCAGGAACTACCGTGATCAGGATCCACTTCAGAAATTCGTACATTTTGTCGTTCATCTTCATAGAAAACGCCTCCTCAGATAAATTTGTTTTCTTTCTTCACGATGCTATAGGTATCTTTGATGTTTAAAATTGCCACCACTGCTTTTGAGTTTTTATACTCATCATGGTGTTTGCAATAGATTTCATATTGGCGGATATCTTCCAAAATCTGGTTATATGATTCTTCAGAATGTCCGATATCCCGCCGCAATTCATCATCAAACGCTAAAATCCGCCGCCTTGAAGCATCGGCATTTTCCATATCCATACGTTCATTCAACGCCGCCATCTGATCGCCAAGGTTGCTGATTTTGGCAACTAATTCGTCATGTTTGGCTTTCTTTTTATCTGACCGGCTAACCAGAAACTGAATGAAAACAAGCACAGAGCCGACCAACGTTCCACCAAGTAATCCGGCTATAACATCACTTTGAAATGACCCCAATTTAATCGCGTCCTTCCCGTTGATTGCATAAAAAAATAGCCGCCTGACCTCATATAAGGGCCATATAGCGGCTTTTGTGTGTTATGTGGTTAAGTTGATAGTCCTATGGATTAGGCGTCTTCTTTGGCAAGCTCTGGGTAACCACGATCAATGAGAATCTGTTTTACATCATCCCGGATTTTTTCAGGAACCTGTTCAATCTGTTTAATGCCTTTAATGATAAGACTTGCATATACTTCAGCCATAGCAATCAACCCCCTATCATTTCATATACTTCTGTTAGTGCAATTTGAGCCTGTGTGGTTTCATCTCCCAGTTCGGCGTTTTTGTCCTGAAGGCTTTTGAT
>JAZHVR010000012.1:0-85169 GCA_036453165.1 Eubacteriales bacterium | reverse complement strand
TGCGGGAAGTGAGCGAAGCCATCTTCCCGTAGCCTTAAAGTGAAAGCCAGCGCCTTGAGACGCTGGCCTAGCAACACGGGCTTATAGCCCGGACCGAACCACCCGTTTCACGGGTGGCGGCGATTTTGAGTGAACAGTGAGCTGTGTTTTTTATTGTTCTATATGCGGAATGAAGGATATAAATACTCGAAATAAATTAGACAAGTGTTACAAAAGTATGATTTATGCATCGAAAAAGTGTGGAACTCCGGCAAGTTAGATGATAATATAGTGCAGGCAAAGAAAGATATTGCTGTGAGGAAAAATATATGATAAAAAAGTTACTTTCATATGTGAAGGAGTACAAGCTTTCATCTGTTCTTACTCCGATAATGATGATCGGAGAGGTAATCTGTGAGATGGTCGTACCCGTTCTTATGGGAAAGATTGTCGATGTCGGCGTCTACGGCGGAGATATGGAATATATCGTTCACACAGGACTGCTGATGCTGCTGGTCGCGCTGATCGGCCTCTGTTTTGGTATCGGAGGCGGATTTTTCGGTGCAAAGGCGTCTGCCGGCTTCGCAAAAAATTTAAGAAAAGCGGAGTACGACAATATTCAGACGTTCTCATTCGCAAACATCGATAAATTCTCGCCATCCAGTCTTGTGACACGTCTGACAACGGATGTGACGAACATGCAGAACGCATATATGATGTCGCTCCGCATGGCGATCCGCGCGCCTATGTCGATGATCATCGCGATGATCATGTCTTTCATTCTTGATGCCAGGATCGCAAGTGTTTATCTGGTTGCCGTGATTTTTCTTGGAATTTTCATGTTCATCGTTATGAACAAGGCGAATAAATACTTTGAACAGGTTTTCAAGAAATATGACCGTCTGAATGAAAGCGTGCAGGAGAATGTGTCCGCCATCCGCGTCGTCAAGGCTTATGTCCGCGAGGACCACGAGATTGACAAGTTCACAAAGGCGGCGGTGAATATTTATCTCTCCTTTGTGAAGGCGGAGAATACGGTCGTAGCTGTATCACCTCTGATGATGGGCGTCGTCTACGCCTGCATTCTGGTTATCAGCTGGATGGGCGCTCATTTCATTATCAGTGAGACGCTGACGACAGGCGCTCTCATGAGCCTTCTGACATACTGCATGAACATACTGATGAGTCTCATGATGCTGTCTATGGTCTTTGTCATGATCACCATGTCGAGAGCTTCGGCGGAACGTATCATCGAGGTCATTGACGCGAAGAGTACGATCAACAATCCTGAGAATCCGGTCATGGAGGTTAAGGACGGATCCATCGATTTTGATCACGTGGATTTTGCTTATTATGAGGACGCCGAGGAGCCGGTGCTGAAGGACATCAATCTTCATATCCGCTCCGGAGAGAGCATCGGTATCATAGGAAGTACAGGTTCTGCGAAGACGAGTCTCATTCATCTGATCGACCGCCTTTATGATGTGACGGCCGGAACAGTGAAGGTCGGCGGCATTGACGTGAAAAAATATGACCTGGATACGCTGCGTCAGCAGGTGTCGGTCGTCCTTCAGAAAAATGTGCTCTTCAGCGGAACCATCTATGAAAACCTCCGCTGGGGCGACAAGAATGCGACGGATGAAGAGTGCCAGGAGGCGTGCAGGATCGCTTGCGCTGACGAATTCATTGAGAGGATGCCGGACAAGTACAACACCTACATCGAGCAGGGTGGTACGAACGTCTCAGGCGGACAGAAACAGAGACTCTGCATCGCGCGTGCGCTGCTGAGAAAGCCAAAGATCCTGATCATGGATGACAGTACGAGTGCTGTCGATACAGCGACAGACGCGAAGATCAGGAAGGCTTTTTCGCAATCCATCCCAGATACGACAAAGATCGTGATCGCGCAGCGTGTGTCCTCGGTTATGAATTGTGACCGCATTGTTGTCATGGATAACGGTCAGATCAACGGCGTCGGCACAAATGACGAGCTGCTTGCTTCTAATAACATTTACCGTGAAATCTATGAGTCTCAGACCGGCGCAAATGCCGAGGCTGATTTTGATAAGAAAGTCTGAAAGGAGGAGCGATAATTATGGCACAAAATGCTGGCAGGATACAGAACTCGGGACCGAACCGCGGAACAATACGTTCCATGCCGAAACCGAAGATCCAGAACCCCGGAAAGCTCTTCCGCAGGCTGATGGGGTATACGTTTAAAAGCTATCCGGCTCAGTGGGTCATCGTATTTATCTGTATTTTCATTTCAGTACTCGCGAATGTCCGGGGAACGATGTTTACGAGAACACTGATCGATACCTATATTACGCCGCTGATCGGTCAGTCGGATCCGGATTACGGCCCTCTTGCGAAGGCTATTGCAGAGGTCGCGATTTTTTACGGGATCGGCGTCGCTGCGACCTTTACGCAGGCGAAACTGATGGTCATCATCTCTCAGGGCACCATGAAGAAGCTCCGTATCGAGCTTTTCACGAACATGGAGCGCCTGCCGATCAAGTATTTTGACACTCATTCGCACGGCGATATCATGTCCGTGTACACGAATGATATTGATACAACGCGTCAGATGATCAGCCAGTCGATCGTCCAGATCGTCAACAGCACGATCACGATCGTCAGTATTCTGGCGATGATGCTTGTGCTCAATATCCCGCTGACACTGATCACACTCGCCATGACATTTGTCATGATGATCTGCACGAGCTTTGCTACCAGGGCTTCAGGAAAGGGCTTCATTAAGCAGCAGAAGGCGCTCGGAGCGCTCAACGGTTTCATTGAGGAGACAATGTCGGGCGAAAAGGTTGTTAAGGTTTTTACACACGAGGATGAGTGTGTTGAGAAGTTTGACGAGCTGAATGAGTCGCTTTATGAGAGTGCTTACCGCGCGAACGCTTATTCAAATATTCTCGGACCAATTAACGCGCAGCTCGGCAATGCGAGCTACGTTATCTGCGCGATGGTCGGCGGCCTGCTCGCGCTGAATCAGTACGCGGGCTTCACGGTCGGAGCACTCGCGAGCTTCCTGACCTTCAACAAGAACTTCAGCATGCCGATCAACCAGGTCAGCACGCAGTTTAACTTCATCCTTCAGGCTCTTGCAGGTGCAGAGAGGATTTTTGATCTGATGGACGCAGAGCCTGAAAAGGATGAAGGCTATGTGACCCTTGTGAATTCAAAGCTGGTCGATGGAAAAATCACGGAGACCCCGGAGCACACCGGTCACTGGGCATGGCGCCACGAACATCAGGCTACCGGTGTGGTTGACTACGTGCCTCTTAAGGGCGATGTGACCTTTAATGATGTAGATTTCGGTTACACGGATGAGAAGATCGTCCTTCACAACGTGACGCTTCACGCAAAGCCCGGTGAAAAAATCGCTCTCGTCGGATCGACCGGAGCCGGCAAGACGACGATCACCAACCTGATCAACCGTTTCTACGATATTCAGGACGGAAAAATCCGGTATGACAATATCAACATCAACAAGATCAAAAAGCCTGACCTCAGAAGGTCGCTCGGAATGGTGCTTCAGGATACGCATCTTTTCACAGGCACAGTTGAGGAGAACATCCGCTACGGCAATCTGAATGCGACTCACGAGCAGGTTGTCGCCGCGGCAAAGCTTGCCAACGCGGACGGATTTATCCGCCGGCTTCCGCAGGGCTACGATACGATGCTCACTGGCGATGGAACCAACCTGTCTCAGGGACAGCGCCAGCTGCTCGCAATCGCGAGGGCCGCGGTTCTCGATCCTCCGGTTCTGACCCTCGATGAGGCGACGAGCTCCATCGATACGCGAACGGAAAAGATCGTTCAGGACGGAATGGATAAGCTGATGGCTGGAAGAACATCGTTCGTGATTGCCCACAGGCTCTCGACGGTCCGCAACAGTGACTGCATCCTCGTACTTGAACAGGGAAGAATTATTGAGAGAGGAACGCACGACGAACTGATGGCACAGAAGGGAAAATATTACCAGCTTTATACCGGCGGAAAAGTTCAGCAATAATTCGCAGAGAATACTGCAAAAAAATCGCGGGGTGATGTGTGATCATCCCGCGATTTCTTTGAATTCGATTTTTTCCTATTGTGAATTGTCTTTGTTTGCCATTGTGGACTGTCATAATAAATTACTGAGACTTCGTATTATGATTACCTGTCGCCCTCGTGAATAAGCGAATTCAGATCCTGGTAGAAGCCGGGATAGGAGATCTTCACGCAGTCCGCGTCGGGGATCTCTGTTTCTCCTTCGGCGGCGAGAGAAGCGACGGTGAATGCCATCGCCGCGCGGTGGTCTTTTCTGGGATCGATAACAGCTCCGTGCAGAGGCCGTCCGCCCTGGATGATCATGCCGTCGTCTGTTCCGACGATGTCAACGCCCATCGCAGAGAGTCCCTTTACCATAAGGTCAATGCGGTCGGATTCTTTGACGCGCAGCTCCGCGGCGTCGCGGATGATCGTCTCTCCTTCGGCGACTGAGGCCATAACGGCTATCAGCGGGAGCTCATCGATGAGGGTTGGAATAATATCGCCCCCGACAGTAGTTCCGTGGAGCGGGGCGTAGTCAAGGACAAGGTCGGCTGTCGGTTCTCCACCGGATGACTTCCTGTTTTCGAAGGAGACAGAGCCGCCCATTGCCTGGAATACTCTGAGGATGCCGTCTCTTGTCGGATTGATCCCGACATTGTGAAGTACGATGTGCGAACCGGGCACCATTGAGACGGCCGCGATGAAGCAGGCGGCCGATGAGATGTCGCCGGGGACGTGAATCGGAGATCCTGTAAGGCGGGGCTCCGGGCTTATCGTCACCGAGGTCCCCTGACTGACGATCTCAGCGCCGAAGTTTTTCAGCATAAGTTCCGTGTGGTTGCGGGAGAGGGCGGGCTCGATAACAGTTGTCTGTCCGTCAGCGTAAAGGCCGGCGAGCAGAATACATGATTTTACCTGGGCAGAAGCGACAGGGGTTCTGTATTCAATTCCGTGGAGCTTTTTCCCGTGAATGACCAGCGGCGCGCAGCCGTTATTTTTTTTGCTCTTAATGTCAGCGCCCATGGCGGTGAGCGGGTCCATTATTCTTTTCATCGGTCTCTTCTGGATCGACGCGTCACCAGTTAGTTCGCAGGAAAAATCCTGTCCCGCGAGGATTCCTGAGATCAGACGGGTAGTGGTTCCTGAATTTCCGCAGTCCAGGATATCTGCCGGTGCGGACAGGCCATGGAGTCCTTTTCCGTGGACGATGACGTGGCCCGTATCTTTTTTATCCATATCGATCTGAATGCCCATTTTCCGGAAGCAGGAGATCGTTGAGAGACAGTCGGCTCCGGGAAGAAAATTTGTGATCTCTGTATCTCCTTCGGCGATGCTGCCGAACATCACTGCCCGGTGGGATATTGATTTATCTCCGGGAACATTGATTTCTCCGGAGAGGGGAGTGCTTACTCTTCTGAATTTCATGCCGCACCTCACTATGACCTGTAAATATGAAAAAAGTTTTCTGGAAGGTGTTATTTCTCAGTCTTACACAACTGGGGAATCTTATACTTACACGACTTTCCTTACTTTATAATTCCTTTTTTCGAGAATACTCTGTGCCGCATTCCTGGATTCTTCGTCGTAGAATTCAATGCGCAGCGCGCCCTCGCCAAATTCGCGTGTATGAAGGATTCCTGTGTTCCGGATATTGATCTGGTGCATCGCGAGCATCGTCGTGATCGTGGCGATCGCACCCGGTTCATCGTAGATATCCACATACAGAAGATACAGACGGGGAACAGAACCTTTCTGGACGTCGTCGATCGAATCCCGGTAATTCTTTGAGGAATCGAACATGGCGTAGATTTTTTCCGAGTCGCCATTGTATATCAGTTCACGCGCCTGGTTCATAAAATCAATATAGTAGTCGAGAACCTTGAGAATTTCCTCGCGGTTCGCCAGACAGATCTGACGCCACATCTCCGGTGAAGATGAGGCGATGCGTGTGATGTCGCGGAAGCCTCCGGCGGCGACCAGTTTCATGCGCTCATCCTTTGTGTCCAGATTTTTTACGGTATTGACGAGACCGGACGCTATGATATGCGGCAGGTGGCTGACACCTGCGACGATGTAATCGTGTTCAGAGGGCGTTGTCACAATGGGGAGCGAGCGGATCGACTTCAGCATATCTGCGAGCCATTCCGTTTTTTCCTTCGGACAGCCTTCGGCGGGCGTCAGGAAATAGAAGGCATTCTCGAGAAGAATGTCACTTGAATTCGCGTATCCTGTCTTTTCCGTGCCGGCCATCGGGTGTCCGCCGATGAAAAATGAACCGAGCCCCGCGTCTTCTGCGGCCTGCATTGTCTCGCCCTTTACGGAACCAACATCTGTGATGATCGCATCCTTTAAACAGATCCGTTTCAGAAAGTCAAAATAGCTGATATTTGTACGGACCGGTGCACAGAGGAAGATCACATCACATTCCGCAAACCTCTCATCAAATTGCTGAAAGGCTTCATCAATGACGCCGTCGCTGATCGCGCTTTCAGTCGTCGAAGGAGTCCTGGAATAAGCAACCTGTTTCCAGTCAGGATGAAATTTTCTAACAGAACGGGCAACAGAACCTCCGATGAGTCCTAGTCCGATGTATCCGATACAAGTCATAATATCCTTCCCTTTATTATTGTCTGCCTCAGAACGAAAAAATCGTGGCAGACAGTTTCACGCTTCAACGTATTAAAAAACACATTTCATCATATTCGCGCGGCCGCCATTTGTCAACGTGCGCGACACCGAGCAACTTGTTGCGAGGTGCAGCACTCGTAGAAAGTGTATTGGTGTTGTCAAAAATTTACAAAAACACTTGATTATTATAGCAGTAATTAGTAAAATATAACTACGTTGTGTGAATATTTTTTCGGTATTTTTGTGATTTTTCATGATAAATTCCAATGCACAGCGCTGAGACTATCTTTGGGAGGTACTTTTATGGAGGTTTACAGGACAGACAGGTTGAGAAATGTCGTTATTCTCGGACACGGCGGTGCCGGAAAGACATCGCTTGTAGAGGGCATGGCATACCTCTCCGGAATCACATCCAGACTCGGAAGAGTTGAAGACGGAAATACAATCAGTGATTTCGACAAACAGGAGATTAAACGTAAAATCTCCATCAGCACTTCGGTTGTTCCGATCGAATGGAATAAATGCAAACTCAATATCATGGATACGCCCGGATACTTCGATTTCGTCGGCGAGGTCGAAGAGGCGGCTTCGGCAGCAGACGCGGCGATCATTGTAGTATCAGGAAAGAACGGCGTCCAGATCGGGACGGAGAAAGCATGGGATCTGTGTGAAAGATATAATCTTCCGCGCATGATTTTTGTAACCGATATGGATATCGATGATGTCAGCTACCGCAGTGTTGTCGAGAAGCTGCAGGAGCTCTATGGAAAGAAGATTGCACCTCTTCACATGCCTATCCGTGAGAATGGAAAGTTTATCGGTTATGTGAACATCGTAAAGAATAAGGCAAGAAGATATATCAACCAGAATGAGAAGGAAGAGATCCCTGTACCGGATTATGTCAAGGATCATCTCTCAGAGTATCGCACGGCACTTCTTGAATCCGTTGCCGAGACTTCTGAGGAATTCATGGACCGCTATTTTAATGGCGAAGAATTTTCACCTGCAGAGATTGGAGCTGCACTCGCTACAAATGTTGAATCCGGTGAAATGGTTCCGGTGTGCATGGGCTCGCCGATCAACCTTCAGGGTGTAAAGATCCTGCTTGACGATATTGTCACATACTTCCCGGATCCATCCCAGAGGAAGCGCGCAGGTCTGGACCGCAGCAGCAACAACACCTTTGATGCGAATTATGACTTCTCACTTCCGAAGTCTGCGACGGTATGGAAGACAATTGCAGATCCATTCCTCGGCAAGTATTCACTCATTAAGGTCTGCTCCGGTGTCATCAAACCGCAGGATACTTTATATAATGTGACGAGAGATTCCGAGGAGAAGATCGGCAAGCTGTACGTAATGTGTGGCAAGACTCCGATCGAGGTTTCCGAACTCCACGCCGGTGATATCGGTGCCATCGCAAAACTTGGCGATGCTCAGACAGGCGATTCCTTCGCGACTAAAGAGCACCCGGTAGATTATGGCCCGGTTGCTGTTTCGAAGCCGTACACGGCGAAGAGATATAAAGTTCCGAACAAAGCTGAAGTTGACAAGGCATCTCAGGGACTTGCAAAGCTTGCTCTTGAGGACCTGACAATGAAGGTTGTCAATGATTCTGCAAATCACCAGACACTTATCTATGGTATCGGCGATCAGCAGATCGATATTATCGCGGATAAGCTGAAAGAGCGCTACAAAGTAGAAATTGAGCTGTCTGAGCCGAAGGTTGCTTTTCGTGAGACGATCCGCAAGAAATCGGATGTTGACTCCAAGTATAAGAAACAGTCCGGCGGACACGGCCAGTATGGTCATGTAAAGATGAGATTTGAGCCGTCTGGTGATCTGGAAACACCGTACGTTTTTGAGGAAGAGGTAGTAGGAGGTTCCGTTCCGAAGAACTACTTCCCGGCTGTTGAAAAAGGACTTGCTGAATCCGTTGAGGCTGGCCCTCTTGCGGCATATCCGGTTGTCGGTGTAAAAGCTGTTCTTTATGATGGATCCTATCATCCGGTAGATTCTTCAGAAATGGCTTTCAAGACAGCTACAAAGATGGCTTTTAAGGATGGATTCATGAAGGCTGACCCGGTTCTTCTTGAGCCGATCGTCGACCTCAAGGTTACCGTTCCGGATTCTTATACCGGCGATATCATGGGTGACCTGAACAAGCGCCGCGGACGTGTGCTCGGCATGACTCCGACAAAAGACGGACGGACAGTTGTTGAGGCAGAAGTTCCGCAGCTGGAGATCTACGGATACTCCAATACACTTCGTTCAATGACAGCCGGATCCGGTGAATTCGAATATGAATTTGCACGCTACGAGCAGGCACCTGCTGATGTTCAGAAAAAGCAGATTGAACTGCGCGCAAGCAAGGTCAATAAAGACGATGAAGAATAATCCATTTTTGGAATGAGGGAAGAGAGAAGGCCGGGACGCCGTTTGCGACGTCCCGGTCACTTTTTTGCGCTTTTTCCGTTAATGCCGCCGGAAAAACAGAAGAATGGCGACATGCATATTATTCGGATTTCTTAAGAATACACGATATTAACTTACAATTTCCCTGCTATTACAAAGAATTAATAAGCTGCATATCTTTCACGTTCTTTTAACAATATTTTTATTTAGCAGTTACTCTCCATTGGTAGTTGCCTGTGAAAGCCGGACCTAAAATAAAATTGTAACTACTGGTATGCATCTGATGAAGTAATAAGGAAAGGAAAGAAGGAAAGCAGGGATGAAAAGAAAAATACTGGCGGTTTTGTTGTCAGTGGGTATGACGGCTTCCATTTTTTGTAATACTGTTGCCGTTTCCGCAGATGACACGACATCAGTGCAGCAGGTGACTGTTGCCTCTGAGCAGACAACTGAGGGATCTGATACAGAAGCTGAACAGACAACGACTGATACAACGGACGCAGTAGTCGAACAGACGACGACTGATACAACAGATGCGGAAGCCGAGCAGACGACGACCAATACGACAGACGCGGAAGACGAACAGACGACGACTGATGCAACTGAAGCGGATCAGACGAAGACTGAGACGACAGACACAGAAGTTGAACAGACGACGACTGAAACAACAGACACGGAAGCTGAACAGACAACGAACGAGACAACGGATACAGAAGCTGAGCAGACAACAACCGAGACAACTGATGCAGAAGCTGAGCAGATTTCTGCTTTGTCAGTGTCTTCAAACTCAGCGGATGATACAACAGTAGAAACAGAGCACAAGTGGGGTAATCCACAGTGGACATGGAGCGATGATTATTCTTCAGCGACACTGACTCTGACCTGTCAGTACGACAGTTCACATACCAAGACGGTAGATGCGACAGTGACCAGCCGCGTGATCAGACCGGCATTCTGCTTCCAGGACGGCAAGACAACCTATACGGCAAAAGCAGAGGTTGATGGCAGCATCTGGGTAGACCAGAAATCAGACAACGCAGTAAAGGGCAGCCACAAGTGGGGAGATCCGCAGTGGACCTGGAGCGATGATTATTCATCAGCGACACTGACTCTGACCTGCCAGTACGACAGTTCACATACCAAGACGGTAGATGCGACAGTGACCAGCCGCGTGATCAGACCGGCATTCTGCTTCCAGGACGGCAAGACAACCTATACGGCAAAAGCAGAGGTTGATGGCAGCATCTGGGTAGACCAGAAGTCAGACAATGCAGTAAAGGGCAGCCACAAGTGGGGAAATCCGCAGTGGACCTGGAGTGACGATTATTCATCAGCGACGCTGACACTGACCTGCCAGTATGACAGTTCACATACCAAGACGGTAGATGCGACAGTGACCAGCCGCGTGATCAGACCGGCATTCTGCTTCCAGGATGGCAAGACAACTTATACGGCTAAAGCAGAGGTCGATGGCAGCATCTGGGTAGACCAGAAATCAGACAATGCAGTAAAGGGCAGCCACAAGTGGGGAGATCCGCAGTGGACCTGGAGTGACGATTATTCATCAGCGACGCTGACACTGACCTGCCAGTATGACAGTTCACATACCAAGACGGTAGATGCGACAGTGACCAGCCGCGTGATCAGACCGGCATTCTGCTTCCAGGACGGCAAGACAACTTACCTGGCAAAGGCAGAAGTTGACGGCAGCACCTGGGTAGATCTGAAGTCAGACAATGCAGTAAAGGGCAGCCATAAGTGGGGAGATCCGCAGTGGACATGGAGCGATGATTATTCATCGGCGACACTGACGCTGACCTGCCAGTACGACAGTTCACATACAAAGACGGTAGATGCGACAGTGACCAGCCGCGTGATCAGACCGGCATTCTGCTTCCAGGACGGCAAGACAACTTACCTGGCAAAGGCAGAAGTTGACGGCAGCACCTGGGTAGATCTGAAGTCAGATAATGCCGTAAAGGGCAGCCACAAGTGGGGAGATCCGCAGTGGACCTGGAGTGATGATTACACATCAGCAACAGTGACACGTGTTTGTAAATATGACAGTTCACATACAGAAACAGCAGACGCTGAAATCACTTCAGAAGTAACAACGGCACCGACCTGCACTGAGGATGGCGTTATTACTTACACTGCAACGGCTGTGCTTGACGGTGAGGAGATCACCACACAGACAACAGCAGCTGCAGAGGCACTCGGCCATGCGTGGACGGATCCACAGTGGACATGGAGCGATGATTACAGCAAAGCCTCTGTGACATTAACATGTGGAAATGATGAAACGCATACGGAAACACTGGATGCGGTCGTAACAAAAGAGACTACTGACAGTAAAAATGTCTATACGGCATCTGTTCAGGTCGATGGTGTTGTTTTAACAGACGTCAAGACTGTAAAGATAGAGACATCGGACACTGATAAGTCTGAAGATACGAAAGACAACGATAACAATTCTTCTGAATCAGAAACAACGGATACAAAGGCTGAGAAAGAGGAAACGTCAGCAACAGCAGCAACAACGACGAAATTTAATACCACAACTTCGACAGCTGCTGCAACAAATACCACAACGTCAACAGAAGCTCCGGAAACCGGCGACACAGCGAATGCAGCTGGGTGGACTGTGATGATCGCAGGGGCTCTCCTCGCACTTGTAGTACTAAAAAAAGCAAAGCGATATATTAAGTAATTGTAGTCAGGCAACCAAAATACAGAACAGGGCATCGGCTTTCTATAGTGAAGCCGGTGCCCTGTTTTTGCCCTGTGACGCGAAAAAAAGAACATAAAAACGGGATAATTTAACGATTTACATTAAAAAAGTGTTTCCCTTCTGAAGAAATGTGCTACAATATCTAAGAATTTTCTAGCTTAACAGGAGGAAATAAAGCAATGGCAAAGGATATTGACTGGGGAAGCCTGGACTTCTCCTACAGACAGACGGATTACAGTTATGTTTGTATGTACAAAGACGGTCAGTGGGGCAAGGGTGAGCTGACGAAGGATCACACAATTACGATGAGTGAATGCGCTTGTGTTCTTCAGTATTCCCAGTCCTGCTTTGAAGGCCTTAAGGCATATACGACAGAGGATGGAAGAGTCGTATGCTTCCGCCCGGACATGAACGCACAGAGAATGTATGATTCATGCCAGAGACTGGAGATGCCTCCTTTCCCGAAGGACAGATTCGTAAAAGCTGTTGAAGCAGTCGTTAAAGCGAATATCGACTGGGTTCCTCCGTATGGCTCAGGCGCAACACTTTACATCCGCCCTTATATGTTCGGATATAATTCAGTAATCGGTGTAAAACCGGCTGATGAGTATATGTTCCGTATTCTTGTAACTCCGGTAGGCCCGTATTTCAAGGGCGGTGCAAAGCCGGTCGCTGTCAGAATTCCTGATTATGACCGTGCAGCGCCTCATGGAACTGGCGGAATCAAGGCCGGACTTAACTACGCAATGTCTCTGCATCCTATCATGGAAGCTCACAGAGAAGGATTCAATGAGAACATGTATCTGGATCCTGCTACACGTACAAAGGTCGAGGAGACCGGCGGCGCAAACATTATCTTCATCAAGGATCACGGAAAGACGCTTGTTACTCCGAAGTCTGATTCTATCCTTCCTTCCATCACACGTCGTTCTATCTGCTATATCGCAGAGAATATGCTGGGCATGAAGGTTGAGCACAGACCGGTTTACTACAGCGAAGTTACTAATGGCGACTTCGAAGAGATGGGACTCTGCGGTACCGCAGCTGTTATTTCTCCGGTTGGCGAGATCCACGATCACGGCAAAGTTTACAAGATTCCGGCTGGTATGGAGAAGATGGGCCCGACGACTCAGAAGCTCTATGATACTCTGACCGGTATCCAGATGGGCCGCATCCCGGCACCGGAAGGCTGGATTTACGAGATTAAATAAATAACGTTTACCTCAGCTTTGACCATGATAGCTGAGGGTGCTAGAATGAGACTGTATATTTTGTGAAAATTCACGATATACAGTCTCTTTTTTCATAAAAATGATATACAATAGATGTATTAGTGGCCAGAGGAAGCAGAAAGATTGCAGAACATCAGGGAAAATATTCTGGAAAAGAACAGGGGACAGGAAAAAATCAATCAGAACTGTACGCCGCTGATTGACGCTATGAGCGGGTATATCAGCGGGAGACCGGCATTTTTCCGCGTCCCGGGTCACAGGTTCGAAGCGGGTGTCGACAGGAAGGCTGCAGATCTTCTCGGCGAAAAGGCTTATCAGGCGGATCTGACAGAAGCTGAGGGTCTGGATGATCTTCATCATCCGTCCGGTGCTATCCTTGAGGCAGAGCAGCTCGCAGCTGAGCTGTATGGTTCGGACCGCTGCTGGTTTCTGGTTAACGGAACGACAAGCGGAAATGAAGCGATGATTCTTGCGTGTGTGAATCCGGGAGAAAAGATCCTGATCGCCCGGAACTCTCACCGCTCAGCTCTTCAGGGGCTCATCCTCTCCGGGGCCGTTCCCGTGTGGATACAGCCTGAAGTTATCGACGAATGGGGAACCTCGGGACCTGTTGATCCGCAAAAAATCAGTGATGCTCTCGAGAAGGATCAGGATATCCGGGCAGTCTATATAACAAGCCCTACTTATTATGGCGTCTGCTGCGATGTAAAAAAAATCGCGGAAATCTGTCATCAGCACGGCGTTCCGCTGCTCGTCGACGAGGCGCATGGATCACACCTTTATTTCAGTCGGTTCGGCGCAGGTGAATTTACCGGAGAAGGCGATGGAGCAGAGGGAAAAAACTCAGTGACTGCAGATGAACTGCAGGCGGAAGAGTTCCCCGAAGGCGCAATCCTCTGCGGTGCGGATCTCGTTGCTCAGAGCACTCACAAGACCTGCGGCAGTATGACGGAGAGCTCGATGCTTCACGCACAGGGAAGCCTGGTCGATTTCGACAGAGTTGACCGCTGTCTCAAGCTGGTTACAAGCACGAGTCCGAACTATCTTCTTATGGCTTCACTGGACGGCGCACGTCATCTGCTGGCAGAAAATGGAAAGAATGAACTTATCCAGGCTATGAGACTTGCCAGAGCCGCAGAGCGTCAGCTGAGTCTGATACCCGGTATCCGCGTGATGAAAAATGCTTCACCTGATTATTTCAGAGATCCGCTGCGGGTTGTTTTTTCCGCGGCAGATGTGGGAATTTCCGGTTACCGTATGCACGAGCTATTGTATAATGAAGGAAAAGTGAGCTGTGAGCTTTCGGATCCTCTCAATGTGGTCTGCGTGATCACCTGGGGAAACACGGAGGATGATATCCGGAGACTTGCGGATACCTGTCAGAAGGTCGTGCAGAAATATGGAATAAGCTGTAGCTGCGATTTTTCTTCGCGGGATATTATTCCCCCGGATGTCAGGATGACGCCCCGACAGGCTTTCTACAGCCAGACAGAACAGGTCAGTGCAAAAGATGCCATCGGGCGGATCGCAGCGGATTCCGTGATCCCCTATCCTCCGGGCATTCCGATTATCTGTCCCGGGGAAATGATCACCTCACAGAACGCAGAGTCGATAGATGGTTCTATTCGTGTCATTAAAACGGACGAATAATACTGAAAGCGCCGGATGATCCCGGCAACGAAAGGACATGCATGACACAGATAAAGAAAAAACGCGCAATTGAGATGGAGAAAAAAATGTTGGCAACAGAGGATCCGATTCGCGTATATCCGGGAGATCCGATGCGGGACGGTGTCAGAAGAGACGGCGACCGCGTGTGTTTCACGATGCGTGTCCCGGAGAATAAAAATCTCGAGCTCCTTCTTTATAAGAAAAATGAGACGAAGCCAGCGAGAAGGATTCCATATCCGCCGAGCGGCCGGATCGGGAATATCAGCTCTATCAGTATCTACGTAGATCCTGAGACCGCCTGGTATAACTACTGCGTGGATGGAGAGATCGTCCCGGATCCCTATGCCGTCAGTGTAAAACCTTATAAAGTGGGCGGAAAGACACATCTTCTGTGTGCGATCCCCACAGACTATATTGCCGAGACAGAGCCCCTTGATACGAAATACTGTGACAGCGTTTTCTATAAGCTGAATGTCAGGGGTTATACAAAGCACCGCGCAGAGGGCGTGAGCCATCCCGGGACATTTCTCGGTGTAAAGGAGCGCATTCCGGAGCTGAAAAAACTCGGCGTGACGGCCCTTATCCTTATGCCGGTATATGAATTCAGCCAGCCTGAAGCGACCGAATCCAGCTATATGCTTGACAGTGATGTCCGCGTGAAAAACGTAGAGATTAAAGAGCGGAAAAATTTCTGGGGATACAGCGATGGTTTATATTTTGCGCCCAAAGCGGATTACAGCTTTTCGGATGATCCGGTGACTGAGTTCGGAGACCTCGTTGATTCACTCCACCGGAACGGACTGGAGTGCATCCTCGAATTCTACTTTGACCGCAAATCTGATCCCAGGGTTGTCACAGATGCCCTGCGCTACTGGAGATTTGTCTTCCATGTCGACGGTTTTCATCTTGTCGGCGATGGCAGCTGGATCGACGCGGTAACAGCAGATCCGATGCTTGTCAGTTCAAAACTGATCTACACATATTTCAACACGGATGCCATTTACGGCGGGAAAAAACCATCAGGCTGCAATCTTGCAGACATGAATCTCGGATACGAGCATACGATGAGAAGATTTCTGAAGGGTGACACGGATGTCTCTGTCAGCGAAGTCAGCTCGGCTATGCTTAATGACAGCAATTCCTGTGCAAAGATCAGCTTCTTTGCTGATCAGGACGGATTCACCATGAACGATATGGTGAGCTACAACGAAAAGCATAATGAGGCAAACGGAGATCAGAACAAGGACGGGACGACGGAGAATTATTCGTGGAACTGCGGCGTCGAGGGACCCAGCAGGAAGTCTTCTGTCCGGAAGCTCAGAATACATCAGCTCCGCAATGCTTTTCTGATGCTGATGGTGGGACAGGCCGCGCCGATGATCTACGCCGGCGACGAGGTTATGAATACGCAGGAAGGCAATAATAATGCCTGGTGCCAGGACAACACGATCGGATGGGTCTCCTGGTCGAGATCAAAAGATGCCGCAGAACTCAATGATTATGTACGGCAGTGTATTTCCTTCCGGAAAAAACATCCGGTGCTTCATCCTGAGAAGCTGTATCGCATGAGCGATTACAAGAGCTGCGGCTTCCCTGATCTCTCTTATCACAGCAAGATCGCCTGGATGAGCGGCACAGGTGAGACGAAAAATGGTTTTGCGGCGATGTACTGCGGAAGATACGCAGATAAGCCCGACGGCACGAAGGACGATACGATCTATATCGCATATAACATGTACTGGCGGCCTCAGACGTTTGCACTTCCTCAGCTCCCACAGGGAATGCAGTGGAAGGTGAAGGCAGATACTTCAAGAAATGAGGTTTTCCTTTCCGATGGAGAGGAAGAAGTGCTGAAGCGCGGAGAGGACAAGAATGTCTCTGTCAGAGAACGGAGCATTGTTATCCTGATCGCGGAAAAAACGGGAATTCCGAAAAAGAAAGAAAAATCGGGGAAGGCTGAAGAGTAATGAGCAGTTATCCATATGCCTGGCAGCATTTCAGGACCATAACCAGGCATCGCCACCTGGTCATGAAGTACTGTTTCCGGATGGGACTGTACCGCCAGGGGCTGGCACACGATCTCTCCAAATACACACCGACGGAATTTCTGGAAGGAGCCGTCTGGTGGCAGGGCACAAGAAGCCCGAATAATAAGGCTCGTGAGGAAAAAGGTTATTCCAGAGCGTGGCTGCATCACAAAGGAAGAAACAAACATCATTTCGAATACTGGATTGATTATGGTCTGAATTGTGATACAATCATCCGAGGTGTACCAATACCGAGACGTTATATTGCAGAGATGGTCGCGGACCGCATAAGCGCTTCGCGTGTTTACAAGGGAGATGCCTATACGGACCGGTCTGCATATGAATATTTTGTCAGGGGAAAAAAGAGACTGTGGTTTGTCCATAAGGATGTTGTAGCCCAGCTTGAATTTCTTCTGAAAATGGTTGCAGATGAGGGCGAGGACAAGGCAATCGACTATATTAAGAACGTCTATCTGAAGGGAAAGCCGCTTCCAGATTCGGTCGTGATCACCGAGCCTTTTAAGGACACAGTATAAAAGGGAGATAGCAGACAAAATGAGAACATCGATCAAAGTAGTAAAATTCGGCGGAAGCTCACTCGCCGACGCAAACCAGTTTAAGAAAGTCGGCGCGATCATCCGTGCAGATTCAAGCCGCCGTTACGTTGTACCGTCGGCGCCGGGCAGAAGATTTTCTAATGATACGAAAGTCACGGATATGCTTTACGCCTGCTATGATCTGGCGGAGAAGGGCGTCGATTTTTCCCAGGCGCTTCAGAATATCAAGGACAGATATGACGCGATCATCCGTGGACTTGAGCTTGACTTCTCGCTCGATGACGAGTTCCGCAAGATCGATCAGAATTTCAAGGCAAAAATCGGAAAAGATTATGCGGCGTCCCGCGGAGAATATCTGAATGGCAAAGTCATGGCTGCTTATCTCGGATTTGAATTCGTCGATGCTGCCGAGATCGTCGCTTTTGACGCGGCAGGTAATTTCGATGACCGCCAGACAGACAAGCTCATGAGCGGCCGCCTGTCAGAGGTCCAGTATGCTGTCATCCCGGGATTCTACGGCGCAAAGCCGGACGGGAGCATCGAGACCTTTTCGAGAGGAGGCTCCGATATTACCGGATCTCTTGTCGCAAAGGCGGTTCACGCGGATGTCTATGAAAACTGGACGGATGTTTCCGGTTTTCTGATGGCGGATCCGCACATCATCGAAAATCCGGTGACAATCAGTACGATTACATATCGCGAAATGCGTGAGCTTTCTTATATGGGCGCAACGGTTCTTCACGAGGATGCTGTCTTCCCGCTCAGAAAAGAGGGTATTCCGATCAATGTCCGCAACACGAACCGTCCGGAGGATCCGGGAACGATGGTCGTTGAGAGCACCTGCAGCAAGCCGAGGTACACGATCACGGGTATCGGCGGAAAGAAGGGCTTCGCATCCATCACGATTGAAAAAGCAATGATGAACGCGGAAGTCGGATTCGGACGCAAGGTTCTTCAGGTCATTGAGGACGAAGGACTGACCTTTGAACATATCCCATCCGGGATTGATACTTTTTCCGTTTTTGTAAATCAGAAGGATTTCGAGCCGCATGAACAGCAGATTATCGCGGGTCTTCATCGGAGCGTTCACCCGGATATGATCGAGCTCGAGTCAGATCTCGCTCTGATCGCCGTCGTAGGACGTGGAATGAGACGGACAAGGGGAACTGCAGGAAGGATCTTTGCAGCACTTGCCCATGCTCACGTCAACGTAAAGATGATCGACCAGGGCTCGTCGGAACTGAATATTATCATCGGTGTTGAAAACAGAGATTTTGAGACTGCCATCCGGGCAATCTATGATATCTTTGTTATCTCCCAGCTCTGATCTGTTAATAACCGCCTGTCCGTTTCTTCTGCAGGGCAGACGGCTTCTTTTGTTACATTTGCAGAGGGCTATGATATAATAAAACGTGTTTTGATTATTACATGATTTTTTGACATAAAATGATGGAGGTGCGGTATGAAGAGACTTCTGCTGAAGCTGAGTGGTGAGGCACTCGCCGGTGGAAAGAAGACAGGTTTTGACGATGATGTGATTGTCGGGGTTGCAAAGCAGGTAAAGGTTCTTGTGGATGAAGGCTATGAGATCGCCATCGTGATCGGCGGAGGCAACTTCTGGAGAGGCCGTTCCAGCAAGAGGATCGACCGCGTAAAGGCGGATCAGATCGGCATGCTTGCCACGGTCATGAACTGCATCTATGTATCTGATATTTTCCGTTCTGAGGGCATGATGACCTCTGTTCTTACTCCGATGGAGATCGGCGGCATCACAAAGCTTTATTCTAAGGACCGCTGCTCAAAATATTTCGGCAAGGGGATCGTTGTCTTCTTCGGCGGCGGCACAGGAAATCCGTATTTTTCCACGGATACGGCAGCGGTTCTCCGCGCGATCGAGATCGAGGCGGATTCGCTTCTTCTCGCAAAAGCTGTCGACGGTGTCTACGATTCTGATCCGAAGGAAAATCCGGATGCTAAGAAGTATGATACTCTGAGCATCGATGAGGTCGTTGCTAAACAGCTGAAAGTTGTAGATGTGACAGCTTCTGTCATGGCTCAGGAGAATCACCTCCCGATGGTCGTATTCGGACTTGCGGAAGAGAACAGCATCGTGAACGCTGCGCACGGCAGGACGAGCGGAACAATTATCACGGCGGACTGAGTCCGGTCGGGAACGGATCTGCAGTAAAACAAAATAATATTTTCGGAGGATTTTTACTATGGACGAAAGACTGAAACCTTATCAGGATAAGATGGACAAGACGATTGCGAACCTCAACAGTGAACTGGATACAGTACGCGCCGGACGCGCAAATCCGCATGTTCTTGACAGGATTACCGTTGATTACTACGGATCACAGATGCCGATCAAGAATGTTGCAAATATCACTGTTCCGGAAGCAAGGATCATTCAGATCCAGCCGTGGGAGGGCTCGATGGTAAAGCCCATCATCAAAGCCATTCAGGCTTCTGACCTCGGAATCAATCCGGGAACCGACGGCAAGGCGATCCGCCTAATCTTCCCTGAACTGACGGAGGAGCGCCGTAAACAGCTCTCTAAGGACGTAAAGAAGCAGGGCGAGGGTGCGAAGGTCGCTATCCGCAACATCCGCCGCGATGGCAACGAGGCATTCAAGAAGCTCGAAAAGTCTGAAGACGTTTCAGAAGATGTCGTCAGCGAGCTTCAGGATGATCTTCAGAAGATCACGGATAAGTACGGCAAGAAGATTGATGAGATCGTAAATGCGAAGATCAAAGAGCTGATGACAGTCTGATAATAAACGGGGGAAAGACTCATGGATGAGGAACTGAGACTTCCGAATCATCTGGCGATCATTCTGGACGGCAACGGCCGCTGGGCGAAGAGACGCGGTATGCCGCGAAGCTATGGCCATATCGTCGGGACGGACAATCTGGAAAAGATGTGCGATATCATCTGCGATATGGGGATTAAATATCTGACTGTGTACGCTTTTTCCACCGAGAACTGGAAACGCGCGAAGGATGAGGTCGATCTTCTGATGAACCTCTTCAGAAAGTATCTGAAGAGGTGTGAGAAGAAAGCTGTGAAAAATCATATGCGTGTCCGGATCCTCGGGGATCCGACGGCACTTGCCCCGGACCTTCAGGACGAGATCAGTTATCTGGAGGATATGTCGAAGGATTATGATCAGATGTTCTTCCAGATCGCCATTAACTACGGCGGCCGCGATGAGATCGAGCGAGCCGTCACAAAGCTCGCCGATGACGCGAGAAAAGGCGTCCTTCCTGAAGGGCGTGTGACCGGTGAGACTTTTGAAAAATATCTGGATACGGCAGGTATTCCGGATCCCGATCTTCTGATCCGCACGAGCGGAGAGCAGCGTATATCGAACTTTCTTCTCTGGCAGATGGCCTACACCGAGTTCTATTTTACAGACGTCGCATGGCCGGATTTCCACAAGCCGGAGCTTATTGAGGCAATCCGTGAATTTGACCGGAGGAACCGACGCTTCGGAAACGCCTGAGAAATTATTAAATTTTTGAATTGTTACCAGGAGGCATCACAAAAATGAATTCTTCAACAACGCGTCTTATCATTGGTCTCATTGCCCTTGCGGTAATGCTTGTCGTGCAGTATCTGACGAGAAATGTGAAGAATTCATTCATAACCAGATGCATCAGTGGTGTCATCCTGGTTCTTATCGCTCTCATTGTTATCATCCGCGGAAGCTGGCTCCTCTATGCGACCTGCCTCATTCTTTCGATGATAGGAGCGTTTGAATTCTACCGCGCCCTTGGCCTTCACGAGAAGGGGCGTGCAGATGCCATGGAGCTCGCCGGTTACGCCGGTGTGCTTTTGTATTATCTCACACTTGTCTTTAACTGGAGCCACCTGGAGATCGGAGGCCTTGTCGCAGGTCTCGTTCTTGTGATGGCGGTCTATGTGTTTACCTTTCCGAAATACAAAGTCAATCAGGTGATGGCAGCCGTTTTCGGTATCCTTTACGTCGGTGTAATGCTCTCATTCGTCTACCAGACAAGGATGCTGCCCGGCGGAAAATACAGCGTATGGCTGATCTTTATCTGCTCGTGGGGATGCGACACAAGCGCATATTGCTTCGGAAGACTTTTTGGGAAAAGAAAGATGGCTCCTGTCCTCAGCCCGCATAAGACGGTAGCCGGTGGCGTTGGAGGCGTTGTTGGCGCTGCGGTCCTGGGACTCATTTATGCGCTCTGCATTAACCAGAATTGCGTACATTATTTTGTCATCAGCGCCGTGGGAGCAGTTATCTCCATGATCGGCGATCTGTCCGCTTCAGCCATCAAGAGAAATGTAAATATCAAAGACTATGGCAAACTGATTCCGGGACACGGCGGTGTGCTTGACCGGTTTGACAGCGTGATTTTTACAGCTCCGGTCATCTATTTCATGGCCAGCGCCGTAGCGGTATAATATCTGTTTTCAAAAGGAGAAAAGGATATATTGAAGCGAATTGCAATCCTCGGGTCTACAGGGTCCATCGGAACACAGACCCTCGACGTTGTCAGAAATAATAAGGATATGAAGGTAACCGCGGTTTCCGCAAACAGGAGCACGGATGCGCTTGAAAAGCAGATCCGCGAATTTGAACCGGAACTCGCGGTTCTTTATGATGAAAAATCGGCGGCTGACCTGAAAACGCGCGTCAGTGATACGAAGACAAAGGTTCTGTCGGGAATGGACGGACTGGTCGAACTCGCGTCGATGAAAAATTCCGACATCCTGGTGACGGCGGTCGTCGGAATGATCGGCATCCGGCCGACACTCGCCGGAATAGAAGCAGGAAAGGATATCGCCCTCGCAAATAAGGAGACGCTCGTCACCGCGGGTCATCTGATCATGAAAAGGGCGGAAGAAAAAAATGTCCAGATCCTTCCGGTCGACAGTGAGCACAGCGCGATTTTTCAGTGCCTTCACGGCGAAGACAGGCGCAGCATCCACAAGCTGCTGATCACGGCCTCCGGCGGTCCGTTCCGGGGAATGAAAACGGAACAGCTGAAGGACATCAGACCGGAAGACGCATTAAAGCACCCGACCTGGTCGATGGGAAGAAAAATAACGATCGATTCTGCGACGCTTGTCAATAAGGGCCTCGAGGTTATGGAAGCCCACTGGCTGTTCGGCGTGGGGCTTGATCAGATCCAGGTCGTTGTCCAGCCGCAGAGCATCATCCATTCCATGGTCGAATTCGAAGATGGTGCCGTGATGGCTCAGCTTGGGTCGCCGGATATGCGGCTGCCGATCCAGTATGCGCTCTGCTATCCGGAGCGCAGGTACCTGCCCGGGAAACGGCTCGATTTCGAGACGCTTACGGGGATCGAGATCGATAAGCCGGATATGGATACCTTCAAGGGACTTCCGATGGCGATCGAGGCCGCGAAAGCCGGAGGTTCTATGCCAACCGTATTCAATGCGGCCAATGAAGAGGCTGTCGGGTATTTCCTGGACCACAGGATCGGCTTTCTCGATATTTACCGCATCATCCAGGAGTCGATGGACAGGGCGGAAGTCATTCCGGATCCGGATCTCGACACAATCCTCACGGTGGAAAAAGAAACGCGCGACAGGATCCGCGCGCAATATGGAAAACAATAAGGAGTAAGAAACAGCTTGAGATACGTCTGGGGAATCCTGCTTCTGGGATTGACCGTTCTGTTTCATGAATACGGTCACATGCTGGCGGCAAGAAAAAACGGAGTTGTCGTCGAGGAGTTTTCTGTGGGCTTTGGCCCGAGAATACTCTCGCACAAAAGCAAAAAAAGCGGAACAGTCTACTCATGGAAGGCCATTCCGTTCGGCGGATCCTGCGCCATGATGAACGAAGAGGAGGGCGAACCGGTGCCCGGAAGCTTTGTCGGAGCAAAGCTCTGGCAGAGGGCGCTTATTGTTGCTGCGGGGCCGCTCTTCAATTTCCTTATGGCATTGATGGCCGCTGTTGTTCTTGTCGCTTTTTCCGGCGCCGACCAGCCCATTGTGACAGAAGTGGAAACAGGCTCGGCCGCTGAAGAGGCGGGCCTTGAGGCCGGAGATGAGATAGTCAGCTACGACGGAAGAAGCATCCTCAACAGCCGTGATCTGTATATCAACGAGATCATTTATGGAGATCCCGTCGATGAGACAGAAATTACCGTGATCCGTGACGGAGAGAAAGTCAGGATCACCTATCAGCCGGAGACAGTGACGAGATGGATGCTCGGCTTTTATTACAGCGATACCGATGACAATTCCGGTGTTCAGATTACACAGCTCGAAAAGGATTCGGCTTTAAAAGACGCCGGACTGGAGAGCGGAGATGTCATCACTGCTCTTAATGGGGTTGAATTATCAAATTCAGAGGATCTTCAGAACTACCTTGAGGAGAATCCTCTTGATGGTTCTGCCGTTGACGTGACATACCGCCGGGGCTCGAGGACATATACAGCAGAAGATGTCGTTCCCAAAGAAGTTGTACAGGGCGTCAGAAATTTCTCATACAATATGGGATATGAGCGCCAGGGCTTCTTCGGCGTCATCAAATACTCCTTTGTCGAAGTGGCTTACAATGTGCGTCTCGTCTGGAAGACACTGGGCGGACTCGTCACGGGAATTTTTTCAATCAATGATTTTACAGGGCCGATCGGCATTGTGAAAACCGTCGGCGATACGTATCAGCAGGCTGTCGAGGAGGTTTCGTTCGGCGCCGGTCTTCTGACGCTGATGAGTATTCTCGTCATGATATCTGCGAACCTCGGCGTGATGAATCTGATCCCGCTTCCGGCTCTCGACGGAGGGAGACTGCTCCTGTTTCTCATCGAGGCCATCCGGAAGAAGCCGGTAAGTCAGAAGGTGCAGTATTACATCGACAGTATCGGACTGGCCGCGCTGCTCATGTTCTCTGCGTACGTCACGATCCATGATATCCTGAGGATCATTTAACCGCTGCCGGGAGATCCGCATCCGCAGCGGTGTGGTTCTCCGAGATGAAATTGTCTGAATAGTCACCCGATATTTGACTCAAAGTAGGAAATTTTATTTTGGGGTTGACTTGCAGGAGACCTGATGATAGAATACCGATTGTTGCCGATGAGTGGCAGCGAGATGCGGAAGTGTCGGAATTGGTAGACGAGCAAGACTAAGGATCTTGTGGTATTCGTACCGTGAGGGTTCAAGTCCCTTCTTCCGCACGACATATTTAACCGGAAGTCTTAAAGGCTTCCGGTTATTTTTTACCCAAAAAAGGAAATCAGTTTTTATTTCAGTATAAATATATTGTAACCGGTTTTCAGGGCAGCAGATACCGTCTGTTTTTTTCAGGCGTGAAGGGGGCATCGTTCTTGAATGTCCGCGAGCAGATTGAACAAAATGAAGAAAAGACGCTGAGCCCGTATGCGGCGCTGAGCAGCCGCACTAGAGGGCGCATGCGGCCGCAGGAGAAGGATGAGGTGCGGACGGAATATATGCGGGACCGCGACAGGATTCTGCACAGCAAGGCTTTCCGCCGGCTTAAGGACAAGACACAGGTGTTCCTTGATCCGGAGGGCGATCACTACCGCACGCGGCTGACGCACACCCTTGAGGTATCACAGATCGCGAGAACGATTGGCAAGGCGCTTAAGCTCAATTGTGACCTCATAGAGGCCATCGCTCTCGGCCATGACCTCGGCCACACGCCTTACGGCCATGCGGGCGAGAGAACGCTTAACGCTCTCGTGCCGGGCGGTTTCCGCCACTATGAGCAGAGCCTCCGCGTCGTCGATAAGCTCGAAAATGACGGAAAGGGTCTGAATCTGACCTGGGAGGTCCGCGACGGTATCCTCAACCATCAGATGGAGACCACACCGAAAACTCTTGAAGGACGCGTCGTGCGGATCTCGGACAAAATCGCGTATATCCACCACGACATGGATGACGCACAGCGCGCGGGTATTATCTCAGAGGATGATATCCCGGTTACACTCAGGATGAAGCTGGGTTATACGACAAAGGAACGGCTGAACACCCTGGTACTGGACATTATTAATTCAAGTCTCGGAAAGGACGACATTGTTCAGTCTGATGACATATATGAGGCTATGATGCTTTTCAGAAAGCTGATGTTCGCCGATGTGTATACGAACCCGGTCGCCAAGGCTGAGGAGGTCAAGGTGCACCGGATGATCACGGGACTCTATCAGTACTACACGGAAAATCCGGATGAGATGCCGGAAGAGTATGTGCGTATGATCCGACACGGAGAAAATAAGGAGCGGACGGTGTGTGATTACATTTCCGGCATGACGGACGCATACTGTGTAAAGAGATTCCGCACCGTGTTCGAACCGAAGTCGTGGGATGTTTACTGATTACCGGATATGACAATTGATGTGTTTTATTAAGAGGCTTTATGCGTTATTCACAGGAAATAATTGATGAGGTGCGCGAGCGGAACGACATCGTTGAAGTGATCTCCGAGCGCGTTAAACTTACGAGAAGAGGAAGTAATTATTTTGGACTCTGTCCTTTTCATAATGAGAAGACGCCTTCCTTTTCCGTGAGCCCGGACAAACAGATTTTTTATTGTTTCGGATGTCAGAGCGGCGGAAATGTAATCACGTTCATTATGAAATATGAGAATTACTCTTTTACGGAGGCGCTCCAGTACCTTGCGGAACGCGTCGGGATCACGCTTCCGAAGAAAGAGGAATCGGCGGCACAGAAGGCCGCCGCAGACAGAAGGTCGAAGCTTCTTGAGATTAATAAAACGGCGGCAGTTTATTTTTATAAAAAGCTGCGGGTGCCGGCCGGTCAGGTCGCTATGAAGTATCTGACAGGACGGGGGATCACGGCAGAGACGATGCATAATTTCGGACTTGGCTATTCGGACAAGTACAGCGACGATCTCTACCGGTACATGAAATCGAAGGGCTACAGCGATGATCTTCTGAAGGACAGCGGGCTGTTCCGATATGACAGCCGGGAGGGCTTCAAGGATAAGTTCTGGAACCGGGTCATGTACCCAATCATGGACGCCAATTCCCGTGTGATCGGCTTTGGAGGCCGGGTCATGGGAGACGGCAAGCCCAAATATCTCAACTCGCCGGAGACTGAGATTTTTAACAAGCGGCGGAACCTGTACGGGCTGAATATCGCGAGAAGGACGAAGCGCGGATATCTGATCATCTGCGAGGGCTATATGGATGTGATCAGCATGCATCAGGCGGGCTTTACGAACGCCGTGGCATCTCTCGGGACGGCGCTGACCGAAGAACAGTGTATGCTGATGAAGCGGTTCACGAAGGAGGTGTACATCCTCTATGACATGGACGGCGCCGGAAGGCATGCCGCACTGAGGGCTATTCCGATGCTGCGGGATGTCGGGATCGTCACGAAGGTCGTCGACATGCGTCCGTGTAAGGATCCGGACGAATTTATCCAGACGAATGGAAAGGAAGCCTTTGAGCAGCGCCTGCTCAATGCCGAGAACAGTTTCGCGTTTATCACGGATCAGGTAGAACTCAAATACAATATCCATGATCCGGGCGAAAAGGCGCAGATGCTCCATGAGGACTGCGCCGAGGCGGCAAAAATCGAGGATGAGATTGAGCGCACGAGCTGTATCCAGTATCTGTCTCAGAGATATGGCATCCGTGAAAAGACGCTTGAAGGATATGTCAGTAAGGAGCTCCTTATGGCCGATGGGAGAGGACAGGAATATTCCCGTCCGGAGAAGCTTCCTCAGAGGGCTCCGATCAAAGTAAATACGCAGGACGCAGAAGAAAAAATCCTTCTCGCCATGCTGACAGACCGGCCAAAGCTCATCCGCCTCATGAAGCCGTATCTGTCCCCGGATGATTTTACCAGTCCTGTCTGCCACTCGATCGCAGAAATGGTATGGAAACAGTCAGAAAACGGGGAGATCAGTGAGGCAGAGATCATCGGCCATTTTGAGACGGCCGAAGAGCAGTCGGAGGCCGCTACGGTATTTCACGCCGACCTTGCGTATAAATCCGATGAGGAGCGCAGAAAGGCGTTTGAGGATGTTTATTTCCGCATGAAGCGGAAGAGCATCGACACCCGCTTTGATTCGCTGTCTGACAGCGACGCGGGCGGTTTTATGAAACTGATGGATGAAAGAAAAAAGTTAGATGAGCTGGCGCGCAAAGGGCTGCCGGCTGAGATTTTTCAGTCACTTAAGTAATGGAAAAACGATATCTGACAGATCATACAGAAAGGGGAACCTGATATATGAAGCAGGACAACAACAAGATTCTCGAGAAGACAAAAAAACTTGTCGATGAGGCATCACAGAAGGACAACACCATTGAATACAAGGATGTTGTCAATGCTTTCAAGGATATGAAGCTCACGGACAAGCAGTTTGAAGCTATCGTGAAGTACCTTGAAGAGCACGATATTATGGTTGTCGCAAAGCTTTCCAACGGCAGCACCGATGATATGGACGAGCCGAATGACGAGGATATGATGCGCCTCGAAGAGGAAGAAAACGATGACGACAACAGTGAGAACCTCGAACATATCGATCTCTCTGTCCAGGAGGGCGTGAGCATTGAGGACCCTGTCCGGATGTATCTGAAGGAGATCGGCAAGGTGCCGCTCCTCACTGGCGAGGAGGAGATCGAGCTCGCGAAGAGAATGGAGCAGGGAGATGAGGAGGCGAAAAATAAACTCGCCACGGCTAACCTCCGTCTCGTCGTTTCTATTGCAAAGCGCTATGTCGGCAGAGGAATGCAGTTCCTTGACCTGATCCAGGAAGGAAATCTCGGCCTTCTCAAGGCTGTCGAGAAATTTGATTACCGCAAGGGATATAAATTCTCGACCTATGCGACATGGTGGATCCGCCAGGCCATCACGCGTGCGATCGCCGATCAGGCGAGGACGATCCGAATCCCTGTCCATATGGTTGAGACGATTAATAAACAGGTACGTGTCTCCAGACAGCTTCTGCAGGAGCTCGGGCGTGAACCTACCCCGGAAGAGATCGCCGCAGAGATGCATGTCCCGGTTGAGCGTGTAAGAGAGATCATGAAGATCTCCCAGGAGCCTGTTTCTCTTGAGACCCCGATCGGCGAAGAGGAGGACAGCCACCTCGGCGATTTTATCCCCGCTGATAATACGCAGGCGCCTTCCGATGCGGCTGAGTACATGATGCTCACGGAGCAGCTGAATGAGGTGCTTGACACACTGACAGAAAGGGAGCAGAAGGTTATCCGTCTCCGTTTCGGACTTGACGACGGAAGAGCGAGAACACTCGAGGAGGTCGGCAAGGAGTTTAATGTCACCCGTGAGCGTATCCGTCAGATCGAGGCGAAGGCTCTCAGGAAGCTCCATCATCCGAGCCGCAGCAAGAAGCTCAGAGGATATCTCAGCTGATGAGCTGCGTTCAGCTTTCAAGACGGCTCTCGGTGATCGCGTCTTTCGTGAGCGACGGAATGGTCCTCGCCGACGTGGGAACGGATCACGGGTACGTCCCGATCTACTTATGTGAGAGCGGGCGCATTCCCTCGGCTATCGCCATGGATGTGAGAAAGGGTCCCCTGATGAGGGCCGAAGAGCATGTGCGGGATGCACATCTGGAGGACCGCATTGAATGCAGATTGTCGGACGGCTTTGACTCCCTGAGGCCGGGAGAAGCGGACAGCGCCGTGATCTCCGGCATGGGAGGTCTTCTGATCTGCAGGATCCTCGGGCGCGGTGTGGAGACAGTACGGTCGCTGAAAGAGCTGATTTTGTCCCCGCAGTCGGATCCGGCTTCAGTGAGAAGAGATGTTCTCCGGACCGGATTTGTCATCGACCGCGAGGCGTTCATTGAGGATGAGGGAAAATATTATCCGGTGCTGCACTGCATTCCCGGAAAAGCAGAGACAGAGCTTCTGCCCGAAGAGGCTGAATTCGGCCCTTGTCTTCTGAGGGAGCAGAACAGAACCTTGTACGACTATCTCAGGAAGATGGAAAAAGTTTATGCGTCGATCGACAGAGGACTGACTGCGAAAGAACAGGAGTCAGCTCTGTCACCGCAGGCAAAGACAAGACAACAAGAAATAAGAAAGGAAATGCAGACGATTGCGTCTGCTCTGAAAAGGTATGAGAAGTGAAGAGATCATGAACCGCCTTGAAGAGGAATATCCTCTCGGAAGCGCGGAAGAATGGGATAACCCGGGCCTTCTCGTCGGAAGAAGAAACCGGGAAGTTAAGAGAGTTTTTATTGCACTTGATGCGACAGAGGAAACGATAAGCCAGGCCGTTGATTTTGGCGCGGATATGATGATCACACATCATCCGCTTCTTTTTCACAGCGTAAAGCAGATCAACGACGATACTTTTATCGGGAGAAGAATCCTGACGTTGATCGAAAACGACATTACGTATTATGCGATGCACACGAATTTTGATGTGATCGGCATGGCGCAGATCAACGAAAAACAGCTCGGACTTGAAAATACAAAGGTCCTTGATGTGACGGGCGACAATCAGGGTGTCGATGAAGGAATCGGAAGAGTCGGAGACCTTCCGCATTCTATGACTCTTGAGGACGCAGCCGCATACGTGCGAAAATGTCTCGGCCTGTCGACAGTCCGCTGCTACGGACTCTCTGATGAGGAGGAGAACAAGAATCCCGACGACAAGATCCGTGTCAGCCGCTGTGCTGTCTGCGGAGGCTCCGGAAAGAGCGTCGTCGACAAGGCAATCGCCGAAAATGCGGATATTCTTGTGACGGGTGATATCGATTATCACACGGCTATCGATGCGCTGGCGCAGGGCCTGTATATCATCGACGCCGGACATTACGGCACGGAATATTGTTTTATCGATTACATGGTAAAGAAAATGCAGCGCCTCTTCCCTGAGGTTGAGACCAGGGGCGCAAAGGTTCAGCAGCCTTACATGATAGTGTGATCAATATGAGTGATGAAAACGTAAAAATCAGCCTCGACGGAAAAACCTTTGAAGTTCCCAAGGGCACGAGTTATGGAGAGATCGTAAAGGACTGGCGTTCCGACAGAGGTTATCCTGCCCTTCTTGTAATGGCCGATGGAAGGCTGCGTGAGCTTCACAAGATGGCGAATCACAGCTGCACCGTCGTTCCGGTCACGGCAGCGGAACACTCCGGCATGGATACGTACAAGAGAAGTCTTTGCCTGCTTTTTCTGAAGGCAACCTACGACATTGTCGGGCGCGACTGTCATGTCCACGCGGTCTTGCAGTTTACTAACAGCAATGGCTATTATTTCACGCTGAACAAAGACGGAAACGGCTATGACAGCGGCATCGTTCATGTCGATGAAGCTTTTGCCGCAAACGTCAAAAAGCATATGCAGGAGCTTGTCCAGAGAGAGATCCCCGTGCATAAGCGCTCGGTATCCACATACCGCGCACGCCAGTTTTTCCACTCCGTCGGGATGTACGACAAGGAGCAGCTATTCCACTACAGGATCGGCTCTCAGATCAATCTGTACAGCCTTGAGAATTATCAGGATTATTTCTACGGGTACATGGTGTCAAACACCAGGTATCTGAAATATTTTGATGTGACATCGTACAGGAACGGGCTTGTTCTGGTCATTCCGGATGCCAGTGACTATACGCATGTCACGCCTTTTCACGCGTATCCGAAGATTTTTGAAGTTCAGGTAAAATCTGAAAAATGGGCAGATACGCTCGGGATCAGCTGCGTCGCAGATCTGAATAATTATATCCGCGACGGTCATATCGGACATGAGCTTCTCGTCGCCGAGGCACTGCAGGAAAGCGAGATCTCTAATCTCGCTGAGGAGATCAAAAATCGCGACAACGTGAAGTTTGTCATGATCGCCGGCCCATCGTCCTCCGGAAAGACGACTTTTTCACGTCGGTTGTCGATCCAGCTTTCGGCACACGGGATCACGCCTCATCCGATCAGCCTCGATAATTTTTATCTTGACCGGTCCCTGTGCCCGAGGGATGAGAACGGCGAATATGACTTCGAGACAATCGATGCTCTCGACGTGCCGCTGATCAAGAAGACGTTGTCGGATCTGATCGCAGGTAAAGAAGTAGAAATGCCGCGATTCAATTTTGTGACGGGAAAACCGGAATATCACGGCGACAGAATAAAGCTCGGCAGGGGTGATGTGCTCGTTATCGAAGGAATTCACGGGTTGAACGACCGGCTGATCGCGGACCTTCCGAAGGACAGCATCTTCCGGATCTACATCAGCGCGCTGACGCAGCTCAATGTCGATGAGCACAACCACATTTCGACGACTGACGGACGCCTCATAAGAAGGATCGTCCGGGACAACCTGACGCGCGGTACAAGTGCGCAGGAAACCATCAGCCGCTGGCCATCTGTGCGCGCCGGTGAGAAGAAATATATCTTCCCGCACCAGGAAAACGCAGACGCGGTCTTCAACTCGGCGCTCGTTTACGAGCTCTCAGTGCTTAAGGTCTATGCGGAGCCGCTGCTTTTCCAGGTGCCGGACGACGCACCAGAATACCTGGAGGCAAAACGCCTGCTCAAATTCCTGAGCTACTTCGTGGGCATCCCCTCAGAAGCCGTGCCGCACAATTCCATCCTCAGAGAATTCATCGGCGGCAGCTGTTTCGACGTCGGGTAAGACTGAATTTGTGAACTGCGGATTTTGTTCAGACTTTGAAAGAGAATATTAATTCGAGAAGGCAGGCGTTTCCAGCACACATTTCCCAGGAATGCGCATAGGTTTTCAGACGCGACATCCGCAAGCGTCGGTGCTTAACGAGCCCGACCGTAGGAAAGGGCGAGTTTATGCACCGCTACGCTGAGGACAAGCGAGAGCGCGCCGCGTATGAAAGCCTTGCGCATCTGTATTGCGGGCGGAAACGCCTGCCTTTGAGAATCACAATATTTATTCGGGGTCTGAACAAGATCCACAAGATCCGCAGTGGTGGAAAAATAAAATTAGTCCTTTCAATAAAATTGCGTTTGTGGTAGCATGTGTTGGAAGCAGAGCGTGTGATCGCGGCCGCGGGAGCCGAAAGGCTGCGGCTGAGGAAAGTCCGGGCTTCACAGGGCAGGATGCCGGATAACGTCCGGCGGGAGCGATCCCCGAGAAAGCGCCACAGAAAACGAACCGCCTCCTCTGGAGGTAAGGGTGAAAAGGCAGTGCAAGAGACTACCGGCGCTGTGGTAACACAGCGCGCATGGCAAGCCTCATCCGAAGCAAGACCGAAACGAAAGGAATGGGCTGCCCGTCCTATCTTTCAGGTTGGTCGCTAGAGCTTTCCGGCAACGGGAAGAATCAGACAGATGATCACACACGACATAACCCGGCTTATAGCTCTGCTTCTCATTATGCGATGATGGGATAGCGCGGGGTCCGGTTTGTTCCGTTAAAACAGGAGAGAGCGTTCATGAAAGAGACTATGAATGAAAAAAATATTTCATTTTGATAACAGAGGTTGCCGCTATTATTAGTGGCAGCCTTTCTTTTTGTCTGAATGTAACGGGTATCTGTCCTGTCTTTCTTTTTTGGTGATATGTACTTCCGCTGCGGATCAATGCCGCAATGCGGAGTTCATATATAGAGCAACTTTAGCGATAACTTATAAGGAGGCTGAAATGCGAAAACTGAAGCATCTTCGTCATGTGATGTCACCCCTTGATTTGTCCGTGCAGGAGCTGGATGAGATCATGGATCTTGCGGCTGATATGGAGGCACATCCGAAGAAATATGCTCATGTCTGTGACGGTCTGAAACTTGCAACTCTGTTTTATGAACCCAGTACAAGAACGAGGCTCAGCTTCGAGACGGCAATGCTGAATATGGGAGGCTCCATCATTGGATTCCATTCCGGCAATACAAGCTCCGCGACAAAAGGTGAGAGCGTGGCCGATACGATCCGCGTCGTCAGCTGCTTTGCCGATATCTGTGCGATGCGTCATCCGAAAGAGGGGGCTGCCATGGTCGCGGCTTCGAAGTCAAAGATCCCCGTCATTAACGCAGGCGACGGCGGACACCAGCACCCTACCCAGACGCTCGCCGATCTCATGACGATCCGTCAGTGCAAGGGATACCTCGGCAATATGACTGTAGGTATCTGCGGCGACCTGAAATTCGGCCGCACTGTCCACTCTCTGATCAGTGCTCTGGCCAGATACAACAATGTGAGATTTGTTCTGATCTCTCCTGAGGAGCTACGTCTCCCCGATTATGTAAAAGAGGATGTTCTTGACGCGAACGGCATCCATTATGAAGAAAAGATCCGCCTCGAGGAGGCTCTCCCGGATCTCGATATCCTCTATATGACCCGTGTCCAGAAGGAGCGTTTCTTCAACGAGGACGATTACGTCCGCATGAAGGATTTTTATATCCTGGATGCTGAAAAAATGAAGCTTGCCAGGAAGGATATGTACGTCCTCCATCCGCTTCCGAGAGTCAATGAGATCTCCGTCGACGTCGACGACGATCCGAGAGCGGCATATTTCAAACAGGTCTACTGGGGCATGTATATGCGCATGGCACTGATGTACACGTTGCTTGAACTCGGAGACGATGAGACCAATGCAATGAACGAGGGAGGTGACTGATCATGCTGAACGTAGGGGCTATTGAACAGGGATTCGTACTCGACCACATCCGCGCCGGCAAGGCTCTGCAGATCTATCACGATCTGAAACTCGACCAGCTTGACTGTACGGTCGCGATGATCATCAACGCAAAGAGCAAGAAGATGGGACACAAGGACATTCTCAAGGTAGAGTGCCCGATTGACCAGCTGGATCTCTCCATTGTCGGCTTCATCGATCCGAACGTGACCGTCAATGTCGTTGAGAATGGAAAAATCATCGACAAGAAGCGCATCGGTCTTCCGAAGGAAGTCCGCAATGTCATCAAGTGTAAAAATCCGCGCTGCATCACATCTATCGAGCAGGGACTGGATCAGGTGTTTATCCTGACAGACCCGAAGAAAGCCATTTACCGCTGCAAGTACTGTGAAGAAAAATATCACGGCCATCGCAGAGACTGATGGATGTAGTGATTATTGAGAGGAGCAATATATAAAAATGGATCATATTATCAGTAAGCTGCTGATCTACGGCAGTCTTCCGGAGGACTGCATTCTCGCGCAGATGGGCGACATCTGCAAGAATGCCCGCGAGGGCACGCAGAGCAAGGATGTGCTCAGGGCCCGCTGCTTCCGTCAGGTAAAGAGGCTGCTCAATATTTCAACAGATTATGCTTTCGACAAAAATCTCTGGCACAACTATCTGACCTTCCGTCTCATCACCGATGAGAATTCTTTCAGTCTCACGAGTGAAAAAGTCGGCGCCGGGGACGGCAGTGTGAATTACTTCGCGAAGAAGGATTTCGCCGCCTACAAGGAACTGTTTGACTACGATTTTTCATGGCTTGAGGAGGACCTGGACATTGACTGCTTCTCGAGGATCCTGAATTATAAGGCAATTCAGAAGCCGGAGCTCATGTACAACAAGAATGTGAGCGAGAAAGTCCGCACGCTGAGTGAAAAGCTGGAGAAGGCGAAGGACGCGGACGAGTTCTTTGACGCGGTAACCGGATTTTACAAGGATTACGGCGTCGGAATGTTCGGTCTGAACAAGGCTTTCCGCATCATTTATGACAAGGATGGCGTTGCACAGTTCCAGCCGATCAACAACATGGAAGTCGTGTCGCTGGATGACCTCATTGGCTACGAGATCCAGAAGAAGAAGCTCGTCGATAACACCCAGGCTTTCGTCGAAGGGAAGGTGGCAAACAACTGCCTGCTCTACGGCGACTCCGGTACTGGTAAATCTACCTGCATCAAGGGCATCGTGAACCAGTTCTACCCTGATGGCCTCCGCCTTATCGAGATCTACAAGCATCAGTTCAAGGATCTTTCTTCGGTCATCGCGAGGATCAAAAACAGAAACTATAAGTTCATTATCTACATGGATGACCTTTCCTTTGAGGATTTCGAGATTGAGTACAAGTATCTGAAAGCTGTCATCGAAGGTGATATGGAGACAAAGCCGAGGAACGTCCTGATTTACGCGACATCCAACCGCCGCCATCTCATCAAGGAGACCTGGAAAGACAGGACGGATGTCGAAAATGACGCCGGTATCCACAAATCAGATACGATGGAGGAGAAGCTTTCCCTCGCCAACCGTTTCGGATGCCAGATCAGCTTCATGAAGCCTGGCCACGTTGAATATAACAATATTGTTCTCGGCCTCGCGCATCGCGCAGACATCCACATGACGGACGATGAGATCCTGGAGGGCGCGAACCGCTGGGAGCTCAACCACGGCGGCTATTCCGGAAGAACAGCACAGCAGTACATCAACTATCTGCTTGGGAAGAACTGACAGCAATGCCACAGCTGTAAACTGCCATGGAAGAGAGAGGCACTGAAAACTGAATTATCATCAAAAGGACTGCAGGAATTATTTCTGCAGTTTTTTTTTTGAGCTATGTTTAATTCAATGTTAAGAATACTTCGGGAGCATTGAAAAAAAGACAGTGGGAATATACTATTTTGTTGGCTGTTCGGCGCTCACACGTTGGCGAAAAGACGTGTTTCTGCTATAATTTAATGTCAGATAAAAAAATCAGGGCAGGTAGAATTATGTCAGATTTAGACAAATACAGAGAAGAAATTGATGAGACAGACAGCCAGATCATAGACCTTTTCCAGAACCGTATCGCACTCTCCGAAAAAGTCGCCGAATACAAGATACGCACGGGAAAACCGGTCTACGATGCGAAGCGCGAAAAAGAAAAAATCGCCAGTGTTGAAAAAAGAGGCACGAACGAATTCAACAAGCACGCACTCGATGAACTTTTTGAGCAGCTGATGGCCGTTAGCCGTCGGCGTCAGTATCAGCTGATGACGGAGAAGGGCGTTCCGCTTCCGTTTGATTACCGCACACTGGACAATCTGTATTTCCATGATGCAAAGGTGGTTTTCCAGGGCGTCGAGGGCGCGTACAGCTTTGAGGCCATGAAGGCTTTCTTCGACGATTCTTCGATTGAGACGACGCATGTCCGCACCTGGCGCGAAGCCATGGAAATGATCAGCAATGAGGAGGCCGATTACGCCGTCCTTCCGATCGAGAATTCGACCGCCGGCAGTGTCTCTGACATTTATGACCTGCTTCTTGAATATGACAATTACATTGTGGGAGAACAGATCATAAAAATCGACCACATGCTGATGGCTCTTCCGGGAGCGACGATGGAGGGTATCAAAACCGTCTATTCACACCCGCAGGCCCTTGCACAGTGCAAGGAATATCTGGACCGTCATCCATCCTGGCAGAGAGTCAATGTTCTCAATACTGCGATGGCAGCTGAAAAGGTCTCCCGCGAGGGACGCCTTGACCAGGCCGCTATCGCCAGCCGTTCTGCCGCCGGATATTATGGCCTCAATATCCTTCAGGAGGGCGGGATGTCGGAAGAGAAGAATTCAACGCGGTTCGTCATCATCTCACACAATCGCGCGTTCGTTAAAAATGCACAGAAGATCAGCATCTGCTTCGGTCTTCCGCATGAATGCGGTACTCTTTACAATATGCTTTCGCATTTCATTTTCAATGGTCTCAACATGACAAAAATCGAATCGCGTCCGGTTCCGGATCAGCCATTCCGCTATCGTTTCTTCATTGATTTTGAGGGGAATCTTGCAGATCCGGCTGTGCGCAATGCGCTTCGGGGAATTCAGGCTGAGGCCGGCGAATTAAAGCTTCTCGGAAATTATTGAACCGTACAGGGAGATGTAATTTATGGCAGTCACAACATTTGCAACAGTTGATATCGGTCCGTACGATGTGAACCTTGAGATTTTTGAAATTTCAGCAAAGGACGGTATTCACAGCATTGACAGGATCCGCCACAGGCTGGAGCTCGGACGTGAAACTTTTTCTGAAGAACGGCGCATCAGTCCCGGAATGATCGACGATCTGTGCGAGATCCTCAGGGATTTCAAAAGGATTATGCATGAATATAAGGTCGATGCTTACCAGGCCATAGCCACCACCGCTATCCGCGAGGCCAAGAACGAACTGTTTATCCTCAAAAAAATCAAGCAGACGAGCGGCTTTGACGTCCGTGTACTCAGCAACTCGGAGGAACGTTTCCTGAGTTATAAGGCGATCGCGTCGATCGAGAGCAATTTTGAGGATATGATCAAAAAGGGAACGGCGATTATCGATGTCGGCGGCGGAAGCTCCCAGATCTCTGTTTTCGACCACTCACAGCTGATCTGCTCTCAGAATCTCCAGATGGGTAGTATGCGCATCCGCGAACGCCTCGCCGAGATGGAGACGGAGAGCATCAATTATGAAGATTATGTCGATGAGCTGATTGAATATAATCTGAAGAGCTTCAAGGAGATGTACCTCCAGGGTCACAAGATCGAGAATGTCGTCTTCTCGGGCGGCGGTTTCCTGGCACACATGCTTTTCCGCGATCCCAAGCACAAGAACCGGAGCACACGTATGCTGACACGTGAAGAATTCAGCAAATGGTACCGTAAGATTGAGAGAAAGTCACTCCAGGACATCGCCATTCAGAACGGAATAACGATGGAATATGCTTCACTTGTACGGCCGACGGCGATCATTTTTGACAGGATCGTGAAGCTCCTCGATCCCTCAATGATCTGGGCGCCCGGAACGCATATGTCCAGAGGACTCGCCTATGAATACGCCGAGAGACAGGGTATCCTGAAGGCGAAACACGATTTTGACAGCGATATCGTATCCTGTGCGCGCAGCATAGCCCGCCGATACTGCGTCAGCGTGGCACATATTGAGAATATGGAGATGACGGCGCTGGCCATGTTTGACGCTATGAAGCCGTTGCACGGCCTGGGTGACAGGGAGCGGCTGATGCTTCAGGTGGCCGTGACTCTTCATGACGCCGGAAAATATATCAGCTACAACGATGTGGGAGACAGCACCTACAACATCATCATGACAAATGAGATTATCGGTCTCACGCACACGGAGCGGGAGATGATCGCACTTGCCGGCAGATATATGACTGAGGAATTCGATGAGTTCCAGGATATCGCGGAGTGGTCAAGCATCAATAAGCGCGAGTATGTGGCCGTCGCGGGATTCACGGCGATCATGCGCCTCGCGAACGCGCTCGACCGCAGCCATCTGCAGAAGATCAGCCGGATCAGCTGCGAGCTGAAAAAGAAAAAATTCGTCATCAATATTGATGTCACGAAGGACTATGCTCTGGAGAGCCACCTCATCAGTGAGGAATGTGATTTCTTTGATGAGGTCTTCGGTGTCCGTCCGGTGATCAGGCCAAGAAGGGTTCTGTAATATTCTGTAAGCAGCAGAATCAGACTGGCCGTTGTTAATACAGGAAAATAATAAAAAAAATAACAATATATCCATATACAACATTACAGGGGGAAATTTCCGATGCTGGATGAATACAAACCGTACGCGAAGCCTGAATATTACTGGAATCGCGAGCTTTCGTGGATCGATTTTGATCTCAGGATCCTCAGTGAGGCAGAGGACAGCCGCATTCCGCTTTTTGAGCGTCTGAAATTTGAGAGCATTGTTTCATCGAATCTGGATGAGTTTTATATGGTCCGCGTGGCCTCACTCAAGGATATGGTTCATACCGGTTACAACAAACCAGATCTCGCAGGCATGACGCCGCAGCAGCAACTCGACGCCATTTCAGTCAAAAACCATCATCTCGTGGAGCGACAGTACGAGAATTATAATAAGAGCCTGATCCCTGAGCTCCGGAAGGTGGGCCTTCACATCTATAGCAGCAGTGAGCCGCTGACGGAAGATCAGGAAAAATACATTGATGAGTATTTTGATAAAAATGTGTACCCGGTTCTGACGCCGATGGCGATGGATTCTTCAAGACCGTTTCCTCTCATCAGGAATAAAACGCTGAATATCGGCGCCCTGATCCGGAAGCACGGCGAGGAAAAAGGTAAAGAATTCTTTGCGACTGTCCAGGTGCCTTCTGTCCTTCCGAGATTTATCGATCTTCCGGAGACTGACGGTACAAGGTCGATCATCCTGATGGATGAGGTTATCAACCGCAATATCAGCAAACTCTTCCTGGGCTATGACGTGATCTGCACACAGCCGTACAGGATTATGAGAAACGCAGAGCTCGGCATCGATGAGGAAGAGGCGGCCGATCTGCTCGTGGAGATCAGCAAGTCCCTTAAAAAGAGACAGTGGGGCGAAGTAATCCGTCTCGAGGTCGAGAATGGAATTGAGCCGGAGCTTCTCAAGATCCTCAAGGATGAGTTTCGCGTGAGAGAGGACGACATTTTCTATATCAACGGTCCTATTGACCTTACCTTCCTTATGAAGGCTTATGGCATCGACGGTTTTGACCAGTACAAATATAAGCAGCATGTGCCGGCCGAGGTTCCGGAGCTGCAGAACGATGATGATATCTTTACCAACATCCGCAAGGGTGATATTTTCCTCCATCATCCATATCAGAGCTTCCAGCCTGTCGTTGATTTTGTCAGCCAGGCGGCTAAGGACCCGAAGGTTCTTGCCATCAAACAGACGCTGTACCGCGTATCCGGTCATTCACCGATCATAGCGGCTCTGGCAGAGGCGGCGGAGAACGGAAAGCAGGTCACCGCGCTTGTCGAACTGAAGGCGAGATTTGATGAGGAAAACAACATCGTCTGGGCGCAGAAGCTGGAAAAAGCGGGCTGCCATGTCATCTACGGCCTTGTAGGACTCAAGACACACAGCAAGATCACGCTCGTTGTCCGAAAAGAGGAGGATGGCATCCGGCGCTATGTTCACCTTGGAACCGGAAACTATAATGATTCTACGGCTAAGCTTTACACGGACTGTGGTATCCTCACCTGCAACGAGGGCATCGGCGAGGACGCGACGGCAGTCTTTAATATGATCTCTGGTTATTCAGAGCCGGATTCCTGGAACGATCTGCTCGTTGCACCGATCTGGATGCGCGACCGTTTCCTGCATCTTATCCGCATGGAGGAGAAGCACGCAAAGGCCGGGAGAAAGGCGCGTATTGTCGCGAAGATGAACTCTCTGTGCGACCGCGAGATCATTGCGGCACTCTACAAGGCTTCCGCTGCCGGCGTAAAAATCGATCTTATCGTCCGCGGTATCTGCTGCCTGAAGGTCGGCATTCCGGGAATCAGCGAGAACATCACCGTCCGCTCAATCGTCGGCAATTACCTTGAGCACGCGAGAATCTTCTACTTCTACAACGACGGAGCAGAAGATGTATTCATGGGATCGGCTGACTGGATGCCTAGAAACCTCGACAAACGTGTCGAGATCGTTTTCCCGCTGCTCAACAGCAAGCTCAAGAATGAGGCGATGAACATCCTTCATATTCAGCTCGCCGACAACTGCAAGGCGAGAGTCATGCAGCCGGACGGCAGTTATGTTCAGGAAAATCCGAAGGAGGGAGAGAAGCCTCTCTGCGCACAGGAATATTTCTGCGAATATGCGGACAGCAAGGTTCGTAAGGAGACTGTTCACGACACGCGCGTCTTCCGCCCTGCGGTTCCTGCCGGAGAACATAGTGAGGAGTAAATCTCTGGTATGTTAAATTTGTATTTCACAGCAACGTGAAATTCATTCATGTTATTGACAAACAGAATTTATCATACTAGAATAGGTTTCGTTGTTTACGAAAGGAATCAGTTTTATGAAACAGCGCATCTTATCACTTCTTGTTGACAATACATCGGGTGTTCTTTCAAGGATCGCCGGACTTTTCTCGAGACGCGGTTACAACATCGACAGTATCACTGCCGGTGTCACGATGGATCCACGTTTTACGAGAATCACGATTGTCACGAGCGGTGATGACCAGATCCTGGAGCAGATCACGAAACAGGTTGAAAAACAGGAAGATGTCCGTCATGTAAAGATTCTGAATTATGACGACAGTGTGATCCGTGAGATGATCCTTATCAAGGTAAAGTGTGCTGAGTCAGAGCGCCAGGATATCATCGCACTTGCGAATGTATTCCGCGCCAGCATCGTGGATGTTGGAAAGGATTCCCTCACAATTGAGGTCACCGGAAGCAAGAACAAAACGGATGCTCTGATCAACCTTCTTTCGGGTCATGAGATCCTGGAGATCGCGCGGACGGGTGCCGCGGGACTTCGCCGTGGATCAGATGATGTCATCTGGCTCGATTGATTTTTACTTACGCCGGCTAAGGAAGATTTTTCCTTAACCAGATATATGGGGCACATCCCCAAAATTTACACAACCTACAGGAGGTAATTGTTACTATGGCATGGAGGATGTTTTATCAGGAAGACTGCAACCTCTCTCTTCTTGAAGGCAAAAAGATCGCCATCATCGGATACGGCAGCCAGGGTCATGCTCACGCACTGAACCTGAAGGATTCAGGCTGTGACGTCATCGTCGGTCTCTATGAAGGATCTAAATCCTGGAAAAAGGCCGAGGATCAGGGCTTCAAGGTTTACACCGCTGCTGAAGCTGCAAAGCAGGCAGATATCATCATGATCCTTATCAATGATGAGCTGCAGGCCGCTATGTACAAGAAGGACATCGAGCCCAACCTCAAAGAGGGCGATATGCTGATGTTCGCACACGGCTTCAACATTCACTATAACCAGATCATCCCGCCGAAGAATGTCGACGTTACCATGATCGCTCCGAAGGCACCGGGTCACACCGTACGTTCTGAGTATCAGAGAGGCAGAGGAACCCCTTGCCTGGTAGCTGTTGAGCAGGATTACACTGGCCATGCTATGGATCTCGCTCTTGCATATGGCGCTGGAATCGGCGGTGCCCGCGCAGGACTTCTTGAGACTGACTTCAGAACAGAGACAGAGACCGACCTCTTCGGTGAGCAGGCTGTCCTTTGCGGCGGCGTTGTTGCCCTGATGCAGGCTGGTTTCGATACTCTGGTTGAGGCTGGTTACGATCCGAGAAATGCATATTTCGAGTGCATCCATGAGATGAAGCTGATCGTAGACCTGATCTATCAGTCAGGCTTCGCAGGAATGAGATATTCTATCTCCAACACTGCTGAGTATGGCGATTACATCACCGGACCGAAGATTGTCACCGATGAGACCAGAAAGGCTATGAAGAAAGTCCTTTCTGATATCCAGGATGGTACCTTTGCCAAGGACTTCCTGCTTGACATGAGCCCGGCAGGCGGACAGGCACACTTCAAAGCTCTCCGCAAGAAAGCTTCAGAGCATCCGTCAGAGAAGGTCGGTGCAGAGATCAGAAAGCTGTACAGCTGGAATGATGAGGATAAGCTGATCAATAACTGATTTGATCCCGCTAATATTTGCGAGGGGCGTCTGCTACGCAGAACGCCCCTCGTTTTTTACCTACAGACGCAGTCAGATTACGTGACAACTCGAATACAGGATACTTCCGTTATAACACTTGCGCGTCAGGTTTTCATACGCGACGCGCTCTCGCTTGTCCTCAGCGTAACGGTGCTAAATTCACCCTTCCCTGCGGTCGGGTTCATTAAGCGCCGACGCTTGCGGATGCTGAAAACCTACGCGCATGTTCAGCACTCATTATGGCCGGAACTTTCCTGTATTCTCGGGATCAGACGTAATATGTACCGTTGACTGTGTCTGGGCAGTTACATTAAGAGGGCAATCTGCGTAACAGTTGCCGCTGGGCGCAAAATGGTTTAGAATTCAGTTACGATATTTTAGCTGAAGTTATATGTTACAGGAGGGTTATACTGATGGGTATGACGATGACACAGAAGATCCTTGCTCAGGCCGCCGGATTAGACAAGGTTGAGCCTGGACAGCTGATTGAGGCGAATCTGGATCTGGTTCTCGGAAATGATATCACGACGCCTGTCGCGATCGATGTCATGGATGGTTTTAAGAAACAGGAGGTTTTTGACAGGGACAAAATCGCCCTCGTCATGGACCATTTTATTCCGAACAAGGACATCAAGTCTGCGGAGCACTGCAAACAGGTCCGTGAATTCTCCAAGAAGTATCAGATCACCAATTATTTTGACGTCGGACAGATGGGAATTGAGCACGCACTGCTGCCGGAGAAGGGACTCGTGGCTGCGGGTGATGTCGTGATCGGAGCGGATTCGCACACATGTACGTACGGCGCTCTCGGCGCTTTTTCTACCGGCGTAGGAAGTACGGATATGGCTGCCGGCATGGCGACAGGCAAAGCCTGGTTCAAGGTGCCTTCTGCCATAAAGGTAGAGCTCACAGGAAAGCTCCCCAAGTGGGTGAACGGCAAGGATGTAATCCTTCATCTGATCGGCGAGATCGGCGTCTCCGGAGCTCTTTATAAATCGCTCGAATTTGTCGGCCCGGGCGTGGCGGAGCTCTCCATGGACGACCGCTTCACGATCTCCAATATGGCGATTGAGGCCGGCGGAAAGAACGGTATCTTCCCGGTTGACGAGAAGACCGTCGAATATATGAAGGAGCACACAGATAAGAAGTGGAAGGTATTCGAGGCTGATCCGGATGCTGAATATGAGCAGACGATCACGATCAACCTTTCAGAGCTTAAACCGACCGTATCCTTCCCGCATCTTCCTGAAAATACGCATACGATCGACGAAGTAGGAGATATCCGCATTGACCAGTCAGTCATCGGGTCCTGCACGAACGGACGTATCTCCGACCTCCGCATCGCTGCATCTGTCATTAAGGGTCACAAGGTAGCGAAGGATGTGCGCTGCATCGTCATCCCTGCGACACAGGCCGTTTATCTTCAGGCACTTAAGGAAGGTCTCATTGAGACATTCATCGAGGCGGGAGCTGTCGTCAGCACACCTACCTGCGGACCGTGCCTCGGAGGTTACATGGGAATCCTTGCGTCTGGCGAGAAGTGCATCTCGACGACGAACAGAAACTTTGTCGGCCGCATGGGTGCTGTTGATTCTGAAATTTATCTCGCGAGCCCGGCTGTCGCTGCGGCGAGCGCTGTCACTGGAAAAATCAGCTCTCCTGATGAGCTTTAAGAGAGGAGTGTATATAAATGCAGGCAGAAGGAAATGTATTTAAATACGGCGACAACGTCGATACGGATGTCATTATCCCGGCACGTTATCTGAACTCCTCCGATCCGGCGGAGCTCGCAACGCATTGCATGGAGGATATTGATAAGGATTTCGTTAAAAAGGTTCAGAAGGGCGACATCATCGTAGCCAACAAGAATTTTGGATGCGGCTCTTCACGTGAGCATGCTCCGATCGCGATCAAGGCGGCCGGCGTCAGCTGCGTCATCGCTGAATCCTTTGCGCGGATTTTTTACAGAAACTCCATCAATATCGGACTTCCGATCATTGAGTGCCCGGAGGCTGCGCAGCAGATCAGCGCGGGTGACAAGGTAAAAGTTGATTTCGATACCGGAATCATCACGGATGAGACTACCGGCAAGAGCTACAAGGGGCAGTCATTCCCGCCGTTTATGCAGAAGATCATCACGGCAGGAGGACTCGTCAATTACATCAACGAACAGTAATAAAATCAAAGATCACAAGAGAGGACGGCACTTATCGTGGCCGTCCTTTTTTGCGATAGCACATAAAATGCCGCTTTTGCGTGTGAAGCAGGTGCCATTATGGTAGAATAAGGTGAATATTCAAATAATAAATGGGTAACATTCGGATTGTATTGACACAGCAGTGGGAAAGCAGCTGAAGAGGGGCGAAAGAATGGCGGAAGAAGATAAGAATAAATGTAATCCGGCAGCGAAACAGGTACAGCAGGGCGGTAAAAAGATCAGCCGCAATGGCACGATGATGCAGTATTTTGAGTGGTATCTTCCGAACGACGGCACTTTCTGGAATAAGGCGGCCGCTGAAGCAGAAAATATCAGCGATGCCGGGATCACTGCCGTCTGGTTCCCGCCGGCATATAAAGGACAGGCCGGCATCAATGATGTGGGCTACGGCGTATATGACCTGTACGATCTGGGTGAGTTTGACCAGAAGGGAACTGTCCGCACCAAATACGGAACAAAGGACGAATATCTGGCCGCAATCAGAGCGTGCCACAAAGCCGGGATGGACGTCTACGCTGATATGGTCTTCAATCACAAGATGGGTGCTGACTATTCCGAGCGTGTAAAGGCTTATCCGGTCGAGAGTACTGACCGGACGAAGATCAATGGCGGAGAACGGGAGATCGAGGCGTGGACCGGATTTAACTTTCCGGGAAGAAAGGACAAATATTCCGATTTTCATTGGGATCACACCTGTTTTGACGGCGTCGACTGGGATCAGAGGACGGAACACAGCGCCATCTATGAATTTGAGAATACCCCTTTTGACAAGGGTGTAGATAAGGAAAACGGCAATTATGACTATCTGATGGGCGCAGATCTCGCTTTTTCCGTTCCGAAGGTGCGCGAGGAGCTGTACCGCTACGGCCTCTGGTATCTGGATTTCACCGGCGTAGACGGTTTCCGCCTCGACGCTGTGAAACACATCGAGAATAACTTCTTCGGCGAATGGCTTGATAAGCTGCGCAAGAAGACAGGCCGCGAGCTCTTTGCGGTCGGAGAGTACTGGCAGGCGGATCTGGGTGCTCTGAAGGACTATCTGAATAAGTGCTGGGGAGCCATGTCGCTTTTTGACGTCCCGCTGCACATGCATTTCTTCCAGGCGTGCCATTCAGGCGGCCATTATGATATGCGCACGATCTTTGATGACACGCTTGTCCAGGCGGATCCGTGCCATGCCGTCACCTTCGTCGCCAACCACGATACCCAGAAAGGCCAGGCTCTTCAGACGGTCATTGAGAACTGGTTTAAGCCCCTCGCCTATGCCATGATCCTCCTTCGGCCACAGGGATATCCGTGCGTCTTTTATGGGGATTATTACGGTGTGGCATGTAAGGATGTTCCTCCGTTCAAGGATGTCATCGACAAGATGCTTGCCGTGCGAAGAGATAAACTTTACGGGGAATTCCACGACTACCTTGATAATCCGGATATCATCGGATGGACATGTGAGGGAGATGAGGACCATAAGGATTCCGGCTGTGCCGTTCTTGTCGACGATGGTCCCGCTGGAGAAAAAATCATGTATGTCGGAAAAAGGCATAGCAATGAAAAATTCATCGATGTTATGGGGAACCAGAAAGAAGAGGTCATCATCGACGATCAGGGAAATGGCTGCTTCAAAGTCGACGGAGGAAGCGTCTCCGTGTATGTGAAGAGAAGTGAGCAGTAAGGTGCAATGTAAGCCGGACGAAATAATTGGCGAGTGACAGGGTATAGCGTCCCAGAGACAAATAAGACATCAGAAAAGGGAACCGCCCGAAGGCGATTCCCTTTTCATATCGGGGTGACAAGATTTGAACTTGCGACCTCGCACTCCCTAAGCGCGCGCTCTAGCCAAGCTGAGCCACACCCCGACAACATCGACCATTATATCAATGTGTTGTGGAAATTGCAACGTTATTTTTGATATGAATATGTACTAAAATATTCTCAGTAATTTCTCTTCAATACAAAGTTTTAAGCCAGCAATAGTGCGCAGAGGTTTTCAGACGCGACATCCGCAAGCGTCGGTGCTTAACGAGCCCGACCATAGGGAGAGGCAAGTTTATGCACCGCTACGCTGAGGACAAGCGAGAGCGCGTCGCGGATGAAAGCCTTGCGCACCTGTATTATGAACGGAAGGCCTGTGTATTTGGAAAAATTCTGTGTTAGTTTAGCGCGATATTGCATTAAAGTAGTTCGCGTGTTAAGATGTTTCAATAGTTTTGAAAATTCTGAAGGTGGGAGAGATTGCGTATGGCTTCTAGTGATGTATTCATTCTGATGGTGATGATCGTCTATCTGCTGTTTATGCTGCTGATTGGTTTTATTGTCTCGAAAAAGAACCAGTCAGTCGGCGATTTTTATCTGGGCGGAAGACATCTCGGACCGCTTGTTACGGCGATGAGCGCCGAGGCATCGGATATGAGCTCGTATCTGCTGATGGGACTGCCGGGTCTCGCTTATCTGTCGGGTATCGCAGACTGCGGATGGACAGAGATCGGACTTGCAGTCGGCACATATCTGAACTGGCTTCTGGTCGCCAAGCGGCTTCGCCGTTACACGGCAAGAACGGGATCCATCACGGTTCCGGATTTCTTCTCAGACAGATACGGCGATAAGAGCAGGATCCTGATGCTGATCGCTGCGATTGAGATCATTGTTTTCTTTATTCCGTACACGGGCTCAGGATTTGCGGCCTGCGGAAAGCTTTTCTCGAGTCTGTTCGGAGCCGACTATCATGTCGCAATGGTGATCAGCGCCGTTATCATTATCGCTTATACCATGACCGGAGGATTCCTTGCCGCCAGCCTGACAGACCTGATCCAGAGTATCGTTATGACGATCGCTCTTGTCATCGTGCTTATTTTCGGCATACAGACGGCCGGCGGAATGGACAGCGTCATCTCGAACGCTTCTCAGCTCCCGGGTTATCTCAGCATGACGCAGACGTATGATGCGACGACAGGGACGGCGCAGCCGTATGGATTTATCAAAATCCTGTCGACGACGGCGTGGGGCCTCGGATATTTCGGAATGCCGCATATTCTTCTCAGATTTATGGCAATTGAAGATGACAGTAAGCTGAAGCTTTCAAGACGTGTGGCTTCTATCTGGGTTGTTATCTCCATGGCTGTAGCCATCCTGATCGGTATCGTCGGATACGGCATGAGCACCGTCGGAGCGATTCCTTTTCTTGAGGGTTCTGATTCTGAAAAAGTTATTGTCCAGATCGCTTCACTCATGAGCAAACACAGCTGGCTCTTTGCGATTTTTGCAGGAATTGTTCTCTCGGGAATCCTGGCAGCTACGATGTCGACTTCTGACTCACAGCTTCTGGCGGCTTCCTCATCCGTTTCTGAGAACATCATCCATAAATTCATGCATCTCGATTTTGATGAGAAGAAGCTTTTAAAAATCGCGAGACTTAGCCTTCTCATTATCGCTGTGATCGGAATCGGTATTGCCTGGAATCCGGACAGCTCCGTCTTCGGCATCGTATCCTTTGCATGGGGCGGTTTCGGGGCGTGCTTCGGTCCCGTTGTCCTGCTGGCTCTTTTCTGGAAGCGTTCGAATAAGTACGGCGCACTTGCCGGTATGCTCTCGGGTGGATTTATGGTATTCTTCTGGAAATATGTCATTCGTCCGCTGGGCGGAGCCTGGGACATCTATGAGCTCCTTCCTGCATTTATCGTCGCCATTCTCGCGAATGTGATCGTCAGCCTGCTCACTCCGGCTCCGGACGAACAGGTGACGGAGATGTTTGATGAAGTAAAAGCTTCGATGAAAGAGAACTAAAGATAAGCGCCAGTTCTATAACCGCTGACAAAATTATCTGAATGCACGGTTGACAAGCTACTTAAAAAATGGTAGTTTGGTAGAAAGTTAAGAGAGAACACGTTGACGAGGAGTAGTAGACAGGAAAACCTGAGCAAGAGAGCTGCCGGATGGTGCGAGACAGTGGACGGAACCTGTTGAACTGGCCTCTGAGTGGCTGCCCGAAAGGATTTTTACAAGTCCGAATAGATGCAGACGTGATCCCTGCGTAAAGGGGAAAGGATATCGCATATAGTGATGCCGTATCCGGTGAGTGCACGATTTATTCGTGAAGAAGAGTGGTACCGCGCGTAATGCGTCTCTTCAGGTTCTGATATCTGAGGAGACGCTTTTTTATGTGCTCTGATGAATTGAGAAATTCTGGGAGGAAACTATCATGATGAATTACAAAAAGTATGTGAAACAGTATTACATGCCGCCGGAACCCTGCTATGACTGGGTGAAGAAGGACTCCATCGACAAGGCGCCACAGTGGTGCAGTGTTGACCTCCGTGACGGCAATCAGGCTCTTGTCATTCCTATGGACCTGGATACAAAAATCGAATTCTTTAAAATGCTCTGTGAGGTCGGCTTCAAGGAAATCGAGGTCGGTTTCCCTGCAGCTTCAGAGACGGAATTCGTTTTTCTGCGCCGTCTGATCGAGGAGCATCTGATCCCTGAGGACGTTACGGTTCAGGTTCTGACACAGGCCAGGGAGCACATCATCAAGAGAACCTTTGAGGCTCTGGAGGGATGCAAGAACAAGGCTATCGTCCATGTTTATAATTCGACATCCTACGCACAGCGCCAGCAGGTATTCAAAAAGAGCAAGGATGAGATCCTGCAGATTGCTGTAGACGGAGCAAAGCTTCTTAAGGATCTGACTGAAAAGGAAGGACAGGATTACCGTTTTGAGTACAGCCCCGAGAGCTTCACGGGTACGGAGCCGGAATATGCGCTTCAGGTATGCAACGCCGTTCTCGACGTCTGGCAGCCGGAGAGCGACCGCAAGGCCATCATCAACCTGCCTTCGACAGTTGAGCTTTCCATGCCGCATGATTACGCATGCCAGGTAGAGTACATGTCAAAGCATCTGAATTACAGAGATAACGTCGTGCTTTCTCTCCATCCGCACAACGACAGAGGCTGCGGCGTTAGCGACGCAGAGCTCGGCGTGCTTGCAGGTGCTGACCGTGTTGAGGGAACACTTTTCGGAAATGGTGAGAGAACCGGAAACGTAGATATCATCACACTGGCCATGAACCTGTACATGCAGGGCGTCGATCCGAAGATGAACTTCGATCACATGCCGGAGATCTGTGAGAAATATGAAGAGTTCACCGGTATGACTGTCGATGAAAGAAAGCCTTACTGCGGCAAGCTTGTATATGCAGCATTCTCAGGTTCCCATCAGGATGCTATTGCAAAGGGAATGCATTACAGAAAGGACAACGATCCGGAGCACTGGACAGTTCCATATCTTCCGATCGATCCTACGGATATCGACCGCAGCTACGATGCGGATGTCATCCGTATCAACAGCCAGTCCGGAAAGGGCGGCGTAGGCTATGTTCTCGAGACGCAGTATGATCTCATCCTGCCGAAGAAGATGAGAGAGGCAATGGGATATGCGGCCAAGGATCTGTCCGATCACCTTCACAAGGAACTGAAGCCGGACGAACTGCTGAGCCTCTTCAAGCAGAAATTCGAGAATGTCACGGAACCGCTGCAGGTTCACGGCGTTCACTTCAAACAGCTTGAGGGCGGACGCATTGAGGCGACAGTCAATGCAAAGTATGGTCAGGGAGAGTGGACGACCTGTGTATCCGACGGAAACGGACGTCTGGACGCCGTGAGCAACGCTCTGAAAGAGAACTTCGGAATCCAGTACACGCTTTCGACCTATCAGGAGCACGCTCTGACGAAGACCTCCAGTTCCAACGCCATCGCTTACGTCGGCATTGAGATGAAAGACGGACGCACGGCGTGGGGCGCCGGTGAGGATCCGGATATCATCCGCGCATCCATCGACGCACTCGTTACCGCGATCAATAACCGGTAAAAAAATCTCCGCAAACCAGAAGGGGTTTGCGGAGATTTTTTATATGCGGGTTTACCCGCTCATGTTTTTCAAAATATTATTCGTCCTGCTGGCGGAAGACGACGTCGTTGTCGCTCATGGAATCAATGATGGCTAGAGAGTGAAGGTTCACACCTCTTTCACGGAGCTCTTTTCCGCCTTTCTGAAATCCCTTTTCAATGCAGATCCCGACGCCTTCGAGTGTCGCGCCGGCTTCGCCGATCAGGTCGATCAGGCCGTTGACAGCGCATCCGTTTGCGAGAAAGTCATCAATGACGAGGATGTGGTCATCCGGGGTCAGATATTTTTTGGAGACAATTACATCGTACACTTTTTTGTGCGTGAAGGACTGGACTTTTGTTGTATAAAGGCTTCCGTCGAGGTTAATGCTCTGCGATTTTTTGGCAAAAACAACGGGTACGTGGAAGTACTGTGCTGTGATGCACGCAATTCCGATTCCTGACGCCTCAATGGTAAGGATCTTGTTGATGGGTCTGTCGCTGAAAAGTCTCTTGAATTCTTTTCCCATCTCGTTGATAAAATCGATGTCCATCCGGTGGTTCAGAAAACCATCTACTTTCAGAATGTTTCCAGGGCGTACCTGTCCCTCCCGGCGGATTTTTTCTTCCAGCTCTTTCATGAAGCCCTCCCTCAGATGCAGAATGCAGTTATCAGATTTTTTCAAGGCCCGGCTGAACGCCGCGGCTTTCTGTGATTATATCGCGTAATTCCAGGTTTGTATATTGTTAATTTATTTCACTTCCCTGAATATCTGCTGACTGATAAAGATAATTTTGCTATACTGAAAAATAGATTGGTCACGGTGTGACATTTTTCTTTATGGAATCAGGGAGGCCTATGTTTACAGCACAGAAATATGTGAAGGTTGAATCGCTCAATGAGGCTTGGCAGCTGAATCAGCGGAGAAGCTGCCGTATTCTCGGCGGCATGCAGTGGATGAAGATGAGCAATTCCACATTCGGCACAGTCATCGACCTTTCCGGTCTGGGGCTGGACAAGATCACGGAAACGGATGACGGATGGGAGATCGGCTGCATGGTGACGCTGCGTATGCTGGAGCAGTGTGAGCCGCTTGAGGCGTATACGAATGGTGCACTGAAGGAAGCACTGCGGCACATTGTCGGAGTGCAGTTCAGAAATATGGCGACGATCGGAGGTACAGTCGCCGGAAAGTTCGGATTTTCGGACGTGCTGACGGTCCTCCTTGTGATGGATACTGACGTTGAACTGCATCACCGGGGAACGACGCCGCTTGGCGAGTATCTGAAATTGCCATATGATAATGACATCGTGAAGGGCGTGACGATTCATCGCGCCCGGGTGCCGCAGAGGTTCGCCTACCGTTCGATGCGGAATACGGAGACGGACCTTCCGACGATTACCTGTGCATCCGTGACGGACGGCCATTCCATCCGCATCGCCGTCGGGGCGAGGCCGCAGGTGGCTGTGACATACGGAGAGGATATCCCGGAAAAAATCCGGCTGATCTGCCACGACCAGAAGACGGCAGGAACGGAAAAATCTGAGATCGGGGATTTTGCCGCTGAATTTGCAGCACGCGTGGCCGATGAGATTCCGGTGGGGTCGAATCTGCGCGGCAGTGCGGATTACAGGAAGCATCTGATCACGGTGCTGACAAAACGGAATGTGCAGGAGCTTCTTTGTGGAAGGCAGGATTGACCGCCTGGAGGATATATGGAAGTAGAAATCAGAGTGAATGGCAGAAACATTACGGATAATATTGATCCGGATATGCTGCTGATCGATTTTTTAAGAAAGCACGGGTGCAGCAGTGTGAAGAGAGCGTGCGAGACCTCGAACTGCGGGTGCTGCACGGTTCATCTGGATGGAAGGGCTGTGCTTTCGTGCGGGATTCTCGCCGCGAGGTGCGACAGACACAGCGTGGTGACGCTCGAGGGACTGCGCGATGAGGCCCTGGAATTCGGCGGTTTTCTGGCAGATGAAGGAAGCGAGCAGTGCGGCTACTGTACGCCCGGCCTCATCATGGCCGTGATCTCCATGATGCGTGAGAACCCCGATCCGACCGATGACGAGGTCAAGGAATATCTGGCCAACAATCTCTGCCGGTGTTCCGGTTATGAAGGACAGATGCGCGGGATCCGGAATTATATCGCGTGGAAGAAGGAGCAGAAAAAATCTGCAGGGATGGGAAAGGAGTAAGCGGATGAGTGAGTCAGAATTTAATTTTCAGCCTTATCTCAATGCCGCAGAAGAATCTTCAGAGCACTCCAGAACCCTGACAGATTCTCTGTCGTCAGTTGATCATTCTTTCAGAAAGAAAGACTGGGAGAGTATCGTGACGGGCCGCCCGATGTACACGCAGGATCTTCTCCCGCAGAACTGCCTTGTCATTAAGCTGCTGCGGAGCAAGTATCCAAATGCAATCGTCCGCGATATCAATACGGCCGCGGCCATGAAGGTGCCGGGTATGGAGGCGATTTTTACCTGGAAGGATGTGCCGCAGGATGGAAAGAGGTTCACGGAGGCCGGACAGACCTATCCGGAGGCGAGCCCCTATGACCGCCTGATCATTGACAGACATGTGCGCTTCGTCGGGGATATTGTCGCCATTGTCGTCGGAGACAGTGAAAAGACGGTCCGGAAGGCGATGAAGCTGATCAGGGTTGATTACGAGGTGCTTGAGCCGGTACTCGATTTTCACAAAGCTCTTGATAATCCGGTTGTGATCCATCCCGAGGATAACTGGGAATGCCGCCCCTGGACAAAGGGCGACAATAAAAGGAATCTCGTCTATCACGAAGACACATCGGACGGCGATGTGGATGCTGTGATGAAGGACTGCGACATTGTGATCGATAAGACCACGCACACAAAGGCCGTGCAGCAGGCACACATGGAGCCGTTCACGACATTCTGTCAGCTGGATCCGTATGGCCGGCTCGTGATCACGAGTTCGACACAGATCGTTTTTCATGTGCGCAGAAATGTGGCCCGGGCGCTCGGGATTCCGGCGTCGCGGATCCGCGTCATCAAACCGCATATCGGCGGGGGCTTCGGGGCAAAGCAGACGGCTGTCTCGGAGGTTTATCCAGCATTTGTCACGCTGAAAACAGGGAAGCCTTCCATGATCGCCTATACACGCGAAGAGTGCCAGACGGCATCTTCGCCGCGCCATGAAATGGAGATCCACGTGCGCCTCGGCGCCTCGAAGGACGGAAAAATCCGTGCCATTGACCTGCACACGCTGTCGAACACAGGGGCCTACGGTGAGCACGGTCCCACGACGGTCGGTCTTTCCGGTCATAAATCGATACCGCTGTACCACACAGAGTGTTTCCGCTTCCGCGCAGACGTCGTCTACACGAATGAGATGTCGGCCGGCGCTTACAGAGGATATGGGGCGCCGCAGGGGATTTTTGCCGTGGAGACAGCTGTCAATGAACTGGCTGAACGCATCGGCTGTGATCCGATAGAGCTGAGGCTGATGAATACGGCAAAAGAGGGCGACCCGATGCCGGCATATTTTAACCAGACCAATACGAGCTCGGCGCTCGACAGGTGTCTGCTCCGCGTAAAGAAAATGTCGGGCTGGGATGAGAAATTCCCGCTTGTGCGCGTGAATGACCACACGGTGAGAACGCTCGGCTGCGCGATCGCCATGCAGGGCTCTGCGATCAGCAACGTCGACGTGGGCAGTGCGACCCTGAAGCTCGAGGAGGGAGGCAATTACACGCTTCTCATCGGTGCTGCGGAGATGGGAACCGGCTGCGACACGACGCTGTCACAGGTGGCGGCAGAGGTGTTAAAGTGCCCGATCGACAGGATTTCTGTCTATGGGGCAGATACGGATGTATCGCCGTATGATTCCGGGTCGTATGCCTCCAGCACTGCTTATCTGACCGGCAAGGCCACGGAGCAGGCGGCGGAGGATCTGCTTCAGATCATCATCGGCATCGGCGCGAAGCTGCTGGGTGCGAAGCCGGAAGAATGCGATTTTGACGGTGATTTTGTTTATAAGAAGGCAGGGGATAATGCTGCCGTCAGTTCTGAAAAAGTCTCCCTGTTTGATATCGCGGCAGATTCTGTCAACAGCAACAATCAGGAAGTGGTTGTGACGAGGACACACAGTTCTCCGATCTCTCCGCCGCCGTATATGGCAGGCGTCGCCGAGGTGGAAACGGATCTTGAGACTGGAAAGGCGAAGGTTGTCCATTACTATGCAGCTATTGACTGCGGGACACCGCTGAATCCCGCCATTGCGAGAGTGCAGACGGAGGGCGGACTTCTTCAGGCGATCGGGATGGCTCTCTACGAAAATGTGACCTATAACGACAAGGGACAGATTGCGGAAAATTCCTTTATTCAGTATAAGATTCCCGCGCGCCCGGATAACGGTGATATCCAGGTAGAGTTTGAGCCGAGCTATGAGGAGAGCGGACCCTTCGGAGCCAAGTCTATCGGAGAAGTCGTGATTGATACGCCCGGCCCTGCTGTGGCAGACGCCATCTATCATGCGACAGGGACGAGGTTCTGCGAGCTGCCGATCACGGCGGAGCAGATCGCGAGGGCTGCCGGAGAAAACCACAAGATATAATATATCTGATGAGAAGATCCGGATGGAGTAAGATGACATGAATGAATTTATTAAGCAGATCATGAACCGCGACCGCAGAACTTTTACACAGGCTGCGACGGTGGTCGGCGGAGAGATGGCCGGGGAGAAGGCCATCCTCAGCGACGGAAAAGTTGTCTGGACGTCTGTGCCGGACGGCTTTCTGGCGAAGCATAAAAATGAACTCGAAAGCGGAAATCCTGACGGCCTTGTGCGAATTGGAGAGACGCCGGTTTTTGTGGAAGGCGTCGGGTCGGACAGTGAGATTGTTATCTGCGGCGCCGGTCATGTGTCTGCGGCTGTGCTGAAGATATGCCGGATCCTTGAATATCCCGTCACAGTCATCGAGGACCGGAAGGAGTTTGCGGATGAGGCACGCGCAAACGGTGCAGACTGTGTGATCTGTGCCCCGTTCGGTGAAGCGCTTCGACAGCTGCCGGCAAATCCAGAGACGTATTTTATTGTCATGACACGCGGTCACATCTGGGATGTTGAGTGTCTGCGCGAGATTGTGAAGAAACCTCACGCCTATATCGGGATGATGGGTTCGCGCCGGCGCTCGGCAATGGTTAAGGAGAAACTTGCGGGCGAAGGCGTGAGCCGTGAGATCCTCGATGAGATTCACGCGCCCATAGGCCTTGCGATCGGAGCAGAAACGGAGTCAGAGATCGCGGTGTCTGTCATGGCTGAAGTCGTTCAGGTGCGGAATAGTCACGGAAGAAATTATGGTTATCCGAAGCCGCTTATGGATGCGATCACGTCTGGAAGCGGACACGGGCGGATTATTATGGCCATGATTATTCAGAGAAAGGGTTCAGCCCCAAGGACGGCGGGTACGAAGATGCTTTTTATGGAGGATGGCACCGAAGAAGGCACCATCGGCGGCGGGAGCCTCGAGGCAAATGCGAGGACCCGCGCCGCGGAGCTGTTTCAGGGAGAAAAAATCGTGCCGGAGATTTTTCACACAGACCTCGCTTCTGAGGCTGCGGCAAAAGAAGGCATGGTCTGCGGAGGACAGGTTGATATTTATATGGAGGAAATTCTTCCGGGATAAACAGGTTTATTGCGATATGGAAGAAGTAATGGGATGAGAGGATGACGGAATGAAAGAAAATATCGTTATCCCCGACGCGATCCTTCTCGCAGCGGGAGGAAGTACGCGATTCGGCGGAAACAAACTTTTCTTTCCAGTGAACGGGAAGCCGATGTATCGTTCCGTTTTCGGTATACTCTGCCGCTTACAGAGACGGGGACTCATCGGACATATCATTATTGTGACTGGTTCTGATGCATTAGCTGCGGAAGTGGGAGCAGAATCTGCTGGAAGCGATCCGCATATCTGTGTTGTTATGAACCGCCAGTACGAAGCGGGTATTTCAAGGTCGATCCGCATGGGACTTCAGGCTCTGCAGAGCGTACATCCGGGGTCGGTTTCCTGCCTTTTTTCTGTTGCTGACCAGCCGTACATCAGTGAGGCTTCTCTGGAGCGTCTGATACGCGGAAGCCTCGCGACCACAAAGAATATCACAGCCTGTTCGGCGGGAAAAATCATCGGGAATCCGGTGATTTTTTCAGATAAGTACTATGCAGAGCTGAGTGCGCTGACAGGCGACAGAGGCGGAAAGAAAATTGTCCTTCGTCACCCTGATGATACAGAACTGGTTGATGTGCCTGAGGAAGAGCTCGCAGATCTCGACACTGCTAAGGGAATGGAGATTGAGGATCTGACCGATAATGGCCGGGATACTGACAGAGTGTCTGCTGACGGATCAGCAGCCAGCGCGTGCTCCCGATTCGACCGGCTGTGGCTTCCCGGGGATCTTGCGCCTGTGAGCCCGGAGGAGGCCTTTCCGTTTCTTAATAAAAGTCGCGGTGTGATCTCACTTGTGGGCGCCGGAGGAAAGACGACACTGATATATTTTCTGGCCGATGCGCTCGTGAAAAAGGGAAAACGTGTACTGGTCACGACGTCCACTCATATCTGGAGGCCAGATGAGGCAGTTATGGCCGGCTCCGCCGAAGATGCGGAGGCGCTCTGGAAGCGTGGAAGCTATGCCGTGATCGGTGCGAACTGTCAGGAAAGCAAAGCCATGACGGGAATGAATGGTAACAACACTGTACGATCGAAAATTATGAGTCCGGACCCGCATCTACTTTCTGCATGTATGGAGAAGGCGGATTTCACATTGATAGAGGCAGACGGCTCGCGACAGATGCCCTCGAAAGTACCTGGTGAGCATGAGCCGGTCATTCCGGCGGAGACGGACGCGGTGATCGGTGTGATGGGACTATCCGCAGTCGGAGGGAAATTGTCCGATGTGTGCTTCCGGTCGGAGTTGATAAAAAATGCTGATTTCATGGCGCCCATGTTGAAGAGGGCGGATATCATGACGCCGGCGCTCGCGGCAACGATTCTCTCGTCGGAGCGGGGAACCAGGAAAAATGTCGGAGAGCGCGATTTTTATATTGTGCTGAATCAGTGTGATGATCCTGCGGCAAGGAGTACAGCCGAAGAAATCGGTGTGATGCTGAAATACCAGAATGAACAAATACAGGGGTGCGGACGGACACCGGTGGTCTTTTCTTCTCTGCGCGCCCGGTGAACTGCAGATGGGAGGCGGCAATGTCTGACAAATCAGAAAAAGATAAAATTCAATTCTGCCGCGGCGGCGGATGTACGGCGAAACTCGGCCCCGGAATTCTTGAAAGGGTGCTGAGCAGGCTTCCGCGCGGAGAGAAAGATCCGAATCTATTGATCGGATTTGACAGCCACGACGACGCGGCGGTTTATCGGATCACCGATGATCTCGCCGTGGTGCAGACGCTTGATTTTTTCCCTCCGATGCTCGATGATCCGTATACCTTTGGGCAGGTCGCGGCAGCAAACGCACTCAGTGACATTTATGCGATGGGCGGCGACGTGAAGACAGCGCTGAATATCGTATGTTTTCCTGAGAAGATGGATCTGAATATTCTCGGCGAGATCATGCGGGGCGGCTCCGAAAAAGTAACGGAGGCCGGAGGTACGCTGGCCGGAGGCCATTCGATTGCCGACAGTGATGTGAAATATGGCCTGTCGGTCATGGGAACCGTTGACCCGCACCACATGTTCGCGAACAATACAGGAAAACCGGGCGACCCCCTGATCCTCACGAAAAAACTCGGTGTCGGACTTGTCTGCACGGCAAACCGTGTCGGAGAGGCGTCAGAGGCGGCCATGGATGCTGCCGTCAGGTCCATGACGACACTGAACCGGGCGGCGTCAGAGATCATGAGAAAATATCCTGTTGACGCCTGCACAGATGTGACGGGCTTCGGCCTCCTGGCTCACCTTGAGGAAATGCTGGATAACGGCAGGCTTTCGGCGGAAATATGGGCTGACGAAGTGCCGCTGATCCCCGAAGCACTGGATTACGCGGATGATTTTCTCATCACCGCGGCCGGTCAGCGCAACCGCAACCATGTCGGCAAAAAGGTGAAGTTTATCGATATACCATTCGCCATGGAAGAGCTGTTGTTTGACCCGCAGACCTCCGGCGGCCTGCTCATCGCCGTCCGTCCGGACAGCGCAGACGCACTCCTTTCCGAACTTCAGGCAGCCGCACTGCCTGCGAAGATCATCGGAAAACTCGGGCCGCACAGCGACGGAGAAGAAATTGTCGTTCGCCGTGTTTTCGGATCATAAATTACCTGTTATTCTTGGATGCAGATTACTCCCGGTCCGCAAACCATCCGCAGGCGTCGGCGGTTGGCGAGCACGAGTGTTAACGATGGGCGAGCTTACCACCGTTACGCCGAGGACGAGCGGGAGCGTGTTTGTGGACCGGAAGTAATCTGTTAAAGTGAAAGGTCAGAAATAATCATGATCTACATGGACAACGCGGCGACCTCGTTTCCCAAGCCGCCGGAGACTGAACAGGCGATGATGGAGGCTGTCCGCACCCTCGGCAACGCCGGGCGCGGCGCACACGGGACCTCCCTCGCCGCGGGAAGAAAAATCTGCCAGGTCCGGGAAATGCTGGCAGAAATGTTTCACGCGGAAGATTCTTCCAGGATCGCTTTTACACAGAATACGACACAGGCACTGAACACGGCGATTTTGGGAACGCTCGGTCCCGGAGATCATGTGATTACGACGATGTGCGATCATAATTCCGTGCTTCGGCCGCTCTATCTGCTGGAGAAACAGGGAGTGGCCCTCACCATCATTCCGGCAGACAGCAAAGGAAGGATCGATTATGATGCGATGCGGAAGGCGGTTCGCAGTGAGACAAAGGCAATCGTCGTGACGCACGCCTCTAATCTGACGGGAAACGTGACGGATCTGAAAACAGTGGCTGAAATCGCGGAATATAACGGACTTCTTCTTATCGTCGATGCGGCTCAGACAGCGGGGATTCTCCCGATCGATGTGCAGAAAATGGGCATTGATATTCTGTGTTTCCCGGGACACAAGGGACTTCTCGGCCCGCAGGGCACCGGTGGGATATATGTGAGGCCGGGTGTGACTGTACGACCGCTGATGGTCGGCGGAAGCGGCGTGAAAAGCTTTGACCATGAGCACCCGCAGAATATGCCGGCGTCTCTCGAGGCCGGTACGATGAATGCCCACGGGATTGCCGGACTCGGAGGCGGAATTTCTTTTATCAGAAAGACCGGAATGGAAAATATAAGGAGAAGGGAAGATCTGCTCGCCTGGCGCTTTCTGGAGCAGATCCGGGAAATCAATGAAGTAACCGTCTACGGTGATTTTTCCGATGGGTCGGATCGGGTCGCGACGATCGCTCTCAATATCGGTGATATGGATTCCGGAGAGGTGGCGGAAAGACTCGCCGAGGAGTACGATATCGCCGTGCGCGCCGGAGCACATTGCGCACCGCTTATGCATAAGGCGCTTGGAACCGGAGAGCGCGGGGCCGTGCGTTTTAGTTTCTCCTATTTTAATACAGAGGATGAAATTAACAGGGCGTCACAGGCCGTGCGCGAGATTGCTGAGGATCAATGAATGAAACAGAAGAAAATCTTTCGCGTGCTTACCTTCCACACGACGCATGATGCGATGGCGCTGGAGGCTTATTGTGGTGAACAGGGGATCCCGGGGCGCATTATCCCGGTCCCGCGGGAGCTCACGGCGGGATGCGGACTGGCCTGGCGCATGGATCCGTCAGATTATGAAAAGTACCGGGAGCAGATTGAAGCTTCAGGACTGTCTATAGAACAGTCGGCGGAGGTCGGACTGTACGTTGTTGTGAAAGCGTGAGCGTAATCGCTGAATATTTATTATGGAGGTTATTGCTATGATCACCGTAGATGCAAGAGGGGACGCCTGCCCGATTCCTGTCGTAAAGACAAAGAACGCGATAAAATCGCTGAATGGCGCTGGCGGGGTAAAAACACTCGTCGATAATGAGATCGCTGTGCAGAATCTCACGAAGATGGCGAACCAGAAAGGCTGGAAGATCAGTTCGAAAAGAATCGACGACGATGATTATGAAGTTCTCATAAACGTAAGCGGGGCTGAAGCTGCGGACGGCGCAGACACAGCAGATGCATCAGAGACGGCTGAAGACGGGAAATTCTTCGCGCCGGATATGCGCAAAAAGAAGACGATTGTCGTTGTCGCTTCGGAGTGCGTCGGCAATGGTAACGATGAGCTCGGTCATGTGCTGATGAAATCCTTCATGTATGCACTGACACAGCAGGACGTACTTCCTTCAACGATGATTTTTTACAACACAGGCGCAAAGCTCACATGCGAAGGGTCACCGGTCCTTGAAGACCTCAAGACACTTGATTCTCTCGGCGTGGAGATCGTAAGCTGCGGCACCTGCCTCGATTTTCAGAACCTGAAGGAGAAGCTTGCTGTCGGCGGGGTGACGAATATGTACGATATCGCAGAGCGGATGCTGACCGCGGATCATATCGTCCGTCCATAAAAACGAAGGAGAGTGTTATGGATACAAAACATCTGATCATCGTTCGCGGCGGCGGAGATCTCGCGACAGGCACCATTCACAGACTTCATCGGGCGGGCTTCCGCGTGCTCATCCTTGAGACAGAACATCCGGCGGCAATACGCCGCCAGGTGGCTTTCAGTGAGGCGGTTTATGACGGTACTGCTGTCGTAGAAGGCGTGAAAGCCGTGCGGATCGACAGGCTCTCAGAGATGGATGATGTAACTGCGGCCGGAGACATTCCGCTCATCATTGATCCTGACGGAAATTCTATCTGGGAAATGAAGCCGGATGTGGTTGTCGACGCGATCCTCGCCAAGAAAAATCTCGGCACCACGCGTGACATGGCTCCGCTTGTTATCGGACTCGGACCCGGCTTTACGGCCGGCGATGACGTGGATTTAGTCATTGAGACGATGCGCGGTCACAATCTCGGACGGATCATCCGGGAGGGCGCTGCACTGCCGAATACGGGAATTCCGGGAAATGTCGGCGGTTACACGGCGGAGAGAGTCATGCATGCGTCTGCAGCGGGGATTTTTCACAATGTCCATTCCATTGGAGATGTTGTAGAAAAAGGTGACGAGATTGCCTGGATAGAGACTGCGGATAACGGGCATGTGCCGGTACCGGCTTCTCTTTCCGGAATTATCCGCGGACTGCTCCGCGAGGGATATCCAGTGACGAAGGGATTTAAGCTGGCAGATATCGACCCGAGGAAGAGCGAGCTTGCGAACTGCTTCACCATTTCGGACAAGGCGCGCTGCATTGCCGGCAGTGTCCTGGAAGCCGTCTGTGCGTATTTCAACAGGCAGAATTGAATTTCTGTATATATTTTATGCTGATTTTTCAGTATATGGCGTAATGAGGATGCGTGATATAATGAAAAAAATTCAGCGAGACAGAAGATTTGGAAGAACCAGAGAGACTGCGACGGAGCAGAGATATCCGTTGCAGTCTCTTTTTCATTCGGAGCGTGTTTTATCTCGTTTACGCGAACAGTGAGCCACATCTGAGCAGAAATGTACGCCTTTTTGTATAAAATATACAAATCGGCGATGCTGTATTTGGAACATAATTCTAAATTTGTTGTGAAACTGCATAATTATCGGAGGTTGAAAATGAAATAATAGTTGAATATGATTGCGTTCTGTTGTATTATCTATGTAAAGAAAATTTGTAAGGACATCACAAAAAATGTAAGGCATAAGGAGGACTGATGCAATGAAAAAGGAGAAAGCGGCTGCGTCCGCAGGGACATCCAGTTGTCTCTATGAGTTTAAGGGAAAAGCGCCGAGGATAGGCGAACTGATCCCGCTGAGTCTCCAGCATGTGCTTGCAGCAGTTGTAGGTGTAGTTACACCGGCTATTATTGTGGCCGGCGTCTGCGGAATGGATGACAAGGACACGACGATCATGATCCAGGCGGCACTGATCATGACAGCGATCGCTACGCTGCTTCAGCTGTTTCCGCTGTTCGGAACGATCGGCGCAGGACTGCCCGTTATCATGGGCACAAGTTTTGCCTATGTTCCGACCTTGGAGAACATCGGAGGTGAGTTCGGGTTCGGTGCCATTCTCGGAGCGCAGATCGTCGGCGGCTGTGTCGCGATTTTGTTCGGTATCTTTGTAAAATGGATCAGGAAACTGTTCCCGGATGTTGTTACGGGTACCGTTATCTTTACCATCGGTCTTTCTCTTTATCCGACTGCTATCCGCTATATGGCGGGCGGATCTTCCAGCGATGATTTCGGAAGTGCACAGAACTGGATCGTGGCAATCATCACATTTGTGACTGTCTTTATTCTGAACAACTATACAAAGGGCATCCTGAAACAGGGCTCTCTGTTCTTTGGCATGGTTGTCGGCTACATCGTGGCGCTCTGCATGGGAATGGTTGATTTCTCAAGCGTTGCTTCTACAACACAGGTTGTTTCAGTGCCGGCGGTCGGTCATTTCGAAATTTCGTTTGTGCCGGCTGCATGCATCAGCCTTGCTGTTGTCTATGTCGTCAACTCGGTTCAGACGATTGGTGACCTCACAGCGACTACGATGGGCGGCATGGACCGCAACCCGACTGATAAAGAGCTCCGCGGAGGCATTATCACACAGGGCGTGACAAGTATCCTCGGCTCATTCATCGGCGGACTTCCGACGGCATCTTACAGCCAGAACGTGGGTATCGTCACACTGAACAAGGTTGTAAACAGAGTCGTCTTTACGGTTGCTGCGGTGATTCTTCTGATCGCGGGATTTGTTCCGAAGATTTCGGCTTTCCTGACGACGATTCCGCAGGCGGTTATCGGCGGTGCGACAATCTCCGTATTTGCAGTCATCGCCATGACTGGTATCCGCACCTTCACGACGGGCGGATTTGACAGCCGCAAGAGCACGATTGTAGGACTGTCTGTTGCACTCGGCGTCGGCGTTACTTCCGTCACTGGATCTCTTTCCGGCCCGGGAATGCCTGAGTGGATCAACACTATTTTTGGTTCCTCATCAGTTGTCGTGACTGCGATCATGGCTATCATCCTGAATCTTGTTCTTCCGAAGACATCTACAGGCAAAGTAGAGACCGAAGAGACGGCACAGGAAGCCATCGAGAAGATGGAGGAAAAGGAAGAGGAAAAGCTGGAAGAGAAACAGAATAAATAATAAATCTTTCAGTAATGTTATGCGGCCGCACAGCAGATTCTGCCGTGCGGCCATTTGTGAATAATCAGAATTAATATCCGGTTGGAGAAGATTTTTAAGGTGTACGCAAAAAGGAGGGACTACGTATGCTGCTTGTAGGAAACGGACAGGTCATAACACGTGACAGTGAAAATCCATATCTTAAGGACGGAGCCGTTCTCATCGACGGTGAGGAGATTGCCGAGGTCGGCGATGAGCAGAAATTGAGAGAGTCGCATCCGGACGCGGAATATGTTGACGCGCACGGTGGCATTATCATGCCGGGACTGATCAACGCTCACACACACATTTATTCCGGACTGGCGAGAGGACTTTCTATTGAGGGCAACAACCCGACGAATTTCTTCGAGGTTCTCGACGGGACATGGTGGGCTATCGACCGCCATCTGACGCTGGACGGGACAAGAGCGTGCGCCTACGCGACGATCCTCGACTGCATCCGCGACGGTGTGACGACGATTTTTGATCACCACGCCAGCTTCTGCGAGATTCCGGGGTCACTGTTCGCCATTAAGGATGTGGCGAAAGAGCTCGGTATGCGCGCCTGCCTCTGCTACGAGGTCTCTGAGCGCGACGGAATGGAGAAGTGCGAGCAGTCCATTAAGGAAAATGCGGATTTCGCAAAGTGGGCGGCTAAAGAAGACGACGACATGATCAAGGCGATGTTCGGCGGCCATGCTCTTTTCACGATCTCCGACGAGACCTTCCAGAAAATGGTTGAGGCGAATGACGGAATGACGGGATTCCATATTCACGTCTGCGAGGGCATGAATGATGTCTATGACAGCATCCGTAATTACGGCTGTCTGCCGGTCGACAGACTTCTCTACAATGGAATTCTCGGAGATAAGACGCTGCTTGGTCACTGTATCCATGTGAGCCCGGCTGAGATGGATATCATCAAAGAGACGGGAACGATGGTCGTTAATAATCCGGAGTCCAACATGGGTAACGCGGTCGGCTGTGCGCCGGTCCTGCAGATGATGAAGAAGGGCATCCTCGTCGGCATGGGCACAGATGCCTACACGCATGACATGCTGGAGAGCCTGAAGGTGTTCCTGATCATCCAGCGCCACAACGCTCAGATGCCGAATGTGGCGTGGAACGAGGACGTTCAGATGCTGTTCCAGAACAACCGCGAGATTGCCGCAAAGTACTTCAAAAAGCCGCTCGGTATCCTGAAGAAAGGCGCTGCAGCGGATGTGATCGTTATGGATTATAAGCCGTTCACACCGTTCTCCGATGAAAATATCGATGGCCACATGATTTATGGCATGATGGGCAAGAACTGCCGCACGACGATCATCAATGGCAGGGTACTCTATAAGGACCGCGAGTTTGTCAATATCGATGAAGAGGCGATCAATGCGTGGACGCTCGAGCAGAGCAAGAAGCTCTGGGGCGAGCTGAACCACCGCACTTACTGATACAGGAGGATATAAAAATGAGTGATATTATGCGTCCGATTCCGTATGAGCAGCTGCTGAACTGGGTGCTTCAGGAGTATGAGAACAGGGGAAGTATTTTTGGCGTGTCGAAGCTTGTAAAGCGTGAGGGCATGAATGCACTTCCGATTTTTGACGAGAAGATCGAGACTCCGTTTGGACCGGCTGCGGGCCCGAACTCCCAGCTGGCGCAGAACATTGTCGCCGCATATGCCGCGGGTTCGCGATTTTTTGAGCTGAAGACCGTGCAGAAGATGGACGGCGCAGAGCTCGCCGCCTGTGTGAACAAGCCCTGCATTGCTTCCGGCGATGAGTGCTACAACTGCGAGTGGTCCACCGAGCTGACAGTTCCGCAGGCCTTTTCTGAATACGTAAAGGCATGGTTTATCTGCAAAATCATCGCGAAGGAGTACGGCCTCGGTGATCCGGACGGCTTTGTATTCAATATGTCTGTCGGCTACGATCTGGAAGGCATTAAGACGCCGAAGGTCGACGCTTATATTGAGGGCATGAAGAATGCCGCTGATACGGATGTCTATAAAGAGGCGATGGCCGTTTCCCTGAAGTTTGCTGAAGAGGGACGTTTTAAAAATGTGACCGCAGATGATATCAGGGCGATCCAGCCGAGAATCTCCAACTCTATCACAGAATCTACGCTTCACGGCTGTCCTCCGGATGAGATTGAGAGGATCGCTTCTTATCTCATTACAGAGAAAAATCTGAACACATACATCAAGTGCAATCCGACGCTGCTCGGATATGATTTTGCGAGAAAGACACTCGATTCACTGGGCTTTGATTATATTGCCTTTGATGATCATCACTTCAAAGAGGATCTTCAGTGGGCGGATGCCGTTCCGATGATTGAAAGGCTTCAGAAGCTCGCGAATGAAAAGGGCGTGGAATTCGGTGTCAAGCTGACGAATACCTTCCCGGTCGATGTCAGGGCCGGCGAGCTGCCGTCAGAGGAGATGTACATGTCCGGGCGCAGCCTGTATCCGCTCTCTATTGAGCTTGCGAGAAGACTGTCCGCACAGTTTGACGGAAAGCTTCGCATCAGCTATTCAGGCGGAGCAGATTACTTTAACATCCGCCAGATTTTTGACGCAGGCATCTGGCCGATCACGATGGCGACAAACATCCTGAAGCCGGGCGGATATGAGAGACTTTCCCAGATCAGCACACTGTTTGAGGATCTGGAGCCGAAGCCATTTGCCGGCGTTGATGTGCAGAAGGCTGCTGAGCTGGCTGTGTCAAGCCTTACCAGCAAGAGGAACCGCAAGCCAGTGAAGCCGCTCCCAGACCGTAAGAATGGAAAGGCACTTCCGCTGCTCGACTGCTTCTCAGCGCCGTGCCGCAGCAACTGTCCGATCAGCCAGGATATTCCGGCTTATCTGATGGCGATGGCCGACGGGCGCGCAGAGGATGCTTATCGAATAATAATTGAGCGGAATGCCCTGCCGTTCATGACAGGAACCCTCTGTCCGCACACCTGTGGCGACCGCTGCATGCGGAACCATTATGAGGAAGCCGTTCACATCCGTGACGTGAAATTACAGGCAGCAAAGGCCGCCTTTGCGTCTGTCATTCCGACGCTGAAAGCGGATCCGGCTTCAGCAGAGAACGCGTCAAAGAAGGTCGCTGTGATCGGCGGCGGCCCTGCAGGACTTGCTTCCGCGTATTTCCTCAGTCGTGCGGGTGTGGATGTAACCGTATTTGAGAAGAAAGACAAGGTCGGCGGAGTTCCGCGTTATGCGATTCCGGCATTCCGCATCGGCGATGATGCCCTGGATAACGATGCAGCGCTCTGCGCGGCATTTGGCGCAAAGTTCGTCACCGGCCGTGAGATCACCTCTGTCCAGGAACTGAAGGACGAGGGGTATACCGATATCATTGCTGCTGTCGGCGCCTGGGCCCCGGGACGCAAGGCACTGAAGTACGGCGAGGCACTGGATGCGCTCGATTTCCTGGAGGCAGCAAAGGCAGACATCAGTTCTCAGAAACTCGGAAAGAATGTCGTTGTCATCGGCGGCGGCAATACGGCTATGGATGTGGCAAGAGTCGCAAAGCGCGTTCCGGGTGTAGAGAAGGTCCGCCTTGTTTATCGCCGCACACGCCGCTACATGCCGGCAGATGAGGAAGAGCTTCAGATGGCCATCGATGACGGCGTTGAATTCTGTGAGCTTCTCGCTCCGGTTGGACTTGAAAACGGAAGTCTGAAGTGTGAGGTCTGCGTCCTCGGTGCGCCGGATGCGTCGGGAAGACGTTCGCCGGAGGGCACCGGCAGATATCAGGAGGTTCCGGCCGATACCGTGATCACCGCTGTCGGTGAGAGAGTAAAAGGCGATATTTACGCGTCAGCAGGTGCAGAGCTGGATCCGAAGGGCCGCCCTGTCGTTGATGAACACCTGATGACGACAGTTCCGGATTTGTATGCTGCCGGCGACGGCAGAAGAGGACCGGCTACGATCGTCAAGGCAATTGCCGATGCACAGGTTGTCGCTAATGCGATCGCGGGCGTTGATTTTGACAAATACGCAGATAAGAATATCGGTGCATCCGAAGAAAAACCGCTCTCCAAGAAGGGAAAAATCGTCACCGATCTCAAACAGGCACCGGACAAGAGGTGTCTCGGCTGTCCTACAGTCTGCGAGGTCTGCGCAGATGTCTGCCCGAACCGGGCTAACGTTGTCGTCCATGTGCCGGGCATGCGTCAGGTACAGATCGTCCACGTCGACGGCATGTGCAATGAGTGCGGAAACTGCGCCGTTTTCTGCCCGTACAGCGGACGTCCGTACAGGGATAAATTCACGCTGTTCTGGAGTGAGGAGGACTTTGAGAATTCGACGAACGCGGGATTCCTCGTCACCGGTGATGGTGTAAAGGTCCGTCTTGGAGACAAGGTCTGCACGATCGATCCTGAAAAGGAAAATGTCGGGATCGACGAGAATGTCAGAAGGCTCATCGCCGCTGTCATGAAGGATTATTCATGGCTGATTAAGTAATTGATTGTATTAACCGGAATTTCCGGTTGCTTTTGAAAGGTAGCTGATCTTATGGCAGCAAAACGAAGAAAAATGAAAGCTGTCGTCTGCTGTGCCGGCGGGACGAAGGGGGCGCCCTGCCGGTACGGCTGCTTTGGCGATGGAAAATGTGCGGAAGTCTGCCGCCTGAAAGCAATAACGGTGGAAAATGGCGTCGCGCGTGTTAATGAAGAAAAATGTGTCGGCTGCGGACTTTGTGTGAAGACATGTCCGCAGAAGATCATCCGTCTCTTTCCGGCTGAGGATACGATCCGTCCGCTCTGCTCAAATGCGGATCCCGGAAAAGAGGCCAGAGCCGTCTGTGACAATTCATGCATTGGCTGCGGCATCTGTGAGAAAAACTGTCCGGCGGGCGCAATTCATGTGACCGGCAATCATGCTGTGATCGATACGGAGAAATGTCTCGCCTGCGGCATGTGCGCGGTAAAATGTCCGCGCGGAGTGATCCGCGATCACGACGGGATTTTTACAGTGAACTGAGGAGGAAGAGGAATGGCATATATATTTACGGTAAACGGTGTGGAGAGAAGCACCGGAGAAAATAAGCCGCTCATCCGATACCTCAGGGACGACCTTAAGCTATATTCGGTGAAGGACGGCTGTTCAGAAGGCGCGTGCGGCGCCTGCATGATCGACGTGGACGGGAAGCCTGTCCGCGCGTGTGTCCTGACAACGAAGCTTGCTGATGGAAAAAACATCATCACTGTCGAAGGACTGAGTCTCCGCGAGAAGGAAGCGTTTGTCTATGCCTTTGGCTCGAAGGGCGCAGTTCAGTGCGGCTTCTGCATCCCCGGCATGGTCATGAGCGCGAAGACGCTGATCGACCGCAATCCGGATCCGACAGAGGACGACGTGAAGCAGGCGATCAGAGGCAATGTCTGCCGCTGTACCGGCTATAAGAAAATCATCGAGGGCATAATGCGCGCGGCCGCGGTACTTCGCGGAGACGAGCAGATCACAGATCTCGAAAAGGGTGAGAAATACGGCGTCGGCGAGCGCGCGTTCCGCGTGGATGTGCGGCGCAAGGTGCTCGGATACGGAAAGTACCCGGATGACATAGGCCCGGAATATTTTGTGCGCGAGGGAAGTGAGGAAGAGAAGGCTCTGGAGAAGGAATACGGCCACAGCTTCCGCGTCGGAACTAATGTTCCGGATAAGGACGACCCCGACTGCAGCGCACACCAGATTCTGCCGGCGGATATGCCGGAAATGGTTTATGCGTCGGCCGTGCGCTCGAAATATCCCCGCGCCAGGGTGGTAAAAATCGACACCGCGAAGGCTGAATCGCTTCCGGGTGTAATCGGCATTCTGACGGCGAAGGATGTGCCGGTCAACAAGGTCGGACACATCCAGCAGGATTGGGATGTCATGATCGCAGAAGGGGACATCACGAGGTGCGTCGGCGACGCCATCTGCCTTGTAACGGCAGAGTCACCTTATATTCTTGAACAGGCTAAGAAGATGGTGAAGATCGACTATGAAGTCCTCGAGCCTGTCCGGAATATTGATGAGGCGAAGGCGGAGAATGCGCCGAAGCTCCATGAGAACGGAAATCTGTGCCAGCAGCGCCACGTTGTGAGAGGCGATGCGGCAAAGGCACTGGCTGAGTCTGCGTACACGGCGAGCGGCACCTTTGAGACGCCATTCACTGAACACGCCTTTCTTGAGCCGGAGTGCGCCGTCGCCTTTCCGTACAAGAACGGAGTGAAGGTCCTCTCGTCTGATCAGGGAGCCTTTGACAGCCGCAAGGAGATCCTCCATATGTTCGGCTGGGACAACGAGCCCGACAGGGTGGTTGTGGAAAATCAGCTGATCGGTGACGGTTTCGGCGGCAAAGAGGATGTATCTGTACAGCATCTCGCCGCTCTGGCGGCGTATGCCTGGAAACGCCCGGTAAAAGTAAAGCTGACGCGCCAGGAATCCATTAATTTCCACCCGAAGCGTCACGCCATGAAGGGAACCTTCACGATAGGCTGTGACAAGGACGGTATGCTGACAGGACTTGATTGTGAGATCAATTTCGATACTGGGGCTTATGCGTCTCTCTGCGGACCTGTTCTTGAACGCGCCTGCACGCACGCTGTCGGGCCGTATACGTATCAGAACACGGATATCCGCGGCTATGGATGGTATACGGATAATCCGCCGGCAGGAGCCTTCAGAGGTTTCGGCGTGTGCCAGAGTGAGTACGCTCTGGAGTCGCTGCTGAATGTGCTGGCGGATAAGGCCGGTATCACGCCGTGGGAGATCCGCTACCGCAATGCGATTGAGCCGGGAAAAATTCTCCCGAACGGGCAGATCGCCGATCCGTCTACAGCAATGAAGGAATGCCTTGAGGCAGTCAAACCGTATTTTGACGCGAATATCGGCCACGCCGGAATTTCCTGCGCCATGAAAAATGCGGGCGTCGGCGTCGGACTTCCCGATGCGGGACGCGCGAAGGTAATTATTGAAAACGGGACAGCCGTGATCTACAGCGCCGCTTCCGATATCGGTCAGGGATGTCTCACCGTCTTCTGTCAGGATCTGGCAGAGCCGACAGGACTTCCGCTTTCCAGGATCCGCAACGGACTGGCAAATACGGAGAATGCGCCGGATTCGGGAACGACATCAGGATCCCGCCAGACGCTGCTGACGGGCGAGGCTGTAAGAGGCGTTTCTTTCCTGCTCCGCGATGCGATGCGGGCAGTGGAGATCGCAGAAAAGCGCAACGAGGCTGAACCTTCGGTGAAAGTGACATGGAAGGACGTGCTGAAAGAAGCGGAAGGATATAGGAATCCGCGCATCGCCGGAAATAAGCAGGCGGAGTATGGCACGGATCTTACAAATGCTCCGAAACGCGATGAACAGGGCTTTGTGAGCTCAGCGATTTTCATTGAAGATGACGGGACAATTACAGCACATGGAACCGGTCTGAACCAGGGCACTTACGGAACAAAGGGCACCCAGACCGTGATCTCCGGCAGCCCGGTTGAAGATCCGGTGAAGGCACTCGAGGCCCTCGAGGGGCAGAGCTTCTCGTATGAATACTTCGAGCCGACGGACAAGCTCGGTGCCGACCGCCCGAATCCAAAGAGTCATATTGCTTATGGTTTTGCCGCCAATGTGGCTGTTCTTGATGATGAGGGAAAGGTGACAGATATTTATGCCTGCTACGACGCGGGCAAGGTTATCAACCCGCTGTCGATCCAGGGCCAGATAGAGGGCGGCGTCCTGATGAGCATGGGATACGCGCTCACAGAGGACTTCCCGCTCAAGGACTGCGTTCCGCAGGCGAAGTATGGAACCCTGGGACTCCTGCGCGCACCACAGATTCCGGATATTCACGCGATGTTCGTCGAGAAGGAAGAACTTCTCGGCGTGGCATACGGCGCCAAGGGCGTCGGAGAGATCACGACGATCCCCGCGGCACAGGCCATCGGCGGCGCGTATTATGCGATGGACGGGAAAGTGAGATATACGCTCCCGATGAAAGATACGTATTACTCGAATAAACGAAATGAGTGAACGAAATGAGTGAACAGTATTCCTGCTGTTCACTCACTAGCTGACAATGACTGACATTGCTGAAAAGCAGATATCAGGATTCGTTTTTCTGGTTCTGTGTATCCGAGTTCTTGATTTCTTCAAGATAGTTATACAGAGTATATTTTGAAAAACCAAATACCTCGCAGATCCTCGGACCTGATTTGGTGATAAGGAGCGCGCCGGTGTCGTTCAGATATCGGAGCGCTTTTATTTTGTCATCCTTTGTCATCATCTGAACCGGTTTGCCGACGAGGTCAATGGACTGACGGATGAGCTCTTCCAACAGGTCGCTGACATTCTCTGTGATCGTGGCCGGCTCGCGCTTGTTCTCGTCGGTAGTGATCAGAGTGTTCAGCTCGTGGCTGTATGCGACCATTACAGAGATATCGTAATTGATCGAGAGGATGCCGTTTACTTTGCCCTTATTGTCTCTTAGATAGATTGTGCTCGAACGGAGGATCTTGCCGTCGCGGGTCCTTGTCAGATAGGCGAGGCGGTCTTCGATTTTTTCAGGGTTTTCCTTCAGCGTCTCAAGGACGATATGAGAGGGTCCGTCGCCGACCTTTCTGCCTGATACGTTTCCGTTTTCAATTGCAATAATAGAAGAGTCCTTGTGAGATGGGTCAAGCTCATGGACGACGATCTCGCAGTTCGGTCCGAACTGAACGGCGAGGCCATGGGCAAGTCGTCTGTAAAAATCTGTTTCCTGTTTTGTCATATTCTTTTTCCTGTTGTTAATTCTAAAAAATCGGCAGTGATGCCGGGCTGATTTTAATAATTCATTCTACCATGAAAACATACCATAATAATGGCAACGTTTCAAAAAAATTTTTAGCATATAAAAATTATTATTGCATCTCCGGCTGTAGTGATATACAATGAAATCATAAAATTATTTAGCATATCTAAAATAAAGTTATGAAGCTCTTTGCTTATTGGGAGGTAAATGATGGAACTGAAGTATTGTATGAACAAAATGCCGAAGAGTGACGACAAAAATCTTCCGATTATGTCTGTCGACGAGGTCGCAAAGGCAAGGGCCTTTCATAAAAGCTTTCCCCAGTATGAGGAGACGCCGCTGAAGGATATTAAGAAGCAGGCTTCTTATCTGGGCCTCGGCGATGTAAAAGTCAAGGATGAGTCCTACCGCTTTGGACTCAACGCGTTCAAGGTACTCGGCGGTTCCTTCGCTATGGGCAAATATATCGCACAGCAGACCGGGCGCGATATTTCTGAGGTCCCTTATGACGTGCTGACAGGCGATGAGCTCCGCAAAGAGTTCGGCCAGGCCACGTTTTTCTCCGCGACCGACGGCAACCACGGACGAGGCGTCGCATGGGCCGCACACCGTCTCGGACAGAAGGCTGTCATCCGCATGCCGAAGGGTACCACTCAGCAGAGACTTGAGAACATCAAGGCTGAGGGCGCTGAGGTCACGATCGAGGAACTGAACTACGACGACTGCGTGCGCCTCGCGGCAAAGCAGGCTTCTGAGACGAAGAACGGCGTTATTGTTCAGGACACCGCTTGGGAAGGCTATGAAGATATTCCTTCATGGATCATGCAGGGATATGGAACCATGGCGAGCGAGGCCGCCGATCAGTTCGGCAGCCGCCCTACACACATCTTTGTACAGGCTGGCGTCGGGTCCCTCGCGGGCGCTGTGACAGGATATTTCGTCAACCGATACAAAGAAAATCCGCCGAAGATCATTGTCGTTGAGACATATGACGCGGCATGTCTGTATGAGGGTGCGGTCGCCGGAGACGGAAAGCCTCGCAAGGTCGGCGGAGACATGCCGTCTATCATGGCAGGACTGAACTGCGGCGAGCCGAATATCACCTCCTGGGATATCCTCCGCAACCATGTGACCTGCTTCATCTCTGCAAATGACTCTGTTGCCCGCCGCGGCATGCGCATGCTCGGCAACCCGATCAAGGGTGATCCGCAGGTGGTTTCCGGAGAGTCCGGAGCGGCTTCTTTCGGGGCGCTTGCGACGATCATGCTGCAGGATGATTATAAGGAGCTCCGTGAAGAACTCGGACTGGATGAGAATGCAAAAGTTCTCTGCTTCTCAACAGAGGGAGATACCGATCCGGGGCGTTACAAGAGAATCGTGTGGGAAGGCCTTGACGACTGATCGAAGCCTCAAATTATGGCCGGGCCGTCAGAAGCCTGGCCTTTTTGTAAGGAGCAGAAAATGAGAACACTGATAAAGAACGGAATGATCGCGACAGAATCAGAAGTCTTCGCGGGCGACATCCTGATTGAGGATGGAAAAATCGCTGCCGTCGGCGCCGGGATCGGTGCATCCGGTATGGAAAAAGTTATTGATGCAAAAGGAAAGTATGTGATCCCGGGAGGAGTCGATGTTCACACCCACATGGATCTGGACGTCGGTTTTGCGCGCGCCATCGACGATTTCTACGACGGAACGGTGGCGGCGGCGTGCGGCGGAACAACGACGATCTGCGACCATATGGCGTTTGGCCCGAAGGACTGCAGTCTCTGGCATCAGGTGGAAGAGTATCACCGTCTCGCAGACGGCAATGCCGTGATCGACTACGGCTTCCACGGTGTTTTTCAGCATGTCCATCCGGAGACGCTCGACGAAATGAAGCAGATCGCGGATAAAGAGGGCATTACGAGCTTCAAGGTATATCTCACCTATGACTACCGCCTTGAGGACGAGGATTTTTACAGGGTGCTTCGCGCGGCGAAGGAGGACGGCATTGTCATTGCCGTCCACTGTGAAAATCACGGAGCCGTGACATTTCTGCGCAACTATTATGTGAAGCACGGCTGCACGGAGGCAAAGTACCATCCGCTGAGCCGTCCGGCGGCTGCCGAGGCGGAGGCGGTGAACAGAGTGCTCCGTCTGGCCGAAATGGCAGGAGAAGCTCCGGTCTACATCGTCCACCTCTCCAGCGCAGCCGGGCTTGAAGAAGTGAAGAGGGCGCGCCTTCATCATCAGAAGGGCGTCGGCGTGGAAACCTGTACGCAGTATCTGACACTGACCGATGATCTTTACGAGGATCCTCAGGAGGGGCTTAAAGCGATTATGTCCCCGCCGCTCCGCAAAAAGGCGGACAACGAGGCGCTCTGGCAGGGACTCGCCGATGGCGTCATCGATACGGTCGCTACCGATCACTGTCCGTTCCACTTCAAAGCAGGAAAAGCGGAGAAGCAGTATGGCGCATCCGATTTTACAAAGTGCCCGAACGGCGCGCCGGGTGTCCAGGAGAGAATTCCTGTGATGTTTTCTGAGGGATTTATGAAAGGGCGCATTACGCTGCCGCAGCTCGTAAAGACCTGCTGCACCAGTCCTGCGAGGATGTATGGCATGTATCCTGAGAAGGGTACGATCGCTCCAGGCAGCGACGCCGACCTTGTCATCATCGATCCTGCTGTAAAGCACATCTTCACTGCTGCAGATATCAGGGGAGCCTCAGACTACACCTGCTATGAAGGCATGGAACTTTGCGGCGACATTGATCTCGTCATGCAGCGCGGAAACGTCATCGTGAAGGATCACGAATTCCTCGGACACCGGGGCGACGGACACTACCTCAGACGGGGAAGAAGCATACTTGCGGAGTAATCAAATGAAAGAGATACAGAGCACAACACTTGAAAACCTCGAAGTGATCGCCGACGGCCTCGGAAATCACTTCGGCAAAGACTGCGAGATCATCATTCACGATCTTCGCACCGACGATCCGGAGCACACGATCCTCTATATCGTCAACGGCGAGGTATCCGGCAGAAAAATCGGCGATGGGCCGACGCCGGCCGTCCTGAAGAAGATCAAAGAGCTCAGAAAAGGAAATGTGGATACGGACCGGGTGAGCTTTATCACGCGTACCCGGGGCGGCCGTATTCTGAAGTCCTCCTCCATGTTCCTGAAGGGAAAGGATGGAGCGTACCGTTTTCTGTTCGGGATCAATTACGATATCACAAAGCTTGTCAGTGTCATGGACGGAATTTCGCCACTCATCAGTGTCGATGATGAAGATCAGGGCAGAAAAAAAGAAGAGAACGAAATCCCCACGACAGTTAATGAGCTCCTGGATGAGCTGATCGAACAGAGCGTCGCTCTTGTCGGAAAGCAGCCGGCCATCATGACAAAGGATGAAAAAATCCGTGCCATCAGCTATCTCAATGATGCAGGCGCCTTCCTCATCACGCGCTCGGGTGACAAGGTGGCCTCGGCCTTTGGCATCAGCAAATATACGCTATACAGCTACATCGACATGAATAAAAAGAATTCAAAGGTCAGCTGAAAAAATTCTGCAATTTTGCATATGCTGAAAAATATTTAGATAAGCTCACAAATATATTGACACGTTGGAATTACACGCTATAATGAACTTAGAAAACAAAATTTAAGGTAACCAAATAAAAATTTTGGACTTATGGGCAAAGCAATAACAAGGAGGAGCAGCAATGGATTTTGAAGCAATCAAAAAAGCGGCTAAGGCTTATGAACCGGACATGGTTAAGTTCCTTCGCGATATGATCGCGATCCCGAGCGAGAGCTGTGAAGAGGGCGATGTCATCCGCCGCATTGAGCAGGAAATGAAGAAGGTTGGCTTTGATGAGGTCATTGTTGATCCTCAGGGCAACTGCCTCGGCTATATGGGAACAGGCAGCAGGATCTTTGCATTCGACGGTCACATTGACACCGTAGGAATCGGCAACCGCGACAACTGGAAGTTCGATCCTTATAAGGGATATGAAAATGACACAGAGATCGGCGGGCGCGGCGGTTCTGACCAGGAAGGCGGGATTGCTTCAGCTGTCTACGGCGCGCGCATCATGAAGGACCTCGGCCTTATTCCCGACGATGTAAAAATCCTCGTGACCGCGACCGTTCAGGAAGAGGACTGTGACGGACTGTGCTGGCAGTATATCCACAATGAGGACGGCGTTACGCCGGAGTTCGTTGTTTCCACCGAGCCGACTGACGGCGGTATCTACAGAGGACACAGAGGACGCATGGAGATCCGCGTCGATATGCACGGAGTTTCCTGCCACGGCTCTGCTCCGGAGCGCGGAGATAACGCGATCATCAAGATGGCTGAGGTCATTGAAAACGTGCGCGACCTCAATGAGAACGATGACGGAGACGACAAGGAGATCAAGGGACTTGTCAAGATGCTGAATCCGAAATACAATCCGGATCACTACGAGGATGCGCGCTTCCTCGGCAGAGGCACATGCACCATCTCCCAGATTTTTTACACCTCTCCGAGCCGCTGCGCTGTAGCCGACGGATGCTCTATTTCCATCGACCGCCGCATGACCGCGGGCGAGACCTTCGAGTCCTGCCTTGAAGAGGTGCGCAACCTTCCGGCCTGCAGAAAATATGCGAAGGATGTAAAAGTCTCCATGTACAATTATGACAGACCGTCATGGAGAGGCCTTACCTATGAGACAGAGTGCTACTTCCCGACATGGATCAACAAGGAAGAGGCACCGCATGTGGCTGCAGTCGCTGAGGCATACAAGGCAATGTACGGCGACAAGAGGATCGGCGCTCCGCAGGCAATGGACAAGAGAGACGGCCGCCCGCTCATCGACAAGTGGACGTTCTCCACAAATGGCGTTGCCATCCAGGGACGTTTCGGCATCCCGTGCGTAGGCTTCGGTCCGGGAGCTGAATCTCAGGCACATGCTCCGAACGAGATCACCTACAAGCAGGATCTTGTGACTTGCGCAGCTGTCTATGCTGCAATGGTTCCGCTGTACAGGGGAACCGGAAAAGAGGATGTCACCCAGTTCAGAGCACCGGGAACGGATAAGTAATGATCTGATTTTTCATAAGGCCAATCATCATCAGGATAAATAAAAGGAGAAAATAAAATGTCTAAAGCCGTTGAATACGCTGATAAGCTGGCAAAACTTGACTTCAGCAACATGTATAATAGTGATTTTTACTGGACATGGGACAAGACCGACGACGAGCTCGCCGCTGTCTTCCAGGTAGCCGATGCTCTTCGCGATCTCCGCGAGCGCGGAAAGTCCACGAAGATTTTTGATTCCGGCCTCGGTATCTCCATCTTCCGCGATAATTCCACCAGAACCCGTTTCTCCTTCGCGAGCGCGTGCAATCTGCTCGGCCTCGAGGTACAGGACCTCGATGAGAAGAAATCTCAGATCGCCCACGGCGAGACCGTCCGTGAGACCGCAAACATGGTCAGCTTCATGGCTGATGTCATCGGCATCCGCGACGATATGTTCATCGGCGAGGGACACAAATATCAGAAGACTTTCATGGACGCTGTGACAAAGGGCAACGCCGACGGCATTCTCGAGCAGAAGCCGACCCTTGTAAACCTGCAGTGCGACGTGGACCATCCGACGCAGTGCATGGCCGATCTGGATTCCGTGATCCACTACTTCGGCGGCGTTGAAAATCTGAAGGGCAAAAAGATCGCCATGACATGGGCTTACAGCCCGAGCTACGGCAAACCGCTCTCCGTTCCGCAGGGTATTATCGGACTGTTCACACGTTTTGGCATGGATGTCGTTCTCGCTCATCCGGAAGGATATGACGTCATGAGCGACGTTGAAGAGGTTGCAAGAAAGAACGCTGAGAAGAGCGGCGGCTCCTTCACAAAGGTGAACAGCATGGAAGAGGCATTTAAGGACGCCGACATCGTATATCCGAAGAGCTGGGCTCCGTATGCCGCCATGGAGAAGAGAACGAAGCTGTATCAGGCCGGCGACCAGGCGGGCATCGATGCTCTTGAGAAAGAGCTCCTCGCAAATAACGCAAAGTTCAAGAACTGGAGCTGCACCGAGGACATGATGAAGCTCACAAAGAACGGAAAGGCACTTTACATGCATTGTCTGCCGGCAGATATCACCGGACTTTCCTGCAAGGAAGGCGAGGTCGATAACTCCGTATTCGACCGCTACATCGATCCGCTTTACAAGGAGGCTTCCTACAAGCCGTACATTATTGCAGCCATGATTTTCCTCGCAAAGGTAAAGGATCCGGTTGCTGCACTGAAGGCACTCGATGCACAGGCCGGCCCGAGAGTAAAATTCTGATAATTATTTATCTCAGACGTCCGGAGCGGAGTTATCTCCGTTCCGGGCTTTTTCATTTGGAGGGGTTTTTATGGGAAAGCAGAGAATCGTTGTCGCGCTCGGCGGCAATGCACTCGGAAAAAATCTGCCGGAGCAGTTTACTGCTGTCCAGCACACATCAAAAGCTATCGCCGACCTCATCGAGGCCGGCAATGAAGTCGTTATATCTCATGGAAACGGACCGCAGGTCGGCATGATCCAGGAAGCGATGACACTGCTCACCCGCTCCAACCCGGAGAAGTATGTCCCCTGCCCGCTCTCCGTGTGCACGGCCATGAGCCAGGGATATATCGGATATGATCTGCAGAATCTCCTGAGAGAGGAACTGTATAATCGTGGTATTCAGCAGGATGTGACCAGCTGTCTGACACAGGTTGAGGTCGACCGCGACGATCCGGCCTTTGAACATCCGACAAAGCCGATCGGAGCATTTCTCACAAAGGAGGAGGCCGACAAGCTTGTAAAGGAGAGAGACTATACGGTTGTCGAGGATGCCGGTAGAGGCTGGCGCCGCGTGGTCGCGAGTCCGATGCCTAAAAAAATCGTCGAGATCAATACGATAAGAGCTCTCGTTGATACCGGGCATGTTGTCGTCGCAGGCGGCGGTGGCGGAATCCCTGTCTTCAGCACGAACGGCTATCATCTGAAGGGAGCAGCAGCCGTTGTCGACAAGGATTTTACGTCTGAGCTTCTCGCGGAAGAGCTGGACGCCGATATGTTTATCATTCTCACTGCCGTCGAAAAGGTAGCTATTAATTTCGGCAAGCCCGGCGAGAAATGGCTCGACGAACTGACGCCGGATGAGGCGGAGAAGTATATTGAAGAGGGACAGTTCGCGAAGGGGTCAATGCTTCCGAAGGTGCAGGCGGCCGTGAAATTCGCAAGGTCAAAGCCGGGCCGCACGGCGCTCATCACACTCCTTGACCGGGCAAAAGACGGAATTGACGGCAAGACAGGTACGAGGATCCGGCAATGATTCTTACACCTGATGAGATCAGAAGAATAACTGAGATCCGGCGGGATCTCCATAAACATCCGGAGGTGTCTTTTGAGGAAAGACGGACCACGCAGGTGATCCGCCAGACCCTGAAAGGCATCCCCGGTGTCCGTATTTATGAAGATTTTCCTGTTTCGACGGGCGTTCTGGCTGTCCTGCAGGGAACGGCAGAAGGTGGCAAAGGCAGGGAGATCGCCCTGAGGGCCGATATCGACGCCATCCTGCAGACGGAAAAGACGGACGTCCCATGGAAATCAGAAAATGAGGGCGTGATGCACGGCTGCGGTCACGACTGTCATACGGCGGCGCTTCTTGGGGCTGCGATGGCACTCTCCAGAAAACGTGATCTGTTTTTCGGACAGGTGGATTTTATTTTTCAGCCGGCGGAGGAGATCACGAGAGGCGCCGAAAAATTCATCGATGCAGGTCTTTTCAATGTGATCCACCCGGAGAGAATCTTCGGCATTCACAACTGGCCGTCTGTACCCGCCGGGATGGTTGTGGCTGACCCGGGCCCCAGAATGGCGGCAAAGATCAATTTCCGCATAAGGATCGACGGAAGGGGCGGCCACGGCTCTGAACCTCAGAATAATATCGACCCGATCGTCTGTGCGGCGGCTGTTATTCAGTCTCTGCAGACAATCGTGAGCAGGAACATGGACCCGATGGACAATGTCATCTGCTCTGTAAATTCCATTAACGGCGGAAGTGAGCAGAATCTTGTGGTAGATCATGTGGAAATGACAGCTACGATCCGCGCAACCCGGCAGAATGCACTCGACAGGGCCTTTGAAAGAGCACAGATGATCATTCGATCTACGGCAGAGGCGTACGAGTGCAGGCCTCAGATCTCCATAGAAGACAGGATACCAGCTGTCAATAATCGCAGTGATTTATCAAAAGAAGCGCGCACAATTGCAGCTGCAGCTTTTGGGGAAGAAAATCTCTGCAGCGCCGCGCCTGCGCTCGCGAGCGAGGATTTTTCCTTCTATATGGAAAAGGTTCCTTCCTGGTTCTTCTGGGTCGGAAGTGGTGCGGAGGACGGAAACAGCGCGCCGCTTCACAGCCCGTATTTCTGTCCCGACGAGCGTGTGATCGCTGCAGCGGCTGAGCTCTATGTCTCGGCTGCGCTTACTGGATAAGGGTATCTGCGGAGCGCCGGAGCATTTGAATCTGAGTATTGTCCCTTACAGGCCCTTACAAACTGCTTCTGGTCAATGACTGTATTACTCTGCTGGCCCTGATATGTTATCGTGTAGACGGCAGATACTGCATTGTAATTTACTGTTCAGACGTTGCCAGTTATTGCAGTTCGAGAATACAGTTACTTCCGCCCGCAACCCGCTCTCGCTCGTCCTCGACGTAGTGGTTCTAAGCTCATCCGTCGCTTACACTCGGATTCGCTAAGAACCAACGTCTGCGGATGGTGTGCGGGCTGGAAGTAACATGTATTCTCAGAAGTTCGTCATTCTTGCGTCCTGGCAAAGTCTGGACGGTAATCATAATTCTGGACGGTAGTCATAATAATGAAGGTCAAATTCAGGTGAATGTGAGGCAATCATGGAGTTTACACACTTTGATGAGATGGGTAACGCGCGCATGGTTGATGTGTCGGAGAAAGATGTGACGCACCGCGAGGCGACCGCGACAGGCAGTATCCTCGTGAGTCCGGAGATTTTTGACGCGATCCTCGGGAAGAAAGTGAAAAAGGGTGACGTGCTGACAGTGGCTCAGGTGGCTGGAATCATGGGCTGCAAAAAGACTTCGGAGCTGATCCCGATGTGTCATATTCTGATGCTTACTAATGCAAAGGTCACCTTTTCGATGGATGAAGACAGGCACATGATCACGGCTTTTTGTACGGTGAAAACGGACGGAAAGACGGGCGTGGAGATGGAGGCACTGACCGGCGTGACGACGGCTCTTCTCACCATCTATGATATGTGCAAGGCCATTGATAAGAGGATGATCCTCACGGACGTCCACCTTGTTGAAAAAAGCGGTGGAAAGAGCGGAGATTTTTCCTTTGACAGTGAAAAGCCGGAGAGTATGCAATAAAGGAAAGCGGGCGGAAAGTACCGGCCGGTATTGATGAATTTGAAGAATAAAAAATACGGGGAAAGTCAGACATGAAGCAGAAAGATGGACATGGAGTTATAACGGGCAGAGTAGAAGCTATTTGTGTCAGTGACGTCCGTGGAATTCAGAAAAAAATGGTTCCGGATGCCGAATTTATTCCGGACTTCGGGATTAAGGGCGACGCGCATGCCGGAAAATGGCACCGTCAGGTGAGTATTCTCGCTAAGGAAAGTATTGATGATTTCCGCGAGAAGGGAATAGGAGTTCACTACGGAGATTTCGGTGAGAACATGGTCGTATCCGGGATCCCGGTGAGTCAGCTTCCGGTAGGTTCCCGATTTACCATCGGGAGTGTGCTGATCGAGATCACCCAGATCGGAAAGGCGTGTCATAAAGACTGCGCGATCCGGCAGAAGACCGGTGACTGCATCATGCCGCGTGAAGGTGTTTTCGGCGTGGTGCTGAGAGGCGGAACCGTGCATGAGGGAGACAAAATCCGCGCCGACGAACCGGATCCTGCGCGCCCTTTTTCAGCTGCGATCATCACACTTTCTGATCGCGCTTATGCGGGGACCTATGAGGACAAGAGCGGACCTGCTATAAGAGAAGTTCTTGAGAAGAATGGATATCAGGTGCTGGAACAGATCCTTCTTCCAGACGATGAGGAGAGACTGGAGGAAGAATTGAAAAGACTCGCCGATCAGCGGGAGGCGAGCGTGATCTTTACCACGGGAGGGACAGGACTTTCTGACCGTGACCGCACGCCGGAGGCGACGGAAGCTGTCTCGGACCGCATGGTGCCGGGCATTGGTGAGGCACTGCGCGCTTATTCTATGCAGTTCACACCTAATGCGATGCTGAGCCGCCAGACGGCCGGCATCCGGAAACACACCCTGATCATAAATCTTCCGGGAAGTCCCAAGGCGTGCCGTGAAGACCTGGAGCTGCTGATGAAGCCGCTCGGACACGGACTCGGGATCATCCGGGGAACTGCAGATAACTGAAGTAACAGGAGGTGACCGATCATGAAACTGATGAAAACAGAGGATGCCGTCGGACAGGTGCTTTGCCACGACATCACGCAGATTATCCGGGGCGTCAGCAAGGGCCCGGTGTTCCGAAAGGGCCATATTATCACGGAAGAAGATATACCAGTTCTTCTTTCTGTCGGAAAGGATCACGTGTATATCTGGGAGAACGATGAGACGAAGCTGCACGAAAACGACGCAGCGCAGATTCTGTATGAAATGTGCGTCGGCGATCACATGCATCCTTCCGACGTGAAGGAGGGAAAAATCGAGCTCATCGCTGATATTGACGGTCTTCTGAAGGTGGATACGAAAAAACTGAACGCTGTCAATTCTCTTGGCGAGATGATGATCGCGACACGCCACGGGAATTTTCCGGTGAAAAAGGGCGACCACCTTGCCGGCACGAGGATCATACCGCTCGTCATCGAGAAAGAGAAGATGGAGCGCGCGAAGGAAGCTGCAGGTGACGGACGGATCCTGAATATTCTTCCGTTCCACCATAAAAAGGTTGGTATCGTGACGACAGGCAACGAAGTTTACTACAAGAGAATTAAGGATACCTTTACGCCTGTCGTGCTGGACAAGCTCGCAGAGTACGACACGGAAGTTATCGGACAGGAGATCTGCAGCGATGATCACGAGATGATCACGGCGGCAATCAGAAAAATGCTCGACGCCGGGGCGGATCTGATTTTCTGCACGGGCGGAATGAGCGTCGATCCGGATGACCGGACGCCGCTTGCCATTAAGAACACGGGCGCAGATATCGTCACGTATGGCTCGCCGGTTCTTCCGGGGGCGATGTTTCTGCTCTCATATTATGGAGAGAAGAAGATTCCGATCTGCGGCCTTCCGGGCTGCGTGATGTATTCAAAGAGAACAGTCTTCGACCTTGTTCTTCCGCGGCTTCTGGCCGACGATATCATGACAAAGGAAGATCTTGACGTGCTCGGAGAGGGTGGTCTCTGCCTCAACTGTAAGGAATGCACCTTCCCGAACTGCGGATTCGGAAAATAATGACTGACAGATTCGGACGTGAAATTACATATATGCGTATATCCATAACGGACCGCTGCAACCTGCGCTGCAGGTACTGCATGCCGGAGGATATTCCGAAGCTTGCGATGTCGGATATCATGACCTTTGAAGAGATTAGGGATGTCGTGAGCGCGGCGTCGCTTCTCGGCATCACCGATGTCCGTATCACTGGCGGCGAGCCACTCGTGAGAAAAGGGTGCCCCGGGCTTGTTGCCATGCTGAAATCCGTTCCGGGAATCCGGAAGGTTGCCATGACAACGAACGGAATTCTGCTCGGAGAAAATCTGCAGGCGCTCCTCGATGCGGGCCTCGACAGCGTCAATGTAAGTCTCGACAGCCTTGATCGGGAGAAGTACCGTTTCATCACGGGGAGTGACAGATTTTCTGAGGCTCTGGATGGTATCCGTCTTGCGGAAGAGTCGGGTATCCCGGTAAAAATCAATGTTGTCCTTCAGCAGGGGATTAATGCTGAGGAATGGCCACAACTCGCAGGACTCGCGGAAAATCACCAAGTGGATGTCCGTTTTATCGAGATGATGCCCATCGGCTTCGGAAAAAAATATCAGGGCGTTCCGAATGATGAACTGATCAGGAAGATGAAAAAACGATGGCCCGACATAGAAGAAGACCCGGCGCATCACGGAAGTGGTCCGGCGCACTACATGAAAATTCCCGCATGGAAGGGAAGCATCGGCTTTATCAGCGCGATACACGGGAAATTCTGCAGCTCGTGCAACCGCATCCGTCTTACCTCGACCGGGAAGCTGAAACCGTGTCTCTGCTATGGAGAGACCGTTGACCTGATGCCTGCCTTAAGAGGTAAGGAAGGGTCACAAAAATCGCCGCCACCCGTGAAACGGGTGGTTCGGTCCGGGCTATAAGCCCGTGTTGCTAGGCCAGCGTCTCAAGGCGCTGGCTTTCACTTTAAGGCTACGGGAAGATGGCTTCGCTCACTTCCCGCA
>JAZHVR010000011.1:0-90454 GCA_036453165.1 Eubacteriales bacterium | reverse complement strand
CTGGGTTCAGAACGTCGTGAGACAGTTCGGTCCCTATCCGGCGCGGGCGCAGGATATCTGAAGAGAGCTGTCCTTAGTACGAGAGGACCGGGATGGACGGGCCTCTGGTGTACCGGTTAGACCGCCAGGTCTATAGCCGGGTAGCCAAGCCCGGAAGGGATAAACGCTGAAGGCATCTAAGCGTGAAGCCCCCTCCAAGATGAGATATCCCGTACGCAGGTAGAAAGACCACTTGAAGACTACAAGTTTGATAGGGCGGAGGTGGAAGCACTGTGAAGTGCGGAGCTGACCGTCACTAATCGGTCGAGGGTCTGACCAAATGAGAGCGGAGGGAAGCCAGGAATGGCGGAACGAAGCTGAAGGTCCATAGATCAGCTGATGGGAAGAAGTTTGTGTGTTCAGTTTTGAAGGTACGTATTACATAGGGGACTGGTCAAATGGCATGATAGGGGTCTCCAAAACCTTTGGTGGGAGTTCGATTCTCTCGTCCCCTGGTTCATTCAAACCGGAAGCAGTCAGGTCTGTTTCCGGTTTTTTACTTATTCATTTTGGATATTTTTAAGATTGTTTTTTGCCCTGCATTTGCTATACTTATAAAGATTATGCTACCCTGAATGTCTGTGATCGAGACTATTCGCATAATACACGTCTGATTTTATTATCATTTCTATTCTTTAATAATTAAATTACGAGGATCTGATTATGTTTCCAAAGAAAAAATGGTTTCCTATAGCACTTATTGTTTATCTTGCGCAACTTGTGCTCGGGGTACTTGCCGTTTTTCGGATTGGCATTATTAATATGCTGCCAGACAATGTTGTACTCGTCATCGCGCTCGTTCTCGCACTTATGCTTATTGTTACGGGCATGCTTCTCTTTAAGGGTATGTGGAAAAAGCCATCTACAGCCAGGAGGGTAAGAAGAATCATTGCGCTTGTTCTTGCCTGTTTTATGGGATTTGGATCCGGTGTAATGGCACTTATGGCCGCAAGGGCCGCACAGACAGTTAATACGGTCACAGCAGATGAGGGTGATGAAGAAGTCGTTGCTTTTGTCGGTGTCTATGTCATGGCTGATAGTTCCGCCGAGTCTATTGAAGACGTTTCCGGAGAGACTTTTGGAATTATGAATAATTTCGATCAGTCAAACACACAGTACGCCGTGAACTATATCAATGATCAGCTTTCGAGTGAAATTTCTACAACCGATTATCCTTCAATGACTGAGTTGGCACAGGCCCTGTATGACGATGAAGTTTCTGTTATTATTCTCAACGAGGCATATGCGGGTGCGCTTACTGACTTCGATCAGTTTGTGGATTTTGACACAGATACACGCGAGATTCTTGAGATTCCTGTCATCAGTCAGACAGACAACTCCGAATCCGATGAGAGCCTCGTGGATGAATCAGCCAGTTCCGAAGAAAAAATGAAGGAGATTGAAGCTGCCGCGGGCAATTCAAATATTACATCTACTCCTTTTGTAATTTATCTCAGTGGTTCTGATACCAGAAATCAGATGCTTGTGACGAGCCGCAGCGATGTCAATCTGCTGATGGTTGTTAATCCATCTACAAAACAGATCCTTATTATTAATACACCTCGTGATTATTATGTAGAAAATCCTGCGGGAGATTACGAATATGATAAACTGACGCATTGTGGCATTTATGGTATCGACAATTCAGAGGCTGCACTTGAAAATCTTTATAATATTGATGTCGATTATTATATGCAGATTAATTTCTCCGGATTCGAAAATCTGATTGATGCTATCGGGGGAATTACCGTTTACTCACCGGTTGCATTTTCGGCTAATGATATCGATGGAGATGGATATGATTACGTCGAAGGATACAACGAGCTGGATGGTGATTCGGCACTGCATTTTGCAAGGGAGCGTCATGCTTTCTCAGACGGCGATGTAACGCGTGGTGAAAACCAGATGAGGGTAATTCAGGCAGTTATCGATAAGATTTCGTCTGAAGGAGCATCGCTTCTGCTGAATTACGAAAAAATCATGGACAGTATTGATGGAATGTTTATGACAGATCTTTCTGAATCGGATCTGGCAGCGCTTGTAAAGATGCAGCTCACAGACGATTCAGAGTGGAATGTAAAGACATATTCGGTCAGCGGTGAAGGTGGCAGTGAGACTACATATTCCGCTCCGTCCACGACTGCCTATGTCATGTATCAGGATGAGGACATGGTTAATAAGGCTACAGAGCTCGCCAATATGGTGCTGAATGGTGAGGAGCTGACTGACAGTGATCTGGAGCTGGATGAATCTACTTCTGACAGCTCATCTGACAGTTCATCGTCTTCTTATTCGTCTGACAGCAGTACCTATGACAGCACATACGACAGCACATATGACAGCGGAACGTACAGCGATGGTACGTATGACAGTACGTACGACAGTGGAACCTATGACAGCACCTATGACACTGGAACGTATGACAGCGGAACCTATGACAGTACATATGACAGCACGTATGATACAGGAACATATGATTCCGGGACTGCTTACGGTGATACGTACAGCAATGGATATTAATTATTAACCGTACGAATTCGTTCAGATTTTTGCAGGAATCTGCAGAGGTATTGAGATGGGAAAAGTTACAATCCAGGATTTTACGACCAGAACGCCGATAGAGATGATCGGCAAGGAGGCTGGGATCTGCTGGGGCGCAAACACGGAAGATCCTGACAGAAACTACAAAAGGGGGATCAACTGCCTCGAATCTGGCCACGGACGTACCTTCGAATATCCGAATGTATATATGATCCTCGATGGGTATTCCGCACGTGTTATCCGTGAATGGTACACGCATATCGGCGGAGCGCCCACAAGGCTTCAGGCGAGCACCCGTTACATTGACTATGAATCCGGCTTTGATTATGTGACTCCGCATACGGTTGAGGGCAATGATGAGGCTGAAAAAATATACACTGGAGCAATGAAGGAGATTGCTGACGCTCTGAGAAAACTCGATTCTCTCGGGATTCCCCGCGAGGATTCGGCGATGCTTCTTCCTCTCGGCATGACAACAAAGATTGTCGACCGTAGAAATCTCCGGAATCTGATCGATATGTCACGGCAGAGAATGTGCACACGTGCGTTCTGGGAATACAGAGAGCTTTTTTCAGATATATGCCAGGCACTCAGCGCCTATTCTGAACAGTGGAAATATCTGATCGATCATTATATGATGCCTAAGTGCGAGGTCCTCGGCTACTGCCCGGAGAAAAAATCGTGCGGACGCAAGCCGAAGAAGAGTGAATTGAACAGATAAAATAATAAAACAAGAATATCGATATTAAAAAAGGTTCCGGTAAATTCGGTTCCTGCAGGTTTTTCGCCTGCAGTACTTAAGAATTTACCGGAACCTTTTTAGCTTTTCTTTTTATGAAGCTGTATGATCATGAATCATCTGCGGCCATTCCCAGTGATTCGGTCTGTTCCTTCAGGTTTTTATTTGCTGTCGAGAGCATCAGTTTAATTCTGTTAAGCTGATTTACCTCAGAAGCACCCGGATCATAATCGATGGCAACTATATTTGCTTTCGGATACTTAGCGCGGACAGCCTTGATAACACCCTTTCCGACGACGTGGTTCGGCAGGCAGCCGAAAGGCTGGATGCAGACGATATTTTCTACGCCGCCGTGGATCAGCTCCATCATCTCACCGGTGAGGAACCATCCTTCCCCGGTCTGGTTGCCGATAGAGACGATATCGGATGCGTACTTCGCGAGCTCCTCGATATTTGAGCACGGCGTGAAGTGACGGCTGTTGATATACTCTTCATTCATCGGCTTGCGGAGGAAGTTGACCGCTTTGATCGCAAGGTTGCGAAGTCTCATGGCTCCTTTATCCATGCCGTAATTCTTGTATTTGAAACGGTAGTTGTAGAAGCAGTACATGAAGAAATCGACGAAATCCGGAACAACGGCTTCGGCGCCTTCGCTTTCAAGAGTATCTACCAGATGGTTGTTTGCCGTAGGTGCGTATTTAACAAGGATCTCACCTACGATTCCGACTCTCGGCTTTCTCTCATCTGTGATCGGAAGCTGGTCAAAGTCTCTTATGATCTGACGGCAGAGCGTTGCAAATTTGCGGTAGGATACATGCTTTGACGCAAGGAAGTCCTGACAGATTTTTTCCCATTTCTTGTGGAGCCTGTTAGCAGAGCCGGGCACCTTCTCATACGGTCTCATGCGGTACAGACATTTCATAAATACGTCGCCGAGTATTGCGGCGTATGTTGCGCGGATAGCAAGATCAGGTGTGATCTTGAATCCCGGGTTTGACTCGAGGCCGACAAGGTTCAGAGAGATAACAGGGATCTGCTCATATCCTGCCTTTTTCAGCGCACGTCTGATAAATGCAATGTAGTTTGATGCACGGCAGCCGCCGCCTGTCTGGCTCATAATGATCGCTGTGTGGTCCGGATCATATTTGCCGGAGTTGAGTGCCTGCATAAACTGGCCAACAACGAGCAGAGACGGATAGCAGGCGTCATTATTTACGTACCGGAGTCCCTGATCAATGGCTGAGCGGTTATCATTGTCGAGAACGACAAGGTTGTAGCCGGCCGAGTCGAATGCTGTCTCAATAAGAGCAAAGTGGATCGGTGACATCTGCGGCGCGAGGATCGTATAACGCTGGTCCTTCATCTCTTTTGTAAACGGAACCTTCTTGATCGATGAAGATTTGATCTCTCGCTTTTCTGGATTTTTCTCTCTTGCGCGGACTGCGGCAAGAAGAGAGCGGATCCTGATACGTACAGCGCCGAGGTTGTTGACCTCATCAATCTTGAGCACCGTGTAGATCTTATTGCTGCCGGACAGAATCTCGTAGACCTCATCTGTTGTGACGGCATCGAGACCGCAGCCGAAAGAGTTCAGCTGGATCAGTTCGAGGTCGTCGCGTGTCTTTACGAAGTTGGCCGCCGCGTAAAGCCTTGTGTGGTACATCCACTGGTCATTTACTCGTATCGGCCGCTCGATCGGAGCGAGATGCGATACGGAATCCTCTGTCAGCACGGCTACGTCGTAGGAATTGATCATCTCTGGGATGCCGTGGTTGATCTCCGGGTCAATATGATAAGGTCTGCCAGCGAGAACGATGCCGTGATGTCCGGTCTCTTCCATCCATTTGAGGATTTCTTCGCCCTTGTGGCGCACCTCCTCACGTACATTTGCCATTTCTACCCAGCCAGCGTGGCAGGCACTGCGGACTTCGTCTTCTGGCAGGTCGCTGAATACTCGGACCAGTCCGTCCGCCAGCGATTTTTCTGTCGACATGGCGAGGAACGGGTTCATGAATTTAATGTCATATTCCTTCAGATGATCGACGTTGTTCTTGATATTTTCAGCGTAGCTTGTGACGATCGGGCAGTTGTAGTGGTTTACGGCGTCTGGGAACTCGTTGCGCTCATATGGGATGCAAGGATACCATATCGTCTTCACACCCTGTGCGATCAGCCACTCAATATGACCGTGGGAGATCTTTGCAGGGTAGCAGGCAGTGTCCGATGGAATGGACTCAATGCCAAGCTCGTAGATTTTTCTTGTCGACTGCGGCGAGAGAACGACGCTGTAGCCGAGTTTTGTGAAAAATGTGAACCAGAGCGGATAGTTCTCATACATGTTCAGAACACGCGGGATTCCGATCTTGCCTCGAGGCGCCTCGTCCGGGGTGAGTGGTGTGTAGCCGAAGATACGGTTGTATTTCCACTCGTACATATTCGGAATATGATGAGCGTTCTTTTCCTTGCCGATACCACGCTCGCAACGGTTGCCGCTGATATACTGGCGGCCGCCGGAGAAGCGGTTGATCGTGAGACGGCAGTGGTTCGTGCAGCCCTTGCAGTACGCGGATTTCGTCGAGTACTGAAGGGTGTTGATTTTTTCAATAGGAAGCATCGTCGTGGCTTTGCCCTCACAGCGGTCCTTTGCGATAAGGGCTGCGCCGAAGGCACCCATGATGCCGGCGATATCCGGACGGATAGCCTCGCAGTCGGCAATGCGCTCAAAGCTGCGCAGAACAGCGTTGTTATAAAAAGTACCGCCCTGAACGACGATGTGTTTTCCGAGCTCCTTTGCGTCGGAAACCTTAATGACTTTATAGAGTGCGTTGCGGATGACAGAGTAAGCAAGACCCGCAGAAATATCAGCAACTGTAGCGCCTTCCTTCTGGGCCTGTTTTACTCGGGAGTTCATGAACACCGTGCAGCGGGTTCCGAGGTCGATCGGATGCTCCGCAAAAAGCGCTTCCTGCGCAAAATCCTTTACATTGTAGCCAAGAGAATTTGCGAAATTCTCGATGAAAGAGCCGCAGCCTGAGCTGCATGCCTCGTTCAGCATGACAGAATCGACGGCGCCGTCGCGGATCTTGATGCATTTCATATCCTGGCCGCCGATATCAAGGATACAGTCGACTTCGGGATCAAAGAACTGAGCCGCGGTGTAATGGGCGATCGTCTCGACCTCCCCCTCGTCCAGCATAAGCGCGGACTTGATCAGCTGCTCGCCGTAACCTGTGGAACAGGAGTAAGCGATGTGAGCCGTCGGAGGCATCTTCGAATAGATGTCCTTGATCGCGTTGATCGAGGTTTGAAGAGGGTTGCCGTGGTTATTGTCGTAGAACGAATAGAGCAGTTTGCCGTCTTCGCTGATGACAGCCGCCTTTGTCGTTGTTGATCCGGCATCAATACCGAGGTAACAGTTCCCGCTGTATGTGGAAAAATCGCCGGTCCCTACTTTGTCTTTATCATGGCGCGCGATGAACTCATCGTATTCCTGCTGGTCCTTGAAGAGAGGTGCCATACGGGCAACTTCCATCTGAAGCTTGATGCCCTTCGTGAGGTCCTCTTTCATAGAATCGAGTGTTTTCTCGCAGTCCTCTTTTGCGTTGAGGGCAGAGCCCATCGCCGCGAAGAGGTGAGAATTTTCGGGAACGATCGCGTGCTCATCATCCAGATTCAGCGTGCGAATGAAGCAGGCGCGGAGCTCTGACAGGAAATGAAGCGGTCCTCCGAGGAAAGCCACATGGCCTCTGATCGGTTTTCCGCAGGCAAGTCCTGAGATCGTCTGATTGACGACGGCCTGGAAAATAGATACGGCCAGGTCCTCTTTTGTCGCACCTTCATTGATCAGCGGCTGGATATCTGTCTTTGCGAAGACACCACAGCGCGCCGCGATCGGATAGATCGCTTTGTAATTCTTTGCATACTCATTCAGACCCTGAGCATCGGTCTGAAGCAGGGATGCCATCTGGTCGATGAACGATCCGGTACCTCCGGCGCAGACGCCGTTCATACGCTGTTCGACATTGCCGTTTTCGAAGTAGATGATTTTTGCATCCTCGCCTCCGAGCTCAATGGCTACGTCGGTCTGTGGTGCAGTGAACTGAAGGGCACTGGATACAGCGATGACTTCCTGAACAAACGGAATGTTTACGGACTTGGCAAGCGCAAGTCCGCCGGAGCCGGTGATAACCGGATGAACGGTGAGATTACCGCATTTTTCTTCGGCCTCCCCGATCAGTCCGGCGAGAGTCTCCTGAATCTTGGCTCCGTGACGTCTGTAATCGGAATAGAGTATTTTGTGGTCGATATCCATCAGGACAACCTTGACAGTTGTCGAGCCGATATCTATACCAAGTGTATAATTCAAGTCTGACATACAATTCTCCTCTGAGACGTCAAAAAATTGACGTATCTATGAAACAAAACATCCGATCAGTACCCGAAAAAAGGACTGATCACTTCATATAAATTAAGAATCTCTAATCCACTGTGATTATAAACAGGAGGGCATATCTAGTCAACCAGCGGAATAGACCACAAAATGTGGGATGTGTCCAACAATTTTGTATGCTCAGCTGGCCCTGATTCTGATACAGTGATCTTCGGTCCGCAACGCGCTCGTCCTCGACGTAATGGTGCGTAAACTCAGCCTTCCCTTCGGTCGGCTTCGTTAAGCACCAACGTCTGCGGATGGTGTGCGGACTGGAAGACCACTGTATCTCCGGATATTGCATGGCTGGAGTCCGGCCATATCATCTCACAGCACGCTCTCGCTCCCTTCGCCTGCGCAGCGGTGCTAAACTCATCCTTCGCCTGAAGGTTCGGATTCGTTAAGCACCGGCGGGCTCAGAAGGCATGTGAGATGATATGTGCCAGACTTTCCAGCCGGTTGTATCCGTACATATATTTAACTTTCGTTGTGCCACGCTGTCAATAAGTACGTCTGGTAGAAACACGTAAGGCTTTCGCAGGACGTAGAAATATGGTAAAGTTTGGAAGGCATATTTAATAGGATAGATAATATCAAATATACGGGAGATATATATGGCAGAATATAAGATTATCAGTACCTGTGGAAGGGCCAAACACGCAGAGTTTAAGACTGTTCACGGGACGGTTCAGACGCCTGTTTTTATGAATGTCGGAACGGTCGGCGCGGTAAAGGGCGGTGTGTCCAGCGATGACCTGGAGCGCATCGGGACACAGATTGAGCTGTCGAATACGTATCACCTTCATGTGCGCACGGGTGATGAGGTGATAAAGAGGCTGGGCGGTCTTCATAAGTTCATGGCGTGGAACAGGCCGATCCTCACGGATTCCGGCGGGTTTCAGGTTTTTTCCCTAGCGGATATAAGAAAAATCAAAGAAGAGGGCGTAACCTTCCGCTCGCACATTGACGGACATAAGATCTTTATGGGACCGGAGGAGAGTATTCAGATTCAGTCAAACCTCGGCTCCACGATCGCGATGGCATTTGATGAATGTCCGTCCAGTGTGGCGACCAGAGAATATGTGAAAGATTCGATCGACCGCACGGCGAGATGGCTCGTGCGCTGTAAGAAAAAGCTGGACGAATTAAACAGCAGAGAGGATACGGTCAACCCGCACCAGCTTCTTTTCGGAATCAATCAGGGAGCGGTTTACAATGACCTCCGGATTGAACACGCGAAGCGGATTACGGAGCTTGATCTTGACGGATACGCAGTCGGAGGGCTGGCCGTCGGCGAGACACATGAGCAGATGTACGATGTTCTGGATCACGTCGTGCCGTATCTGCCGAAGAATAAACCCACCTATTTAATGGGTGTCGGAACACCGGCCAATATCATCGAAGCAGTCGACCGGGGAGTTGATTTTTTCGACTGCGTATACCCGAGCCGGAACGGACGTCACGGGCACGTGTACACACATCACGGCCACCTGAACCTCGTCAATGCGCAGTACACAGAGGATGACCGCCCCATCGAAGAGGGCTGCCAGTGCCCGGTGTGTAAAAGATACAGCCGCGCATATATCCGGCATCTCCTTAAAGCAGGAGAAATGCTCGGATTAAGGCTCTGCACCATCCACAATCTGTACTTCTACAACCATCTGATGGAAGAGATCAGAAACGCCATCGACGACGGAACATGGGATACCTGGAAAAAGGATGCGCTGTACGCTCTTGACGAAGAACACGAGAAGCACACAGTCATGCATCAGCCCGCTTATTATCAGAAGGTCCGCGCTAAGTGAAACAAATTCATGTGAAAATATACTTGTAGCAATCATTGGAATTGTGTATTATAGGAAAAGAACTTTTTCGAGGTTATGGGAGGAAAACATATGATTTTTTTAAGTGAATCATCTTCATCCGGCGGAAGTGTCCTCAGCATGGTTATTCTTCTTGTAGTAATGATCCTGCTGATGTACTTCATGATGATCCGTCCGCAGCGTAAGGAAGAGAAGCGCATGCAGGAAATGCTGAACGCTCTCGAGATCGGCGATGCTGTTGTAACGACAGGCGGATTTTATGGAATCGTCATCGATATCAGTGACACCGACGTCATCGTTGAGTTTGGTAATAACAAGAACTGTCGTATTCCGATGCGCAAGGAAGCTATCGCTCAGGTTGAGAAGCCTGAACAGGCTGCTGCAGCTAAAGAAGATGCTGCAAAGGAAGCTAAAGAAGCGAAGAAGGAAGACAAGAAAGCAAAGAAGGACGACAAGGCTAGTGTTGTAAAGAAGTAAATCGGTCTATATTGTTGACTTCCGCGGGCGATTTTTTGTCCGCGGATTTTTTTTAAGGGAGGAAATTATTATGGATTTTAAAATCGGTCTGATCCACGGCGACGGTATCGGCCCCGAGATCGTCGATGAAGCTGTCAAGGTGCTGGATGCCGTTGCGGATAAATACGGACATCATTTTACATACAGCAACCTGCTTCTCGGCGGTGCGTCGATCGATGCGACAGGTCTTCCGCTTACGGATGACACGGTAAAAGAGGCAAAGACCTGCGATGCTGTCCTTATGGGATCTATCGGCGGAGATGCGAAGACCTCACCGTGGTATAAGCTCGAGCCTTCAAAACGCCCGGAAGCCGGTCTTCTCGGAATCCGCCACGCACTCGGATTATTCGCAAATCTGCGCCCGGCCCATCTGTATAATGAACTCCGCGCCGCATGCCCGCTCCGCGATGATATCATTGGGGATGACGGCTTCGACATGATCATCGTCCGTGAGCTCACCGGCGGCCTTTACTTCGGAAAGCGTGAGACAAAAGAGATCGACGGTGTGACGACCGCAGTCGATACGCTCTCTTACAATGAGAACGAGATCCGCAGGATCGCAAAGCGCGCATTCGACATCGCCCGCAAGAGAAGGAAGAAAGTTACCGAGGTCGATAAAGCGAACGTTCTTGATTCCTCCCGCCTCTGGAGAAAGGTTACGGCAGAGGTCGCAAAGGATTATCCGGATGTTACTTATGAAAATATGCTCGTAGATAACTGTGCTATGCAGCTTGTCCGCAATCCGAAGCAGTTTGACGTTATCCTCACCGAAAACATGTTTGGAGACATTCTCTCTGATGAGGCAAGCATGACTGCCGGATCTATCGGAATGCTGCCTTCGGCGAGCCTGAATGAGACAAGCTTCGGCCTTTATGAGCCGACGCACGGATCTGCTCCTGACATTGCTGGACAGAATATCGCCAACCCGATCGCGACTGTTCTTTCTGCTGCCATGATGCTCCGTTTCTCACTGGATCTTGACAAAGAGGCAGATGCTATCGAGGCGGCGGTTCAGAAGGTGCTTTCCGACGGCTACCGCACAGTCGATATCTGGTCTGAAGGGACGAAGAAAGTTTCCGAGAGCGAGATGGGCGACCTGCTCGTGAAGTACATCGGTTAAAGTGAATTTCATTGCGCTGCGTTCAACAGGAACACAACAGAAAAAATCAGGGAGGAAAAAACGAATGATCAGTGACAATGTAAAGAAGGGCATGGCAGCTGCGCCTGCCCGCAGTCTGTTTAATGCACTCGGCATGACCGAGGAAGAGATGAAACGTCCGATGATCGGTATCGTCAGCTCATACAACGAGATCGTTCCCGGCCATATGAATATTGATAAAATCGCACAGGCCGTCAAGCTCGGCGTCGCTGAAGCCGGCGGAACTCCGGTCATGTTCCCTGCAATCGCTGTCTGTGACGGTATCGCGATGGGCCATGTCGGTATGAAATATTCACTCGTGACCCGCGACCTCATCGCGGATTCCACGGAGTGCATGGCTATCGCCCATCAGTTCGACGGACTTGTCATGATCCCGAACTGCGATAAGAACGTCCCGGGACTTCTCATGGCAGCAGCCCGTCTGAACATTCCGACGGTATTCGTGAGCGGCGGCCCGATGCTCGCTGGTCATGTCAACGGAAGAAAGAGAAGTCTCTCCTCTATGTTCGAGGCAGTAGGATCATATGCCGCTGGAACAATGACTGAGGATGACGTAAAGAATTTTGAGCAGAACGTCTGCCCGACCTGCGGCTCCTGCTCCGGAATGTACACCGCAAACTCCATGAACTGCCTGACAGAGGTTCTCGGCATGGGACTCAAGGGCAATGGAACGATCCCGGCAGTCTACTCGGCGAGACTTCAGCTCGCAAAGCATGCCGGAATGCAGGTTATGGAGTGCGTCCGCAAGAATATCCGTCCGCGCGATATCATGACAAAAGAAGCATTCATTAATGCTCTGACGATCGATATGGCGCTCGGCTGTTCGACGAACACAATGCTTCACCTGCCGGCAATCGCTCATGAGTGCGGCATTGATTTTGAGGTTTCTGTAGCTAACGAACTCTCCGAGAAGACACCGAACATCTGCCACCTGGCACCGGCTGGCGCTCATTATATGGAAGAGCTGAATGAGGCGGGCGGCATTTACGCAGTTATGCACGAGATCAGCAAACTCGGAACTCTGAACCTTGACTGCCAGACCGTATACGGCAAGCCAATCGGCGAACTCATCAAGAACTGCGAGATCCGCGACACCGAAGTCATTCACACAATCGACAATCCATACATGGAAAAAGGCGGCATGGCTGTTCTTCGCGGCAACCTCGCTCCTGATACCTGCGTCGTCAAGAGATCGGCTGTCCTTCCGGAGATGATGGTCCATGAGGGACCGGCGCGCGTCTTTGACTGCGAGGAGGACGCGATCGCTGCCATCAGGGGCGGAAAAATCAACAAGGGCGATGTCGTCGTCATCCGCTATGAAGGACCGAAGGGTGGCCCGGGCATGAGAGAGATGCTGAATCCGACTTCAGCGATCGCCGGCATGGGTCTCGACAAAGACGTGGCCCTCATCACGGACGGACGTTTCTCCGGAGCTTCCAGAGGAGCGGCTATCGGCCATGTGAGCCCTGAGGCAGCTGTGGGAGGACCGATCGCTTTCGTCGAGGAAGGCGATATCATAAGCATCAACATTCCGGAATACAAGATCGAGCTCAAAGTCAGCGACGAAGAGCTCGCCCGCAGAAAAGCAAACTGGAAACCGGTTGATAAGCATGTCACCGGGTATCTTGCGCGCTATGCGAAACTTGTCACATCAGCAAACAGAGGTGCAATTCTGCAGGTTCCGGAAGACTGAAAGATAACGTGTTGATCTGATTATCATGTTAGGAGAGATGAAATAATGCCTCAGTTAACTGGTTCACAGATAGTTATTGAGTGCCTCAAGGAGCAGGGAGTGGATACTGTCTTTGGCTACCCGGGAGGCGCAATTCTGAATATATATGATGAGCTGTATAAGCACCCGGAGATCCATCATGTGCTGACAAGCCATGAGCAGGGCGCCGCTCATGCGGCGGACGGCTATGCGCGTTCAACCGGGAATGTCGGCGTCTGCATGGCTACGAGCGGCCCCGGTGCCACAAATCTGGTAACGGGTATTGCCACAGCGTATATGGATTCTGTGCCGATCGTAGCGATCACTGCAAATGTCGGCACGAAAGGTCTCGGCAAGGACAGCTTCCAGGAAGTGGACATTGCCGGAATCACTATGCCAATAACAAAATACAGCATGATCGTCAAGGATGTCGCAAAGCTGGCGGATTCTCTGCGCAAGGCATTCCGCATTGCGAAGACCGGACGTCCGGGCCCTGTTCTCGTTGATATTCCGAAGGATGTGACGGCAGCGGTCACGGAGTACGAGAGAAAGGATCCCGAACCGATCCTTCCGAAAACAGACAAGATCACAGACGAAGACATCGAAAAGGCAGTTGAACTGATCAATGCTTCAAAGAAACCATATGTCTTCACAGGCGGCGGCGCGGCCATTGCGGGTGCGCAGAAGGAAGTCATTGATTTTGCTCACAAAATCGATGCACCGGTCTGTGACTCTCTGATGGGTAAGGGCGTTTTCCCGGGCACGGATCCAGCTTATATGGGCATGCTCGGCATGCATGGAACTAAGGGCGCAAACCTGCTCCTCGGAGAGTGTGACCTGCTTATCGTTCTTGGAGCGCGTTTTTCAGACAGAGACGCGGGAAGCCCGAAGTCATTTGCAAAACAGGCAAAGATCCTTCAGTTCGATGTAGACCCCGCCGAGGTAAACAAGAATGTCGTTGTCGATGCGAGTGTCAATGGCGACCTCAAGGTCATCCTCGACCGTGTCCTTCCGCAGGTAAAAGAAAAGAAGAACGCGGAGTGGGAGGCTGAATTCCATAAAAAGCAGGAGCTGGACTCAGCGGCAGTGTCCGACGGAAAACTCACCGGACCCTATGTGGTTCAGGAGCTGTACAGGATAACAAAGGGCGACGCGATCGTCGTTACTGAAGTCGGTCAGCACCAGATGTGGACGGCCCAGAACTACATTTTCACAAAGCCGAGAACGTTCTTAAGCTCTGGTGGCCTCGGGACCATGGGCTATGGCCTCGGTGCTTCCATCGGAGCCAAGGTCGGCAACCCCGACAAGATCGTCGTCAATGTTGCTGGGGACGGGTGCTTCCGAATGAATATGAACGAACTCGCGACCGCATCCCGCAATAATATTCCGGTAATCGAGATCATCATTGATAACAGCGTGCTTGGCATGGTCCGCCAGTGGCAGACACTGTTTTACGGTGGACGCTATTCCAACACCGTTCTCAATGACAAGGTCGATTATGTGAAAGTATCCGAGGGACTCGGTGTCGACGCCGTGCGCATCACAAAGCCGGAGGAATTCGGTCCGGCGCTTGAAAAGGCGATCGCTTCCGGAAAACCGTGGGTACTCGACTGCGTGATCGACAAGGATGACAAGGTATCTCCGATCATTCCGGCTGGTCATCCCAATGACGATATTTACGACCAGAATGACATGGATCACTGGAATGAGCACTGAAAAATGCTGATAAAGACAGCACATTTCAACACTTAACCACGGTAAAGCGTTGACATTATCCGGTTAAATGTTTATCATTAAAATCGTTTTTACGACCGAAACAATGAAGGATGGAGGATAAGGAAATGGCAAGAGTTTATAACTTTTCGGCCGGCCCTGCAGTGCTTCCTCTGGAAGTACTGAAAGAGGCTCAGGAGGATATGCTGGATTACAAGGGCTGCGGAATGTCCGTCAATGAGATGAGTCACCGCTCAAAAATGTTCGATGACATCATTAAGACGGCAGAGAAGGATTTCCGCGAACTCGTCGGTGTACCGGACAACTACAAGGTCCTGTTCCTTCAGGGCGGTGGCTGCATGCAGTTCGCACAGATCCCGATGAATCTGATGCATCATCACAAAGCTGACTATATCATCACTGGCAACTGGGCGAGAAGAGCATGGAACGAAGCAAAAATCTACGGCGATGCTGTGGCTGTTGCTTCCTCTGAGGATAAGAACTTCACGTACATCCCGGACTGCTCTGATCTGCCGATCGATGAAGATGCCGACTACGTCTATATCTGTGAGAACAACACGATTTATGGAACTGAGTATTTCAAGCTCCCGAACACAAAGGGCAAGCTGCTCGTTTCCGATGTTTCCTCTAACTTCCTGTCACGTCCGATCAATGTAACTGATTATGGCATGTTCTTCGGCGGCGTTCAGAAGAACGTCGGCCCTGCAGGTCTTGTTATCGCGTGCATCCGCGAGGATCTCATCACGGATGACGTATATCCGGGAACACCTACTATGCTGAAGTACAAGACACAGGCGGACAAGGATTCTCTTTACAACACGCCGAACTGCTGGTCTATCTATATTTGCGGACTTGTGTTCAAATGGCTGAAAAATACTGTCGGCGGTCTCGAAAAGATGAACGAGCTGAATGAGAAGAAGGCCAAAGTTCTGTATGATTACCTTGATCAGTCAAAGCTTTTCAAGGGAACTGTAAGAAAGCAGGATCGTTCTCTCATGAATGTTCCGTTTGTCACCGGAGACAAGGATCTCGATGCAAAGTTTGTCGCTGAGGCAAGCGCTGCAGGTCTTGAGAACCTCAAGGGACACAGAACAGTCGGAGGAATGAGAGCTTCTATCTATAATGCAATGCCATACGAAGGCGTCGCAAAACTCGTCACCTTTATGGAAGATTTCGAGAAGAAGAACCTCAAGTAATTTTCGTGCGTGTATATCTTTTGTTAAAGGAGAATAGAGAATGTTCAATTATTTCTGTCTGAACAATATCTCCCGCCGTGGCCTTGATCACTTCAGCCCGTATTATCAGGAGACGGAGGACATCAATACGGCGGATGCGGTTCTTGTAAGAAGCGCAAAGATGCATGATATGGAGCTTCCGGACCAGCTTCTGGCCATCGCCAGGGCAGGAGCCGGTGTCAATAATATTCCGCTTCAGAAATGCGCTGAGAGAGGCATAGTTGTCTTCAATACCCCCGGTGCCAACGCGAACGCTGTCAAAGAGCTCGTTATCAGCTCCCTGCTCCTTTCATCCCGTGACATCATCGGCGGTGTGAAGTGGGTAGAGGAAAATGCTGATGACCCTGATATCGGAAAATCGGCCGAGAAGGCGAAGAAACAGTTTGCCGGCTGCGAGATCAGCGGCAAGAAGCTCGGCATCATCGGACTCGGCGCGATCGGACAGCTCGTTGCAAATGCGGCTACACACCTCGGTATGGAGGTTTACGGATATGATCCGTACATTTCCGTCGACGCGGCGTGGAACCTTTCCCGTTCCATCCATCATATCCAGGATGTGACCGATATCTACAAATCCTGCGATTACATCACGATCCACGTTCCTGCCATGGACTCCACAAAGGGCATGATCAGCCGCGAGGCGATCAGCATGATGAAGCCGGGCGTGGTCGTCCTCAATTATGCGAGAGATGTACTCGTTGATGAGCAGGCGATGATCGAGGCTCTGAAAGCGGGCAAGGTTAAGAGGTATATGACCGATTTTGCAAACCCCGCGATCGTAAAGGCTCCGAATGCCGTCGTCACTCCTCACCTCGGCGCATCCACCGAAGAGGCTGAGGATAACTGTGCAATGATGGCTGTAAAAGAGCTCCGCGATTACCTTGAGAACGGAAATATTTCGCATTCCGTCAACTACCCGAATCTCAACAACGGGAAATGCGAGGACGCTTCCCGTATCACAATCTGCCACAAGAATCAGGCGGATATGATCCGTCAGTTCGCAAGGATTCTCTCAGACAGCAACATCAATATCACGAATATGTCCAACAAGAGCAGGGACGGTTTCGCGTATACGATGATCGATCTGTCGACGGAGATCACTGCTGCGACGATGTCAAAAATCGCCGCTGTAGATGGCGTTTATCGCGCAAGGATCATTAAGTAATTTAGAAATCAGACGGCTCCCGGATCGTTCGCAGGTCCGGGAGCTTTCTTTTTATAAGAATGAGGAGGTCAGAAAATGTTATGGTAACCATCCGCCCGTTTAAGGCACTTACGCCCGTAAAGACACTGGCCGCAGAGGTAGCGGCTCTCCCCTATGATGTGTATGACCGGGAAGAGGCGCGAAAAATCGTTGAGGCAAATCCCCGCTCATTTCTCGCCATCGACCGTCCGGAGACACAGTTTGAGCCGGATCACGATATGTACGCACGTGACGTCTACGAAAAGGCAGATGAGATGATCCAGGAGTGGACGAAAGAGGGGATTTTTGAAGAAGACAGCGCGCCCTGCTATTATCTCTGGGAGCTCACGATGGACGGCCGGTCGCAGACGGGCCTTGTTGCCTGCTCATCCGTCGATGACTATCTGAACAATATTGTCCGCAAGCATGAGAACACCCGGAAGGATAAGGAAGAGGACCGCACAAACCATGTCGACATCACGAGCGCCCAGACAGGACCGATTTTTCTTGCGTACCGGACAAACGATTCGATCCGTCCGCTGCTGCAGCAGGTCCGCGATACGTCAGAACCTGTCATTTCTTTTGTTGAGGACGACGGCGTCGGACACAGGATCTGGAGGATCGCAGATCCGCAGCTGACCAGAAGTATCACGGAGGCTTTCGGGACGCTCGACTGCACATATATTGCGGACGGTCATCACCGCGCCGCTTCGGCTGTTTCTGTCTCATTAAAGAGAAGAGAGGAGCATCCGGATTATACGGGCGACGAGGAATTCAATTACTTCCTCAGCGTGCTCTTCCCAGACGATGAGCTCCGTGTTTTTGATTACAACCGTGTCCTCAAAGATCTGAATGGCTGTACGCCCGATGAGATCATCGAAAAAATCGGCGCTTCGTTCATAGTAGAAAAAGCTCCGTCGGTTCCGTACCGCCCGGAGAAAAAAGGCGAGATGGGCATGTGTCTCGCGACGGGAAAAGCAGACGATGGAAAGGCGGAGCTCACCTGGTACAGACTGACCGAAAGGCCAGAGCTTGTCAGGAACGATCCGGTCGGCATTCTCGATGTAGATTACCTTCAGAGGAACGTGCTCGCACCTGTATGGGGAATTCAGGATCCGAAGACCGATCCGAGGATCGATTTCGTCGGAGGAATCCGCGGACTCGGAGAGCTCGAAAAACGCTGCCGGACCGACTGTATGGCGGCATTCTCTATGTATCCAACGTCCATTCATGAGCTATTCGCGGTCGCCGACGCCGGGCTCCTGATGCCGCCGAAATCCACCTGGTTCGAGCCCAAGCTCCGCAGCGGGCTCTTCATCCACCGGATCGAGCGCTGAACAACTATCTGTCAGATACATTATTGTACCAGGGGCGATGAACTCCCGAGAATACAGGGTACTTCCAACCCGCTTTCGACTTGAGGAGTGCGCAGAGGCTTTCATACGCGACATCCGCAAGCGTCGGTGCTTTGCGAGCCCAAGCAAAAGCGTAGGGCGAGCATTATGCACCGCTACGCTGAGGACAAGCGAGAGCGCGTCGCGTATGAAAGCCTTGCGAACCTGTGCTGCTGAAGTACAGAAGTACCTTGTATTCAAGGTGTATCCTGGATTTGCGGTATGTTGCAAAGAAAGAGTAAAGCAGATATAATATTGAGTTAGTTTGCAGGGGGAAAATCCGAGAAAAAGAGGTTTTGCAGCATGTTTGAAGACTTTGAAGACAAGACAGAACTGTCGTCATCAGAGACCACTGAGACGGAGGATTCACCCGAAAATGTATCTCAGACGGATGTTGAGGATGTAGAAAAGACTGAAGGTAATCCTGAAACAGCCGTGGATAGCATTTCTGAATCAGAATCAGATCAGGAGAAAGAAGAGGAAGAGGCTTCGGAAACGGCTCCGAAGAAGAGAGTCGCGCCGTGGAAAACCTATCAGTACTCAAAGAAGTACAAGATCTTCTGGAGTATCTACTGGGGCATCACTCTGATCCTGACGCTTTGTTTTTCGAAAGCAATTCTCGGCGGCAATGATGCGGAATCGGCCGGGATCACGACGTCAACTGGTCCGGTGTTTCTCGCTGTGGCGATCATTGCTGTATTTGTCAGCGCTTTTGTTTCCTGCTTTATTCTGCGTCCATCAAAACCAGTTGGAGAAAATGGAAAGCTTGGAACGTATCAGATGAAGCCGTATCATCTTCTGCTCGCTCTCGCGACAAGCATATACTGCTTCTGGATCCTGGAATATGTGAATAACCCGGATCTGTCAGAGATGGAATTCAAATACATGGTCATGAACGTCGCAGGGATTTTTATCATGATGATGATCATGACATGCTGGCTGAATTCTCTTTCGCGTGGCATGAGTGCCATTCTTATGATATGGACTTCCTTTGCCATCGCTTTTTACCTGGTCTACACCTTCCGCGGAGAGCCTCTTCAGTTCATCGATTTTTACAGCCTCTGGACAGCCACGACGGTTGTTGGTAACTATTCGACGCCTCTGACAAGAGGACTGGCCATCGATATTGTTTTCTGTCTGGACATTCTCGGCATTTTCCTGAATATGCGCAACTATGTGATCTTCAGGAAGGGTGTGATCAAAAAAATTCTGCTCCGTGTGGGCGTGTTCGTATTTATGCTCGCCATGTATCCGTTCTATCTCAATGTGAACTGGAATGGGGCAGCGGGCATTGTCACGGATCTTTTCGCTCCGTACAAGACGTATAAGGAAGTTGGCACGACAGTAGGATTTTTCTGCGTGGCAAAATACATGCGTCTGACACCTCCCGACGGATACAGTGCTTCAGAAACCGAGGAGATCGCAAACCAGGCGGTCGAGGAAGAGCGCGAGAATGATACGACAGATGTAAAACCTGTCAACATCATCTGTATCATGAATGAGGCCTGGGGCGATTATGAGTACGGCGGAGATTTTACAACAAATCAGGAGATCATGCCGTTCTATAATTCACTGACAGAGAATACGATCAAGGGTCACACCATGGTCTGCATCATCGGTGGAGGAACAGCAAAGACCGAATATGAGTTCCTCACGGGCAACTCGGTAAAGCGCTTCCCTGCCATGGTTCCCTATGTGAGCTACTTTACACACAGCCAGTATTCGCTTGTTTCTACGCTGAAGTCGCAGGGGTATGAGGCGATTGCTTTTCACCCGTATAAGGCGAGCAATTGGAACCGCCCGACCGCGTACAGACTGCTTGGATTCGATGATTTTATCTCGGAAGAGGACCTTGACACGTCGGATATGACCTACATTCACAGCCACATCAGCGATATGTCTGACTACCAGTATGTGATCGACATGGTCAATAATAAGGAAAATGAAGACGATCCGCTGTTTATCTTTAACGTGACGATGCAGAACCACGGCGGATACAGCGCGGATGACGTAGATCCTTATATCACAGTCGACGGACTGGAGGATACGAATATCACGGATGATGAGCTTCTGACTGTCGAGAGATATCTGACGCTCATGAATCAGACGGATCAGGCGCTCGAGTATCTGATCAATTATTTTGAGGATTACGATGAGCCGACGATCATCTGCATGTTTGGCGATCATTATCCTACAATGCCTGATGCCTTTTATCGCTATATCGCCGGCGATTCACTTGACGATCTGCCACTTGAAGAGAAGGAAAAATTCTATTCGACACCTTTCCTGATCTGGGCGAATTATGACATTCCGGAGGCGCAGGACGTCGTCACGAGTACAAACTACCTGTCCACGATACTTCTCGAAGAGACAGGACTCGAAATGACACACTATAATTATTACCTGAAGGATCTTCAGGCGGAGATCCCGGCACTGAACCATTTCGGATACCTCGGAACCGATGGAGAGTATCATTACTGGTCTGATGCCGACGATAATACACTCAAGTACGAGTGGGAGTACGAGTGCCTGCAGTATAATGAGCTGGCGGAGACGCGGAAACGGCTGACGTGGTTCTTCTCGCTTGACGGATGATATGATTTGTTATTTTGTTTCTGATATCTGATTTCTATTATTGAAGAAAGGACAACGATTTTTATGATTGCTGCCTCAAATGTATCACTGAGGGTTGGAAAGAAGGCTCTGTTTGAAAATGTGAATATTAAATTCACAGACGGCGGATGCTATGGAATTATCGGCGCAAATGGCGCCGGCAAGTCGACGTTTCTGAAGATTCTTTCCGGTCAGCTTGAACCGACGACGGGAGAGGTTACTATCACTCCCGGACAGAGGTTATCGGTTCTGGAGCAGGATCACTTCAAATATGATGATCAGACGGTCATGGATACGGTCATCCAGGGCAATCAGCGCCTGTATGACATTATGAAAGAAAAAGACGCCCTCTACGCGAAGGAAGATTTTACGGACGAGGACGGAATAAAGGCATCTGAGCTTGAGGCTGAGTTTGCCGAGATGGACGGCTGGAACGCCGAGACGGACGCGGAGACACTCCTGAATGGTCTCGGTGTGGACACGGATCTCCATTACGCGCAGATGGGAACACTCGACGGCCCGATCAAGGTCAAGGTTCTCCTGGCGCGCGCCCTGTTTGGAAATCCCGATATTCTTCTCCTCGATGAGCCGACGAACCATCTCGACCTCGACGCAATCAACTGGCTTGAGGAGTTTCTGATCAATTTTGAGAACACTGTTATCGTCGTATCGCACGACCGTTACTTCCTGAACAAGGTCTGCACAAATATTGCCGATATCGACTATGGAAAAATCCAGCTGTACGCCGGCAACTATGACTTCTGGTTTGAATCCAGCGCCCTCATGATGAGACAGCGCAGAGAAGCAAACAAGAAGAAAGAGGAGCAGATCAAAGAGCTCAAGGAATTTATTGCAAAGTTCTCCGCGAATGCTTCGAAGTCGAAACAGGCTACGTCCCGCAAGAAGGCACTTGAAAAAATCGTGCTTGACGATATTAAGCCTTCGAGCCGCAAATATCCGTATATTGATTTCCGCCCGAACCGCGAGATCGGCAACGAGGTGCTTGAGGTCCACAATATCTCGAAGACCATCGACGGGGTGAAGGTGCTTGATAATGTATCATTTACGCTCCGCCGCGAGGATAAGGTCGCATTTGTCGGCGCCAATGAAAAAGCGGTGACGGCACTTTTCCAGATTATCAGCGGAAGAGAAGAGCCGGATGAGGGATATTATAAATGGGGAATCACGACGTCTCAGGCGTACTTCCCTAAGGAATACAACGAAGAATTTGATTCTGATCTGACGATCACCGAGTGGCTGACACAGTATTCGGAGATCAAGGATGTCACATACGTGCGTGGCTTCCTCGGCCGCATGCTTTTCGCGGGTGACGACGGTGTGAAAAAAGTTCGCGTGCTTTCCGGAGGTGAGAAGGTTCGCTGCATGCTCTCAAAGATGATGATCAGCGGAGCGAACGTGCTGATTCTTGACCAGCCGACCAACCATCTCGACATGGAATCCATTCAGGCGCTGAACAACGGTCTCATCAAGTTCCCGGGCGTTGAGCTTTTTACGTGCCATGATCACCAGTTTGTTCAGACGACAGCAAACCGTATCATGGAGTTCATGCCTGACGGAAGTCTCGTGGACAAAGTCACCACATACGATGAATATCTTGCCGCCGATGCAGAGGCGAGAAAGAGGACTGTTTACACAGCTGACGAAGAAGATAACTGATTTTATTGTTCTGTATCATAGGAAGGCATATATCATGGAGCAGACGAAGCAACCGGTTCTTGTTATTATGGCAGCGGGTATGGGAAGCCGTTATGGCGGTCTCAAGCAGATGGATCCGATGGATGACAGAGGACACCTGCTGATCGACTATTCGATTTATGACGCTGTACAGGCGGGATTCAAAGATATTGTTTTTGTTATCCGCGAGGAGAACAGACAGGATTTTGACGAGCGTATCGTCGACCGTATCAGAGATAAGGTCAATGTGAAATATGCTTATCAGAAGCTGGAAAATATTCCTGAGGGATTCAGCGTTCCTGAGGGGAGAAAAAAACCATGGGGCACTGGTCATGCGCTGATGTCTGCGATGGAAGCTGTCAACGGATGTCCCTTCGCCGTGATCAATTCCGATGACTATTACGGACGCGAGGCATTCACTCAGATTTACCACTTCCTGTCGGAGACCTCGGATGACGGGGACATGTATCATTACGGAATGGTAGGCTATCTTCTGAAGAATACCGTGACGGATAACGGTTACGTGTCGCGGGGCGTCTGTGAGGTCAGTGAGACCGGTTATCTTAAAGGAGTCACGGAGCGCACGAGAATTGAAAAACGTCCCGGGGGAATTGCATACACCGAGGATGATGGCCAGTCATGGAATCTTCTGGGTGACGACACTATCGTATCCATGAACCTCTGGGGATTCAGCAACAGTTTTATGCGTGAGCTTGCCGCTGGTTTCCCTGATTTTCTGAAGAAGGGCCTGGCGGATAATCCTCTGAAGTGTGAATATTATATTCCTTCTGTTGTTCAGGGACTGCTTGACGGCAGAAAGGCAGATGTACGTGTCATGACAACTCCTGACAAGTGGTACGGCGTGACATATAAAGAGGACAAGCCGGATGTCGTGGCCGCTCTGAAGAAGATGCGCGAAAAGGGCATTTATCCGGAAGAGCTTCTTGGCTGAACTTTATTATTTGGACACTTACTATGAAATTACGTAAATCAGGTTATATTTATCTGGCAGGAATTATCGCGACCCTGGCAGCGGCTGGTGCGCTGCTTGGGTCCGATTTTCCTGTCTTTTTCAGATGGTATATGATGCTCCTGCTGGTGGGCGCGGGCTTTTATCCTTTAACCAGCGTACTCTTCAGCAACTTTTCAGACCACGGCTGGCCGTTTTCAAAAACGATCGGGATAGCTATCGCGGGCTATGTGATGTGGCTGTTCAATCTGGCTGGATACGTTCAGTTTACGAACCGCCGTGTCATCGTAATAACGCTCATCTGCTGCGGCGCATGCTGGATCTTCTTTATGCTGAAAAAAAAGAAGGCTGCGCCGGACTTTTCCAGGATGCTGGGTGAGGAGCTGATCTTCCTTGTCATGTTCTTTATGTGGACATGGTTTTCCGGATTTCATCCGCAGGCCTCCGGCACGGAAAAATTCATGGACTTCGGGTTCATGAAGGCCATGGAAAGAAGCACGTATCTTCCCGCAAAGGATATCTGGTACGGGGAATCTACGATCAATTATTACTACGGCGGACAGTATTTTGGCGTATATATGGCAAAGCTCTGCTATGTCGAGGTGAAATACGCCTATCAGCTTCTGCGTGCGACTGTCGCTGCGTTCGCTTTTATTTTCCCTTTTGAGATTGTCTCCTGGATGCTGCGCGATCACTGCCGTGACAGGAAGAATGTCCATGCTATCAGCGTAGCGGGAGGCTTTCTGGCAGGGGCAGCCGTGTCTCTGGCCGGAAATTTCCACTATGTCCTCTATGGACTTCTCGGACCGCTGCTGAAGCTGCCCGGATATGAAGATTACTGGTTCCCGTCTTCGACCCGTTTTATAGGTTACAACCCGGATACAGCGGATAAGTGTATCCATGAATTTCCATCTTATTCCTTTATTCTCGGTGATGATCACGCACACATGATCAATATCATGTTCGTTCTGACAGTTGTCGCAATCCTGTACGCATGGATGCGGCAGTCGAGGACAGAAGAGCTCGAGCACGAGATCCGGCAGAAGTACTGGGAGGAAAAGCAGAAGCTTCATCCGGACAAGTATGTTAAAAGAACAAGGTTTCAGAGATCCAGGATTTTCATTCACACAAATCTGCGGGAGCCTCATCTGATATTTGTCGCCTTTCTCATAGGCCTCTTCCAATGGACAAATTACTGGGATTATGTCATTTATCTGACGGTGGCGCTGTTTGTACTTCTTTTTGACTGCCTGTTCCGGTATCAGAAGAATTTTTATAAGGGATTTTTCTCACTCATCATTCACCTGGTTGAAATCTTGATCATCAGTCTGATCGTCGGACTTCCATTTACGCTGACCTTTGATTCATCGATGGCCGGCGGACTTCAGCTGGCTGAAAATCACACGCCCCTGTGGCAGTTTATGATCCTCTGGGGACTTCCTCTGGGGTGCTTTGCGATTTTTCTCTTCTTTGTGATCAACGGCTATGAAAAAAAATACAGGAGCGGCGCTGTTAAGGGAAAACGGTTCCCTGCATTCTTCAGGACGGCTTCACTTGGTGACCGTTTCACGCTGATACTCGGTATCTGCGGCTTTGGCCTTGTGATTATTCCGGAGATCGTTTTCATCCGCGACATTTATTATGAAAGTGGTTATGCGCGCAGCAATACCATGTTTAAGCTGACATATCAGGCATTCATTCTTTTCGGAATGATGATGGCTTATCTGATTGTGCGGCTGATCGTACATGTGAAGCCGAAACCACCGGCAGGACGTATCGTCGGTGTATTGAGTGGTGATCCTGCGAAGACAGTTGGCGCTGAATTAGCGGGGAAATCGGCCGCAGCCGCTGTGGCCGGACAAAATTCAGACATAAAAGGAGCCGCAGGGAGACGCGGAGATAACAGGAAGGCCGGAAAGCGGAGAGCTGACAGACACAGACCTGACAGACACAGACCTGACAGGCGTAGAACTTCTGTTAACAGGGCTGTCGAAGCTTATAAAAGCCAGGCAGTAACAGAAGAGGGACGCAAAAAGCTGAATGGATTTCAGGTAGTTGGCATTATTCTTCTTGTTCTGCTCGGAATGACGTTCGGATATTTCCCATATTCGGTTCACGAGTGGTTTGGAAATGTATTTGATCCATCGGGGTATCAGGGTCTTGACTGCACGGCATTTCTCGACGCTGAGTACCCAGATGACGCAGACGCCATAAGGTGGCTTGACGAGAATGTGTCCGAACAGCCGATCGTGCTTGAGGCGTACGGAGACAGCTACTCGAAATATTGCCGCGTATCGGCGATGACAGGTCTGCCAACGGTAGAAGGCTGGTACGTCCATGAATGGCTGTGGCGCATGAATCCCAGCGATCTGAATCAGAAGGCCGCCGATATTGATATCATCTATGATACAGGAAGCGTCGACGAGGCTAAAAATCTGCTCTCTACTTATAATGTCGAATATATCTTCGTCGGGAGCTGTGAGCGGGAGAAGTACCCGGATCTCAGCGATGAAAGGATACAGAGCTTCGGGGATGTGGTCTTCTCTGACGGAACGACGTATATCGTCAAAGTCAACCTGGATGAATGAACTTCTTGTTACAGTTCAGAATTTTCGGATTAGTGAAAACTTTTGAATACAGGACCTTCCGCCCGCAATGCGCTTTCGCTCGTCCTCGCAGTAACGGTGGTGTGTGGGCTGGAAGGTCTCTGTAGTTTTTCTTGGACATGTAAAAAAATAAGGAATTTGTAATGGATTTGTTTGAGTACATGAAAAATCAGAAGATGAAGAATGAATCTCCGCTTGCGATGCGCATGCGCCCGCGGACGCTTGATGAGGTGGTGGGGCAGGAGCACATTATCGGCAGGAATTGTCTTCTCTATCGCGCTATCAGGGCGGATAAGCTGACGTCTGTTATTTTTTACGGGCCGCCGGGAACGGGGAAGACGACCCTGGCCAAAGTGATCGCGAATACGACGAGCGCGGAATTTGTGCAGCTGAATGCGACGACCTCCGGCAAGAAGGATATGGAGGAAGCCGTGAAGCAGGCCCAGGACAGACTCGGGATGTACGGTAAGAGGACGATCCTTTTTATCGATGAGATCCATCGTTTTAATAAGGGACAGCAGGACTATCTGCTCCCCTATGTTGAAGATGGCACGATCGTTCTGATCGGCGCGACGACGGAAAATCCGTATTTTGAGGTGAACAGCGCTCTTCTCTCAAGATCAGTTATTTTTGAATTGAAGCCTCTTTCTAAAGAAAATATCGCCACGCTGCTCGACAGGGCGGTGTCTGATAAGGAGAGGGGACTCGGAAGCTACAACGTTGTTCTTGATGAAGATGCGAGGGATTTCCTTGCGGATATCGCCGGAGGTGATGCCCGGACGGCCCTCAATGCCCTTGAGCTCGGTGTTCTCACGACAGAGCGCTCGGACGATGGAAGGATTCATATTGACCTGCCGACGGCGGAGCAATGCATTCAGAAGCGGGCGGTACATTATGATAAGACCGGGGATCAGCACTATGACACGATCTCGGCGTTTATCAAGAGCATGCGGGGATCTGATCCTGATGCGGCTGTCTATTACCTCGCAAAAATGCTGGAAGCGGGAGAGGACATTAAATTTATTGCAAGGCGGATCATGATCTGTGCCTCGGAGGACGTGGGGAACGCCGATCCAATGGCAATGGTCGTGGCGGCTTCCGCTGCGGCGGAGGTAGAGCGAGTCGGGATGCCCGAATCACAGCTCATCCTCTCACAGGCCGCTATCTATATTGCGTCCGCGCCAAAAAGCAACGCCTGCACAGAGGCGATTTTTAAAGCGGAGCAGTCCGTCAGAGAGAAAAAAACGACCGTGCCGGCGCATCTGCAGGACGCGCACTATCACGGTCATGAGGATCTGGGACATGGTGTGGGTTACAAATACGCTCACGATTATCCCAATCATTATGTTGATCAGCAGTATCTGCCGGATGAGATTAAGGATGAGACTTTTTATCATCCGACTGATATCGGATACGAGAATACGATCCGGCAGTATTTCAAAAAGATTGGCAGAGATAAAAATCTCTGACAGCGGATTACAACAGCAGTTTCATAACGGAGGCGTAGCATTCCTGCGCCTTCGTTTTCCATTTATCAGCCACCGCACGCGCAGAGGATTCTGTCGGAACGTTGAGCTTTAATTCGATCAGCGTGTGATCACCCTCCCTGGCAGAGCATGTGACGGTATATCCGCCCTCCGGGCAGCGGGAATAATCTGCAATGACGGATGAGCGGCTGCGGAGCTCATAGGCGTTTTCAGAGAGATACTCCGAAATTTCGCGGCGGATCTCCGGTGAGATCTCATTCTCAAAATATTGCAGAGTCTCTTTTCCACTGTCTGTCATTGTGTAATAGATCGTGTCATTTTTGGTTTCATTCTGGACGAGCCCTGATTCGAGCATTTCGGAGAGGACGTCCTGGAGATGAAAATAATTCGTATAACCTTTACTAAGGACAAGGTCAGAGATCTGGGCGTTCGTCAGAGGAAAGGTGACTTTGTTCAGAATGTAAAGCACAATCAGTTTATACAGTGAATGAGAAGAGTCTATCATATGAACCGCCTTTATTCCTATAATGTATTAACATTGACAGTATAACATACAATTTTGTTCCGGGAAGGTTGTAATTCCGCGGCGGAATTAGTACAATATGCGTGGTTTTGATAATAATTCTTTATAAAATATGAGCAAGGAGATTAAGACATGGGAAAGAGACCTACAGTTCTGATGATTCTTGACGGATATGGTGAAAACCCGAAGTGTGAGCACAACGCTATTTGCGAGGCAAAGACTCCGGTGATGGATCAGCTGAAGAAGGAGTGTCCTTACGTTCAGGGACAGGCGAGCGGACATTATGTCGGCCTTCCGGACGGACAGATGGGCAATTCTGAGGTCGGCCATATGAATATGGGCGCCGGCCGAATTGTTTATCAGGATCTCACGAGAATCACGAAATCAATTAATGATGGCGATTTCTTTCAGAACGAGGAGCTTCTGACAGCGATTAATAACGCGAAGAAGAACAACGGAGACCTGCATCTCTGGGGCCTTGTTTCTGACGGAGGAGTTCACAGCCATATTACACATCTGTTTGCGCTGCTTGAGCTCTGCAAGCGTGAGAACTTTGACCGTGTCTATGTTCACTGCTTCCTCGATGGACGTGATACGCCGCCGACTTCCGGCAAAAATTACGTGGCTGAGCTGGTTGAGAAGATGAAAGAGATCGGCGTCGGCCGCATTGGCGTCATCAGCGGACGTTATTACGCAATGGACCGTGACACCAACTGGGACCGCGAGGAAAAGGCATATATGGCACTCACAAAGGGTGAGGGTATCGACGGCGGCACGGATCCGGTAGCCGCTATCCAGGCTTCCTATGACAATGGCGTAACGGATGAGTTCGTTATTCCTACCGTCATGAAGAACGAGGATGGCACGCCGGTCGCAACCGTAAAGGAAGGAGATTCTGTTATCTTCTTTAACTTCCGCCCGGACCGTGCGAGAGAGATCACGAGAGCCTTCTGTGATCCTGACTTCAAGGGATTTGAGAGAAAGAGAATCGAAAATCTCACCTACGTATGCTTCAAGGATTACGATGAAACTATCCCGAACAAGCTCGTTGCTTTCAAGAAAGAGCACCTGACCAATACCTTTGGTGAGTGGCTGGCTGCCCATGGAATGACACAGGCACGTATTGCCGAGACGGAAAAATATGCGCATGTCACATTCTTCTTTAACGGCGGCGTCGAAGAGCCGAACAAGGGCGAGGACCGCTTCCTTATTCCTTCTCCGAAGGTAGCAACCTATGATCTGCAGCCGGAAATGAGCGCATACAAGGTATGCGACAAGCTCTGCGAGGCAATCCGCTCGGGCAAGTATGATGTCATCATCATCAACTTTGCAAACCCGGATATGGTCGGCCACACCGGCGTGGAGGCAGCAGCGATCAAGGCTATCGAAGCAGTCGACGAGTGCATGGGCAAGGCCATCGAAGCTCTGAAGGAAGTTGATGGTCAGATGTTCATCACGGCTGACCACGGAAATGCCGAGGTCATGGTCGATGAGAAGACAGGTAAGCCGTGGACCGCACATACGACCAACCCGGTTCCGTTCCTGCTTGTTAATTACGATCCGGCATACACGCTCCGCGAGGGCGGCGCACTGTGCGACATTGTTCCGACGATGATCGAGATGATGGGCATGGAGAAGCCTGCTGAGATGACAGGTCAGTCACTTCTCGTCAAGAAGGCATGAATTTCACAGAACCTGAAGACATTATCCCCGCATAATTAAGTATTGCAGGGGATGTCCTCTGAACTATACTTATAAGAAATGAGCAATGAGGCTCCGGCACTGCCCGGGGCCTTTATTATGCGGCTGGTCTGAATAATCCGGTTAAAATTTGGTGAATCCGTGTTATTATAGATAAATAAATGCATAATTATTAGCGTGTGACTTGACCTTACCGGTTTTGAATGGTATATTCAGCACGCTGACATATTAGCAGAAAGAAGAAAGAAGGAGAAAAAAATGAAAAACAAGATTATTGCTGTTCTTGCAGCCGCGGGTATGGCTTTGTCACTCGCAGCATGCGGCTCATCATCATCTACAAGCTCTTCAGCGACTTCAACGGCGTCCGTTGCTGATACTTCAGAATCCGTTGCATCTACTTCCGGATACGGCGATTTTGACGTAGTGACCGAGGGAGAACTTCACATGGCTACGAACGCAGAGTTCCCGCCATATGAGAGCACCGATGGAAACGGAAATTACGAAGGCATCGATATCGAAATTGCTGATGCCATCGCCCAGAAGCTCGGACTTACACTGGTTGTCGATGATATGGATTTCTCATCTGTCATCACCTCCGTACAGGGTGGCAAGGAAGATATCGCTATGGCAGGCCTTACTGTCACAGATGAGAGAAAGCAGAACGTAGACTTCACAGACACCTATGCAAAGGGCGTTCAGTCTATTATTGTCAGAGAAGATTCTGATATTACTTCTGCTGATGATCTCGCTAATGCTTCCGCAATTGGATGCCAGGAAGGCACGACAGGATATATTTACTGCTCAGCATCTGAGGAAGATGGCGGATATGGCGACAAGGCGATCGCATATTCCAACGGAGCTCAGGCTGTACAGGCTCTGATCCAGGGCAAGGTTGATGCGGTTGTCATTGATGATGCACCTGCTCAGGAGTATGTAAAGGCAAACGAGGGTCTGAAGATCCTTGATACACCGTATACCGAAGAGGATTACGCGATCGGCGTCAACAAGAACAACACCGGTCTCCGCGATGCAGTCAACAAGGCCCTGAATGAGCTGATCGACGACGGCACCGTACAGAGCATTATCGACAAGTACATCAACACTGACGCTGATGAGGAAGCAGTTTCCTCTTCTTCAGCTCAGTAATTTCGCAATCTCACAGGTTTATTGCGGCGGCTGCCAATTGCCGGCGGCCGCCTTCTTTTATTGAAATTAAAGGGGACTGAATATGAGTTTCTGGGAAAGCGTTCAACAGCAGTTCATAGCCAGCTTTATTACAGACAACCGCTGGCAGGTCTATCTGAAGGGCCTTCTGAGCTCACTTGAACTGACGATCGTTGCACTGATCCTCGGCATTGTGATCGGAATTCTGGTCGCTATTGTCAGGACGGACTATGATCAGAAAAAAGGAAAAGTCAACAGGGGCGGAAAAATCCTGAATGGCATCTGCGTCGTGTATACGACGGTGATCCGCGGTACACCTACGATGGTGCAGCTGCTGATCATGAACTTCGTTATCTTTGCGAACAGCCGTAATCTGTACCTGATTGCAGTTCTCACACTCGGAATTAACTCCGGCGCATATGTGTCCGAGATCTTCCGAAGTGGTATTGAGTCGATCGATCCCGGCCAGATGGAAGCCGGCCGTTCACTCGGCATGAACTACGCAACTGTCATGAAGGACATCATAATCCCGCAGGCAGTGAAGAATGTTCTTCCCGCTCTCGGAAATGAGCTGATCACCCTGTTCAAGGATACATCACTTGTTTCTGTCATCGGAATGTCCGAACTGACAAAGGCAGCGAGGGATATTCAGGCGATCACATATCTGCCTATCTTCCCGTTCCTCGGTATTGCTGCTATATACCTGGTTGTAGTCATGATCCTCACATGGCTGCAGGGCAAACTGGAAAGGAGACTGAAGAAAAGTGACCGGTAATGATCTGCTCAAAATAGAACACCTTTCAAAGAAATTCGGCGACAATCTTGTTCTCAATGATATTTCAAACAGTATCAAAGAAGGCGAAAAGGTTGTTATCATCGGTCCTTCAGGATCCGGTAAATCTACCCTGCTCCGCTGCATGAACCTGCTGGAAGAGCCGACGGCCGGAAAAATCTGGTTCGACGGAACGGAGATCACCGATCCGAAGACCGACATCAACGCCGTGCGTCAGCAGATGGGAATGGTTTTCCAGCATTTCAATCTGTTTCCGAACAAGACTGTCATGGCCAATATCACGCTCGCTCCTGTCCGTACAGGCAGAATGAATCAGGAAGAGGCGGAGGCTACAGCTGAGAAGCTGCTGAAGAGAGTCGGCCTTGCCGACAAGGCGTCCGCATATCCGAATTCACTTTCCGGCGGCCAGAAACAGCGTATCGCCATTGTTCGTGCCCTCGCGATGAAGCCGAAGCTGATGCTCTTCGATGAGCCGACTTCCGCACTTGACCCCGAGATGGTAGGAGAGGTTCTTCAGGTTATGAAGGAGCTCGCGGATGACGGAATGACAATGGCCGTCGTCACTCACGAGATGGGATTTGCGCGCGAGGTGGCTGACCGCGTCATGTTCGTCGCAGAAGGAAAAATCATGGAAGAGGGAACCCCGGATGAAGTCTTCAATCATCCGAAAGCTCCGAGACTTCAGGACTTCCTTTCCAAGGTGCTTGCACAGTGAAATTCGTTATTCAGCGTGTTACGCATGCACAGGTCGACATTGACGGCGAAACGGTGGGAAGTATCGGAAAGGGCTACATGGTCCTTATCGGAATCGGCCATGATGACACAGAAGAGATCGCCGACAAGTATCTCGCGAAGATGCTGAAGCTCAGAATCTTCGAAGACGAAAACGGCAAGACAAACAAAAGCCTCTCTGATGTAAACGGTGAACTGCTCCTTGTATCGCAGTTCACTCTTTATGCCGATGTAAAGCACGGCAACCGCCCTGGTTTTACCACTGCCGGATCCCCGGAAATGGCGGAGAAGCTTTATAATTACATTGTCGCAAAGGCAAAAGAACAAGTCCCCGTTGTTCAGACCGGCCGGTTTGGCGCCGACATGAAAGTGTCGCTTACCAACGACGGTCCGTTCACCATCATACTGGAGAATCTGTAAAATCCGCTATTGCATTGCCACTTGCAAAGTGTTATTCTATTAAAGCGAGTTTTTCAGCAGGAGGAATGGGAATTGAGTACACTGCGTATCGTTTTAACAATATTATTTGCAATTGACTGTGTAGCGATGATTGTAGTCATCATGATGCAGCAGGGCAAGGACAGAGGACTTGGAGCAATCGCCGGAATGAGTTCGGGCGACACTTACTGGGGCCGCAACAAGGGCCGTTCCAAGGAAGGAATGCTTGTTAAGCTGACAAGAGTTCTCGTCATTGGCTTCGTAGCACTCGCTGTAGTGCTGAATTTTGACATCTGATGATATGATTATGAATATTATAAGGCTGCCGCAGTTACATTGCGCAGCCTTATTTTTTTACGCGAGTAACGAGCTGCATTCACTCACGCGACGCAATCTCGTATATGGGGGAAAGATTTATTGACAGAACATCGAAGTTATTATGACATGATCATGGGCGGAAGGCATAGCAGAAAAAGCCCAAACCACAGGAATACTGAATCAGAATCCAGGCACACGGAAGCAATAAGCATAGAAGATAATAAAAACGCAGAAGATAATAATTCAGAGAATAAGCACAAAGAATATCGACATCATTCAGAACGTAAGAATGAAGAATATTATTGCACAGAACATTTAAGCGCAGAACATGGCAGAGCGGAGCGCAGAAAGCACAAAAAGAGCGGTCACTCCAGCGGTACACGCGTAAAGCAGCTTGAAAAAACAGTTCTGGCTGCCGTATCTGCGAGAAACTACCGCCCGATGAGGGCGAAGGATCTTGCATACCTTCTCAGTATTCCAAAGGCCGCGGGGAGTGATTTTGACCACGCGGTTGGATCCCTTATGGACAAGGGAAAAATAGAAAAAGATAAAAGCGGTTTTCTGGTTGCCGTGAAAAATGCAGGCAGGAGCAGCCGCAGCTCAGTTCCTTCGCGCGACCTTGTAGGTTATACGAAGAAAGAGCGCCGGACGGCGGAACTGAAGCCTCTTCTTGAGGGCATCGAAAGCACGGATCTGCTTGGCGTTGTGCTCGCCAACAACATCCCTACGGAATTCCCTCCGAAAGTGCTGAAGGCTGCGGAGAGGATCCCTGATCATTTGACGGAAGCGGATTATTCAAACCGGCTGGATCTCAGAGATAAGATGATCATCACCATCGACGGCGATGATTCGAAGGATTTCGATGACGCGGTTTCTCTCGAAAAGAGCGGCTCCGGCTACATTCTCGGCGTCCATATCGCCGACGTGACACATTACGTTCCGGACGGCAGCGCCATCGATAAAGAGGCGCTCGCCCGCGGAACCTCAGTATACCTTCCCGACCGCGTGATCCCGATGCTTCCGGAGAAGCTTTCGAACGGGATCTGTTCCCTGAATGAAGGAGAGGACAGGCTGACGCTTTCTGTCATCGCTGTGCTTGACAAGGATGCACACGTCATAAGAAGCCGGATTGCCGAGAGCGTTATCTGCTCTTCACACCGCATGACCTATTCAAAGGTCGACAGGATTTTTGAGGGAGACAAAGAACTGGCGAAGGAGTATTCTGATATTGTTCCAATGCTTTTCGCGATGAAGGATGTCGCTGCAAAAATGGAGCAGATCCGTCACGAGCGCGGAATGATCGATTTTTCCTTCCCGGAGACAAAGTTTGAGCTCGACGAGAATGGAAGGCCGGTTCGGATTTATCCTTCATGGCCGACGACCGCGACAAAGCTAATCGAGCAGTTCATGCTCACAGCAAATGAGATCGTTGCGAAGAAGTACTTTGACCGGAATCTGCCGTTCGTATACAGAAATCACGAGAGGCCGGACAGTGAAAAAATGGAGAACGCCCTCACGGCGCTCCGCGAGGCAGGTGTGAAGGTACAGAAAAAGGGATACCATATCACTCCTCTGGAGGTGCAGCAGATCGTCACCTCGACCGAGGGTACGCCAGAGGAGAGCCTCACGAGCACCATGCTCCTTCGTGCGATGCAGCAGGCGCGCTACGGCACCGAGAACCTCGGCCACTTCGGTCTCGCATCAAAGTGCTACTGCCACTTTACGTCGCCGATCCGCCGTTACCCCGACCTTCAGATCCACCGGATCATCAAGGACGATCTCAACGGCCGCCTGGCGGGCAGAAAAATAACTTACTACCGCCGCATTCTGGATGACGTCGCGTGGAAATCGTCAGCGCTTGAGCGCCGCTCCGTCGAGGCTGAGAGAGAGGCAGACAAGGTTAAGATGACCGAATACGTGCGCGATCATATCGGTGAAGTGACAGAGGGAATTATCACCGGCGTTACTAACTGGGGATTCTACGTTCAGCGCCCGGATACAGTCGAGGGACTTGTTCCGGCGTCATCACTTGGCGACGATTATTATGAATTTGATGAACGCACGATGACGCTCCGTGGGAAACGACACGGCAGGGTATTCCGCCTGGGACAGAGCGTGTACGTAAAGACCGTCCGCGCGAACGTCGCGCGCCGGATGATCGACTTCGAGCTGGCTGATCCAGAGGAAGAAGTCAATCCGCAGACGGACGTCTGACAGTTAGAAGAAATTTTTTCTGACAGGAGAATTGAAATGGCTTCAGGCAATAAAAATAAAGGCGTAAAAGTGATCGCGAATAATAAAAAAGCTTTTCACGATTACTTCATCGATGAAAAATATGAGTGCGGAATCGAACTCAAGGGCACCGAGGTGAAATCGCTGCGGATGGGAAAGTGCTCCATCCGTGAAGCATACGTCGGGATCGAGGACGGGCAGATGTACATCTACGGCATGAACATCAGCCCGTATGAAAAAGGTAATATTTTTAACCGGGATCCGCTTAGAAAGAGAAGACTCCTCATGCACAAGAATGAGATCCGCAGACTTCAGTCAAAGCTTAAGGAAAAAGGCTACACCCTCGTGCCGACAGAGGTATATTTCAAAGACGCCCTCATCAAGGTACAGGTCGGTCTCGCGCGAGGCAAGAAGCTCTATGACAAGAGAGCGGACATTGCGAAGAGGGATATGAAGAGAAGTACCGAGAGGTCGTTCAAGATCGACAATCTGTGATACCACTGTTATTGATCGGTGGTAAATACCTTTCCGTTTTTTATTAATGGAAAAACAGAATATGTAACACAGGCTTGCGGGAATTCCGTCTGTCTGCTACATTATAATTATCGGTGACATAAGTTCATCCGGTCAGTACACGGGGTCGTACTGGTTTCGATTGCACGTCTGATCAGATAGAAGCATGCCGAGGATGGTGGACACCTCGTAAATCCGACACCAAACAATAAATGCTGACAACAACAGCGAATATGCACTTGCTGCCTGACCGGCAGTGATTGCAGCCCGCTTTGCGGGTTAAAGTCAGAGGATATCGCCGCTGTACTCCCCTGGCCTCAAAGGAAGCGGCTGCTCTTCGTTAAGTAAATTGTTGAGAGGCGGAGCTAAGACAATCTTAACAATCCTTCGCGCACAGTTCGTTCGAAAAGATGGCGCGGGAGGTATGAAAGCGGACTAAGCATGTAGAAGGATCTGTGATAACGGGTAAGACGCGGGTTCAAATCCCGCCGACTCCATTATTTTTACAAATAAAAAGCCTCAGAAATCAATTGATGGTTTCTGGGGCATTTTTCATGAAACTTTTACTTCATACTGTGCGGAATGGCATTCAACAATATTGCCGTCCTCGCTATCATTATCATACTGAATAAACTGAATAATATGAATTCCTTCTTCGAGTGCGTAACCCTCCAGTTCTATAACATCATCTGTCATTTCTCCATACTGAGTAATGTTATTTACAATTCCGTCAACATAAATATAGGTCATCAATGATCCATCAAAATTCTCTGCTGTGCAACCAATTTGGGTAAGAGTTGTGTCAGAAGAGATGGTCAGGACAGGAATTTCTCCATTTTCAGATGTCCCTGATTCAGTGCTGATGTAAACGGTAGCTGATCCGGTATCTTCAGCATCAATATTGCCTATTGTGCTGCCTGTAGATGTTGCAGTATCCGTGGTAGAACTGCTAACTACTGTTGTACTACTAGAACTTACAGTATCACTGTTTGAACTAATAGATGTTGTGTTTGCATCTTCAATTGTGGAAGATGATTCTGTTGCCGTTGAGGCTGTTGAGGTTGCTGTTGCTGTGCCAGCTGATCCACACCCGGTCAATGCTACAGACATTATGAGTGCAGATATTACGACTTGTTTCGTCATTTCTTTCTCCTCACTTTGAGAATGTATCATTTATTATTATCAGAAATATTGATATCCCGTTAGGAATTTTTCACTACATAACAACAACGCATTGCTACGATGTTATTGTGATGTAATTCTTTTTACAATATGTACCGCGATATAGAATTGCAGATCTGTTTAATATCAACATGTGCCTTAAAATCGAATTGAAGTTTGGCACCATTTGAAAACATTAATATTAGTTCGCTGTCGATGTCCATTACCCCAGCTGTTTCGATTCCGAAGTATTGAACTTTCGAATACGGATAAGAAAAAAATGAAACTTTTTTACCTGTGATACCCTGTACATTTACGACTAGTACTCGTTTGTTAGTGAACAATACCTGATCACGTATCGTGGTGAATGATTCAACAATTTCTTCACCCTCCACGAGTAACTCAAGCGCGTCTCTTCGGATCATTACTCGTGGTAGTTCTTTGAGGTTAAATGTATTTGCGTCTCCAAGAATTCCAGTAGAAACAGTAGCCATGACTTTTCCCCCCTGCCTATTATTTTTTAATGAAAAAATTATAGCAAAAATGTTAATTTATTCAAGAAGCCCCGCAGACGTTGTCTGAAAATGATACGTCTGCGGGGCTTATAGTTCATATGATTTGTTATTTTCTTAAGCTTCCATTTTGACTGCTTTTCCGGCATCCCAGGCATAAATCTTTTTGGCAATCGGGAAGATCACTCCTCCGACAGCGTTCCCGGCGGTGTTGATCAGGATGAAAGCAAAAGCCCTGCTTCCCCAGAACCCTGCCATGGAGATGTAGAACATATTGGCGACACAGTGCTCGAATCCGCAGAAAACGAATATCGCAACGCCGAAGAAAAGAGACAGGTACTTGCCAAGCTCGTGCGGATTATTGGCATATCCATCGACTGCGATATAGATCAGGATGTTGCAGAAAATCGCCAGGATAAAAATACTTCCGTAATTGTCACCTAATTTGGTGGTACAGATCTTTTGCGCCGTTTCTACCAGACCGGTGAGCCTTGTCGCGCGGAGCATCGTTGCGCTCAGCCATGCTCCGGTGAAATTTCCGAGCCAGATCAGGAGCAGATCCAGAAGGTAGGAGGGCTTACGATCAAATACGTAGCAGATTTTCCCGGTAAAGAGATTAAATCCCATCGTGCAGATCACAAAAAGTCCGATGACGAAAAATGATGCTCCGACGGCTTTATTGTCGCTTGTAAGAAATGCGGCTCCGCCCAGTGAGATGCAGATTCCTCCCATGATGCCATACAGAAAAGTCTTAAAATACTTCATTCAGGTCCTCCTTGATTGTCACGAATCAGTTGGCGATATCATTTGTTGCAGCCATTCTAGCATCAGATAGAAACGGATTTGTTGATTCAAATCAAGAACAGATATGCCATTAGTCGGAATTGTACAGAGTGCATGAAATTCTTTGAGGTCAGTACATTCTTCAGAATTCTTGAAAAATAATACGAACATGGTAAACTTTGAAGAGTGGATGTGCATCGGAAATAATGTACGACACTTCAGACAGGGAATTGGGAGATTACATATATGGAAAAACTGAAAGTAATGATTGTCGATGATGAAGCCCGAATGAGGAAGCTTGTTAAAGATTTCCTCGTGCGGGACGATTTTGATGTCATCGAAGCGGGCGACGGTGAGGAAGCCCTAAATAAATTCTATGAAAATAAAGACATCGCGCTGATCATTCTCGATGTCATGATGCCAAAGATGGATGGCTGGGAAGTCTGCCGGGAGATCCGCAAGGATTCGAAGGTTCCGATTATCATGCTGACGGCGCGCGGTGACGAGAGAGATGAGCTCCTCGGCTTTGATCTTGGAGTTGATGAATATATCAGCAAGCCTTTCAGCCCGAAGATTCTTGTTGCCCGTGTTAATGCGATCCTGCGCCGGACAAACAAGCTGTCGGAAGGCGACCGGCTCGAGGCAGGCGGCATTGTCGTAGACCGCTCGGCCCACACAGCGACTGTTGACGGCAAGCCGATGGATCTGAGCTTCAAAGAGTTTGAACTGCTCACGTATTTCCTTGAAAATCAGGGAATTGCGCTTTCCCGTGAAAAAATTCTGAACAACGTCTGGAATTATGATTATTTTGGCGATGCCAGGACGATCGATACCCATGTGAAAAAGCTCAGGAGCAAGATGGGAGATAAAGGCGAGTATATCAAGACTATATGGGGCATGGGGTACAAATTTGATCCCACAGAAGAGCAAAAATAACCCGCAAACCCGCATGAATAAAGGATTTGTTCACACTAATAAGTGGTCCATACTACCATATATACTACCAAACGAAAAAAATCTGGCCTGAAAGCATGGAAAAACGGTTGAAAATCCATACTAAAAATGCCTGATGACAACTCAACATATTCTATATATAGAAATGCCCTGTGCGATGAAATAATCGTGCAGGGTATTTTTAAACAGGAAATTGTGATATAGTAAACTTTATATGCCGGAATGGTGTCAGGGAAAAATAGATTATTCACGTATAAATGAACGAGGAAGACTGATATGACTTATGATCATGGAACTGATGATTATACGAATGAGAAAAAATATTCAGATCGTCGGGGAAAAAAGCACGGCTGGATCTATGTGACCGGCGGCGTTCTTATTGCGCTGGCGGCTGCTTCATTTGTTATGCTGGAAGTGAATTCGACAGCTGTAGCGTCAGCGGATAATGGGCAGACTGTTGTGGCAGGATCAGAGACTACTGCGAGCAGCGGGACAAATTCTGCCATTCCCGATTTTACAGACATGACTTATACAGAGGCTCTTGAGACAGCACTGGATAACAACCTCACGCTGGTCGTTGACAGTTTTAAGACGAGCGAAGACGCAAAAAGTGCGGTTATTGATTCTCAGGAAGAGACTGGTACGGAGGTTCATGTCACGCTGACGACACCGGTTATGTCGGACAACGATTTTCAGCTGGCGCGTCACAATGATTCAGAGGCGTTCGTAGACAAATCATATGACAATGATCAGCTGACGGGCGTTTACACCTACACTTCAAGCGGTGAGCCAGTCCAGGGTGAGACATATGAGTATTCAGGCGATACGCTGTCTCATGTGAAGGTGATTGAGCCGGCGGAGGGAGAGACCTTTGCGGATGGTGAGATGACGTATGAGAAGACGATCGCGGATGATGGTTCATCGAATACCATCCAGTACAGCGACGGCGCAAAAATCGCAGAGCTGGCGACTGCTGCCGATAAGAGCTCTGATCTCAAGGAGTATAAGACAGATGGAACGCTTCTCCGTGAGGTACAGAAGACAGCTGACGGCGTTGTATCCATGGAGGCGGATTATCTGAATGATGGTTCTCTGCTCCGGGAGGCTCATTACTATAGTGCAGATGCTTTTACTTCATATCAAGTCGGAACTGCGTCAGCCGCTTCACTGACGGATCTTGTTGAGATTGCAGCGACTTTTGATGACAGCGCTTCTTTTGCTGCTGGTGATCAGGCAATTGGCGAAGATTCTCAGAATGTCCTTACGGGAGATACTCTGTCTCAGGCGGAAGGTGCGGGCGTCCTTCAGTTCACGGACTGCTCAGGCGATCAGCTGGCATTCCGCTTTAACGCTGACGGTGTGCTGACAGACGCAGCTGTGATCGGAAGCAGCGGGACCCGTATGAGCGATACCTTTAATGCTGACGGAACGCCGTCTGATTCGGATATCTACAGATCTGATCAGAGCTATCTGAATATCAGCTACAGCGCAGACAGTGCGTCCTCTGATGGATCTTCCTATGATGAGAATGAGATGGTCGTTCTTAATTTCACCGAAAGTGACGGAAGTGTATCGGATTCTGTTATTTACGATGTCGTATCGTCTGCTCAGGATGACGACAGTGTGGCCATCGACGTGAGCTATATCCGCGGTCTGCTGAGTTCAGACGGCTATTACGCTGAGGATGGCGACGAAGTGAGTGCCAGAGAATGGCAGCTGGACATCATCAGCGAGATCAATGCTTATGGTCCTGACGCGACATTTACGCTCAATGGCGAGGACGCGGACATGAATACGCTCGCCCAGGCAGCTTCCATTTTCTTTTGTGATGGCTTCGACGGAGCGACGGGCGAGGAGCAGGGAGATCAGATTGATTTTTCCAATGATGAAAATGCTTCTGTTTCTTCTTCCTCCTCCGATGATGAGGATACTTCGTCGACGACAACAACGACGAATTCTGGTACGTCTTCGAACACAAGCACGACAAATTCCGGCACAAGTTCGAATACCAGTACGAACACCAGCACTAATACAAATACCAGCACAAATACGTCGACGAATACAGATACCAGCACGAATACGGATACCAGTACGAGTACAGATACAACGACAGACACGACTACGGACACAAGTACGAACGACAGTACTACCACTACTGATGATACAAGCGGATCAACGACGGATTCATCAACGACAGATTCGTCCAGTGAGCCTGCGAGTGATTATGTAACGTATTAAAGAAGGGAAATAAGAAATGGCGTTGAATTCAGATAGCGGTGATTTTACTGGTGGCATGAAGGTGCCTGACAGGGATATAAATAAAGAAGACGAGGAATGGAAAGAGGACGTCCGCCAGGATGTAGCTGAGTGGAAGGAAGAGCTCAGGCAGACGAGAAAAGCCTCTGAAAAGGCTGAAAAGAGTACGGCAACGGATGACGCTTCGTGGCAGAAGGAACTGCTTAAAGATTTCAGTGAATGGGAGAGCGGCAAGCAGACCGAGGCGGATAAGGCTGAAGAGACAGCACGTATGGCCGAAGAGGTACAAAAGGCTCAGGCAGAGCGCAAGGCCGAGGCGGAGCGCAAGGCGGAGGCAGCCCGCAAAGCTGAGGCAGAGCGAAAAGCAGAAGCAGCGCGCAGGGCTGAGGCCGCACGTAAAGCAGAGGCGGAACGCAGGGCAGAGGCAACCCGCAAGGCTGAAGCAGCCCGCAGGGCAGAGGCGGAAATGAAAGCCGCGTCAAAGGCTGCGACCGCAAAGAAGGCGGAGAATATTCAGAAAGCGAGAAAGGCAAGTGCTTCCGCCAGAAAAGGAAAAAGGTCAGACGAAAAGTTTTCTGATCTTGATCTGGATGCTGTCAAGCCAGAGAAAATGCATCTGGATGACGACAGCGATGATTCATATGAAGATACTGAAGATACATATGGGGAATCTGAACGTCTCAGTCTCTCTGGTAAAGAGGTTTCGAAAGCCATTTTGCTGAATGTTACTGATGCGATCATGGCGCTCCTCGTTGTCCTTGTATCTGCCGCGACATGGACGTTTATCGCTAATGGAACAGAAACGTCTTTCATCGGGCTGTCGAACCCGCTTGTTATTTTTTCGTTTATCTGTGCTGTCGGCATAGCACTGCTCAGTGTGGCTGCAATGCTTTATATTGCAAAAAGATCACGTGATGTCATTTATTTTTCCCGTGTGATCACCATTCTGGCGATCATCGGCATGGCAGTGATGGCCGTCATTATTGTTTATTATCATTTTATTGCCGGAGCAGGTTCGGCGGTCCGACTCGGGTATCAGCCATATGTCATTTTTATCCTTGATGCGGTCATTTTTATGTTCAGCACACGCTGCGGATATATATTCAGAGATGCCGAGTGATGGAGACCCTGACAACGGACAAGAGGAATCATAAGTGAAACATTCTATTCAGAAAAAAGTCGCAATTACGTTCAGTATTACCATGATCATCGTTCTGGCAGCAATGGGCGTTTTTGCGTTCTTTTTTGTTGACGATTATTATTTCCATAACAAACAGAAGATACTCAAGCAGAGCTGGGCCATTATCAATTCATCCGACGGTCTGACAGAGGATGAAAACGGGACTGTTGAGGTGTCTCAGACGTTTCAGCGTTTCTGTTCTGCGAACAGTCTGATTTATTCGGTGACAGACGAAAATCTGACAAGTATTGTGACGAATGCGGAGGACGCGCATGTTATGGCGGGGAGGCTCTTCGGGAACGTCCTCGGCATGGAAGATGACAATACGGATGTGATCGAACAGAACGACGAATACAACCTCATTCAGATCGAGGATCGCTTCACGAAGCTGGATTACCTGGAACTGTGGGGCATTCTTGATAATGGCGATTATTATATCGTGTATTCTCCGATCGAGGAAATCGCCGATGCGGCATCCATGACGGTGAAATTCTATGTCTATATCGGTATTATCGCTGTCATCGTCGGTACGATTGTCATCTGGTACCTGGCCCGCAAAATCGTTGAGCCGCTGCAGCAGCTGAATGAGCAGTCAAAAAGAATGGCTGATCTCGACTTTGATGCGCATTACGAAGGAAAAAGCGAGGATGAGATCGGCGAGCTCGGACAGAACTTCAACACCATGTCGGATAAGCTGAAAATGGCTATCGGTGAGCTGAAGAGCGCGAACGCCAAGCTTGAAAAGGACATCGCTGAAAAGACACAGATCGATCAGATGCGTAAGGAGTTTCTCGCCAATGTCTCTCACGAACTGAAGACGCCGATCGCGCTGATCCAGGGCTATGCCGAGGGACTGAAGGACAATGTCAACGACGACCCTGAGAGCCGCGATTTTTACTGCGACGTGATCATTGATGAGTCCAAGAAGATGAATAACATGGTCCGCCAGCTTCTGACGCTGAATCAGCTGGAAAACGGAAATGATATGCTGGAGATGAGCCGGTTTGACCTCACGGAGCTGATCAACGGCGTCATCGCCAAACTGAAGGTGATGACTGAGGATGCGGGAGCGACAATTCTTTTTGATGACTCGAGGCACTACAACGTCTGGGGCGATGAGTTCATGATCGAGGAGGTTGTGACCAATTACCTTACGAACGCGCTCCATCACTGCGAGGGTGAGAAAAAAATCGAGGTCACCTGCCATGACGACAATGGCATTGTGACGACGACTGTCTTTAATTCCGGCCAGCCGATCCCCGAGGATGCGATCGACCACATCTGGGATAAGTTCTATAAGGTTGACCGCGCGAGAACGCGCACCTACGGTGGAAGCGGCATTGGCCTTTCTATCGTGAAGGCTGTTATGGACAGGCATCAGCAGAAGTGCTGGGTAAAGAATTACGAAAACGGCGTTGCCTTCTCCTTTACTCTTGAGAGCAAGAGCGGGCTCTGATATGGAATGCCTTACTCCGTCAGATATGGGCGGAGAGAACTGAGCAGATCATCGGTGGCCGTTGCGACCATTTCGTCGCGCGTCACGTGACGGGTGAAGGTCTGCATTCTTATGCCAATGCCTATGATAGCGGAGTCTGTACATCCGGATTCAAGGTCGGAGGAGATTACCTCGCAGAGGATCCCTCCGATCTTTGTTTTGCCATCGTAAATATCATTGATTTTTTCTATGTGGATCTCGCGGCCGGGCTGGGTTCCGATAGCTCTGAGGGCGGCGTTTCCGGCGGCTCTGCTGATCTCCGAGACGTGGTCGAAGGGAATTTTCAGCGGGAGCAGGAGACTCATATAGATCCCGGTTACAGCGGGGGAATCAAAAAAGCTCTGGTTGTGTCCTCTTCCTGCCGTCTGTTTTTCCGCAGCTATCAGTGTAGGCCGGCGTGTGCCCGTGGAAAGCATGCGCTCTGCCTCTCCGTTTGTAGAGTCTATCGTGCGGAATATCCTGATATCGGGCTCGTCTGGTTCCTTCAGATATGCCCGGATCCCGTCGGCGGTGAGAAGGTCTGTTCCGGGTGCGAGGCGATACCCCTTTCTTCCCACGGTTTCGATCGGATAACCTTCTTCGATAAGATTTTTGAGAGCTTTCCAAACGGCTGCGCGCGAGACATGATACTTGTCTGCCAGAACCTGTCCGGAAATAGTTTCTCCCTCATTATTTTTCAGTTCTCTGTATAAATCTTCTTTCAGCATGACCTTATCACCCAGAATATATTGTTGCCTGTCTGTTAAAATAAAATTTTGATAAAACGTGATTATTTAGTTAATTGTAGTACATAAAGCGTATATTCTCAATAATAATCAGAAGTATTTTGAATCCTGACGAAATTGACTTGAAAAATCGAGCTTACACGGAAAGGAAAATTTTGCTATAATTATAGGGATGAATTTATTAAATGTGCATAAAGAATTGTGAGGAAAATATGTACAAGAAAGGTGAATATATCGTATATGGATCAAGTGGACCGTGTCTCGTAACTGATATTACCCGGCTGGATATGCCGGGATGTGACAGAAAAAGGAAATATTATGTGCTTCGGCCGGTAATTTCGAACAGAAGCACAATTTATTGCCCGGTAGATAATCAGAAGGTAAAAACAAGAGATGTCATGGGGCCTTCCGAGGCAAAAGAAATGCTTTCGGATATCGCCGATATGCCTTCTATGAAGATAGATAATGAAAAGAAACGTGAGGATCAGTACCGCGAGGTGCTTCGCAACACGAATTTCAGGGACTGGATCAGCATGCTGAAGATGCTGGTTCTCCGGCGCCAGATCCGCGCAGACGAGGGAAGAAAATTTACCTCCGTTGACGAGCGTTATCTGCGCGAGGTAGGCGATATTGCCACGTGTGAGCTCTCCATAGCCCTCGGCGAAGACCGCAATAAAGTACACGACAAGCTCGTGGATCTTATAGGCTGATCATCCTGTTCATAGATTTGTTTAAAGACGCAGCAGAGCATATTTGTATTTGCCCGCTGCGTCTTTGTGCGTTCCGGGATAAGTCGCAGGGCTACATATTATTTTGACAGTATCACTCTTGTGTATTATTATCATTAAGCTATGAAGAATTCTTATAAATTTTTTGAAAACAAAGATTGTCAGTATTTTCCATGCCATAAAGGCCTTACAGATTTTAACTGCCTTTTCTGTTACTGCCCGCTGTACCTCGCGGAGAACTGCCCGGGAACTCCCGAGTATATCACGCGCGATGACGGGACTGTTCTGCGCGACTGCACGAATTGTGTCTGGCCGCACAAACCGGAAAATTACAGCGAGGTCGTCAAGGCTATTATCTCGGCAAACCAGAAGAAGAGGAAATAACAGGAAGCGATATGGAGAGCACCATTACGAAAAATAAAAAAATCGTATTTCTGGACATTGACGGGACGCTGACGACGTTCGGCGGCGTACTGCCCGACAGCGCAGCGGAGGCTCTGCGTGAGGCGAAGGAGAACGGCAACGAGCTCGTACTGTGTACGGGAAGAACAGTGACGCAGATCTACCCGATGCTGAGGGATTCCGGACTGTTCAGCGGACTTGTCTGCGGCGCGGGCGCCGAGGTTTGGAGAAATGGAAAGACGATCGTCGATCACTTTGTCGATCCTGCCCATCTCTCGCTGATCGTAGATTATCTGGAATCTGTTCATTCCAGATATTATCTGCAGTGCAGATCAGGTATGTACGGGACGTCGGCCATCGTTAATTATAATGGCGTGATGTTCGGAGGAGATCCCGGATCAACGAAGGAAAGGGAAAAAATCTTCGGCCACATCACGGTAGATGACGAGCCCAAAAAGAGAAGAGACGTCAATAAGCTCGCTTATTATGAGGCAGATGCGGATATTCATGAAATACGCGCAGCACTGGGCGATTATTTTTCCGTGATGGAATCGAGCTTCCGCCTGTCGGATAAGTCGGACGGAGAGGTGACGATCCGCGGCTATGACAAGGCTTACGGCATGCGGGTCTATCTTGAAGACAGCGGCTTGTCCGCTGAGGATACAATTGCCTTTGGCGACGGACCCAACGATTATGAGATGATCGATTTTGCACACGTCGGTGTAGCGATGGGCAACGCCGCAGATGATTTAAAAAAACATGCTGATTTTGTCACAGACAGGGTGGATCATGACGGACTGGCGAAGGCATTTTATAAGCTTGGCCTGTCCGACAGTGAGGTGAGATAATATGTCATCACGTGAAGACAGAGATTTCCACCGCGCGGGTGGAGTAGAAGACAACAGAGAAAAAATGATTATCAGGACGAGCACCGTCGGAATCGGCGCCAATGTGCTGCTCGCCGTATTTAAGGCCATCGTCGGCACGATTTCAAACTCGATCGCGATCACGCTGGACGCTGTGAACAACCTGAGTGATGCTATATCGTCGATCGTGACGATCGTCGGTACAAAGCTTGCGGGAAAGCTTCCGGACAGAAAGCATCCGCTCGGTTACGGGCGGATCGAATATCTGTCGGCAATGATCATTGCGTTCATCGTTCTTTATGCCGGCGTTGAATCCTTGATAGAATCGATCAAAAAGATCATTACGCCCGCGACGCCTGATTATTCGGGTGTTACGCTGCTCGTGGTCGCCGCTGCGATCGTCGTCAAGATTTTTCTCGGATTTTTCTTCAAGAAAAAGGGTAATGATGCGAACTCGGATTCTCTGAAAAATTCCGGACAGGACGCCATGCTCGACGCCGTGCTTTCGGGATCCACCCTTGCTGCGGCGATCATCTATATTTTTTCGGGCATCAGCCTTGAAGCGATCCTCGGCGTGATCATTTCGGTGATCATTCTGAAATCCGGTATTGAAATGTTCCTGGACACCGTGAGTGAGATGATCGGTGAACGGTACGATGCAGACTCGACGAAGAGGATCAAGAAGGATATTCAGTCTGTCGAGGGAGTGCACGGCGTCTATGATCTTGTGCTCAACAACTATGGACCGGACAAGTGGGTAGGATCCGTGCATATCGCTGTTCCGGACACGTACACGGCGGACCAGATCGACCGTCTGTGCCGGCGTGTCACTTCGACTATTTATAAAAAAGATAAAGTCCTTCTGACGGGCATCGGGATCTATTCTCTTAATACAAAGAGCGAGGAGATTGCTGCGGAGGAGAAGAAGGTACACAAGGTCGTCATGGCCCATAAGGGTGTTATTTCGATGCACGCTTTTTACTTCTGCAAAGAAGACAGACAGATGCGCTTTGACATCGTTCTTTCCTTTGATGATCCTGACAGACTCGGAACTTATTATGCCATCCATGACGAGGTTCAGAAGATGTACCCGGATATGGAACTGGTCATCGCGATGGATCAGGATATTTCAGATTAAAAATTTTGTCAGAAAAATAGAATAAATATTATGAGACGGTGGCTGAAAATGTGTGAAAGCAGCCTGTTTATGAATGCAGAGTCCGGCCTGTCGTCTGATCCTGGAATTGTAGTAAAAGAAAAAATCAAAAAGTACGAAGATGAGGGAAACCGGATATGCAGGACGCGAGAATACGCAAGACCAAACAGAAGCTGTACCAGGGACTCAGCGAGATGCTGAAGGAAAAAACCTTTGAAGAGATGACGGTTACGGACATCTGCAAGAAGGCCAACGTAACGAGGATCACATTCTATAGCTATTACACAGATAAATACAGTTTTCTCCATGAGGTGATGGGCGACATCGCAGAGAAAATACGGGCTTGTTATATGGATAAACAAAAAGCGCTGAATCCTGAGGATGATCCGCGTAAATCCTGTCATAATATCCTGAATGCGATCCTGGATTTCCAGGAATCTCAGGAGGGTATTATTGCTGTGCTCGGAGATGACAATCCATATCTGACCTTCAGCTATTACTGGAGGATCGTCAGGGAGACAGGGCAGAAATCGCAGCCGTATTTTAACAAGCTTGGACTGCTCTATCCGGAAGGAATGTCGTCGATTTTTACGATCACGGGACTGGTGTCGTATATCCGGCGTCAGATCGAACTCGGAAAGAGTATCAGTCAGATCCGGGAACCGGCGAATAATCTTCTTGATAAGATCATTGACAGCGGCGTGTTTACGAAAAAGGAATTATAAGCTGAATTTGTGGGAGGTGTGAGTGACATGTGGGTCGCGTTTGCATTTGGTTCGGCTTTCTTCGCCGGCCTTACGGCAATTCTTGCGAAGTGCGGGATAAATAAAACGGACTCGACAGTGGCGACGGCTGTCCGTACAATTATTGTTCTTATTTTTTCCTGGATCATGGTCTTCATCACAGGCCAGGAGGGCGGTATTGATGAGATCAGCGGGACAGCCTGGCTTTTCCTGATCCTTTCAGGACTCGCTACGGGCGCTTCGTGGCTCTGCTATTTTCATGCTCTTCAGATCGGAGACGTGAACAAGGTTGTTCCGATCGACAAGTCAAGCACCATCCTCACGATCATTCTGGCGTTCATCATTTTCGGCGAGCCGATCACGCTCACAAAGGGCATCGGCGTTGTGCTGATTGGTATCGGCACGTATATGATGATCGAGAAGAAGAAAGATTCTGGTGAAAAGAAGGAACCGCAGGACGGCCAGAAGAAACATCACGGCTGGATGTTCTACGCATTTGGTTCCGCAATTTTTGCCAGCCTGACATCGATCCTCGGAAAAATCGGCATCAGCGGAGTGGAGTCTAACCTTGGCACGGCTATCAGAACATGTGTCGTTCTGGTAATGGCCTGGGTCATGGTTTTCGTCACAGGGAAAACTTCGAAGGTGCGTGAGATACCGCGGAATGAACTTGGGTTTATCTGTCTTTCCGGCGTCGCTACGGGCGCTTCGTGGCTCTGCTATTACAGAGCGCTGAAAGACGGACTGGCGAGCGTCGTCGTTCCGATCGACAAGCTGAGTATTGTCGTTTCCATCGTGTTCTCCAGAATTGTTTTCGGAGAGAAGCTGTCGAAAAAAGCTCTGATCGGGCTTATTGCCATTGTCACCGGAACGATGATCATGCTGATCTGACCTTTTCAAATGCCGTATTCGGAAATATGGCTGAAGTCATGTAATAGCTTAAGGAGAGAAGTATGAATAAAAAAGAGGTAATTGAGATCCGCAAGACGATGAAGCCGGATGATACCCGCATTCAGAGGATCTGCGGCTGCTACGTCGACGGACATAAAGAGAAGATCGCCGAGATGAGGGAGGCGTTCCTTTCTCTTCCCGAGGAGGAACTGCATAAATATTCTGAGCTCCTGAGGAAGACGACCTCAGGAAAGATCGGAAAAAATCTTCTCAATCTGGAATTTCCTCTTGAGGAGGAAGCGGACGGCGGACGCCAGAGTATGCTTCTCGCCCTCAGGGACTCTGAACTGAAGGATGACGAGCTCCTTGAGCAGTTTTACGATAAGGTGATCGCGACATATCTGGACGCGGAGAATTACATCATCCTGCTGGCCTTTGGCTCATACGATGTTCCCGGCCATGCGACCGACGGGACGGAGATGGAGGATGCGTCTGAGTATGTCTACAATTTCATCATCTGTGCCATCTGTCCGGTCGTTCTCTCCAAGCCCGGGCTCGTTTATGATGCAGAAAAGAAGGGCTTCCGCGAGTGCATTCAGGACCGCATGGTTCAGATGCCCGAGGTCGGTTTTCTTTTTCCGGCATTCAATGACCGGAATACAGATATTCACAGCCTTTTGTATTATTCAAAAAACGCTGAAATTCTTCACGAGGAGATTACGGAGGATCTTCTGGGGGTTCAGATTCCGATGACTGCCGGCACGCAGAAAAAAGCGTTTGATGCTATCATTGAAGAGACATTCAGCGACGGCTGCGATTTTGAAGTGGCGAAGACTGTCCACGAAAATCTGAACGCGCTGCTGGAGGGAAAGAAAGAAGAGCCCGAACCGACACCGCTCGACAAGAAGGAATGCCTGAAGTTTGTCGAGAGCTGTGGCGCCGATGCCGATCAGATCGCCCATTTTGAAAAGGCCTATGATGAGGAGGCAGGGGAAGATGGAGAGATGCTGGCGTCAAATATCGCGAGCACCCGCAAATTCACGGTCGAATCGGACGATGTGAAAATTTCCGTCGATTCTTCCAGGACCGACCTCATTGAGACAAGAGTCATCGACGGGATCGAGTACCTTATGATTCCTGTGACGGATAATGTCACCGTGAACGGGATCCGGATCCGCACTACACACGACTGATTCACACAGCTTATGTGCTTCGCTGAATATTACCGCTTCAATATTTCTGGCCGAAAGATATAGTTAAAGAAGAGTAATAAAAAGATATCAAAAAAAAATATAAAAAAGGGCTTGCATTTCTCTGACCGGTTTGGTATTATAGCACACGGTTGGTTGGTCAAGCGGCTAAGACGTCGCCCTCTCACGGCGAAAACATGGGTTCGATTCCCATACCAACTGCGACAAGGCATCCTTCGTAAGAAGGGTGCTTTTTTCTTATCCACCCCTTTTATTAACACATGGTTCTGTCTGGTTCTTCTGTTTCTTTCTGTTCCTGCTCCCTATCCTGTTTCTCATCCTCAACTTCCTTGACACGAACATACTTTTGCTTTTATACTGATTGCGTTCACGCCTTTGGGTCCGCACTGGTTTCTGAGATGACAGCGCGCTGACTGCAGGGCTTAATTTATGCGGTTTTTCTGAATGGTCATATCTGCCTCTTCTTTTTGAGGCCGTGATAAACCGCGAATTTGCAACAGGGGAAGAACAGGAGTATTCATGGCACCAAAGAATACATATAACGAAAACAGCATCAAAGTTCTAGAAGGACTTGAGGCAGTCCGCCTGCGTCCCGGAATGTATATCGGAAGTACCGGTCGGAGGGGACTGAACCACCTGATCTACGAGATCGTGGACAACTCTGTCGATGAGCATCTGGCCGGATTCTGCATGAAGATTTACGTGACTCTCGAGGCCGATGGTTCCTGTACGGTAAAGGATAATGGCCGGGGCATTCCTGTCGGCATGCACGAGCTCGGCATGCCTGCGGAGCGGGTTGTACTCACGACACTGCACGCCGGAGGAAAATTTGATAACAATTCCTACAAGACATCCGGCGGTCTCCACGGCGTGGGTTCGTCCGTCGTTAACGCCCTTTCAACGTATCTCGATATAAAAATCTCCAGGGAAGGCTATATATGGCACGACCGATATGAGCGGGGCGTTCCGGTGCAGGAGCTTGATAAGGACGGGCTTCTGCCAAAAATCGGAAAGACGAAAGAGACCGGGACCGAGATCAATTTCCTTCCAGATCCGGAGATTTTTGAGAAGACGAGATTTTCAGAGGAAGATCTCAAGAGCCGTCTTCATGAGACGGCATATCTGAACCCCGAGCTCGTCATCGAATACGAGGATAAGCGGGATGGAAACGATGAAAAGGTTACTTTCAGTGAACCGGACGGAATTGTCGGCTTCGTGAAGGAACTGAACAAGAGTGAGGAGACTCTTCACGACCCGGTTTATTTTAGCGGCGAATCTGAAGGCATTAAGGTCGAGGTCGCTTTCCAGTATGTGCGCTCTTTCCAGGAGAATGTCCTGGGCTTCTGCAACAACATCTACAACACCGAGGGTGGCACACATATCACCGGCTTCAAGACGCAGTTCACCCAGATCATGAACAGCTACGCGCGGGAGATCGGGGTTCTGAAGGAAAAGGATGCGAATTTTACCGGCTCGGATATCCGGAACGGTATGACGGCGGTTATTTCCATTAAGCACCCGGATCCGAGATTTGAGGGCCAGACAAAGACAAAGCTTGATAACCCCGACGCGGCGAAGGCTGTCTCGAAGGTTACCGGCGACGAGGTCGTGCGTTATTTTGACCGCAATCTTCCTGTTCTGAAGACAATCCTCGAGTGCGCCGAGCGTTCCGCAAAGATCCGCAAGACGGAGGAGAAGGCGAAGACGAATATGCTCACGAAGCAGAAATATTCGTTCGACGCCAACGGAAAGCTCTCTAACTGCGAGTCCAGAGATCCGTCGAAATGCGAGATTTTTATCGTCGAGGGAGATTCCGCAGGCGGCTCCGCCAAAATGGGAAGAAACCGTATGTACCAGGCGATTTTTCCTATCCGCGGAAAAATTCTGAACGTTGAAAAGGCGACGATCGACAGGGTTCTGGCCAACGCGGAGATCAAGAGCATGATCAATGCCTTCGGCTGCGGATTTTCTGAGGGCTACGGCAACGATTTTGATATCACAAAGCTTCGCTATGACAAGATCATCATTATGGCCGATGCCGACGTCGACGGTGCGCATATCGCGACGCTCCTTCTGACCCTGTTCTACCGCTTTATGCCGGAGCTCATCTATCAGGGACACGTCTACATCGCAATGCCGCCTCTGTACAAGACGGTACCGGCGAGAGGAAAGAGCGAGTACCTGTACGATGATAAGGCACTTGAGAAATACCGCAAAAAGCACGCAGGGCAGAAGTTCACGCTCCAGAGATACAAAGGTCTCGGTGAGATGGATCCCCAGCAGCTGTGGGATACGACGCTGAATCCGGAGACGCGGAAAATGCGCCGCGTGGGTATCGAGGACGCCCGCATGGCCTCTGAGGTGACGGAGGTCCTGATGGGAACGGACGTACAGCCGAGGAAGAAATTTATCTACCAGCATGCTAAAGACGCAGAGCTGGATGTGTGATGATTTACAACAGGAGTACTGACAAATGGAAGAAATCATTCAGACAGAATATTCCGAGATCATGCAGAAGTCGTATATCGACTATGCGATGAGCGTTATCATTTCGCGTGCGCTCCCGGATGTGCGCGATGGGCTGAAACCCGTTCAGCGCCGGGTGCTTTACGACATGCTTGAGCTCGGCACATATTACGACCGCCCGTACAGAAAATCGGCGCGTATCGTCGGCGATACAATGGGTAAATATCATCCCCACGGTGACAGCTCGATCTATGACGCACTCGTTGTTATGGCGCAGGATTTTAAGAAGGGGCTTCCGCTCGTCGATGGACATGGAAACTTCGGCTCCATAGAGGGCGACGGCGCCGCCGCAATGCGATACACCGAGGCGCGTCTGCAGAAGATCACACAGGAGGTTTTTCTGAAGGATCTGGACAAGGATGTTGTCAACTTTGTTCCGAACTTTGATGAGACGGAGAAAGAGCCGGAGGTTCTTCCAGTCCGCATTCCGAATATCCTTGTGAATGGTTCTGAGGGCATCGCCGTCGGTATGGCGACCAGTATACCTCCGCACAACCTTGGCGAGGTTATCGACGCCGCCTGCGCGTGCATAAAAAATAAAGATCTGACTTCGACGCAGCTCATGAAATATATCAAGGGACCGGATTTCCCGACCGGCGGCATCGTCGTAAATAAAGAGGACCTGCCGGAGATCTATGAAACGGGCAGTGGCAAGATCCGTGTGCGCGGAAAGACACAGATCGAGAAGGGCAAGAATGGCAAGCTGCTTCTTGTCATTACGGAGATTCCTTATACGATGATCGGCGCCGGCATCGGCAAGTTCCTTCTCGACGTCGCAGATCTGGTTGAGAAACGCGAGCTGCCAGAAGTGTCCGACATCTCGAACATGTCCGGCAAGGACGGAATGCGCATCGTCATCGAGCTGAAGAAGGGCTCTGATCCGGAGCGCGTCAAGAACGTCCTTTTCAAGAAGACGAAGCTTGAAGATACCTTTGGCGTCAACATGCTCGCCGTTGCTGACGGCCGCCCCGAGACGCTGAGCCTGAAGAGAATCCTGGACTACTACGTTGATTTTCAGTTTGATATCAACACCCGGAAATACCAGAAGCTCCTCGAGAAAGAGATCGAGAAGAAGGAGATTCAGGAAGGCCTCATCAAGGCTGTGGATGTGATCGACCTGATCATCGAGATCCTCCGCGGAAGTAAAAATCAGCAGATGGCTAAGGACTGTCTCACCATGGGCGTCACGGACGGGATTAATTTCAAGAGCCAGAAGAGTAAAAAGCAGGCATCGCAGCTCTGCTTTACGCAGCGCCAGGCACAGGCCATCCTCGATATGCGCCTCGCAAAACTCATCGGCCTGGAGATCGACGCTCTCTATAAGGAGAACGAGGAGACCACAAAAAAGATCGCCCGCTACGAGAAGATCCTCAACGATTACGATGAGATGGCCGGCGTCATTCTGGCTGATCTGAAGGCAATCAAGAAGGAATACGCGACACCGAGAAAGACTGAGATCACGACGGCAGAAGAACCTGTCATCATTGAAAAAGAAGAAGAGGAGACAGAACTTGTTTTTCTGATGGATCGTTTCGGTTATGCGAGAACGGTCGATCCTTCTGTCTACCAGAAAAATCAGGAGGCAGCAGACAAGGAGAACCGTTTTGTTATCCGCTGCATGAATACGGACAAGATCTGCGTCTTCACCGACACCGGCGTCATGCACGCAGTACGCGTGAAGGAGCTTCCGTTCACGAAGTTCAGGGATAAGGGAACGCCGCTCGACAATGTATGTAATTATTCGACCGAAAACGAGAGGATTATCTTCGCTGCTTCCATGGAAGAGGTAAAATCGCATAATCTCATCTTTGTGTCGGCAAAAGGCATGGCGAAATCCGTTGCCGGATCGGAATTCGATGTCACGCGGAAGACGATCTCCGCGACGACACTTTCCGGAGATGACGACAGCGTCGTTTTCGTAGGATTTTCAGACAGTGGCGATTCCATTGTACTTCAGTCGAACAATGGATACTTTCTGCGTTTCCCTGTCTCCGAAATTCCGGAGAAAAAGAAGAATGCCATCGGTGTCCGCGCTATGAAGCTTGGAGACGGAGACTTCGTCGAGGCGGCCTATCTCGTGGCCAACCGCGTAGAACTTGCCATCGAATATCACGATAAGCAAATCGTGCTGAACAAGCTTAGACTGGCAAAGAGGGATGCAAAAGGAACGAAGATCAGGACCTGATTTTGCGCTGAGCAACTGCAGGAAGAAAACAGAATTCAGTCCAGCCATACTATCTCACAGCACGCTTTCGCTCTCTTCGCCTTCGCAGCGGTGCTAAGCTTGCGCTTCGCCAGATGGCTCGCGCTCGCAAAGCACCGGCGGGCTCAGAAGGCATGTGAGATAGTATGTGCCGGACTTTTAGCTCTTTATTTTTCCAGCTCATGCACGCCTATGGTGTGCGTCGCTGTTAATTCGTATGGATGGCAGCACTCGTAGGAACGCGTAAAATTTGTCTTGAATTTTAGAAACAATTATGTATAATAGTCAATGTGCTTCGAGCACGTGCCGGAATAGCTCAGTTGGTAGAGCACCTCACTCGTAATGAGGGGGTCGTCAGTTCAAGTCTGATTTCCGGCTCTTTTAGGTCAATCAGAGGCATAGCGCCTTAGATTGGCCTTTATTTATACATTCTTGCTTTTTAATAGTAACGTGTTAAAATTTGGAAAAGCATATCCTGTTTTGTTAGAGAGGTGATGGGTATGGGACTCAGTCAGGAACAGCTCAAATCAGAACTTGAATATCTGGTGGCACAGAGTCAGACGGTTGCTATTGATCCGAAGCTGTATATTGAGTATGACGTTAAGCGCGGTCTGCGTGATAATACCGGACGCGGTGTTCTGACAGGACTCACGGAGATTTCCGATGTCAACGGCGTGCAGGCCAACGCCATCGGTGAAAAAATCCCGGCTGAAGGAAAACTTTATTACAGGGGTTACAACGTTTCTGATCTGGTCAGGGGTATCCGCAATCGCCGATTCGGATTCGAGGAGATTACATATCTGCTTCTTTTTGGAGAATTGCCGACAGAAAAGCAGCTGAGTACCTTTATTGATATTCTGAGCAGTTTCCGACAGCTCCCGGGCGATTTTACGCGCGACGTCATCATGAAAGCGCCCAGCCGCAACATGATGAACTCGCTTCAGCAGTCCGTACTCACGTTATATTCATATGATGATAAGGCTGAAGACACCAGTGTGGAAAATGTCCTCCGTCAGTCTCTTTCTCTGATCGCAAAACTTCCGCTTCTCGCGGTTTACAGCTATCACACTTATCGTCATTACCATCAGGGACAGAACCTGGTCATCCGCAACCCGAAGCCTGAGCTCTCTCTCGCGGAGAACCTGCTGCAGATGCTTCATCCCGACGGACAGTATACACAGCTCGAGGCTAAGGTTCTCGATATCGCGCTGATCCTCCACGCAGAGCACGGCGGTGGAAACAACTCCACATTTACAACGCATGTTGTTTCTTCGACAGGCACAGATACCTACTCGGCTGTTGCCGCCTCTCTGGGTTCGCTGAAAGGACCGAAACACGGCGGTGCAAACCTGAAAGTTCTTCAGATGTTCGCCGATATCAAGAAAAATGTCCACAATTGGGACAGCGATGACGAGATCAGAAACTACCTGAACAAAATCCTGGATCATGAGGCGTTCGACGGTTCCGGTCTCATCTACGGCATGGGCCACGCCGTCTATACTCTTTCCGATCCGAGATGTGTCATCCTGAAAAAATATGCGAAAGAACTTTCCATCGAGAAAGATCTCCAGGATGAATTCTCACTGTATGAGAAAGTCGAGGAGATCGGCAAGCAGTGCATGGAGCAGAAGAGAAGACTTGTCAAGCCAGTTTGTGCGAACGTCGATTTTTACAGCGGCTTCGTATATTCCATGCTCGACTTCCCGAAAGAGCTCTTCACGCCGATCTTTGCCATTGCGCGAATTTCCGGCTGGTCAGCACACCGCCTCGAGGAAATCGTCAGCGGCGGCAAGATCATCCGTCCGGCATACAAGTACGTCGGCCATCACAGGCAGTACGAGCCGCTCGAGAGCCGCGAGGATGCATAACATACGCGTTTCTACGAGTGCTTCCAGACGTGCAGAATGACAGCGAAGCACACCGAAGGCGTGCGTGAGCTGCCAGATTCGCACGGATGGATAGTGCGACAGCGCGATATCGAGCAGCTTGCTGCGAGATATAGCACTCGTAGAAAAAACAGACTTCCAGACGTGCAAAATGACAGCGAAGCACACCGAAGGCGTGCATGAGCTGTCAGGTTCGCACGGATGGATAGCGCGACAGCGCGATATCGAGCAGCTTGCTACGAGATACAGCACTCGTAGAAAAAACCAGACTCCCAGACGTGCAAAATGACAGCGAAGCACACCGAAGGCTCTGCCAGGTATATACCAGTCCACATGCCTTCTGAGCCCGCCGGTGCTTAACGAATCCGAGCCGTCAGGCGAAGGATGAGTTTATGCACCGCTGCGAAGGCGAAGAGAGCGGGAGCGTGCTGTGGACGGTATATACCTGGCAGAGTCTCTGGTCTATCTGATGTCTATCTGATGTCTGAAACTCGTCAAGCAAAAATACTTGACAGCACAAAAGATATGTAATATAGTATGCGGGTACGCGTGAGCGTGCCCGCATTTTATCTCGTTAATGAATACAGCGAGGCAGTACTTTGGAAGAATTTGTCGAAAAGTCATATCTATACGATTTTTACGGTGAGCTCCTGACGGAGCATCAGCGGCGGATCTGGCAGGCAGTCAACTTCGACGATTTTTCCGAGGCAGAAGTCGCAAGGGACGAGGGAATCAGCCGCCAGGGCGTTCATGACCTGATGCGGCGGACGAACCGGCAGCTCGAGGATTATGAGAAACGGCTTCACCTCGTCGATAAATTCATGAAGATCCGGGATTCGGTGCGGCAGATTGAAAAGCTGACAGAAACTGCGGATGGCGGAGAGGACAATCTTAAGGAGATCCGGAAAATTGCCGGGCAGATCCTTGAGGAACTGTAAGATCAAAAACGGAGGATTTTATGGCATTTGAGAGTCTGACAGATAAACTTCAGAATGTGTTTAAAAACCTTCGAAGCAAGGGTACTTTGACGGAGGCGGATGTAAAAACCGCCATGAGAGAAGTCAAGATGGCCCTGCTTGAGGCCGATGTAAACTTCAAGGTCGTTAAGAAGTTTGTGAATACGGTGCAGGAAAAGGCCATCGGACAGGATGTTATGAGCGGCCTTAACCCGGGCCAGATGGTCATCAAGATCGTCCATGACGAGCTCGTCAACCTGATGGGACCGGACACCGTCGATCTTCCTCTGAAAAATGCAAATGAGCTGACCATCATCATGATGATCGGTCTTCAGGGTTCTGGTAAAACAACGACAGCGGCAAAGCTCGCGGGACAGCTGAAAAAGAAGGGAAGAAAACCTCTTCTCATTGCCTGCGACGTATATCGCCCGGGCGCTATTGAACAGCTGCAGACGAACGGCAATAAGGTCGGCGTTGAGGTATTTTCAATGGGCGACAAGGCCGATCCGGTGGATATCGCAAAAGCCGGCGTGTCGCACGCACGCGAGAACAGCAACAATGTGGTTCTCATTGATACGGCAGGACGTCTGCAGATCGATGAGGATATGATGGATGAGCTTGTGCGGATCCGTGACGCAGTAAACGTCGATACGACACTGCTTGTCGTTGACGCCATGACCGGACAGGAAGCTGTAAACGTCGCGAAATCCTTCAACGACCAGGTCGGCGTCGACGGAGTCGTTCTGACAAAGCTGGACGGCGATACCAGAGGCGGCGCGGCGCTTTCTATTAAGGCGATCTGCGGAAAGCCGATCATGTACGCCGGCATGGGCGAGAAAATGGACGACCTCGTCCAGTTTCACCCCGACCGCATGGCTTCGAGAATCCTCGGTATGGGCGATGTGATGAGCCTTATTGAAAAGGCTGAAGCCAATATCGATGAAGAAAAAGCCAGGGAAATGGAGAAGCACGTCCGCAAGGCTGACTTCACATTTGACGATTACCTCACAAGTATGGAACAGATGCGCAACATGGGCGGTCTCTCCAGTGTTCTTTCAATGATCCCCGGAATCGGCGGAAAAATGAAGGATATCGAGGGACAGATCGATGAGAAGCAGATGGCGAGGACAGAGGCTATCGTTCATTCCATGACACCGAAGGAAAGGGCGAATCCTGATCTCATCAATATGTCGCGCAAACAGAGGATCGCGAAGGGCGCAGGACTTGATATTTCTGAAGTGAATGCGTTCATCAAGAATTTTAATCAGACGCGCAAGATGATGAAACAGATGCCCGGCATGATGAAGAAGGGCAAACGCCGCGGCGGCATGGGCGGTATGTTCGGCGGATTCGGGGGCTACCCGTTCAGCTGATTGCATTTATTTCTGAATCATCTCTCTTATCGGAAATTCCGGCAGGGGATTGATTATATATAAAAAATCAAATTATTATAATGGTTTTCTTAAGGAGGAAACAAAAAATGGTTAAGATCCGTCTTAAAAGAGTTGGCAAGACAAAGGCACCGTCATACAGAATTATCGTAGCAGATTCCAATTCTCCGCGCGATGGCCGTTTCATCGCTGAGATCGGAACCTATGATCCGAATACTGAGCCGAGCACTTTCAAGGTAAATGAGGAAGAGGCTAAGAAGTGGCTCCAGAACGGAGCTCAGCCGACTGCAGTTGTAGGAAAGATCTTCAAAGCTGCAGGAATTGAAAAGTAATCTGACTTTACCGGAGGTACTGCGATGATCAAGGAACTGGTCGAGGTTATCGCCAGAGCCCTTGTTGATAATCCGGACGAAGTAGTCGTAAACCAGGTCGAGGATGGTGACGAGATCAAGATTGAACTGAAGGTCGCGCCGCAGGACATGGGCCGTGTGATCGGCAGGCAGGGAAGAATCGCAAAGGCGATCCGTTCCGTAGTAAAAGCCGCATCCATGAGGATTGACAAGAGGGTTACGGTCGATATCGTAGAATAATCTGATTATAAGAGAAAAATCGCTGGCGTGGGATTCTGTATTGGAGATCTCACCAGCGATTTTTTTGGAGGTATATGGAACAGTATCTGAAAATAGGCACCGTCACGTCTGTTCACGGCGTGCACGGCGAGGTGAAGGTTTATCCTACGACCGATGACCCGCGCCGTTTCGATGATCTTGATGAGGTTATTCTTGAGAGGCAGGGAATGCGGGAGATTCACGCGATCCTGTCGGTCAAGCACATCAAAAATATGGTCGTACTGAAGCTGTCTGGCATCGATACGGTAGAAGATGCTCAGCGCTTCCGCAGTTATGATCTGTTCATACCGCGGGAGAAAGGTGTGCCTCTCGGAGAAAATGAATATTATATTGCCGACATGCTGGGGATGGACGTGTTTACCGAGGATGGAAATCATTTCGGAAAACTGAAGGACGTGATCCAGACAGGCGCCAATGACGTATATGACGTGCGGTCTGACGACTATGGCGAAGTGTTGATTCCGGCTATCAAAGCGTGTATTATTAGCGTTGACGTTGAAAAAAGCAGGATGACTGTACATCTTCTGCCGGGACTTGTCGACGAGAAACGGAGGCAAAGTTAATTTTATGAAGAAATGTATTTATTGTGGAGCAGAACTCCCTGACGATGCCAAGGCTTGCAGCAACTGCGGGCGCCCGGTTCCGAACGGTGATACTGACGGCTCTGAATCTGCTTCTGGAACAGCGGATCAGCAGAATTCTGACAGCACTTCCAATAATAAGGAAGACCACAGTGGCGAGGGCTACTGGCAGTTCGGCGTGTGGCACCCTGTCGATGATCTGAATAAACAGCAGTCCGATAATAATGCGCAGCAGAATAATCAGGACAGCTGGAATAATCAGAATCAGCAGAACGGCTGGAACGATCAGAGCCAGCAGAATGGCTGGAACAGCCAGAATCAGCAGAATGGCTGGAACGATCAGAACCAGCAGAACGGCTGGAACAACCAGAATCAGCAGGGCGGCTGGAACGGCCAGAACGGCTGGAATGATCAGAACAATAACGGCTGGAGCGGCCAGAACGGCGGCTGGGATAATCAGAACCAGTGGAATAATCAGAACCAGCAGAACGGCTGGTATAATCAGAACAACTGGAACGGCCAGAACTGGAATTCACAGTCCCCGTACAATAATCAGACAAATACGCTGGCGACCGTGGGCTTCGTCTTTGGTATTCTCGCCCTGTTATTTGGCGAATTTTTCTTTATCCCCTGTGTCGTAGCTCTCGTACTTGGTATCGCGGCACTCGTTCAGATAAAGAAAAACAAGGGAATGTATAACGAGAGGTCAAGAGTATTTGCCATTCTTGCGATTGTCTTTGGCGCAATTTCAATGGCCTTCTGGATCTACATTTATGTGCAGGTCTATCAGATGATGTCTGATCCCAGCTTCATGCTCGAGTTAGAGCAGTACATGGAGCAGGGAATGAACGGAACCAGTTCTTCAGCTTCTTCGTTATACAGGTGATGACGGAATGAATTTTTACGTACTGACGCTTTTTCCGGAACTGATCGACACGATCGTCAACACGAGTATCACCGGCAGGGCGATCAAAAAGGGCGTGCTCAGCGTCAGCAGCATAAATATCCGCGATTTTTCCGAGAGGGCGGACGGCAGGATCGACGATTATCCGTACGGCGGAGGTGCCGGCATGATGCTGCAGGCGGAACCGGTTTACAGGGCGATTGAGGCAGTGAAAGAGAAGACCGGGCGGAAAAATCCGCGCGTCGTCTACATGACGCCGCAGGCACCGGTTCTTACGCAGACGAAGGCGGAGGAGCTCGCCGGTGAGGAGGATCTGATTCTTCTTTGCGGCCACTACGAGGGAATTGACGAGCGTGTTCTGTCTGAGTGCGTGACGGATTATCTGTCCATCGGGGATTACGTTCTGACGGGCGGTGAGCTCGGAGCTGCCGTCGTCATCGATGCGGTCTCGAGATTTGTCCCCGGTGTTCTCCCGAATGAAGACTCGGCGCGTTTTGAATCTCTCCAGGATAATCTGCTTGAATATCCGCAATACACGCGACCAGAGGTCTGGCATGACAAGCAGGTTCCCGAGGTTCTTCTTTCGGGCGACCATGAGGCGATCAAACAGTGGCGCTATCAGAGATCGCTTGAGAGGACGCGGGAGAGAAGACCGGATCTTCTGGAAGGTCATTATCCCGTCACCTGCCTCGCGGCCGGGGGTGATGGTGCGCAGACCCTCGGAAAGAGGTTTACAGACGCGGTCTCACAGTACGGTACTGTGATCAATTATGATATTAAACGGCGGCAGAAGGAGACAAGAAAATTCGGCTCTCATGAGCTTGTGATTTTTGCCTGCACAGATGCGGCCATGTCGGAGCCGGAGCGCTTCAGAAATGTGAGCGGAAATGATACTCTGGCCGTGATCCTTCAGACAAACCCGCCGGCGCCCAAATCGGACCAGATTGAAGAGACGGATACGCTTCTCAACGATGAAGAGGCCTGGGACATGGCGCCAATCCGGATGGAAATGACCCTTATGAAGAAGGGATTCCACGTGATCACGACGAATTCCATGGATGAATCTGCGACAGAACGCGGGATCGCTGACGCGGCGATCGCACTCCGGAAGAAAATTCAGAAATTAAGCTTGCAAAACAGCAGTCACTGAGATATAATCAACAAGTCTGTGGGCAGAAAGAAGGCCTGCAGTGATGGTCCGCTGTCACATTTCCGGTGATAAGAACATCCGATGATACATAGAGCGCCCCTGCGATGATTTTTCAGAGGAGAGCAGAGGGCACAGAACAGGAGATAAAGAAATGAACGACATTATCAAGCAGATCGAGCAGGAACAGCTCAAGAAGGATGTACCGCAGTTCAACACAGGTGATACGGTACGTGTTTACAACAAGATCAAAGAGGGTAACCGCGAGAGAACACAGGTATTCGAGGGAATCGTACTGAAGAAGCAGGGCGGCAGCAACCGCGCAACCTTCACTGTACGTAAGATCTCCAACGGCGTTGGCGTTGAGAAAACTTTCCCACTTCATTCTCCGAATGTTGAGAAGGTTGAGGTTGTTCGCCAGGGTAAGGCAAGACGCGCTAAACTGAACTACCTGAGAGACCGTGTCGGCAAAGCTGCCAAGGTTAAGGCGGTTGTTAAGTAATTGAAAGATTGATTGCATTTCGGAGGGACTCAGGCAACTGAGTCCCTTCTTGTATATCTGCTGGAAATACTGCTTGTGACAGCTGTCCTTCAGGACTGCCGGCGCTGATCATCTGTCGCGGAGTGAAAATGTCTGAGAGAAATAAGAATAGGAAAAATAAAAATGGCCGTTCTTTTCCAGAGACGGTAGAACAGATAGAGCTGGATAAAATGCGGGAGCGCGAGGCGACCGAACAGGAACGGCTTGCAGAGGAAAAAAAGCAGGCTGAGGAAGAAGCTGCAAAAGGTGTGAGACAGAAGTATATCGCTTCAAAGTTTTTGCGATTTTTCCTCTGGTTTATTGCAATTCTGATTACTTTGTGTCTGGCGTGGGCCTTTTCAAGGGCTTTCTGCCAGGAGGTGAAAATTGCCGACAGTTCGATGGAGCCGACGCTTTCAAACGGAGAGACATATTTTATCAATTCTCTGGCTTACCGCGTGGGCGAGCCAAAGAGGGGAGATATCATTGTTTTCCGGACGGAAAGTGACAACGGTTCTGCTCTCCATGTAAAGAGAGTCATCGGACTGCCGGGGGAGACGATCCAGATCGTCGATGGTCAGATCCTCATTGACGGAGAAACCTACACGGGCGATGATTTTTCATCCATCATCGACGCCGGTCTGGCGGAAGATCCGATCACGCTGGGGGACAACGAATACTTTGTCCTTGGCGACAACCGGAACGGAAGCGAGGACAGCCGCTACGCGTCGATCGGAAATGTGACCTCAGATCAGATCGTCGGTACGATCTGGCTTTGTGTAAAGCCCGCCAGTTCCTTTGGAATTGCTCCTTCATAAATAAGAAAGGCAGGTCAGAATATGGATATTCAATGGTACCCGGGACATATGACCCGTGCCCGCCGTCAGATGCAGGAAGACCTCAAACTTGTCGACCTCATTATTGAGCTGATCGATGCGCGCGTGCCGCTTTCAGGGCGCAACCCCGATATCCAGAACATGGGGCAGGGCAAGGGAAGGATCATTGTCCTCAATAAGGCCGATCTGGCCGATGAGAAACTCACGGGAAAATGGACGGATTACTACAGGGAGCAGGGAGCACAGGTGCTTGCGGCTGATTCCCGGGAAAAATCTGCTCTGAAGCGGATCCGCCCCCTGGTGATGGCGGCGTGTAAAGAAAAAATGGCGCGTGATGCCGCCCGCGGGATCAAAAAGCGCACGGTCCGCGCAATGGTATGCGGCATCCCGAATGTCGGGAAATCTACGTTTATCAACTCTCTTGCAGGTAAGGCGACGGCAAAGACCGGAAATAAGCCGGGCGTCACGAGAGGAAAACAGTGGATCCATCTCGCTGGTGGAATCGACCTGATGGACACGCCGGGAATCCTCTGGCCGAAGTTCGAAGATCCTGAGGCGGGTGAAAAACTTGCCATGATCGGATCGATCAGTGATGACGTCGTTCAGAACGAGGAGCTCGCTCTGAAGCTGATCGATTTTCTGCGGAAAGAATATCCCGGCGCTCTTGAGACCCGTTACAAGACTGAAGAAAGTCCGGAAAAAACGCCGGCACAGATCCTTGGAGAAATTGCAGAGAAGAGAGGCATGATCGCAAAGGGCGGCGAGCTTTCTTATGACCGCGCTGCAAACGTGCTGCTCGATGAATTCAGGAATGGAAAACTTGGAAGGGTAACGCTCGACAGAATATGACGAAAAAAGAGGAAGCAGAACTGAAGCGCGCGGCACGGCTTGAAAAGGAGCGCGCACGCGTTGAAGCTCTCTGCGAATTTGAAAAAAAATATCCGGAGGCACAATATATCTGCGGGATCGATGAAGTCGGCAGAGGACCACTCGCCGGACCTGTAATGGCGGGAGCCGTTATTCTTCCGAGGGACGCGAGGATCCTTCATATCAATGACTCAAAGAAACTCACGCCGAAAAGGCGGGATGAGCTCTACGATGTGATCAGGCAGGAAGCCATCTGCTGGAATATCGGTGTGGTCGGTCCGGAACGGATCGATGAGATCAATATCCTTCAGGCGACGTATGAGGCGATGCGTCAGGCTGTGAACGGCCTTGAGGTACGCCCGGATCTGCTTCTGGTCGATGCCGTACACATCCCGGGACTCGATGATATTAAACAGGTCTCCATTGTTAAGGGAGATGCAAAGAGCCAGAGCATCGCCGCGGCAAGTATCATGGCGAAGGTCACGAGGGACCGCCTGATGGTCGGATACGACAGCCAGTATCCGGAATATCATTTTGCTTCGAATAAGGGATATGGAACGGCAGAGCACATTGCGGCGCTGAAGCAGTATGGTGCTACGCCAATCCACAGGAAAACTTTTATCACGCATTTTATTTCTGAGAATAATGAAACAGAATAAGCGGAAGACCGGAACAGAATATGAGAATATTGCCGCGGATTATCTGCGCCAGAAGGGGTATGAGATCCTCGAACACAGCTTCCGCTGCAGAATGGGCGAGATTGATCTGATCGCGGTCGATCCGGGGAATGATACACACGGCCAGAACCCTGATTCGGACCGTTTTCCTGAGAACGGATGCCTTGTTTTTATCGAGGTTAAGTACCGCGTTTCGCGAAGGTCCGGTCTCCCGGAAGAAGCCGTTACCTTCAGCAAACAGCGGACAATCTGCCGGGTGGCTGATTATTATCGCGTGATACGCGGGATCGACGAGGCGCTTCCGTGCCGCTTTGACGTGATCGCCATTGAAGGGACAGAGATCCGCCACTACAGGAATGCATTTTCGTATATCGTATAAATAACTATATGATTGAGGTCAGAACGGGCTCAAAACCTGGCTGGCGTGAAGAAAATCATTAATAATAACGTATAAATGAGAGAAAACGGAAGAACCCGCATCAGGATCCTCCCGTTTTCTCATTTTTTATTTTCAGTTATTATTTTTTCAGCTGATCTTTTTATTATTTTTTTGAACTGTGGCGTTTGACGAGCTTGTTGATCTTTTCTGTATTGTCGCGGACCTTGCCGATCGATACATCGTGGTTCAGGGTATCGATGATGCTCGCAACATATTTGCCCATCTTTGCGGTGCCGTACCACTCGCGGGAGAGGAGCTCGGGCGTCTGGTAGATCAGGTTTGTAGTGATCACCTTCTTGATGACGCCGTTTTCATATGCTTCATCAAACTTGTCGAGGCCGTCGGTGAACAGGCCGAAGGTTGTGCACACGTATACGTTCTTTGCACCGCGCTCATGAAGCTGCATAGCGACATCAAGCATGCTTCCGCCTGAGGAGATCATATCGTCGATGACGATGCAGTCCTTTCCTTTGACGGAGTCGCCGAGGAACTCGTGTGCGACGATAGGATTTTTTCCATTGACGATCTTGGAGTAGTCACGTCTCTTGTAGAACATACCCATATCCACGCCGAGAACGTTGGAAAAATAAACGGCTCTGGACATTGCGCCTTCGTCAGGGCTGATGATCATCAGATGATCATTGTCGAGCTGGATCTGCGGCTCAGCCTTCAGAAGCGCTTTCAAAAACTGGTAGGTGGGGAAGAAATTATCAAATCCCATCAGCGGGATCGCATTTGCCACGCGGGGATCATGTGCGTCAAAGGTGATGATGTTTGTCACGCCCATTCTCGAGAGCTCCTCAAGACCTATTGCACAGTCAAGGGATTCACGGTTGGTACGCTTATGCTGGCGGCTTTCATAGAGGAACGGCATAATGACGTTGATGCGGTGTGCCTTGCCGTCAACAGCCGCGATGACACGGATAAGGTTCTGGAAATGATCGTCAGGACTCATGTGGTTCGTGTTGCCGAATGCGCTGTAGGTGACGCTGTTGTTGCAGACATCTACAAGGATGAACAGGTCGACGCCACGGACAGATTCATTGATCACGCCCTTGCCTTCGCCGCTTCCGAAGCGGGGAAGATCGGTGCTGAGAAGAAATGATTCAGCACTATAACCGACTGTTTTCTTTTTGTCAGGATTTCCGTCTATAATTTCTTTTCTGAACTGGACCAGATAGTCATCAACTGTTTTCGCAAATTTTTCGGTTCCGGGAAGCGCGACGAGCTTCAGCGGAGCTACAGCAGTTGAGTTGAGCAGATACTTGGTGATTGACATTGAATGCCTCCGTCGTCTGTAATAAAATCAGCTACAGAGTAAAGTCTAGCATCATGTTTTTATAGTGTCAATGTAACTGTGCGAAACTTGCGAATTTGCTTCTTCACTGGTATCATGAAAACAGTTTGGGTATGATATCCGGGAGTATATATGAAGGAAAACGGGCATCGGATCCGGAGTGTTCTTCCGGATAGTATTGCAGAGGAAATGAATATCGAGCCGGGCGATGTGCTCCTGTCAGTCAATGGACAGGAGATCGAAGATATTTTTGATTACCGGTTCCTCACATCGGACGAGGAGATCACTGTACTTATCCGCAAGCAGAACGGTGAGGAGTGGGAGCTCGACATCGAAAAGGACCAGGGAGAAGATCTCGGAATGGATTTTGAGAGCGGCCTCATGGATGATTACAGGTCGTGTCAGAACCACTGTATCTTCTGTTTTATTGATCAGATGCCGAAGGGCATGCGGCCCACTCTCTATTTTAAGGATGATGATTCCAGACTTTCCTTTCTGCAGGGAAATTACGTGACGCTTACGAATATGAGCGATCATGATATCGACCGGATCATTCGTTACCGGATGGAGCCGATCAATATTTCTTTTCAGACGACGAACCCGGAGCTGCGCGTGAAGATGCTGCACAACCGTTTTGCCGGCGGGATTTTTCCGAAGGTGAAGAGACTGGCTGACGCCGGTATCGAGATGAACGGCCAGATTGTTCTCTGCCGCGGCATCAATGACGGCGATGAGCTGGAGCGCAGCATCAGAGATCTTACGGCTTATCTTCCATCCCTGCGCAGTGTTTCTGTCGTGCCGGTTGGCCTCTCAAAATTCCGTGACGGGCTGTATCCTCTGGAGCCGTTCACGAAAGAAGACGCGGAGAAAGTCATCGATCAGATCGAACGTTGGCAGAATAAGCTGTATCCGCAATATGGCATTCATTTTATTCACGCTTCGGATGAGTGGTATCTGCTGGCAGGGCGTGAGCTTCCTGAGGCGGAGCGCTATGACGGCTATCTGCAGCTCGAGAACGGCGTGGGTATGCTGCGCCTTCTGACGGAGGAAGTCCGGGAATATTTAGAGAAAAACAGTTTGGCTGAAGAGAGTACTTCGTCGGAAAGCGGATCCGGTCAGGGCGCGGAGAAAAAAACAAGGCGGGTGATCATCGCGACAGGCGTTCTCGCCGCGGAGACGATCCGTGTCCTTTCAGGTGAGATCTGCCACAGCTTTGAAAACTTGCAGGTTGAGGTTGTGCCGGTCAGAAATGACTTTTTTGGAACGATGATAACCGTTTCCGGACTGATCACCGGGCAGGATCTCATTAGACAGCTGAAGGATTATATTAGAAGAAAAAAAGAGGCCGGCGAACCGCCGGCGGATGAAATTCTGATCCCCTGCAATATGCTTCGCTCAGGGGAAGACGTGTTTCTCGATGATGTGACTACGGAACAGGCTGAGCGGGAGCTCGGCATCCCGCTCCGTGTCGTGGATGAAGGCGGCGAGGCTTTCTGCCGGGCAGTCCTCGGACTTGAGAGAAATACGGCGCATAAAAGGAGACAGATGTATGAGCAAACCGATTGTAGCGATAGTGGGGAGACCTAATGTCGGTAAATCCACTTTCTTTAATTCTCTCGCAGGTGAGAGAATTTCTATTGTGAAGGATACGCCGGGCGTGACGCGTGACAGGATCTACGCGGATGTGTCCTGGCTGGACCGCGATTTTACCGTAATTGATACGGGCGGTATCGAACCAGATAGCAAGGACATCATCCTTTCACAGATGAGGGACCAGGCGGTGATAGCCATGGAGACGGCGGACGTCATTATTTTTATGACAGACGCCAAACAGGGGCTGACGGATGCGGACCACGAGGTCGCCGACATGCTCCGCAAGAGCAAGAAGCCAGTCGTTCTCGCTGTCAACAAGATCGATAATTTCAAAAAGCAGGAGATGGACGTCTACGAGTTCTATAATCTGGGGCTCGGGGAACCGTACCCGATATCTTCGGAAGGAAAGTCGGGCTTCGGTGACCTTCTCGACGCCGTCATCAGTTATTTCCCCGACAAGGACGCGTCGGAGGAGGAAGATGATACGCCGAGGATCGCCGTCGTCGGAAAGCCGAATGTGGGCAAGTCTTCCATTATCAATAAGCTCACCGGCGAGAACCGCGTGATCGTCTCGAATATCGCGGGAACGACGCGTGATGCGATCGACACGGTTGTCCGTCACAAAGGGAAAGATTACATCTTCATTGATACCGCCGGACTCCGCCGCAAGAGCAAGGTCAGCGAAGACATTGAGCGGTTCAGCACGATCCGTTCTGTCACCGCCATTGAGCGCTGTGATGTGGCGGTGGTTGTGATCGATGCCGTTGAAGGCATTACAGAACAGGATGCAAAAATCGCCGGCATCGCCCATAACGAGGGCAAGGGCCTCATCATCGCGGTAAACAAGTGGGACGCCGTGAAAAAGGATGACCACACGATGAAAGAGTTCACGGATAAGATCCGAAGCACGCTTTCTTTTGCGGATTATGCGGAGATCATTTTTATCTCTGCCCTTACAGGACAAAGGATGCCGAAGCTTTTCGAGACGATCGACCGTGTTCTTGAATCTGCGACGCTCCGCATTCAGACTGGCGTGCTGAATGACATTCTCACGCAGGCTCTGGCCATGCAGCAGCCGCCGTCAGATAAGGGCAGGCGCCTGAAGATTTATTACATGACGCAGGTGGCCGTGAAACCGCCGACGTTCGTGATTTTTGTAAATGACAAGAAATTAATGCATTATTCCTATACGAGATACCTGGAAAACCAGATCCGCGATGCCTTCGGCTATGTGGGCACGGCGCTTCATTTTATCATCAGAGAAAAAGAGGATAAAGAAAAATGATGGCGAGAATCGTATGTCTGCTGATCGGTTACTGTTTTGGATTGTTTCAGACGGCCGTACTGTACAGCAAAGCGCAGGGAATTGACATCCACAGTGTAGGCAGCGGAAATGCGGGTACGACGAATATGCTCCGCGCGCTCGGTATAAAGGCGGGGCTCGTCACGATGACCGGTGATATTCTTAAATGTATCGTCCCGATTATCATTACGTGGCTGATTTTCCGCAACAGCTGTCCGGAGCTGTTTCCGCTTCTGAAAATCTGGACCGGCGCCGGAGTTGTGCTCGGCCATGATTTCCCGGTGCAGCTGAAGTTTAAAGGCGGCAAGGGAATCGCCTGTACTGCCGGCCTGATCATCGCTTTTGGCGACTGGCACTGGATCGTTGTGGGAATCATTGTCTTCTTCGGACTTTTCTTCACGACGCACTATGTATCGCTGTGCTCGATCTGTCTGTCTCTGGAGTTTGGCATCGGAGCCACGATCGGAGCGGCGCTCGGCTGGTACAGCAAGAGCGGAATGACGACGGCTTCGCTGATTGAGATGTGTGTTCTGATCTGGATCGTTGTCGGCCTCAATATCTTCCAGCACCGCGCAAACATCAAAAGACTGGTCGGACATTATGAGCGCAAGACCTACCTGTCTCATGAAAAAAATATGCAGGTAGAGGCTGAACGGAAGGCAAAGGGACTCTGATCAATGGAAATTGGCATAATTGGCGCGGGCAGCTGGGGTACAGCACTGGCCTGGCTTCTCGCCAATAACGGACATAAGGTGACCCTCTGGTCGCACCGCGAGGAACAGGCAGAGGAATTCTCTGCCTGCCACGAAAATAAGGATAAGCTTCCCGGCGTGATCCTGCAGGACGACATGATTTTTACGTCAGACCTTGAACAGGCCTGCAAAAATAAAGACCTGATCGTGCTGGTAGTTCCGTCGCACGTATTGAGGAGCACAGCGCATAAGATGCAGAGGTTTGTCCCCGAGGGACAGCTGATCGTCAGTGCCGTCAAGGGGATTGAGGAGAAGACACTCGATACCATGAGCGACATTATCGAGGAAGAAATTCCGCAGGCGAATGTCGCTATCCTTTCAGGGCCGAGCCACGCAGAAGAAGTCGGAAGGGGAATGCTGACGGCCATCGTCGCCGGTGCGCATGACAAGGAGACCGCTGTGAAGGTCCAGAAGGCCTTTATGTCGCCGGTCTTCCGCGTGTATACAAGCACGGACATGAAGGGGATCCAGCTCGGGGCGGCCCTCAAGAACGTCATCGCCCTCGCCGCAGGCGTCTGCGACGGCATGGGCTACGGGGACAACGCAAAGGCTGCACTGATCACCCGCGGCAGTGAGGAGATTGCAAGACTCGGCGAGGCCATGGGCCTCGACCGGCGGACGCTCTTCGGATTATCAGGGATCGGAGATCTGATCGTGACCTGTGAGTCAAAGCACAGCCGCAACCGGAAAGCCGGTTATCTGATCGGCAGCGGCTACACCGTGGAAGCTGCCATGAAAGAAGTGCATCAGGTTGTCGAGGGTGTGTACTCTGCAAAGGCCGGACTTAAGCTCGCCCGGATGTATAACGTAGAGATGCCGATCGTCGAGATGACAAACAGTGTCCTGTTCGACGGAGTGTCAGCGGCAGATGCCGCAGAGGCTCTGATGACGAGAAAAGGAAAAGATGAGGTTCAGTAAACTTTATCTTCAAAATACTAAACTAAGGTTGTATAATGAAATCATAAAAGAGACATAACATTTCCTGGGATGTACGATAACCCTGTTTTATGTTGAACCTACAAATTGTTAAAAAAGGGATGCCAATATCCGTACTCTGCTGTCATGCCGTCTTCGAACGGAAGGCAAAGGTTTACATGAGGCAACCCACCTGGATTTAATCTGGGTCAAAGTTTGCAGGCGCGGCACCCTGGGTGGAGGCGGATACGCAAGTATCCGCCTCTTTATGTTGTGAGATACAGCACTCGCAGAAAAAGAAGAATAGGTTGACAAAAACGCCCCGCATCGTCTAGAATAGCGGTTGTTTGAATAGTACAGGCTGTGATGGCGTCAGTAAGGAGCAGTTTCCTGCAAGAGAGAGAAAATCGCTGGCTGGAAGTTTTCTCAAGGTTCAGTTGTTCCCGAGGTTCGCGCCGGAGCTTCAGCTCTGAAGGCTGGTCAGGATTATATTATCAGTGACCGGCTGTGTAGGTTCTGACGGAGGCTGCACGTTAAGCAGATAATGAGTGCCCGTTAATACCGGAACAGTTTCCGGGTCACCGGGAACCAGGGTGGTACCGCGATGAAGATGAAGTCGTCCCTGCAATCTGGCAGAGGCGGTTTTTTTATGCGTTTTTTAGAAGGCCGCCGCGTTTATGCAGTATCTCGTTTATGGTGAAAATATTTTTTTCAGGAGGATACGATGGGCAACACAATGAAGGAAAGGCTCGATGCGATCGTCTCGGACGCCGAGAAAAAGCTCGCGGAAGCTGACGGCCTTGAAAAGCTGAATGACATCCGGGTAGAGGTGCTCGGAAAGAAAGGCGCTCTGAAGGAGCTGATGAAGGGAATGAGGGACGTAGCTCCCGAGGATCGTCCGAAGGTCGGCGCCATGGTCAATGAGGCGCGCGATCATATGACGGCCATGATCGAGGAGAGAAAGAAAGAACTCGACATGCTTGTCATGGAAGAGCGCATGAAGGCGGAGACGATCGATGTAACGCTGCCGGCAAAGAAGGCAGAGATCGGACATCGTCATCCGAACCAGATAGCACTCGAAGAGCTTGAGCGGATTTTCGTAGGAATGGGCTACGAGGTCATCGAAGGACCTGAAGTTGAGTGGGATGAGTACAACTTCACGAAGCTGAATATCCCGCCGAACCATCCGGCAAAGGATGAGCAGGATACCTTCTATATCAATAAGGACATCGTTCTCCGCACGCAGACGTCGCCGGTTCAGGCCCGCCGCATGGAACAGGGAAATCTGCCAATCCGCATGATCTCCCCGGGACGTGTTTTCCGTTCAGATGAAGTCGATGCCACGCACAGTCCGTCGTTCCACCAGGTTGAGGGACTCGTCATTGACAAGAACATCACCTTTGCAGATCTGAAGGGAACTCTGGATAAATTCGCAAAGGAAGTATTCGGACCGGATACGAAAACAAAGTTCCGCCCGCACCATTTCCCGTTCACCGAGCCGTCCGCGGAAATGGATGTATCCTGCTTCAAGTGCGGCGGAAAGGGCTGCCGCTTCTGCAAGGGCGAGGGCTGGATCGAGATCCTCGGCTGTGGAATGGTTCACCCGCACGTACTTGAGATGTGCGGCATTGACCCGGATGAATACACCGGCTTTGCGTTCGGCGTAGGCCTTGAACGCATCGCCCTTCTGAAATATGAAATTGATGACATGCGTCTTCTTTATGAGAATGACATCCGTTTCCTGAAGCAGTTCTGATGAAAGGAGAGATGGGAGATGAACACTTCTTATTCATGGATAAAAATGTATGTTCCGGATCTCGACGTCACTCCTCAGGAGTACTTCGACGGAATGACCCTTTCCGGAACCAAGGGTGAGACTTATACGGTTCTCGATAAGAACCTGAAGAATATTGTTGTCGGAAAAATCGTGAAGATCGATCCGCATCCGAATGCCGATCATCTGGTCATCTGCCAGGTCGATATCGGAACAGATACGATCCAGATCGTCACCGGTGCGCCGAATGCAAAGGTCGGCATGCTGACGCCTGTTGTTCTGCCGGGAGGAAAAGTGGCCGGCGGTCATGATGGCAGTGTGCCCCCGGAGGACGGAATTGAGATCAAGGATGGAAATCTTCGCGGCGTTCCTTCACACGGCATGATGTGCTCTATCGAGGAGCTCGGAAGCTCTCGCGAGTTTTATCCGGAAGCTCCGGAAAACGGGCTGTACGCGTTCGGACCGGATGACAATGTAAAGCCCGGCGATGACGCTATCGAGGCGCTCGGCCTTCATGACGTCAATTTCGAGTACGAGATCACCAGCAACCGTGTAGACTGCTACAGCGTTATCGGCATCGCGCGCGAAGCTGCAGCGACTTTCCACAAAAAATTCGTTCCTCCGGTTATTAAAAAGACTGGAAACGATGAAGATGTCAATGACTATGTCAGCGTAAAAGTTGAAGACACCGAACTCTGTCCGCGTTACACGGCCCGCGTCGTTAAGAACATCCATCTGGCACCGTCGCCGAAGTGGATGCAGCACTGCCTGGCATCAAACGGAATCCGCCCGATCAACAACGTGGTTGATATCACAAACTACGTAATGGAGGAGTACGGCCAGCCGATGCACGCCTATGACCTGGACAAAATCGCCGGACATCAGATCATTGTTAAGCGCGCTGAAGATGGAGAAAAGTTCACGACACTTGACGGCAAGGAATATACTCTCGACCATGATATCCTGATGATCAACGATGCGGAAAAGCCGGTTGGTCTCGCCGGAATCATGGGCGGTCAGAATTCCATGATCACCGATGACGTCCACACCATGCTTTTTGAGGCAGCATGCTTTGACGGAACGAACATCCGTCTTTCTGCAAAGAGAATCGGTCATCAGACAGACGCTTCAAGAAAATTCGATAAGGGCCTTGACCCGAATGTCTGCATGGGGGCTATGAACCGCGCCTGCCAGCTTATTGAGGAATGCGGCGCAGGAGAGGTTGTCGGCGGAGCCATTGATATTTATCCTGTAAAGCGCGAGGAACCCCGCGTGAAGTTCGAGCCGGACAAGATCAACGCTCTTCTCGGCACCGATATCAGCGCAGAGGATCAGCTGAAATATCTTGCTTCCGTAGAGCTGCGCTATGATGAGAAGACGAACGAGATCGTCGCGCCGACCTTCCGTCAGGATATTCACAGAACCTGCGATCTCGCCGAGGAAGTCGCGAGATTTTACGGCTATGACAAGATCCCGACGACGCTTCCGCACGGCGAGTCGACGACCGGAGGACTGTCCTTCAAGAACAGAGTAGAGAACAAAGCGAGAGACGTCGCGGAGTATTGCGGATATTCACAGGGATTCTGCTATTCGTTTGAGAGCCCGAAGGTATTCGATATGCTCCTTATGAAGAAAGATGATCCTGCCAGAAATGCCATTAAGATCTCGAATCCGCTCGGCGAGGATTTCTCGATCATGAGAACAAGTTCTATCAACGGTATGCTTTCTTCTCTTGCGACAAATTACAACCGCCGCAACAAAAATGTTCACCTGTATGAGCTCGGAAATATTTATATCCCGAAGGCACTTCCTCTGACAGAACTTCCGGATGAGAGAATGCAGTTTACACTCGGATTTTACGGAGACGGCGATTTTTATACCATGAAGGGTGTGATTGAGGAATTCCTGTCGCAGGTCGGACTGCACAAGCAGATTGAATATGTGCGCTCGGACAAGACCTTCCTTCATCCGGGGCGTCAGGCATACGTAGAGTATGAGGGAAAGACGCTCGGATATTTCGGCGAGGTTCATCCGATGGTCCTCCGCAATTACGAGATCGGCCAGCGGGCATATATCGCCGTGATCGACATGCCGGAGGTAATGCCGTTTGCGACCTTCGACCGCCATTACACGGGAATCGCAAAATTCCCGGCTGTGACGCGTGATATCTCGATGCTCGTTCCGCTGGATACCGATGCGGCATCCGTCGAGAAGATGCTCCGCCAGCGCGGTGGAAAGATCCTCGAGGATCTGAAGCTGTTTGACCTCTATGAAGGAGATCAGGTCGAGCAGGGATATAAGTCCATGGCATATTCACTGACCTTCCGGTCCAGAGAGAAGACACTTACTGATGATGATATCAATGGAGCAATGAAGAAGATCTACAACGGACTTGAGCACATGGATATTAAACTCAGAAGCTAATGGGGACGGGCTGCTTCCGGGCAGCCCGTTTTTCCGGGCCATCTGCTCATATCCGCGGATCAGCTTTTTATCGTACACGAATAAATGAGGTGATGAGCAATGTATATTTATGTGATTCGTCACGGCGAGACGTCGTGGAATAAAGAAGTACGCCTGCAGGGACAGCACGGGGCAGATCTAGATGAAAAGGGTGTCCTGCTCGCAGAGATCACGTCGAAGGCTCTGAAGGATGTTCCTTTTGACATCTGCTATACCAGTCCTCTCATCAGGGCGCGCCACACGGCTGAGATCATGGTCGGGGATAGAAATATCCCGATCATCGATGATAAGCGGCTGATGGAGATCAGCTTTGGCGTGTGGGAAGGCCTTCATGTAGGTAAGGATAATATGGAGATCCCTGCTGAGCGGTTTGATAAGTTCAACACGGATTCTTATAATTATGAACCGCCGGAAGGCGGGGAAAGCATCCAGGATGTCATCCACCGGACCGCAGATTTTTACCAGGATCTGATCAATAAACCGGGCCTTCAGGACAGCGTTGATGATCAGGGGAACCGCGTCGAAAAGACGGTTCTTGTATCAACTCACGGCTGCGCGGGCCGGGCGCTGCTTCATTCCGTCTATGAGGACACTTCGACCTTCTGGCACGGCGGCGTCCCGATGAACTGCGCTGTATCAGTCATCCGTGTGACGGGTGGAGTCGGAAAAATCATTCAGCACGACAAGGTATACTATCCGAAACAGTACTGCCATGATTTTTACGAGGGCGCGAAATAAATACTGACTCACTTTTTTATGCAGAGGAAAAATAAGCTATGAAAACAAGCGATTTTTATTATGATCTTCCGAAGGAACTGATCGCACAGGACCCTCTGGAGGACAGAAGCGCGTCGAGACTGATGTACCTGAACCGTAAGACGGGAGAAGTTCAGCATGAGCATTTTACTCAGGTGATTGATCATCTGACGGATAAGGACTGCCTCGTGATCAACGACACGAAGGTCATTCCGGCGAGACTTTATGGAACGAAAAAGGACACTGGGGCTGTCATTGAGGTTCTGCTTCTCACGAGAAAGAAGAATAATATCTGGGAGACACTTGTCCGCCCGGGCAAAAAGTGCAAGGTCGGCACGGAGATCGTCTTCGGCGACGGCCAGCTGACTGGTAAGGTCGTTGATGTGACGGAGGATGGAAACCGGTTCATCCAGTTCTCCTACGACGGGATTTTTGAGGAAATCCTCGACCAGCTCGGAGAGATGCCGATTCCGCCGTACATCAAACACAAACTGAAGGACAAGACTCGCTACAACACTGTTTACGCGAAGAACGACGGCTCTGCAGCCGCGCCGACCGCAGGTCTTCACTTCACCAAGGAACTGCTTCAGCAGATCAGCGACAAGGGTGTAAAAATCGCACACGTCACGCTTCATGTCGGTCTCGGAACCTTCCGCCCGGTCAAGGCAGAGGATATCGAGGATCACAAGATGCATTCCGAGCTCTATATTGTTGACGAAGACCAGGCGAAGATCATCAACGACACGAAGGCAAACGGCGGACGTGTCATCTGTGTTGGCACTACAAGCTGCCGGACACTCGAATCGGCGACAGATGAAAATGGTATCCTTCAGCCGGGCTCTGCCTGGACGAGCATCTTCATCTATCCGGGTTACAAATTCAAGATCATGGACGGTCTCATCACCAACTTCCATCTGCCGGAATCGACGCTGATCATGCTCGTCTCCGCGTTCGCGGGTCGCGAGAACATCCTCAACGCGTATAAGATCGCCGTACAGGAGAAATATCGTTTCTTCAGTTTTGGCGACGCCATGATCATCATCTGAGAAATATATTATTGGCGTTATTATTCAGACATTGCCAGAACAAGACTTCCGAAGAATTATCGAGAATACAGGGGACTTCCAGCCCGCATACCATCCGCAGCAGTCGGCACTTAATGAGTCTGAGCGATAGCGAAAGACGAATTTATTTGCCGTTACTGCGAGGACGAGTGAGAGCGGGTTGCGGGCGGAAGTCCCCTGTATTCTCGAGATTGCAGAAAGCTGACAATGTCTGAACTGTGATTATTTTATTTCTGAGACGTTGTCAGGTGGTTTACTTTTCTAATGTAAATCGTTAGAATAATTACTTAGATAGTTTATCATTTAACAATGTATCAGATGGAGGGATATCATGGATTATTCACAGGAATACAAGGATAAGCTCGTCACTGCCGACGAAGCGGCTGCTGTTGTTCAGAGTGGCGACTGGGTTGATTATGGCTGGTGTGTTGCGACGACCAAGACAGTTGATAAGGCACTGGCAAAGAGAATGCCGGAGCTTCACGATGTGAAGATCCGCGGCGGTATCCTCTGCCACGAGCCGGAGATTTTTAAGATCGACCATCCGGAAGAGCACTTTACCTGGAACAGCTGGCATATGAATCCGGTTGAGCGCCATGCGGTATCGAAGGGATTTGTCTATATGACACCTCTCCGTTACTCAGAGCTTCCGCGCCTCTATCGTGAGAGCCAGGATCCGCTCAATGTCGCGATCCTTATGGTTACGCCGATGGATAAGCACGGCTACTTCAACTTCGGACCGAGTGCGAGCCACATGGCAGCTGTCGTTGAGAAAGCTGACAAGGTTATCGTTGAGGTGAATAAAAATCTCCCCGTCTGCCTCGGCGGACATGAAGCATATGTCCACATCGATCAGGTCGATATGATCGTCGAAGGAGATAATGAGCCGATGGATCAGATCGGCGGTGGCGGAGCAGCTACTGACGTTGATCTCGCCGTTGCAAATCTTGTTGTTCCTGAAATCCCGAATGGCGCATGCCTGCAGCTCGGTATCGGCGGAATGCCGAATGCCATCGGTGCACAGATCGCACAGAGTGATCTGAAGGATCTCGGCGTTCACACTGAGATGTATGTAGACTCTTTTGTAGATATGGCAATGGCTGGAAAGATCAACGGCTCCAAGAAGAGCCATGACCGCGGCCGTCAGACCTATGCTTTCGGCGCAGGTACTCAGAAGCTGTACGATTACATCGACAACAACCCGGAGTGCATGAGTGCACCGGTTGATTACGTCAATGATATCCGCACGATCAGCTCACTGGATAACTTCATCTCTATCAATAACGCGATCGATATCGACCTCTACGGACAGGTCAACGCTGAAAGTGCTGGCACAAAGAACATCTCCGGCGCCGGCGGACAGCAGGATTTCGTTCTCGGAGCTTATCTGTCTCACGGCGGCAAGAGCTTTATCTGCCTGTCCTCTACCTTTAAGGATAAGAAGGGTGTTCTTCACAGCCGTATCCGCCCGACACTTGCGGAAGGCAGTATTGCGACCTGCACACGTCCGAACACGCACTACATCGTCACTGAGTACGGCAAGGTCAACCTGAAGGGCCTGACGATGTGGGAGAGAGCAGAGCAGCTGATCAATATCGCACATCCGATGTTCCGCGATGACCTTATAAAAGAGGCCGAGAAGATGAACATCTGGAGAAGATCGAACAAGAGATAATTTTCGCGTCTCATTACTCGCGTATACGAGACTTCGTCTCGTCATCGCGGTATTCGCCTCACCGCTTTACGCAAAAGTGTAAGCGGATGCGGCTCATTACTCGCGTATACGTCCGGGAGGGGCCGGCAAGGGCGCCGGTTACTCCCGGATTTTCTGCGCTTATTCACACAGATGCCTGACAATTACGTCCGGGCAGCTGTTTTTTGTCCGGCTGATGCTTCAATGCGTTGAAACGTCATAATTTAAATCACAAAATCCGGGCAGGAGAATTTTTTTATTTCGGATTCACTGAATTCAGATAATTCGAAAATTACAATCAGAGGGGAAAAGAAGATGAGTGATAAAACACCGGCACAGCGTGAGAAATTCGGTTCGCGCCTTGGCTTTATACTTGTTTCTGCCGGATGCGCCATCGGGATCGGAAATGTGTGGAAATTTCCGTATCTCTGTGGAGAGTACGGCGGAGCGGCTTTTATCGTGATCTATCTCGTGTTTCTCGCCATTATGGGAATTCCGATCATGGTCTGCGAATTTTCCATCGGCCGCAGAGCACAGAAGAGTGCGGCAAAGGCTTTTGAGGTGACCGAGCCTGCTGGAACGAGATGGCACTGGCTCAAATGGATCAGTATTATCGGCTGCTATATGCTGATGATGTATTATACGACGGTCGCCGGGTGGATGATGAGATACTGTTATCTGCACATCCGCGGAACCTTTGTCGGGATGGACGCCGATGAGATCAGTGCGGTCTTCAGCGACACTCTGACAAATGTCGGAGCTGAGACCTTCTGGACGGTCCTTGTCTGCGTGCTCGGTTTTCTTGTCTGCTGGTTTGGCATTCAGAACGGAGTTGAGCGCGTCTCCAAATTCATGATGACCGCGCTCCTTGTTCTCATGATCATTCTCGCCGTTCACAGCTGCTTTCTCGACGGCGCAGGAACCGGTATCCGTTTTTATCTCGTGCCGGATTTTGCCAAAATGAAAGAAGACGGCATCGGCAATGTCATCTACGCTGCGATGAGCCAGGCGTTTTTTACGCTGTCGATCGGTATCGGCGCCATGCTCATTTTCGGAAGCTACATCGGAAGGGACAGAAGCCTCACGGGCGAGGCCGTGACGATCACAGCGCTGGATACCTTTGTCGCCCTGATGGCCGGATTTATTATCATTCCCGCGTGCTTCGCGTATGGGATCAATCCTGATGCCGGTCCGAGTCTGATCTTTATCACGATTCCGAATCTGTTTTCACAGATGCCGGGAGGTCAGATATGGGGAGCACTTTTCTTTGTTTTTCTTTCCTTCGCAGCCATGACGACCGTTGTCGCCGTTTTTGAAAATATTGGCGCCTTTTCACAGGACCTCTTCGGGTGGTCCAGAAAGAAGAGCGTCGCCGTGAACGCGGTACTTGTTATTCTTCTGAGCCTGCCGTGTGTTTTCGGTTACAATATCTGGTCTGCTTTTCAGCCGCTCGGCGAGGGTACGGCCATCCTGGACCTTGAGGATTTTATTGTCTCCTATAATCTGCTTCCGCTCGGAAGCCTCGCGTTTGTTCTGTACTGTACGAGAAAAAACGGGTGGGGATGGAACAATTTCATTGAAGAAGCCAACATGGGTACGGGCACAAAATTTCATTACCACCGTTTTTACATCACCTGGATCATGCCCGCGATCATTATCGTCATTTATCTGAAGGGCTATTATGACATGTTCAGCCCTATGGGTACAGGCACATTGATTTTCTGGTACATTATCGCTGCATTACTGCTTGGATTTATTTTCTGGTGCGCCGGCAGCAGAAAGAAGAGGGGATAAATCGAAATGGAAAACAGAGAAAGTCTCGGATCGCGCCTCGGCTTTATTATGCTGTCCGCCGGGTGTGCGATCGGAATCGGAAATGTATGGCGCTTTCCGTACATCACCGGCCAGTACGGCGGCGGCCTGTTTGTGCTCATCTATATCATCTGTCTTCTGATCCTCGGGATCCCGCTGATGACGATGGAGTACGCGGTCGGAAGGGCGAGCAGGAGAAGTATTCTCCCGGCCTTCCGCATCCTTGAGAAGCCGGGGACAAAGTGGCATCTCTGGGGATACATCGCCATGGCGGGAAACTATGTTCTGCTGTTTTTCTACTCGATCGTCTCCGGATGGATCCTCTATTATGCATATCTGATGGCGAAAAATGAATTCGCGGGCAAGTCGACGGATCAGATCGCAGATATTTTTAATGAGATGATGGCGTCCCCGCGCATCATGATCATCAGCATGCTGATCGTTGTTGCCCTGACAATGATCGTCTGCAGCATCGGTCTGCAGAAGAGTGTGGAGAGTGTCACAAAGTATATGATGCTCGCCCTTCTCGCGATCATGGTTGTGCTCGGCATCCGCAGCCTGACGCTGCCCGGCGGGGAAGAGGGACTTTCCTTCTACCTGAAGCCTAATCTTGAGAATGCACGGAACGAGGGCATATGGAATGTTATTTATGCGGCCCTGAATCAGAGCTTTTTTACGCTGTCCATCGGCATGGGCGGAATGGAGATCTACGGAAGCTACATCGATAAGAAAAAATCACTCGCAGGCGAAGCGACGATCGTGACGGCACTGGATACCTTTGTAGCTATTGTAGCCGGACTTATTATTTTCCCCGCATGCTTCGCGTATGGCGTTCAGCCTGACTCCGGCCCGTCGCTGATCTTCAAGACGCTGCCGCTCGTATTTTCGCATATGTCCGGCGGGAGAGTGTGGGGAACTCTTTTCTTTATCTTCCTGTTCTTCGCGTCTTTCTCTACCATGGTCGGCGTGTTTGAGAATGATCAGGCGTTTCTGATCGACCTTAAGGGGATGAAGAGACAGAAGGCGGGTCTTATTAACGGAATATTTATTGCGATCATGTCAGTTCCATGTGCGCTCGGCTTCAATGTGTGGAGCAGTTTTCAGCCACTCCGGGCGGGCAATACCGTTATGGACCTGGAGGACTTCTTTGTATCCTACATCTGCCTGCCGGTTGGATCGCTGATTTTTTCACTGTTCTGTACCATGAAGTACGGCTGGGGATTTGATAATTATCTGAAAGAAGTGAATACGGGAGAGGGTCTTAAAGTTCCGCGGAAGCTCTCGTGGTATTTCCGATTTGTCCTGCCGTGTATCGTCGGTTTCCTCGTCGTCTACGGGCTTGTAACCTATTTCTTATGAACTCCTTATTCTAAGTAAAAGGCCATAAAATCTACTTAAAAATAATATTAATACACAAGAAAAAAACGTGAGGATATACGATTTCTGTCATGATGCACAAAACCGCAGGCAAATATTTGTCTATTATTTAACGATTAAAAGATTGATAAATATTTGACATTCTAGGCCGGATGGTCTATGATATTCTCAGTTGTTGAGAAAGCAACGACGATTTCTACCTGAATATTTTATTTTTAAGGAGGACGAAATGGCAGACAAGAGAATTGTAATTGCCGGTGCATGCCGTACGGCGATCGGTAAAATGGGCGGAGAACTTTCTACAGTTCCGGTAGTTGACCTTGGTACGGTTGTTATCAAAGAGGCTCTGAAGAGATCAGGTGTTCCGGCCGACAAAGTAGACATGGTTTACATGGGCTGCGTACTTCAGGGAGGTCAGGGACAGAACGTTGCTCGTCAGGCTTCCGTATACGCTGGCATTCCGGTAGAAGTTCCGGCAATGACGCTGAACATCCTCTGCGGTTCAGGTCTTGCTGCAGTTAACATGGCAGCAAACATGATCCAGGCAGGCGAGTGCGAGATCGTTGTTGCAGGTGGTATGGAGTCCATGTCCAAGGCACCTTACCTTGTACCGCAGGGCCGTTATGGATACAGAATGGGCCATGCAACTCTGGAGGATTCCATGATCAAGGATGCTCTTACAGATGCATTCAACAACTATCATATGGGAATCACTGCTGAGAACGTCGCTGAGAAGTATCATCTGACCCGTCAGGAGCTCGATGAGTTCGCAGCTAATTCACAGCAGAAGGCATGCAAGGCTATTGAAGAGGGACGTTTCAAAGATGAGATCGTTCCGGTTGAAGTTAAGGGCCGTAAGGGCAAGATCACCATTGTCGATACTGATGAGGGACCTCGTCCTGGAACAACAGTAGAGACTCTTGCAAAACTGAGACCTGCATTCAAGGAAGGCGGAGTTGTTACCGCAGGTAATGCTTCCGGTATCAACGATGGCGCTTCTGCTATGGTTGTTATGACCGAGGAGAAGGCTAAAGAGCTCGGTGTTAAGCCGATGGCTATCTGGGAAGCTGGCGCTCTTGGTGGCGTTGATCCGGCGATCATGGGTGTTGGCCCGATCGTTGCTACCAGAAACCTTCTGAAGAAGACCGGCCTTGAGGTTAAGGATTTCGATCTTATCGAGGCAAACGAGGCATTCGCTACTCAGTCTGTAGCTGTTGCCAAGGAACTCGGATTCAATCAGGATATCCTCAATGTAAACGGCGGCGCTATCGCTCTTGGACATCCGGTAGGATGCTCCGGTGCACGTATCCTCACCACTCTGCTTTATGAGATGCAGAAGAGAGGTTCACATCGTGGACTTGCTACTCTTTGCATCGGCGGTGGTATGGGCTGCGCTACTTCCGTTATCCGTTACGAGGGATAATTCATTTGTACGAGGAACTTCATTTGCCATCTGAGTCCCGATAAGTGACTGAAGGTAAAGGAAGGTTCCGATCCGTTTTTGTTCATTGCGGTCCGGGGCTTCCGGGCACTGCCCGGGATCCCCGGCCGTATTTGGTTCCCGAGATATTTTTCAGGTCTGTATAAGGTCTGGAAAGTATATCTTTTGAAGTGGGAACTGATTTTTCGAAAGGATGGATAATCATGGGATACGTTGATTATGAAGTTGACGGCGCTATCGCCGTTGCGACCATCGATCGTCCGAAGGCACTGAATGCGCTGAACAGTGAAGTGCTCGATGATCTGAATAAAGTTATCGATGGCGTTGATCTGAATGCTGTACGTGTTCTCATTATTACGGGCGCTGGCGAGAAATCATTCGTCGCAGGCGCTGATATCGCTGAGATGAGCAAGCTGACAAAGGCCGAGGGCGAAGCTTTCTCTAAGAAGGGCAACGACCTCTTCCTGAAGATTGAGAAGCTCCCGATCCCTGTGATCGCTGCTGTTAATGGCTACGCACTTGGCGGCGGCTGCGAGCTCTCCATGGCATGTGACATCCGTCTCGCTTCTGAGAATGCTGTTTTTGGTCAGCCGGAAGCCGGACTCGGTATCACCCCTGGATTTGGCGGAACACAGAGACTTGCCAGAATCGTGGGCATGGGCAGAGCAAAGGAGATCATCTACTCCACAAAGAATATCAAGGCTGACGAGGCTTACAGAATCGGTCTTGCAAACCACGTATATCCGGCAGAGGAGCTGATGGCTGAGGCAAAGAAGCTCGCTTCCCGCATCGCGAGAAACGCGCCGATCGCTGTACGTCAGTGCAAGAAAGCCATCAACGAGGGTTATCAGACAGATATTGATTCTGCCGTTGCTCTTGAGGAAAAATATTTCGGCGACTGCTTCGAGACACATGATCAGGTTGAGGGTATGACCGCATTCCTCGAGAAGAGAAAAGAGAAGAATTTTACAAACAGCTAATCAGTTTTGTAGAAGATAAAAAATTTTAAACAGGAGGATATGGAAATGAAGGTTGGTATTATCGGTGCCGGCACTATGGGATCTGGAATTGCACAGGCTTTTGCTCAGTGTGATGCTGTAGAGAAAGTTTATCTCTGCGATATCAAGCAGGAGTTTGCTGATGGCGGATACGCAAAGATCAAAAAACAGCTGGACAAGAGAGTAGCAAGAGGCAAAATGGAGCAGGCTGCTGCAGACAAGATCCTTGGAAAGATCCAGACCGGACTGAACGCAATCTGCACAGATGCAGATCTCATTGTTGAGGCTGCTCTTGAGAACATGAAGATTAAACAGGACTGCTTCAAAGATCTGCAGGATAATGTCGTAAAGAATCCTGACTGCATCTTCGCATCCAATACTTCTTCTCTTTCCATCACAGAGATCGGCAAGGGCCTTTCTAAGCCGATCGTAGGTATGCATTTCTTCAACCCGGCTCCTGTTATGAAGCTGGTTGAGGTCATCGCCGGAATGAACACACCGAAGGAAACGGTTGAGAAGGTTAAAGAGATCGCCGTTACTCTTGGCAAGACTCCGGTACAGGTTAACGAGGCAGCTGGTTTCGTTGTAAACCGTATCCTTGTTCCGATGATCAACGAAGGTATCTGCGTATATGCTGCAGGCGTTTCCGATATCGAGGGTATCGATACCGCTATGAAGCTCGGATGCAACCATCCGATGGGACCGCTTGAACTGGGCGACTACATCGGCCTTGATATCGTTCTGGCTATTATGGACGTTATCTATCATGAAACCGGCGACTCCAAATACCGCGCATGCCCGCTGCTCCGCAAGATGGTTCGCGGCGGTCACCTCGGCGTAAAGACTGGTATCGGTTTCTACGATTACAAGGATGGCAAGAAGGTTCCGGTTGACAAGGAGTAAGAGCTTGTTCCCCTGAATTTACAAGGTTCGGCAGATATTTTTCCGTCGGACCTTTAAGGGGTTATAGCCAATAAAAAATGGAGGTCTATGATGGATTTCACGTTAGACAGAAAACATGAAATGGCGAGATCCCTGTTCAGAGATTTCGCACAGAACGAAGTAAAGCCTCTCGCACAGGAAATCGATGAGGAAGAGAGATTTCCGCGTGAGACAATCGAGAAGATGGCGAAGAACGGCTTTCTCGGCATTACAGTTCCGAGAGAGTATGGCGGCCAGGGCTGCGACGAGCTGACATATGTCCTCTGCATGGAGGAGATCGCCAAGGTCTGCGGCACAACGGCTGTTGCGCTTTCCGCACACACTTCTCTCTGCATTGACCCGATCATGTCCTTTGGTACAGAAGAGCAGAAGCAGAAATATATCCCGAAACTTGCTTCCGGCGAGTACCTCGGTGCTTTTGGTCTTACAGAGCCTGGCGCAGGTACCGATGCTCAGGGTCAGCAGACCAAGGCAGTTCTTGATGAGAACACCCATGAGTGGGTTCTGAACGGTTCCAAGTGCTTCATCACAAACGGCAAAGAGGCAGATGTTTACATTATCATCGCTGTTACCGGAAAAGTTGAGAAGCGCGGCAGAATGATGAAAGAGATCTCCGCGTTCATCGTAGAGAAGGGCACACCGGGATTCACCTTTGGTACAAAGGAGAATAAGATGGGTATCCGCGGATCAGCTACTTACGAGCTGATTTTCCAGGACTGCCGTATCCCGGAGGGCAACCTGCTCGGCGAGAAGGGCAAGGGCTTCAACATCGCTATGCATACGCTTGATGGCGGCCGTATCGGTATCGCTACTCAGGCACTCGGCCTTGCTGAGGGCGCACTTGACCTGACTGTTGCATACACAAAGGAAAGAAAACAGTTCGGCCGTTCTATTTCCCAGTTCCAGAACACTCAGTTCAAACTGGCTGACATGAAGGCACGTACTGACGCAGCTCAGCTCCTTGTTTACAAGGCAGCTATGGCTAAGGATGCTGTCGGATTCACACAGAAGTCCACCTACAGCGTAGAGGCGGCTGAGGCTAAGCTCTTCGCAGCAGAAACCGCGAGCGCCGTTACTTCTGAATGTGTACAGCTGCACGGCGGCTACGGCTACATCAGAGAGTATGACGTTGAGCGTATGATGCGCGATGCGAAGATCACAGAGATCTACGAAGGAACCTCTGAGGTTATGCGTATGGTCATCTCTGCCAGCATGCTTCGCGGATAAAGGAGGATAAGACAGTGAGAATTATTGTTTGTGTAAAACAGGTGCCCGACACCGCGGGCGGTGTTAAATTCAAACCCGATGGAACACTTGACCGTGCAGCTATGCTCGCGATCATGAACCCGGATGATAAGGCTGGTCTTGAGGCAGCTCTCCGCATTAAGGATCAGTTCCCGGGAACAACAGTTGACGTTATCACCATGGGACTTCCGAAAGCTGACGCAGTTCTTCGTGAGGCTATGGCCATGGGCGCAGATAAAGCTTATCTTGTAACTGACCGTCCTCTCGGCGGCGCTGATACCTGGGCTACATCTTCCACGATCGCTGCAGCTATCCGCGAGATGGGTGATTATGATATGATCATCACCGGACGTCAGGCTATCGATGGCGATACCGCTCAGGTTGGTCCTCAGATCGCTGAGCATCTCGGACTTCCGGTTATTTCCTATGCACAGGATATTAAGGTTGATCCTGAGAAGAGAACAGTAACTGTTCAGAGACAGTATGATGACCGCTATCATGTACTCGAGGCAAAGATGCCGGTTCTGATCACCGCTCTTTCCGAACTCAACACACCTCGTTACATGACACCGAAGGGAATCTGGGACGCTGTCGATGCTCCGGTCACCGATTCCAACGATGCTGACTACGCTGAGAAATTCGAAGAGATCAAGAAATCCGAGGGCAAGGGCGTTATCATCTGGCACCGCAAGGATATCCCTACTCTGAAGGATGAGGATATGGGTCTGAACGGTTCTCCGACGAAGATCGCTAAGGCATCTGATAAAGTCCGCAAGGGCAAAGGAACCGTATACAAAGATCTTGACCCGGATCAGGGCGCTAAGACCATCTGTGATGCTCTGGTCGAGAAACATTATATTTGACGGAGGCGGTGATTAGAATGAGTTTAGAAGATTATAAAGGTGTATTTATCTACGCACAGCAGGTAGACAACCACATTGATAACATTGCCTTCGAATTACTCGGAGAGGCAACTGAGCTGGCTAAGCCCCTCAACACGCAGGTTACCGCAGTTCTGATCGGTTCTGGCGTAAAGGGTCTCGCTGATCAGCTCGCATGGTATGGCGCTGACAGAGTCATTGTTGTTGATGATCCTGAACTGAAGGATTACAGAACTGAGCCGTATGCACAGGCACTCGCAGGTGTTATTAACGAGTACAAGCCGGAGATCATGCTTGTCGGAGCAACAGCTATCGGACGTGATCTCGGACCGACCGTTTCTGCACGTGTTCATACCGGACTTACTGCAGACTGCACGAGCCTTGCAATCGGTGATTTCCCGCTGCAGCCGAAGGAAGGCGTCGAGACAAAGCATAATCAGCTCCTCATGACCCGTCCTGCATTCGGCGGCAACACGATCGCTACCATCGCCTGCCCGAACAACCGTCCGCAGATGTCAACCGTACGTCCGGGCGTTATGCAGAAACTCGCTCCTGACAAGAGCCGCAAGGCAGAAGTCATCGAGTTCAACCCGGGCATCGTTAAGAACAACAAGTTCGTAGAGATCAAGGAAGTTGTCAAGAAGGTTGCAACGACAGTTGATATCCAGAAGGCTAAGATCCTTGTTTCCGGTGGCCGTGGAGTTGGTTCTCCTGAAAACTTCAAGATCCTGAGAGATCTCGCAGATGTTCTCGGCGGAGAAGTTTCCTGCTCTCGTGCCGTTGTTGATAACGGATGGATGCCGAAGGATCTGCAGGTCGGCCAGACCGGTAAGACCGTTCGTCCGAAGATCTACTTCGCAATTGGTATCTCCGGTGCTATCCAGCATGTAGCCGGCATGGAGGATTCTGACCTTATCATCGCTATCAACAAGGATGATTCCGCACCGATCTTTGATGTAGCTGATATCGGTATCGTAGGCGACCTGAACAAGGTTGTTCCGAAGCTGACAGAGGACATCAAGGCAGAGCTTGCCAAGAAGGCCTGAGTCTTTAACGGATAAATTTTATATGTAATAGTGGGACGCGCAGTCATTGGCTGCGCGTCCTTTTATGGGCTTTAGCCTGTTGAGCTCGAGCGAGTATTTCCCAACGGAAATATGAGCCGAGCGAAACAAAGAACCACCCGCTATGCGGGTGAGAGTCAAGAAGTTATACAGACGAGATCACCTCTTTCT
>JAZHVR010000010.1:0-105184 GCA_036453165.1 Eubacteriales bacterium | reverse complement strand
CGCCTATGGTCCAAGGAGGATTGCGTCAGATCCATGCCATTCCATTCTAACAGCTTTAGCAATGAAGGATGTAGAGCCCAACTGGCTGTTGGGTTCTCTATACCCTAACTTTATTGTAGGAGGAGAACAAAATGGGAAAGCTTGATGGAAAAGTAGCAATTATCACTGGAGCAAGTTCAGGATTTGGCCGTGCGACGGCAGAACTTTTTGCAAAAGAGGGAGCAAAGCTGGTTATTACGGCACGCCGTGAGGAAAGACTGAAAGAGGTTGTAGAAGCCTGCAAAGCTGCCGGTGGGGACGCAGTATACTACGCGGGTGATGCTACGGAGGAGGAGACCGCAGTAAAGACCGTACAGCTCGCTATGGACACTTATGGAAAGATTGATATCCTGATCAACAACGCGGGAATCGGACGCTATCTTCCAATGATGAAGTGCACGATGAAGGATTATGACCTGGTTATGAATACCAACGTGCGTTCTGCCTATGCTTTTACCCTTCACACCATTCCGCACATGCTGGAAGCTCACAAGGGACAGATTATCATGGTTTCTTCTGCTGCAGGCGTCTACGGATATCCGAATGAGACAATCTACACGAGCTCCAAGTTCGCACTTCGCGGACTGGCACAGGCGCTAGACAAGGAATTCCGCTCTGAGGGAATCAAGTCCTGTGCTTTCTGCCCGGGTGCTGGCATTACAGAGTTTGCGATTGGCTATGGCAGAACTACCGAGGAGATGGCAAAGTCGGGCATGATGACTGCTGAGGACATCGCAAATGCACTGCTCTTTGTCTGCACACAGTCTGAGAATACACGTATCATGGAGATCCGGATGAGGGCCATGAATGAGCCGCTGACCGGTCCGGGATGCTGATCCGGCAGCTCTGAATTCCCTTTTTTGGGAATTCAGGTCGGCAAGAAAGGAGAAGATAAGATGGGTGGAGTTAAACCGTATTTTCAGAAATATCCTGCACCAAAAGGACAGAGAAAACCCTGCATACAGAAAAGCAGCGATCTGGTACAATTTCTGTATACAGAGGAATTTCCAGAGACCAGTGATCTGAACTGGCTTATAGCCAGCACGGAGACCATGACGGTCGGCGAATATCAGCTTTCACCGGGGTCGCATTTTGAACCGGCGGATGTACATGCCGGCGACGAGATCTACTACGTCCTGAAGGGCCAGGTCACGATGTTTCAGCCGGAGACCGGACAGGTCGTGGAAGTAAACGAAGGCGAGGGTATCCTCATGCCGAAGGGCGCTCCGCATATGGGCTATAACTTTCAGCAGGAGGAGGCAAAGATGCTCTTCGTTATCGCTCCGAAGATGTGGGAGGAGGAAGGACCGCCTCTCGAATATAACGGACCGATCATGTCATACAAATACGATGAAAGGGGGAAAAAATAATGGCAGGTTACAATGATCTGGGAAATTTCCCCGCAAATGGGCCTCAGAGCCGTGAAGAGAAGGTGTTTTATAAACTTACGGATGACAACTGCATCAAGATGATCAGCGGCAGCAGAACGCCGGCGCTTCTTAATGTGTGGGTGAGTAATGATGTCATTCAGTTCGGAAATATCAAGATCCTGACTGGTGGTCCGGGACCACAGCAGACCGAGTGGGATAGTCATCCGGGAGACGCGGTTTTTTACATTAAGGAGGGGCCTGTAACATTCCTTATCAGGGAAACGAAAGAAACCTTCAACGTTGAGGAAGGTGACTTCATGTTTATCCCGGAGGGATCGACATACAAGATGATTAATTTCTACGGCAAACCGGCCAAGGCAGTATTTATGGTGGCACCGAGATTTTAAGGCTTTCTCAGGGCCCTTCGAAGGAAGGGCCCTTTTGCAAAGGAGAAGAGTATGGGTGTATTAGATGGTCTTGAACCAAAAGAATTTTTTCACTATTTTGAGATTATCAGCAGCATTCCGAGAGGATCCTATCATGAGGAAAAAATCAGTAATTACCTCAAGGAATTTGCAGAGGAGAGGGGCTGCACGGTTTATCAGGACAAGTACAAAAACCTTTTGATCAAAGTTCCGGCGTCGGAGGGCTATGAGAACGCAAAACCAGTTCTCCTGCATGGACATATGGACATGGTTCTTGACAAAGAACCTGGCGTAGAGAAGGATATGCTGAACGAGGGGCTGGATCTCTATATCGATGGAGATTATATCAAAGCCAGAGGGACAACTCTGGGCGCGGACAACGGCGTCGGAATCGCGTACATGATGTGCATCATCGATGACAAGACGCTGGCTCACCCGCCGCTCGAGTGCTGCATTTCTGTTCAGGAGGAAGTCGGAAAACGCGGCGGCACGGTGTTCGATCCGAAGAACGTCACAGGAAAGCGCCTTATAGACTTTAACTGGCACAAGCCGGACACGATTTTTGCGGGATGTGCGGGCGATATCTCCGCTTATTTCCGCATCCCGGCAGTTCCGGAGAAGGCACCGGCGGGAATGGATTTTTACGATCTGGGTATTGTAGGCGGCATTGGGGGACATTCTGAGTTTGATATTCATCTGGAACGTGTGAACGCGATGCAGCAGTTTGGTCGTCTGCTCAACCTGATCTGCCTGAGATATGAGACCCACCTGACTGAGATCAGGGGCGGTGTCAACCGCTATGTAATACCGGGCGCGATGGAGAATGTGATAGCAGTCCGCAAGGAGGACGCAGACGGTGTAAAGACGATTGTCGATGAGTTCCGCGCAACGCTGAAAAATGAGTATAAGATTGCCGACAAGAATATCGATGTGGTTTTCAGGAAGGCAGAGCCAAAGGATGAGATCTTCTCTTTCGAGACGACAAAGAAGGTCGCAAAGGCACTGCATCTGCTTCCGTGTGGCGTTCAGAGTATGAGTCTTGAGATTGAGGGACTCGTCGAAAGCTCCAACACGATTGCGATGATGGATACGGACAGGGAGAAAAATCAGATATGGATCCTGAGCACGATCCCGAGTGCTGTCACTTCGAGGAAGTACGATATCCTGCAGAAAGTGCGTGATCTGGCAGAGCTGATCGGGGCAGAGGTGGATACTTTTGCAGATTGTCCGGAGTGGCCGTACAAGCCGGACTCGAAGCTCCTGGCAACCGCAAAAAATGCCTACAAGAAGCTTTACGGTGTTGAGCCGAATGTAGAGGTGTCTCACTCCAGCCTGGAGCTCGGACTCTTCTGCAAGAAGATCCCGGGACTCGAGTGTATCTCTCTCGGACCGAAAGCCTATGACGTCCATACGCCAAAGGAGAGACTGGACTGGACGACTGTCCAGCATGTCTGGGATCATATCAAAGAAACCCTGAAAGAACTTAATGACTGACAAAGCCGTTCATTAAGATTAATAGAAAATGTTACCTTCAACAGAGGACTCCGGAGCTGCAACTCCGGAGTCCCTTTAATCTGTTTTCGGTCTTATCATATGTCATACGAGTGGTGAGGATTGCCCAAAGGGGTTTATCACGTCACTCAGGCCTGGCTTGATTCTCTCTCGATCAGTTCTGTCGATATGGTCCATTCTCTTTTCTCCGGCTCTTTGTCTTCCATCATTTCGAGCAGAACCTTGCATCCAGTGCGCGAAAGCTCTTCCGGATGACGGGCGATGGTGGAGATCGCAGGAGAAGCCAGTCTTGAATAGACAGAATCATCAAATCCTACGATCTTCAGATCTTCGGGCACGCGGATCCCAAGGCTCTGGACCGTTCTCAGTGCGCCGTAGGCGGCAGCGTCATTCGATGCAAAAATGCCGTCTACCGGATAATCTTCTTTCATAAATTCGCGCACCAGATCTGCCGATTCCCTGAAATGCGGTTTGCTGCCGTTTTCGTACAGGATATAGTTCCGGTCAACGCGTCTTCCGTACGCTTTCAGAGCGTCAATATATCCTTCTTCTCGTTCAAACTTTTTGTAACCGGCGGTATAGGAGCCTATATACAGGATGTGCTGGCAGCCCCTCTTGATCAGATGCTCTGTGGCAAGATAGCTTCCGTGCCGGTCGTCGTTCATCACCCAGGGGATATTCTTGGTATTCTCCGGATGGCGGTCGATGCAGACCACAGGCATATTTCCGGTGATAATATCGTCGGAGAGGGCGTTCAGTCCACTGATGCAGATGATGCCGTCGACACCCCTTCCGGACAGCGTGCGGAAATATTCCTTTTCTTTCTGTTCCTGATTTGCCGTGTTGCAGATGAAAACGGAGTAGTGGTGCTGCTCCATATATTCTTCTATATACAGAGCGATCGTCGAGAAAAAGTCGTTGCTGATATTAGGCAGGATCAGACCTACCGTGTAAGACTTTGATTCCTTAAGCGACTTGGCCGCCATATTTGATACATATCCGAAGGAGTCTGCGACGGCGAGTATTTTTTCTCTTGTCTCTTCCGAATATCCTGATCCCTTGTTGTTTAATACACGGGAAACAGTCGCAACGCTGACTCCCGTGATCCTTGCGATGTCCTTGATCGACACGGCAGATTTCTTCTTTTCAGATGGCATTCTGCTATCCTCCTGAGCTTCCGTATTTTATCTATCCATTATAAAACGAGTAAACGTTTAAGTAAACAAAAATCCATTTCTTTTCCCTGATGCTTCTGAAGGTCTTCTGAATATACCTTTTCCGACAAAAGTACTAAAAACAAAGGCTTTAACTTGTCATAAGTGCTGAATCTTGAATTATCCATTGACAAAAATCCGGGGTGCATTTATATTGTAATCAACGTAAACGTTTACTCAATCAGAAAACAAAATGCAGAGAGAAAGCAAAAACTAATTAGGTTAAACGTTAACCTGGAGGAGGACCTTATGGATTATGCAGCAGCAGCGCCGGCCATAATCGCCGGAGTCGGAGGGGCGGAAAACATCACTTCGCTCACACATTGTGCAACCAGACTTCGTTTTGTACTTGCGGATGAATCGAAAGCAAGTAAGAAAGACATTGAAAATATTCCCGGCGTGAAGGGCGTCATGCTCGCCGGCGGACAGTTCCAGGTCATCATCGGAACGAAAGTAGATATTGAGTACGATGAGATCCAGAAGCTGCTCGCAAAGCAGGGAACGCCGGTCGGGGGTTCGGCGGACAGCAAAGCAGATATTAAGGCGGACAATAAATCAGACACGCAGGTCAGTGAGCAGCCGAAAAAGAAGACAAGCTGGATCGACCTCGCGATCAAGACCATTTCAGAGATTTTTACACCGATCCTGATGGTGCTCTGCGGAGCCGGCGTCCTCAAAGGACTCATCTCGATCCTGACAACCTGGGGAGCTCTTTCCACTGACAGCGGTACATACACGATCCTCTACGTGGCGTCGGACGCGATCTTCAAGTTTCTGCCGTTCGCACTGGCGATCACCTCCGCAAGAAGGTTTAAGGCGAATCAGTTCGTTGCCCTCGCAATCGCGGGCGCGATCTGCCACCCGGATATCCTGAGCCTCGTCGAGGCCGGAACAAAGATTACATTCCTCGGAATTCCGGTCCAGCTGCTTGATTACACCTCATCCGTTCTGCCGATCATCTTCTCGGTATGGGTGATGTCGAAGCTGGAGCACTTCCTGAAGAAGGTCGTTCCGGAGTTCCTTTACAGCTTTGTGGTTCCGTTCCTGTGCATGCTCATCATGGTTCCGCTTACACTGATCGTTGTCGGACCGGTTCTGACCGTTGTTTCGAATCTGCTCGCTGAGGGCTATAACTTCCTCGCAGGTCTGAACCCGGTATTCCCTGGCATCGTCATCGGCGGCTTCTGGTCACTGCTCGTCATCTTTGGTGTGCACTGGGGTTTTGTTCCTCTGATGATGAACAACATTTCCGTTTACGGTTACGATACGATCTGCCCTCTGGTCGGACCCGCAAACTTCTCTCAGGCAGGCGCCTCCCTCGGTGTCTTCCTCAAGACAAAGAAAAACAATGTAAGGACCGTCGCCGGTTCCGCGGCACTCTCTGGTATCTTCGGTATTACGGAGCCCGCTGTATACGGCGTAACTCTTAAGTATAAAAAGCCGATGGTTATCGCCTGCATCTGCGGTGCGATCGGAGGCGTGATCGCCTCTGTGGCCGGCGCCCGCGTCCAGACGAATGTCATCCCCGGTCTCCTCACACTTCCGGCTTTTATCGGACACGGATTTGCCGGCATGCTGATCGGCTGCGGCGTCTCCTATGTACTGTCAGCAATACTTACTTATTTCTTTGGATATAACGATGATATGGAGTGAAAAATATGATGGAAACAATGTCTGCGATGGAAAAAACTGAAAACAAGCTGCTGTTATGCCCGAGCATGATGTGTGCGGATTTTGGTAATCTGAAAAATGAGGTCGAAGAACTCGACAAAGCCGGTGCTGATATTTTTCACTGCGATATCATGGACGGCGAGTTTGTTCCGAACATGACCATGGGCGTCATGGATATCAAAGCGATTCGCAAATACACGAAGAAGATGGTTGACTGCCACCTGATGATCGAAAATCCCTCTGAGAAGGTTGACCTTTTTATCGATGCGGGCTGCGACCTGATCTACATTCATCCGGAATCGGAGCGGTATGTTGTGAAGACGCTCGCTCACATCAAGGAGCGCGGGAAGCTGGCTGGTCTTGCGATTAATCCGGACACCAGCATCGAGAGCGTTCATGAAATGCTGAACCTCGCCGATTATGTCATGGTCATGACTGTCAATCCCGGATTTGCGGGACAGAAATTTATCAATTTTACGAAAAATAAGATCCGCCGGCTGGTGGAGCTGAAGGATGAATTCGGCTTTAAGATCATGATCGACGGCCACTGTTCACCGGAAGTGATCCGGGACCTCGCCGGCATGGGATGCGACGGATTTATCCTCGGCACCTCGGCGCTGTTCGGCAAGGATAAAAGCTATGGGGAACTGATGGCTGAGCTTCGCAGGATCTGAAGGGGCTGCGGATCAGGACTGTTTAATGGAGGGTGACAGAAAATGGAGAAAGAAGTAACCAGAATTATCAATTGTTCTGCAAAAGATTTTGAAAAAATGACGCCGATGGACCTGAAGACCTCGATCTTCAAGGCGGAGGGGAGAACGATCATGGGCCAGCACCTGATCTTTGCCAATCAGGGGCTCGTCCGCGGAGTGACAAATACCGAGCTGATGTTTGCCTTCGGGGCGGATATGGTCATGTTGAACACCTACAATTTCGACGATGACAGCAAGAACCTCGGCATGCAGGGTCTGACGATCCGTGAGCTCAAAGAGAGATGCCGCCGGCCGGTCGGCGTATATCTCGGATGCCCCGGCAGCGAGATCCCGAATGAGGAGCGCATCTATGATATGGACGGTATGCTGGCCACTCCGGAGCACGTAGACAAGGCTGTCAGCGCAGGAGCTGATTTCCTCGTGCTCGGCGGAAATCCCGGCTGCGGCACCTCGATCCAGGACGTCATCAATACGACGAAGTGGATCAAGGAAAAATACGGCGAAAGCGTCTTTGTTTTCGCCGGCAAGTGGGAGGACGGCATCCGCGAGAAGGTTCTCGGCGATCCTCTCGCAGAGCGCGACGCGAAGGATATTATCCGCGAGCTGATCGACTGCGGAGCTGACTGCATTGACCTGCCGGCACCGGGATCCAGAAGCGGCATCAGTATTTCCATGATCCAGGAGCTGGTTCAGTTCACACATTCTTATAAGCCGGGCACACTTGCAATGTGTTTCCTCAACAGCTCGGTCGAGTGCGCAGATCCGGAGACCATCCGTCTCGTGGCGCTGAAAATGAAGGAAACCGGCGCAGATATCCACGCCATCGGCGACGGCGGCTTTGCGGGGTGCTCCAGCCCTGAGAATATTCATCAGCTGTCCGTGTCCATCAAGGGACGCCAGTACACCTGGTACCGGATGGCAAGCACAAATATCTGAAATGCATAACAGGAACAAATCACGGAATAAATTGTTAAAAGGTCATCTTTTTCACATCTTCTGAAAGGAGTATTTGAAATGAAAATCGGAATTGGCAATGATCATGTAGCACTGGATCTTAAGAAAATCATCAAGAAACATATCGAGGACACCTACGGATACGAGGTAGTCGATTTTGGAACGAACAGCTATGAGCGCTTTGACTATCCGATCTCCGGAGAGGCTGTCGCAAACGCAGTCGTCGATGGAACGGTTGACCGCGGAATCGTCATCTGCGGCACCGGTGTCGGCATTTCCCTCGCCGCCAATAAGGTAAACGGCATCCGCTGCGTCACCTGCAGTGAACCGTACTCCGCAAAGCTGTCCCGCCAGCACAACAACACGAATATGCTCGCCTTCGGCGCCCGCGTCGTCGGTCCGGAGCTCGCCAAAATGATCGTGGACGTATGGCTTACGACAGACTTTGAGGGAGGCAGACATCAGAGACGTATCGATATGATCTCGGCAATCGAGCAGAAGCAGAAGGAGAAATAATATGGGGATTTTTAATAAGTTATTCGGAAAATCATCAGATGACTCAGAAGCTTCCTTCCAGCCTGAAAAAAATGTTGTCTATGCGCCAGTCGACGGCCAGGCGATCTCGCTGAAAGAGATCGGCGACGGAGTTTTCTCAGAAGGTGTGCTCGGTCCGGGATGCGGAATGATCCCCGAGTCGGAGACAGTCGTCTCCCCTGTCAGCGGCAGGATCCTTACTGTGCCAGACACGAAGCACGCCGTTGGGATAGAGAGCGACGACGGACTTGAAATTCTGATTCATATTGGTCTCGACACGGTCGAAATGAAGGGTGATGGCTTTACTGCACACGTCAAAGAAGGCGATCAGGTAAAGTGCGGGCAGCCGCTCATCAGCTTCAGCAAAAAGAAAATCGCAGCCGCCGGATATAAGGATACGATCGCTGTTCTTGTCACCAACAGTGAAGACTATCAGAAGGTAGAGCCTCTCGCACATGGCTCCGTCAAGAAAGGCACTGCGCTTCTTAAAGCGGAATAATGCAAATATCAACAGATTCAATTTTGAGCGATCAGTCATAAGCGGCTGGTCGCTTTTTTGTATCCGATTTTTGTTCACTTCTTTCGGACAAGGGGTTAAGCTATAGAGGAACGGGAATATGTCATCTGTCAGGCGAAAGTGAGGATTCAGTATGGCAGAGATAGATAACAGACAAGAAGAAAATTCAGCTGCAGGTGGCAGTTCAAAATCGGAAAGCAGGCCGCAGACCGGAAAAAGGAGCGGGGCACTGACAGCGTGGCTGTGGTTTGCCGCCGTGACCGTCGTGATCGGAGTGGTGATGCTTTATCCCATCGGCAGGCCTGTGTGGAACGTAGTATTTATCCTGGTCAAGATCGGCATGATGGTCGGGATCCTGTTGTTCATGAAGGAGCAGACACGCGGAAGATTCTGCGTCTGGGCAGTATCTTCGGGACTGGCTGTCATCATGAGCCTTATCAAGTGGAACTTGAACGGCGCGTTTGAGTGGACATATGTGCTCGCCATGGCGACGGACATTGTTGTTCCAGCTGTCGGGTGGATCTTGCATAAAAAATCTGAGTCTTCAGGATCATGAACCGGATATGTTGAACTTATCCGCGATTACTACTGGGCAATTTTGGATAATGGAGGAATCATTTTTCGGTGAAGATTTTATATTTTACGGCGTCGGGGAACTGCCTCGCGGTTGCAAAGCGTTTTGAAGCGGAATATCTGTCGATTCCGCAGATGATAAAAAGAAATGAATATAAGGTTGAAGATGACGCAGTGGGAATTGTATATCCGATTTATGCGGGGAGCATTCCGGGGATTGTGCGGCGATATCTGAAGCACTGTGTGATCCGTACGGATTACCTGTTTGTCATTGCTACATATGGCAATGCGGCAGGAGGATCGCTGGGTGAGATGAAAAATCTCCTCGCTGCGAACGGCAATCAACCGGATTATATGACGACACTGCTGATGGTGGACAACTATCTTCCTGCTTTCGAGATGAAAGATCAGGTTTCGAAACTGGAGAAGAAGAGGACAGAGGAAAATCTCCGGCACATTGTGCATGAGGTCGCCAGGCGGAAAAAGAAGGACACGGCGTTTCCGGCGCCCGCTGCGGTTATTTCTTCGGGGATCGGTGCTGCCATTCGCGGAGCCTGGAAGATAGCGCCGCGGATGTATACGGTCAGTGATGACTGCATCGGCTGTGGTATCTGTGCGCGCGTGTGTCCAGTGTCCAATGTTTCACAAAAAGAAAAGGAAAAACCAGTTTTCGGCAATCATTGCGAGAGCTGTTTTGCCTGTGTTCACAACTGCCCGAAGAAGGCCATTCATCTGCGTATTGAAAGAAGCGGAGAGCGTTTTCGCAACCCGGAGGTCAGTCTGCAGGATATTATTGACTCTAATTATCAGGGATGAAAAAATGGGCGGTTCTGATGAGGAAACAGACAGCGCACACGAGGCGGCGCAAAGATAATGACTTCCAGGTGAGGTGATTCTATGGTTTCAATAATAATGAACCCTTCCTCTCATTCCGGTGAGAGCAACGAGAAGGCGGTCAGCCTTCTTGAGGAAGAACTGGATAACAGGCACATCCCGTATGAGGTCTGTCAGACGGAGGGACCCGGCCATGCCAGGGATCTGGCGTCAAAAATCACGGAAAAATCAGATGCTTCCATCATCGTCTGCGGCGGCGATGGTACGATTAACGAAGTCATCAACGGCATCCGCGATTTTTCGGACGTAAAGTTCGGATTCATACCGATCGGATCTGCCAATGATTTTGCGCGGGGACTCAGGCTCCGGCCGATCGATACTGAGGAGAGACTGCGGCGCTATGTGCGGCGGCTCGCCGACGGAAGAGTCAGAAGAAAGCTGGATATCGGAAATGTTCACCTCGAGAACAGGACGGAAATCTACTCAAGACAGCATCCTGAGGTGATCCCGGATGATATGCGTTTTGTGATCAGTTCCGGCGTCGGATTTGACGCGGGAGTGTGCGAGGAGGCGCTGAACTCAGAAACAAAATCGTTTCTGAACCGGCTTCATCTCGGAGCGCTGACATATGGGGCCATCGCCTACAGGACGCTGAATGCCGTCTATTCGAAGAAGGTGGCCTGTGATGGCGTGACCGACGATGGGACAAGAGTGCACCTCGATCATCTGCTCTTCGCGGCGGCTTTCAATCTTCCGTATGAGGGCGGCGGGTACCGTTTTGCGCCCGACGCCTCCGGGAAGGACGGGAAGCTGTCTTTTGTGGCGATCGGAGACATGCCGGCGGCTCAGATCCTCTGGCATTTTCCAGGCGCGCACCGCGGAAGTAAGCCGTATTACAGCCTCCCGGATGTGCATCACTTTATGTTCAGAAAAATGACTATCCAGACGTCGGAACCTCTCTGGCTTCACACGGACGGAGAGGTGGCCTTAAAGACGGACCGCATTACATTTTCATTATTGGATGAGAAGCTGCAGCTGCTCGTCTGAGAAAATTTTTGACAGAGGGTAAAGGACTTTTGAATCCGTGCGTTTTATTACAGGATCCGCTCTGGTTTCCATCTCAGGTAATCGCCTGAGACGAGCCGGTAGCGGATCCCGTTTTTTGTGCCGATGATACTGTCGTGGAAGCGGGGCTCTCCGTGGCAGTGGGCATAAATGACCTGCTCCGTGCCGTATTCCTCTGCGATGCGCGTGAAACAGCTGTCGGATTCAAGAATATTCGTCGGCGGGTAGTGGAGAAACATGATGAATTTCCGGTATCCGGCGGCCTTCGCCTGTTCGAAGGAATCGCGCAGCCGCTTCATCTCGCGGTCGGCAAGCTTTTTCGACTGTGCCTCGGCCTTCTCGTCCCAGCCGAGGATTCTGCCTCGCCGGTCCACGTAAAACGGCCCTTCAAAGGTAATGCCTTTCGTTCCGACGAGCGCGTAATCCTCATAGGTGAAGAAGTTGTTCTGCAGAAACTGTAGGCGCCCAGCGTAAAGCTCGTTCAGCGCCTCCGTCTTTTTCACTGGCCAGAACATATCGTGGTTCCCTCTTGTCAGGATCTTCCGTCCCGGGAGGTTCTCGATGTACTGCAGGTCCTGCTCACACATCGACAGCTTTTTGCCCCAGCTGTGATCGCCGACAAGAACCAGCGTGTCCTCTGGCTGGATCATTTTTGCACAGTTTCTCTGGAAAATCTTTTCATGATTTTTCCAGATTCTTGATTTTTTCTGCATCGTTGACGGGATCTCCGTCTGAAAAGCGAGATGCAGGTCGCCTATTGCGTATAATGCCATGGCTTGTTATCTATTCCTCTGGTTGCAATTCATACATACTGTCTGCTTAGCTCAAACGTTTCTTTATCGATGATTGTCAGGTATACATCCATCTCGTGATCTTCGAGAAAATCCCGGATCGCCGCGACGGCGACGCGCAGTGCCTCGTCCTTCGGGTAGCCGTAGATACCGCTGGAGATCAGCGGAAATGCGATGCTCTGGCATTTATTCTTTTCTGCGAGCTTCAGCGATTCGATGTATGCGCTCCTCAGCAGACGCTCGCATTTCTCTGGCTGTCCGGCGTCGTAGACTGGCCCCGCGGCGTGGATCACGTATTTTGCCGGCAGACGGAAGCCGGGTGTGATCGCCGCTTCTCCGGTGCGGATGGGAGCGACCTTGTCGCAGGCCTTCTGAAGCTCCCACGGTCCCGCCGCGGCAAAAATCGCCCCGCAGACTCCGCCGCCCTGCCGGAGCCCGGTATTTGCGGCGTTGACGATCGCGTCTACCTTCATCTGTGTGATATCCTGTCGGACAATATTAAATGGCATAGTGATTCCCTCCCGGTAATAAGCCATGAGATGCTTTGTGCTGATTTTTAATATACTTTCATCATACCTCATATTCAGGAGAATAAGGCCGGGATTTTCCCTGTTTGTAGCAGATTTACTGTGGCGGCGGTAGTCGTTGAATGATATAATATGCATATAAAGACGTCGATGGAGGTGATAAAAATGCTGTCAATTAAAGAGTCTATCAGACCATCAGCGGACTTGAGAAATCATTACAGCGAGATCTCAAAGCAGTGCAAAGAAGGCCGGGAGGCCGTCATTATTACAGTGAATGGAAGAGGGGATACGGTTTCTCTCTCTTACGAAGAATATCAGAACATGAAGGCCCGCATCGAGCTTCTGGAAGTACTTTCCGAGGCGGAAGATGATGTGAAAAATGGCCGGACGGCGCCCATCAGGGATACCTTTAACGATCTGCGGAAAACGCTCGGGGAGGGATGACGATGAAGTACGAAGTCGTCCGGACGGACACCGCAGATGAAGGAATCCGGAAGACGATTCTGTATGTAGCACAGAATTTTGGAAATGATGTAGCGCTCAAAAAGCTTGACGCGATGGAGAAAAGCATTCTTGCGCTTGAGGACAATTCCTATATCGGCACGGATCCCGGGTATCTTGTGTTAAAGCGGCAGGGATTCAGGGTTCTTATCTTAGAGAAAGATCTGGTCTTCTACAAAATTAATGAAGAACAACATCAGGTGGTCGTGTATGCTGTCGTTGACCAGCGGCAGGATTATCTGAATATCATACGTGGATTGTAGTTACTGTGGTGGCCTTTTCGTGTTTCCAGACAGGTGGAGGTGACGGGTATGTGGTATTGGTGGTTTATATTTTTCTGCGATTGTCTCATGCCAGTTCTGATGCTTATTGGAGGACGGATGATGTGGAAGCATTGTCCAAAAGAGGTTAATGGATTCGTCGGCTACAGAACCAGAAGGTCCATGATGAACATCGAGACATGGAAGTTCGCCAACGAATACATAGGAAAATTGTGGTGGAAAATCGGCCTGATTCTTCTGGTCCCAACGATCATTGTTCATGTCCCGTTCTACAGGTCCGATGAAGATACGATTGGTATCGTATGTGGCGTTGTGCTGACGATACAGGTTATTATCATGATCGGAACGATTTTTCCGACAGAAAAGGCATTAAAAGACACATTTAACGAAGATGGTTCATGGAAAAAATAATGCAGGGACGAGGAGACTTGAATGATCAGAGATATCAATCGTGATCCGATTTTTCTGAGTCAGAAGTCAGAACCGGCCGGAAAAGAGGATCTTCAGACGGCACGCGATCTCCTGGACACGCTGCAGGCGAACAGAGATCGCTGCGTGGGCATGGCCGCCAACATGATCGGCGTTAAAAAGAACATTATTGTCGTCAATATCGGTCCTGCCGATATGGTGATGTTCAATCCTGTCATAACGAGAAAGAACGGTGCATATGAGGCTGAAGAGGGCTGCCTTTCCCTGAGTGGGACGAGAAAGACGACGCGGTACCGGGAGATCGAGGTTGATTACGAGGACATGAACCTGAAAAAGCATCATCAGAAATTCTCGGGATTCCCTGCGCAGATCATCCAGCACGAAATGGATCACCTGCAGGGAATCCTGATCTGAGTGTCATACAGGAAATTTTTTCTCAAATATGCGAAAAACTTATAGAAAATGAAGAAATAGAATAACGTCAATAGTGACAGGAAGGAGATGCAATGAGCAAACATCTTTCACCGGAAATCCGCGTCCCGATAGAAAAGGGGAACCCCGCGATCTGCCGGAACGAGGAACTGTGTATTAAGTGTGGAAGCTGCCGGGATGCCTGCCGGGATCAGATCTCTGTGCTGACCTACTACGATCTGGCAAGGACGGGAGACGTTCCGATCTGCATTCACTGCGGGCAGTGTGCAAACGTATGTCCCGCGGGATCCATTACAGAGACCAGTGAGAAGGAAGCCGTCAGAGCTGCGATACAGGACCCGGATAAGATCGTGATCGTTTCTACATCTCCTTCGGTCCGTGTATCCCTGGGCGAGGGATTCGGACAGGCTGCCGGTACCTTTTCTGAGGGAAAAATGGTCGCGCTCCTTCGGGCTCTTGGTGCAGACATAGTGCTGGATACCAATTTTGCGGCAGATATGACTATTGTAGAGGAAGCCTCGGAACTGATCGCGCGCGTCACTAAAAAAAGCTCTGCGCCTCTTCCGCAGTTTACGTCCTGCTGTCCCGCGTGGGTAAAATTCGCTGAGACCTATTATCCGGAGCTGCTGCCGCATCTGTCTTCTGCAAAGAGCCCGATCGGTATGCAGGGGCCGACGATCAAGACATGGTTTGCAAAGAAAAAGGGTATCGATCCGAAAAAGATCGTAAATGTCTGCCTGACGCCGTGCACGGCGAAGAAGTTCGAGATCCGCCGTGAGGAGATGAACGCGTCGGCTTCTTATTGGCACGAAGATTCTCTGAGGGATATGGATTATTGCATCACAACAAGAGAGCTGATCAGCTGGGCGAAGGAGGAAGGTATCGACTATTCTTCACTTCCGGAGTCGTCCTATGATCCCTTTATGTCTGAAAAAAGCGGTGGCGGTGTGATTTTCGGCGTGACCGGCGGTGTGATGGAAGCGGCCGTCCGCGCTGCCTATGAATATCTGAACGGCCGGCCTGCACCGGCAGAGCTTCTTCAGCTCGAGGCTGTCCGCGGATACGACGGGATCCGGACGGCACGGGTACAGGTGACCGAGGATATTGTCCTTCGCCTGGCGGTTATTTACGGTACAGCCAATGTCCGCCGTTTTCTTGCGGAGAGCAGGCTGTCAGATTTTGATTTCGTTGAGGTCATGACCTGTCCGGGAGGCTGCATTGGCGGCGGAGGTCAGCCGAAACATCTGGAAGACGCCGATGATGCCAGAAAGGCCAGAATCACGGGCCTGTATGAGCGAGATGCGTCGATGGACGAGCGCGTGAGTACCGATAATGAGGAGCTGCAGGAGCTTTATAAAACCTTCTACGGAGAGCCGCTTTCAACGCTGGCTGAGCAGCTGCTTCATACAACTTATCACAGCCGGGAAAGTGACCTCGGAGAAAGCGCAGAGAACTACAAAGTTCTGCATGAAAAAGAAGCATATGAGGAAGTGACGAAACCCGGGGATACAACCCGGAAGTGGAAATGCCGTGTCTGCGGTTATATTTACGAAGGAGAGCAGCCGCCGGAAGAGTGTCCTGTCTGTCATCAGAAAAATGTGTTTGAGGCGATATAGTTCATGTGGTTTCATGGCAGAAAGAAAAAACAGAATAAGTCCTTTGATCCAGAGAAAGTGGAGCCAGCAATCCGCTGCAGCATATGTACCGGGGAGCAGACAGCGGGTTTTCGGGATCGCAAGACGGGCGAATTTTATGAGATATGCGTTATCCGAAATGATGAGGAACTTCAGAAATTCAAGAGAGAATACGGCATTGACGGGGAGATCCGCAGGTTTTACTGAGTTCACTTCACAGAATTTTCACAGGAAGGACGAAATCAGAACACAATTTCACAGTATCCTATGAAGCATAGAAACAAAGCAACACCAAAAAAATTTCTCCTTCCCTTTCTTTTAAAAGAGGCGGCCGTGATGGCCGCCTTTTTTGTTTTCCAATTATTCTGTTCAGGATTGCACGACAGCAAAGGACTGCGGTCCGATCATATCATCGGTGAGAGAACCGTTCAGGAACAGCAGCTTGTCGTTCTGCATTGCCTTACGGAAGGTATCTGACACAGCCGGGTCGAGAGGTTTGGCCTCGCCGTCCGGGTTGACTGCGCAGAGGAGTGAGCCGCGGCGGTAAATGAAGGGTTCGCCTTTTTTAGCGGAGACGACCTCAAAACTTCCATCAGCCTGCAGGTCGGGTTCGCTGTGGCGGAGGGCGATGATGCGCCTGATCGATGACAGAAGAGAAGCCTCGTCACGGTCTTCTTTTTCTACGGACGGTGCGTCCTCAGAGGAATCGACAGGCAGGTAGAGCTGATCTTCCTCTGCGTCGGAGAAGCCTGCGTTCTTTCCGCTCGTCCACTGCATCGGCGTTCTCGATCCGGTTCTCGCGTAGCCGCCTTCCTTGGAACGGAGGGTCTGATAGCGCATGCCGATCTCGTCGCCATAATACAGGAAGGGTACTCCCGGCATTGTAAAAATAAAGGCGTATGCGAGCTTCAGCTCTTCGACGGAAAGCGTTTTTCTTGGCCTCGGCGTGTCGTGGTTGCATGTAAACATGCTGATGTATCCGCGCCCTCTGACTGCATTGTATTTGGGTAGATAATCGCTGAGGAAGCGGTTGATGTCTCCGCCGGCGTCTTTTTTGAAGTAACTGTGATCCCCGCCCTCTGTCTCATAGTCGCGAAGCAGAGTATTGTATCCATTTCCCAGATGATCCAGGTAAAAATCCATGTGGAAGCCTCCGGGGATCGCCTGGAACGGATTGCTCCACTCACTGACCAGTGCGGCCTCCGGGTAGTCTTTATCCAACATGGAGCGGACGTTGCGCCAGATTGCCTGTGTATTTGATTTGTTCTCATCATCGTCCTTGACAAGAGAGTCCGCCATATCCACGCGGAAGCCGTCGCAGCCGTGGTCAAGCCAGAAGCGCATGACATCCTTCATCGCGTCGCGTGTAGCGTTGGCAGCTTCGGATCCGGCAGCGGTCTGCCAGCTGTATTTTACTTTTCCCCAGCCATAGTTGAGCGCCGGCTGGCATTTGAAAAAGTTCAGCATGTAAACGCCGTCGCGGTCGCTTTCGCCGCCGATGTAGAGGTGGTCTGGGATGCCGGTAAAGGCTCCGTCTGTCCAGATGTAGCGGTCGGAGTATTCATTTTTCTCAGGCTCCATGCTCGCCCTGAACCAGGGATGTTCCTCGGAGGTGTGGCCGGGAACAAGGTCGAGCAGGACGCGGATCCCGCGCCTGTGCGCCTCTTCGAACAGTCTGTATGCATCCTCATTGGTGCCGTAACGCGGCGCCACCTTCTTGTAGTCGCGCACATCGTAGCCGGCGTCCTTAAAGGGAGAATCATAGATCGGATTGATCCAGAGCGCGTTGCAGCCGAGCCCTTTTATATAGTCCAGAGAAGAGATGATCCCGTTCAGATCGCCTATCCCGTCGCCGTTACTGTCCTTGAAGGACTGCGGATAGATTTCATAAAAAACGGCGTCATTCAGCCATGATGGTTTGCTCATGAGCTTCCTCCTGTGTATCGGTAATTATGGTTATCGTATTGTGTTTTCGCGTTTCAGACCTTTCCGGGATCCTGAACCGGTGAAAAAATCTCCATGAGTCTGCCCGACGCAATGACGGCGGGCTTGTAATCCGGCACATGGAACTGCTGTCTCATCTGTGCCAGCCTTCCAGCCCGATCCTCAGCGGAGTATCCGTCCGTATTCAGAAAAATCGCGTCCATTCCCCACTGCGCGGCTGACGCGACGTCGCTGGAATAATCATTGCCGATCATCACGCTGTCGGGGATATTCAGATGCTCCTCCTCAAGAAGCATGCCCATAAAACGTTTTTCGGGCTTTTTGACGTGCCGGTCCGAAGAGATCAGAATTTTGTCAAAATATTCTCCTATGCCGGTTTCCCCAATCTCATACTTCGTAAAGCAGGCCTGGGCATTGGAGAGGAGATAGACCTTTTTGCCGCGCTTTTTCAGCTCGCGCAGCACAGGCAGCGTATCCTCGAAAAGCCGGAAGCGGAGTCTCGACCGGACGCGGAAGGAGACCGCTGTCTCCCCGATCCATTTTTCGGTATCGGCCTGCCTTGCTGGAGACGATTCCGAAGCTATAACAGAGTCCGAAGCAGAAGAAGCGTTATTTGGATCATCTGGTGAATGATCAGATTTATCGCACCGGAGCATGTCGCGGAACACGTCCCACAACTCAATCTCGGGCCATTTTGTGTTCAGACGTTTTCCCAGCTCTGCTTCTTTTTCTTTCACCAGTCTGTGATAGACGCTGCTTATTTCCTCTGCTGTATAGTCGGATCCTGCCTGACAGTATTTTGTAGCGAGCCACTTCCAGAGAGACGGATTCGTTTCGTCTGTCCAGATGTCGAGCAGCGTGCCGTAAAGGTCAAAGATGAAATTTTTTTTCAGGTCAGCATATGCTGTCATTCTGTTTTCTCCATGAGACGGGGAGCTATTATTGGTCCTTCGTCAATAATATCCGGATCATTTTGCTGTCATGATGACGATGCTGTACGGCGGCAGTGTGAGCTGACCGTCTGACAGTTCAGCCGTGTCTTCACCGGACAGCAGAACTGCTGAAATCTGCAGGTCAGACGGGGCGAAGCCTGTAGAATCATCCAGCGTCAGCGTCGAAGCGGTGTCTCCCGTGTTCAGCGCGATCACTGTGGTCTCGGCGCCGTCGAGCGTTTTTGTGTACACTGCCGTGCTGCCAGATGAAAGAGAATCACAGGTCGTGACGCGGCCGGCAGTGACAGAAGGAAAGGCGTTCCTGATTTTGATCGCACTTCTGACATAAGACAGGATGGAAGATGGATCGGAATCCTGCTTTTCGAAACTGTCAAATTTCATTTTGATGGAATCCATTCCGGTCGGGCCGTCGCACATGCCTTCTGCACTGCTGTCCGTTGACCAGTACATCGGTGCGCGCTTGTTTTCGTCCTTCCCTGAACCTTTCATGCCGAGCTCTTCGCCGTAGTACAGGAAGGCGTTTCCGCTCATTATGAGGTTAAGGCCTTCGGCCATTTTTGTCTTTGAACCGTCATCGCCGGCATAATAGCCCGCTGAGCGCGCCGTGTCGTGATTCGTATAAAAAGGCGCGTTGATGTAATTGCTGTTGTAAGAAGCGTACAGATCCTGTTCCTTCGACTGCGCATTCACGTAATCAGCGGCGTCGTAGAAGCCGTTGACGGTCTTTGCGATAATGCCGTCCTGCGTGGCAAAGGCAAAATCAAAGCAGGAATCAATGCCTGACGCGTAATAAGTGCTGTATGTGCTCTGGTCGGTCCAGACCTCGGAGACGATATAGGCGTCGGGGTTAATGCCGCGCACCATGTCCGCGTACCATTTCAGAAAATCGATGCTCTTTTCGTTGTTACCGGTGTAATAGTAGAGAGATGCATCCATGCGGAAGCCGTCCACGCCGCGGTTCAGCCAGAAGGTGGCGATATCCGTCAGCTCCTGACGGACGGCGTCGGAATCAAGATTCAGATCGGGCATATCCTCACTGAACCGCGCTTCATAATACCAGTCTGTTCCTGAGAGCGGAACGTAGCCGTCCTCCTGTTCACGGGAGAAATTATAATAATCGACGTAAGGACATTCATCCGAGGAAGGCTCCTGGCCTTCGGGGAGATTTTTCAGATAAGAAACGGCGTCTTTAAACCATTGATTCTGACTTCCAGTGTGGTTGATGACCATGTCGAGGATGACACTGATTCCGCGGCTGTGTGCCTCGGATATCAGATTGTCAAAATCGTCGAGCGTTCCGTAATCCGGGTCAATGCTTTCGTAGTCAGTCACATCGTATTTGTGATAGGAAGGACTTTCGGAGATTGGCATCATCCAGATCGCATTGCAACCCAGATCATAGGATGTGGAAGAATCGCCGTCGTTGATGTAATCGAGCTTTTCGGTCACGCCGTTGAGATCACCCATTCCGTCTCCGTCGCTGTCATAGAAGCTGTCGACAAAAATCTCGTAGGTGGTTCCGGTGTGCGTCGGACTGGTTTGTGAAGTGAGGACGCCGTCCAGCTCTTCCATCTGCTGCACGCCCGCCGGCAGGTCGTCAGATGAAGTGGAGAGGGAATCTGACGTATCTGCTGCGGATTCTGCCGATCCGGCAGTGGCCGCGCTGTCTGTAGAAGAAGCTGAGACGGCTGTATATTCAGCGCTTTCACCCGCAGATGAAGAAACGCTGCCTCCCTGAGAAGAAGCGTCTGTCGAACCGCAGCCGGCGATCAGACAGACGGAAACAAATGCGGCGAGCGGAGCCGCCGTAATACGTGATATCCTGTTCATTTTTATTCCCCCTCAAAAATGCTGCTTTTGGAAGTCAGTTGAACTGCATATAGAGCTCCGGGTTCAGATACATGACAGAATCCTTGTCAATAGTAGGGTTCGTCACCAGCCGGGGCACTGCTTTGGCCGTGCTTCCTCTCACGATCAGAACAGGTCTCAGGAGTGACTTGCTCTGAGAGACATTGTTCAGCAGCGCATGAGCCGAATAAAAACCGTTTCTTCCTAGTGAAGAACGGTCCTGATGGATCGTCGTCAGAGGAGGATCCATTTCTGCCGCGGACGGAAGATCATCGAAACCGATCACGCTGAGATCCTCCGGTACGCGCAATCCTGCATCTCTTGCGGATTCGATGACACCCTGGGCGATCAGGTCATTTCCACAGATAATTGCCGAGGCACCTGCAGACAGAATGTCAGGCACGTGATAATGGGCTGCATCTGCGATAAAGTAGCCATAAACAGCCAGCGCAGGGTTGACAGGCAGGTGGTGACGCACCATGCTCGACAGATAAGCTTCCATTCGCTGATTGGAGACTTCTGAATTAATAGAGCCGTCAAGAAAGGCGATTTTTTCATGTCCGAGGTGGATCAGATGCTCGACCGCCAGGTCGATTCCTTCAATATTATCTGTTCCCACGGAGCAGACGTGCGGATTAGCCGGAACAGAATTGTCCAGCAGAACGGTCGGCACATCGGTATCCTGGAACTGAGTCATCCAGGGATCTTCGAGTGCGAATCCAAGGAAAAAGGCGGCGCTGTAGCCTGAGGCCATCATATAGGAATCGTATTTCTGTGAATTCTGCATTTCGATGCTGGCGTCGATGACATCCACATCCCATCCGTCTGCAGCAGCAGCCTGCCGGAAGCCGAGTACAATGTCATATCCGAATTCAGATGGGTCGGAATAGGCCATGTTTTCTATAAAAATAGCCATTTTCCTCTTTGACGCCTTTTGCGCGCCTCTTCGTACATATCCCATTTCCACCGCTTTATCGAGGATTGTCTTGCGGAGACTTTCGCTGATGTCGGACGCACCGTTCAGCGCTTTGGATACCGTACCGCTCGATACACCCAGGGATGCGGCAATATCCTTAATAGTAGTCATTGGAGCTCCTTTGAACCGTTCATCATTACTTTTATTATGGCTCATTATAGGCACGGAGAACTCCCAAATTCAACATCGTTCGAAAATTAACGAAATAATTTGTGAAATACTTATAAAAAATACATCGTAAAATTTCGTAAAACGCCGAAATATGGGGATATGGAAACGTTTTCTATTGCAATTTTCGAAGAAAAAGACTACATTCAATATATGCTTCGAAAGTTTACGAAATATCAAAGCACAAAAACACGTTTTTACGAAAGGAAAAGGAGACTAAAATGAAAAAACAGGTTGTATCCATGGTTCTGACTGCTGCCATGACAGCGGCTGCCCTTGCCGGATGCGGTTCTACCGCTTCTACATCTTCATCTGCAAGTTCTTCTTCTGCTGCATCAACATCATCTGTAGCAGCAGAGAGCACAGAGTCAACGGCTTCTACTTCCGCCACCGCAAGCGGCGATGCTGAAGCAGTTACCCTCACCGTATGGAGCCCGCAGGAGGATCAGGACGGTGACAACTGGCTGGCTACCGAGTGCGAGGCATTCGCAGCAGCTCATCCGGAATGGGATATTACATTTAACTATGGTGTCTGCTCTGAGGGTGATGCCAAGACTCAGCTGGCAACAGATGCTGAAGCAGGCGCAGACGTTTACATGTTCGCTAATGACCAGATCCCGGATCTGATCTCTTCAGGCGCTATCGCACAGCTCGGCGGCGACGTCGCTGATCAGGTAACCAGCAGCAACAGCCAGACGATCATTGATTCCGTTACTTATGAGGACGGCATCTACGGCGTTCCGTTCACCGCAAATACATGGTTCATGTACTATGACACAAGAGTATTCTCCGAGGATGATGTAAAGAACCTCGACACCATGCTTGAGAAGGGCAAGGTAAGCTTCCCGCTTTCCAACAGCTGGTACATCGCAGCGTTCTATGTAGCAAACGGCTGCACCCTCTTCGGTGAGGACGGAACTGATGAAGCAGCAGGCATTGACTTTGGCGATGGCGAGAGCGATACCAAGGCTTCTGACGTAACGAATTATCTCGTTGACCTTGTTGCTAACGAAAACTTCAGCAACGATACTGATGGTTCCGCACTTGCAGGACTGGCTGACGGCAGCGTAAACGCAATGTTCTCCGGCTCCTGGGATTACGAAGCAGTAGTTGAAGCTCTCGGCGAGGAGAATGTCGGCATCGCTCAGCTTCCGACTATCACGATCAACGGAACTGAGTGCCAGATGAAGTCCTTCGCAGGCTCTAAGGCAATCGGCGTTAACCCGAACACCCAGTATCCGGAAGCTGCTGTAGCACTTGCTGGATTCCTCGGATCTACAGACGCTCAGCAGGCTCACTATGAGATGAGAAACATCATCCCTTGCGATACTTCCATCGACGTTTCCTCTGACGCTCTTGCTAAGGCACAGAACGACACAATCGCTAATACCTCTACAGTACAGCCGCTCGTATCTGCTATGAGCCAGTACTGGACACCGGCACAGTCAATGGGCGAGGAGCTTGTTGCTGGTACCGTTACACATGACAACGCAGTAGAAAAGACAGCTGAAATGAATACTGCCATGAATACCTCCACAGTAGAATAACCAATCATTTAGCTGACTGGAACCGGAGTACACTGACAAATTGTCATGCATTCCGGTTCCTTTTATAAAGAGGAAATGCTAATGAGCTCAAAACAGAAAAAGATCAAAGCAGAACAGGAAGTCACTCTGGGGAAGGCCATTGTAAAGGGCGATGCCGCGACGAAGCTGTCCATGGTTATCATGGGATTTGGCTGTATGGCGAGGAAGCAGATCATCAAGGGCCTTATCATTCTGTTCTTTGAAATCGCTTTTATCGTATACATGGTCAATAAGGGCGCACACAACCTGGCTATGCTTCCTTCACTTGGTTCAAACGCACAGACCAAGACACTGACGGATGCGGGCATCTATGTATACACGAAGGGCGATAATTCCGTACTGATCCTTCTTTACGGTGTTGTTGCCCTGTTTGTTGTTGCAGCTATCGTTCTTCTCTGGGTGATCCAGATGAAAGAATCCTATAAGCTGCAGCTGGACAAGAAAAAGGCAGACACATCAATAATTTTAAGGAAGATCTTCTCTCTCTCAGAGATGAAAACCTTCACATGACGCTGATGACTCTGCCATGCCTCGGCATTCTTCTGTTCAATATCGTGCCGCTTGTCTTCATGATCAGTATGGCCTTCACGACCTATTCTAAGGAAGGCGATCATCTCCAGCTCTTTGACTGGAATGGTCTTGTGAACTTCGGAAGAGTTCTGAATCTGAACGGCAACATTGGACGCCAGTTCTGGGGCGTACTTGCATGGACGATCGTCTGGGCGATTTTTGCCACATTCCTTAACTACATCCTTGGTATGATCCTTGCGCTGATCATCAACCGGAAGGACACGCATTTCAAGGCGTTCTGGCGCTTCTGCTTCGTGCTCACGATCGCAGTTCCGCAGTTCGTTTCCCTCCTGATCATGCACACGATGCTGCAGCCGCAGGGCGCAGTTAATACGCTTCTCATGAACCTCGGATGGATCGACAGTCCGCTTCCGTTCTGGCAGGATCCGACGTGGGCACGTGTCACCGTCATTGTCATCAACCTGTGGGTCGGCGTTCCGTACACGATGCTTCAGGTCACGGGTATTCTTCAGAACATCCCGCACGAGCTGTATGAGGCGGCGGAGATCGATGGCGCCGGCAAGGTGACGATCTTCTTCAAGATCACACTGCCGTATATGCTGTTTGTCACGACTCCGTATCTGATCACACAGTTCACAGGTAACATCAATAACTTCAACGTAATTTACCTGCTGTCGGGCGGCGGTCCTACTTTCGTGGGAGATACGGCCGGCAAGACGGATCTGCTCGTCACATGGCTGTACAAGCTGACGATCGACGACCAGTATTACAATATCGGTGCGGTTATCGGTATTATGACCTTTATCGTATTGAGTATCGTGGCTCTGGTTACATACCGGAATTCGGCGTCGTATAAGAATGAGGAGGCGTTCATGTAATGGAAAAATATGTGAATAAAAGACCATTTGGTAAACGCTTCGGAAACTTCATGGTTCATGTTTTTCTGGCTGTCCTCGCTTTTATATGGCTCCTTCCGATCGTCTGGATCGTTCTGACCAGCTTCCGTGAGGAAAAGGGATCCTATGTGAGCACCTTCTTCCCGAAGGGATATACCACAGCCAATTACGTGAAACTTTTCACCGATACGTCGATGCTGAATTTCCCGAGAATGTTCATGAACACACTGATCATTGCGATTTTTTCATGCCTGATCTCGACTTTCTTTGTGCTTTCAGTTTCGTACTGCCTGTCGAGAATGCGTTTTAAATTCCGCAAGATCTACATGAACCTGGCCATGATCCTCGGCCTGTTCCCGGGCTTCATGTCCATGATCGCTGTGTACTATATTCTGAAGGCTCTGGGCCTTTCTGAGGGCAGCATGATCCGCGTAGCGCTGATCCTCGTGTACAGCGCGTGCTCGGGCATGGGGTTCCAGATAGCCAAGGGATTTTTCGATACGATTCCGAAGTCGCTGGATGAAGCGGCGATGATCGACGGGGCTACCCGCTGGCAGATCTTTACGAAGATCACCATTCCGCTGTCCAAACCGATCATTATTTACACGATCCTGACTTCCTTCATCGCACCGTGGGTTGACTTTATTTTTGCCAAGGTTATCTGCCGTGCTGAAGCAGATCAGTACACCGTGGCCATCGGTCTCTGGAACATGCTTCAGAAGGAGTACATCCACGAATGGTACACCTGCTTTGCTGCGGGCGCCGTTGTGGTATCCATTCCGATCGCTATCCTTTTCCTTGTAGTACAGAAGTATTATGTAGAAGGAATGGCCGGAGCCGTCAAAGGCTGATAAGTAAAAAGTGCGCTTCCATCTGCAACGCATGTGCGCAGGGTTTTTATCCGCGACGCGCTCGCGCTTGTCCTCAGCGTAGCGGTGCTAGACTCGCCCTTCCCTACGGTCGGGCTCGTTAAGCACCGACGCTTGCGGATGTCGCGTCTGAAAACCTGCGCGCAATGGAAGGAGATTACATTTAGTAAATACAATGAGAGCTGCCCACATCATGTTGATGTGCGGCAGCTCTCGTTTTGCGTTGTAATGTTTCTTCCGTCAGGAGAGGTGATACATCATCCACTTACCTTTGATGAAGTGAATGGTGTAGAGGATTCCACGGATTGCCCAGTCGGTGAACATTCCGATCCAGACGGAGACGAGACCGACGCCGGCGACTCTGATCAGGAAGATGGTCAGCGCGACACGGCAGAACCACATCGAGAGGGATGATACGATCATCGAGTATTTGACGTCACCTGCGGCGCGGAACGCGTACGGCGGAATAAAGGCCGGTACCCAGAGAATTGGCTTGCAGATCGTGATGATGATCAGCATCTGCCAGCAGAGGGAAGCGCTCTCGCCCTTCAGGCCGGCAAGTGAGATGATCGGGTTCCCGAGAGCGAACAGAGTGAAGCAGGAAACGGCGATGGATATTTCGGCCATCAGGGACAGGCGCAGGACGTAATACTGTGCCTGTTCTTTTTCGTGTGCGCCGATGCAGCGGCTGATGACGGTCATGAGCCCGATCCCTATTCCGATTCCTGCCACGCCGTCAAGCGTCTCGAAGATAGAATCCAGGGCGTTCGCCGAGATGGCCGCCGTTCCGAGTGTCGATACGCTCGACTGGATCGCGAGTTTTCCGAACTGGAACATGCCATTTTCAAGTGCGGAAGGGATGCCGATGTACAGGATTTTTGAGATCATACGCTTATCCGGACGGATACTGCGGTAGGCGTTCAGGATGATCTCCTGGCGTCCGTGACGCAGAGAGAGCAGGATGACAATGGCGCTTATCACTCGTGACGCGAGTGTCGAGAGCGCGGCACCGGCTGCACCCATGTTGAGGACGAAGATAAGAACAGCGTTGCCGGCGATATTTCCGAGGTTTGCATAGAGAGAGACGAGCATCGGGTAACGGCTGCATCCGCACGCGCGGTACAGAGATCCGCAGATTTCAAACAGAGCAAAGAACGGAAAAGAGATGATAACGATGCTGAAGTAGATCTGAGCGTTCTGCATGACTGCTTCGCTCACCGAACCGAAGGAAAGCGTGAGCACTTCGTTTCTGAATATAAATAAGAGAGAACTGGTGATGATCGCGAGGGCCATGATCGAGATGAGCGCCTGGCGCGCCGCCTGGTTGGCATCCTTCATCTTCCGCTGCCCGATATATTGAGAACAGAGGATCGTTCCGCCCGCCGCTAGCGCGGTGAAGACCTGCACGACAAGTGTGTTGATCGAATCCGTAAGGGACACGGCAGAGAGGACGTCCTCACCGACTCTCGCTACCATTACGGTATCCGCCATGCCCATGAATGTGCTCATGAACTGTTCCATGATCAGCGGAATAAGAAGTGCGGTCAGATCTGAGTGTGAGAACAGAAGACTGCTGTGTTCTGCACTTCTGTGTGAATACTCCCTGTAAATCCTGAAAAGCTGTTTTGGTTTGTACTGTGACCTGGATGTTGCTTTCATTCGTAAATTCTCCCCTGACATTACGTCAATTCTTTACTTTTTTCTTCTTTTTCTAATCCAGTCTTTAATAATTTCTCTATTTCTACGATCCCCAGTATACAATCCTTTGTCAAGAAATACTGTCCTAAAATAAAGAAAAAACGAAGCTTAACTTATTAAAAAATCTTTAAAAGACAAAAATGGGTATGGAATTATGCACATGAAGGCGCGGGAAAAAGCGAAAAGCAGGATTATTATGCACAAATCAACATTTCTACTGAGATCACCGGTAACAAATGAACAAAAACGGCAGTTCAAATCTGTGAAAAAGCAACAAATAATTCTTTATTTCATGAATCATATTGACAATAACGCAGATTTTATTTATGATAAACACAGATTTTGAAAGAAATATTACCTGGCCAGGCAATCTTTTAAAAGCTTGAAATTAAGCATCTTTGCAACAACTTCATGGAAATCTGCGAAACACAGATTATTGGAACGGCAATAGCAAATGTTGGGGGAAGCCCCGGAAAAACAAGAGGAGAGGTAAAGACATGAAAGCATTAACGAGATATTGCAGCGAGCAGCATGAGTTCGGCGGATATCACTACATCGATATGCCGGCACCGGAATGCGGACCTGAGGACGTCATCATCAGAATTAAAGCGGCGGCTATCTGCGGTGCAGATATGAAGCACTGGTACGCTGATCTGAGAGGTGAGAATCATTCAGACCGTCTGGATTCCATCCGCGGGCATGAATTTGCAGGTGTGATCGTTAAGGTCGGTGAGAAGGTCACCAAATGGCATGTTGGTCAGAGAGTTGTTTCCGATAACAGCGGCCGTGTTGACGGTGACTGCCCGGCTTGCGAGAGAGGCGATTTCCTTCTCTGCGAGCACAAGACAAACCTCGGACTTGATAATAACTATCCGGCATTTGGCGGATCAGGCGGATTTACAAAATATGCAAAGATTCCGGGAGAGATCCTTCGCATTCATCCTCATGCAATCTGGGAGATCCCGGACGGCGTGAAATATGAAGAGGCGGCAGTCCTTGACCCGATTGCAAACGCGTACAAAGCAGTAGCGCAGCAGTCAAGCTTCCTTCCGGGACAGGATATTGTAATCTTCGGTACTGGCCCACTTGGACTGTTTTCCGTTCAGATGGCAAGAATCATGGGCGCTGTGAACATCGTCATGGTCGGCCTTGATGATGATGTTCCGGTCCGTTTCCCGATCGCACAGGAGCTCGGTGCTACCCATTGCGTCAACGGTTCTAAGGAAGATGTCGTAAAGCGCTGCACGGAGATCTGCGGTCACGACAACCTCGGACTTGTTATTGAGTGCTCTGGCGCAAACGTCGCTATGAAGCAGGCTCTTGACATGCTTCGTCCGAACGGCGAGGTCGTACGTGTCGGCATGGGCTACAAGCCTTATGAGTACTCCATCAACACCCTTTCCGAGTGGAACAAGAGCATCATCGGACATCAGGCGTATGACTCCACTTCCTGGAGAGAGTCCATCAGACTTCTGGCTTCCGGAGCCATCAAGGTAGAGCCGATGATCACACATCGCCTTGGCCTGTCTCAGTGGAAAGAGGGATTCAGCGCTATGGCAGACAAGACAGCCATCAAGTGCATCTTCCACTACGATGAAGCTGACAAAGATACACATGAGTATGGAGAAGAGGATTACCCGGACGACTGATCCGGATTTTCAGGAGGGAAAAATGGAAAAGAAACTTCTTCTTGCGCCGTCGATGGGGTGCTGTGATCTGTTCGATTTTGCTCACCAGGTTTCCTATATCGATGAGCGCGCAGATTTCCTCCATATCGACATCAAGGATGGCAATTATGTAAAGACATACAGCATCGGTCCCGATTTCATGAAAACGCTGAAACCTCACGTAAAGACGCCCATGGACGCACATCTCATGGTAAAGCATCCCCAGTGGATCCTGGAGGAGTGTGCGGCAGCCGGAGCAACATATATCACCCCTCACACCGACTGTATCGAGAGCGATGCTTTTGTCACGATCAACAAGATCCGCAGCCTGGGCTGCAAGGCGGGGATCGCCATGAACCCCGCCTCATCCCTTGAAAACATCCGGTATTATCTGCCGCTGCTTTCAAAGGTCACGATCATGATCGTCGACGCCGGCTACGCCGGACAGAAGGTTATCACACAGATGTATGACAAGATCCGCACCCTCGTGAAATGGCGCGAGGAAATGGGACTGGATTTTCTGATCGAGGCTGACGGATCTATGAATGCAGATGTCTACCGTCCTCTCTATGAAGCGGGGGCTGATGTGGTGGTTCTCGGACCGCCGGCGCTCTGGAATAAAGACGAGGATATCGAGAAGGCATGGGACATCATGCAGCATGAAGTCGATACAGCTCTGGAAGGAGCTCATCGCTGAAAAAATCAGTACCACGCTTTTGACAATAAAAACTAATTATCAGAGAAGATTGAGGTAAAAGAAAATGGCAAGTTCAACACAGACTGTTAAATCGTCTGCAAATATCGGAGCACGCCTGGACAGGCTCCCGGACTCTAAATGGCATGTAAAAATGTGGCTGGTTTCCGCATTTGCACTGCTTGTGTGCTGGTCGAACGGTATCGGAGGTGCTGTACAGAACATCCTTCTGAATGAGCTTCACTGGCTTGAACCGGGCACGACGCTCCTTGCAATGTGGGGAAGTACTTACACAATCGGCCAGCTCTTCGGAGCGCTGGTCGGAGGACCGATCGGTGATAAGATCGGCCGTAAGAAATCGATTCTTCTTTATGAAGCAATTCATATTGCCGTTATGATCGGCGCTGCACTTTCGCCGAACATCTATGTTCTGTATGTATTCCGTCTCCTTCAGGGATTCGGCCTGGGCGCACTTCTCGTAGTGCTTTTCGCAGCATTTACCGAGTACGTTCCCGGAAGAAACCGTGGAACCTGGTCAAGCCGCAACTCCTTCATCGGAAACTGGGCTCATCCGATCTGCAACCTGATCGCATGGATCCTTACAATCTCGGGCATGAGCATGGATCTGAACTGGCGTGTTGAGTTCATCATCCCGTCTGTTCTTTCTATTCTCGCATCGATCCTTATCTACATCTACTATCCGGAATCTCCACGCTGGCTTGAGGCACAGGGCCGCGTAGAAGAAGCAGATGCTATCGTCACCAAAATTGAGAAAGAGATCGAGGAATCTACCGGCAAGCCGCTCCCGCCAGTTACTGAGGAGCCGAAGCCTGTCAAGAAACTTCCGTACAGCGCACTGTTCCACGGCAAACTGCTCCGCAGAACCATCGTCGGTTCACTTGTACTCATAGGTATGAACACACTGCAGTACACTCTGATGAACTGGATGCCTTCTCTGCTCAATGGTCTCGGATATGATACATCAGAATCACAGTTTATGACCATGTTCGGTCTGTTTGGCGCTCCGTTCGGTATCTTCCTTGCATCTCTGTATATGGATAAGATTAACCGTAAGTTACTCGGTGTTCTTCTCCTCGTCGGCATGGCATTCTTCGGCGTTCTGATCGGTGTCCTGACCTCCAACAACATGGTAGGTGAGACCGGACTGATCGTTCTCACATTCCTGATGAACACCATTATTTACATGTATGTATGCTACGCATCGGCCGTGTATGTACCTGAGATGTGGCCGACATCCGCAAAGATGTCCGGATCCGGCTTCTGCAACGCTATGGGCCGTCTGGCAAACGTATTCTTCCCGTTCCTCGTAACCTCTCTTGCAGCACAGAGCTCAAGCTACGTATTCGTCCTTCTGGCGATCGTCGCAGTCATCCTTGCCGTATGTGTCGGAGCATTCGGTGTTGAGACCCGCGGAGAGTCCGTTGAGGATATCGGAAACGTTGACTAAATGTAATCGGAAATATTGATCTAGTGTGCCTGTACAGGGAGACCTGTGCAGGCAGTTCAGGAGGAAAAATCATGGAAAACGTAAAAAATACACAGGCTATCCTGGTGACTCCCAAACAGTTTGAGATTCAGGATGCACCGATGCCTGTTCCGAAAGATAATGAGATCCTTATGCAGGTCGCATATGTAGGAATGTGCGGATCCGATATCCACGGATTTGAGTTCGGACCGTTCATCCCGCCGAAGGATCCGAATCAGAAGATCGGTCTCGGACATGAGGTTTCCGGTATCGTCGTAGAAGTCGGCAAGAATGTCACCCGCTTTAAGAAGGGCGACAGAGTTCTCATTGAGCCCGGCGTTCCGGATGATACCTGTGTATACTGCCGCACAGGCCGTTACAACATCTGCCCGGATGTAGATTTCATGGCTACACAGCCTCATTACAAAGGAGCACTCTGCAACTACATGACTCATCCGGAAGAGTGGACCTATCACATTCCGGAAGGCATGAGCCTCATGGAAGCTGCTCTGGTTGAGCCGGCGGCTGTCGGTATGCATGCTGCTATGCTCGGCGGTGCAAAGCTTGGAAGCCACATCGTTATCCTCGGTGCCGGCACGATCGGTCTCATGACCCTTCAGGCATGCAGATCTCTTGGCGCTACCGACATCACGATCGTCGATGTCATCGAAAAACGTCTTGAACTCGCAAAGAAGCTCGGAGCTAAGGAGGCTCTGAACGGAAAAGAAGTCGATGTTGTCAAACTGCTCCGCGATGAGGATCATTTCGGTGATCACGGTGTTGACCTGGTATTTGAGTGCGCTGGTTCTACCTTCCTCGCACAGCAGGCAGTTCAGCTTGTAGCGCGCGGCGGCAAGATCATGATGGTCGGCACTCAGTCCAAGCCGGTTCCGATCGACTTCCTGAAGATCAACCGCGAGGTTACCATCCAGACTTCCTTCCGTTATTGCAACAACTTCCCGCAGACGATCGAAGCTATCGCCTCCGGCAAGTTCAACGTAAAAGATATGGTTACAAATGTTTATGACTACGCAGATGTCCAGCGCGCGTTCAGCGAAGCTATTGACCCAGTCAAGAAACAGGATATGGTCAAGGGCGTTGTAAAAGTTGCCGGCGGAGAATGATAGCACAATTCACGAGGAGGATCAGATAAATGTTAGCAAATATCAAGTACTGGGAAAATCTGGCAAAAGACAATCAGTTCGCTATCCCGCATTTCAATGTGTGGAATGCAGAGATGCTGATGGGCGTCATCGATGCTGCTGAGGAAGAGAATGCACCTGTCATTATCTCCTTCGGAACAGGATTTGTAGGAAACACCTCTTTTGAGGATTTCTGCTGGATGATGGTATCCATGGCCAAGGAAGCCAAGGTACCGGTTATCACACACTGGGATCACGGCCGCAGCATGGACATCATCAAGAACGCTTATACGCACGGCATGAATTCTGTTATGCGCGATGCATCCGCACTTCCTTTTGAGGAGAATATCAAAGAGATCAAGACAGCTGTCGATTACTTCCATCCGCTGGGAATTCCGGTAGAGGCTGAGCTCGGACATGTAGGCAATGAGACTGTATATGAGGAAGCTCTTGCACAGTATGCATATACCGATCCGTCACAGGCGGCAGAATTCGTAGAACGCACAGGATGCGACTCCCTGGCTGTAGCTATCGGCAATGTTCATGGCCACTACAGCGCAACTCCGAAGCTGAATTTCGAAGTCGTTGAGAAGTGCCGCGACGCCGTTGACGTACCGCTTGTTCTTCACGGAGCATCCGGAATCGGAGATGAGGACATTAAGCACGCTATCTCCTGTGGTATCGCAAAGATCAACATCCACACCGAGCTCTGCGATGCGGCCATGGGCGCTATCAAGAAGAACTCAGACAAATCCTTCCTTGAGCTCGAGCGCGCTGTGCGTCAGGCTGTAAAGGACAGAGCAAAATACAAGATCGAGCTCTTCGGAGATGGTGACAGAGCTGATATGCGCGCCTGAAAGGATTTTTAAAAATGGAAAAAACACTTGACGTAATCTGCGTCGGTGCTGCGATCGTTGATATCCCGCTCCAGCCGGTGAGCAAGAATATCTTTGATTCCGAGTCATATCCGCTGGAGCAGATCAGCATGACGATCGGCGGCGACGCGATCAACGAGGCGACCGTGATTTCCCGTCTCGGGAATAAAACGGGTCTCTGCAGCATGGTCGGACAGGACGCCGTAGGAAATTACATTATTGAACACTGCCACAAAAACAATATCGATACCGAGGGCGTTCATATGCGTGAAGGCGTCGATACATCGATCAACGTAGGGCTTGTCACCGCTGACGGTGAGAGGACTTTTGTCACCAACCGCAATGGTTCCCTCTGGAAGATGACGATCGACGATGTGGACCTGTCCCTCATTCCGAGGGCGAGGCTGCTGTCACTGGCGAGCTTCTTCAACAATCCGAGACTGGACAATGACGCGCTCGTGAAGATTTTTAAAGCCGCAAAAGCGGCGGGCATGATCATCACCGCGGATATGATCAAGCCGAGACTCGGAGAGACCTTTGACGATATCGCCGAAGCACTGAGCTACGTGGACTATTTCTTCCCGAACAATGATGAGGCGAGGATGATGACCGGCCTTCAGGATATACCGGAGGTTGCAAAGAAAATCCTTTCCTACGGCGTAAAGAACGTCATCATCAAGATTGGAAAACAGGGAGCCTACATCGCAAGCGCGGACGGCACGGAGATGATCGTCCCGGCTATGAAGGGAATCACTGCGATCGATACGATCGGGGCAGGAGACAATTTTGCATCCGGTTTTATTACAGGCATCCTTGAGGGACAGCCGCTGAAGGTCTGCGGCGAGTATGGAAATGTCGCGGCATCGATCGCCATCCAGAGCATCGGTGCGACGACGGGAATCCAGAGCCGCGAACAGTTTGACAGGCAGCTGGCGGCGTACAGAGAGCAGTATCCTGACGCCTGAAACCTGGAAGAGCACCGGACAGAGTAATATCTGACACAAATTTCTGAGAAAACATAGTGCTTCCTCCCGCAACCGTCTGCAACAGCAGGATGCGATGGGTGCGGACGAGTTGCGGGCATCAGTACTATGTTCATGAAAAGCTGTTAACGACAATAAACAACAGAGCTGCGCAGGAGCAGCAGACAGGAGTTAATCAATGAGATACATGGAACTTGGCAGTTCAGGAATTAAAGTTTCCAAGATGGGCCTCGGCACATGGGCAATCGGCGGCGGCCCTGCATGGGAGGGTGACCTGGACGAGCAGCAGTGCATTGATACGATCGTTGAAGCTGTCAATCAGGGCATCAACATGATCGATACTGCACCGGGATATAACTTCGGCAACAGTGAGAGAATCGTAGGAAAGGCTCTGAAGCAGGTTGACCGCTCCAAGGTCATCCTTGTCACCAAGTGCGGAGTTGTCTGGAACCGCAAGGGAAGTGTCTGGAACAAGGTTGGCGACCGTCAGCTCTATAAACTGCTGACACCGGAATCCGTCCGCATGGAGGTTGAGGAATCCCTCGAGAGACTCGGAACAGATTATATCGACCTCTACATGACACACTGGCCGAGCGTAGAGCCTTACTACACACCTATTCCTGAGACAGTCGCAGAGCTGAACAAGCTGAAAGAGGAAGGAAAAATCCGCGCGATCGGAGCTGCGAACGTAAGCATTCCGCAGATCAAGGAATATCTCTCCTGCTGTGAGCTCGATCTGGTACAGGGTAAATACAGCGTACTTGACCGCGCAGTAGAAAATGAGCTGATCCCGCTCTGCAAAGAGAACCATATCACCATGCAGGCGTACTCACCTCTTGAGCAGGGCCTTCTGTCCGGAACAATCTCCCGTGACTATCGTCCGGAACCCGGAAGCGCACGTGCAAACAAGAAATGGTGGCAGCCGGACAAGATGCCGAAGGTCATTGACATGCTTGACAAGTGGAAACCGCTCACCGAGAAATACAACTGCACGATCCCGGCACTCGCGCTCGCATGGATCATGAATCAGGGCGACACCGTCAACCTGCTGACAGGAGCGACCACTCCGGAGCAGGTACGTGAAAACGCCGTTGCAGCAAACATTGTTCTTTCCGACGAAGATAACCAGTATATCAGAGACCTGGCAGAATCGCTTGACAAAGAATAATAAAGGTTATCTGGCGCCGGTCTGATGATCGGCGCCTGTTTTTTTCAGAGTTATTGACAGCAAGGTGACCTCCCGGCGGCCGTCGGAAAAACTTCCGGCAGCCACCGGGCCGCAAAAGGCCCCGGTACTTGGGGGTGCCGGAGCATTAAGGAGAAAGTATGACCGCAGCTAAAAAAGAAAAGAAGAAGCCGTCAATCATGAAGCAGATGATCCTCGCTGTCGTCTTTGGCTTCATTATCGGTTTCGCCTTTATGGGGATTCGGAATGCGCTCGGCTCAGACAGCAGCGCATGGAATATTATTGACGCGATCCTGTTTCAGAACATCACAGAAACGGACTCATTTGAAGGCATCGGCCTGTTCTATATCATCGGACAATTGTTCATGCGGGGACTGCAGCTTGCCATTGTACCGCTTGTCCTCTGCTCATTGTCCCTCGCCATCTGCTCACTGACAGATCCGAAGAATCTGGGAAAAATCGCCGGCAAGACGTTTATTACCTATCTCTGCTTCTACGTTGTCGCGGCGGCGCTCGCCGGCCTCGCTGCATACTGGGTAGCCCAGTCGGGAGGTTTCGACGTAACTCTTCCGGATGAACAGGTGACGGAGCTTGCGACGATGGAAGGCTACAACCCTCTCGTAACGATCATCAACGCAGTGCCTTCCAATATCTTTGCAGCATTTTCAAGTAATAACAGCGTTCTCGCTGTCGTTGTTGTAGCCATTATCCTCGGCCTCTGCATGATGAAGCTCGGCGAGAAGGCGGCTACGCTGAAAAAGGGCATTGAGAATCTGAACGATGTTGTACAGCTCTATCTCAACTTCCTTATCAACAAAATCGGACCGACAGCTATTTTCTGTATGATCGTTCGCGCACTGGCTTCTTACGGCACAGAATATATCCGTCCGACACTGGTATGGGTTGTCACGACGATCGTCGTCAGCCTCGTCCTTGTAAGTACGATCTACCCGATCGGTATTTTCCTGACAACAAAACTGAATCCTATTCCATTCATGAAGAAGATCGCAAAGGTCGGTATGTTTGCGGCATCTGTAAACTCATCAGCAGCCACCCTCCCGTTGAATACCAAGACATGTGAGGATGAACTCGGATGCAGCCATGAGATCTCGAGTTTTATCCTTCCTACCGGAATGACGATCAATATGAACGGTACGACCGCCATGCATATGATCGCGATCACATTCATCGCGACGGCTTCTGGCGTAAAGGTGACTCCTGCGATGCTTGTCACAACGGCATTCCTGTCGATCTGTACCGCAGTCGGAACCCCGGCAGTGCCTGTCGCAGGTACGACGATGGTATATGTCGTCATGATGGGCCTGGGCCTCAACTCAGATGCGGCCCTGATCGCTTATTCACTTATTCTGGCTATGAACTATCTGCCCGGCATGGCAGTTATCACGCTGAATGTTATCGGCGATGCTGCAACAGATGTTATCGTCAGCAAATCGGAGAATCAGCTTGATGAGGATATCTATTACGACAGAAAGAAAAAAGCAGAATAATTCTGTAGAAATTGTCTGTAAGATATTTTATAATAGTCTGGATGATTGAGATTTAGAAGACGAAGGCGTTGTCGGGATCTTTCCGGCAGCGCTTTTTTCTTATAATTTTAATTTTTTGTCCGATCTTTAAAGTAAAGAATGAAATATTGAAATTGAACAAACATGTGTTAAAATATTTTTTATACGATTGATTATGTCATCGGGAATTCTGGCAGAGAAAACAGAAATATCAGACAGGAGGAATCCCGAGAGGAGAAGCAGATGAATGGGAAACAGCGTTTGGGGGAACTGAAAACCTACATTGAATCAGAAGGCCGCGTTACGGTCGCTGATATCAGTGATAAATGGTCGATCACCGGGGAGACAGCGCGCAGAGATCTCGACAAGCTGGAAGAAAAGGGACTTATTCTCCGTGTGCACGGAGGGGCTGTCTGGAACGGACAGTCTGCTGCGGCTGTTGAGAGCGAGAGCTCATTTTACAGGCGGCAGAAGAGGGAATTCGAGGCCAAAAAGAAAATTGCCGTTCTGGCAGCGAGACTGGCGAAGGAAAAACAGTCAATTGCGGCCGATGCGAGCACGACAGTTCTTGAAGCACTGCGTCTTCTGGCGGACTATGACAATCTGATCATTGTTACGAATTCGTGCGAGATCTACCGGATGGTTCCTGCCCCGAAATGTCATCTGATCTCGACCGGCGGGAATTACAATGATAATTCCATGTCTTTCCAGGGGGAGGCGGCCTGTGAGACGATGAAGAAATATAATGTCCGCCTTGCCCTTATCAGCTGCAGGGGGCTCCGGGCAGAGAAGGGAGTGCTTGATTCCTACGAAGAGGACACGGATATCAAACGCGCCATGATAGAGCAGGCAGATGAGGTCGCTCTTCTCATTGACCACACGAAGTTTGATTATATGGCATTCCTGAAGCTCACCGACCTCAGGGGGATCGATTATATCATCACCGATATCACTCCTTCGGAGGAGTGGCAGGAGATATGCAGAGATAACAGTATCAGGCTTCTCTGCGCGGACCGCGATCTGAGATAAACAGGGCGGGAGTATCTTTTCTGCGCGGAACAGGTATTGATAATATAGAAAATATAGAAAGTATTCAGCCAGACATGGAAAGAATCATCCAGTCTGGCTGTTGTTATGTAAAATAAGTAGAACACTATATGAACATAGTGTTAAAATTTATTTTAGATGAGGGGGGGGAAAGAACCGGCTGATTTTTAGTGGACAGGCAGAATGATTTTGGGAGGCATTATGCTTGAACTCAGAGATATCTGTAAGGAATATCACACCGGCGGCTCTGTACAGAAGGCGCTGGATCATGTGAACCTGAAACTGGCAGATACGGAATTTGTCGCTATTCTCGGTCCCTCAGGTTCGGGAAAAACGACGCTGTTAAATATCATCGGGGGTCTGGACCGCTATACCAGCGGCGATCTCATTATTGACGGGATTTCGACAAAAAATTATACAGACCGCGACTGGGACGCCTACCGCAACCATGCGATCGGGTTTGTTTTCCAGAGCTACAACCTCATCATGCATCAGACGATTCTGTCTAATGTTGAGCTTGCGCTGACAATCTCCGGCGTTTCCGGAGAGGAGAGACGGAAACGGGCGGAGGATGCGCTGCGCAGTGTAGGGCTCGAAGAACACATGCACAAGAAACCTAATCAGCTTTCCGGAGGACAGATGCAGAGGGTCGCGATCGCGCGGGCCCTTGTCAATAATCCCAGCATTGTGCTCGCGGATGAGCCGACCGGGGCGCTCGACAGTGAGACGAGCATTCAGGTCATGGATATCCTGAAAGAGGTCGCCCGCGACCGGCTTGTCGTCATGGTCACTCATAATCCGGAGCTGGCTGAGAAATATGCCACGCGTATTGTGACGATCAAAGACGGCCGATTCGCCGGAAGCAGGGATCTTCCGCAGACTTTCGCGGACAGGCGGAAATCTGCAGAGATGCAGCGTGACGTGGACGGGCAGAAATCTGCAGAGGTGCAGTGTGACGTGGGCGGGCGGAATACTACAAAGGTGCAGCGTGACGCGGACGGGCGGAATGCCGCAGGAGAGCAGAATGCGGCAGAAGAACGTGCTGAGCATGAGAAAAATTCTGTCAGAAACGGCAGGTTCCAGCACACTTCGATGAATTTTCTGACGGCCCTCCAGCTCAGTTTTCAGAATCTCAGGACGAAAAAGGCCAGGACATTTATGGTCTCCTTCGCCGGCTCGATCGGGATCATCGGCATCGCTCTGATCCTGGCGATCGAGACCGGTCTGCAGGCATATGTCCGGAAGACGGAGAGCGCTACTTTGTCGCAGTACCCTATTGAGATCTATTCGACCGGTATTGACTGGACCTCCCTTATGTCGGAATCGTCGGGGATGTCATCCGTGGCGAGTCTTACGGGGCAGGACGGCGGTGAAGCCGTCGTGTCCGGTTCGGACGAGATTGCTGTGAATACGCTAGCAAAAGATATTTTTACAGGAGTGAACAACAACGACCTGGGTTCTCTGAAAAAATACCTGGAGAGCGGTGAGACGGATATTCTGGATTACACGATGGATATCGAATACCGCTACGGCGTTGAGCCGCAGATCTACGATATAGAGGATGACGGGACGATTGAACAGCTGAATCCGAACCGCATGCTCTCTGATATGCTGACTTCGATCATCGACGTCAGCAGTCTGATGGACGGCTTTGTCGGAGAATCTCTGTTCCATCCCATGCCGTCCGATGAGTCGCTGTACGAGGATTCCTATGATGTAAAGGCGGGGCGCTGGCCGGAGAATGATCACGAGATCGTTCTCGTTCTCAATAGTGACGGACAGGTTTCGGATTTTATTCTCTATGAGCTGGGAATTCTTGATCCGGATGAGCTGCGCGATATGATCCAGGAGTTTTCCTCCGGCTCTGACAACTCGGTGATGGCACTCGCAAATAAGGCAGAGTCTGTCGTCGGAGGAGATGAGACGGCGGCGGAGTCGTCCGGAAGTGACACGACTGCATCTGCATCGTCTGCGGGCGAAGAAGCCGATGGAGATTCGGGCGTCGAATCTGTTGAAGGCTCATCGGAAGTCAGTCAGTCTTCAGAGCAGGTCTCCTCGTCTTCGGAAGAGTCGTCTGCTGTCTGCCACTACAGCGATTTTATCGGAAAGAAGTTCAAGCTTATCTACAGCAGTGATACGGTTGTGTACGACGAGGATATGGGCGTCTGGAGCAGCCGCGCGGACGATGAGGATTATATCAGTAGTCTGGTGCAGAACGGCGAGGATATGGAGATCGTCGGCATAGTGCAGCCAAAAGAGGACGCCTCGAACCAGATGCTCTCGGTCGGGCTTGATTATCCGGGAGAGCTGATCAGCCAGATCATTGAACGCGAGAGCGAGAGTGATCCTGTGCAGGCACAGCTGCAGAATCCCGACGTCGATATTTTTACCGGAGAAAAGTTCAGCGATGAAAGCAGCAGCAATTTTGACCTGACGCAGTTTGTTACCCTCGACCATGACGATGTGGCAAAGGCATTTCATGTGACAACAGATTCTGCTTCGTCGGATACCGTTCAGGATTATCTGTCATCTGAGATAGACAAGATGTCTTCGCAGATCGTGGATTACGCTTCGGAAAAGGCGCAGGAAATGATGAGTCAGATGACGCTGTCCGATTTTATTGACATCGATGCACTTCAGCAGTCGATGCCGGAGCTTACAGAAGAGGATATTAACGAGATCCTCGACGCCGCATTTTCGAGTCTGTCGGAGGAAGCGGTCTCACAGACTGTCCAGGAGCTGGGCAGCGGATGGATGGCCTCTGTTAAGGAACAGTGGGAGAACGATGAAACGCTCGTTGACCAGGATACCTGGGAAGGACTTTTCGAATCGCTGATCGGATATGTCACAACCTATATCTCTTCGGACGAGGCCCGGCAGGTGATCGAAGACCAGGTTGACCAGATCCTGGAAGAGAACCTGGAGCAGCTCTCGCAGGAAAAGCTCCAGTCGATGCTTCAGGAGGAGCTTCAGGCGTACGCCTCATGGGTGAGCACTCAGAATGAGGAGAGGGCTGAGGATGAGCAGCTGAATGCCGATGATCCGGAGGTCATTGCTGCCTATCTTGCGAGCACCGAAGGGCAGGCGAGGATCGAAGCGCTTGTCTCCTATTTTTCACAGATTTCCGTGCAGTTTGACGGGAGTCAGCTTCAGCAGATCAGTGACGCGCTTATTCAGGATTTTTCTGATTATGCTGCGGAGAACGAAATACCGGGTCTGGAAGAGGCCGCGGATGAGCTGGCAGATGCGCTTGCTGACAGCTTTACGGAGTATATCACGGACGCGGATACGGAGCAGATGATCCGCAGCAGCGTCACGCAGGTTCTGAACGGCGATGCTCTGAAGGAGGCCGTCACGGAAGCGGTGGAAAGTAAGATCACAGGTCTTGAAGGAGATGTGGAGGATGAGATAACCTCTCAGATCACCGAGGCTGCCAGCAGCGCGATTGATTCGTTTGCGGCAGATGTGGTGGAGCAGTCGAAGCAGATCGTCATCGGAACGATCACGGAGGATTACCCCGGATTCGCAGACGAGATCAACCAGAACATCGGCGATTTTTTCACCATTGATGAGGAGGCGTTCCGCGACGCGATCAAAGTCAATGCCGGAGCATCGGAAATCCAGTCCATCCTTGCGTCATTCCTGAACGGCGATGAGGCGACGCTCGAGAGCAACCTGAGTGAGCTCGGCTATGCTGACCTGGACGAGCCGACAGAAATACTGATCTACCCGAAGGACTTTGATGCGAAAAATCACATCGCTGATCTGATCACCGAGTATAACGACGAAATGAAAGCAAAAGGGGAGGACGACAAGGTTATCACATATTCGGACGTTGTGGCGACTATGATGCAGTCTGTGACGGACATTATCAACTCTATCAGCCGGATACTGATTGCCTTCGTATCTATCTCGCTTGTCGTGTCGTCGATCATGATCGGTGTCATCACATATATCAGCGTGCTGGAGCGGAAGAAGGAGATAGGAATCCTGCGGGCGCTCGGCGCGTCAAAGCATAATATCCGGGAGGTGTTTAACGCAGAGACGGTGATCACAGGTTTCATTTCCGGCTGTCTCGGCGTTGGAATTACTTATGCTCTGATCCCTCTCGCTGACTATATCATTCTCACGAAGACGGGGCAGTCGATTACGGCGATGCTTACGCCTCTCATGGCGGGAGCTCTTGTCCTGCTGTCAGTCCTCCTGACACTGCTCGCCGGTCTTATTCCGTCGGGGCGCGCGGCAAAGAGCGATCCGGTCGAAGCGCTGAGATCGGAGTGAGCCACAGTCTTCCAGATGAGAATATCCGGCCAGAGGCTGCGTGATGAGCGCTGGGCTGTGAACTATTTTATATTTAAGTGTGTCAGTATCTCAGCTTCAGATTTGACAGATCTACCGGGATGTCATAGCCGAGCAGCTCAACATACTGACGCATCCCCTTGCGCGCGAGGTCTACATGATTTTTGGGCGCGACGGTGATACTTTTCACCGGAAGCAGCTGTTTTTTACCGAGATCGACCTGGATGTAGGGAAGCAGAAAACCGTCTTTTTCGCGAAAGAGGATCCGGCTTTTGTCAGGATTTTTAAAGACGATCCGGTATTCTTTTTCCGCCTGAAATTCTTCCTGTTTGAAGAATGTCGCGTAGACATTCAGAGCCGCCTGAAGACGGCGACGGTACTTCTGAAAGGCGGCTGTCCCCGGATGGTCGATCTCGTTCTGCATAATGGTCTCGAAGGATCCGCCGGATTTCTGGGGGATTTCTGTCCGGACAAGACCGCGGATCAGGTTCAGCTGCTTCTGATGATCATAGATCACGCGCCCGTGGCAGTAGATTTTCTGCCGGTCACCGATAGTTCTGAGCAGCTCTTCTCCGTCGAAACCGAGATTGTACCCGGTTTCCTCGCCGAATTCTGCCCAGAGCGTGATAGCATCCCGTTCCTCGGAAAATGAGAGAACGAATATATCATGTCTTTTAAAATCCTCCATTGTGTCAACGACCTGGCGGAGCATCAGGCTCCGCCAGGATTTTTCTGGCATTTCATCGATCACTTCCTGTGAAATGTGGAGGATATATGCCATTTCATGTGTGTCATTGAGAAAGCTGCTCTTGGTCGCGAAAAGCACGTGAGAGCGGAAAATATTTTCTACAGCGTGACATTTTGTATAATGATACAGAATTTCATGCTCATTCAGCTGGGCAAGCTCAAGATACTTCTTCATTTGTCTCCCTGTTCATGTCCTGATAATCTCCTGACTTAAGTCACTACCTCTGATTATAGAGACCGCCTGCGGCTGTGTCCGTTAATTCTGTGTAATTATCCGGCCTTCGTCTGCCATTTTTTTTTCGTATCTTTATTGTTTCCCCCTTCTTTTTATCCGGCGCCAGTTATGAGACGGAAGATCAAAATCTGTTTCATACGAGCTGATTTTCCCTGCATTGCCTTACATCTCCGGAACCCCTTGCATAATAACGATCTCAGTGATACATTGTACTCATACAAAACAAATGACTCGTACAAATCGAGTGAATCGTAATGATAATTAATATAAGATTTTATTACAGGAGGACAAAACAATGGCAGATCATGAAACTTATGTAAAGGATGTTGAGGGACTTCGCGCAAAACACGAACTGGCCAAGAAGGCGCTCGTCAGAGCCGGCAAGCCGCATTTCAAGATGGATGACACCGCTAAGTGGACAGATTTTTCAGTCCTTCCGAACGGACAGATGCTGGCGCAGTGTCAGCATGAGGATCTCGAGGGTGTGACGCCGGAGATGATCAAATGGTTTTTCGAACACCTCGGCTGCTGCACAAACTGGGATGGTATCGGATTCGACGGACCGGAGATTTCCATCTATCATCTGTGGCACAACAGAGATCACGTCGCTGTCACTCCGCTGACAGACGGGCCTGATGGAACAAAGAATCTTGGATTTCTGCAGGGCGCAAAGAGCCGGATCCATGAGCTCACGAATGAGGTCAATGATGTCGTTTACTACGAGATGGAAACTGTCGTTCTCAATGAGCATGAATTTACGTTCAATGTTATGAAGGACGGCAAGGCGACAGGTCATGTAAAACATGTCTACGGTCCGACTGAGGATGGAAAGGGTTCAACATTCTACACAGAGACACTCGTTGGTCTGTCCGGAGATACGCCAGAGGTAAAGCTCATCAACCACGCACTCGTTCCGAAGCTGTATTCCAAAGAGCAGGGCATGCAGTGGATCCATCACAACATTCAGGAATCCGGCAGACTCCAGGATGTCGCTCCTGTTCTCTATGCAAACCAGGATAAGGTATATTTTGATCCTGAATTTACGAAGTTTGACTGATTAAAAGCAGAGAAGGTGATCTGATGACAGAGGAAAGTAAGAAGATGCCTCTGAGGACAAGAATCACAAAAGGCTGGCTGTCATGCTGGCTGTATGTCATCACGGGTATCGCCGGAATTATCCTCGGCATCACGGTTTCGCGCTGGAATGTGTGGACGCTGCAGACAAAAATCTACGCCCTGTCCGCTGTCCTTCTCCCGCTGCATGTTCTTGAGGAATGGCACTTCCCCGGCGGGTTTCACACGATGTACAATCTCATGCATGGCACGGAGCCCGCAAAAGCTGACCGGTATCCCATGAATCAGCTCTCAGATATGTGGACGAATTTTATCGGGGTCGTATTTTCCTGTGTCGTATTGCTCGCCGGTGTCCGGCCGCTGTTTCTCCTGATGGAGCTTTTTATATGCGTCGCAGAGATTTTTGGTCATACCTCCGGCGGAATTTTCCTTTATCGGAGATATCGCGACAGGGGAAAAAAGACGATCTACAGCCCTGGATTTGCGACAATGCTTCTGGGATATGTGCCGGTTGCCATAGCAATTATTGCTTCGTTCTTTGTGGAACAGGCTCCGCAGTGGTGGGAGATCCTGCTGGCCATTCCGTGCAGTATGGGGCTCGGATATATCTCTCTGCCCTTTGCGGAAAAGATGTGCCGCGATGAGGAGAGCCCGTATCGCTACACCTGGGGCGACGGATATCTGGCGCGGTTTGAAGAATAAATAACTGCGGGAGCACTTTGTTTATGGTGCAGCCCGCAGTTTTTTGCTGTATAGTGAATATTATGAATCATATGATTCGTATGATACAAAAATAAGGAGTATTTCATGTTCCATTTGCGAGATGATATCCGGGCGGAGCGCTCGGCAAAGATGCTTTATGACGGATTGATGGAAGTGATGCAGAAGAAACCGCTGAAGCAGGTTCGGGTTTCCGACATCTGTGCAGCGTCCACGGTGAGCCGCGCGACATTTTACCGCAATTTTGATGAGGCCATTGACCTTCTGTACTGGAAATGCAGTCAGGATTTTCATGAAGTGCTGACATCCTTTACGATGTCTGATCCTGACCTGACGCAGGAGGATGTTCTCCTCAAATATGTGATGGATTACTGGCTGCAGGGTGAGCACATTCAGTTATTGACCACGATTATGGATGAGGGACGGCTTGATATCATTTACAACAGCTTTGTGAACAATGCGGGTATCATTATGGATTATCTGAAAGAGCACGGCATTGTCATGGATACGGAGGATTATACCTATTTTATTTCGGTGCGTGCCGGATTCTTTGTGGGGATCATCCGGGGATGGATGGAAAATGGAAGGAAGCAGACGCCGGATGAGATCACACAGATCATCAGCAGACAACATGACAATGTGGTCCAGAATGGCCTGCTGATCTGACGGCGTCTGCCTTCGCGTTATTCTTTTCGGATCTGGAGCATTTTTATCAGTTTCTGCTTTTCTTCGATGCTGAGAGATGAGACTTCGTCTGCGAGTTCGCTGTTCACGGAGGTTGAAGGAAACTCCGTTTCTTTCTCTCCAATGATTTCGTCGAGAGAAAGGCCTGTCAGATCCGCGAAAAGGATCAGGTAATGAAGTGAAACAGGGGTCCGTCCGCTCTCAATGTTGCTCACATAAGCGGGTGTGATCCTAAAAGCACTGGCTACCTGTCTCTGGCTCAGACCTTTCTGAAGATGGAGCTCTTTTAGTCTTGCTCCTATTTTTGCCTGGTAATCAGATGGATCTGCTCCATCATTTTCAAATGTTTCCTGTGACATAAGGCACCTCCATAGACTGATGATGCTATTGTAACACGGAAAGCGCGAAAATTTTTGTGTTAATATCTAAATTAAAAGATAAATATAAGTAATGTTTCGCTGTATATCTGTCAGCGGGAAAGGACTTGCCTTATCATATGATGCTTTATGAAGAGCGTGAGGAAAAAATTATGGAGCAGCTTCAGCTTCAGCCTGTGGTCAGAGTCGGAAAGCTCAGCGAACAGCTGAAGGTATCTGTTGATACAATCCGCAGAGATCTGAAAAGCATGGAGAAGAAAGGCCTCATCAAGTATGTTCACGGGGGAGCGTGTCTCCCGGACAAGGTCTCTCCCTATCTGAATTTTAATGGGAGAGAGATTGTTCATATCGGGCTGAAAAGAAAAGTGGCAGAAAAGGCGCTGCCTCTGATCAGACCCGGGATGACGATTGCACTGAATTCAGGCACGACGAATCTGATTCTTGCGCAGGAGATGCTGAAACTTGGTCTCGACATCACAGTCGTTTCTAATAATATTGCTGCGATCAGTATTCTTATGCAGAGCGGATCAATACATCTCATATCGATTGGCGGTGAGGTTGATAATCAGGAGCGGTCAACCTATGGTTTCCAGTGTGAAACAGAGTTCCGGAAGTATTATCCGGATATCACTTTTCTCGCTGTCAATGCCGTTAATTGTTCAGACGGTTTCACGGATTTCCGCTTCCATGAGATAGGGATTATGAATCTGCTCGCAGAAAATTCAGAAAAAGTTTATGCTGTCATGGATTCCAGCAAGCTCGGAAAGCGTTCGAAGAGACAGGTATTCCCGAAATCAGCCGTTGATGCGGTCATTATGGACGATCCTCTCTCTGATGAAGTGCGCCAGAAGTATGAGCAGGAAGGTATACATATTATTTGAGATGGTCCTTTTCCGTGGATCATCTCTTTTTTTATTTCTCCATTTATTTTATCCAATGTTAAGCCCGGGAAACATCCCGGGCGTTTTTTATCAGCCAGGGTTAACGTGCAGTTTTTCTGAAAGTGATAGCGTTTGCTTTTTTGTGCGGTTATGATTTTCTTATAGATCAAAAGAAAACAGCAAATAACAGCAGAAAGGGAAAAGAAGTGGAAGAAGGAGAATTTGTCATGAAGAACAGAGCAGACAGGAAAAATATTTTCCGCCCTTATTGCCGTGTCATGGCGGCCGTTCTGGCGGCCAGTGTGGCGCTCACAGGGTGTGCATCTATGGACAGCACGTCTTCCTCAGGAAGCAGTGCGGCTTCCGGAGAGACTGCTGAGACGTCTGCGGCATCAGGAGATACTTCGTCAGCCGACAGTATTGTGATTTACTGCAATTCTGATGATGAAGCGCTGGAGGTCATGAAGCAGACGCTCGACGACAATGGGTACGAAGGCAAATACACGTTCAGCACATTCGGGACTTCAGAGCTCGGAGGAAAAATGCTGGCCGAGGGCAGCAATCTGGAAGCAGATATGCTGTGCATGAGTTCATTTTACATCGACAGTGCGCAGGAACAGTACAACATGTTTGTCGACCTGGATGTGGACAGCACTCCGCTCGAGGATTATCCGTCCTATTATCTCCCGGTATTGGCTAACCAGGGAGCGCTTTTCTATAACACAGAGGAGATAGAGAACGAGGGCCTTGATGTCCCGACATCGATCAAGGATCTGGCAAAGGATGAGTATGCAGGCAAAATCTCTGTACCGGATATCACAGGATCTTCAACAGCGTGGCTGATGATCCAGGCGCTGATCAGTGCCTACGGCGAGGATGAGACAAAAGATATCCTGACTGCGATTTATAAAAATGCAGGAGATAATCTCGAGGATGCCGGCTCGGGCCCGATCAAGAAAGTGCTCGCAGGCGAAGTTGTTATCGGCTTCGGCCTCCGTCATCAGGCCGTCAAGGATAAGGCAGAGGGCGATCCGATCGATTATGTTGATCCTGAGGAGGGCGACTTCCAGCTGACTGAGGGCGTCGCGGTGATCGACCACGGCGACAGCGCGAAGACAGAGCTTGCGAAGGAAATGGCAAAATGCATCATCGACGATGGACGCGAAGCAATGCTCGAATATTATCCGACAGCTCTGTACGAAGGTGAACAGCCGGATGAAGAATATGTAGCACCGAACAGCAGGACCTTCGACGAGCCGCTTACCGTCGACCTTCTCGAGAAGCATACAGAGCTTTCTGAAAGCTGCAAGCAGTAAGCATGCGTGAGAATACTGGTATTGACTTGAAAAACTGATCTGACGAAGGAGAGCAGCGTTCTTCAGGAACGCTGTTTGTCTCATAAAAAAGGAGAATATCAAAATGGAAATCAATGGAAAAATCTACCCTGACGTAAAACGGAACGTGCTTATGAACCCGGGACCGGCTACCACGACGGACACCGTAAAGTATGCGCAGGTTGTCCCTGATATCTGTCCGCGGGAGAAAGAATTCTGCGATATCATGCACCAGATATCTCTTGATCTGGTGAAAATCGTACATGGTGATCCGAAAAAGTTTGTCGGCGTTCTTTTTTGCGGGTCGGGGACGATGAATATCGATGTGACGATAAGTTCACTGGTTCCTGCGGATAAGAAGATTCTTATCATTAATAATGGTTCCTATTCGGCGCGTGCCGTGGAAGTTGCGAAGGCGTATCACGTAGATCACACGGAACTGCAGCTTCCGATTGACCGTCCCATTGATGTAATGAAGGTGAGAGAGGCGCTCGACGCGGATCCATCCATCGCTGTCGTCTACTGCTGCATGCATGAGACCGGCACCGGGGTTCTGAACCCGATCCGGGAAATCGGTGCCGCAGCCCATGAACACGGCTGCACAATGATCTCGGATACGACCTCGGCTTATGCAATGATCCCGATCGATATTGAAAAGGATAATCAGGATTTTATCATGGCATCCGCACAGAAGGGCCTGCAGTCGATGACAGGGCTTTCCTTTATTGTCGGCCGCGAGTCGATCATCGATGCTTCGAAGGATTACCCGGTGCGTTCCTATTACACGAATCTGTACATGCAGCACAGCTTTATCCGTGAGCACGGAGAGATGAGGTTCACTCCGCCTGTACAGACCATCTACGCGACAAGACAGGCGATCCTCGAGTACTTTGCTGAGGGTGAACAGGCAAAGTGGGAGCGCCATCAGAGTGTGTGGGCGGAGCTTTACAAGGGCCTTGAGGAGCTCGGCTTCCACATGGCTATTAAAAAGGAGTATCAGTCAAGGCTTGTTATCAGCGTGCTCTGCCCTGATGATCCGGCGTTCAGCTTTGAGGCGATGCATGATTATCTTTATCAGCGCGGGTTTACGGTATATTCAGGAAAAGTCGCGGGCATTCCGATGTTCCGGCTCTGTGCGCTCGGTGCGATCAATCCACAGGATATCAGGGACTTTTTTGTCCAGCTGAAAGGCTATATGAAGGAAGCCGGGATGAAGATCCCGTGCATGTACAAAGACTGAGAGGAGGAACGCCATGCTTGAGGTCAGACATCTGTCGAAGAGCTTTGATAAAAAAGAAGTGCTGAAGGATATTAGTTTTACTGAGGGAGACGGGGAGATCCTCTCGGTACTTGGGCCGTCAGGCTGTGGCAAGACGACCCTTCTGAATATGATCCTCGGGATCATTCAGCCAAGTGGCGGCCAGATCATCTATGACGGGAAAGATATTACAAATGTGCGCATGGAAGACAGGGGGTTCAACATTGTATTTCAGGATTTCGGACTTTTCCCGCATCTGAATGCTTATCAGAATATTGTCTATGGCCTGAAAAATAAACCAGGTGTCTCTACCCGTTCAGAGGTCAATGAGCTTATTGATCTGCTCGATCTGCGCGATCATCTGCACAAAAAGATCGGACAGCTTTCCGGAGGACAGAAGCAGAGAGTGGCGCTGGCGCGCTCTCTTGTAATGAAACCGAAGGTACTGCTGCTCGATGAGCCGTTCAGCGCGCTGGATGGTGTGATCAAGGAGTCGATCAAGCAGAGGATCCGTCTTATCGCGGATACATATCACCTGGCGATGATCATTGTCACGCATGATCCGGAGGAGGCGCTGACGCTGTCTGACCGCATTCTTATCATTAACAGGGGGCAGGCCGCACAGTATGGTACTCCGGATGAAATAATTCACCATCCCGCCGATGATTTTGTAAAGAAATTTATTCTCCGCCAGCTGGAGATCAAACGCGGAAATATCCGCCGCCTTTTCGGCGATGAGGCGGCATCTGCTGTAAGTGATATCGACAGCCAGAGCTCTGTTTCCGGAAGGGAAGCGGTTTTATGAGCGGCAGCGGCGTGCGGGAACAGAGAACGATCCTGATCGTGATCCTTGTATTATTTGCCGTATTCCTCATTGCGCCGATGGCGGTGATCTTTTATTTCTCCTTTGGGGCTGAGCAGGGCCCGTCTGTTTCCTGGTATGCGGAGATCCTGGGCACTGACAGGTTCTGGCGCGCGCTCGGAAACAGTATCGGCATATCGCTGCTCAGTGCGCTGATCACGACCTGTCTGGCTTTTATTCTTGCCTATGCGGTCAATTTTACACGCATCCCGAAAAAACTGTGCGGCGCGATGCATCTCATCGCCCTGCTGCCGATGCTCCTTCCGACGATTACCTATGGCTTTGCCATCATCTACGCGTTTGGGAAAAAAGGGCTGCTCACGATGACAGTGTTCGGCGGGCATCAGCTTTTCGATATTTATGGTATCGGCGGCATGACGATCGGCTATATTATCTACACTCTGCCGATTTCTTATGTTCTTATCAATAACGCTCTGCACTATATTGATCCGAAATATCAGATTATCTCCCGCGTGCTCGGCGACAGGCCCGCGAGAACTTTTTACACCGCGGTCTTCCGGCCTCTTTATGGAACGCTGGCCACGTCGCTGATTCAGAGCTTTTTCTTCAGTTTTACCGATTACGGAATTCCAATGGCTGTCGGCGGAAAGACAGAGATGATCTCGACGATGCTTTACGATGAGATGCTCGGTTCCCTTCCTGATTTTGGAAGCGGGTCTGTTGTCGCCGTGCTGATGCTCGTCCCTTCCGTTGTCAGCATTGCGCTTCTGACATACATGGAGCGTTTCAACATCCGTTATTCTTCCAGAACGGAAGTCGGACAGCCAAAGAAGATCTCCAGGGATCTGCTCTGGGGCATTCCTGCGGGTCTCATATGCCTGTTTATTGTCGGCGTGTTCGCGACGATTTTTGTTGTGCCGTCCGTGAAGAGCTGGCCTTACCGCCTCCAGCCGACGTGGGAGCATTTTATCGACGTATTCACTGATCCGGAGCTGACAAAAACTTTCACAAATTCATTGTTTGTGGCAGTAATGACGTCGATCGCAGGAACGATCACCGTGTATGCTTCCGGCCTGATCTCTGCCAGAAGCCGGCTCGCGCCCCGTCACAGACATCTGCTTGATTCGCTGGCACTTGTGATCAACACAATACCGGGCATGGTCCTCGGTGTCGCATATATGCTTACATTTTCAGGGACGAGTCTGCAGAATACATTCTTTCTGATTATTGTCAGTACGATCATTCACTATTATTCGACGCCTTATCTGATGATCAAAGGAGCGCTGGAGAAGATGGACGCTTCATGGGAGACGACGGCTCTGCTGATGGGCGATACCTGGTTCAAGACGGTTCACAGGATCATTACTCCGAACGCGATTCTGACACTTGCGGAAATCTTCCGCTATTATTTTGTCAGTTCGATGGTTACGGTCAGCGCGGTGATTTTTATCGTCGGCGCAAATACGATGGTCCTTACGACAAAAATCAAGCAGCTGGAACATTTTGAGGAATTCAATGACATTTTTGTGCTGTCGCTTCTGATTCTGTTTACAAATCTCGCTGTGACGGGAATTATCAGGCTGATCACGGACGGAGTCAGAAAAAAATATAAGGAGGAGTAATCATGAGCAACGCTGACAGAAAGATCCAGATGGTCGTCTTTGACTGGGCGGGAACGACTGTTGATTATGCGTCGTCCGCACCGCATGTCGTTTTTGACAAGGTTTTCTCGGGCCATCAGATTCACCTGACCGGGGCAGAAATCGATAAGCCTATGGGTATGGAGAAAAAGGCACATATCCGCAGTCTTCTCTCAACGGAATCCGGAACCAGACAATTCAGGAAAAATTACGACCGGAACTGGAATGAGGATGATGTGGAACAATATTATGAAGAATTTGAAAAAACACTGGCAGATGTAGTCGCAGATTTCAGCACGCCTATCGACGGGGTCGTTGAGACTGTCGCTGAGCTGCGCCGCCGGGGACTGAAGATTGGATCCACCACCGGCTATACCTCTCAGATCATGGAGCGCGTCATTCCGAAAGCAAAGGCACTCGGCTATGAGGCGGATGTGGTCATGACGCCGGATCTTGCCGGCGGAGCCCGCCCGACACCTTTTATGCTGTACGCGTGTATGCAGAAGCTGGATGTTTATCCTCCGTGCACGGTCGTCAAAGTCGGAGACACGGTCGTTGATATGCAGGAGGGAAAGAACGCGGGGGCGTGGAGCATCGGCATCCTTCAGGGATCCAATATGCTCGGGCTTTCTCAGGAAGAATATGATCACATGGATCCGGAAGCATTAAAGGAGCGAAAGAAAAAAGCGGAGCAGTCATATTATGAGGCGGGTGCAGATTTTGTCATTGATTCGATCAGGGATCTTCCGGAGACAATTGATAAGATCAATAAAATACTGAATGAAAAAAATTAAAAAATATCTTTAAACATTCTTGTGCCATTTTTTATATTATTTGATTTTCGTCCGAAGATAATAATGTAAAAGCTTTTTTTCCTGAATGCACTATAAGGGGGAATCGTGGTTATGAATGGCTACATGAATGATTTTTATAAGGCTCTTGAGCAGCTGACAGTGGATGATCTGCGCCAGATACATCAGTCTGTGAGTGACGGCAGCGCGGATAGTAAAAGAAAGGCCATGCTGGAGATACTCGGTGGCATCGCTGAAGGATGGCCCTTCGAGGAGGTCCATTCAGTGAAGCTTGACGACAGTCAGGTGCAGGATCTGAAATCCCGCGGATTTGGCGTATTTGCAGACAGCAGCCAAAAAGGATGTTATCATGTGAACGTAGAACTCAGCGAAAAAGCAGGTAGTGCCCAGGGTTAAAATTGTACATGCCCTGTGGCGCTGGAGAGGAGCATGATATGAATCTTGGGTTTATCGGCTGTGGAACAATGGCAAATGCGATCATCGGAGGCGTGATCCGGGCGGGGCTGTATAAACCGGATGAGATCTGGGGATCAGCGCCCAGTGAAAAGAGCCGGAACAGAGCCGCGGAATTGAACGGCATCCACGTGACCGCAGATAACACAGAAGTCGTAAATAATTGTGACACGATCTTTCTGTCGGTTAAGCCGCAGCTGTACGACAGCGTGATCGACGGGATACGGGATGTGATCCGCGATGATCAGATGGTGATCAGTATCGGAGCCGGAAAAAACCTCGATTATCTCGACAAGGCATTCGGTAAACCTGTAAAGGCGGTGCGTGTCATGCCCAATACGCCGTCACAGGTGGGAGAAGGGATGTCCGCGGTATGCCCGAACGGATATGTGACTGACGAGGAGAAGAAAAAAGCACTGGATATCCTCGGCGCCTGTGGCAGGGCGGAGATCATGCCGGAGTCGCTGTTTGACATTGTGACTGGTGTCAGCGGCAGCGGGCCCGCGTATGTTTTCATGTTTATCGAGGCTATGGCTGACGCGGCTGTGATGGGCGGAATGAAGCGTGATCAGGCATACACTTTTGCGGCCCAGACGGTGCTGGGGTCGGCAAAGATGGTACTTGATACTGGAAAACATCCCGGTGAACTGAAGGACATGGTGACGTCCCCGGCGGGTACCACGATTGCCGCAGTCAGGGCTCTGGAAGCGGGAGGCCTGAGGTCAACGGTGATCGAGGGCGTGATGGCTGCTACCGATAAATCTGCCGATATGCATTAATATTAATTTTATATTCACGGAATATAATAAGGGTGGGAAGGTACCTCTGGCTCCGGAAAATAAATTTCCGGGCGGAGCATCCTTCCCACCTGTTGCAATTACGGTATTTCAAGTTAATTGATTCTGGGTGTTGCAGTTTAGTTCTTGAATTTCACTTTTCTGATCGGAAAATCCGGATCATCTTCAGAAGCTTTTCCTGTTCTTCGGAGTTTAACTGCGAAATCTCCTGCATAAGCTGATGATTCACTGCCGCAGTTTTGTAGTCCGGTGTAATGTTCCCTACGAGTTCGTCAAGGGATATATTCAGCAGATCTGCGAATCCAATCATCTTCTTCAGCGACATTGCCGTCCGGTTATTTTCTACATTGCTGACATAACCGGGAGTGACATCAAGGGCCTCGGCGACCTTAACCTGACTAAGGCCTTTCTGCATCCGGAGTTTCTTGATACGCTGTCCGAAGTTGTCAAAGCTATATGAAGTCTTGTCTTTGTTATCCATGACATACCTCCAAAACTTTGCTTAATGTAGATTAACATAAATTATTCATTTATAAAACATGTATTTTTATACAGTATTTTGTTATAAATGGTCAATGATTTGTAGCAATTTCGATAAATACATGAAATATGATTATAATACTTTTGGGAAAAAGTACCAATAAAAACGCTATTTCTACGCACTTTTCGGCGATTATTCACATGACAATTTTTGCCCCAATATAGGGATTGACGAAATAATTACTCAGTAGCACAATGCATATGGCGCTGGCGCCACACTACGGATCTCAATGTTTTTCTGATATTGTTGCGAAGGAGTTCCTCATGTCTTCATTACAGTACAATAAGTTTCGTAATGACAGGAAAAAATTGAAAAATCTCGACTCTTCGCAGTCGATCATTGTCGGATTTCTTCTTCTGATCCTGGAAGGGGCGGTGCTGCTTACTCTTCCGATTTCTAAAGCGGGAGAGGGTCACGCGTCGTTTATGGATGCCCTTTTTACGTCGGTGTCGGCTTCGTGTGTGACGGGACTTGTGGTTCAGGATACGGGAACCTACTGGTCGCTGTTCGGGCAGATCGTGATTCTGGCTTTGATTCAGATCGGTGGTCTCGGCATTATCACGATGGCCCTTGCCATCGTTCTCTTCTCAGGAAGAAAAATCGGTCTTGTCATGCGGAGTCAGATGGCAGACTCGATCAACGCTCCCTATCTGTCAGGAATCCTGAGGCTGACACGTTTTATTCTGATCTTTACGGCTGTGGTTGAGGGAGCGGGCGCTGTGGCTCTTATGACCGTCTTTGTCCCGCGATATGGTATCGCGCGGGGAATATGGTATTCTATATTTCACTCCGTGTCTGCTTTCTGCAATGCTGGATTTGATATCCTCGGGAAGGAGCAGAAATTCGGTTCACTCACAAATTTCACTTCGCAGCCTGTGGTCAATATCACAATCATGGCACTTATCGTGACAGGCGGACTGGGATTTGTCACCTGGCATGATATCCTCACAAAGAGGAAGAGATCCTCGAAACTGAGGATGCAGACGAAGACTATAATTCTTGTAACAGCAATTCTGATTGTGGTCCCTGCAGTTGATTTTTATTTCTGTGAATACAGTGATATGAGCGGCGTGGAGCGTGTGTTCAGCGCCCTTTTCCAGTCGGTGACCACAAGAACAGCGGGTTTCAATACGACGGATCTGACAGAGCTGACGGGCGCCGGGGTCCTGATTTTTATTATTCTGATGCTCATCGGAGGCTCTCCGGGATCTACGGCCGGCGGCATGAAGACGACGACGGTGGCGGTGCTTTTTTCTGAATGCCTGAGTGTGTTCCGGAGAAAAAAGGAAACATGCCTGTTTCATCGCAGGGTGGAGGATGAGACGATGCGCAAGGCATCGGCCATCTTCCTTATGTATCTGACTTTCTGCTCGATATCGGCGATCGTCATCAGCCGGATCGAACACCTGCCGATCACAAAGTGTCTGTTTGAGACTGCCTCGGCGATCGGAACGGTCGGGCTGACGCTCGGGATCACTCCCGGGCTTCATCAGGCTTCAAAGATTATTCTCATGGTGCTGATGTATTCAGGGCGTGTCGGCGGACTGACCCTGATCTATGCGACGATCTCCAACGGTTCTAACGCGGGAAGAAATCCGATGGAGAAGATAACCGTAGGATGACCGGCCGGACGGCCGGGTAACCTGTACCCTGTTTTTATAGGAGGACTTTATACATGAAATCGATTCTGCTGATCGGGCTGGGAAGATTCGGCGGGAATATCGCGAAGAAGCTGCATGAGCTGGACGACGAGGTTCTCGCTATTGATAAGAATGAGCAGCGCGTGAATGATGTGATGGACATTGTGACGAACGCGCAGATCGGCGACACGACGGATAAGAGATTTCTGAGCGAACTCGGCGTGAGGGATTTTGACTGCTGTATTGTCGCTATCGGCGACCACTTTCAGGATTCCGTCATCACGACATCGCTGTTGAAGGAGCTCGGCGCCCAGAGGATCGTGGCACGCGCGTCCAGTGCCATCCACGAGAGCTTCCTGAAAAAAATCGGCGCGGATGAAGTCGTCTACCCTGAGAAGCAGGTCGCGTCCTGGACGGCGATACGCTGCAGCATGGATCATATTCTGGACTATATCGCGGTCTCCACGGATCACGCGATCTATGAGATCGAAGTTCCGAAAAACTGGATCGGAAAGAGCATCGCCGCTCTTGATGTCCGGCGGAAATTCGGAATCAATATCCTGGCAGTCCGTGAAAATGGAGAGATCTCTATGAGAGTAACTCCTGATACTGTTCTTGAATCCGGTATGTCGCTTCTTGTGTTCGGAGAGAACAAGTCGGTCATGAAGTGTCTGAAGTAATATCGTTACAGAAAGTGGATGTTCTGCAGAGAAATTCAATGCATGTTTTCAGAGGGGAGAGGGAATAATTATGCCATCGACATATGCTCATTACAGATTCGGACTTGATGTGGAGCGGTGTCTCCCAGAGGAGATGCAGGCTCTGACTCAGCAGTACCGGCAGCTTTTTCAGATCGGGTTTCACGGACCGGATCTTCTTTTTCATTATTTTGTGATGAAGAATAACCCGGTAAATCATGTCGGTTTTGCCGTCCATGAAGAAACGGGAAGGACTTTTTTCGGCAGGTGTAAGGAGATCCTGGAGGAGACACCTGAGTTTCAGCCGTGTGCTGCCGGTTCGGACCGGGCGGCGGCCGTAGCGTATCTGCTCGGCGTCACCTGCCATTTTGCCCTCGACAGCTTCAGCCATCCCTATGTCGGTGAGGCGATACAGAAATACGGGCTGACGCACAACGGCATTGAGAGCGCCTATGAGAGGGCTCTGATGGTTCACGACGGCCTCGACCCGGTGACGCATCATGTCGCGGATCATATTATTGCGACGGCAAAGAACGCAGAGGTCATCGCGCCGTTCTTTCCGCCGGCGACGGCAAGGCAGATCCTCACGGCGCTGCGATTTTTCGTCCTGGACTGCAATATGCTTGTTCCGTCAAATCTTCCGAAAGTTGCGCTGGTCGACTTCACATTCAGACTTTCGGGCCAGTACCGCGAGGCCCGCGGAATGATGATGAACCGTCATCACGAGGACATATACGTGCCGACGGACAGGCAGCTCTTCCGGCTGTATTACGAGGCTCTTGAGGCTGCGCCGGAGATGCTCTGCGAAATGTATGATTTTCTCTGCGGCGCCGGTGAGCTTGACGAGAGGTTTGACCGCAACTTCAACGGGGACTGAAAAGTGTTTGCGGAAAAGATTTGTGTTTTATGGAAAGAAAAATGAAATTGAGCCGTCCAGCGAAGATATGGATGATCCTCAGTATCGCCTGGATGGTGGCAATCTTTCTCTTTTCGGCTGAGAGCGGGGATGATTCCCAGGAGCTCAGCTGGTCTGTCGGCGGGATCATCGGACAGATATTTGTCCCGGGCTTTGCCGGATGGAGCGCAGCGAAGCAGATGGCGTTCGTGCAGATGATCGACCACGCGGTGAGGAAGTGCGCCCATGCGACGGAATATGCCGTGCTCGGTATTTTATATTTAGGAACGCTGAGAAGACTCCCGGAGCGGGAGGGGTCCGCAATGCGCCACCCTGCGCTAACGGCGCTCGTCATGGCCTTTCTTTATGCGTGCACGGATGAGATCCATCAGATTTTTGTTCCCGACCGGGGACCGGGCGTGAAGGATGTCATGATCGATACGGCTGGTGCTCTGGCCGGGATCGTCATCTATCTGCTGGTAAGCAGGATCGCCGGGGCCGTGAGGAAGAAAAAACAGAACTGAGAGAAGAACTGGGCGATGCAGGTAAAATCTGCCCGGAGTCAGACGGTATCAGTAATGGAATCGAAAAAAATACAGACACATGATGCGGATATACGCGAACCGCTTTTTGAATTTCTCGATGAACGATTCGGAAAGAACCGCATTCTGGAAGAAAAAACCATGGGAAAATCGCGGGCAGATGTGGTCATGGTTCTTCCCGACGCTCTATGTGGCATCGAGATCAAGAGTGACGCGGATACTTATCAGCGGCTCGCCTCGCAGGTGAAGGATTATGATCAGTATTATGACCGCAATATCGTTGTCGTGGGAACGTCCCACGCCGCACATATCGCAGAGCATGTTCCCAGCTACTGGGGAATCATTACTGTTGAGCTGGTGAATGATGTCTGGGATTTTTATGTGCTGCGCGAAGCACAGCAGAATCCTGAGATGAAGTGGAAGAAGAAAATGGAGATCCTCTGGCGGCCGGAGCTCGCGATGATCCAGCAGCACCATGACATGCCGAAGTACAAGGATAAGAGCAAAGCATTCGTGACAGAAAAAATCCTCGCGCTTGTGCCTGAAAGGATGACCGCGGAGGAGCTGTCGCGCGAGATCAGCGATATTCTCTTTGAGCGCGATTACACGGCTGTCCGTCAGCAGCTGAAGGAGTACAGAAAAGGAGAGATCGAGCGCGCCCTGGAGACGGAAGAAGATCCCTATAAGCGGCTCGATCTCATGATCAGACAGGCAAAAGCCCGCGCCAACCTGCCAAAACGCCGGAGGCGCCGCCGCAGGAGGCGGAGCGGCCTGTGATAATTATTTCATTGTGATCAGTTCATAACTTCTCGAACCGAGCCCGATCTTTTCACCGTGTTCCAGCGTATCCTTCCAGTCGACGTTCGGATTGCTGTCGAGGAAGTTGTCGTGGTGCACGTGGAATTTCGGATCCGCGAGGTTGTCGCCGAGCTGGCTGTTGCGGATAGGCTCTGCCGCGAGACAGAGATCTGCACATGCCTGGTCGAGAGCTATCGGGTCGAAGGACGCGAGCATTCCGATATTCGGAAGGATCGGCGCGTCGTTCTCGCCGTGGCAGTCACAGTTCGGCGATACATCCGTGATCAGACTGATGTGGAAGCACGGACGTCCGTCACAGACGGCCATGGCATACTCTGCCATACGGCGGTCGAGCAGGGCGTTGGCATCCCAGTTGTCGTTTTCAATGGCGTCAAAGGAGCAGGCGCCGATGCAGCGGCCGCAGCCCTTGCAGAGTTCCTGATCAATATGTGCCTTGCCGGTGTCATAGCTGATGGCGTCGGAACCACATTCGCGTGCACACCTCTTACAGCCGCGGCATTTCTCTTCGACGACGTGTGGCTTGCCGCTCATGTGCTGCTGCATTTTGCCTGCGCGGGAGCCGCAGCCCATGCCGATATTTTTGATGGTGCCGCCAAAGCCAGTCGACTCATGTCCCTTGAAGTGGGTAAGTGATATGAATACGTCGGCGTCCATGACAGCCTTGCCGATATACGCTTCTTTGCAGTATTCTGCGTTGCGGACCGGAACGGCAACGTCGTCAGTTCCGCGGAGCCCGTCGCCGATGATGACCGGGCAGCCTGTCGTCATCCAGTTAAATCCATTCACCTCGGCGCAGTACATGTGGTCGATCGCGTTCTTGCGGCTTCCGGGGTAGAGCGTGTTGCAGTCGGTGAGAAACGGCTTGCCACCCAGCTCTTTGACGAGGTCAGCGACAGCCTTTGCGTAATTCGGACGAAGAAATGCGATATTTCCAAGCTCGCCAAAGTGCATTTTGATGGCGACGAGCTTATCCTTCATGTCAATCTCCCCGATCCCGGCTCGTCTCGCCAGCTTCTGAAGCTTTTCTGGAAGCGGGACACCGAGTTTCGTGCGGAAGTCTGTAAAATATACTTTCGATTTTTCCATAAAACCCTCCTGTCTTCTGTCTTACTTTTTAGATGAGATTCAGATGAGAAATGAATCCCGATATCTTTTTTATAGCACGCATTCCACAGGTTCTTCAATAACCGGTTAAAATAATCAATATACCTTCAGATATGTACTGGTGAGATTTTGTAAGCAATTTTGATGACTGGCGGCTGCTGAACAGAAGCTATATAATAACTTTATTTAAACACCAATAATATTTTCTGATATGGAAGAAAACTATGATGAATGAAATTGTCAAAATGAATAGGCTCCCACAGGAGCCCAGCACGGTGAGAGAAATAGTGGAAAAGAAAGTCCCTGAGAATGTGCTGTCGGGGATCAGGTCATATCTGAAAACGGAGATCATGCCGTCCAGGAAACTTTCCAGGGAGGAATCTCTGGAAAAGGGGAAGACGCTGCGCAAACAGGTGAAGCGCAGCTCCCACGCCGGCTGGACGGTGACAGGAGAGAGAACGGAGCCGCTTAAGATCCTTGAGGAGCAGGAAAAGGACAGGGTGCAGGAACTTCTCCCGATCCGCCATGAGCGCATGAAGGAATCGGCGTTTGCTTATTACCGCGGCACTGCGGCGGTAATGACGGAGGATCTGGCGAAGACACCGACGACCGGCATTCTTGTTCAGGCGTGCGGCGATGCGCACATCGGAAATTTCGGTGTATTCGGGACCGGCGAAAAACGGCTGGTTTTCGATATTAATGATTTTGACGAATCCTACCCCGGACCATGGGAGTGGGATGTCAAGCGCCTGGCAACCAGTGTTGAGATCTGCGGACGCTACCGGGGCTTTTCTGAAGAAGACAGGGTGCGGGCCGTGAAAAGCGCCCTCAATGGCTATCATACGGCTATGGATACCTTTTCGCAGATGGGAACGATGGAGATGTGGTATGCCCATCTGGATGTGGAGGAGATGCAGAACCGGCTGAATTCTGAGCTTTCGAAGGACACAAACCGGATGATCGACAAGGTCAGGGCAGAGGCTGTCACCAAGAACAGTTTTCGCGCTGTCCACAAGTGGACGGAGAATGTCGACGGACAGCTCCGGTTCCGCAGTATTCCTCCGATCCTCGTCCCGCTCCGCGACATGACATTTGAAAGCGTCGAACCCGAGAAGTTCGAGCGGTTCATGAAGTTTTCGATGGAGCAGTACAGGATGTCGCTCCCGAGGGAGATGCGCCGCATGATCGATCAGTATACACCGGTCGACATCGCGCGGAAGGTTGTCGGCGTGGGAAGCGTCGGCATGCGTTCATTCATCACGGTCATGCAGGGAAATTCAGATAATGATCCGCTCGTTCTCCAGTTCAAGGAAGCGGGCCCTTCCGTCCTCGCTCCGTATGTGCAGCTGGGTAAGGATGGCGAATACATATACACAGGTAAAAAAATGCCTCTTTCCGGTCTTCAGCAGAACGGCAGGCGTGTTGTCCAGAGCCAGAAAATGATTCAGACGGCAGGAGATATTCTGCTCGGATGGATGCGCGTGCCGGACATGAGCGGCAGGGCGCGCGATTTTTACGTCCGTCAGCTCTGGAATAATAAGGGATCAATTGACCTTGACGCCATCAAGCCGGACGGGCTTGTGTGGCTCGCAGAGACCTGCGGCTGGACGCTTGCCCATGCGCATGCCCGCACGGGCGACCGGCATGCGATCGCGGGATATCTCGGGAAGGGAAGCAAATTCGAGGACGCCGTGGCAGAATTCGCGGAGGCATATGCGGACCAGAATGAGGCAGACTATCAGACATACCTGAATCACACGAACTGACTGACATAATAATTGCATGAGTTTGAAAGGGTTTAAGGATAAAGGTATATGAAAGAAAACGTGAGAGCAGATGGCAGCATTGTGGCTGCCGCGTCGGAAGAAGAGAGAAAGGCCCAGTTCTGGACAAAGGGGTCAGTTGTTTTTGTCGCGGCTTTTATCAGCTGTTTCCTCTGGGGATCGGCAGCTCCGTGCATCAAGACGGGCTACAGCCTGTTTGGCATCGGAGCTGATGACACGCCGTCGAGAATTCTTTTCGCGGGCGTGCGCTTTACTCTTGCCGGCATCATGGTCATCGCGTTTGACTGTGTCCGGAAAAAAAGGTTCGCCGCGCCGAAGAAAAGTTCCATTCCATATGTGCTGACGCTGGCTCTGTTTCAGACGGTTCTTCAGTATGTCTTTTATTATAGCGGCGTCGCTCACACGACATCGGTCCGGGTGTCCATCATCACGGCTTCAGCCACGTTCTTTTCGATTTTTATGGCGGCGTTTCTTTTCCGTTTTGAGAAGCTGACAGGCAGAAAAATCGCCGGCAGTCTTCTCGGTTTTGCGGGCGTTGTCATCCTGATTGTCGGAGGATCGACGATCGCTGGACCGGTAAGCTTTGCCGGCGAGGGCTGTGTAATTATATCGGATCTGGCCAATGCCATGGCCGTTAACCTGACCAGGATTTTTACAAGAAAAGAGGAACCTGTTGTTCTCAGCGGCTGGCAGTTCCTCGTCGGCGGTCTCGTCATGTGCGTGATCGGAGCGGCAGCGGGCGGACATCTCTATCCATCCGGAGCTGGTTCCGTCATTCTGATCCTGTATATGGGATTTATTTCAGCAGGAGCTTATACCCTCTGGGGCATCCTCCTGAAGTATAACGATGTCAGCCGCGTGACGATTCTCGGGTTTATGAACCCGGTCATCGGTGTACTCCTCTCGGCTGTGATCCTCGGCGAGGGCAGCGATGCCTTCACATTGAAGACATTTATCGCGCTTGCCCTCGTATGTGCGGGAATTGTCATATCCGGCAGGACGTCACAGAAACAGGTTCAGGCATAAACTCTCTCGTAGTCCGGGTGCTCTCCGCTCCAGCCTGCCTGTGGAAGTGTGCGGAGACGGTACATGTCTTCTTCTGAAAGCTCGAAGTCGAACACGTCGAGGTTCTGGGCCATGCGTTCTGGCGATGAGGATTTCGGCAGCGGAATGATCCCCTGCTGTACATTAAACCTCAGGCAGATCTGCGCGACGGAGCGGCCGTACTTCGAAGACAGCTCCTGCAGAAGCGGGAGATCGTTGACCCTTCCTCTGCCGAGAGGACTCCAGGCTTCCATCTGGATGTCGTGTTCTTTCGCGAAAGAGACGGCGCACTCCTGGCCGTAGCCGGGGTGAAGCTCCAGCTGGTCGGTCATCGGTTTTATCCCGCAGTTGTCAAGGATCGGGAGAAGATGCTGCGGGAGGAAGTTGCTGACGCCGATCGCGCGGACGTCGCCCTTCCTGTAAATCTTTTCCATCACCTCCCACACCTTTATATCAAGTTCTTTCCAGTCGGGATCTGACAGATCAGGCCTTGGCCAGTGGATGAGATACAGGTCAAGATAGTCTGTCTTCAGACGTTTCAGTGTTTCATAGAAGGCGGCCTCCGGGTCGCTCATTTCTGTTTTCCAGCACTTGCTTGTCAGAAAAAGCTCTCTGCGGTCAATGCCGAGCTTCTGAAATGCTTCGCCGAGCCCTTCCTCGGTTCCGTAGAACGAAGCTGTGTCAAAATGTCTGTAGCCTGCAGCGTACGCGTCGCGGACAAGATCCGTCATTTTTCCATTGTCCAGTTTGTAGCAGCCAAAGCCGATCGACGGTATTTTTACGCCGTTGCTGAGCGTTCTTGATGGGACATTCGTGGTCATGATTTTCACCTCCTGATAAGAATATAGCATATCCTGCCGGGATTGACTAAACGATTGAGCGGCACAGACGGCGTCCAGACGACGCTCAGATGTTGAGACTCACGGGCGGGAAAAATAAGCGCAATTTTCACATAAATTTCACTGGCCCGGCCGCCTGATTTCATGTTATACTACGCATCGTAGAGGGTGTGAAAAAAGCTAGTATTTTCAGACAATTAAAGGAGGTATACAACATGGCAATTGATCCCAAGAAACTGGCTGGAACAAAGACAGAGAAGAACCTGCAGGAGGCTTTCGCAGGTGAGTCTCAGGCAAGAAACAAATATACATACTTTGCGTCCGTCGCAAAGAAGGCTGGATATGAGCAGATCGCTGCTCTGTTTCTGAAGACCGCCGACAATGAAAAAGAGCATGCAAAGCTCTGGTTCAAGGCACTCGGAGGAATCGGAACGGTTGAGGAAAATCTGGAAGCTGCAGCGGCAGGCGAGAACTATGAGTGGACAGATATGTATGACCGTATGGCAAAGGATGCCGATGAGGAAGGCTTTACGGAGCTCGCTGAGCAGTTCCGCGGCGTCGCTGCTATCGAGAAAACTCATGAGGAGAGATATCGCAAGCTTCTTGAGAACGTCAAGAAGGGTGAAGTCTTCGAAAGAGGCGGCGTAAAAGTCTGGGAGTGTCGCAACTGCGGACATATCGTTGTCGGCACCAGCGCACCGGAGGTATGCCCGGTATGCCATCATCCGCAGAGCTATTTCGAGCTCAGAGCAGAAAACTATTAATCAGATAATGGCGATAATACACGCAAATGAAAAGGCTGTCCTGTCTGCATATCCTGCAGGCGGGACAGCCTTTTTATATGACGAAGACAATATGCCACATGGCATATTAAGTATTTACTTATTCTTTTTCTTCGCCTGCTTGCGCTGAAGTGCAGCGAGCTGCTGCATCATCTTCTTGTCCGCAGCCTTCTTGCTGTCCTTATTCTTAGTACCGAACTTGCTCATAAATCTCACATCCTTTCCCGAACTTACCTACACATATATTCATACCACAACTTTCAGGCGTCAGCAAGGCTGCACCGCTGCGCCGGTGACAAGCGGGAGCGCGTCATCTGACAATACGATTTTTGGGAAGCTTTCGGCAATACAGCGGCCTTCATCCGCATCATTTGATCCCTTCCGTATTTTTACGTGTGCTGCGCGGAGGCTTTCAGACGCGACATCCGCAAGCGCTTCGGCTGCACAGCGGTTTTCCATCCGTACACCATCCACAGCAGTCGGTCCTTTTCATGTTTCTATGAGTGCTGCGTGGAGGCTTTCAGACGCGACATCCGCAAGCGTTTCGGCTGCACAGCGGTTTTCCATCCGTACACCATCCGCAACAGTCGGTGGTTAGCGAGTCCGAGCGATAGCGAAGGACGAGGTTACCACCGTTACTGTGAGGACGAGCGCAAGCGTGTGTACGGATGGGAAATCGCTGTAATATAATTTTAGACATTGCCGCGCTGAAGTGTTAGAATAAATTTTATGAGTGTGAAGCTGCGGAACCGCGGCGGAGTAATCTTATGGAGGAAATTTTCTATGAAACAGTTAATGCTTGGTAATAAAGCGGTCGCCAGGGGCCTCTATGAGGCCGGCTGCCGGTTTGCTTCGAGCTATCCGGGCACACCCAGCACGGAGATTGAGGAAGAAGCGGCGAAATTTGATGATATTTACTGTGAGTGGGCACCGAACGAGAAGGTGGCCATGGAGTCTGCCTTCGGCGCATCGCAGGCGGGCGCGCGTGCATACTGCGGCATGAAGCACGTGGGACTGAATGTCGCCGCTGATCCGCTTTTTACCATGTCTTATACAGGAATCAACGGAGGTCTTGTCATTGCCGTCGCGGATGATCCTGGGATGCATTCCTCTCAGAATGAGCAGGATTCCCGCCACTATGCGATCGCGGCGAAGGTTCCGATGCTGGAGCCGTCAGATTCGCAGGAGGCAAAGGATTTTGCCATGCTCGCCTATGACCTGTCGGAGGAATTCGACACGCCTGTGTTCCTGAAAATGTGTACCCGCGTTTCTCATTCGCAGTCGATCGTAGAGCTCGGCGAGCGCACGGAGCACATGAAGAAGTATGTCAAGAACATTCAGAAGAATGTCATGGTTCCTGCGAATGCAAAGCGCCGCCACCCGATTGTCGAGGAGCGCACGAAGAAGCTCGCAAAGTGGGCGGAGACTTCTCCGGTCAACCGCGTAGAGATGGGCGGAACGGACATCGGCATTATCACGGACTCCACCTCCTATCAGTATGTAAAGGAAGTTTTCGGAGACAGCGTCTCCGTTCTTAAGCTCGGGCTGGTATGGCCGATCTCTGAAAAGCAGGTTAAAGATTTTGCTTCTAAAGTAAAGAAACTTTACGTCGTCGAAGAGCTTGATCCGATCATTGAGAACTTCTGCAAGTCGATCGGTCTTGACGTCACGGGAAAAGACATCCTTCCGATCTGCGACGAGTTTTCTCAGAATATTGTCGCGAAGGCGTTCGGAAAGCCGGTGCACGAGGGCAGAAAAATCGACGAGAACCTTCCGGTCCGCCCTCCGATCATGTGCAGCGGCTGCCCGCACAGAGGACTCTTCTATACGCTGAAAAAGAATAAATGCACCGTTCTCGGCGACATCGGATGCTACTCGCTCGGCGCCGCGGCGCCGCTCAATGCGATGGATACGAATATCTGCATGGGTGGTTCCATCGGCAGTGCCCACGGATTCAATACGGTTGGCGGAACAGAGAATTCACGCCATTCCGTCGCTGTCATCGGTGATTCCACGTTTATGCACTCCGGCATGACCGGTCTCGCAAATGTGGCTTACAACCAGTCCAATACGACAGTCATTATTCTTGACAACTCGATCACCGGCATGACCGGACATCAGGAAAATCCGACCACCGGATACAATATCAAGGGTGATCCTGCAGGCCGCATCGACCTCGAGGCGCTGGTACGCTCCATGGGGATTGATGATGTCCGCGTCTGCGATCCGTATGATCTGAAGGCGACGGATGAGGCTGTGAAGGGAGCTCTCGCCAACGACGCTCCGTCAGTTGTTATATCCAGACGTCCGTGTGCGCTCCTGAAGTACGTTCATCATGAAAAACCGTTCCACGTCAACGCAGACAAGTGTGTCGGCTGCCGCAGCTGCATGCAGATCGGCTGCCCGTCCATTTCCTTCAAGAACGGCAAATCGGTGATCGACGCGACACAGTGCGTCGGCTGCGGCGTCTGCCAGCAGATGTGCAAATTCGACGCCATTGAGGACAGCACAGGAAATCCGCACGCGGAAATCAAGCCAGGCTTCTCGCGGTATGAGCTGGATCAGATGAAAAAGGCGCAGGAAGCGGAAAAGAAAGGCGGTGAGCAGTGATGAGTGATACAAAGAGCATAATGATCGTAGGTGTCGGTGGACAGGGCACGCTGCTCGCCAGCAAAATGCTCGGTCAGGTTCTCCTTTCCGCAGGCTATGATGTAAAGGTTTCTGAGGTGCACGGCATGTCCCAGCGAGGCGGAAGTGTCGTCACCTATGTCCGCTACGGCAGTAAGGTTTATTCTCCGATCATCGACAAGGGCGAGGCGGATGCCGTCGTGTCCTTTGAGGTTCTTGAGGCGGCGCGTTATCTGGAGTGGCTGAAGGACGACGGAACGATCGTCACGAATACCCAGCAGATCGATCCGATGCCCGTTATCACCGGAGCCGCACAGTATCCGGAAAATCTTGTGGAAAAAATGAAGGCCACCGGCGCAAAGGTCGACGCGCTCGACTGCCTGTCTCTCGCTGAGCAGGCCGGTTCTCCGAAGGCGGTGAACATGGTCCTCATGGGAAGACTTTCGAAGTACTTTGATTTTTCTGACGATGAATGGCTGAAGGCGATGGAGGTCGTCGTTCCGCCGAAGTTCCTGGAGATGAATAAGGTTGCGTTCAGACTCGGCAAGGAAGCCTGAAATTTACATGTGAATTAGACGCGGCCGGGAAACGGCAGCGGCGGGAGGTAATCTTAAATTGGAGAGGTATTATCAGCAGGAGATCGAGACCGCTTCGCGGGACGAGATCACTGCCATGCAGAATGAGAAACTGAAAAATCAGGTGGAGCATGTATGGAATGATGTTCCATATTATAAAAAGCTGATGCAGAAGAAGGGTGTTGAACCCGGGGATATCCAGTCCGTTGAGGATATCGGAAAGCTTCCGCTGATCTCCAAGCAGGATCTGAGAGATACGTATCCGTATGGACTTCTCGGGACGCCGCTCCGCAACTGCGTCCGTATCCATTCCACATCTGGTACGACCGGCAGAAGGGTTGTCGCCTTCTATACGCAGCACGATGTTGATCTGTGGGAGGACTGTGTGGCGAGAGCCATCACTGCGGCCGGCGGCACGCCGGACGACGTGGTTCAGGTCGCCTATGGTTTCGGACTTTTCACGGGCGGACTCGGACTCTTCGGCGGCAGCCAGAAGCTCGGCTGCATGACGCTCCCGATGTCTTCAGGAAACACCGAGCGCCAGATCATGTTCATGAAGGATCTGAATGCGACGATCCTCGCATGCACGCCGTCGTATGCCGCTTATCTTGGCGAGACGATGAAGGAAATGGGCATGGGCCCGGATGACATTCCGCTGAAGGCCGGAATTTTTGGTGCCGAGGCCTGGAGCGAGGAGATGCGCCACAGCATCGAGGAGACAATGGGAATCAAGGCCTATGATATTTATGGGCTCACAGAGCTCTCCGGGCCGGGCGTCGCTTATGAGTGCAGCGCGCAGCACGGCATGCACATCAATGAGGATCACTTCTTTGCAGAGATCATCGATCCGGATACCGGGGCGCCGGTGCCGGACGGAGAATACGGCGAGCTTGTATTTACGTCGCTCGACAAGGAGGCGTTCCCGCTTCTCAGATACCGCACACGCGATATCTGCCGTATCACGAAGAAAACCTGCTCCTGCGGAAGAACCTTCGCGAGAATGGATAAGCCGAAGGGACGCTCCGATGATATGCTCATCATACGCGGCGTGAATGTATTCCCGTCACAGATCGAGACCGTTCTTCTGAAGCTCGGATATCCGGCAAATTATCAGATCATCGTAGACCGCGTGAACAACACGGATACGCTCGACATCCACGTGGAGATGACACCTGAGATGTTTACCGATGATGTGGTGGAGATCACCAACCGCAAGCGCGAGATTGTCACAGCGCTGAAGAACATGATCGGACTCAAGGCTGTTGTCACTCTTGTGGCGCCGAAGAGCATCACAAGAAGTGAGGGCAAGGCCGTCCGCGTCATCGATAAGAGAAAAATCTGACAGAGCGGTATCTTCTAAGAGAACAGATTTTATGACTGGAAATATTGGGAGGTGAAAATTATGAGTGTACAGCAGCTTTCTGTCTTTGTAGAAAACAAGCCGGGAACACTTGGAGAGCTGATGAGGCTCCTGGCAAAAAATGACGTCAATATCCGCGCCTTGTCACTCGCCGAGACGCAGAATTTTGGTATTGTCCGCCTCATCGTGGACGACGTCGTATCGGCCACTGATATTCTGAAGCAGAATGATTACATCAGCAGCCTGACGCCGGTTGTCATTGTAGGAATTCCCGATGAGGTCGGAAGCCTCAGCGTCATTCTGGAGCTGATCAAAAACGCGGGAGTCAATATTGAGTACATGTACGCGATCCCCGGCCACAAGGGGTCAGAGGACGCCTACATGATCTTCCGTCTCAGCGATGAACAGGCGGCCGAGAAGGTTCTCTCAGCACAGGGTTACAAGATCGTCGCACAGGATGAGGTGGAAGCACTCTGATCAGCTTTATCGGCGAAATGAATGGATCAAGGGTTCACAGGGCAGGCCGAAAATGGTATAATTTGTGCATACAATTAAGAGGTTTGCCGGAATGAAGAAAGAAAAAAAGAGCCCGCTGTATAAGAGCTTCGGCTATGCCTTTCAGGGAATCTGGGCAGTTATCAGGAAGGAACGGAATATCAAGATCCATCTGTCAGTGATGACACTTGTGATCATCGCGGGGTGCGTGCTGAAGATTTCCGTGACGGAATGGCTTATCTGCATGATTCTGTTCGCTCAGGTGATCAGTCTGGAACTTGTGAACACGGCGATCGAATCGTGCGTCGATCTGGTGACTGAGGAGCGTAAGCCAAAAGCAAAACTGGCCAAGGATGCGGCGGCTGGTGCGGTTCTGGTGTCGGCGATTTTTGCCGCGATCATCGGACTTATCATTTTCGTTCCGAAGGCAATCGCTTTCTTTAGTTAAAGGAGGGTTTGATCATGTCGGATAATTTTGATTTGATGGATGTATTCAAGAAGGGCTTTCTTGCAGGCGTCGGCGCAATCTCCACCGGCTATGAGAAGGGCAAGGAGGTCGTGGATGTGCTGGTCGATAAGGGCCAGATCACGGTTGAGCAGGGTAAGACACTCAATCAGGAACTGAAGCATAAACTGGATGACGCAGTAGCTGACAGCAAGGCCAGAGCTGAGCAGAATAAGAAAACTGATGATCAGGTAAAGGCTGCAAAGCAGGCTGTGAAGGATAATGACTTTTCTGATTTTGTCAGCAAGCTCACTCCGGAACAGGTTGAGGCTCTGAAGAAGGTTCTGAACGACAAGCCTGCTGATGAGGCGGCTGCCGCTGGGGAAGCTCCGGCAGAAGATGATTCCGCAAAGGAATAAGGTACGGGCTGTCTGAATATTGAAAATATGGTACAATTTACGCATCGGCTGGAGAAAATCCGGCCGGTGCTTTTTCGTCATATAGACATCGGGCTGCGCCAGGGGCGCACAAAAATTTTGTACAGAGAAGGAAATGCTGTATGCCTGAGGAAAAAACAGAAAATCTGAATATGAATGGTGTGCCGGATGTTTCCAGTCCGGAGTCGGAGGAGGAGAAAGCAGAAGCGGGGAATTCTTCAAGATTCCGCGAGATCCTCGGAATCCTGAAGAGAAATCATGTATTCCAGGGGATCACTCCGGAAAAACTGCGGATCGTTCTCGAGGAGCTGGGGCCGACGTTTATCAAGCTCGGCCAGATCATGTCCACACACTCGGATATTCTTCCGGCCGAATACTGCGATGAGCTTGCCAAACTGAATTCGGACGTTACGCCGATGCCTTTTTCGGATGTTATAAGCGTGATCGAGAATTCCTATCGAGAGAAATGGACAGAGGTCTTCGACTGGATAGACGAGGTGCCGCTCGGTTCAGCGTCCATCGCGCAGGTGCATCGGGCGAGGCTGAAGGACGGCACGGATGTGATCGTCAAGGTTGAGAGAAAGGGCATCTATGACATGATGGCCCGCGATATCCGCCTGCTGCAGCGCGCCGTCAAATTTCTTCCTTCGGTTGGGGGACTGAAGTACGTGGCGGATCTCGGTCAGGTCCTCGATGAGATGTGGAAGGTCGCCCAGCAGGAGATGAATTTCCTCCAGGAAGCCGACAACATGGAGGAGTTTGCCCGGAATAATGCGGACGTAAAGTTTGTCGCTGTCCCGAAGCTCTATCGCGAGTACACAACCACACATGTTCTTGTGATGGAGTATATAGGCGGGTGCGCGATCAACGACAAGAAAGCACTGCTGGAGAGAGGATACGACCTTCACGAGGTCGGTGAGAAACTTGTCGACAACTTCATCAAACAGGTCATGGACGACGGATTTTTCCACGCGGACCCTCATCCCGGTAATGTAAAGGTCTTTAATGGAAAAATCGTCTGGATCGATATGGGCATGATGGGACGCCTTTCTGATTCAGATCGGAAGCTGCTCGGAGATGCTATAAAGGGAATCGCGGATCACGATACGGCAGAGGTAGAACAGGCGATCCTGTCGATCGGTGATTTCCGGAAGGCACCCGACCGCGATGCGCTCTATCGCGACCTGACGGATATCCTCGGAAAATACGGCGACACAGATATCACAAATGTGGATATCGCGCAGTTTTTCACCGACATCATCGATACGATGAAGAGGCACGGCATCGTCATGCCGCACGGACTCACGATGCTCGCCAGGGGCCTCACGCACATGGAGGGAGACCTCGCGGAGATAAGCCCTGACATCAACATGGTGGAGATCGCCCAGAGGAGGATTCTCTCGGATGAGATCGAAAATTTCAACCTGAAGAAAGCGGTCATGGAAGACGGCAGGAAGCTCGGCAATGCTTTCCATAAGTCTGTCGAGATCCCCGGACTTCTGGAGCGCGCGCTTCGGGATTATATGAACGGCGTGAGCCACATGAGCATGGAACTGAAGACAAGTCCGAGGCTCGCGTGGCTTCTGAGAAAACTGGTCCAGAACCTTGTTCTCGGAATGTGGGTCATGGCTCTTCTCATCGCCTCGAGTATTTTGTGCATGTCAGATATCGAGCCGAAGATTTTCGGCGGCATACCTCTCCTTGGTTTTATCGGTTTTGCCTGCGCGGGGCTGATCGTCGGGTTTCTTGTGATCCGTCATTTTGTGACAAAACCGCGCGACCCGAACAAGGGATTAAAGCATAAAAAACACTGACTGATAACAGGACGGGAAGGAAATGACAGAGGTTGGAGAGGAAAGCGCGAAAATCCAATTTTGAACTGATGCGGATAGCCGCAATGCTGATGATTATTTATTATCACCTTGCTCTTCATGGCATTCAGCTGGTAAACGAAGAAAAAGCCTACGAGATGTGGGGACAGGGATCTATGGTCAATAAAATAATCACCTGTCTGTTTCTCCCGGGCGGAGAAATTGGTGTTGCATTATTCTTTATGATCAGCGGATACTTTCTCGTGTCGAAAAAACGTGCTTCACTCAGAAAAACGGTACTGACGGCATTGTTCTATGGCCCTGTATTAGTCGTATTGTATGTAGTTTTGTATTTTGCGGGAGTCGTGAATATCCAGGATGGAGACCTTGATCATGCTTTCAGGGAATGTGTATCTTTATTCATAAATCCTGTAACCGGGGGATCGTGGTGGTTTGTTTCGGCCTATTTCATTCTCATTCTGCTTCTTCCTGTAATTAATGGTTTCATTTCAAAATTGACGCCAAAAGGATATCTGGTAACGCTGATTTTTTTCTGGGCAGTGTGGTACGCAGCTGCGAGACTGGGAGGATCAACGTGGTTCAAACTGGAAAGGGCCGTATTTTTTTATCTGCTGGGAGGGTTTATCCGGAAATACTGTTCAGACAGGAACATTCGCGGCAGACGGTTAAAATATATATTCTGCTTTGTTGTCTCGTGGTTCATCTTTGCGATCTTTTCTTATCAGGATTCTAATATGCATCTTCTGGAGAATCATACTGAGAATATCATGATTCCGATCATTGATGCTTTTAAAACAGCTTTCTTTGTACCTGTTTGTGCGATATCAATATTCCGGCTTTTTGAATCCCTGCAGATCGGGTACAGCCGTGCTGTCAATCAGGTGGCGGGGACGACATTCGGAATCTATCTGATTCATGATTTCCCTCTGCTGCGGGATTTCCTCTGGGAAACCGTATTTCATATGGACAAATGGTACAGCAGCAGATGGTTTTTCGTCATCGCTCTTCTGACCGGCATATGTATTTTTGCAGCTGGCAGTCTGATCGAGGCTGCGAGGGAAAAATGGATAATGCCTCTGGAAACCCGGACTGCGGATAAGATTCTCCGGAGTTATCGCAGAAAATATATGGTGGCACAACAATAAAATTTAATATTGAGTTTTCATAAGAACAGGCTTCGTCTGAGTATTTCGGCAGCAAAGCCTGTTTTTTTGCGTTGATGCGGAGATGCAGCTTGCGCGGAAAAAAAGTCTTGCAATATACCCCGACAGGGTATATAATCCATCTCAGATACCCGATAGGGGTATGTATTTTCCCAGGGAGGTGTATGATGTCGGATACAAAGAAAAATTGCTGCACAGAAAAATCAGGTGCAGAAAAGGATACAGATGAGATCGTAGTCCCCGATTGCTGCAGGCACAAATCAAAGGAGAGGTCCCAGAAAGAGTACAAGGATCTCGTCAACCGTCTCTCCAGAATTGAAGGGCAGGTGCGCGGCGTCCGGAAAATGCTCGATGATAATGCTTACTGCATCGATATTATGCGCCAGGTGTCGGCGATCAACGCCGCACTCAACAGCTTCAATAAGGTTCTTCTCACGAATCACATGGAGACATGCGTGATGGATGAGGTGAAACAGGGCAAGACAGACAAGATGGAAGAACTGATCGATGTCCTGCCGAAGTTCATGAAGTAAATGGGCGCAGTTTGCAGTAGATGAATGAAATCTGGCAACAAAAATAACAGGTAACGAGAGGAGTGTCAATAATGGCAGATACATATGATGTGACCGGCATGAGCTGCGCGTCCTGCCAGGCACATGTAGAGAAAGCCGTGCAGAAGGTACCGGGGGTGACAAACGTCGCCGTGAGCCTTCTCACGAATTCGATGCGCGTCGAGGGAACCGCGGATCCGGCAGCCATCTGCAAGGCTGTTGATGACGCCGGATACGGCGCGAAGCTGAGAGATTTTGAAGAGGCCGGCAGTACTGCAAAAGCCGGTGGCAGCGTCAGCGCAAAGCTGGCGGCTGAAGAGGAGGCGCTGGAGGATCACACGACTCCAAAGATGATCCGCAGGCTTGTATCTTCTGTCGTTGTTCTGCTTATCCTGATGTATTTCAGCATGGGCGTTCATATGTGGGGATGGCCGGCTCCGGCGTTCATGGCTCACAACCCGGTTTCCCTCGGTATGACAGAGATGCTTCTTACGATCATCGTAATGATCATCAACAGGAAGTTTTTTATCAGCGGATTCAAGGGGCTGTTTCACGGAGCCCCGAACATGGATTCCCTTATCGCCATCGGTTCAGGCGTTTCCTTCGGCTACAGTGTCGTCATGCTTTATTACATGAGCTACGTTCAGATGAACAGTGGCATGGAAGCAGCAATGGCGGTGATGAATGAGCTCTATTTCGAATCGGCGGCAATGATCCTTACGCTGATCACTGTTGGAAAGACGCTTGAGTCTTATTCCAAGGGCAGGACGACCGACGCGCTGAAGAGTCTCATGAAGCTGGCGCCGAAGACGGCGAATGTAATCCGCGATGGAAAGGAAATGACAGTCGGGATCGACGACGTCATCAAGGGAGATATCTTTGTTGTCCGTCCGGGTGAAAATATCCCGGTCGACGGCGTTGTCCTTGAGGGCACAAGTGCTGTCGATGAATCGGCACTGACCGGCGAGAGTATCCCCGTTGATAAGGAAGCGGGCAGCCATGTGAGCTCGGCGACCATGAATCAGAGCGGGTTCCTCAAGTGCCGCGCAGAGAGGGTCGGTGAGGACACAACGCTGTCGCAGATCATCGCGATGGTCAGTGACGCGTCGGCAACAAAGGCGCCGGTGGCAAAGCTGGCAGACCGGATTTCCGCTGTCTTTGTCCCGGTAGTTATTGCCATAGCGGCGGCAGTGACGCTGATCTGGCTCATTTATACCGGCGTGTCCACCGGTTCTGTAAATATCGGTCTTGCGCTTCAGAGAGGAATCAGCGTGCTTGTTGTCTCCTGTCCGTGTGCCCTCGGTCTCGCGACGCCAGTGGCGATCATGGTCGGCAACGGCGTCGGCGCGAAGAACGGCATTCTCTTCAAGACAGCCGAATCTCTGCAGGAGACTGGAAACGTGCAGATTGTCGCACTCGATAAGACAGGTACGATCACGAACGGAAAACCGGTTGTCACGGATGTGATCCCGGCGTCCGGCGTGACCGCGGAGGAACTTGTTTCGTACGCGGCATCCCTCGAAAAAATGAGCGAGCATCCGCTGGCGAAGGCCGTGACAGAATACGCTTCGGGCGATCCTGAACAGAACAGACAGGCAGCAGAAATCAGCTCAGTCACTGATTTTTCTGCACTTCCCGGCAACGGGCTTACCGGAAAAATCGGCGGCGCTGTCGTCTACGGAGGAAGTGCGAAATTTATCGCGGGCAGGGCGGATGTCGATGAAGAGACAAAGAAGCAGTCGGAAGAGCTTGCCGGTCAGGGCAAGACTCCGCTGTTCTTCTCGAGAGACGGTAAGCTTCTCGGAATTATTGCCGTCGCTGATACGATCCGCGATGACTCGGCAGAAGCGATCCGCGAGATGCAGAAGATGGGCATCCACGTCGTTATGCTGACGGGTGACAATGAGCGCACGGCGGCAGCCATCGGAAAACAGGCAGGAGTCGACGAGGTGGTTGCCGGTGTTCTTCCGGACGGCAAGGAAGACATTATCCGGAGACTTCAGGAACACGGAAAGACCGCAATGGTCGGAGACGGAATCAACGATGCGCCTGCTCTCACGAAGGCCGATATCGGCATCGCGATCGGCGCCGGCACCGATGTGGCTATAGACGCCGCAGATGTCGTACTGATGAAGTCGAGACTTAAGGATGCGGCTGCAGCGATCCGCCTTTCAAGGCAGACCTATAAGGATATCAAAGAGAACCTGTTCTGGGCGCTGATCTACAACGTCGCCCTCATCCCGCTGGCGGCCGGCGCTTATTCGGCTCTCGGCGCCACAATGAGTCCGATGTGGGGCGCTGCGGCAATGAGCTGCTCGAGCGTATTTGTCGTCTGCAACGCTCTGCGCCTGAACCTGTTTAAGATTTTTGATACGAAGCACGACAAGAAAATGAAAAATGCGCTCGGAAGCGCACCGCTTCTTGACAGTGGAGAACAGAAGACAGTCACTGATACAGAGAAAAATAGTACTGAAAAAATCACAGCTGAACATGAAAGGAGCAATGATACGATGACTACTGAGACTGTAAATGTAAAGGGAATGATGTGTGAACACTGCGAAATGCACGTAAGGAAGGCTCTCGAGGCTCTCGACGGAGTTGAGAGCGCTGAGGTCTCCCATGAGAAGGGCACCGCGAAGCTGAATCTCTCCGCACCTGTAGATGCGGCCGCTGTCGAGAAGGCAGTCACTGATGCAGGCTATGAATTCGCAGGGATACAGTAAGCACAGCGGCACAGGCCGCTGCTGAGATGCAGCAGGCAGCCTGATTTCTGTAATAATTACGCAGGGCACTTCCAGACCCGCACACGATTCGCAAAGGAGCGACACTGAGCAGTTTGCTGCGAGGAAACGCTCCCGGTCGGGCGTGTATCGCAGGCGGAAGTGCCCTGCGTTGTACTAAATCACAGACATTTTCATCTGAAGCAGCACTGCTGTCCTGTGACAGATGTTTGGACACTTGAAATATTGTGTCCATCACCGTCGGCGTAAAATCGAATCGTAAGCCGGCAATTTTTCTGCTATACTGTTTATACTGCAATTTTAAAACGGAGGGAATTATTGATGGAAAACAAGAACGCAATGTTTTGTTTCCAGTGTCAGGAGACGATGGCGGGAACCGGATGCACCCGCGTCGGCATGTGCGGCAAGAAACCAGATCTGGCCGCCATGCAGGATCTCCTTATTTATGCGACAAAGGGAATCTCGGCCGTCACCACACAGCTTCGCCGCGAAAAACAGGAGGTTGCACCGGAGGTGAACCGCCTTATCACGCAGAATCTCTGCATGACGATCACCAATGCGAATTTTGATGTTGACGCGATCCGGAAGGCAATTGAAAAAACAGTTCGTGTAAAGGATGAGCTGCTCCCGAAGGTGAAAAAGAACGAAAATCTGCCGGATGCTGCACACTGGAGCGGCACCCCGGATTCTTACGAGGGAAAAGCTGCGTCGAACGAGGTCGGAGTGCTTTCTGCGCGCGATGACGATATCCGCAGCTTCCGCGAGCTCATCACCTATGGCGTCAAGGGCATCGCATCCTTTAACAGCCGCGCAAATGCGCTTGGTGCGGAGGATGCCGATGTGGATGCTTTCATTCAGAGGGCGCTGAGCCAGATGCTCGATGAGACGATGACCGGCGGAAATCTTCTTGCTCTTGTCATGGAGACGGGCCGCTACGGCGTGCGTGTCATGGATCTGATCGACCGCGCGGATGCGGAGCGCTTTGGAAAACCGGAAGCAGGAAAGGTGCAGACCGGTGTCCGGACGAATCCTGCAATCCTTGTTGCGGGCGATGACTATCACGATCTGGATATGCTCCTTGAGCAGCTTGTGGCCCGCAACAGCAGGGTTGACGTTTATACATACAGTGAGATGGAGGCAGCGGGCTTTTATCCGAAGCTGAAAGCATATCCGAATTATGCCGGCAATTATGGCGGCGCGTGGTGGAACCAGAAGACGGATTTTGAAAAATTTCACGGCCCTGTTCTGATGACCGGAGGCGGCATCGTTCCGCCGAAGCCTGATGTGGCTGCCCGCATGTACACCACGGGCGCTGCTGGGTATCCCGGAACTGTTCATATCGAGGAAGATGAGGCTGGCAGAAAAGATTTTTCTGCACTGATCGAGGCTGCTGAGCAATGTGAGGCACCCGAGGCGGTTGGCAGCGGAAGCCTCGCCGGCGGATATGGCCATTATCAGATGGGAGATCTCATTGACCGCCTGGCAGAGAATATTCAGAACGGAAGCATTTCAAAAATCTTCGTGCTTTCAGGCAGTGACGGGCGCGCGAAGACGAGAAGCTATTACGAGGATCTGGTAAAAATGGTGCCGGAAGACGCTGTGATCATGACAGCAGGCACAAATAAATTCCGCTTCATGAAGACGGATGACCAGGCGGAAGTCGCAGGCATTCCGAAGGTCATGGATGCCGGAGGGATCGCTGATGTCTATTCGATCATCCAGACGCTTCTTGCGCTGAAGGATAAGATGGGCGTCGATAACCTCAACCAGCTTCCGGTTGTGTGGGACATCGCATGGCATGACCAGCGCGACATCACCGTCCTGCTCTCTCTTCTGTACCTCGATGTAAAACACATCCATATTGGACCGACGTTCCCCGCTTTCCTGTCGAGGAATGTCAAAGATGTTATCGTTAAGTATTTCGGACTGACACAGATCAGGACCGTTCAGGAGGATATGGAGTCCTTCCTGGGCAAGTCGGATGCGCTTATCCAGCCGGATATGATCGTCGGAGATATTGTCCAGACATATCCGTCCCTTGTTCCGGTCATGATGGAATGCGGCCTGCACTGCATCGGCTGCGGCGTGTCGACGATGGAGACACTCGAAGAGGCGTGCATGACCCACGGACTGGATGTGTACGATATTCTCGATGTGTTAAACGATGAACTCTCGAAAGAGGGAAAAACAAGTAAGTAAAAAAAGGCTTCCCGGCCGCGATCGTGCGGACGGGAAGCCTTTTTAGATGTCTGTTATTTGGTTATTACTGATCATTAGCTCTTTCTGTCATCTCTGCAGAATAGACGGCGTTGGTCGCAGAAGCATTGAACGTCGTTTTGCTGGATTCACTGTTAAGGCAGGCGTCAGCAGCTGGCTTCGGCGCTGGTTTTGGCTTCTTGTCGATCGGAGTTGCGTCGCCGATTCCCATTGCCTCAGAAGCTACGCCGAGATTTGCGATGACATTTGTCAGATCAGACGGCATGTAGATCTTTGTTGCGCGTCCGTCAGAGACGTCCTTGAGAGCCTCGATACCCTTCAGACGGAGAACCGGCTCATCAACATGGACATCCTTGATCGCACGGAGACCGTCGGCCTCGGCCTGATACACGAGATTGATTGATTTTGCGCGGCCTTCTGCAAGGGCAATCTGCGCATCGCGCTCTGCTTCGGCGGCAAGGATTTTTGCCTTTTTATCACCTTCCGCACGGCTGACAACAGCTTCCTGATGTGCCTGTGCCTCAAGAACCGTCTGACGGCGTTCACGCTCAGCGCGCATCTGCTTCGTCATGACTTCCTCGATCTCCTTCGGCGGCTGGATGTTTTTGATCTCGACACGGGTCACCTTGAGACCCCAGGGATCTGTCGCCTGATCCAGCACTGTCTGCATGCGCGCATTGATCTCATCGCGGCTCGTCAGCGTCTGGTCCAGCTCCATTTCGCCGATGATGTTTCTCAGGGTAGTTGCGGACAGGTTCTGCAGTCCGGCGATCGGGTTTTCAACGCCGTAGGTAAACATGCGCGGATCAAATACGTAGCAGAATACGACAGAGTCGATCTGCATCGTGACGTTATCCTTTGTGATTACCGGCTGCGGCGGGAAATCCAGAACCTGTTCCTTCAGCGAAACCTTCGCGGCGATCCTCTCAATAAAAGGTGCCTTCACATGAAAACCCGCGCCCCATGTCGTCTTGTACTTGCCCAGGTGCTCAATTACAAAAGCGCTCGCCTGCGGGACAATCCTCACATTTGCAAAGAAAATCCATAACAGAATTACAAGAATAATGATAATTCCCAGAACCATGTGTACATCCTCCTCGTCCTCTTCATGATTCGTTTTCAGAAAACCGGCAGAATTGTGTCGGCCAACTACATTATATCATCGACCGGCTGTGCGCGCACTCAATTTATCTAAGGTTTACATACGCGTTTCTACGAGTGCTGCCATCCGTGCGTATCTGCCAGCGAACCACACCGAAGGCGTGGGAGAGCTGACAGATACGCACGGATGAGTAGCGCGACAGCGCGATATCGAGCAGCCAGCTGCGAGATACAGCACTCGTAGAAGAAAATCAGCTGCCAGACGTGTATAGCAGACAGCGAATCACACCATAGGGAAGGGCGAGTTTATGCACCGCTACGCTGAGGACAAGCGGGAGCGGTCGCGTCTGAAAACCTTGCGCATCTATACAAGCTGGCTTTACAAACTGGCACAATTGCCGCATTGAAACTGCCCGCTTCTGGGCATATACTTAACATATATGCCGGAGGTATTTAGAACATTTATGGGGATTGAGCTGAAGAAAAAACAGGGGAAAGTCATCGATGATCCGAAAAGAGATGCTCTGGAGAAGACCGGCATATCTTTTGTCGTCCGGCGGGAATGGAATCCCTGGAAAAATCTGGCGGTGTTCTGTACGACAGGTCAGTTTGAAAAGACTGGCGAAGGCTATAAGCGCCACTGCGGACCTGTTGCAGTGACGAATGTCATCCTGACGCTGAACAGGAAATACCATGCTTTGCCAGATTTTAATGCCGATGAGATTTTTCAGACGGTTTCACGGATCGGAATGAGGCGGGGAATCTACTGGAACATGGATCTGTTCCACAACTTCGGAGGAACGCATGACTTCCGTGCAGGAGAGTACCTCCGGGCCTGTCTCAGACATTACGAGATCGACGATTCCGTGAGACTGCAGAAGCCACTCACGAGGGATGCTTTTCTGCAGCTTGTGCGCAGGGGGAATCTGCTGTATATGGAGCTGAGGCATCATCCTGTTTATGGGAATCACCATCTCGTCTGTATCGGGCTGACGGAGCTCGTCAGCAATGGAGTGCCGGAGAGAGTCCGGCGTAAGTATTATCTGATTGTGGCCGACGGCTGGGCAGGCAGACCGCGGTATCTCGATCTGGACGAGGTCGGGATCTGCAGGTTTTTTGAAATCCGGAGACCATAATCTCAAGTAAGAAAATGGGGTTTTTATGAAAATGGAGAAAGAAAAGAAGGCTGCTTCCGAGGAGGAAGATATGGAAGTCAGATATCTGAAGACACTTTCGGAGCTTTATCCGACAATTGCAGATACTTCGACGGAGATCATTAATCTGGAGGCGATCCTCAATCTTCCGAAGGGGACAGAGCATTTCATTACGGATATTCACGGAGAATATGAGGCTTTTATTCACGTGCTGAAGAATGGCTCCGGCGCCGTGAAAATGAAAATCAATGACGTCTTCGGGCGCACGCTCCCTGAATCGGACAAGAATACGCTCGCGACACTGATCTATTATCCGCGTGAAAAAATGGATCTCATCCGGAAGACAGAGAAGAACATGGAGGACTGGTACAGGATCACACTGTACCGTCTGATCGAGATCTGCAAGCGGGCGTCATCTAAATATACGAGGTCGAAGGTGCGCAAGGCGATGCCGAAGGAATTCGCTTACGTAATCGAAGAGCTGATCACGGAAAAACCTGAGATCACCGATAAAGAGGCCTATTACAACGCCATCATCGATACAATTATTGATGTCGGAAGAGCTGAAGAATTCATAAGAGCACTCTGCCATCTGATCCAGCGCCTTGTTGTGGATCATCTTCACATCCTGGGCGATATTTACGACAGGGGACCCGGGCCGGACAAGATCATGGACCGCCTGATGTATTATCATTCTCTTGATATCTGCTGGGGCAACCACGATATTACGTGGATGGGCGCGGCAGCGGGATCGAAGGAGTGCATCGCTGTCGTCCTGCGTATTCAGGCGAGATACGGAAACCTGGACATTCTCGAGGACGGGTACGGCATCAATATGCTGCCACTCGCGACGTTTGCTCTGGATACGTACAAAGATGATCCCTGCGCGATTTTTAAGACGAAGGAAAAACCTAGAAACGATCTGACCGAGGTAGAGGCCAGCCTGAACAGGAAGATGCACAAGGCGATTTCGATTATCCAGTTCAAGCTTGAGGGACAGTTGTTTGAGCGCCACCCGGAGTTCAACATGGAGTCGCGCCGCCTCCTTCACAGGATCAATTACGAAAAGGGAACGATTACGCTCGAGGGAAAAGAGTACAAGCTTCTCGACAATAATTTCCCGACGATCGATCCGGCAGATCCGTATAAGCTGACCGATGAAGAAGAGTACGTCATGGACCGTATGCAGACGGCTTTTGTGCAGTGCGAAAAGCTTCAGTCCCACATGCAGTTCCTTCTGAACAAGGGCAGTCTCTACAAGGTATATAATAACAATCTGCTTTATCACGGTTGCATTCCGCTGAACGAAGACGGCGATTTCGAGAAGGTTAACATCTACGGGCATGAATATGCGGGGAAAAAGCTCTATGACGAGCTTGAAAAATATGTCCGCCGTGCATTTTTCTCCGTCGATGAAGAAAAGCGCCAGCGCGGCCGCGATATTATGTACTGGATCTGGTGCAGCCCGATGTCTCCTCTTTTTGGAAAAAATAAAATGACGACATTTGAGCGCTATTTTATCAAAGAGGAAGAGACGCATGTGGAGATAAAAAATCCCTACTACCGTCTGATGAACGACGAAGCCACGATGAACCGGGTGCTCGCGGAATTCGGACTCGGTCCGGATGGCCACATCGTCAACGGGCATGTGCCGGTGCTCCAGAGCAAGGGAGAAAGTCCGTCCAAGTGCGGAGGAAAAGTCCTCATTATCGATGGCGGTTTTTCAAAGGCATACCAGAAACAGACTGGAATCGCAGGGTATACGCTGATCTATGACTCCTACGGCATGCATCTCGTCGCACATGAGCCATTTACGTCAAAGGAAGACGCAATCGTCAACGAGACCGATATCCAGAATGACAGTATCATCGCACTGAACGCGCCGGAGAGGATCCTCATCCGCCACACGGACGACGGCCAGCGCATCCAGGAGCGCATCGACGATCTCAAGAAGCTGCTCGATGCATACCGCAGTGGTGCGATCGCCGAGAATCCGGGCTGACGTGGGACATGATACTTTCAGCCCGTATTTTATTGCGGGTGTTGCTGTTCAGACGTTGCCAGAACATTGACTTCCGAAGAACTTTAAAGATTACAGGGCACTTCCAGCCCGCACACCATCCGCAGCAGTCGGCACTTAATGAGTCCAAGCGATAGCGAAGGACGAATTTACGTGCCGTTACTGCGAGGACGAGCGGGAGCGCGTTGCGGGCGGAAGTACCTGTATTCTCGGGAATTTAGAAATCTGGCAATGTCTGAACTGTAACCAGAGGCTGAAGTACCCTGCCGTGTTTGGTTGCGGCACGCAATTTGATGCGGTATAATTAAATAGCGCGTGTGCAGGAAGGGTACTGCGCACGCGCTTTTCTCGTTTATTACAGGGAACAAGGTGAGTATATTGAGTGCAGAAAAGACAGTAAAAGCCGGTTATATATATAATCTTCCGAAGCTTCTGACCGATCCGGAGATCCTGACACTTGAGGTGCGGGCGGGGGAGATCTCAGGGGCTTCATTTATCATTCGGGCAGAAGACAACAGCCGGATCCACGGCGTCGTTCTCTCTGACAGCAGTCGGATCTCATTTGGCAATCGCGAATTTGACGGCGAGGAGTGTGAGATCCATTTTCGTGTTTCAGCATCTGGTCTCCGGGACGGGGAGAGCACAGAGGCGCAGATCCTGATCCGCAGCAATCTTTCCGAGCACATTCTTCCGGTGAAGATCAACAGTATCGGAGCGGAGGGAAACGGCATTTTTGAAGGGGTGAGCACGCTCGACGATTTTTCGAGGCTTTGTCAGAAAAATATGCGCGAGGGCTTCCGCTTATTCACGGATCCGGATTTCAAGAGCATCCTCAACGGCAACAACAGACAATATCTGGCGCTGTACAGAGGCATGTCGCGCAACCCTGTCACCTATCAGCATCTTGAGGAATTCCTGATCGCCACAGGTAAGAAAAAACCGGTGGAGATTACGATCGACCGCCAGGAAAAGGCCGTCTATCATCTCGACGTGTCCCAGAAGGATACTCTGTTTGTGTACCGGAGCACGTGGGGATATGTGCGTCTCGAGGTTGAGGTCGAGGGCGAATTCCTGGAAGTTGAGAAAAAGGTGATCACCGGCGATGATTTTATCGGGAAGGTATATGGACTGGAGTATATCGTTCACCGGGAGCGCCTCGGCGAAGGCCGTTCGTTCGGCAAGATCAGGATCCGCAGCGCCCATCAGACGCTCGAATATCAGATCGAGGCATCTGCAAAAGGAGAATCGGAGATCCGCCCGCAGGCTGTGAGACAGAAACGCATTGCGTGGCTGATGCGCGATTTTTTAAATCTGCAGCTCCATGTTCTTGATTATCCGTCGTGGGCGGAGTCATCGTCTCTCACGCTCGGAGAGATGCTGGAGGAGGATCCACATGATATCTGGGCGATCCTCTACAGCGCATACCTGGAGTATACGCGCGAGAATTATTCCAAGGCCATTGAGATCCTCTGGCCGATCAAGGATGGAACGGTCCGCGTTCACGATGAAGAGCAGAGAGGACTGTACCTTTATATCGCAAAACATGTGGAGCTTCTCCCTAAGGAAAAGACAAATATCCTGGGAGCTCTGAAAAAATATTATATGCGCAGACCGGACAGCTATCTGCTTCTGCGTCTTATCCACGATGAAGAGGACCTGTCACTCATGGCCAGCGCAGATCTGATGCAGGAGTATGAGGACTGCTACCTGGCAGGCTGCACGAGCCCGTTCCTTTATCTGGATGCATGGCAGCTGCTCGCCTCTGAGGAGGCACTTCTGCGCAGGCTGTCGCCGTTCATGATCCATCTTCTCAGCTTCGGATCCAAGAATGGACAGATCACGAGAGGACTGCTCCAGAGGACGGCATTTTTATGCGGGAACCAGAAGACGTTCAATCCGCTTCTCTTTAAGCTTCTGAAGAAGGGCTATGAGACCTATGCGGACAACGATATCCTCGAGGCGATCTGCAAGATCGCGATCAAGGGAGATCCGGTGGATCCTTCTAATTTCCGCTGGTATTCGGATGCCGTGGAGCGCGATATACGCGTGACAAGGCTGTACGAATATTACATGGAAACCTACCATCAGCCGGCAGAAAAAGAACTTCCTCTGCCGATCAAGATGTACTTTGCGACGAATAATACGCTCGGCTCGACGAAGAAAGCACTTCTCTACGCGAGCATCGTTCTCCACCAGAAAGAGGACGAGACGAGCTACATCAATTACGCAAAGACAATGCGCGAATTTGCGCTCGATGCGCTGAAAAAGAAAAAAATCAACGACGACTATGCCGTTCTGTACAAGCAGTTCTTTATTCCGCCGAGGGACGCGGAGACGGCCGCTCTGCTTTCAGAGGTTCTTTTCATGCGGAAGGTGAAGGTGTCGGATCCCGCTGTCCGCCGCGTTATCGTGAGCGGCACGGCGCTGAAGGAGGAGGAATCCGCTCCGGTACGCGAGGGCATTGCATATGTCAAAATGTACAATGACAGCGAGAGCGTGATTTTTGAAGATGTAAACCAGCGCAGGTATGCCTCGACGATCCCGTATCAGATGGATAAATTGTTCGAGGAGAGGGAAAGCGCGAAGGCAATCCTCGAATATGGCGTCGATGATCCTGGGGCAGAGCTTTCTGTCTGCCACGAGAAGGCTTTCCAGATGGATGTGAACGCCGATACGGTCACTGCCTATCGCCTGGCTTCCAGAAATGAGAATTTCACGGACGGGTACCGGAGGATCATCAGGCGAAAACTGCTTGAATATGATCTGGCACATCCGGATGTTGAGCTGAATTCCGGGGACATGACGAGCTCTGAGCTTGACGCCTTTGCGGAGGCGGACAGAGTCAGCACGATCACGGTGCTTATCCGGGGACAGCATTATGACGATGCCTTTGAAGTCGTCAGCCGGTATGGAAGTGAAGGCGTAGAAGCCGGCCTTCTCAAGGACATGGTCGTCCGCCTCATCCGGCTGGGAAGACACCTCGGAAATCCGGCGATGGTATCTGCTGCGTGGAAGGTATATCAGGAAAGACCTGGCGGAAAAGATCTCCTCATCTATCTGCGCGACCACTATGACGGTCCGGTCAGTAACCTCACACAGCTCTGGAAGAGCCTTTCTTCTGAGGGAGTCAGGGCTACTGAGCTCGAGGAAACGATCCTTCTCCGCTGTATTGAGACGCATCAGTATCCTGACCACGAGACCGAGATTCTCCGCAGCTGCAGACGCCGCGGTGGACGCAGGCAGGTGACCGATGCTTATATGGTCTACCTGTCAGACTGTTATTTCCTCGGACACAGAGCGACGCCGGACAGGATCTTTATTGCTCTGGAGGGAGATATCCGGAACGGCGGACTGAATTATTCTGTCTGCAAGCTGGCTCTTCTGAAATATTATTCAGAGCTGTCGACGCTCAGCGGATCGAGGAAGGTGCTGGCGGCAAGACTTCTCCGGGAAATGGACGCGAAGGGCTATCGGTTTGCGTTTCTTAAGAAACTGCCGAAGGAACTGATTCAGGCGTATCAGATCGATGACAAGGTGTTTGTTGAAGCCCAGAGCAGTCCGGACGCGCATGTCACCATTCACTACCGCCTTTCAGAGGCGGGGTCGGAAGGCGCCGGCTGGATCACAGAGCCGATGCGAAATGTGTACGAAGGGATTTTTTCGAAGGAATTTCTGCTGTTCTACGGGGAGACGCTCACGTATTATCTGAGTATCACTACGGACAGCGGGACTGAAAATACAGAAAACTATGAGATCTCGCTCGGGAATATGGAGACAGAGGGCACGACGAAATATAGTCTTCTGAACCGCATGCTTCAGGCGAGAGATACGAATGATACCAGAAAGCTGAGGAGCTCACTTGATCTGTATATGAAGCAGCAGGCGTATGTCGACAGGCTTCTGGAGGTTATTTAAGTCATTCATCAGTCGAGGATAATGGAATGGGTGTTTCAACACGCAGAGTCAATGCAGGAATTGATCTGTCCGGTGATCATCCCGAGATCTGCTATTTCGAACCGGACACAGACAACACGGTCACGGCGCCGCTGAAAATCGGAAATGAGGACGTTTCGTTTCTTGATATTCTTGATGAGCTCAACGAACTGGAATATGACGATGACACGCAGTTCAGCGAGAGAGAATCGAGAACGGAGGAGCTTGGAAAGCAGGCCGCAGAGACACTGAAAAGGGCACTCTCGACGCTGGGACTTAAAGATCTGGACGACCAGATCGTCGGTCTCACGATCACGGTCCCGGTCCTCACGCGGCTGAATGTAAAGATGATACGGACCGTTTTCCGAGAGCTCGGCATCGGATCAGACAGAGGCTTTCTTCAGAGCTACAGCGAGAGCTTTTATTTTTACACGCTGTATCAGAAGAAAGAGCTGTGGAACAGAAGCGTCGCGTTCTTTGAATTTGACGGGAGCCGCGTTTCCTTCACGGCGCTTACACATAATGATATGACGCGCCCTGTGACCGTCAGGTGCAACGAGGGCGTGACGATCACTCTGAAGGGCGACAGGAGCACCTGGGATGAGCAGTTCTGTAACATGATCAATGCATCACTGCGCCAGAATGTTTATTCGTGCGTTTTCCTTCAGGGCGATACCTTTGACCAGCACTGGGCTGCCAAGTCTACGGCACTTCTTCTGAAGGGAGGAAGAAAGGTCTTCATTACGGATAATCTGTACGCCCGCGGCGCCTGCTATGCCGCGCGGGAGAAGACGCTTCAGCGCCGTCTCTCTGATTACCTGTACCTCGGGACAGATCTCGTCCTCACAAATCTTGGCATGCAGATGGTCATCCAGGGAAGGGAGACGTATTATCCCCTTATCTCCGCCGGTGTGAACTGGTATGAGGCCGATAAAGACTGCGAGTGTATTCTGGAGGGAGACCCGGAGCTCACGTTTCTTGTGAGCAGCATGAACAGTCCGAATAATTCGAAGACCGTCATGAAGCTTCCGGGGCTTGAAAAAATCAGGCGGCCTGAAGGAACGACGAGGCTCCACATTCATGTCGGATATGATTCACCGGGAAGATGTGTGATCGTTGTCGAGGATATGGGCTTCGGCGACCTGTATCCGTCGAGCGGCCAGTCGTGGAAGGAAGTACTGGAGGGCTAGAAAAATGAGCAGCAGAACCATACTATGCCAGGTAAAAAAAGCGGATAATCCGTACTACATTGAGGATATCAACCGCTATCTCTATTCCGTTGAGGAGCTGTGCTACTTCATTGATCACAATCTGGCAATGGTAGATGATGGTTTCTTTGATTCCTCACTTACCGGGTGGATACGGACGGAGCTTGATCTGCCGGATCTCGCCGACCGCATGGACGCGATCGTGAACGGGTCGACGGCTGATGACGAGCCTGCCGATGAGGCGGCTTTTCTCAAAGGATTTTCAGATGATGATGATGGTAAAAAAGCCGACGACGCGGACAGCGGCCTGAAGCTTGAGAAGCTGATCTATGCCGTCAATGCGGAGATCAGCTGGATTTATGCTGAGGACAGACAGGCTTTCAGAAAAGAGATCATCGACCTTCTTCACCTTTTTCCGGGAGAGAGAATGAAGAGGAGAGCGGACATGCTCGTCGGCTATGGCAAGTATACCCGCGCGATCACCGTATATAAGAGTATTCTCCGTGAGCTGCCGGAAAAGGTCGGACAGCCTGTCACGCTCAGTGATGAGAAGGCGGAAAAAAAAGATGCCGTTTCTTCTGAGGCTTCAGAGCCGGCGGAAGAACCCGCCGTAAATACTGTCCCCGAAGAAAAACCGGCACCAGCAGCTGAACAGGAGGCTTCTGAAAAATCTGCGGCATCCGATGAACAGACGGGAACCTCTGAAGCAGCTGAGCAGACGGCACCCGATGAACAGACGGCTTCCGCCGGGCAGGAAACGTCTTCGGAGCAGGCTTTGGAAGCCGGGAAAGATGTAAAAACAGAAAAGCCGGCCGCCGAAGCAGAAACCGAAGAAGCAGCCGGAAAGGCAGAGCCTGGAAAATCAGAAACCGGGGAAGCAGAAACCAAAGAAGCAGAAACCGAAGAGACAGAAGATACTTCTCAGGAGTCCGGGGCCGTAGATGAGAACAGTGCCGCGGAGCAGGATCACGGTGAAGATCAGAGTAAAAAGGACGATGCTGCAGAGCAGAAAAAGAAAGAGGAACGCCTGACGATCCTGGAGGGGAGCGCATGGCACAACATGGGCGTGGCCTATGCAAAGCTCTTTCAGTTTGATGAGGCCTGCGACTGCATGAGAAGGGCATTCCACCGGCTTCGCACACATGAAACCGTGCGCGACTACCTGTACTGCGTGTACATCAGCAGCGGGAAAGAAGCGTATGAGGATCTGGCAAAGCAGCTCGAGATCAACGAGGAAACCCGCAGGGAAATCGATGAGGCGATAGAGAGCGTCGGCCAGCCGGAAGATCCGGATAACGTCGACGAGGCCCTGAATTCCTGGGTGCGCGAATATCATCGTGAAACCGCACCGTAAGATGAAATGGATTATTAACAAGTTCCTTCCAGCCCACAACGCGCTTTTTCGCTCGTCCTCGACGTAGCGGCGCTAAACTCACTCATCGTTAATGCTCGAGTTCGTTAAGCGCCAACGTCTGCGGATGGTGTGTGGGCTGGAAGGAACTTATATTTTGAAATTGTATTGATTTCTTAGCATATGAAGCCGTCAAAAGATGAAATGGTTTCATCATGGGACCTCTTGATTCTGTCGATTTAACGTGGCAAAATGTAGAAAGTAATTGAAAAGCTAAATACATCCGAAACCGATGACGTGGAAGTCAAACGGGTGGAGCACTCACAGAGAGTCCGGGATGATGAGAACCGGGCAGCACGCACATTCGCAAATGGACCACTGAGGGCATGGGGAACGATCGATATACAGATCCAGTATCCGTGACGGCCGGCAGCCGTTATCCTGCCAGGGATATGATAGTATCCTGTTGAGCGTGTGCACTGCATGAATCAGGGTGGCACCACGGGTTTATTCTGAAATGATAACTCGCCCCTGACAGAATGATGAATTCTGTCAGGGGCTTTTTTGCGCGTTTCTACGAGTGCTGCCTGCCGCGCGTGTCTGCCGGCGACGCACACCGGAGGTGTGCGAAAGCTGGCAGACACGCGCGGCAGGATAGCGCGACAGCGCGACATCGAGCAGCTATGCTGCGAGATGCAGCACTCGTAAGATATGCCGGCGACGCACACCGGAGGTGTGCGAAAGCTGGCAGACACGCGCGGCAGGATAGCGCGACAGCGCGACATCGAGCAGCTATGCTGCGAGATGCAGCACTCGCAGAAAAAAATAAAATACGAGATGCGGCACTCGTAGAAAAAAATAAAATACGAGATGCAGCACTCGCAGAAAAAATAAAATGCGAGATGCAGCAATCGTAAGATATGCCGGCAGATCACACCGAAGGCAAACAAGAATGGAGGGAATCATGAATCAGACGACGTTTGAGGAGGTAAAAAGGATCGCGGGATCCGGCGATTACCGCCGCATTCCTGTGACGCGCGAGATTTTTTCGGATATCCGCACACCGGTCGAGACGATGCGGGCGCTTCAGAACGTGAGCTCTCACTGCTTTCTGCTCGAGTCCGTAGAGGACTCAAGGCAGTGGGGCCGGTATTCATTCCTGGGCTACGATCCGTCTCTCGAGATCGCCTGTAAAAATCATGAGCTTACCGTGACAGCCGGAGGGAACAGCATTCATCAGCATGTCGATCATCCCGGCGATTATATCCGGCAGGTCGTACAGGACAACCGGTCTCCCAGGATCGAGGGAATGCCGACGCTGACCGCCGGACTGGTCGGATATTTTTCCTATGACTACATTCAGTACGGAGAACCGAATCTGAAGCTCACGGCGCCGGATGAGGAGAAGTTCGACGATGTCAATCTGATGCTTTTTGATAAGCTGATCGCCTATGACAATTTCCGTCAGAAAATCATTCTCATCGCAAATGTCCGGACAGACGATCTGGAGACGGAGTACAACCGGGCGGTCCTCACCCTCGACGAGATGGAAAAAATCGTCCGCACAGGAGAGCCCAAAAAGGTTCAGAAGGGCAGGCTCCTCGGAGAGCTTAAGCCGGCGATGTCGAAGGAAGAGTATTGCAGGAAGGTCGGTCAGATCAAGCATTACATCCATGAGGGCGATATTTTCCAGCTGGTATTCTCGAATCCGATGACAGCGCCGTATGAAGGAAGCCTTTTTGACACCTACCGCGTATTGAGGACGACGAATCCTTCGCCATACATGTTTTATTTTTCCGGAGACGACGTGGAAATCGCGGGCGCTTCGCCGGAGACACTCGTCAAGGTTCAGGGCCGTGAGATCAGGACGTTCCCCCTGGCCGGGACGAGGCCGCGCGGGGCGACGCCGGAAGAAGACAGAGCCCTGGAAGAAGGACTCCTTAAGGACAGCAAGGAGAGGGCTGAGCACAACATGCTCGTAGACCTCGGGCGCAACGATCTTGGCCGTCTGTGCAGGTTCGGAAGCGTCGAGGTTGAGCGTTACATGGACATCCTCCGGTATTCGCACGTTATGCATATCGGTTCCGAGGTAAAGGGAATCCTCAGGGACGACAAGGACGCCATCGATGCCGTCTATTCCGTCCTGCCGGCGGGAACTCTTTCCGGCGCGCCCAAGTTCAGGGCATGTGAGCTCATTAACGAGCTGGAGGGCGACCACCGCGGGATTTACGGAGGCGCGATCGGCTACATCGATTTTACAGGCAACCTCGACGTGTGCATCGCGATCCGGCTCGCCTATAAGAGAAACGGAAAGGTGTTTGTCCGGTCGGGCGCAGGCATTGTCGCCGACAGCGTTCCGGAGAACGAAAATCAGGAGTGCATCAACAAGGCGAAGGCCGTTGTCGAGGCCCTGCATGAGGCAGAGGAGGTGGACGAATGATTCTTCTGATCGATAATTACGACAGCTTTTCTTACAATCTCTATCAGCTGATCGGATCCCTCAATCCGGATATCATGGTTGTCCGGAATGATGAAAAAACAGTGGACGAGATCGAAGCTATGAAGCCTGATTGCATTATCCTGAGCCCGGGGCCGGGTCGGCCGTCCGAGGCAGGGATCTGCGAAGAGGTTGTCAGAAGAGAAAAAGGAAAAATTCCATTATTCGGCGTGTGTCTCGGACATCAGGCGATCTGCGAAGCCTACGGGGCGACGGTCACCTATGCCGGAAAACTTATGCACGGGATGCAGTCCGAGGTAAAGCTGGACACGAAGAGCCCTCTTTTCCAGGGGCTTCCGGAAATTATAACGGCAGGCCGTTACCATTCGCTGGCAGTAAAAAGTGATACGCTCCCGCCGGAGCTCGTGGAGATCGCGGAGTCAGATGACAACGAAGTGATGGCGGTTGCCGATGATAAGAACAAAGTATACGGACTCCAGTTCCATCCAGAATCAATCATGACACCGGACGGAAAAGAGATCCTCAGAAATTTTCTTCGTCTCACAGGAACAGAGACTAACTGAAAGGAGTTAAAAATGATTAAGGAAGCAATCGAAAAAATCGTCAACAAGGGTGATCTTACTTATGATGAGGCATACCAGGTGATGACAGAGATCATGACCGGCAAGACGACGCCGACACAGAACGCCGCATTCCTCGCGGCACTTTCAACAAAGTCCACAAAGGCTGAGACAATCGATGAGATTTCCGGCTGTGCGATGGCGATGCGCGAGCAGGCGACACCGGTGCCGCATCCGGGCATGGAGGTTCTGGAGATCGTAGGCACCGGCGGAGACGGCTCCCATTCCTTCAATATTTCAACGACTGCTGCTTTTGTTATCGCAGCGGCAGGTGTAAAGGTCGCAAAGCACGGCAATCGCGCTGCCTCCTCGAATTCGGGCACCGCTGACTGCCAGGAGGCTCTCGGCGTCAATATCGAACAGGACCCGGAGCGCGCATACGCCCTGCTCCAAGAAGTCGGAATGTGCTTCCTTTTCGCTCAGAAATATCATACGGCGATGAAATATGTCGGACCTATCCGCAAAGAGCTCGGTTTCCGAACTGTCTTCAATATCCTCGGACCGCTGACCAATCCGGCCAACCCGGAGTACTTCCTCCTCGGCGTCTATGACGAATATCTGGTAGAGCCGATCGCAAAGGTTCTCGATAAACTCGGCGTCAAGAGGGCACTCGTCGTCTACGGACAGGATAAGATGGATGAGATCTCAGCATCTGCGCCGACGACGGTCTGCGAGCTGAAAAACGGATACTACAGGACGACAGTAATCAAACCGGAGGATTTCGGCATGACACGCGGCACAAAGGACGAGATCGTCGGAGGAACCCCGCAGGAGAATGCAGAGATCACGAAGGGAATCCTTAAGGGCGAGATCGGTGGAACAAAGAAGAATGTCGTCATGCTGAACGCCGGCGCTGCAATCTATACAGCGGGCAAGGCAGACAGCATCGCCGATGGAATAAAAATCGCCGGCGAGATGATCGACAGCGGTGCGGCGCTGAAGACAATGCAGGCGTACATTGAGGCGTCAAATCGCTGAAGCACTGTTGTGTCTGATATAAAACTGCGGGAGGAAGACGAGTATGACAATTCTTGATGAGCTTGCGGCGTACGCCCGCGTCCGCGTGGAAGAAAGCGAGAAGAAAATTCCCGCCACAGAGATGCGGGCACAGGCGGAGGCAATGGATAACGACACCGGATTCCCGTTTGAGAAGGCTGTTGCCGCGCCGGGAGTGAGCTTTATCTGCGAGGTGAAGAAGGCTTCTCCGTCGAAGGGACTGATCGCACCGGATTTCCCGTATCTTCAGATCGCAAAGGATTACGAAGAGGCTGGCGCATCGGCGATCTCCTGTCTGACTGAGCCAAAGTGGTTTCTCGGGAGCAACCGGTATCTGAAGGAGATCACGGATGAGGTGAAAATTCCGGTTCTGAGAAAAGATTTTACCGTGGATCCCTATATGATATGGCAGGCGAAAACACTCGGTGCGTCGGCAGTGCTTCTGATCTGCGCCATCCTCTCGGAAGGACAGCTGGAAGAATACCGTCAGATCGCTGAAGAATTGGGTATGTCGGCGATCGTTGAGGCACACGACGCCGGTGAGATCCAGACGGCGGTCCGCTCCGGCGCGAAGATCATCGGTGTCAATAACCGGAACCTGAAAGATTTCAGTGTCGACATCCGGAACGCCGAAAACCTGAGAGATAATGTGCCGGAGGGAACTCTTTTTATCAGCGAGAGCGGGATACGCACCGCTGATGATGTCGCGGCACTGTATCGCAACGGTACCGATGCAGTTCTTATCGGCGAGACGCTCATGAGGGCGGCGGATAAAAAGGCCAAGCTGCAGGAGCTTAAGAGCGGGATCGTCTGATATTTATGCTGACAGCATGTGTAACAGAAGATGGCGGATATCCAGATTCGGGGAGGATACGTGAGGATGATGACGAAAATTAAGCTTTGCGGTATGCGCCGCGAGGAAGACATCCGGGCGGTGAACGAAATCAGGCCCGATTATATAGGGTTTATCTGCTCGTCCCGTTTCTGGCGGTACATTCCCATGGAAAAAGCGGCGGCGCTGAAGGCCATGCTCGATCCGGGAATTAAGGCGGTCGGCGTTTTTGTAGATGAACCGGCAGAGACCATCATGGAATATCTGAAAAACGGCGTTATCGACATGGTTCAGCTTCACGGCGGCGAGAGTGAGGAATATATCGGCGGGCTGCGAAAAGCAATGAGAGAAGAAGATTTGGAAGTGCCTGTGATCAGGGCCTTCCGGATAAAGTCCGGGGAGGATATCGCACGGGCAAAGGCTTCATCCGCCGATTATATACTTCTTGACAGCGGACAGGGATCCGGCGAGACTTTCGACTGGACCATGATCCGGGATATCGGCAGAGATTTTTTCCTCGCCGGAGGACTCAATGCCGGCAATGTCAGAAAAGCTATAGACCAGTATCATCCGTTTGCTGTGGATATCAGCAGCGGTGTGGAGACGGATCGCCTGAAGGATCCGGAAAAAATGAGAAGAACCTGTGAGGAGGTAAGAAGAAAATGACAAATCCGAACGGAAGATTTGGAGATTTTGGAGGACAGTACGTTCCGGAGACGCTGATGAACGAACTGATCCATCTGGAAGAGGCGTATAACCATTATAAAAATGATCCGGAGTTTGTCGCCGAGCTCGATGACCTGATGAAAAACTATGCCGGTCGGCCGTCCCGCCTTTATTATGCGAAAAAGATGACAGAGGACCTCGGCGGGGCAAAAATCTATCTGAAGCGCGAGGATCTGAATCACACCGGGGCGCACAAGATCAACAACTGCCTCGGCCAGGTTCTTCTTGCGAAGAAGATGGGAAAGACGAGAGTCATCGCCGAGACGGGCGCCGGACAGCACGGCGTCGCGACGGCGACTGTCGCCGCGCTCATGGACATGGAGTGCGAGGTTTTTATGGGCGAGCTTGACTGCCAGCGCCAGAAACTCAATGTGTACCGCATGGAGCTGCTCGGCGCGAAGGTCCATCACGTAAAATCGGGGTCGCAGGTTCTCAAAGACGCGGTCAACGAGGCTATGAGAGAATGGGCGAGCCGCACGGAGGATACGCATTATGTGCTCGGATCGGTTATGGGACCGCATCCGTTCCCGACGATGGTGCGCGATTTTCAGTCCGTTATCTCGAAAGAAGCGAGAGAGCAGATCCTCGAGGCTGAGGGAAAGCTCCCGGATGCCGTGATCGCCTGTGTCGGAGGAGGCTCAAACGCCATCGGCGCTTTTTACAACTTCATTCCGGACAAGGGCGTGAAGCTGATCGGCTGCGAGGCTGCCGGGAGAGGCGTGGACACAGGAGAGACCGCGGCGACGATCGCCACCGGCAAGATGGGCGTATTCCACGGAATGAAATCGCTCTTCTGCCAGAATGAATATGGCCAGATCGATAAGGTGTACTCTATTTCTGCCGGACTTGATTATCCGGGCATCGGACCTGAGCACGCGTATCTCAATTCCATCGGAAGGGCACAGTACGTGCCGATCACCGATGCGGAGGCGGTTGACGCCTTCGAGTACCTGTCGAGGACCGAGGGAATCATTCCGGCGCTCGAGAGTTCGCACGCGATCGCTTATGCGATGAAGCTGGCGCCGACTATGAGCAAAGATCAGACCATCATTATCTGTGTATCAGGGCGCGGCGACAAGGACGTAGCTTCTGTAGCACATTACCGCGGGATCAATGTGGACGTCGACTGAGGAGGAAAATGAGATGAGAGCAAAAAGAATCGAAGATGCTTTTAAAAACGGGAAGGCGTTCATTCCCTTTATCACAGCCGGTGATCCTTCTATTGAAAAAACGGAGGAATACATCCTCGCTATGGAACGCGCGGGCGCAGATCTGATTGAGATCGGAATCCCGTTTTCCGACCCGATCGCCGAAGGTGTGGTCATCCAGGAAGCGGATCTCCGTTCACTGGAAGCCGGGACTACGACCGACAGCGTATTTGAGATGGTGGGCCGTCTTCGCGAGAAGACGGATATGCCGCTCGTGTTCATGACATATCTGAATATTGTATTTTATTATGGCTACGAGAAATTTTTCACCAATTGCGAAAAAGTGGGCATCAGCGGGATCATTATTCCGGATATGCCTTACGAGGAGAAGGGCGAGTGCGAGTCCATCGCGGCGGCGCACGGCGTTGACATAGTCTCCATGGTTGCACCGACATCGGAGGACCGCATCAAAATGATCGCCGGTGAGTCAAAGGGATTTCTGTACGTCGTCTCATCCATGGGCGTCACTGGCGTCCGCAGCGAGATCACGACGGACCTCGGATCGATCATGAAAGCAGTCCGCGCGTCCGGCTCGAAGACTCCGGCGGCGATCGGCTTTGGTATCAGCACACCGGAGCAGGCGAAAAAAATGGCTTCCATTGCTGACGGCGTCATCGTCGGTTCGGCGATCGTGAAGCTCGTGGCTAAGTATGGTGATCAGGCTGAGCAGCCGATCTATGACTTTGTAAAATCTATGAAGGACGCCATCCGCACTGTATGATGTAATACAGGGACCCCGAGGGCCATCCATTGAGAAACGGATGCTGCTCAGGAAAGCTTGCGGATCTGGATGGAAAATATCAGAATCAGGCTTCTGCCGGATATCATTTCTTCTGGATGATATCCGGTTTTTGCGTGCGGGGCAGGATCGCCAGTGTTCGCATTGTAAAAAATAAATGCTATAATATGCCTATTACTGAGTTGTTAATATAGGAATCATCTGCTGATTATGGGGATTTTTTATGCTTGACGTATGTTTGCTTGGAACTGGAGGTATGATGCCGCTGCCAGACAGGTGGCTGACGGCGCTGCTCACGAGATATAATGGGAGCAGTCTGCTCATTGACTGCGGCGAAGGAACGCAGATCACAATGAAGGAGCACGGCTGGACCTTCAAGTCGGTTGACACCGTCTGTTTTACGCATTATCATGCGGATCATATCAGCGGATTTCCGGGCTTCCTGCTGGCAATGGCCAATGCGGAGCGCACGGAACCTCTGACCGTCATCGGCCCGAAGGGACTTGAGCGCGTCGTCAGCGGGCTCCGCGTGATCGCGCCGGAGCTCCCGTTTGAGCTGAAACTTATCGAGGTCAACGGGCCGGAACAGAAGCTTGAGCTTCACGGATATCAGATCACGGCTTTCCGCCTCCAGCACAGTATGACCTGCTACGGGTATTCTCTGAATATTCCCCGCGCAGGCCGCTTTGACGCTGCGCGCGCAAAGGAAGAAAACATCCCGCTGAAGTTCTGGAACAGGCTGCAGAAGGGCGAGACGATCCGGGACGGTGAAAAAATCTACACGCCGGACATGGTCCTCGGCGCGCCGCGGAAGGGGCTGAAAGTTACCTATTGTACGGATACTCGCCCGGTTCCGAGGATCGCCGATTATGCAAAGGGGTCAGATATTTTTATCTGTGAAGGGATGTACGGGGATCCCGAAAAGCTCGAAAAGGCTAAGGAGCACCGCCATATGACAATGTATGACGCGGCAAGGCTTGCCGCCGAAGCAGAGCCTGAGCGGCTCTGGCTGACACATTATTCCCCGTCCATGATCCATCCGGAGTGGTACATGAAGGATGTTAAAAAAATCTTCCCTGCCGCCGAGCTTGGCGAGGACGGGAAGTATCTGAATCTGAATTTTCGCGAGGAGTGACAGGAAACACATGAGTACAGATAAGATCAGAATCCTCGGAATTGAAACGAGCTGTGATGAGACGGCGGCATCCGTCGTCGAGAACGGGCGGACTGTCCTCTCAAATGTGATCTCATCGCAGATCGATCTTCATACGCTTTTTGGCGGCGTTGTGCCAGAGGTCGCCTCCCGCAAGCATATTGAAAAAATCGACCAGGTTATCACGATGGCGCTGGACAAGGCCGGAGTCACGTTTGACGACCTGGATGCGGTAGCGGTCACGTACGGACCGGGCCTTGTCGGGGCGCTGCTTGTCGGAGTCGCAGAGGCGAAGGCCATTGCGTGGGCGAAGAAGCTTCCTCTTGTCGGTGTTCACCATATTGAAGGCCACGTGTCAGCAAATTATATCGAGCATCCGGACCTTGAGCCGCCGTTTATGTGTGAGATCATCTCGGGCGGCCACACGCATCTTGTTATCGTAGAGGATTACGGAAAGTTCCGCATCCTCGGGCGCACGAGGGATGACGCGGCCGGAGAAGCTTTTGATAAGGTTGCGCGCGCGATCGGCCTCGGGTACCCGGGCGGACCGAAAATTGACAAGGCCGCGAAGAAAGGCAATCCGAAGGCTATCGATTTTCCGAGAAGCCATGTGGAAGATAAGGGAAAAACAAATCTCACGTTTGCACGCGGCACGCACGAGATGACAAATTATGATTTCAGCTTCAGCGGTCTCAAGTCCGCTGTCCTGAATTATCTGAACGGCTGCCGGATGACCGGAAAAGAGTGGAATCAGGCGGACGTGGCGGCTTCCTTCCAGGCAGCCGTCGTGGATTCGCTCGTCGACACGGCCATGCGGGGCGTACGCGATTTTGGCGTGAAGAAATTCGCTATTGCCGGAGGCGTCGCTGCGAATTCTGCGCTGCGCCAGGCCATGAAAGAGGCCTGTGCCGGAGAGGGCGTCGATTTTTACTATCCGTCTCCGATCTACTGCACGGACAATGCGGCGATGATCGCGACGGCGGGGTATTATGAATTTATTAAAGGAAACCGCAGCGGATGGGATCTCAATGCCGTGCCGAACCTGCAGCTCGGCGAGAGATAAGAACGGCGCGGTAAAGGAACAACAGGAGGATTGAGATGAGTCAGGACCAGTGCATAGCTGTGATCGTAGCAGCCGGGATGGGACGCCGTATGGGCGGGCCGGTGAGCAAACAGTTTATGGAGCTCAAGGGCAGACCTGTGCTGGCGTGGACCCTTGATGCCTTTCAGAAGTCCCACCGCATCACCGGGATTGTCCTTGTTGTGACGGCGGGACAGGAGGACTATGTCCAGCTGCACATCGTCAACTATTATGGTTTCACCAAGGTGAGAAAAATCTGTGCCGGCGGTGCGGAGCGCTATGATTCCGTTTACCGCGGGCTCAAAGCTGCCGGCACCATCGCCGACAGGTGTGACTATGTATTTATTCATGATGGCGTCCGTCCGTTTGTCACAGAGGAGATTATCGACAGGGGGTACCTTGTGGCGCAGGGATACGGCAATGCCGTCTGTGGAATGCCTTCGAAGGACACAGTGAAGATCGTGGACGCGAATGGCGTCGTGAAGGAGACGCCGCCGCGCGCACAGGTGTGGACGGTCCAGACGCCACAGATTTTCCGGTACAATGAGATCGTCGAGGCGTATGAGAAGCTGCAGGGGACGGATATGAAGGGGATCACGGATGACGCTATGGTGATGGAGGCCGCTGGGAGAGGTGCGGTCAGAATGTTCACGGGGAGTTATACAAATATTAAACTCACAACGCCTGAAGACCTTATTCTGGCGGAAAGATTTTTGGAAAAACGTCAATAAAGTGCGTCAGCTATTTTCTGTTTAGGGGAGAGAAACGGAAAACATGTCTTTTGCCACATTAATATTTCTTTTTGTATTTTTACCGTTATATCTTATTGTATATTTTCACGCGAGGACGATCCGGGGGAAAAACAATGTTCTTCTCGTGGCGTCCCTGATATTTTATGCATTTGGCGGGATCAGATATCTGATCCTGCTATTTGTCATGGCCGGAATCGGATGGGCCTTTGGTATTGAGATCCAGAAGGCTGAGGGGAGGGCGAAGAAGATACTCCTCGCACTTTCCGTCGCTATTTTTCTGGCCGTTCTTGGTGTGTTCAAATACGCAGAGTTCTTCGTCGGGATATCCGCGGCGATCCTTAACAAAGACTGGGTGGTAGATATCGCTATGCCACTTGGAATCTCTTTCTATACCTTCAAGCTGATAGCCTACGTGGCGGATATTTACCGCGGAACGACAAAGGCCGAGAACAGCTACAGGATCTTTCTGCTGTATCTCTGCAATTTCCACCAGTCCATGCAGGGACCGATCGAGACGTACGCGGAGATGAAACCAGAGCTGTACAAGCGCCACGTCAATGTCAAGCTGATCTCGGACGGGATTTATCGCTTTTCGGTGGGACTCGCCAAAAAGACAGTTCTCGCGGACCACTGCGGCGAGATCGCGGATGCGCTGATCCCGATGTCTTCGGATATCGCGAGTTCTCCGACGCTCGGCGTCTGGATCGGATCCATCGTATATACCATGCAGATCTATCTGGATTTCTCGGCATACACGGACATGGCAATCGGGCTCGGTCAGATGATCGGCTTCAGCTATCCTGAAAACTTCGATTACCCGTATACAGCTGTATCTGTGAAGGATTTCTGGCGACGCTGGCATATCACTCTGAGTTCGTTTTTTAAGAATTATGTGTATATTCCGCTCGGAGGAAACCGCGTGAGCCCGAAGAGGACGACGATCAATCTGCTGATCGTGTGGGCTCTTACCGGCTTCTGGCACGGGGCCGACTGGAATTTTATTATCTGGGGTCTCTATTATTTTGTATTCATCGTATTCGAAAACTGGCGGAAGCGCAGCGGAAAGAAGGAATGGAATATTGTCCTGCAGCATCTGTACACCCTTTTTGTCGTTAATCTCGGATGGGTGTTCTTCCGCTTCTCAGATTTCGGACAGCTGGGCCGTGCGCTTCAGGGGTTCTTCGGCATCGGCAGGAGATTTTCGGACATCACTGTGAAACTGACATTCCTGAATAATATCTGGTTCCTGATTTTCTGTGCCCTGTCGTGCACGCCGATTTTTCAGAATCTTGGTTTTGCAGTGCTCAGAATGGCTCGCAAAAAGAGAATCAATTCCGCGGTCATCACTGCCGCAAAGACTGTCATTATGGTGGGTCTTCTGCTGCTTTCCGTATTAGAGATCGTGGGGAATACATTTACGCCATTCCTGTACAACCAGTTTTGACGAGGTGATCTGGTATGAGAAAAATCGATAAAAATAAAGAATCCCAGGATCAGGATTCTTATAATCAGAGAAAAGAAAAAAGAATCAGACAGTATGTCCTGAGGACGATGGTTTTTGCGGCTTTTCTCCTGTTCTTCGGTTTTGTCGGACTTCTGATCAGCCTCAGGCCGGAACGTTCTGTTACGGAGAAAAGAAATCTGACAGAATTTCCCACACTCACGTGGGATGGACTCTGGGACGGGTCTTTCTTCTCGGATCTGGAGCTGTGGTATTCGGATACATATCCGATGAGAGAAGCGATGATCAATGCGGAGGCAGCTGTTGAGGACAAATACGGCATCCGGGAACAGGTTATTTATGACGCCAGTCAGAACCAGAACCAGAGCACAGGGGAGGATGTCCAGTCGACATCGGATACCGCCTCTGAAAATCAGGATGCTTCGGAAACGGCGACGGACTCGGCAGATTCAACGGTCACATCAGGATCGGAGGCTTCCGAAAACTCGTCTTCGGAGGATACCAGCGGCGAGGGGACGATCACCGCTGAACCGGAGGCAGCGGGAAAGGTATATGTTGCAGACGGCAGCGCTTTCGAGCTTTTTTATTTTGGTGAAGAGGCTTCATCTGCATATGCGGAAATGCTGAATAACGTAAGCTCACTCGTGGGTGATTCGGCGACGGTCTATACGATGCCTGTTCCCAACAGCTTTGGAATCATGCTCTCCGAAGACGTACAGGAGTCCCTGGGATGTGACAACGAGGGCGAAGCGATCCAGTACATCGCTGACAAGCTGAATTCGGATGTCCATATGCTGGATCTCTATGATGTCCTTCGTGAACATAATGGCGAGTATATTTACTTCCGGACAGACCATCACTGGACACAGCTCGGTGCATACTACGCTTACCAGGTGTTCTGCGAGGAAAAGGGAATTACGGCGCATGACCTGAGCGAGTATGAAGAGGAAGAATTTGACGGATTCCTCGGCACGTTCTATGACGCGAGCAACCAGTCGTCTGAGCTAAAGGACAGCGTCGACACCGTATATGCGTACAAGCCGCTTTCTACAAATGACATGACATATACGGATAAAGACGGAAATACATACGACTGGAATATCATCAGCGATGCGTCTTCCTATGATGCGGGCAATAAATATCTGTGCTTCATCGGAGGGGACGAGCCGTTCTCCGAGATCGACAATCCGGACATAAGCGATGGCTCTACCTGTATTGTGATCAAGGATTCCTTCGGCAACTGCTTCGTTCCATTCCTGGTGGATCACTATGACAAGATATATATCATAGACTACCGGTCTTATGAGGGAAATGTGACGGATCTCGTAAAACAGCAGACAGGCAGCTGCGACATTATCTTTGCGAACAGCCTGGCATTCGTGCAGGCGGAGAGCGTATCTGAGGAGATGAGCGCACTGTTCGAGTAACATACCTGGGGGTTCTAGAGTACAGGGAACTTCCAGCTCGCACACCATCCGCAACAGTTGGCACTTAATGAGTCCAAGCGAATAGCGCAGGACGAATTTATGTGCCATTACTGCGAGGACGAGCGCAAGCGGGTTGCGGGCGGAAGTTCCCTGTATTCGAGAATACCTCTATACCGTTTTTTCTGACGGAAGGCAAGAAAGAGGTTGAAAAAGAAATTAACCTATGATATATTGATGGAGTTCGCGCGGTGGTTATCCACCTGAGAGCGGACTCATGGAGCGGTATCGAAGCGGTCATAACGAGGCGGTCTTGAAAACCGTTTGTCCGCAAGGACACAAGGGTTCGAATCCCTTCCGCTCCGCTTGAAAGCCGGGAGAGTGCTTATCATTCTCCCGGCTATCTTTTTAGCATTTCAGATCTGCGTGTCACTGGCACATGCCTATATTCTGCTATTTTTCTGTGGGGTGATTTTTGTGAAGGATTCAGAGGTATTCAATAATATTGGAGACAGACTGGCGGGCCGCACGCCTGTTTATCCGGAAGAACAGATGAAGGAGACGTCAGCCGTTCTTATTCCGCTGATCAGAAAGGATGATGGCCTGTATCTGCTTTACGAACAGCGGGCCTCGTCGCTTTCTGCACAGCCGGCGGAAATCTGCTTCCCGGGCGGCAGGATGGAAAAAGACGAGACAACGGCACAGGCTGCTGTCCGCGAAACGTGCGAGGAGCTCATAATAGGAGAGGACCAGATCCGCATTCTTGGAAAAATGAATGCCGTCATGGGACCGGCCGGCGCACCGGTGTGGCCGATAATCGGCGAGCTGAGTGGTTACACTGGCACTTTCTCCACGGACGAGGTGGAAGACATTCTTCTGATTCCTTATCAGTGGTTCAGGGAGCATCCTGCGGAAATATATAATACGGTCCTTCATACCGTTGCCGGTGATGATTTTCCGTACGATCTGATTCCCGGTGGGCGTGACTATCCATGGCGCACAAAAAATCAGCCGATGTATTTTTACAGACTTGATGGAAGGACGATCTGGGGGCTCACAGCACATATTACGAGCTCCTTTATGAAAATCAGCTCATAATAAAGTGGAGTAAATATGATTATTCTCCACTGGAAACTGCAAAAGAGTGGGACAATAATAAGTATATTTTCGGGATAATGCCATTGAAGTGGAGCATAAAAGAAAACCGGTATAAAAAATTTAAAAAAATGAAATTTGTGCTTGCACTCATGTGAATCTTGTGTTAGTATAATGCCTGTTCGCGCGACGGACAGGCTTGATTCAAGGCCTTCTGAGAAATGCGGCGGACGACGACAATTACATCGATTTTTATAGATCGAGCAGCCTCTGGAGATGTACCCAAGCTGGCCGAAGGGGCTCCCCTGGAAAGGGAGTAGGTCGTGAAAGCGGCGCAAGAGTTCAAATCTCTTCATCTCCGTTTGCTGATGATGAATCAGCGCATTAGAACATTGACAACTGAACAGTAAAACACATCCTCGAAAATTCAAATAAATTTCAATTTTCGAACGGAGACAATGAACACAGAAATGTGATCATCGATTCCAAAACAAACAGTAATTCTTAGGATGAA
>JAZHVR010000009.1:0-106718 GCA_036453165.1 Eubacteriales bacterium | reverse complement strand
TATCAGGACGTGGATTCGCTCGTCTACTGGGCGAATCAGGCGGCGTACCACTGGGGACTTCGCGGCATCGCGATCTGGTCGCTCGGGCAGGAGGATTTAAGGCTCTGGGAGGCATTGCCGAAACAGACCGACACCTCATAACTTCATAAATCACAGAGTTTTTTCAAGGCTGTCAGCGTACCACTGGCGGCCTTTCATTTTGCTCAAAATCAAAGGAGGGACATTTTGATGAAGGAATTCTGGAACACCATACAGCTCATTTTCGCGGCCATCGGAGGATGGCTCGGCTACTTTCTCGGAGGATGCGACGGGCTTCTTATCGCGCTGATCATCTTCGTGGTCTGCGACTACATTACCGGCGTGCTCTGCGCCATCGCGGACAAGAAGCTCTCGTCTGCAGTTGGATTCAAAGGAATCTGCAGGAAAGTCTTGATCTTCATTCTGGTCGGCATCGCCAACATCCTCGACATCCACGTGCTCGGACATGAGGGCGTGCTGAGAACCGCAATCATATTCTTCTACATTTCGAATGAAGGTCTTTCTCTCACTGAGAACGCCGCACATCTCGGACTTCCGATTCCCGGCAAGCTCAAGGATGTGCTTGAACAGCTTCACGACAGAAACGACAAGGAGGAACAGTAATTATGGCTATCAAGGGAATAGACGTATCGGTCTGGCAGGGAAACATCGACTTTGGCAAGGTCAAAGTGTCAGGCATCAATTTTGTGATTATCCGCGCCGGATACGGCAACGGGAACAAGGACAAATGGTTCGATGAGAACTACCGGAAAGCAAAAGCAGCCGGGCTCCACATCGGCGCATACTGGTATTCATACGCCACATCCGCTGACGGTGCGAAGCAGGAAGCGCAGTCCTGCGCCAAGGTGCTCTCAGGCAAGCAGCTTGATTACCCGGTCTACTTCGACATCGAGGAGAAGTCCCAGCTTTCGCGCGGGAAGGATTTCTGCTCATCGCTCATCACGGCGTTCTGCACCGAGCTGGAGAATCATGGCTACTACGCAGGCTTTTATACTTCACTTTCCAGCCTGAACTCTGTGGTATCGGATGCCGTAAAGAAGCGCTTCACCGTCTGGGTGGCGCAGTGGTCGGGCAAATGCTCGTACTCCGGCGCTTACGGCGTCTGGCAGTATTCGTCCAAAGGCAAGGTCAGCGGCATCGGCGGGAACGTCGACATGGACTACTCCTACATCGACTTTCCAACCACGATCAGAAACGGCGGATTCAACGGCTATGGCAAGAGCGCAGCGTCCACCATCACGACGACAGCAAAGAAATCTGTGGATGAGATTGCAGCCGAGGTCATCGCCGGGAAATGGGGCAATGGCTCTGACCGCAAGAACCGCCTGACCGCAGCCGGATATGACTATGCCGCCGTGCAGGCCAAGGTCAACGAGAAGCTCGGCTCTTCCGGTAAGAAATCGACCGCGACTTACTACACGATTCAGAAGGGAGACACGCTCTCCGGCATCGCGAAAAAGTACGGCACGACCGTTTCCGCAATCCAGAAGCTGAACAGCTCGCTTATAAAGAACGTGAACCTCATCCAGGTCGGATGGCGGATTCGCGTGAAATAACCACATCATCTCCTCTGGCCCACTGGTATTCCTTTATACGGGATTGCCGGTGGGCCTTTTTTCGTTTTCGCTTCGTCAAAATAGGTCTCCAGCCTCCAGTGGAAAGCAGGAGGCGAAACATCATGACGGAGGAAAAGAACTACTACACGGACGAGCGCATCCGCAGTGATCTCGACTATCAGCGGGCGCAGAGGACTGCCAGATGCATGCTTGATTCAGGCCTTATTTCCGATGACGAATTCAACAAATTATGCGACATCAACCGCGAAACTTTCTCTCCCTTGTTTGCGGAAATATATCCGAAAACTTCTTGCTATGTGTCCGAAACAGAGTGATTGATAGACACTGACAAGGAGGCAGGCCAATTGAAGAAAATCACAAGAATCGAACAGGCAAACAGGGGAAAAACAGAGTCAAAGAAGCTGCGTGTTGCCGCCTACTGCCGCGTCTCCACGGACTCGGACGAACAGCTTGAAAGCCTTGAAACACAGAAGACGCACTATGAAAGCTACATCACCTCTCGTGACGACTGGCGGTTCGCCGGGATCTACTACGACGAGGGCATCAGCGGCACCGGCAAATCCAGACGTCCGGAGCTTGAACGGCTCATGCAGGACTGCAAGGCCGGGAAGATCGACATGGTCATCACCAAGAGCATCAGCCGATTCTCACGCAACACCACCGACTGTCTTGAACTCGTCCGAAAGCTCCTCGAGCTGAATATTCCCATCTGGTTCGAAAAGGAAAACATCAACACCGGTTCGATGGAAAGCGAACTGTTCCTCTCCATCCTCTCCAGCATGGCAGCAGACGAATCCCTTTCCATCAGCCTGAACAGCAAATGGAGCATCAAAAAACGGTTCGAGAACGGCACGTTCAAGATAAGCTATCCGCCATACGGCTACGACTGGGACGGCGAGACGATGACCATTAACCCGGAGCAGGCGCAGATTGTCCGCCGTATCTTCTCAGAGACACTTGCCGGAAAGGGTACCGCTGCCATTGCCGCGGAGCTCAACCGGGAGCAGATCCCGACGAAGCGAGGCGGGCGCTGGAGCCCGTCAGGAATCCGCGGGATGATCGCAAACGAGAAATACTGCGGCGACTGCCTTTACCAGAAGACATGGTCGGATTCAGCCTACAAGCGGCACCTGAACCACGGTGAACAAACACAGTACCTGCAGCAGAATCATCACGAGCCGATCGTCAGCCGCGAGGACTGGGAAGCCGCGCAAAAGCTCATCTCGCAGCGGGCTGATGAGAAGAATATCAGCAAGGGCGATGAAAAGTACCAGAACCGCTACGCATTCTCCGGCAGAATCATCTGCGGCGAGTGCGGCGCAACATTCAAGCGGCGCATCAACTACACAACAGACGGAAGCTACGCGGCATGGAGCTGCAAGACGCATCTCGCCGACAAGAGCAAATGCTCCATGCTCTTCATCCGGGACAGCGACCTCAAGCTCGCATTCATGACCATGATGAACAAGCTCATCTTTGTGCACCGGCTGATCCTCAAGCCATATGCGGAAAGTTTGAAGCGGAATTCTACGAGCCAGACACTCAGCCGAATACAGCAGCTTGAAACAAGCCTTGCCGAGAATGCCGACAAACGCAAGACGCTCACGAAGCTCATGGCGCAGGGATTCATCGACCAAGTGATCTACAGCCAGCAAACAGCCGAGCTTCTCTCGCAGGCCGATGGCATTCGAAAACAGATAGACGCCCTGCAGAACACGACAAGCAGTGAAGCCACAGCTCTGATGCATGCAGAGGATCTGCTGCACTTCACCGAGAAAAGCTCGATGCTGGAATACTTCGACGACCGGCTTTTTACACGGTTCGTTGAACGTATTGTCATTCGCTCACGGCACGAGGCAGTATTCCAGCTCAAATGCGGGCTCACGCTCACGGAAAGGATGTGAAAAACATGGGACACACACCATACGGATACAGAATCGAAAACGGCAAAGCGGTCATCGATAAAGAGAAAGCCCAGCAGATAAGAAACCTCTACAAAAACTACCTTGATGGCATGGCGCTTGCCAAGGCTGCACACGAAGCGGGAATCCAGACCTGGCACGGCTCGGCAAAGCGCCTGCTCGAAAACAGACACTACCTCGGAGACGACTACTACCCCGCCATCATCGACCAGCAAACCTACGACAAAGCACAAGCCGAACGCCTGCACCGGGCAGAGAAGCTCGGACGGACGAACAGAAAAAAGCAGTCGCCGGACACACGAAAACCGCCGACCCATTTCAAGCTGGCCGCTCCCGAGCAGGCCTATGACGACACAAAGCAGCAGGCGGAATACCTGTACAGCCTGATTGAAAGTGAGGCGCAGTGATGGCAAACGTGACAATCATCCCTGCCAGACGGCAGGTCGGAAACAACGTCAAGCAAGCCGAGCAGCCGAAGCTACGCGTGGCGGCATACTGCCGCGTCAGCACTGATTCGGACGAACAGGAAACCAGCTACGAAACGCAGGTCTCCCACTACACGGAGTACATCAAAAGCCACCCGGAATGGGAGCTTGCCGGAATCTTCGCCGACGATGGAATCAGCGGCACAAACACGAAGAAGCGTGACGAGTTCAACCGCATGATCGACGAATGCATGGCCGGGAACATCGACATGGTCATCACCAAGAGCATCAGCCGCTTCGCCCGCAACACGCTCGACTGCCTCAAGTACATCCGGCTCCTCAAGGACAAGAACATCGCGGTATGGTTCGAAAAGGAATCCATCAATACGATGGACTCCAAGGGCGAGGTCCTAATCACCATCATGGCGAGCCTCGCGCAGCAGGAATCGCAGTCGCTTTCGCAGAACGTGAAGCTCGGGCTCCAGTACCGCTACCAGCAGGGCAAGGTGCAGGTCAACCACAACCACTTCCTCGGATACACCAAGGACAGCGACGGCCACCTCGTCATCGACCCGGAGCAGGCGGAGGTCGTCAAGCGCATCTACCGGGAGTACCTCGAAGGTCTTTCCATGAAGAGGATCGCCGAAGGGCTGGAGAAGGACGGCATCCTCACCGGCGCGGGAAAGACAAAATGGTACGACTCCACCATCAACAAGATCCTGCGAAATGAGAAATACATGGGAGATGCCCTGCTGCAGAAAACCGTGACCACGGACTTCCTCACCAAGAAACGCGTACGCAACACCGGAGCCCTGCCGCAGTACTATGTGGAAGACGATCATGAGGCCATCATTCCGAAGGACATCTTCATGCAGGTGCAGGCCGAGCTTGTGCGGCGCAGGAAGGTTCACACCGGGCCGAACGGACAGAAGCGCATCTACTCCGGCAACAACTGCTTCTCACAGATGGTCGTCTGCGGCGAATGCGGCGAGCTTTACCGGCGCGTCCACTGGAACAACCACGGCTGCAAAAGCATTGTCTGGCGATGCATCAGCCGCCTTGAACCCAGCCGCGCAACCATGAACTGCACCAGCCGAACCGTCAAGGAAGACCTTCTGCAGGAGGTCACGGTCAAGGCGTTTAACCTGATTCTCACCGACAGGGACGGCTTCATCCGGCAGATGCAGGAGAACATTGCCAAAACGATAACCACCGCCGACACGATGAGCCCGGACGGCATTCAGGCACGGCTCGACGAGCTACAGAAGGAACTCATCCGCAAAGCCAACAACAAGCAGGACTACGACGCCATCGCCGATGAAATCTTCCGGCTGCGGGAGCAGAAATCACAGGCCGAAGCCGATACCCGCAGCCGCGAGGAGACGCAGAAGCGCATCGCCGAGCTGCAGGAATTCATCGGAAAGCAGCAGGCCGAAATCACAGAATTCGACGAAAGCCTTGTCCGAAAGCTCATCCAGCAGATCACCGTCTACGACGACCACTTCACCGTCCGGTTCAAATCCGGACTCGCCATCGACATCAACGAATAAGAGCAGGCTCGCTCATGGGATTGTCTCCCAGAGCGGCCTGCTCTCTTTTTATCTTCTACATGAAATATGTTGGCTACTTTTTATTCTTTTTACTGTGGAGAATCACACCTGTCGAGGCAGCAAAGGCAATGCCGAAGCAAACGCCGACTCCGATTCCTGCCATACTGTGAAGCACATTCACAAAAACAAAGCTCCAAAGAATCGCCATCGCAATTCCAATCAGCAACACGATGATTATCGCTGTCTCTCTTTTCATGTCTGACCTCCTTGGGCAAAATCATATCAGCCATCTTGACATCCAACCTGAACACTACATCCAATCACAAGTCACAACCTATCGAATATCCAATCGCGAGTCTCAACCCTAAGAGAAAGGCATGTTTGATAAGTTCCCGCAGAGTGCTTCATGCCGGTAATCTCTAAGCCGTCCTGAACAACACGAATCCCGAAAATGGCTTGATTACCGGGTTCTTTTACACTTCAGTCCCTGCGCCTTGACATCAATACTACGGTCTCGACGTGCTGCGTCCTCGGGAACATATCGACGCACCGTATCCTTTCCACACGATATCCATGCTGCATCATGATCGGAAGGTCGCGTGCAAGACTTGTAGCCTTGCAGGAAATATAGACAATTCTGTCGACTCCGTACGCGAGGATCTTCGGCAGTGCCTTCGGATGAACGCCGTCGCGCGGCGGATCGAGAATGATCGTGTCCGGCTTTTCCTCGAGCTCATCAAGGACTTTAAGCACGTCACCCGCGATGAAACGGCAGTTGGAAAGTCCGTTCAGAACTGCATTCTCCCGCGCCGCCTCTACCGCTTCCGGCACGATTTCCACGCCGACCACCTGATCACAGACAGGGGCCATCATCTGCGCGATCGTACCCGTGCCGCTGTACAGATCAAAGACCGTGCGTCCGTGAACATCTCCCAGAAAATCCCTGGCCGTGCGGTACAGAATTTCTGCCCCGGCAGAATTTGTCTGAAAGAAAGAAAAAGGCGTGATCCTGAACTTCAGGCCGAGAAGCTCCTCGTAGAAAAAGTCGCGGCCCCACAGCACATCTGTCCTATCGTTTCGAATAACATCGGCTACGGAATCATTGACCGTATGCAGTATTCCCGTAATACGTCCCTCAAGCGGAAGCTTCAGGATCCGGTCGGCCAGCTCTTTCAGAGCCTGCGCCTCGTCCGTATCTGCCGTGTTCTGCGACTCTTCTTTATCTGCTATATCATTATGAACCGGAATGTCTTCAGCAGAAAGCTGGCTTATTGTCTGATCCGAACTGCCCTCTCCGGGAAACTGCGACGTCGTGACGAGGTCGACGAGGATCTCGCCCGTCATATACGCTCTGCGGATCAGCAGGTGGCGGAGATATCCGAGATGGCTGATCTTGTTCATATATGTCCAGTTCTTTTCGCGGTAGAACTGGAGGACACAGCTGCTGATCCTGTTAAAATCCTCATGGACGATCCTGCAGTCGGAAGCCGTCAGAATGTCGTACCGGCTGTTCTTTTTATGAAGTCCCAGGGTAAGAGGGCCGCCCTTTTCCGCATCGCCGAATGCAAATTCCATCTTGTTGCGGTAAGCATCCGCCACCGGGCTTCCGGTGATTCCCTCAAACGGGCAGTCATCCTGGCCGCCTGCAGTCATTGTCTTCTCCATGAGCGTTCTGATCTGCTTTTCCTTCATGGAAAGTTCGTCTGAATAACTCATCGTCCGGTACAGACAGCCGCCACACGCAGGAAAAATACTGCATCCCGCCGGTTCAGTCTCCAGTGGGGACTTCTCAACGACTTCGAGAAGCTGTCCCTCGCATCTGCCCGAATGTTTTTTATTGATCCGGCAGCGGATCCGCTGCCCCGGGATCGTATTTTTTACGATCACCTCCGGGGCGGATTGTCCTTCTGTGCTCTCCGACTGCTCCGGCAGATCATCGACGATCATAACGCCTTTGTTTGGATAAAGAACCTCTCTGATTGTCCCTGTATGCAGCTCACCCTTTTTCAACGCCATTAACTATTTTCTCCGGTTTATGCCTTTTCGGATTCTGTCTCTGTTCCGGTCTTGTCCTCGTCAGCAGCTGGCTCTGTTTCTTTCTTCTCTTCAGCAGATTCCTCTGCCGTCTTTACCTCGTTAAAATCTGACTCTGCGGTATCCGCTGATTCAGCATCGTTTTCAGATGCCTCTGCTGCATCCGCGTTATCTTCAGCCGCACTGCTATCTCTGCTTTCTTCGTCATCAGAAGATGCCTCATCTTCATCCTCGAAGTAGTCGTCAAAGTCATCCTTATAATCATCTTCGGAGAATCCGTGCAGATAATTCGGTGCAAACCAGCGATACAATGCGTATCCGACACCGACGGCTACCGTCACCGCACCTACAGCGGTGAGAACACCGATCGCTTTTTTCTTGTTATCTGAAACAGATACGACCGAGGTACTCTCTTCCGCCTTCTGCTGTTTCTTCAGCGATTTTTTAATTGCCTTCGCCGCATCATTAACTTGTCCAGCCGCATTTGCAACAGTTTTCATAACATCCTGCCAGTTATACATTCTGTCATCCTCCCAGCTAAGCATTACATGAAATTGTTAATATCTGCTTCCACCCTCATGCCGTCCATTTTAACATATTCCCTGCCTGTTAGCTACCCACCGCGGGGCATGCAGGGGTGTGATAAAGGCGGATCATTCTGGTATCAGAAAGTATATAAATCAGGCATTATGTGAACTTAAAATCAGCCGATGATCTGCTCCAAAAAAAATTAAAATTTATATTGACAATAAGCGAATCAGCATTATATAATAGCAAAGCGAGTTTCAGAGAGCCCGCAGGCATATGGGATCTTAGCTCAGCTGGGAGAGCATCTGCCTTACAAGCAGAGGGTCACAGGTTCGAGCCCTGTAGGTCCCATAACTGAATATGGCGGAGTAGCTCAGTTGGCTAGAGCATGCGGTTCATACCCGCAGTGTCAAGAGTTCGAATCTCCTCTCCGCTACTAAAAAAGCTGTCCGTTTCGGACAGCTTTTTTTATTCTCTGTCAATGATACGATGGTGCCCTGTGTATCTTTTTATAAAAAATATTTTATATAAACAGGATACCCTGACGGCACAAGTCCATCAGGGTATCCTCTACTTCGTTATTTCTGATCAGAATCAGAACAGCTCGACTACCTTATCAGAGCCGCCTTCTGAATCGACAGTATAATATGCACAGTTGTTCTCAGGCTGAACATAGATCTCAATCTTTGCGGCCTTCTTTCCAGAAGCTGCCTTTACTTTGTCTGAGATTTCCTTGTCAGTAACGCTCTTGCCCTGATACTGAAGAATGATTTCCGTTTTCACTTTTTTCTCCCTTCGTACTAACCTTTCATGTACGGGTAAACCGTGATCATCCTGCTTCTATGTTATATTATGAAATTTTAAACTGAATTTCAACGAACGAGATTCCGAAAAATCTTCAGACAAAATATACTCTTTTATGCATATTGCCTACGCTACAGAGATATCCTCATCCGTCATTGTGTCGATCCATTCCTCTACATCTTCCTCTACCATGTCGAGCGGCCTGCATCCTCCGTCGAGAATAACTGAATGGAACTCTACAACGTCGAAGCTGCTTCCAAGTTCTTCCTCTGCCTCATCGCGCATATTAAGGATCTGTGCCATACCGAGGCCGTAGGAAATATACAGACTGGGAAGTCCCGACGCGGACTCCAGGAATCCTGACGCAGCGGCAGCCGCGTACTCTTCAGAAAAACCACAGTTCACCATGAACTTCTCAGCAGTGTTCTCCGACCACCCGTAATAATTGTAGCCGATATCCATAATCGCCATCAGAACATAATCGATTTCCTCGTTGAGGGCATAATATTCCGCCGAATTCTCGCTCAGCGGAGCATCCAGCATCGCCTCATAATCGGCATATTCCGCCCATCCTTCCGTATAGGCACTCGGCCCGGAGACGTAGCGGAAAAGCGAATCATTATTGTCCATGTAGTACGTACTCTGATACAGATGGCCCGGATATCCTTCGTGCGCAAGGGTTATATAAAGTTCATTCGGATTCGACGTGGAATCTGGATTTACGCGTATGATATTTCCTTCGCTCGTGTCATAACCGTTCAGCGGAGCGATCAGATAATACGCGACGATCCTGTCACTTTTTTCATCGTCATTGAGATAGCTTATTGTGTAGCCGGAATCAGGTCCATCCGGATAATCGTCCATGTGATTCTTCAGGTAATCCATGATCTCCTCTGCCGAATCCATGTCGATCTCCTCGGTATATTCTTCATCCGTCATCTGCGTCTGAAGCCACGCAAGCTCTTCAATGGCCTGTCCGAGTCTGTCCTGGAGGATTTGAAATACCTCTGGCACACTCGTCTCGTATCCGCACGTTGTTCTGACAAGAACGTCATAGTACGCCGCGCCATTTTCGAGGGAGCACATGGCATCATCGCCATCCCTGGATCCGTCCAGCTCCATCAGTTTATCCTCAGCCTCCTGGAACGAAGGGATCAGCTTATCAGTGACGGCCGATTTTACCTGATCCTTATAATCCTGCTTCTCTTCATCAGTGAGGCCGTCGAACGCGTCAATACTGTCATTAAAGCTTGAGATGATGCTGCTGTCCTCACCCGCGTCGATGACCGCGTCAATCTCGTCGAGCACATTTGAGAGCTCGCTTTCTGTAATGAAATATCCCATGGACGCCTGTTTTTCCGTAACCTCGAGAATGCTGTCCATGTAATCCGGGACACTCTCGATCAGGGACACAAAATCATCGAACTCTTCTTCATAATTGAAAGTAAAATCACTCAGCGATGTCACAATGTCGTTGATCACGTCTGCAGAGCCGCCGAACAGAAAATAGAATTCCGGATGCATACAGAGCACGTAATCATTTTCCAGCTCCTGCTCCAGGATCGTGTATTCCGCCTGCTGCTCTTCCGTCAGCGCGTCGTAATCGTAGGTCCGCAGTTCTTCCAGATCATCCATATCCGCCTGCGCCTCGTCGGAAAAATCGCTCCACTTTATTGTAGTAAAAACCGGATCCGGTTTTTCAATTCCGATAGACTCCCAGTCGCCGCCGCAGGCCTGGTGCATCAGGAGATATGACGTCCCGTAGCTCTCGATCACCCAGTCATTGAGAAAATCGTCGAAACCTTCCGTCTTAGTCCCGTCTTCTCCCGTGTCTTCTACGGGCTCGTACCACTCTGCGACAATGTCCTCCGGATCATCACTGCTTCCCGTAGAACTGCTGTCAGCTTCATCAGATGCAGAAGCCGAGTTGACATCCACATCGTTTCCACCGGACTGGCTTTCAATCTGTTCTTCAGCACCCGAATCAGAACCGCAGCCGGAAAGTCCCGGAAGAGTAAGTACCAGAGCAGCACACAGTGCGCAGGAAACCATCCGTCTGTTTTTCATCCTATACCCTCCAAATTCAGATTTGTTGTTGCCTAAATGATTATCCTGTCTGGATTATAACATCCCGCAATATGATTTTCGACTTCCTTGTGATAAACTGACTCATATGATCAATGTTCATATGCCGGCCCGGTGAACCAGATCTTAAGCAGTGCCACATGGCCGGCAGATATGCTACAGGAGGCAGTTATGAAAGACGGATGGATTAAGGCGGGCGCTTCTTCGCCGGCTCTGACAGTCGCTGATCCGGCGGCGAATACAGATAAGATCCTTGAGGAGATCACAGCCCTCGACCAGGAGGGATGCAAAATCATGGTTTTTCCGGAGCTCTGCGTCACCGGCTACACGTGCGGAGACCTTTTTTTCCAGGAGCGGCTGCTCGATGAGGCAGATGAGCAGCTTGAGCGCATCCGGAAGCGTTCGGAAACTGTTGACGCGCTGATTTTTATCGGTTTTCCTCTGCTGACGGGCGGAAAACTGTACAATACCGCAGCCGTGCTGAACAGGGGCCGGGTGCTCGGCTTTGTTCCTAAGAAAAATCTGCCAAATTACAACGAATTTTATGAAGCGCGCCAGTTTACAAAAGCCCCTGACAAAACGCGGACGATCCTCTGGCACGGAACGCAGGTCCCCTTCGGGACAAATCTTCTCTTTGCCTGCACATCAGTAAAAAATCTCGTCGTCGCAGCAGAGATCTGCGAGGACATGTGGGTGCCGGATCCGCCGGATGTTCACCACGCTCTCGCCGGAGCGGACATCATCGTCAACCTGTCAGCGAGCAATGAAATCATCGGCAAGTATGAGTACCGCCGCAGCCTCGTCAGCACGCGGTCTGCCACCCTCATAGCGGGCTATATCTACTGCTCTTCCGGAACAGGAGAATCGACGCAGGACCTGGTTTTCGGCGGTCACCGGATGATCTGTGAAAACGGGACTATGCTCGCTGAATCCGGGCGTTTTCTGAATCCCGACGAGAGCTCTCACACCATCTCGGAGATCGATGTCGACCGTCTCATTTCAGAGAGACACCGCATGACGACTTTCCCGGGCGCCTCGGATACACAGGAAGCAGATTCCTATGTGACCGTGCCCTTTGAACTGAACGTGTCTGAGACAAAGCTCACGCGTGCGTATGACCCACATCCGTTCGTTCCTTCGGACCCCGCGGCCCGCGCCCGCCGCTGCGAGGAGATCCTCAATATCCAGACACTCGGCCTGGTAAAACGGCTCTCCCACATTCACGCACAGCATGTCGTGATCGGCATTTCCGGCGGTCTCGATTCCACGCTCGCACTGCTTATATCCGTTAGAGCCTTTGACAGACTCAGCATCCCGAGGAAAAATATCCTCGCCGTCACGATGCCCTGCTTCGGAACGACAAACCGCACTTACACGAACGCCTGCGATCTCGTCCGCGAGACAGGAGCGGAGTTACGCGAGATCAATATCGAAAAAGCCGTTCTTCAGCATTTTTCCGATATCAGACAGGATCCTTCTGTCCACGACGCCGCCTATGAAAACGGGCAGGCCCGCGAGCGCACGCAGATTCTCATGGATCTGGCAAACCAGAACGGCGGAATCGTCATCGGAACCGGCGATCTGTCTGAGTCGGCCCTCGGCTGGGCGACGTATAACGGGGACCATATGTCTATGTACGGCGTCAACTGCACCATTCCGAAGACGCTCGTGCGCTACCTTATCCGCTGGTATGCTGACAACTGTGGAGATGAAATCCTCGAAAAAACACTGACGGATATTCTGGATACACCTGTGAGCCCTGAGCTTCTCCCGCCGACGGAGAACGGAACCATCTCACAGAAGACAGAGGATCTCGTCGGCCCGTACGAGCTACACGATTTCTTCCTGTATTATATGCTCCGTCTCGCATTCCCGCCGCACAAGATAAGGAGGATCGCGTACCTCACCTTCGAAGGCGTGTATGACCATGAGACCATCGATAAATGGCTCCGTGTATTCTATCGCCGTTTCTTCTCACAGCAGTTTAAACGTTCGTGTCTGCCGGACGGCCCGAAGGTAGGTTCTGTCGCGCTCTCGCCGAGAGGCGACCTGCGCATGCCGAGCGACGCGAGTGCAGCGGCATGGCTCAGCGACCTGTGATCGGACCGGCATGAGTAACGTGTCTGAGCTCAGCGGACGTTATTAACGCATGTTTTCCGGCGTATAGTGTCGTGAATATGAATTTTCGGAGCGTAAAGTTCACAAACCGTTCAAATTTAACTCATAGGGAGTACACAATCGGCCCTTATCATTTTTATTGTACCAAGAGATAACTAACGAACAGTTTCTTTTCACTTTCGGTCAGCTGGACCGATTCTCCTTCCTTTTTTACTTGTCAAAAAGCCGTTGCGGGATGCTGAACCCGCGGCGGCTTTTTGTATCTTGAGAGAATGCTTATATTGTTTTCCATCAATAAGTGTTATAAAATATAAATGATTTGCAGGTAAACCTGCTCTTTTTCAGAAATTTCTTCGAAGAATGGTGAAAACAATGAAAAATCGCATGCTCTCACTGATCCTGATCTGTGCTCTCGGAATAGCAGGATGCGGATCATCCGAATCAGCTACAACGTCGGAGACAGCTACAACAACTGCTGCTAATGCCAGCGCCGCTCATAATGTAGTCGGTGCCGGAGTGTCATCCACTGACTCATCGATAACTGACGCCACTTACGATGCTTCGGGAGTTGGCGCCGTAACTTCTATCGACGGCGAGGCGGTCTCCTCGGACGCGTCTTCATCTGATACTACAGCGGCCCCGGATACGTCTGCCACAGAGGATGTTACCAGTTCATCCACCGATACCGGAGACTCCGGGACGACAGAATCTGTCACATCCAGCAGCAACACGGTCACATCGGGGAATGAGATAACCGAAGACGCCAGCACCGGAAATGAAAAAGCGGCTAACTGCCTGGCGAGTCTTGACAGGATCACATGGGAAAGCGGCATTACTTCTTTTGGCGGATATACGCCGTCGCAGGCAATGCTTCAGACCCTGCAGGACACTGTCTCCGGGGTCGAGGATAACGGAAAGAACATCAGCTTCATGATGATCGACCTCAATACCTACGCCGGTATCTGCTATAACAGCGAAGCTAACTTTTATGCATCGAATGCGGCCATTCCCGCATTTATCATCGGCACGATAAACGGCGATTCCACCGCGGTCTCCACGAGCGGCGAGGAATTCCAGATCATCGCGACAAACGGCGACAGTTCCACATATTCCACCCTGATGAACCTGTATGGTTTCACCTACATGAACGAATGGATGACGGACGCCGGGACGGACGCGACAGCCGATGGAAACGGCTCCTGTTTCCTCTCCGCGGAGGAACTGACCCGCATATGGCTCAGGAACTACCAGTACTTCACAGCTGCTTCTGACGGATCCACCGTTGAAACGTGGTTCAGGTCTCCTGAAAATTCCCAGTTCCAGGAGATTCTCGGAAACAGCTACACAACGGAGAGTGAGCCGGGATTCTTGTCAGACGAAGAGATGACGGATTACAACACGAGCTGTGAAGGCGGAATCGTCTACGACGGAGAAAATCCTTACGTTCTTGTTGTGATGACGGATTATGCCGACAACCCCGACAAGATCAAACCCGCCATCAGCGCTCTCAACGCCGCGCACAACGAACTGATGCGCTGTGCGGGACTTGATTAAAAATTTCCGCTGTGAACTTTTTTTCTGTGAGCTCTTTATTAAAAGACGCAGCACATGAATCGTATAAAAAAGCTTCCGGTGCACACCCTTTCAGATGTGCGCCGGAAGCTTTTTTAACGCTATGAAATTAAAGTGTCAGACACCTTTTTGTTTTCAGCCCCTGAATTCATCGATCGCATGTCCGATGTCGTGGCGGTAATACTTGTTCTCAAAATCGACCCAGTCGACTGCCTTGTACGCGTTTGCGCGCGCTTCTTTCAAATCTTTGCCGAGTGCCGTCACATCGAGGACACGTCCGCCATTGGTGACGATCTCGCCCTTTTCGTTGAACTTTGTCCCCGCGTGGAAGCAGACATATCCGTCTTTTCCCTTGAAGTTTTCAAGGCCGTGGATCGGGTAACCCTTCTTATAGGAGACGGGATATCCGTCGCTCGCCAGAACGACGGTGACACACGCGTCGTCTCTGAACTGCAGGTCGATCTGGTCCAGTGTTCCGTCGATGCACGCCTCGCACACGTCGACGAGATCGTTCTTCATTCTCGGGAGCACGACCTGCGCCTCCGGGTCTCCGAAACGCGCATTGTACTCAAGTACCTTCGGCCCGTCTTCCGTAAGCATGAGGCCGAAGAAAATAACTCCCTTGAACGGACGGCCCTCTGCCTTCATCGCGTCGACCGTAGGCTGGAAGATATTTTTCTGGCAGTACTCATCGATTTCCTTTGTGTAGAAAGGCGTCGGTGAGAAGTTGCCCATACCGCCGGTATTGAGTCCCTGGTCGCCGTCCTTCGCGCGCTTGTGATCCTGCGCCGATGCCATCGTCTTCACGATATTTCCGTCGACGAAGGAAAGAACAGATACCTCGCGTCCCGTCATGAACTGCTCGATAACAAGCTGGTCACCCGCGGAGCCAAACTTCTTGTCGACCATCAGCTCCTGAACGCCGGCCTTCGCCTGCTCAAGATTTTCACAGATCAGAACGCCCTTGCCGAGAGCAAGTCCGGACGCCTTCAGAACGATCGGGAATGAAGCTTTCGTTTCCAGATATTCCAGCGCCGACTCTGGGCTGTTAAACACTTCATAATCGGCCGTCGGAATTCCATACTTCTTCATCAGATCCTTTGAAAAAGCCTTTGATCCCTCCAGGATAGCCGCGTTCTTCCTCGGTCCGAACACGCGCAGGCCCGCAGCCTCAAATGCATCGACGATGCCTCCGACAAGAGGATCGTCCATTCCGACAATCGTCAGGTCGATCTGCTTTTCCTTGGCAAAATCAACGAGCTTGTCAAATTCCATGGGCCCGATCGGAACGCAATCCGCATATTCCGCAATACCCGCATTTCCGGGCGCGCAGTAGATTTTTTCGACCTTCGGACTCTGTGCCACCTTCCAGACGATCGCGTGTTCACGGCCGCCTCCGCCGACAACCAGTACTTTCATTCCCATTTGATGTTTCCTCCACTGATATTTAATCCACAATTCATCCGGATAATCTTACAGCTCACCATACGTGTAATCCGCGATGTGAACCTTTCCGTCGACAACGCTCACGCGTCCGTTGGCGATGAGGTTGATCGCCTCCGGCATGATCTTCCACTCTGCCTGCTCCATAACGCGCCTCTGCAGGATCTCGGGCGTGTCGCCCTCCTGCACGTAGACGGCTTTCTGAAGGATAATCGGGCCGGTATCTGTGCCGGCGTCGACAAAGTGAACGGTCGCTCCTGTCACGCGGACACCGCGCTCCAGAACCTTCTCATGCACGTGAAGGCCGTAGTAGCCTTTTCCGCAGAAGCTCGGGATCAGTGCCGGGTGGATGTTGATCATACGATTCTTAAATTCATTGACCATCTTCTCCGGGATGACGACCATACACCCCGCGAGGACGACAAGGTCCGGTTTCCAGCTCTCTGTCTGTGCCAGATAAGCGTCTTCAAATTCCGCGCGCGTGGCAAAGCTTTTCGGGCTGACGCAGACGGCGTCGATGCCGTGATTTTTCGCCCGCTCAAGCGCGTACGCCTTTGGATTATTGGACAGTACGCCGACAACCTCGGCATTAGTGATCTTTCCGCTGTCGATCGCGTCAAGGATCGCCTGGAGGTTTGTTCCGCCTCCTGATACAAGAACTGCTACTCTCAGCATAATTCAACGCCCTTCTGTCCCTCGACGATCGAACCGATGCGGTACGGATACTCACCCGCTGCCGCCGCGGCGTCCATGGCCTTCTGCGCGTCCTCGGGGCGCACGGCGAGAACCATTCCGATACCCATGTTGTACGTATTGTACATAACTTTTTCGTCCACGCTTCCCTTCTTCTGCATCAGACGGAAGATCGGCGGAACCGGATAGGAATCTTTTTCAATGCGCGCTGTGACGCCGTCCTTCAGCATACGCGGAACATTCTCATAGAATCCGCCTCCTGTGATGTGGCTGCACGCCTGAATGGTCACGCCTGCCTCGCGGATGGACTTCAGGGCCTTCACATAGATCTTCGTCGGTGCGAGAAGGACCTCTCCGAGCTTGTCGCCGAGTTCCGGATAATAGGTATCCAGGGATTCCGGTGTCATATCAAAAATCTTTCTCACGAGGGAGAATCCGTTGGAGTGGACGCCTGATGAAGCGAGGCCGATCAGTACGTCGCCCGCCTGAAGATTCTCTCCGGTAATCATGTCCTTTTTATCAACGACGCCGACGGCAAAGCCCGCCAGGTCATATTCGTCCTCCGGGTAAAATCCCGGCATCTCTGCGGTCTCTCCTCCGACGAGAGCTGCGCCCGCCTGACGGCATCCGTCAGCAACGCCCTTGACGATCGCGGCGATTTTTTCAGGATAGTTCTTGCCGCAGGCAATATAGTCGAGGAAAAAGAGCGGCTCACCGCCGGCGCAGGCCACATCGTTGACACACATGGCGACGCAGTCAATGCCGACAGTGTCATGTCTGTTCATAAGGAAAGCGAGTTTCAGCTTGGTGCCGACGCCGTCTGTTCCAGAGAGAAGCACCGGGTGCTCCATATCCTTGAAGGCTTCGGCTGAGAAAGCGCCGGAGAAACCTCCGATGCCGCCGAGCATTTCGGGACGGACAGTCGTCTTCACATACTTTTTCATCAGCTCTACTGATTTATAGCCGGCCTCGATGTCGACGCCTGAAGTTTTATAATCCATGAGTTTTTCCTTTCTTGTTATGTATCTCTGCTCTCTACTGCGTTAACAAAAACGGGAATTACTTATTATAGTTCTTATATCCTACTTCCTGAAGCTTTTTATCCTTGGCGATGACTCCCTCGCGTCCGTCGGAGAGTGCCTTCTTTACGGCTGCAGCGACTGCCGGGTCAGAAAGACCGAGGATACGCGCCGCCAGAAAGGCTGCGTTCTTTGTTCCGTCAATGGCTACTGTTGCCACCGGAACGCCGGAAGGCATCTGAACAATAGAGTAAAGCGCGTCCGTGCCGTCGAGATTTTTGCTGCTGAGCGGTACGCCGATGACAGGGATCGTGGTAAGTGCCGCACACATACCTGGCAGCGCCGCTGCCATTCCCGCGCCGGCGATGATGACCTTTAAGCCCCTTTCTTCTGCGGATCCAGCCCACTCGATAAGTTCATGCGGCTCACGGTGTGCGGAGATGATGCGCATCTCATAGCTGATGCCGAGCTCCTCGAGCTGTGCTGCTGCTTTTGACATAACTGCCATGTCTGAATCACTGCCCATTACGATTCCTACCTGTGCCATTTCGTATCCTCCATTCTGTGATGTCAGTTATACTAATCCCTCAAGCGGCCTGTTCAGTTCTTCCGTTCCCGGAAGGACAAAGCGGCCGTTCTCGATGATTTTTATTTTTGTGCCGTCAGGGCGGTTGACCTCGATGAGTCCGAGCTCCTCGTACGGGATCGTGATGTCCGTGTGGCAGCCGAAATACGCCGACGACGGATCGGTCTTTCTGAGGATGGATACCTCGTTGTCCCTTGCGATGATCTCCTTCCCGTCGGGATTGTAGACCGCGAGATCCTCCTGCCAGCTGTAGCAGGTATCTCCAAATGCAAAATGCGGTCCCATCTTCTCTGCGATGAGGATCGGAAGTTTCGAGGCGATATTGTACGTCTTCGCCATGCGGTACGCCGTCGTATTTGTTCCGATCGCAAACTCGCCGAGCGGAACGGTCGGATGATGGAAAAGGATGTTCTCCCCGATATATCGGCGGTTGTCCTCTTCCCTCTCAAAATTCGTGCAGCTGTAATCGGCGACCATGCCGTCGCGGACCTCGATGCGGAGATTCTCATAGTGGAACTGCTCGAGGTAGACGCGGCTCACGAACAGTGTTCCGTTCGTCCCGAGAAGGAGCGGCGACGTGAAGACTTCGCCGACCGGGATATTGACGTCCGCCACACAGTTCTCGAAATTCGTCTCCTTCGACGGGTCTGACAGCCTGTGCAGCATCACCGTGATATCCGTGCAGTTGCCGTTCATACCGACCACGTGCACGCTCTCCCCCTGGTCGAGGGCATCGATAATGCGCTGCTGTATTCTCTGATACGTATGATAATCCAGGTTGTTGATCTCTTCCGTCGCGTGAAAGATATCTTCGAACTGATCGCCGATCTCCGGAACGGGGTAAGCGATGATCGTAAAGCTTCTCTGCTCGCCCTTAATATACCGGTTGGTTATCTGTCCGGCTTCATTATTATACCGCACCTGCTCCTTCTGCGCATCAGGATTCATCGCCGGAGCGTCCGGATTTGCCTTCGGAGCGAATGGAGTCTCGCCAAACACGTCCATAACCGCTGGACCCCCGTGGACAAACGCGAGGTTCCTGTAATGCTCATATGCGCCGCGCAGCGCTCTGAGTTTTGTGGTCACAAAATTTTCATCCAGAAACAGCGCTGCGTCGTTTCTGTGGTCATATTCATACTGCTGGTTCGGAAGGGCTCCATAATAGCCGATGCGGAGGTGCTGCCTTCTGTTCACGAGGTGTGTCGCGCTCCGGTAGATCACGCTCTGAAGGCCCATGTCCTCAAACTGTCGGACGGCGCTTCTCACCACGCGCTCAAAACCGCAGCGGTAACGCACATTGACCGTTCTCTTCCTGGAAATATCCTTCCGCTCAACCTCAAAGCCGATGCGGTATCCCTCGGTCCACGTCTTTGCGATGCGGTCCGTCTCCTCCTGTGAAAGAGAGTTCAGGAACGCCGCCATTTTTTCCTCGTTCGGCGTGATGTACTCACCAAAGAAATACAGATATCTGAGATCCGTCAGATCCTCATTCACAATGATATCCGTCGCAAAGGAGAGCTCCGGATCAAGTGTCTCGCGCGTCCTCTGGTCCATGAAGTCGGCGCAGTAGTCACAGCAGTACCAGTAGAGCGTATTCTTCACGGCCGCCGCCAGATCCTTTTCTGACCGCTGCTCCCCATCATCGGCTGCCGCGCAGAAATCAGCGAACTGGCGGTAAATTTCCAGGAACAGCTCCATGGTGATGAGCATATCCCACTTCTTGTCTTCATAGGCGTACACGACGGCGCCGCGGCACTCATTGTACAGAAAACCGATCAGCGTGCCGAGCTCCCTGCCGAAAACGCAGACGGCATACGTCGGATTGCCGAAACTTTTATCATAATTCTCCGGAAGGATATCCGCATAATCCGCGCGGTTGATCTCCCTCAGCTCATCGAGCGTCATCTCTCTCAGCGAGCCGTCCTCGGCCTGCTTCATGCGCTCAAGCATCTGAAGGAAAAACTGCGACTCCCTGACAAAAAATTCCCGCCACGGCTCCTTTACAATGGTCTCCTGCGGGATGTCCTTCATCCTTCCCTCCACCAGCTCAAATCGCTCGGCCTCGGCGTCTGTGAGCGTCGTAGACCTGTTGAGTTCATGGAGAGCCGTATTCCAGATTTCCGGATCCTCTATCATTAAATCACCTCTGCAAAAAACTTTTCACTCATGAATGCTGATATAAACACAAATACTCAGGGTTTCAGACTCCCTCCGGCTACATTGCGGTCCAGGATACCTCGCATATATTCCCATATCTGCTCTGAACCCGTGCCCGTCTTTTCGTTGCGCTTCTCAACCTGGGCTCTCTCAATACCGTGCTCCTTCCAGTCGCCTCCGCCATTGGAGTCGTTGAGAAGCATCGGCTGAAAATTATCCATCGTGTGGGCGAATCTCGCCTCCGGGGTCTCGTATTCGTCAAATTCCTCCCAGAGTCCTTTCAGCTTCTGCCCCTGGTCCTCGGGCAACAGACCGAAGAGCCTTTCGGCGGCTGCGCTTTCCCGCTCTTTTTCCGTCTTCTTTCCTTCGGCGTCATAGGCGTAGGTGTCTCCAGCGTCAATCTCCACGATGTCGTGGATCAGTACCATCAGCATCGTCTTTGTCACATCGATCTCTGTATTGGAATACTCGGACAGAAGCCAGGTCATAACTGCGAGGTGCCACGCGTGGTCGGCGTCATCCTCGCGGCGGCCGTGCCCGGAAAGGTGTGTCTGCCGCAGAATATTTTTTTCCTTATCGATTTCCAGAATAAAATCAAGCTGTTTTCTGAATCTGTCCTCGTCCATCTCACGTCACACCTTTCAAGAATGAATGCCAAGAATAAAAATCCCGCCCCAGAGGATCATGACCACGCCGGACATCATCGTGCCGATGACCGCCAGGTTCTGCTTTCCCTCGTGGTTTGTCAGCGCCTTCACTCCGAGGGCAAAGGCGATCACTGAAAAAATCAGCGCCATCAGACCAAACGCTCCCGACGCCGGTCCGGAAACGCCCGCCATGATACTCACAAGGATCAGAATAATAAAAATAATGGCAGACACGGCAGAGAGCGCGATCGACCGCTTTGAGTTCCTGCTGTCATCATTTTTCAGAAAAGAATACTTACGTCTGCTCATTCAAATAATCCCTTATACTCATCTGCGCCATACTGCGCGTAATAATTCCGGATAGCCTGTTTTCTGTCGTCCGTGAGAATGATCTCGCCGTGATACGGATGTGAGCCGAGATAGCTGTACACATCAGCCATGGACACGATAGCATCTGCCGGGAAACCATATTTATCGGTGATCTCCGCGAGAGCGCTCTTTGTTCCCTGGCCGCGCTCCATGCGGTTCAGAGAAACCATCATGCCGACGACCTTCACATCTGCCTGGGACGTGATGATCGGATACGTCTCGGCGACGGATTTCCCGGACGTCGTCACGTCCTCGATCATCATCACGCGGTCTCCGTCCTTCAGTTCACTGCCGAGCAGGATTCCCTTGTCTCCGTGATCCTTAACTTCCTTGCGGTTCGAGCAGTAGCGCACATCCACGCCGTAAAGCTCGCTGATCGCCATCGAAGTCGCAACGGAAAGCGGGATTCCCTTGTAGGCAGGTCCGAACAGAACGTCAAAATCAAGTCCGAATCTGTCATGGATTGCTTTCGCGTAATACTGGCCGAGCTTTCTCAGCTGCGTCCCCGTCACGTAGGCGCCCGCGTTCATAAAAAATGGGGATTTTCGCCCACTTTTCAGCGTAAAATCCCCGAATTTAAGAACATTGCTCTCCACCATAAAAGTAATAAACTCTTCTTTATAGTTTTCCATTCCCACTTCTCCTTTTCTTCCCTGATTTGCTGTAATTTCGCTTTTCATTCCGTCTCTGCCGCCTTTCCATGTCTGTGGTACGCGCTGACGTGTCTCCGTCTTCTGTGCTCCGGTCCGCTCTGGCGCGGCGGCCAGAGCATTAAGAATCTACGGCTCCGATCAGATCCGTTATGGATCCAATGCCGTTTTCATCAAGATATTCCGACATACCGTCGACGATTTCTGAAGTGATCGTCGGGTGATAGAAATTCGCCGTTCCGACAGATACGGCCGTCGCACCCGCGAGAATAAACTCAAGGGCGTCCTCCGTACTCTGAATTCCTCCCATTCCGATCACGGGAATATGGACCGCGTGGGCGGCCTCATACACCATCCGGACAGCGACCGGGTGGACCGCCGGGCCGGACATGCCGCCCGTCTTATTGGCGAGAACAAATTTTCTCCGCTTAACGTCGATCTTCATTCCGGTAATCGTATTGATAAGTGAGACCGCATCGGCTCCTCCGGCTTCAACAGCCTTCGCCATGTCCGCAATGCTGGTCACATTCGGGCTGAGCTTCATGATCACCGGCTGCTTCGCGGCGTCGCGGCAGGCCCTGGTAATCCTCTCAGCGACTTCCGGCACAGTTCCGAAAGCGATTCCGCCCTGCTTCACGTTCGGGCAGGAAATATTGATCTCCAGAGCATCGACCGGCTCATCGGCCAGTCTTTTCACAACTTCTACATACTCTTCTTCAGAGTGGCCGCACACATTGACGATAACCTTTGTGTCAAATTTTTTCAAAAATGGAAGATCACGCTCGCAGAAGACGTCGATGCCAGGGTTCTGCAGTCCCACAGCATTGAGCATCCCGCCGTAGACCTCCGCTATTCTCGGCGTGGGGTTTCCTTCCCACGGCACGGCGGCAACTCCCTTGGTGACGACCGCCCCGAGTTTGTTCAGATCCGTCAGCTCACTATATTCCATCCCGGAGCCAAACGTTCCGGAAGCCGTCATGACCGGATTTTTCAGTTCAATGCCGGCGATATTTACTTTCAGGCGCTCATCAGCCATATGTCTGCCTCCGCTCAAAAACATGCCGGCATTAGCTGCCGGACGATCTTATTTATTTTACTGACCATCATGATATTACTGACCGTCATATCTTTTGTTACCGCCAGAGTCTAAACACAGTCTGCCCGATCACCGGATATTTTCACCCGAGATCGAGCGTCTCGGCCCTGAAAACAGGTCCGTCGGCGCACACGCGCGTATTTTTTACATGTGAGTGGCCGTCCACTTCCGTCGTCCTGCAGACGCACGCGAGGCACGCTCCGATCCCACACGCCATCCGCTCTTCCATTGAGATCCAGCAGGGGATCTTCTCCTCTTCCGCATACTTTTTCAGAGCGCGCAGCATAGGCATCGGCCCGCAGGCAAAAATCACTTCCGGTCTGTTTCCATCCGCCCGGATAGCGTCGAGAACATTGCCCTTCGTGCCGTGGCTTCCATCCTCAGTCGCCACGAGAACTCCGCCGTACTGCTGAAACTCAGGGACGAGAAATGTGTCGCTGCGGTACCCGAGGACACTCACGATCTCTGTTGTCTTCGTGCTGTACTCACCCTGCCCCGTTCTTCCGTCGATACCGACGCTTTCATGGAGCACGCGGGCAGTCTCGAGCATCGGCGGTATTCCGATGCCGCCACCGATGAGATATACCTTTTTCCCGGCGGCCTCTTCCAGAGGGAACCCATTGCCCAGAGGTCCCATGACCTCCAGCTTCTCTCCGGCCTTCATCCGGGATATCTCATCCGTTCCGGTTCCTTTACCGCTGACGCGGTACACCAGCCGGATCGTTCCGCTCTCCCTGTCGATCCCGCAGAGACTGATCGGGCGCGGAAGCAGCTTAGACGCGTCATTTACATAGATGTTCACAAACTGTCCGGGCTCAGCCTCCGCCGCGATCGCAGGCGCCGACAGTCTCAGATCAAAGATTCCTTCGAGGATCTCCTTCTGACTTACGATCTCCGCCTCAAGCTTTCTTTTCATGTCCATCTCCCATCCGGAGACCTCTTTATCTTCCAAGAGCTCCGTTAATATCAGAAATCATGTCAAGCACAGCTGCCCTCGACGCGTCTGCAAAATTCTCTTCGCCGTACTGGGCATACTGCTCTTTTCTGTATGCGCAGATGATCCCGCGCGAGCTGTTCACGATAGCTCCGAGGCCATCTTCGTTGAAAAATCCCGTCAGATCGGCTCCTCTTCCACCCTGCGCACCGTATCCGGGGACGAGGATGTAGCTGTTGGGCATGATTTTTCTTAAGGCAGTTCCCTGCTCCGGGTACGTGGCACCGACAACGGCACCCACATTATAGTACCCGAATTCACCGGGCTCTCCTTCGTGAGCCCACTCGTTCACCTTCTCGCCGACGAGCTCATAAAGCGGCCGCCCGTCGACCAGTCTGTCCTGAAACTCGCCGCTCGACGGATTTGACGTCTTCACGAGGACAAAGATCCCCTTGCCTTCTTCCTCACAGACCTTCATAAACGGCTTTACGCCGTCGGTCCCAAGGTAAGGATTCACGGTTGAAAAATCTTCGTGGAACGGCGCATAGCTGCGGGTTCCCACCCTTACATGTCCCAGATGCGCAATGGCATACGCCTCTGAAGTGGATCCGATATCGCCGCGCTTTACATCGCCGATCACGCAGAGCCCTCTGCTCTGACAATAGGACACTGTCCTCTCATAGCAGGTAAGACCCGGGATCCCGTACTGCTCATACATGGCAATCTGCGGCTTCACCGCGGGAATCAGATCATAAACGGCGTCTATGATAGCCTTGTTATATTCCCAGATGGCCTCTGCCGCGCCCTCCAGCGTCTCTCCGAATTCAATCACAGCCTGCCTGCGGAGTTTTTCCGGAACATATTCCAGATACGGGTCAAGTCCGACAACAACCGGGGCATTTTTTGCCTTGATTTTCCTGATCAGATTATCAATCATATACGAGTCTCCCTTCACCAAATACAATACTCCCGCCGCATATCGTCGTACGCACCGCACCGGTGACTTTCCTTCCGTTAAACGGCGTATTTACACCCCTTGACGCGAATTTTTTCACGTCGATCGTATATTTCTTATCCGGATCAATAATTGTTACATCCGCCTCACTGCCCTCGGCGAGTGAGCCGCGGCCTTCAAGATGCAGGATCCGCGCTGGATTTGCGCTCATTTTTGCCGCCATCTGCATCGGCGTGATCACCCCCGGGATCACCAGCTCCGAGACCGTCAGTGCCACTGCCGTCTCGAGACCCACGATGCCGAACGGCGCCTTTGTCATCGGCTGATCTTTATCGGCTTTTGTGTGAGGCGCATGATCCGTACTGATCACCTCAAACACATCCTGCGCCAGCCCGTTCCGGAGCGCTTCGCGGTCGCGCTCTGTCCGGACCGGCGGATTCATCTTGTAATTCGTGTCGCCAGGAATCCTGTCGCTGCTCGTGAGCGTAAAGTGATGCGGGCAGACCTCTCCGGAAACGTCAAAGCCCTTCTCCTTCGCGAGCTTCAGCATCTCATAGCTTCCGGCCGTTGAGCAGTGGCAGAGATGAAGATGGGCTCCCACCTCATGGGCCAGAATAATATCCCTCGCGATAATGACATCCTCGACGCTGTTTGTGATGCCCGGGAGTCCTTCTTTTCTGGACACCTCATCCTCATTCACACAGCCGCCGTTGACAAGGCTTTTGTCCTCACAGTGATCAAGAAAAGGGATATTCAGTTTCGCCGCCTCGCAAAGAGCGTCGCGGCAGAGCTTCGCATTCATGACGGACCGGCCATCCTCGCTGATCGCGGGGATTCCCGTCTTCACCATGCCGCTGATATCGGAGAGCTCCTCTCCCTTTTCCCCCTTCGTCGCAGAACCCGCCTGGAGCACATGAATCGGGGAGGTGTGCGCGGCCTTGTTCATCACGTAATCCACGCGGTCCGGCGAATCAATGACCGGACGCGTATTGGGCATCGCCACGATCGTTGTAAAACCGCCGTGAGCCGCGGCGTACGAGCCGCTTGTCACATTCTCCTTCTCGGTCTGACCGGGATCCCGGAGATGCACGTGCATATCAATAAGTCCCGGCATGACCCAGCAGCCGGACGCATCCAGCACAGTGTCAGCCGTCTTCCGGATATTCGGAGCGACGCGGGCGATTTTTCCATCCTTAATAAAGACATCACAGATTTTGTCAGTATCCGTAGACGGATCGAGTACTCTCCCGCCTTTGATCAGTATTGTTTTCATATCCCTCTGAGCCTTCTCAAACGCATACCCGGCCACAGGAGACCGGGGTTATGCAAAATTATTTTCTCACAATTCTCATAAAGTATACAAGATGCACATTCCATTTTCAAGAAATTGCAGTTCAGACATTGCCAGAGCGCAGACTTCCGAAAGTTTCTCGGGATATGGAGTGCGCAGAGGTTTTCAGACGCGACATCCGCAAGCGTCGGTGCTTAACGAGCCCGACTATTGGGAAGGGCGAGTTTATGCACCGCTACGCTGAGGACAAGCGAGAGCGCGTCGCGGATGAAAGCCTTGCGCACCTGTGTTGTGGGCAGAAGGAATCTGTATTCTCGAAAATGCAGAAATCTGGCAATGTCTGAATTGTCACCAGGGAAAATGCACGCGTCGTTTTTTGTTGACATTCTAACAGGTGAAAACTATAATACAAGGCGTCGATGAGAAAAGATATTCATCGGCGTATATTTTATTATTTTTTTATATTTTTCAGTCATTGGAGGTACTTCAAATGAACAAGGGAACTGTTAAGTGGTTCAACGCTGAGAAGGGTTATGGCTTCATCACCGGCGAGGACGGCAAGGACGTATTTGTACATTTCTCAGCGATCCAGGGAGAGGGATTCAAGTCCCTTGACGAAGGCCAGGCTGTTTCTTACGATCTCGTTCAGGGACCGAAGGGAATGCAGGCTGCAAACGTTGTTAAACTGTAATCGGAGTTGATAACTGAATATCACCGGTCATTATCGAAAGAATCTTGTTCAGTAATTTGAGGACCATTGTTTTAATATAAAGTACTTTTTTGTATTCAGACATGACATCAAGTGTATTGCACAATCAGTTCTATCGTAAATGAGATGAGGAAGGAACTGCCGCGGCAGTTCCTTTTCTTTTTCTGATGAGATATTCCGCTATCTGCATGAAAAAAGCCGGCGGCCTATTGTGGCCACCGGCTTTAATAATTTACCTGATCAGCTTGCGCTGCTGACTTCCTCGGATGTACTTGCGGATGCGACGGTCTCCGTGCCGGAGTCTTCCGTATCAGCTGACGCCTCCTGCTCCGTGATATAGTTCGAGAGCTCTGACGTGTAGTCCTCAATCTTTGACAGATCAAGCTCTGTTGTCACAGGATCTGCATTAGCCTCTTTTTCTGCCTGTGCATTGCCATACAGTGCCCAGCAGAACCATATGACGAGCGCACCAAATGCGACAAGTGTAACCGTGAGGCCCAGCCTGCGCTGAAACTTCTCTTTCCTCATCAGCTTTTTGCGGTTTTTCTTCTCTTCTTCGTACTTGTCTACTTTTTCCTGACTCATGATGAAAGCCCCTTTTTTTCTTAATAACTGTCCCGGTACCGGATCCCTGCGCATCGCCATAGAAAAATCGCGCACCGCAGACTGATTTATTATACCCTAAACTTTCCAGAAAGGGAAGCATTTTCATCCCGCACTGTACATCGGCAGAATCTGTTTATATAATGAAAGCATCTTTTAGTTATTTTTCAGATGTGAGGATTGGCTATGCTGGCGCTTCAGATTGAAAATCTCAGGGGTTTTATGGGCAAACTGCTTCTGCGGAATACATTCGACAACTTTCTTGTATCGGATATATCCGTCACCACATTTGCTTCATTCCATATTGACGGGCAGTACCACCCGGAATTTTACAACACGGATGATGTGACGCCCGAAGAAGCTGAAAATATCCCCGACGGAGATCAGATCTGCTGGAAGAGCGTGCGTCCTTTTGTCCTGCAGATCATGCGCGGCAAAAGACTGCCCCTCTCCTTCCACATCGTCCTGCAGCTGTCACCCGATGACGTGGCGGAGCTGCTTGAGGAAAATAATCTGAACACTGACCCGGAGTCTGTATACGGCCTGTTCCTCAACATGCAGTATAAAAACAGCGCGCTCGCCCTCACGACAGGTTCTTCACTGAAAAATTTCTCAGACGGACACGCCATCGATCAGGCGTGGGACCGCCGCGTGCGCGAATTTCTCGCCGCCGAAGACATCCTGTAGATCCGGCAAAATTCCTTTGACAGGATCTGCCTGACTTACCTCACGGCATCGAGGATCGCCTGTGCGATCTCCGCCTCTGTACGGTCATCGGTAGCTATCGTGACATCGGCCGCAGCCTCGTAGGCAGGCCTGCGCTTCTCCATCATTTCTCTGATATCCGCGACGTTCTTGTGTCCGTCGAGCAACGGCCTTCCGGTATCGTTTTTTACTCTCTCGAGAATTGTCTCGGGCTCTGCCGTGAGGAGGACGATTTTTCCTCCTTCACGCATCAGACGGACATTTTCTCCGCGCATTGCCGCTCCTCCGCCGCACGAGATCACGGTATTTTTCACTCCGCTCAGTCTGCGGAGAAGATCTGTCTCCATCGCACGGAATGATTCCTCGCCTTTTTTTTCAAAAATCTCTGAGATTTTCATCCCCGCCTCATCGACGATCTGCTGATCCATCTCAACGACGGGCATTCCGTATTTCCTGTGGAGATAAGAGGCTGCGGAGGATTTTCCGCAGCCCATAAATCCGATCAGATAGATGTTATGGTCAAGTCTGTCTTTCATCGTACTGTATACTTATTCCTTTTCAGCTTCTTTGTTTTCGCTGTCCTTACTTCCGCTGTCTTTGCTTCCGTTGTCCTTACTTTCGCTTTTATCTTCTTCGGTCAGCTTTACCATGATCTCATTCGATCTCGCGACGAACTTTGTCATCTCATCCGGTGTGAGCGCACGGTTGCTGATCACGGCCAGATCATAGAGCTGCTCGACAAAAATCTTTACATCGTCCTCATTGTCAATGTGCTTGTAAACATATTTGACGAGAGGATGCTTTGCGTTCAGAACGAGCGTCTGCTCTGTCTCCATCTCATCGACATTGACGTCTTTTCCGGCCATGCCGTACATCTTCATCATATCCATGTAACGGCGCATATCCTCGGAGATCGTGACCATAGCGGAGACTTTCTTATCCTTCAGATTCTCAACGCTGACATTCAGCTGATCCTTGCCGAGGACTTTGCGGAAGAGCTTCTGCATCTTCTCGCCCTCTGTCTTGAGGTTCCGGCTGCTTCCCTTCATATCATCGGTCACATCGGAATCAATCCTCAGGAACTGTACCTTGTCATTGGTCTGCTCGACGCGGCTGATAAACGGAGAGTCGATCGTGTGAATAAGCTTGTAAGCCTGCTTTTTCTGTGCCCGGAACATGTTGATGTACTGGGACTGCTGCTTCTCATTCGTCACATAGTAGATCTTGATCTTCGGTTTTTCTTCCTCATCTTCGGAGCTTCCGTCTGCCGCAGCATCCTTCTTTTCCGCGGTGTCCTTCTTCTCCTCAGTGTCTTTATCTTCGGTATCCTTCTTCTCTGCAGAATCCGCAGCCTCCTTGCCGCCTTCTGTCTTTTCTGCGTCCTCAGCCTTCTTTTCGTCCTCAGGCGTATTCTCATTGATGATCTCGTCCAGCGTTTCATATTTGCCGTCGAGGTTCTCGTACAGGACGTAATCCTTCATTCTTTCCGCGAACTTCTCATCCTTGAGAATACCATACTTGATGAAAGGACTGATATCGTTCCAGTACTTTTCGTAATCTTCTCTCTTTGTCTTGAACATACCGGAGAGCTTGTCCGATACCTTCTTTGAGATATAGTCAGAGATCTTCTGGGCGAAACCGTCGTTCTGCAGAGCGGAACGGGAAACGTTCAGCGGAAGGTCCGGGCAGTCGATGACGCCCTTCAGGACGAGCAGATATTCCGGAATGACTTCCTTGATATTATCAGCGATAAATACCTGCGTGTTGTAGAGCTTGATTTTTCCTTCGATCGACTCGTACTCAGAGGTGATCCTCGGGAAGTAAAGGATTCCCTTCAGGCGGAACGGATACTCCATATTGAGGTGTATCCAGAAAAGCGGCTCCTTGTAGTCATTGAACACCTTGCGGTAAAACTTCTTGTAATCCTCATCGGTGCACTCCGACGGCTGCTTTGTCCAGAGCGGATGGATATCGTTGACCGGCACCGGGCGCTTTTCAATCTTTACCTCGTCCTTTGCCGGACTCGTCTCGACCTTCTCGGTCGTGCCGTCGTCATTTTTCTTCTCCTCATACTTCGCATCCGTGTGGATGTGCTCGATGACCTTGTCGGTGTCCTTAAGATCCTTCTCATCGATAGTCTCTGTCTCCGGCTCAGCCGTCTCGTTTACAAGGTAGATCTCGGTCGGCATGAATCCGCAGTACTTTTCAATTGTCTCACGGACCTTGTACTCATTGCAGTACTCAAGGCTGTCGTCAGAGATATGCAGGGTGATCAGCGTTCCGACTTCCGTCCTGTCGCCGGGCTTCATATCATAGTCCGTGCCGCCGTCGCACTCCCAGTGAACAGGCTCAGCGCCCTCCTGATAGCTCAGAGTATCGATCTCGACGAGATCGGCCACCATGAATGCTGAATAAAATCCGAGGCCGAAGTGACCAATGATCTGATCGCTGTCCGCCTTGCCCTTGTACTTTTCAAGAAATTCAGAAGCTCCTGAGAAAGCGATCTCTGTGATGTCCTTCTCGACCTCGTCGGCCGTCATTCCGATACCGTTATCCTCGAACTTGAGCGTCTTTTCCTTGTCATTGACATAAACCGTGATCTTCGGCTTATATCCCTCCGGGAGCTCGACCTCGCCGACCGCTTCCAGCTTTTTGCGCTTTGTGATGGCATCACAGCCATTGGAGATCATCTCACGGATAAAAATGTCTTTGTCCGAATACATCCATTTCTTGATGATCGGAAAAATGTTTTCACTGTTAATTGATAAATTTCCATGTTTTTCTTCCATCAGTTATCACACTCCTATTAAAAATCAACGGGTATTTTTAATTTCCCCCTGGAATCCCCGAAATTACTATCCAAGAAGGTATATTAGACTCCCGTTGACTGAAAGTCAATAAAAAATTAGCACTCATTTTTATTGAGTGCTAGCAAACTGATAGGATATAAAAGGGCGGACACGCGATAAAATGCGCATCCGCCCACGTTTTACTTTGTCTTCGGAAGCTTGAAACTCGATTTCAGTGAGACGATCCTGCCGAAAACAGGTTTTCCAGGCTGAGACAGCTTCGGGTCCGCGCTGAAGAACCCGTTGCGGACGAACTGGAAGCTCTCTCCCGGCTTTGCCGCTGCGACGGCCGGCTCGACAAAGGCATGGCGGATCTCCATGGAATCGGGGTTGATGTTCATCGTCCCATCTTCGTTGTAAACGCCCTTCTCCTCATCGATCAGGTTGTTGTAGAGACGGACATCGACCGGCACGGCATCTGCAGCATTCACCCAGTGGATCGTGCCCTTTACCTTGCGTCCGTCCGGGCTGTTGCCTCCGCGGGACGCCGGGTCATAGGTCACATGGATCGCCGTGATGTTGCCGTCGGCGTCCTTCTCACAGGACACGCACTTTACGAAGTATGCCTGCATCAGGCGCACCTCATTACCCGGGAAGAGACGGAAATACTTGCGCGGCGGAACCTCCATGAAATCCTCGCGCTCAATGTACAGCTCTCTGGAGAAGGTTACCTTTCTCGTTCCGAGCGCCTCGTTGTCGTTATTATTCGGAACCTCGAATTCCTCCGTCTGCCCTTCAGGGTAATTGTCAATGATGACTTTTACCGGATCGAGCACGGCGTACATTCTCGGCACTTTTACCTTCAGGTCATCGCGGATGCAGTACTCGAGCATCGCATAGTCCGTCGAGCTGTTTGCTTTGGCGATGCCGCCGAGCTCAACGAACCTGCGGATGGATTCGGGCGTGTAGCCGCGGCGGCGCAGCGCTGCGATCGTCACAAGACGCGGATCATCCCATCCGTCGACCGTTCCGTCCTCAACGAGTCTCTTGATATAGCGCTTGCCCGTCACCACATTGGTAAGATAGAGCTTTGCAAACTCGATCTGACGCGGCGGATTCTCAAACATGTTGACATTCTGAACGACCCAGTTATACAGCGGGCGGTGGTCCTCAAACTCAAGGGTGCAGAGAGAATGTGTGATTCCCTCAAAGGCGTCCTCGAGAGGATGCGCGAAATCGTACATCGGATAGATGCACCACTTGTCACCTGTTCTCTGATGAGACAGGTGCGCAATGCGGTAGAGGATCGGATCACGCATATTGATGTTGGCGGCCTTCATATCGATTTTTGCGCGGAGAACCTTCTCGCCGTCGGCAAACTCACCGTTCTTCATGCGGGTGAAGAGATCAAGATTTTCTTCGACGCTCCTGTCTCTGTTCGGGTCGTCCTTTCCGACATCGTTCCACCCGCCGCGGTACTCTTTGATCTCATCCGCAGAAAGATCGGAGACATACGCTTTGCCCTGCTTAATAAGGCTCACGGCAGCCTCGTACATCTTGTCGAAGTAGTCAGAAGCAAAATACGGGCCGTTGAAGTCATCGCCGACAAGCCAGCGGACGTCGCGGACAATCGCATCGACATACTCTCCTTTTTCCTTTGTGGGGTTGGTATCGTCAAAACGGAGATTAAATTCTCCTCCGTACTCTTTCGCGATATGGTAATTCAGCAGAATCGACTTCGCATGACCGATATGAAGGAATCCGTTCGGTTCCGGAGGAAAACGCGTCTTGACATGTGTGTAATGTCCCTCGGCGAGATCTTTGTCGATCTCCATCTCGATAAAGTTGCGCGATACCTTTTCCGTGCTCTCACCCTCAGCATTTTCTGCACTTCTTTTTGCGGCATCATTCTCAGTTCCCAACTCCAGCACCTCCTGCCTCATGTGATCTGAATATAAAAACGCGTATCTCATGCGGTTATTCTTTCAAAAATCTACGCGCCGATTATCGTATCATATTTTTCTATAAAACAAAACTGCCGCACTCCGAAAAGTGCGGTAGTTTGATAAAAATATGGAACCAATGGGGCTCGAACCCATGACCTCTCGCGTGTGAGGCGAACGCTCATCCCGGCTGAGCTATGGTTCCCGATGCCACCTAGTTTAGCACCGGTGGCGGATGCGGTCAACTGCTTTTCCGGGTTCTACATGTAGCGTTCTTCCATACGAACACAAATGCACGGAGGCTTTTATCCGCGACGCGCTCTCGCTTGTCCTCAGCGTAGCGGTGCATAATGCTCACCCTGCGCTTTCGCTTGGGCTTGCAAAGCACCGACGCTTGCGGATGTCGCGTATGAAAGTCTCCGTGCAATCCTCAAGCGAATGCGCACTGGAAGAACGCTACACTTCACCAACACGAAAAAGCAGTTGGTCCGCTCACAGCAGTTCGCGCGCTTTGGCGAGGGCGGCGGCGATGACCGCGTCCATGTCATAATATTTGTACTCGCCGAGGCGGCCGCCGAAGACGACGTTTGCCTCTTTTGATGCGAGCTCTTTATATTTTGCGTAAAGGGCTCCGTTTTTCTCATCGTTGACCGGGTAGTACGGTTCGTCTCCCGGCTTCCACTCGGAGGAGTATTCGCGGCTGATGACGGTCTTCGGGAGTTCATTCCCGTTCTCATCTTTGCCGAACTCGAACCACTTATGTTCAATGATCCTGGTCCACGGCGTCTCGCGGTCTGTGTAGTTCATGGCTGCGTTGCCCTGGAAGTTCGGCTTGTCGAGAACCTCTGTCTCGAAGCGGACGGAACGGTATTCGAGCGCGCCGAGGCTGTAATCGAAGTACGCATCGATGGCGCCGGTGTAGACAATTTTGTCCGCCATGGCATCATACGACGCCTTGTCCTTCAGGTAGTCTTCATTCAGACGGACTTCGATGCCGTCGAGAAGATTTGATACCATTTTCGTGTATCCGCCCACGGGGATTCCCTGGTAAAGGGCGTTGAAGTAGTTGTTATCAAAGGTCAGACGGACCGGAAGGCGCTTTATGATAAAGGCAGGGAGCTCTGTACAGGGGCGTCCCCACTGTTTTTCCGTGTAACCCTTGATGAGCTTCTCATAAATATCTGTTCCGACGAGCGAAATCGCCTGCTCCTCAAGATTTTTCGGCTCGGTGATCCCGGCTTCCTTCCGCTGCTCTTCGATTTTTGCAGCAGCCTCTTCCGGCGTAACGACACCCCACATCTTGTTGAAAGTGTACATGTTAAACGGAAGTGAATAGAGCTCGCCCTTATAATTTGCGACCGGAGAATTCGTGAAACGGTTGAAGGTTGCAAACTGCGTTATATAATTCCAGACCTCTGTGTTATTCGTGTGAAAAATGTGCGCACCGTATTTGTGGACGTTTATGCCCTCAATTTTCTCTGTATACACGTTGCCTGCGATATTCGGACGGCGGTCGATCACGAGAACACTCTTTCCCGCGGATTTTGCTTCATGGGCAAATACAGCCCCGTAAAGGCCTGAACCGACGACCAGATAATCGTACTTCATCACATTTCTCCTCTCGTGTATGAATCCTTTTTTGCGGTGAGATACATCTGACCGAGGGCCAGACCGCCATCGCCGCAGGGCACTTTCTCATTGATAAATATCTGGAATCCACGTTTGGTCAGCAGACTAACAACCCTCTGCAGGAGAATGCTGTCGCAGAAAACGCCTCCCGACAGGACGACTCTGTTTACCTGAATGCCATTTTCACCGGCCTCCCAGGCGATTTTTTCACAGATAGTCGCTGCCATCTCCGCTATCGCATCATGAAACTCGAGAGCAAGTTCATCCCTCGGAACGCCGCCGTCAAGCGCCATCCGGAGATCGCCGATCAGTCTCGGTCCATCCGCTATCCACTCGTCATCCTTCTGTTCCAGAATAAACCGGAGCGGGTATCTGTCGTTCAGCGGGTTATCCTTCGTGTAGATACCGCTGGTCCACTTCAGCTCGGCGCGTCTTGCCGCATCCTCGAGCCGCTCCGCACATTCGCCTTCATAGGTGTTATTGCGGCAGATTCCCAGCTGTGCCGCCGCCGCGTCAAACAGTCTTCCAAGTGAAGCATTGACGTGCGTATTGTCATTGGCAGCAAGCGCGATCTCGTAAATCTGATGCATATCCGGGTCAAGGATCTCATCGGAGCTGTAGTGTTCCCAGATCAGTCCCCTGTCCTCTGCGTCAAGGATGCAGCAGATCAGCGTCTGCATGGCATTCATAGAAGATACCGATCCGCCGAGTATTCTGACCGGACGGAGATGCCCCATGCGGATAAAGTGGCCCTTCCTGGTGATTTCCTGTTTTTCTTTCTCCGCGCGGTTAAATACATCGTTCATCGGGATCGCGTGGAGCGTCTCTTTTTCTTTTACCTTTGTATAAGTAATCTTCAGCTCATTGTCGAGATCACAGAGCATAAAGTCAGAGCCCCAGACGGCTCCGTCATCCCCGTATCCATTTCCGTCAAAGGCGATTCCGATGACCGGGCCCTTCAGCTGATGCTCAGCAATTACCGAGGCAATATGTGCCTTGTGATGCTGGATGCGGAGAACATTCGAATTTCTTTTTCTCGGTATTTCCCCGTCGAATATCCGGACAGCTTCCTTCAAAGTCACGGACTCCGGATAATTTACGGCAGCTGCCCTCTTAGGATGGATATCATACAGACTCTCCATGCCTCTCACTGACTCCATTCTGACGTCAGTATTGTTGGCTTTAGTCATATCGCCGTAAAGAGTCGAAAGATATACATTATTGCCCTTGCCGAGCGCAAAACTGTTCTGCAGATCACCGCCCGCGGCAAATGTCTCCTGTGAAAGTGGTTCCGGCAGAGAAATCCTCGCCGGCACAATCCCCCTCGCTCTCCGGAGCACCTGAACAAGCTCCACTGTCCCGGAATCTTCCACACCGGCTTCAACCACCTGATAAATGGAATCTTCCAGCGGGAAGAGGATCTCCTCGTCATTTGTCAGAAGAAAATCCGGGCAGCCCTCCTTCAGGTCATTGAGAAAATCTTTCTCATGAAATGCGATCGGCTCTCCACCGCGGTTTCCGCTCGTAATGACGATCGGCCCAAGTTCACGGGTCAGATACATCTGCACCGGATTGCCCGGCAGCATAGCTCCCATACAATCGCTCTCTCCGCTGATCTCCCAGACAAAATCCTTTACAGGCTTTCTGTCCTCTCCAAGGATCTTTTTGAGCATTACAATAGGATGTGCCGGCGATCTCAGAAGTTCTTCCTCCTTCGGGCACACCTCGCAATATTGTCTGATGGAATCAACATCCGGGAACATCACCGAAAATGGCTTTGTCTCCCTGTGCTTAAACCCGCGGAGCCGTCTCCCCGGCTCTGCGATATCTGGAAGAAAAGTAAAATGAAATCCTCCAGTGTCCTTTATGGCGCCGATTTTTCCGGCGCGGAGAGCATCCACTGCTTTTCTGAGTGACTCATCGCCGTTGCTTACGACATCAGAAGTCGTCACATATCTGAAAACCGGATGAACAAATTCCGTGCTCTCCTCAACATCGACCCTGTCTATATGAAAATTAGCAGGAATCTCCTCACGGAGACGTCTCTCAAGTTCCTTGATCGCCTCTTCACTGCCGGATGCGTGAATAACTGCGCAGTCCTCTTCCAGTGTAATAGTGCAGAATGCTCCGAGAGATGCCGCCTGACTTTTTACAAAAATTTTGAAAGCGGCTTCCTGTACAAGACCGAAGACCTTAAAAATTCTGTTAACCACTCCCTGTTCCACGAAAATCCCCTTTCCAATACAATCCCGTCTGTAAAAGCCAGTACAATTAAATTCAGGGATGCAAAATATCCCTATGGTATACAGACGGCCGCATCAGATAGATTATAACACCCGGGCAGGTATCTGGGTGTAAACAATTTGTGAAAATGGATTTACTCGTAGAACCGCGTAGAAGAAAAGAGGCACCTGCTAAAAAGCAGATGCCTCTTTCGAGCTGATGACCAGAATCGAACTGGTGACCTCATCCTTACCAAGGATGCGCACTACCGACTGTGCTACATCAGCAGCTGCTGGCGCTCTCTGAACGCCAGCGATTTGTATAATATCAGAGCGTTAAGCGGATGTCAAGCAATATTTTCAGATACTCACTCAATCGATATCTTCAGAAGTGCTTTCCCTGTCCTCTGCCTCAATTTCGTCGATAATATCGAAATGCTCGCCGGGCTCGCGGATCCTGTAGTCGTTGTACATAAGGGAGAGATTCGGGTTGTAATACGGATCTCCCTCATCCAGGATCCTCTTCCACCTGCTGCGGAAGAGGCGGATCTCGTTCTTGAAACGCTCATGGCGCTCCGGAGTATCTTCGTATCCGCGCGATTTTGACTCAAGGTGATACAGCTCCACGGCATTGTTCTGGACGACAAGCCTTCCCGTTGCCCTGACCTTCAGACAGAAATCAACGTCATTGAGCGCTAATCTGAAGTCTTCCGTGAGGCCGCCGACTTCGTCCCACACGGAGCGCTTCGTCATCATGCAGGCCGCCGTGACGGCGCTGACATCGTGTGTCGCGTGATTGAGCATCAGGTAACCGCCGTCGTTTGCCGGCAGTCCTGTGAGCACGTGTCCCGCAAAACCGCCCATTCCGATCACAACGCCGTTATGCTGGACGGTCTGATCCTCATAATACAGCTTTGCGCCCACGGCGCCGACGTCGTCACGCTGACAGTAGCCCAGCATTCCCTCGATCCAGTCTTTTGAGATGACCTTTGTGTCATTGTTCAGAAGGATCAGATACTCACCGTCTGCCTGTTCCGCGCCAAAATTATTTACCTTTGAATAATTAAAAGGTCCCTTCTCTTCGTAGGTGACGACGCGGACGCGCGGATCGCGGCTGCAGATCTCGCGGTAATAATCAAAGGTCTGCTGTTCCGTGCTGCCGTTTTCAACGACGACGATCTCATAATTTCCGTATGTGCTCTCGCCGAGAATGGAATCAATGCATGCGCGGAGCAGATCCGTATGATCACGGCTGCAGATAATAATGGAAACCTTCGGCTCGCCCTTCACGTGAAGGATCGGATGGAAACAGATAAAATCGAGCGTATACTCAAGTTCTCCGTCGAGGCCGACCCTGCTCATATGTTCAGAGACGGCGCGTTTCCCGGACTCTACCGCATACATCTTGCTGTCCGGATTCTGTGCCGTGGAACCGCCCGACGCGCGCCAGTGGTAGAGAACCTTCGGAATGTGTGCCACCTTCCGCGCATACTCACAGCAGTGAAGGATCATATCCCAGTCCTGGGCGCCCTCACAGTCGCGGCGGAATCCGCCCGTTTTCATGGCGACCGACCTGCGCACACAGAAAATATGCGTGATGTAATTAATGCTGAGCAGATAATCCGGCGAATAATCAGGCTTGAAATGCGGGTCGTGGAATCGCTTTCCATCCTCCGTCATGACATCCTCATCGGTGTAGACGATGTCATATTCAGGATCTTCATTCAGCTTTCTGACGATCTCGAACAGCGCGTCCCTTTCCAGCATGTCGTCGTGATCCGCGAGCAGCAGAAAATCGCCGGACGCCATCTTTAACGCCTCATTCGTGTTGCCGGAGATGCCTTCATTTTTTTCCAGTTTTCTGTAGATAATGCGCGGATCCCCGCCGTACTCGCCGCGGATAATATTCCCGGGTTCTTCATCGGTGCTCCCGTCGGCGAGACACAGCTCCCAGTTCGCATAGGACTGATCCCGGACAGAATTGACAATGTCCCTCAGAAAAGCGGGACGCGTGTTATAAAGGGGGATACAGATGGAAATCTTCGGCTCCTGCGGGAAATGCTGTTTTCTCTCTTCTTCCAGTGCCGCATCCGATGCGCGGACAGTCCGGAACCAGGCGTCATAGTTGATCGTCTCCGGGCGCTCCGGTCCCCTGACGGCTCTGGTAATAAGGCCCTTTATCCCGTTAGAACCCGCATACCGGATAACTTTCTTAGCAAAAGCATAGAGATTTTTATTTCTCCTCGCGCCGGGCGTGACATTAATAACCTGCGTTTTCTGGCCGCCGTCTGTCTCGAAATGAAGCTGCAGTTTATCGCCCTTCACTACCCCGCGACTGATCCGTATCTGAAAACCGGGCTTTGAGTCGAACGGAAGCCCCTCCAGATTGCACAGATCAATTCTCCGGCTCCGGTCAATGTCCGCCGGAAGACCATTTCCGGACATATCGGTCACACGCACCGTACAATTGCCGCCGCGCGAAAATGCCCATCCGTTGATCCAGACCGACTCGTCCCGAACGACCCAGTTCTCCACTCTGGTATAGGGCTTTGACAGATTCATCATCTTCAGCATGAGCCCAGGATCATCGCGGCAGACAACTCTTGACTCGGCGCCGCAGACAAAATGCACGACAATCTGCCTGTGATCGTCGGCGAGGTCTTCGGGATGGCTCACTCTGATCTCAAAACCGATTTCCGGGCCGAGTTCAGGGAAGGCTTTCCGATGACTCCGCGCCACATCCGTCCTCATTTTACTGCGTATCTCAAAAGGGATCTCCGCATCGTTCTGATCCGTTACCCGGACAGAAACTTCGCGTCCGGATCTCGAAAACTTCCACCCGGTGACCCGGTAATATACCTGACCCGATCCGGCGATCCTGTGTTCATCGACATGATAATACAGTTCTTTCATAAATAATCTCCACAATACATCTCATGCGACTCCATATCTTCCGCGACGACTGTTACCCCGAGGTCCGCCGCATCTGTCCCGGAGATCTCCTCCGGCAGCACCGCCAGCGCACGAAGGCCTGCCCAGCAGGTTCTGGTAAATTTCCCGGACTCTCCGGGAATATCCGTTCTCTGCTCCCTGTCTGTATTTACAAGGTAGTTCTTCTCTCCATATCTGATCAGCAGATAATACGCGTATTCTCTCTGATCTTCCGGGAAACAAGCACAGCCCTCAAACTGGAACAGTCCGTCTTCCACGAGAAAGCGGTCTGCATGGATCACCATCTTTCTTTTTTTCCAGTTCCCCGCTTCACTGCCGTCGATCTGCCAGATACCATTTTCTGTAAAGTGCGGGCGCTCAATCCTGCCTTTCGTCCACTGAAAAAATGCCTTTTTCCCCAGGCGGTAGAGAACGCCGACGCGCGCAGAGGGTGAAAAAATGCAGGCTCTGTCCACCGCCGCGTGCCAGCCGACGCACCTTCCCGGCTTTGGACGAAGATTCAGTTCACTGCGCTCATCCGGAAAAGCCGGTACAGTCACATAACCGCCCTCACAGGTCTCTATCACAACAAATCTCCCGGCGTGACTGTCGATCCATTTCAGCCGGCTGTTCGCCCAGCCGACGAGATCAATATACTTTTTGCCAAAATGAACAAGCTCGAGGTTTGCCAGCATATATGGCGCCGGTTCCGGAACAGAATGGCTGAACTCATATGAAGGCTCATAATTCTCCGGGAATTCATATTCCGGATGGAAATCGGTCCGGATCCCGGAAAATCCCGGGTTGATGAACGGGTCATCTCCTTTCCACAGGGGATGTTCCCTGCAGAGCCCGGTCCGGGAAATGATCAGTTCTCTGAACTTTTTCTCGTCCTCGATGTCATATCCGCGGCTCACAGATTCCTTGTGAGTCAGAACCACATCATTCCTGACAACATTATAAAAGCCCTTTTCCAAAAGGCTGCTGCACAGGGCAACATCATTATAGGCGACGCGGAATTTTTCCGGAAAGCCGCCAGCCTCCAGGAACTTATTTTTTTCTATCATAAGACAGGCTGCCGTCACAGCCAGATAATCATAGGGAAGGATATTCCGTCCGAAAGCCTGATCCCTTCTGTCATCTGCGAGGACCAGCCCGTGGGAGGGGCCATCCGGAAGCCCGATCACCCCGCAGTGCTGGATCGTTCCGTTCTCATAGACGAGATGCGCACCCACTGCACCCGTCCACGGCATCATCGCCTGGCCGGCCATAATGCGCATCCAGTCGCCACTGTGCACGACCGTATCGTCATTGAGGAAAAGTAACAGGCTGCCAGAGGCATTTTCTGCGCCGAAATTGCACATCCGTGAAAAGTTAAAATCGGCGGGCCTGTACAGATACTCTGACCGGCCAGTCGATTCAAGATATGACTGAATCAGTTCTTTCTGATCTTCGCCGCTGCCGTTGTCAACGACAAGAATTTCATAATCCGGATAGTCCGTCAGACGGATGATGGAATCCACACATTCTTTAAGACAGGAATAGTTATCCTTTGAGGGAATGATCACGCTGACCTTTGGAAATCTGTCAGGCTGAAAAAGGATCCTGCACGCTCTCTCCTGCAGACGGTCATCGGCATATGGCACAGCTGACGCGGAAATGCCGCGGCGGGTGAAAAAATCGCGAAGCACATGCGCCATGTCCTCCGGGTCCGGTGTCTGCTGCTCAGGGAATCCCGCCGGGGAGGCAATCCTGAAGATTTTTTTTGTGCCTGCCTCAGGAAATACTCCTTCCCCGCCGGCCGCAGCTTCGATCAGGCGGAGCTTCAGATCATAGAATTCCGCCGTTTTACAGGAAGCACGGGGATCGCCTGCCTGTTCAAGAAGGTCCTCACGCACTGCCACAGGATCTCCGATATAGTCCCAGGACAGGAAAAGATCAGGTGACCAGCACGGTTTTCTGTACGCAGGAGTATCACAATAAAAGAAGACCGCCTCCGGATGCTTCTCAGCTTCCCTGCGGAAAAGCTCCTGCACATCGCCAGAAACAGCCTCCGGACGGGCGGTGATGATCTTATACCGGAAATTTCCCGCCTGAAACTCCCCGGACACCATCATATCGTTCTCCTCCTTCAATTCCGTGCGCACCTGTCAATAAGACGTATCAGTCTTCTTTCTTTTCTTCTGTCTTTTCTTCCTTCCTGTTTTCTTTTCTGAATACTCTCCGGAAGAAATTTCTGATCGCGCGCAGAGGCGCCGTCAGTCTCCATGCAAAGGAATGACGCATGCCGTTCAGCTCGGCCTGCAGTTCCTCACAATTTTTCGTGAGACCAGCGATCTGCTGATCATCATCATTCGATTTAAGCTGGAGTCTTCCCAGCTCGTCCTGGAGCCTGCGTTTATCCGCCTCGAGATTCGCGACCTTTGCACGCATTTCTGTCAGATCTGACTGTGTATCCGTCACCTCGCTGTACAGGTCCGCGGCCTGAATATCCGGTTTTCCGTACTTTGCGAAGTGATCACGGATCGGCTTCGTCGAACCCATGATCCAGCGCTGGAAACTGTCTTCCATCAGGCGAAAGACTTCTTTTGTCTCCGCGTCGATCCCGTATTTTTCATACAGTCCGGACACAAAGCTCTCCCTGCCCGGGCGGTAATGAGCATAATAAAAAAGTGCGCGGTACATCACAAACTTCACAGGGATAGGGAAGTCAAATGTCCACTCATAATCAATGACATCCCACTTATCCTCCTGCCGCACACCGGGCAGCTGAGAATTTTCAGATTTATCAGCTGTGGTGTCGTCTGTGTCACCGGTTTCCGGTGCCGCTTCCACGTTGTCGTCTCCGTCACTGGTTTCCGCAGACGCTTCTGCGCCTTCCGTATCGCCATTTTCGCTGGCCGCTTCCTCTGTCCCCGGCTTTACCTCCTTCTTATCGGAGTCCTCCGGTGAGGAGACTTCAGGCACGAGGATATTGGCAAAAATCATGTCAATATTGGTCACGGAGAGGGAATCCTCCTCTCCCTTCACAATATTGTCCCCGAAAACATCCCTGAACTCGTGCGTCGGCGTAAACGTCTCATGAGGATGAGCGGACAGCACCCTCGCCCAGTATTCATCGATAACCTTTTCCGCGAGATCTGTGCGGCCGTCCTCAAGATAGCCGTCGATCACAGTGTCCAGAGACCTGCCTGTCAGATACTCGAGACTGATCTTGTCCGTGCTCCGCTCACAGCGGTTCATCTGCATCTTCGTACCGGTGAACGCGCCGGAAAGCTTCAGATATTTATCGGAAATCCCGGCGACAAACGGACGCGATTCTTTGTTAAAGGCTCGTTTTTCAACAGACCTCTTTCCGTCCGAATCCTCGTATACAGATGTGACAGTATTACAGGTGATGTTTCTCTGATTGGAATATTTTACGTAAATCGGGAAGCGGGCAGGACCTTTGCCGGCATGTTCATTATCTGCCTTTTCAGCCTCAGCTTTTTTACGAGTCAGAATGCAGAGATAGGAATTGGCGACCAGCGGGTAAAAGTGGTTTTCCAGCGCATCCGCGTATTCCTCCTGCTCGTCAAACCAGCAGAGTCTCGCCTTGTAAAAAGACTGACGGTAAGAGGACAGCTCCTCAGGCCTCGGCAGAAAACGGTCCGAATAGATGCTCTCCGTGAACTCCAGGCTTGGATATGGATAATAAAAATCCGCGCTCCAGCCGAGCTCTTCAAAGATCCTCTCCAGACCTTTTTTAGACATGGCGCCGTGAGGGATGCCCCCGCCGTTGCGGCTCCTCAGTCCGGTCTTGTTATCCACCGCAACGACGACATGTCCGTTTTCACCTGTGAAGACCTCCGCGAGCTCAAGCTCTGACCGGAGGCTTAAGGCAGAATTGGGAATATAGAGGATAACCCAGTCAAATTTCCGCGCGTTGTCCTCAGATTTCTGGTATTTTTCCTCCAGAAACTTCTGTATCTCCTCATCGCCGCCGGAGACCTCCCAGAGGCCGCACTCTACATTTTTTCTGTCCCTCTGCCGGAGGCTGTTGATCTGATACTGCTCAGGCGTGCGCTCAAGGCACACGACCGTCCCGGCTCTGTCAGCAAGTCCCGCCGTAAGAGCGCCGTAGCCGGCCTGCATTTCCAGCACGCTGTCGCTGGCGCTGATCGGAAGCCAGCTTGTGAGGCCCGCCCGCCAGGGCGACAGCTCATAGAGCAGATCCGGATCAGCCTTCTCCCAGGTAACATCGGCAAAGCGCTCCTCCGGCTCAGTTTCGAGAACGGACAGGATCTTTTTTTCTTTTTCCGAATAATCCATCTGTCAGTTCACCTTCGTAATGGTTGTCTTCGACTCCATATCATAAAAACCGACTGTATTTTTGTCTGAAACGACTGTCACGGACAGGAGGTCGTAACAGCGGTGGTAGGCCGTCAGATTTCCTTTCACAAAACCCGTACAGCTCATCGACAGAAGATATTCGCCGCCCTGCAGCGTCATCTCCTGCTCATAGGTGACCACATAGATGTCACCCTTGTGCGCCATCTCGATCTCCTGACCCTCAAGCTCGGTATTCGTCCCGGTGATGTCGACGCCTCGCACATTCCTGAAGGTATATGTAAAAATCGGCCTCGGGATATCATCGTTGAAGCGGATCTTTGTCCTTATCTGAAAACGGGTTCCCTTGACGATGGTGCTCGTCAGTTCTCCATCTTCATCGACGATCGCAAAATCGATGATCTCCGCGCGGTGATTGCCGTACTCATTGAGGCTCGGATTGATCGCAAAATGCGACCTCCACTCATCCACGCTGTCGGCCTCGGTGATCGAGTGCGCGCCGTCAAAATTATTTTTCTGTTCCGCCCGGAGCTGATCATCCCCGACCTCTCCGGACAGCTTGCCGCCGTACTTCTCCGACAGCTCGTGGATATCCTTGAGAGAACCGGTGAGGATCTTTTTATACAGGTTGATCATGTCCTTCGGAGAACCTTCCGCGAGCTTTTCTCCCTTATTGAGGAGAATGACGCGGTCGCAGTACCTCGACACGGCGCTGAGGTCGTGGCTGACAAAAAGGATGGTCTTCCCCTCCTTCTTGAACTCTTCGAATTTTTCGTAGCACTTCGACTGGAAGAAGATATCTCCGACGGAAAGTGCCTCATCGACGATCAGGATCTCCGGATCGATATTGATTGCCACGGCAAAGGCGAGACGGACGAACATACCGGATGAATAATTTTTGACAGGCTGTCTCACAAAATCGCCGATATCCGCAAAGTCGAGGATATCCTGGAGCTTTGCATCGACCTCGGCCTTCGTGTAGCCCATCATTGTGCCGTTCAGGTAAATGTTTTCGATACCCGTATATTCCGGATTGAATCCCGCGCCAAGCTCAAGCAGGGCGGAGATTCTTCCGTTGATCTCCAGTGTTCCGTCCGTCGGCTGAAGAACGCCGGTGATGATTTTTAACATGGTCGACTTGCCGGCGCCGTTTGTTCCTATCAGGCCGACCGTCTCCCCGCGCTTCACGTCGAAGCTCACATCGCGGAGCGCGTAATATTCCGTATATCTGTGTTTCCTTGAAAATCCGAGCGCATCCAGAAGCCTGTCCTTCTTGGAGTCATACATCTTGTACATCTTGCGTATGTTCTTGACCCGGATCGCATATTCTTCGCTCATAACCGGTCCTCCTTACAGAACATCCGCAAAATGCGGCTGAAGCCTCTTGAACACGTGTGTTCCAAGAACAAACAGCAGGATCGTGACCATCCAGAAATACAGAGTGATGCCCGGACGCTGCCAGAACCACACCTGGTTGATCAGAGAATCACGATACCCCATAACAATATAATAGAGCGGGTTTGCTTTCAGAATGATAAGCAGTGCTCCGGAGACATTCATAGAATCAATGTTCCACATGATCGGTGTAAACCACACGCCGACCTGCAGGCCGATGTTGACGATCTGTCTCATATCCCGGAAAAATGCAGTGATGGCGCTCGCCATATAGACAATGCCTGTCACGTTGATCAGCAGCGCAAAGGAATAATAAAACAGCTGAAGTGTATAGGCTCCCGGGAACATGCCATACAGGGTAAACATCAATATGGTAAAACCGATGAAAAAGAAATGGACATAGAGGCTCGATACGATCTTCACCACCGGAAGACAGCTCACCTTGAATACGACCTTCTTTACAAGATAGGTGTACTCAATGAGCGCACTGGCTCCTGTGCTCACGGCATCCTGAAAGAAAAACCATGGCACGAGACCCGAAAGAAGCCAGAGGACATACGGAACCGCAATGCCTCCCTTAGTGGCCTGCGTTCCGGCGTTCAGTGCCTTTTCAAAGACAAACCAGTATACAAAGACCGTGATGATCGGCTGAACGAAGGCCCAGAACGTGCCGAAAAACGATCCGGCAAACTTGTTCTTGAAATCGTTCTTTCCAAGGGCCATGACAAGCCTCATGTTTCCAAAGATTTCCTTTGGAATAGCGATGATGCTGTCCAGCCTGACGATAAGAAGCAGAAAAACAAGACCGACCCCCACAGAAACGAGTACTCTTAACAGGATATCAGTCGCCGACAGCGGCTGTGCAGCTATTTCTGCATCGATCCTGTCGATCGCCGCCTCCATCTCATCCGTGTCGACCGGCGTAAAGACAAGATATCCGTCATCTCCGGTGAGGCTGATATTGTATCCGTCTTCATCCTCTGTGATGACGGCATCCTGCTCGTCGGTCAGATCGTCATCGAGAGAAAAGGTAGTGATGGTCTCACCCTCATGCTTCAGCTCAACACTGGAAATGTGGACGTCACAGGCTTCCGTCGCGGGATCAAAGCGGATGACAGACGCCGTATAGGGAAGTGTGATCTCGACCGTGTCCTCTTCTCCATCTCCGGAATACGAGGCACTCGCGGACTGCGTCTGCGAGAATTTGCTGTCTTCTTCCCCTTCCTTGAGGTAATATGCTCTGCACGAAAGCGCCCTGTCGGACGATAGCGTCACGCAGAGCGTAAATTCTTTCTGTACACTTTTCGGTCTGTAATTCATGACGCCCACAATAATGGCCGCCGCGACGACGGCCAGAATGATGCGGGCGATCACGCCTGATTTTTTCATGCGTTACTTTAATCCTTTACGTTTTAAAAACTCCTGGTAGCTCCAGTTTACCTTATCCTTCTCGGAAAAGATCAGATCCTTCTCAGTCAGTCCTTCGGGGATCGGCCACTTTACCCCGATGTCAGGATCATTCCACATAAGACCGCCCTCATCATTCGGATGATAGAAATCGGTCACCTTGTAGCAGAATTCTGCGTAATCGGAGAGAACGAGGAAACCATGTGCAAAGTTCTTAGGGATGAAGAACTGCTTCTTGTTCTCCTCTGTCAGTTCCACGCCGAACCACTTTCCGAACGTCTCACTTCCATCGCGGAGATCGACCGCTACGTCAAATACTGAACCGCGGATGCAGCGCACCAGCTTATCCTGCGGATAATGGATCTGGAAATGAAGTCCTCTAAGAACGCCCTTCTTTGAAGCGGACTGGTTATCCTGGACAAACTGATAGTCAATGCCGGCAGCGGCAAAATCATTATAATTGTAGGTCTCCATGAAATATCCGCGGTTATCTCCGTAGACAGTAGGCTCAATTACATAAAGTCCCTTAATACCGCCGCAATCCTTCTGTACAGTAATTTTTCCCATCTTTGAAAATTTCTCCTTTCATCCGCGCCACATATACCGGCGCATATAAATCTGACAAATTATTATAAAGCCTGAGCTCGCAAACCGCAACCGCGGCGGCTTTCCGATGCGCACGTTACTGATCAGCCAGCCGGTAGATGTTGTATCCGTCGACAGTGTCGGTCAGCTCAAAGCCCGCCGACCCGGGTGTCACGTCGCCCACAGGATCTTCGGCGTATCTCACGAGCCAGCTGTACCCTTTTTCTCTCATGACCTCTGCCACATAGCAGAAGTCCGGGGATTCTGAGGAAAGCTGGTCGTAAACGGATTTTTCTTCCGGCTGTATGTAATCGATGAACCCGAGGGCGTCGCGGCCGTACATCTGATGGATATCGGCAGAGTACTGCCTTGTGTAGCAGAATAATCTGCTGTCCATGACCACATAAGGTTCGGAGTCCTTCTGCAGAAGCACGTCGCAGACATCAACCGCCTCCTGAGGAATCTTATAGATATTCGTCGTCCTTGTGAATTCCTGATTGGTCTCCAGGTAAACGCAGGTTCCGCCTCCTATGATGATTACCGCAAGGCTTACAGCGGCGAGCCCCTTCATCCACTTTTTCGGAAGAGTTGTCAGCAGGTGCACTGCTGCGCATGCGATGACCGGGATTACCGGGATGAGCCAGAAAGCGCGCCAGTATGTGCCGCTCAGGAATTTTTCGTTGATTTTTCCATAGAGCCACGGATTGTATATCACAAGCATGAGGATCACCGATGGCCCTATCAGGATTTTTCTTTTATCGCGGTCAGCGAAGAACAGATAAACAAGCGACGCCAGATAAAGCGGCAGGAGCAGATTTCCCGCGTACGCTGTTCTTATTTCTTCCCAGATCGCGTGGATCAGTTCACTCATCGTCTGTCACCTTTATCTGTTATCCTTTGAGACTCAGCGTAAGAAGTGCGTAAACAACGGACGGCGCACACGTCAGCAGAAGCAGAAGAAAACGGACCGGCTTCCTCACGGCGATCAGATACCACAGATCCATTGCTCCGATCATCATTGCGGAAAGGACGATTCCCATTCCCGACAGCAGGCAGCAGGCCAGATCCGCGATCAGGAGTATTGAAAAAATCCGCAGAAACCCTGACCGTTCCGCAGGCAGAGCCTGCTTCTCCGCGCTCCGATACAGCCAGATAAATTCCAGAAAAATGAGAGGAATGCCAATGGCCGCCACAACTGCTTTTCCCTGCCAGATACGGAACAGTGTAAATTCGCCGGACGTTCTCGTAGATCCCCCAAAAAAGGTCAGGCAGATGGCATATATAAGAACAAATAATGCCGTTTTCCTGCGGTCGTGCATAAAGAGCTGGCCGCCGAGCAGGAAGCAGATGCAGTAAGAAACGACCAGAAGATACGGAGCAAAAACCGTATGGGCAAACGCCGCCGGATGGATCATGCAGAGCTTTGCCATCATTGCCAGATAGTAAGACCAGGGGGAAATGGAATCCTTGATATAGTCGCCGTAGATCGTATCCGGAGAAGGATTCCCGTTCGCCGCGTTCACGCCGGCGAGCCGGTCATTCTGCCACGCGTCGACGGCATTTGCGATAAACCTTGAGTCATCCTGGTCAAGATGCATGCCAAAAATATAGATCAGACACTGCACAAGAATAACTGCAGCCGCAAGAATAAGCAGCACTGCCAGTCCCTTGTCGCGGTGCTTCTTCGCGGCCGCACCTTCTGCGCCAGTGCGGGGATTTCTTCTCCATCCCTCTGTCAGATTGAGAACCGGATAAATATGGCACGTGGAGGACCGGAGCGCGATAAATGCCGCGATACCCGTCACCCATATGACAATAGCGGTTGTCAGAGATTTTTTCATCAGTGTGCAGGGCACAGCCGCCAGCTGAAAAACTGCCCACATGACAATATTGCCTGTCACAAGGCAGAGCATCACAGCCGCCGGTCCTGCGGACTTTCTATTGTGCGCGCTCTCTTCTTTTTCCACAGACAGCGCGTATTCCGGAAAAATCGTCGCACCGATCGACAGCGGAAGCAGGATCAGCAGAACGATCACTATGAGTAATTCGAGTATCACCATGATTCAGCTCCGATAAAAATCACCGACAATTCTGTCACCGAATGAGAAAGGCGTACTGCTGTGTCTGCCAGTCGGACACACCGGTTCCCTTCTGTTCGAAATACTGGATCAGCTGAGGGCAGTCGTATGTCCCCGTGGTATCCTCAGTGATGGAGGACGGGGCGTCGATCATCGCAACAGACGCATCGACCCTGTCATAAAAATCCGTTGTGAGGCCCCAGTTTCCATGGTGACCGCACTGAACGTAATCGGCCTTCAGTTCATCCGCGTGGTTCTCCAGGATGTACTGCTCCATCTCCTTCTGAGTATCGGCACAGAATAGAATGGTGTCTTCTGCTCCTGACACGCGGAACATCAGAGAACCGTCATTAAGAAGGTTGGCATCCTGCTCGTCCACGTGACTGTCCCACGAATGAAGGACCTTCATATCAAGCCCGAGGAGGTCAACCTCGTCATTTTCCTCCAGATACGTCACATTGTCCATCTCAGACGTCAGACTGTAAAACTCCTCGAAAACCTCCGGTACATCATAATCCTGTGCCGTCTCTTCAAACCGCTCCATATTTACAGGAGGTGTGTAAATCTGGTCAACAGTAAACTGGTCACCGTACTTCTTCATGACGCCCAGAAAAGCGCCCGCATGGTCAGGATGTGCGTGGGTGATGACCCACGCGTCCACATGGCCTCTGTGCTTTTTAATGGCGGACCAGACCTGTTCGATATCCCCCTCCTGATTCCATCCTCCGTCGATCAGCACAAGCCCGCCAGAAGAATCCTCAATGGAATAAAACATGCTCTGGTTTTCAGAGGTACCGGCATACTGCACCACCCGCCATTCCCCGTGAAAGGGCGGGATCCATCCGCTGAGACGCAGCCTCAGAGCCAGCGGCCCGGCGCCCCTGTAAGCGATCAGGATCGCCACAGCCACGAGAATTGCGAGGGCGATATACTGAGCGGTGTATTTTTTCTTCTCGGCCATTTTTCCTCCCTCTCAGAGTATGTTTTTTCGAAATGCCGTGCTTCATGAATACAGGGCAATGCCGGCCCGTAACGCGCTGCACGCATGGTTTTCATCCGCGACGCGCTCTCGCTTGTCGGCAACGTATGCGGGCAGAAAGCGTCCTGTTGGAGATTATGGCAGCAGAGTAAAGAACAGATCCGCCGCCCTCGCCCTGCGGGACTTGAGCTTCCTGTATTCAGGATTTTTGATCAGGCGCATCATGCTCCTGCAGTCGTGTCCGGTCATACTGCGCAAAAGTTCTTTCAGAAATTCCGCAGCAGTTCTCATCTCCGTGCTGTTTTCAAAATACGAAGGAAACGTATGGCTTGTCCATTCCATTACTGCGAACGCATTGCGCGCCTCTGTCGTCCTGTATGAAAGAGCAGATTTTCCGGCGGATGCATCGGCCTTAAGACCGTGAACATTTCCGCCGTGAATCCTGTAGCGGAAAAGAGGCTTATTATAGAAAAAAGTCCCGGACGCGACTGCTCCGCTCATCGCGATCTGCCAGTCGTGCGGAACTTCTTCTGTAAAATTCCTGATAAACTGTTTTCTTATCTGTGACCGGAACGCCATGGCACAGCCCTGGGCAAAATTGTGATAGATCAGCTCTTCCGGGCGTACCTTCACAATTGCGTTTTCCGCCACCTCGCGGTGGTAAAGATGCCGGTTGCTCCAGCCTTTTTCCTGCTTTACTCCGATCTGAACGCCCTGTCCATCGATCACCGTAAAGGAGGAGGCGAGCACCTGGATCTCCCCGCGTTCGCCAAAAATCCGCTCCATGACCTCCAGCTTTTCCGGAAGCCAGACATCGTCCTGATCACACAGGAAATACAGGTGACTGCTCTCATCAGGCTGCTCTGTACATTCCTGCAGCGCCCTCAGAAAGTTTCTGCGGTATCCCATGTTCTGCTCATTCCGGAGCAGAATAAAAGACAGGCCCGGGTGATCTTTTCTGTACTCTTCAAGGATATCCCAGGTTCCGTCAGCTGACGCGTCATCCGAGATTACGATCTCATCCGGCAGTCGTTTCTGCCGGGCGATGGAGTCGAGCTGTTCTCTGATATAGCCGGCTCCGTTATAGGTTGCCATTACTACAGAAATGAACATTACCTGTCCCTGCCTGTCTTTGTATATTCCGGGAATGTGACACATCCCCGGATATTTTTTCCTGCGGGCAGACCCGCCACCTATGGATAATGGTGTCAGCGTCAGATATACAGAATATATCCGAGAGAACGGATAACATCGCTCTTCAGAAATCCCCCGTCGACCGCGGCTTTCATGCGCTTGAGCTTCGGGTAATTCTGAATCTCCAGGAAATCGCTGAGCGTTTTTCTCGCGTCCGCTGACATCTCGCTGAAATATCTTTCCTTCAGCAGTTCTGCCTGCCCGTAATAACTGTACTTGGAATTCCGGACATTCCTGTCCTTAAGTTTCTCGATCCGGTACTGCATGCTTTTTACGTCACGCGCACCGACATCATTGTTATTGTGCTGTCTGTAATACATAAGCTTCATGGGGATATGGACGATCCTCCCCATCGCGCTCACGTAGAGAGCCACCCACCAGTCATGCATGAGTATTCTCTCATCATAATCGCCTGCCATCTGACATGCCGTCTTGTTGATCATCGTCGCACAGCCCGTCACGTAATTCTGCACGAGCAGACGATTAAAGCTCTTATAAAACCTCGCGATCTGCAGATGTGACTCATTGACCGGCATCGGATTAAGATGAGAGTCAGCCACTCTGTAATCGGAAAAAACAAGGATCGGAGCAGCGCCGTCCGCCGCTCTTTTCTCTTCAACCTGCATTCTCTGCAGCATGACCTGGATCTTGTCGGGGAACCAGTAATCATCCTGGTCACAGAACATTACGTATCCGGCTGTGGAATGCTTCATCAGCTGGATGAAATTTCTGGCGGGATTGCCGCCGCCGGCATTATCGTGAATAATCTCTATCTTTCCCGCATGATGAAGCGCATATTCCCTCAGGATATGCATAGTCCCGTCCGTCGACCCGTCATCGCGGACCAGGATCCGGAAACCCTGATACGTCTGCGCGAACAGCGAATCAAGCTGCTCCCGGAGATATTTTTCTCCGTTATATGTAGCCAGCAGTATATCTACCAACTTTATTTCTCCTGTCCGTTACAATATTCGAGACGTTATCAGATCTCTCCGATCTCAGTCAGAAAGCGGTGAAGTGCATCCTTCCAGTCAGGAAGCGGAGTGAATCCGTTTTCACGAAGCTTCGATTTATCCAGACGGCTGTTAAACGGTCTGGCAGCCTTCGAAAGGCCATATTCTGCTGTTGTGACAGGAGTCACTATTGTCTTAAGGCCTGCCTGGCGGTAAATTTCTTTTGTAAAATCGTACCAGGAGATATATCCGCCCTCATTCGTCGCATGATAATAGCCATACTTATCTGTTTCGATCATATCGACGAGAAGACGGGCGAGGTCATAGGTGTATGTCGGCGTACCGATCTGATCGTTGACTACGCGGACCTCATCATGTGTCTTTCCGACATTCAGCATGGTGCGGATAAAGTTTTTCCCGTTCAGGCCGAATACCCATGCGATCCTCACGATAAAGTACTTATCAAGTGTCTTCGAAACGGCAAGCTCGCCTCCGAGCTTGCTCTTTCCATAGACGTTCAGAGGGGCATAATCCTTGCAGTCCGGCTTCCATGGCTCTGTGCCCTGACCGTTGAAAACATAGTCCGTGCTGATATAAACCATCTTCGCGTCGATGGCTTTTGCCGCATTCGCGAGATTCTGTGTGCCGTCGACATTGATCTTCATGACCTTCGGCTGCTTGTCCTCGTCCTCAGCAGCATCAACTGCAGTCCACGCCGCGCAGTGGACGATGACATCCGGCTTCACCTCGGCGATCACCTTTGAAACTGCCGCCGCGTCCGTAATATCAAGTGAGACATATGGCATCTTTGTGACGGCACTTCCGTCCGCAACGCCGGAGTATTCCGGGGCGAGATCGGTGCCTACACCCTCGTATCCTCTCTTAGCAAGTTCATTCATCACATCGTGGCCCAGCTGTCCGGCCACGCCCGTTACAAATACCTTCATATCAACCAATGACCTCTCTGTTGCCATACATTTTTTCATAGTAATTCTGGTACTCGCCGGAAATGATGTTCTGCCACCAGTCCTTGTTGTCGAGATACCACTGAATCGTCGTCTTGATTCCGTCGGCGAACTTTGTTTCCGGAAGCCATCCGAGCTCGTTGTGGATCTTCGTCGGGTCAATGGCGTATCTTCTGTCATGGCCCTTGCGGTCGGTCACATGCTCGATAAGGCTGTACGGCTTGCCGAGATAATCACAGATGAGTTTTACGATATCGATGTTGCGCATCTCGTTATGTCCGCCGATATTGTAGACCTCGCCGACCGTACCCTTGCGGATGATGAGGTCGATGGCCTTGCAGTGGTCCTCTACGTAGAGCCAGTCGCGGACGTTGAGTCCCTCGCCGTAGACAGGGAGCTTCTTGTCTGCAAGTGCATTAGCGATCATCAGCGGGATCAGCTTCTCCGGAAACTGATACGGGCCGTAGTTATTCGAGCAGCGGCTGATCGTCGTCGGAAGGTCGTATGTCCTGTGATATGCGTTGACAAGCAGATCTGCGGAAGCCTTTGATGTGCTGTAAGGGCTGGAGGTGTGGATCGGCGTGTCTTCGTGGAAGAACAGGTCAGGTCTGTCGAGCGGAAGGTCGCCGTAGACCTCATCTGTTGATACCTGGTGATAGCGTTTGATGCCGTACTTGCGGCAGGCGTCCATCAGAACTGAGGTGCCGATGATATTTGTCTCGAGGAAGATCGTCGGATTCTCGATGGAGCGGTCCACGTGGGACTCTGCAGCAAAGTTTACGACGATATCCGGATGCTCCTCCTCAAAGAGCTTGTAGACGCCGTCGCGGTCACAGATATCGAGCTTTACGAAACGAAAATTCGGCTTGTCCATCACCGGCTTCAGTGTGGAAAGATTTCCTGCATATGTCAGCTTGTCCAGGCAGATGATCCTGTCTTCCGGATGGGCCTTCATTTCGTAAAAAATAAAGTTGCTACCAATAAATCCGGCACCGCCGGTCACAATAATGTTCATTATCTCCTCCAAAATATTTATTGTTTATTATTGTCTTTACCCAGAGGCCTTGTCAGCCTCAGAACAATTCTCGTGATTATCTCTTCTGCGCGTCCAGATACTTGCCGTTCAGGACGTCCATCAGGTACTGGCCGTACTGATTTTTCTTCAGCGGCTCATACTCTCTCAGAAGATCGTCGCGGCTGATCCAGCCATTCAGATAAGCGATCTCCTCCAGGCAGCCGATCTTGCGGTGCTGATGCTGCTCCGTGATTTTTACAAAGTTTGTCGCATCGACAAGGCTCTCATGTGTACCGGTGTCGAGCCATGTAAAGCCCTGGCCGAGCAGTTCGACATTGAGGCTCCCATCTTCGAGATAGATCCTGTTCAGATCCGTGATCTCGAGCTCGCCTCTCGCGGACGGTTTCAGTCCCTTTGCGTAATTGACGACGCGGTTATCATAGAAATAAAGGCCGGTCACGCAGTAATTACTCTTCGGCTTTGCAGGTTTTTCCTCAATGGATATCGCCTTGCCCTCGTCATTAAATTCAACAATACCGAAACGTTCCGGGTCATCGACGTAATAGCCGAAAACGGTCGCGCCTTTTCCAGTCTCCGCGTTTGCGACTGCCTCGCGCAGCCTTTTCTTCAGGCCGTGGCCGGCAAAAATATTGTCTCCGAGAATCATGGCGACAGGCTCATTGCCGATAAAATCCTCGCCGAGGATGAACGCCTGTGCAAGTCCGTCCGGACTCGGCTGTACCTTATACTGCAGTGAAATGCCGAACTGACTTCCATCCCCGAGCAGTTCCTCAAAACGCGGCGTATCCGCCGGAGTTGAAATGATCAGAATATCGCGGATCCCGGCGTTCATGAGCACGGAAAGCGGATAATAGATCATCGGTTTGTCATAGATAGGAAGCAGCTGCTTCGACGTTACTTTGGTCAGCGGATAAAGTCTTGTACCAGATCCGCCGGCAAGAACTATGCCTTTCATGATAATCCTCCACTTATTTTTGCCCTTCTGGGCATATTAAATACCTTTCAGCACGAAATCGGAGCGGCATACGTCGCTCCAGACACAAAACTCTATATAGTTTACCACAATTCGTCAAGTGTGTATAGATTCCGCCAGCGTGGCCTCGAAAGCCCCGCGCGTAAAATACCGGTTGAAAATACCGAGGACCCGGCGGCGTGTATCGGACGGATCACTGCCCAGAAGCCAGGCGACAGAGGCGGCCGATTCCGGGATGTTCTCGCGGTCGATATTGACACCGATCTGTTTTCTGCCGACGAGCGCCTGTGTGTCCCCGCCGATAGAATTGATAAGCGGAATACCGAACGACATGTAGTCGATGGATTTCATAGTGAGCCCGACGTGGACAGATTTTTTCATCACATTGAGACCTGCGCGGCAGGGCGCGAGGATTTTTGCTTTTTCCGCCTCGTCGTAGACAGCCCCATACCAGGTGTAGGGGACAGACGCACGGTCAAGTGCACTGAGAAAATCCTTCCTGTGGTCTCCTTCTCCGATCACGCGGAGGTGGCAGGGGCAAATTGCGGCCGTCTCTTTCATCAGCTCCGCGATGAGATCGATGTCGATGATGTTGTTGATCGCGCCCATGTATGCGATCTCTGCCGGGCCGTCATGTTCTTCCGGCCCATAATCGAATGCGGGCATCTCTGTCACCTCAGAGCCGTCTTCTCTGTCTTTGAACCAGTAAAGCGTGCGGCTTTTCTCCGCGGGAAGCGCAAGTTCCTTCCGGTACAGGCCGCACTCCGTAAAAATCATTTCCGCGGCGCAGAGATTCTGGTCGCGCAGATTTTTCCATTTTACAACCGGCGGAAGAGCCGCGATGTGCCTGAGCGGCAGGGATTCCGGCCACAGATCGACAATGTCAAAAATCACACGGATTCCGTATTCATCGTGCAGCCTGCGCGCTTTCTCCGCGAGCGTATTGGCAGGAAGCATTACATACATCAGATCCGGTCCGTCTCCGCTCTCCGCCTGCTTCTGCACATACTCCGCGGCGTCGCCGGCAAATTTCCGGATGGAAAAAATGCGTTTTGCTGAGAGGTTCTTTTTATACGGGATCATATGCAGATACACATGATCTGGCTGTTCCGTCTTACGTGTGACCTTCTTCAGATGATCAAAATCCGAGAAGATCCATGTGACCTGATCTCCTCTTTTCTGGAAAAATCTGCCGACCGCTTCCGCGCGGCCGTCGTACGTTGAAGAATGTGTGATAACCGTAACTCTCATTTCTGAAACCCGTCAGCTGGCTTTCTTTTCGCCGCTGCTTACATCTGCCCTGCTCTTTGTGTCTCTGTTGATCGATTCGCTTTCCTGCTCATCGAAGCCCTCCGTACTCTCTTTCTGGAAGATCGTCCGGACCGTCAGAAGAACAATACGGAAATCAAGAAGCGTTGACTGATTTTCAATGTACATAAGATCGAGCAGCAGCTTGTCGTACGCAGATGTATTGTACTTGCCGTATACCTGTGCATATCCTGTCAGGCCGCCCTTGACAGACAGGCGGTAGCGGAATTCCGGGATCTGCCGCGTATACAGGTCTACATGCTCGACGCGCTCTGGACGCGGACCGACAAAGCTCATATCGCCCTTCAGCACATTAAAAAACTGAGGGATCTCATCGATCCTTGTCTTCCGCATGAACTTCCCGATCTTCGTTATTCTGGGATCCTCTTCGCCGACAGAAGGCTGAACGCCGTTCTTTTCCGCATCGACGACCATGCTTCGGAACTTTATGATCTTAAAAATCTTGGCGCCCTTCGTATATCTTTCCTGGCGGTAAAAGACGGGTCCTCCGTCCTCCGCCTTGATCAGAATGGCCATAACAAGCATTAGTGGGGAAAGAATGATGATACAGATCAGTGAAAAAACGATATCCAGGATCCTCTTGACGACCAGTTTGCGGGTGGCCTCATACCGGTACTCGTATTTCATCAGAGGGGTGTCGAGCAGATGTTTTGCCTCCGTTCCCTGTTCCAGGATATCTTCGATATTTGGCGTGAAGTAGAAGTTTTTCCGGTTTTCAATACACGGCTCAGTAAAACGCACCTTCAGTCCGGGCGTGATATTGTACATCATGACCGTCTCAACGCCCTGAAGCCGCTGATAAAACACATCGTCCGTGATCGTTTCCGGTTCTGTGTAGAGGATATCAAAAAGGTGACCATACTTTTTGAGAAGTCTTTTCTCAAAATTCTCCGTGTCTTCGATCGATGACTGGACGCCATAGATCACCAGTGTCTTCTGTCTGGCGACATGCGTCATGAAATACCGTTTTGTGAGAAACGTCAGAACGATCGTGCCGCCCAGCTGGATCACCATAGCCGCTATCATCCTCATAAAATTCAGCGGCTGATTGTAGACAAGACACGCCTCGGCATAGAGAACCAGATCTGCCGCAGTAAAGGAAATAAACTGGGAGAATACTATATCAGGCAGTCCGGTCGAGGCAATGCGGAAGGCCTTGTACACATTGCACAATGCGTTATATATGATAAAGAACATCAGCGTACTGAACAGTGCACCCTGGATCCTGTACGTATTGAACATATAGAGGTTGTAATACGTGACCCAGAAGACAAGAAACCAGCCGACATTCCACAGCCTGAGCAGAGCTCTGGCTGTATGTGTAACCCGCTTATTCTCCATACTTTTCACCTGATCAATGTAGACACTTTACTGCGAATGCGCTGCAGCGCATTGTCGATAGATTTGGGCGTGCGGTTCATCCGCTCCGCTATTTCTGTATAATCATAGCCGTCGAGATAATCGTCGAGCACACGCCTCTCCAGCGGACTCAGCACATCGTAGATCCGTTTTTTCAAGTCCTCCGTGCTCTCCTGGTCGACAAACACGGTCTCAGGATCTTCTCCTACAGCGGCATGAGTGCGGTGCTCCGCCCCTTCGTTGCTTATCTCATCGAGCGATACTGAAGAGTTCAGAGGGCGCTGTTTCTGCGCATTGGAGGATTCGATCGCCGAGTACATCTGTCTCGCTATCAGAAGATGCGCATACGTGGAAAAAGACGCGCCTTTTTCCGGGTCATATGTCCGGATCGCCTTAAAAAGCCCGAGCATTCCCTCCTGAAGAAGATCTTCCTGACTTCCTCCGGTCAGATAGAGCTCATGCGCCATAGAACGGACCGTTCTCTTGTACCTGTCCAGGAGATAATCCCCAATCCCCTCCTCGCCTTCGCGCAGTCTTCTGACTAATTCTTCGTCAGAAACATTCTCATAATTCTGATTCATACTGGAATAACCCCGTATCTGAAACCGCCGCACCGGGAATTTTTACTTTGATGATACGATACGCTGTCTGACCACTTCAAAAGCCAGAACACCTGCCGCCACGGAAGCATTCAGTGAATCAATGTCTCCATGCATGGGAATCGACGCCGTGTAATCACAGGATTCACGCACAAGACGGCTGACGCCCTCTCCCTCATTGCCGATGACAATGCCGACCGGCCCTGTCATATCCACATCATACATGGGCGTACCGTCCATCGCTCCGCAGACAAACCATATCCCTTTTTTCTTCAGCTCTGCGATCGTCGCTGCCATATTGGTCACCCGGGCAACCGGCGTGTAGTTGATCGCCCCCGCAGAAGCCTTTGCGACAACAGCCGACAGTCCGACCGCGCGGTGTCTCGTGATAATCACTCCGTGCGCCCCGGCAAGATTTGCCGTACGGATGATAGCGCCGAGATTGTGAGGATCCTCGATCCCGTCCAGAAGGAACAGAAATGGCTTCTCGCCCTTCTCTTCGGCGCGCTTCAGAATATCATCCACATCCACATAATTGACAGCTGCCGCCTCGGCGATAACTCCCTGATGACTGCCTGTCTCCGACATGGCATCCAGACGGTTCTTCGGCACATAGCTCACAACCGTACCCGCCTCGCGCGCCTGCCTCGTGATCGACGACACGACGCCGTCGTGCAGGTCGGCCTGGACGTAGAGCTTGTCCACGCTCCTTCCGGAACGGAAAGCCTCCAGGACGGCATTGCGCCCCTCAATCCGGTTCGGATCTTCCTCGCGCTTCTCTGCCGCCCTCCCGGGTTCTGTCTGTGTCCGCGTTTTTCCGTGCATTGCATCACCGGATTTACCGCTCCAGGATTTATCCCTGCCGTATTTCCTGTCCCCAGATTTACTACCCGGGAATTTTCGGTCTCCAGATTTTCTTGTCTCATATTTTTTCTCGCTGTCGGAGGAATATCCTCCTCTGCCGCCAGACCGTCTTCCCTGGCTCTTTTCTCCCCGGCCCCAGTCTTTTCTGTCATCCCGGGCGCCGCTGCCGCCGCGTCTGTCACTTTTATATGCCATTTTCTTTTAGTCCCTCAAAACCCGCGCGCACAAGCTCGATAATCCTGTCCGTCTGACCCGTGAGCCACAGATATCCCATGACAGCTTCAAAGCCCGTGGCGCGTCTGTAATCCTGAATCGACGCATTCTTCGCATGCGTGTTGGACTTCGCGTTCCGGCCCCTGTGATAGACCTTCTGCTCATCCTCGGTCAGAATATCTCTGTCTTCATAAACTCCGATGATCGCCGACTGCGTCCCGGCATTAACGAGGCTTCTCGCCTTCCGGTTGAGCCTGTTCACCGCTTCGCCGGGAATACCAGTATCCCGGACCAGCATATTCCGGACCACGACCTCGTATACCGCGTCGCCGATCCACGCCAGTGTGAGAGGCGAGATCTGTCTCGCATCAAAAGCATCCATCGCGCCGCAGTCACCGGTCCTGACGATCATTTCGTCTGTAATACTGAACTTCAAACTCTCTCCCAGCGGACGCCGTCCCGCGTATCCTTAAGAACGATCCCCTTCGCCAGAAGCTCATCGCGGATCGCATCGGCCCTGGCAAAATCTTTTGCCTTTCTCGCCGCCTGGCGTTCTTCGATCTTCTTCTCGATCTCCTCGTCGAGGCTGTCTTCCTTCACATCGACGATTAGTCCAAGGATATCTGACAGCTCACAGATCTCCTTCTTCACAGCCTCGGCAAATGCCCTGGAGCTGTTTTCTGTCACTTCAATATTCGCAAATTTTACAAGGTTAAAAATCGCCGCCTCGGCATCTGCGGTGTTGAGGTCGTCATCCATCGCCTGTTCAAACTGCCAGCGATACAGCCTCATGTCCTGAGGGAGGATCAGCTTTCCCGTCTCCGGATCAGAAGTCACCTCAAGCGCAATTGGCTGACCATTCTCATCTACGCCGAGCTTTGCGCGCTCCTCTTCTGTCAGTTCTTCCGTCTTTGCGTGTGCGATGTGGTCATTCAGCGTCCGCACTGCCGTGCGGATCCTTCCGAGCGATGCCTTCGCGGCCTCCATGCTCTCTTCGCTGAAATTCAGGACTCTGCGGTAATGCGCAGAGAGCATAAAGAAACGGAGCACCTGAAGGTCGTATTTCTTTCCGACGTCGCGGACCGTGAGAAAGTTTCCGAGCGACTTGGACATTTTTTCATTGTTGATATTCAGAAAAGCGTTGTGCAGCCAGTAGTGTGCGAATTCCTGTCCCGTTGAGCACTCGACCTGAGCGATCTCATTTTCATGATGCGGGAAAATCAGATCCTCGCCTCCTGCATGGATATCGATCGTCGTAGAATGCAGATACTTGCGGCTCATTACGCAGCACTCCGTGTGCCAGCCAGGGCGTCCCTTGCCCCACGGGCTGTCCCAGTACGGCTCACCTGGCTTCATCGGCTTCCACAGAACGAAATCAAGCGGATCTTCCTTCTGATCCTCGCCTGACACCTTAAGGTCACGGAAACCAGAGCGCAGATCGTCGAGATTTTTATGAGAAAGTTTCCCATAATCCGGATCCTTTCTCGTGCGGAAATAAACCGTTCCGTTGACATTATAGGCAAATCCCTTTTTCTCGAGATCGCTGATAAGCGCGATCATCTCCGGGATCTCCTGCGTCGCCAGGGGATGCGTCGTCGCCGGAAGCACATTCATATCTGCCATATCCTTCTTCGTCTCCGCGATATAACGCTGAGAGATCTCCTGCGCCGTCACGCCTTCCTCATTTGCCTTATTGATGATCTTGTCATCTACGTCCGTAAAATTGGAGACATAGTTGACATCATATCCCTTGTACATCATATAGCGCCGCGCGGTATCAAAGACGATCATCGGGCGCGCGTTTCCGATATGGATCAGGTTATAGACAGTCGGTCCGCAGACGTACATCAGGACTTTCCCCTCCGTAATCGGCTTAAATTCCTGGATCGACTGAGTCAGTGTATTATAAAATCGCAATGCCATATTGTCACCTAGTCCTCTCTGAAAAATCGCCGGCAGGCTGTTTTCATACCGCCGGCCCAACACACGACTATCCTATCCCGTAAAAATTCTGTTCTCTCACCGCAGAGGACAATTTGCCGCGCGCGGACAGCCTCCGCCTTCCGTGTACGGATCGACGCTGAACGCCTCCTCAATGAGGCACACAGCCTGCGCCGAGATTCCCTCGCCGCTCCCCGTGAATCCCAGATGTTCCTCGGTAGTCGCCTTCATATTTACCTGGCCCGGATCTATCCCCAGGGCGGATGCCACATTCTCCGTCATCTGATCCAGATACGGACGTAGCTTCGGCGCCTGACAGACGATCGTACAGTCTACGTTGCTCACCACATACGAAGCTTCATCAAGCATCTCTGCCACGCGGCGGAGAAGATCCATACTTGAAGCCCCCTCGTATTCCGGGTCAGTGTCCGGAAAGTGGTAGCCGATATCTTTCATCGCAGCCGCCCCGAGCAGCGCATCCATGATCGCGTGAAGCGCGACATCCGCATCGGAATGCCCGAGCAGCCCTTTTTCATAAGGGATCTCAACACCTCCGAGGATCAGTTTTCTGCCTTCTGTCAGGCGGTGGACATCATATCCCGTTCCGATTCTTGCCATTACTAAACCTCTTCAAGCTCTAAAAACTTTACGGATCATTCAAAACCGTAAACCTTCTGAGAAGCATGGTAGCCGAAATTTATCAGCTTTCTTCCGCCCTTCCCGGGAAGATTTACCATTGCTCCGCTCAGGCTGTATCTTCTGCGGATGTAACAGCCATAGTCACAGTTTCTCAGGCGGTTCCAGAGCTTCTTTTTCTTTGCTTCATTTTCCGGACTGTAATGTCTGACCAGAAGTGTCGTGGTGATCATCATGATCGCACCGAGATAGTGAAGAATGAATCTTCTCTGATTTTTCTCAAGATTCATGTATCTCAGTGTACCTGCGAAATCGATCATCTGGTTTGTCACAGCGATCTGCTGATCGATCCGGCTGTACATCACGTCTGCATTCACGCTCTGATCCGACCGTCCGATAAAGTAGTGATAAAGAGTGACCGGGTAATAATACAGTGTCTTTACTTTGACGAATGGCTCATAAGCATAAATATTGTCGACGTAGAAGGTGTGCTCCGGCAGCTGCAGTCCGCAGTCGCGCAGGATCTGCGTCCTGTACGTGATCGAATGCATCAGCACATAGTGTGCTTCATCCATCGGACGCATGCCGTCCCAGCCGAAAACTCTGTTGGTCGGAAAGTAGCGTTTATACTGCATGGTGAACTTGTGGTTTTTGTCGACCTTGTCATATATAAAATTTGTAAAAACACAGTCGACAGGCGTACTGTGACCAGCCAGATCTTTCAAAACCTTCAGGTACTTCAGATACGCGTCATGATCGAACCAGTCATCACTGTCACATACTTTGAAATAATATCCCGTCGCGTTTGCCATACCGGTGTTGACCGCCCCACCATGGCCCTTGTTTTCCTGATGGATGGCGCGGCAGATTGTCGGGTATTTCTTTTCATATTCCTGTGCGATCGCGAGTGTGTCGTCCTTTGTGGAACCGTCATCAATGATCAGAATCTCTACACTGTCTCCTCCTGCGAGAAGCGAATCTATACATTTTCTCATATAACCGGCGGAGTTGTAACACGGTACTGCAACTGTAAGAATTTTTTCCATTAATTATCTTTCCCCTTTTTATTAAATAACAGTTCAGAGTAGGCGTGAAATGCCGACGGAACGGCATATCTCTTTTCTGCGTCGCTCTTTTGTACCAGAAACACACCGTCACCGGACCCCTTCTTCCGGTCAAACGACGATATCTGTATCTTATATCCGGTCATATGCCACTCAAGATGCGAAAAAATATGCACCGATGGAGGAAGCTTCCTGATGCGGACCGGATCAAATCCCATTTCCCGGACTTTGTCAAGTGCCTCTGCTTCTGTCAGATATCCCCTGTAATTCGGATATTCATATAATCCTGCAAGAAGACCTTTTTCCGGGCGTTTGTCGACAGCTACCCGGTCCCCGTCGATAACAAGAAGAACGGTGCGGTTTTCCTTCCGCCGCTCTTTCGCGGGCTTTTTCACCGGATAGGCAAGTTCCTTTTTATCTCTGTGCGCCACACACAGGTCCTCGAGCGGACATCTGGTGCAGTGTGGTTCTGCGTGGGCGGGACAGACAGCTGAACCGAGATCCATGAATCCCTGATTCACGTCGCCCGGGAACAGATTTTTCCCCGGCGGTGCTCCCATCTCTCCGGCTGTCGTGCATGCTGCGATCGCGTCTGAAAGCTCGTCACCGATCTCTCTTCTGACGCCGTCGTTCTGCATGTCTCTGCCATCCGCCGTCAGACGGCTGACGACGCGCAGTACATTCCCGTCGACCGCGGCAGCCGGGACACCAAAGGCAATAGAAGCTATCGCCCCGGCCGTATACCTGCCTATTCCGGGAAGCTTCATGAGCAGAGACGGTTCTTCCGGGAACACACCCTGGTACTGGCCGACAAGAATGCGGGCAGCCTCGCGCAAGTGACGCGCCCGGCTGTAATAGCCGAGTCCCTCCCAGAGCTTCATCAGCTCATCGTCGGAGACTTCTGCCAGGGCTTCCACCGTCGGGAGCTTTTCCAGAAACCTTCTGTAATACGGGATCACCGTCTCAACCCGGGTCTGCTGAAGCATGATCTCCGAGATCCATATCCGGTACGGATCCCGATTTTCACGCCACGGCAGGTCTCTCTTATTTTTCTGATACCAGGCGGCCAGACGTTCTGCGCACTTTACAAATCTTTCCTGTCTCTCTCCGCCTGCAATTTTTTCATCAGTTTTTCTGCCTGCTTCTATTGATTCAGTCATACAGAAAACATCTCCAGGTTTTACCTCAGGATGTGGATGAAGTAGCTTTCTCTTTCAAATGTACAGGGATCGTCAGATCCTCGCACGTCACACCAGATGGAAGATTTTCTACTGTTACAGGGACGGTATAATCGCCGTCCTTCAGTCCGCTCAGGTCAACCGATACTGTGAGGTCAGATGCGTCAATACTATCGATGACCGATTCGGTACCTGTGACGCGCAGTGTGATTTCTGTGGAATCATACGACACAGTCTGTGTGCTGTCCAGATTCTGCGTCACAATATCATCGACGTCAACACTGATCTCACGTGTTTCATCTGACAGGATCGTTATCGTAACAGTGACGGCGTCTGCCTCATTCGTGGTCAGACGAAGTCCATCCGGAAGGCTGTCGGAAATATTCACATCAAAGCTCATATCATCTGTCGCGCCATCGATATTGATGGAGGAATCAGAAAGCGTGATCGTGTTGTTATCTGCCGCAAGCTCTTCGAGGGCAGAATCCGTACCTGCTACAGATATTGTCTCCGGCGTTGTGGAGACATCCGCGACATTATATCCACTGGCCGGAGTTCCAGAATACTCTACGGCAAGTGATACATCATTCACCTTTTCCCAGAGATCAACCTGAACGGTGACCGTTGTGATATCCCCGTCGAGCGTCAGATAATCTGACACAGTATCTTCCGACAAAGCGTCACCGTTCTGATCAAGGAACTGGAGTTCTGCTTCGCGGGTGCCGTCCTGTGTCATTCCCGTAACATCTATCTGAGCGACTGCGCTGGTGATCGTGTTGACAATAGATTCCGGTCCGTTCACCACTACTGTCTCCGGATCTGGTGTCGTAGTTCCGACCTCATAATCACTTCCGGGCACGGAATCTCCGCAGCTCACGCTGACAGAGAGTGTCTTGCTCGCGACATTCTCAATAGTGATGGGGATGGTTGTCCTCGACAGTGTGATATCTCCAGCCGACACGTTCGGACAGGACACAGTGAGTGGCACCATGACCGGATCGCGGTCCAGATCTACGATCTGCGTCAGATCGGCCGTCACAGTGATATCATCCGCAGAAATATCGTTGAGGACAGACCGGTTTGCCTTTATATAGACAGTGACAGTACTATACTGGTCGTCGATACTGTATACCTGTTTGCCGTTTGCGATATAGGATTCGTTCGTCACCGTGACCTTCACGGTATATGTGGCCGTTTCCACAGGGTCATTGACGTCAACGACCGCATACCAGATCACAATGGCGACGAATACAGAGAGGAGCTTGTATCCCCAGTTCGATTTCAGACTATTCCAGAACTTTTTAAGCACCTTTATTCTTCCTCTTTGATCAGCTTCAGCTTTTCCGGATAAACCATCTGAGCTTCCTGAAGGACCTCCCGCAGATCCGCCGGAGAAACCGCAGTCCTCAGCTTCCCGGACTCTGCGTATGAAACATGCCCGGTCTCCTCTGACACAATAATCGCGAGACAATCGGCAAGCTCACTGATGCCCACTCCTGCGCGATGTCTCGTACCATACTTCTTGCTGATCTCCATATTGTCAGACAACGGGAGATAGCAGGTCGCGGCGGCGATTTTGTCATCGCGGATGATCACAGCTCCGTCGTGAAGCGGAGTATTGTGCTCGAAAATATTGATGAGGAGCTGACTGGAGACCACGCCGTCTACGCGGATACCCGTCTCCTCAAATTCGATGAGATTCGTATCCCGCTGAACAACAATAAGCGCACCGGTCTTGGCCTCGCCCATCTCAAAGCACGCCTTAACGATCTCATTGATCGTGTGATCGCTGTACCGCTTGTTATTATTGCCGTCCGTCTTGCCAGAATAAAAAATGCGGCGCAGCAGATGTCCATGTCCCATCTGTTCAAGAACCTTCCGCAGCTCCGGCTGAAAAATAATGACGACGGCAGTGATCGCCGCGACACCGATATTACTGAGCAGCCATACAATTACTTCCATGTGAAAAATGTTGGCGATCAGCACAAATACAAGGATAAAAAGCAGTCCCTTCAGCAGGGCATATGCGCGCGTATTCCGCAGCCACATAATCAGCTTATATACAATCCATGAGAGAAGAAGGATCTGGATGATATCTATGATTTCTACTGCTTTTGGCGGTTTAAGCCATGACCAGACATAGATCTGGAACCAGCTCAAAAATGCATCCATGTATCCTCCTTCCTGCCTGACAGGCCCGGCTTTCTATTTCTTACCAGCCGTAAAAATCACATCAGAATTTTTGTATCGCCAGTATCATCCTTATCGGAGCTGTCCGTGACCGGTGTATCTTCTTCAATATCATCATCAGTCCCGGCAGCTTCATCCGCTTCCGCTTCTTTGTTCGCGGCGTTTTCACGGCCATTATGATTTGCATCCAGATTTTTCAGTGATTCCTCAAGCTTAGACTGCAGATTGATGCCGTCAAATTTCCGGGATACTTCATTCTGTTCTGTCTCATAGAAATGGCTGTCATCCGACGGAATATTATCTGTATTCTCTTCATCATTCATGCGGTCAAGGGAGTGAATATACTCCGACGTTCTCTTCGGAGTGACCTTGACGTAATAATAATTGTGATCATCTTCAAACTGAAGATACTCTGTCTTCGAATAATCCGCGCTGAAGTTAAAGAATTCAATCACGAAGCAGATCAGGATAGAGACAGCTGTACCGAGGATCTCAGGCAGGATATCGATATCCACCGGAAGAATGATGGATCCCACGATCTCCAGTCCGAGGTAGATAGCGGCGCCCGCGATAATCGCGGTCTCCCAGTTGTATGTCCTGGCGAACTTCTTGATCACAGAAACAATGAGGACCACGCCGACACTGATGATCATAAGAAGAAGCATCTTTGTCGTAAAAAGCGCACGCGGCATCGCCTGAATGATGTCAAGCATAGCCGAATCATCCGATGAGATAAGTGGCGCGATCTCCTCCGGAAGGCTCTGCACGAATCCCCAGGAAATAAGGCCCAGAATCATAGAAACCGAAGAAACAGGTCCTCTGAGAAGCCCCAGGGCGATCGGAACGGCAGCCGGCACATGGAAAATAAACGCTACCGGTACCAGAATAACTGCAAATGCATCTTTCGGGACAAAACGCAGGTACAGCAGCACCATCAGCAGATAGAGAACGATGGCGAAAACTCCCGTCTCCACGCTGAGCGCCATACTGTGCATGACGATAACCATCGCACACACGATGACCGTACCGTTCAGAGGCAGGATGGCACAGATGACTGCCAGAATCAGCACAACAAAGATCTGGTTGAGCGCCTCCATGTATCCGATCTCGTTGTTAATGCCGATCAGACAGATAAGAGCGAGCACAAATCGGAGGATAGGACGGATGAACACATCATAGTCCGCGTAATAATCCTTCAGTCTCTCTCTGAAATCAATAAGCCAGTTCATTATTTTTTCCTCCCCGGAAGTCAGTCATCATAATCATCGAAGAAATCGTCGAAATCGTCGTCATATTCCTCTTCCTGTTCTCTTCTCTTCAGACGATCTTCTTCTCTGTACATTCTGTTCAGTCTCTCAAGAGCATCCTTGTACTGTTCCATGTCTGCCTGCGCGCGCACATACCGGATCTTTGCGCGGGTAAACGAGATAACCGAGAACACCCCGAGAAAAACAAGATAGATTACGATCAGTCCCGCGACGATCGGCCGGAAGCTGACCTCATTGAGACTGCTCAGGATGTCTTCCAGATTGAACAGCGCAATAAATGCGAGAAGCAGCACATAGGCGATCGTTGTCAGCAGGAAGTTAACGATCAGCGACATTGCAATATAGTCGCGCTGATAATAACCGCTGATCCGCATGGAGTCGTCGTGCTTTTTCTCCTGGAATCTCGCCATGCCTATCATGAGATACAGGCGTCTTTTATCTATCATAATCAATGCCTCCTCTGTCATTTTTCAGGCACATAAATTCAGCATATTCTACCATATTTCCTACGGAGTTACAAACTGCTTCTCGGGCACACAGGATCCTCCCACCTGAAGTAGATGCGCGTAAGGTTTTCATACGCGACGCGCTCCCGCTTGTCCTCAGCGTAGCGGTGCGTAATGCTCAGCTTAAGTTCAGGCTGGGAGGATCCTGTGTACCCGAGTGTCGCGAAGCTCACGTCATCCCGGGAGCGATCGTGACGCATACGAACCAGATGTTCTTCGCACCGTGGTCTGCGACTACGGACGCGAGTTCGTCGATGGTAGTGCCTGTCGTATAGATGTCGTCGACGAGGAGAACATTTTCCGGGAATGTCACACCCTCGTCGACGCGGAAGGCGCCGTGAAGATTTTTGCGCCGCCCGGAGGGCGTGAGGCCCTTCTGGGGTTTTGTGTTGCGCACGCGGCGGACGAGGTACCCAAGCTCTGGCACGCCGAGTTTTCCTGCCAGCTCTTCCGCGAGAACCTGCGCCTGATTGTACCCGCGCGCGCAGTAGCGGAGCGGGTGGACGGGAACGGGAATGACGGCGCCAATGTCCCAGTCGCGGATTTTTCTTCTCCCATACCTGAGGATCGCCTCCGCGTAAAAACGGGCGTACTCCGCGCGCTCTCCGTATTTGAATTTCATGATGGAGGCCTGTGCCATGCCCCTGTAGATGAACGGTGCGAATCCCTGAATGTACCGGTGCTCTTTCCGGCGGCAGGAATCGCAGTATTCGGCTGTGTCGCTGTCCAGCGGGCGTCCGCATTTCATGCAGACCGGACCGCTGATAAATTTTATCTTTTTCGCGCAGCTTCTGCACAGATACGGCTCGTCGTCCTTAAGAAGGCCGTCGCAAAAGGGGCAGTGTCTGGGATACAGAAGCTCGGGAATCTGCCTGCACCTGTGTTGTATATCCTCTTTTGACAGGATTTTTTTCATGAAGATCCACCTCATCTCCATAAACGGCTCTGTGAGTGCTATTTCACTCATAAAAAGCGATTGAGACGGAGCGGACTAAAGCCGCGCCGTCTCATTAAATGCATGCCTGTTCAGGGCATTCCCTTTTCTATTTCGATGATTCTCTCCGCCAGCGTTGTGTAGCGTCTCTCTTCCGTTTCGTTGCTGATCATATTCTGGAAAATGCTCTCGTCTCCAATGAGTACGACGCATTTTCTCGCGCGCGTCACTGCCGTGTAGAGCAGATTTCTTGTCTGGAGCATGTGCGGCACCCCGAGAAGGGGGATGATGACTGCAGGGTATTCGCTGCCCTGCGCCTTGTGGACCGTGACCGCATAGGCGAGCTCGATCTCATCAAGCTGGCTGAAAGTATACTGAACTGTCTTTCCTTCATCGTATCCGACAGTGAGCGTCTCGTTTTCCGGATCGATCGTTTTTATTATGCCCGTGTCTCCGTTAAAAACGCCAAGTCCCCGGTCAGCGACGATCCCGTACCGGTTTTTCACCTCCCACTCGAGCTGATAATCGTTGCGGATCTGCATGACCTTATCCCCCTCGCGGAGGATCCCGCTGCCTGCGCTCCTCTCATTTCTCGAGGGATCGGCCGGATTAAGCACACTCTGAAGGTAGACGTTCAGGTTTTCGACACCGAGCGCTCCCTTTCTCGAAGGCGTCATGATCTGAATCTCCGAGGAATCTGCGTGGATATATTTCGGAAGGTTGTTGGAGACCAGGATCCGGATCGTCTCCTGGATCACACCCGCATCCAGTGACCGGATAAAGAAAAAATCCCGGCTCTTGTTGTCTGTCTTTACAGGAAGGCCGGCGTGAATTCTGTGTGCGTTGACGATGATGTCGCTCTCCTGCGCCTGCCGGAAGATCTTGTTCAGAGTAACTACTGGGAAAGCCTCCGACCGAATCATATCCCTGAGGACACTTCCGGGGCCGACGCTCGGAAGCTGATAGCGGTCGCCCACGAGGACAAGTCTTGTTCCCGGCACGATGGCCTTCAGGAGCGAATGCATGAGATAGATATCGACCATCGACACTTCGTCGATGATGATGACATCCTGCTCAAGTGGGTTGTCCTCATTGCGCTCGAACTGCGCGCTGACCCGTGAATCCGTTGTCATGCCGGACACCTCGAGAAGGCGGTGAACCGTCGAGGCCTCATAGCCCGTCGCGTCCGTCATTCTTCTGGCGGCCCGCCCGGTCGGCGCCGCCAGAGCGATATTCAGCCCTTCTGAAAGGAAATAGCGGATCATTGTATTGATCGTCGTCGTTTTTCCTGTTCCGGGGCCTCCTGTGAGAATAGTGATCCCGTGCCTTGCAGCCATTCTCACGGCATCGCGCTGAAGATCATCGAGGACGATTTCATCCCTTTTTTCAACTGCGCGGATCCTTTTGTCAATCTCCTCTTCCGTCTCGCCTGTCACGACATTGAGATCGATCAGCATCCTGGCGGTGTCCAGTTCGGTAAAGTAGGCGCTGTGGCTGTAGACAAGGGTGACAGGGTCATCTCCCTCGCTCGTTTTTCTGACGATTTTCCCATCGACCGAGAGATTCATGAGCTGTGTGCTGATCTCAGCCTCGCCGGTACTTGTCCCGAGCAGCTCAGCCACCCTCCGGCAGAGCTCCGGCTCAGGAAGATACATATGTCCCTCGCCGCCCGCCTCAGAGAGGACGTAGAGGATAGCGCTCCTCACGCGGAACTCTGAATCCCTGCTGATGCCGATCCGCATGGCGATATCGTCCGCCGTCTTGAAGCCGACGCCCTGAATATCCTCCGCGAGCTGATATGGATTTTCCTTCAGGACCTGATAGAGCGTATCCTGATATTTATTGTAGATTTTTATTCCAAGCGCGAGAGGGATCTTGTACTGCGAGAGAAAAATCAGCGCATTCTGCATCTGAGATTTCTCTGCGGCCTGCATACCGATGTCACATGCCTTCTTTTCGCTGATGCCCCGGACCTCTGCCAGGCGCTCCGGCTCTTCCTCGATGATGCGCATCGTGTCATCGCCGAACTTTTTGACGATCCGCCCTGCCAGTGCAGGTCCGACTCCCCTGATGGCTCCGCTTCCGAGATAGCGCTCAAGCGCCGCAGTCTCCTGTGGAACGGAGATCTGCGCCCTCAGAATGCGGAACTGCATCCCATACGTCGGATGAAGCGTATAATCGCCCTCCGCTTTCAGGTACTCGCCCTCCTCGACAGAAGGGACATTTCCCACGCATGTGACTTCTCCTTCCTTTGCCTCAACTGAAAGTACCGAATATCCGTTTTCTTCATTTCTGTATACGATATGTTCTACATATCCCTCAATAGATTCTGACATCGGTGCCCTTTCTGCAATCTGCGCATGTGAAGCAGAGGATCAGGAAGATCCGTCCGGATTCAGACCGGCTTTCTGTCCATCTCGCTGGCAAGTCTGATGTATTTCCCGGTTCCGATCGCCACGGCCTGCTGCGGTGCATCGGTGAGCATCGTGCGGATGCCCGTCGCCTTCTCAACGGCCTTCTCCAGCCCGCTCAGCATGGCTCCGCCGCCGGTGAGGATGATTCCTCTCTCAGCGATATCATTTGCCAGATCCGGCGGTGCCTTCTCGATGACCGCACGGATCGCATCAACGATCTTGTGAACGGGAACAGCCTCAATCTTCCGCACGGTATCGGCATTGATCAGTATTTCGCGCGGGACGCCCGATTTTTCATCGCGCCCCTTCACCTTCATGGAGACCATATCCGGCGACGAAGAGACGGATCCGATGCCGATCTTTATCTCCTCCGCCTGTCTTTCACCGATGATCACACCGACCTTTTTGCGCACAAAATCGCGGATGGCAGCATTGAATTCGTTGCCGGCGATTTTTATCGTCTGAAGCATCACGATCCCGCCGATGGAGATGATGGCGATCTCTGTCAGATCGCCGCCGACACATACGACGAGACTTCCACTCGGTCTGGAAATATCAAGTCCGGCACCGAGCGCCGCCGCGATCGGCTCTTCTATAATGACAGCTTCCCTTGCTCCGGCCCGGTACGCAGCTTCCTGGATCTCCCTGCGCTCAACATCCGTGATGCGGCTCGGGACAGCGATGCAGATCCTGGGTTTCAGAATGTTCCTGAGTCCGAGCGATTTATGGATAAAATACCTCAGAAGCCTCTCCAGGACGACAAAATCCGAGATCATGCCATCCTTGAGCGGCCGGATTCCGACGATATTGCCTGATTTGCGGCCGATCATTCCGATCGCCTCGGATCCGAAGCCGATGATCTGGCGCGAATCACTGTTATATGCCGCTACGCAGGGTTCCTGATACAGGATTCCCTTGCCCCGGACGTAAACAATAACTGTTGAAGTCCCGAGGTCAATTCCTATGTCTGTTACTGCAGGCATCTGTTCCTCCTCCATATACTTTTCATGAATCCGATTACACCTTGAGCAGCGGTTTCAGATACTGCCCGGTGTAGGATTCGGGGACGGCCGCGACTTCTTCAGGTGTTCCTGTCGCCACGACAGTGCCTCCGCGGTCACCGCCCTCAGGTCCCATATCAATAATGTAATCCGCCGTTTTGATGACGTCCAGATTATGTTCGATGACGATAACGGTGTTGCCGCTGTCTGTCAGCCGCTGAAGCATATCGATCAGCTTATGCACATCAGCGAAGTGAAGGCCGGTCGTCGGCTCGTCGAGGATGTAGCAGGTTTTTCCAGTGCTTCTCCGCGACAGCTCTGTCGCCAGCTTGATACGCTGTGCCTCTCCTCCCGAAAGCTCTGTCGAGGGCTGTCCGAGGCGGATGTAGCCGAGTCCGACATCATAGAGAGTCTGGATCTTATTTTTCACCGAAGGCACGTTGCTGAAGAAGTCGAGGGCTTCCTCAACAGTCATATTCAGGACATCATAGATGTTCTTGCCTTTATAGTGAACCTCGAGAGTCTCGCGGTTATAGCGTTTTCCCCCGCAGACCTCACAGGGCACATAAACATCGGGCAGGAAGTGCATCTCTATCTTCACGATGCCGTCTCCCTGGCACGCCTCGCACCGTCCGCCCTTCACGTTAAAGCTGAAACGCCCCTTCTTATAACCGCGGGCCTTTGCATCACTCGTCGCGGCAAACAGGTCACGGATAATATCGAAAACTCCGGTATATGTCGCGGGGTTTGAGCGGGGTGTTCTTCCGATCGGCGACTGATCGATATTGATGACCTTGTCGAGCTTTGTCACGCCGTCGATATCGCGGTGTTTTCCCGGAACGACGAGGGCGTGGTTCAGCTGACGCTGAAGACGCTTATAGACAATTTCATCAATGAGCGAGCTCTTGCCGGAGCCGGACACACCGGTTACACACGTAAATACCCCGAGCGGGATACGCACATCAATATTTTTCAGATTGTGCTCCTGCGCCCCGCGGACGACCATCCAGTCCTTCGGCTTTCTTCTTGTCTTCGGCACGTCAATCTTCAGTTCTCCGGACAGATACTTGCCTGTAACTGACCTCTTTGATTTAATAATGTCTTCAACAGTTCCCTGCCCTACGAGCTCGCCGCCGTGTTCGCCGGCGCCCGGGCCGATATCAATGATCTGATTGGCTGCGCGCATGGTCTCCTCATCGTGCTCAACAACGATCACTGAGTTCCCGAGGTCCCGGAGATGCTTCAGCGTTCCTAGCAGCTTCCCGTTGTCCCTCTGATGAAGTCCGATACTCGGCTCATCAAGGATATAGGCCACGCCGACAAGGCCTGAACCGATCTGCGTCGCCAGACGGATTCTCTGTGACTCGCCGCCCGACAGCGACCCTGCGGAGCGCGCGAGCGTCAGGTAATCGAGTCCGACATCAATCAGAAACTTAACCCTGGACCGGATCTCCTTGATGATCTGATCTCCTATCATATGCTGATAATCCGTCAGCTGAAGCTTATCCATAAAATCATACAGATCGCCCATCGGAAGATTTGTGATCTCATAGATGTTCTTTCCACCCACAGTTACCGCCAGCGCCGCGGGCTTCAGACGCATCCCGTGGCAGTCAGGGCAGGGCTCGATGTTCATGAAGTTCTCATATTCATGCTTCGCCGCCTCTCCGGCCTCGCGGTAACGCCGCTCAACATTGCGGATAAGGCCTTCAAAGGCCACGTCATAGACGCCCGTTCCCCGCTGACCGGTGTATTTCACCTTGACCGAATGACCGTTTGTGCCATAGATGAGGATGTCGTGGATCTCCTTCGGATAATCCTGGAAAGGAGTCGAGAGAGAAAAATGATATTCCTCAGCCAGAGCCTCGAGAAGGCAGCGTGTAAAGCTTCCTTTTACATTTGAGGACTGCCACCCCGGAACAGCGATCGCGCCGTCGTCGATCGAGAGCGTCGGGTTCGGGATCATAAGTCCCTCGGAAAATTCCATCTTATAGCCGATGCCGCCGCAGGTCGGGCAGGCGCCGAACGGATTGTTAAAGGAAAAAGATCTCGGCTCGATTTCATCGATGCTGATCCCGCAGTACGGACACGAAAAACTTTCAGAAAAGCTCTTCATGTTTCCGTCCATGGTATCCACAAGAAGCAGTCCGTCGGACAGCTTCAGGACATTCTCGACGGAATCCGTGAGTCTCTTCTCGATTCCCGGCTTCACGATAAGACGGTCGACGATGATCTCGATATCGTGCTTGATGTTCTTGTCGAGCCTGATCTCCTCAGAGAGGTCATAACGGTTCCCATCAACCATGACACGCACATAGCCCGCGCGGCGCGCACGCTCGAGAACCTTCTCATGCCGCCCCTTCTTGCCCCGGACGACCGGCGCGAGCAGCTGGATCCTGGTCCCCTCGGGCATGGCCATGATCTGTTCCGTCATCTGGTCCACAGTCTGCCGGCTGATCTCCCGCCCGCACTTCGGGCAGTGCGGGATTCCGACCCTCGCGTACAGCAGACGGAAATAGTCATAGATCTCCGTGACCGTTCCGACCGTCGACCTCGGGTTTCTGTTTGTTGATTTCTGATCAATTGAAATTGCCGGAGGGAGGCCTTCAATCGACTCTACCTTCGGCTTTTCCATCTGTCCAAGGAACTGGCGCGCGTAGGAAGAAAGACTCTCCATATAACGCCTCTGTCCTTCTGCATAAATCGTATCAAATGCCAGGGAACTCTTTCCCGATCCGGAAAGGCCGGTCAGCACAACCAGCTTGTCCCTGGGAATATCTACATCGATGCCCTTCAGATTGTTCTCAGAGGCACCGCGTATCTTAATAAACTTATCAGCCATTTCTCACCTGTAGTAATTAATCTAACAAAAAATCTGCCATGACCGTATTCGACAGTGATATTCCACGTCTTGTGAGCCAGATCCGGTCGTCGGCAGTCTCGAGCAACCCCAGTTTAACATACCTGTCAACCGTATCACCGTACACCTTTTCAATTGTTTTCCCGAAGCGGTGGAAAAACTCACTGCGGCTGACACCTTCCGTCATCCTGAGCCCCAGGATCATAAATTCACTGATCATATCCTTTTCAGTCAGGGCCTGCCACTTTCTTCCAAGCGAACAGTCCCTGAGATACATCTCCATATCAGAGGAATTCCTGTAACGCATCTTTCTCATATAGGAAGACGCTCCGAGCCCGGCGCCTAGATACGGGACGCCCGTCCAGTAACCGACATTGTGGCGGCAGGCATAGCCCTCCTTCGCATAATTGGAGATCTCGTACTGGTGGTACCCATATTCTGAAAGGATCGCCGCCGTCCGCTCATACATAAGGCGCTCTGTCTCCTCGTCGGGGAGCATCTTCTGCGGATCGTCCTTAAGCTTCTGACGAACCTCCTCCGCGCTCATCCCTGTGTCGAGAAGTTTTCGCTGTTCCCTGTACTTCTCATATAAAGGCGTTCCCTTTTCAAGGATCAGACTGTAGGCGGAAATATGCTCCGGGGAAAGTTCCGCGACAAGGCGGAGCGATTTTTCCCACGACTCCTCCGTCTGACCGGGCAGGCCGCTCATAAGGTCGACATTAATATTCGCAAAGCCCTCCGACCGCGCCAGCCGGAAGCTCTCCAGAAACTGCTCCCAGGTGTGGATCCTGCCGAGCAGCTCCAGCTCACTGTTATCCGCCGACTGACAGCCGAAACTCAGCCTGTTCACGCCGGCCTCCCGGTACGCGGCGAGCTTCTCCGCCGTCACCGTTCCCGGATTGGCCTCGATCGAAATCTCGGCGTCCGCATCCAGATAAAAGGTTCCTCGCACCTCGTCAAGAATGCGGGCAATATCCTCCGCCGGCAGAATCGAGGGCGTGCCGCCTCCGATATAGACGCTGCTCACCTCCTCCGGCGGATCATGTGGAAAATCGCGGATCTCTGTCAGGAGGGCGTCCACGTAGCGATGCCTCAGATCATCATCAGCCGGGAAGCTCAAAAAATCACAATATTCACATTTTTTTACGCAAAAAGGTATATGAATATAAACTTCCATAATCATCCCAGACCGAAGAATTCTATATCAATATACTCTGTCTTATTGCTCGTCCAGCTTCAGGACATTGAGGAACGCTTCCTTCGGGATCTCTACCTCGCCGAACTGGCGCATCCTCTTCTTGCCTTCCTTCTGCTTCTCCAGCAGCTTCTTTTTTCTGGAAATATCGCCGCCGTAGCACTTTGCGAGGACATCCTTCCTGAGTGCCTTCACCGTCTCGCGCGCGATGACCTTGGAACCGATAGCCGCCTGGATCGGGATATCAAAGAGCTGCCTCGGGATCTCCTCCTTCAGCTTCTCGCACATTTTTCTTCCCTTGTCATAGGCGGAGCCTTCAAAGACAATAAACGAGAGCGCATCGACGGGCTGCTTGTTCACAAGAATGTCAAGCCGGACGAGGTCACTTCTCTGATAGCCGATCAGTTCATAATCAAGCGACGCGTAGCCGCGCGAACGGCTCTTCAGAGCGTCAAAGAAATCGTAGATGATCTCGTTCAAAGGCATATTATAGGTCAGCACCGCCCTCGACGCCTCGAGATATTCCATATTCTGGTAGACGCCGCGCCGCTCTTCGCAGAGCTGCATGATCGCTCCGACATAATCCTTCGTGACCATGATCTCCGCCTTGACGATCGGCTCTTCCATATATTCAATCTCCGCCGGATCCGGGAGATTCGACGGGTTCGTCAGCTCAATAACCTCTCCATTTGTTTTATGAACCTTGTAGACAACGCCCGGAGCCGTCGTGATCAGATCGAGATCATATTCCCGCTCAAGTCTCTCTGTGACGATCTCCAGATGGAGCAGTCCGAGAAAACCGCAACGGAAGCCAAAGCCCAGTGCCTGCGAGGTCTCCGGTTCATAGAAAAGCGACGCATCATTGAGTTCGAGCTTCTCCAGCGCGTCCCGTAGATCCGGATACTTCGTCGGATCCTCTGTGTACAGGCCGCAGTAAACCATCGGCTGCACCTTCTTGTATCCGGGAAGCGGCTCTGCGCAAGGATGGTCCGCATTCGTGACCGTATCGCCGACGCGGGTGTCCTTAATCTGCTTGATACTCGCCGTAATATAGCCGACCATGCCCGTCGTCAGCTCATCGCACGGGATCATCTGGCCGGCGCCGAAATAGCCGACCTCTACGACTTCCTCTTCCGCACCGGTCGCCATAAAGCGGATGTGATCGCCCGGCTTCACCGAGCCGTCGCGGATACGCACCGAGATGATGACACCCTTGTACGAGTCGTAGACAGAATCAAAAATCAGCGCCTTCAGCGGAGCCTTCGGATCTCCGTCAGGAGCCGGGATTTTTTTCACGATGTCCTCGAGAACCTCTTCCACATTCTGACCAGTCTTTGCCGAGATCTCCGGCGCATCCTCAGCGTCAATGCCGATAATGTCCTCGATCTCCTTTTTCACCTCTTCCGGGTGTGCGCTCGGAAGGTCGATCTTGTTCAGAACCGGGAAGATCTCCAGATCATGCTCCAGCGCGAGGTAGACATTTCCCACCGTCTGAGCCTCGACGCCCTGCGTCGAATCGACGACAAGCACTGCGCCGTCACATGCCGCGAGTGAGCGCGACACCTCATAATTAAAATCGACGTGACCGGGGGTGTCTATCATATTCAGGATATATTCTTCGCCGTCTTTCGCCTTGTAAATGATACGGCAGGCCTGTGCCTTGATCGTTATTCCGCGCTCACGCTCAAGATCCATGTTGTCGAGAACCTGATCCTGCATCTCCCGGCTTGTCAGAAGGCCAGTCTTCTCAATGATGCGGTCAGCAAGCGTCGACTTGCCGTGGTCAATATGTGCGATTATACAAAAATTTCGTATTTTACTCTGGTCGATCTTTGCCATCCAAATACCTCTTCAGCAGGAAAGTAGAATGTTCTGTTTCGTCACTGCTGATCATCCACAATTTTTATCTGATATGAGTCCTTCTGTCCCTCTGTGTCCTCGGCGTTGACCGTCGTTATGCCGGAATCGCCGACCCGGACAACTGCGAGAGCCTGGCCATAATAAGTACTCGTCGTGTCCTCCAGAAATCCATTTGGATTATACGGGCAGGCATTTCCGAGTGCAACGAGACTTCCATTATCCACGGAGACGTGTACGGCATGATAATGCATCGGTTTCCATATACCGTCCGCATCTGTGTAGCGGATATGCAAAAACGCCAGCTTCCCGGCTCCTGCCTCATCGCTCTCCGGGATAAGATGAAGAACATCTTCATCACCGGCAGTTGTCAGAGAAACAGCGCCCATTTCGTTGCCGTCCCTGTCATAGGTGACAGCCTGCAGCCATCCATCCTCATAAGGGACCTTAAACGTGGCCACGCCGTCGCGCACATGATTGGTGCCGCCCACGCGGCGTCCGTTCAGAAACAGTTCGACGACGTCGGCCCTCGTGTAGACCTCGATCCGGGCCTTCATATCGTTGCAGCCCTTCCAGGACCAGCTCGGCATGGCATCCGTCATCTTCCAGGGAGAAGTCGTGTGTTCTCCCGTTTCATATACCGGGTGTACGCAGAGATAAGGTCCCCTCTCCTGTTCAAGTGCAACTTTCGTATACAGCGCCTCACCCGTCTCCTGACCCGTCAGATCAAGTCTTCCGCTGCCTGCAGCAATCCATCCGGACGCATCCTCTGCATCGGCATAATCAGGGTATTCACAAGCCCCAATAGCCGTCTCACCCAGATAATCCATGCCTGCCCATACAAAATCGCCGACAAGCCTCGGTTCATTCTTGGCCATCTCCCAGAAGCGGTATGCGTCAGAACAGAAGGTCTCTGTTCCCAGGATCAGCCGGTGAGGATATTTCTTCAGATCCTTTTCATAGCGGTCGATGCCGTAATTATAACCGGCGATATCCAGCTTTTCATAAGCATCCCTCGACACAGCGTCGCCCAATCGGATGGCAGCCCCTGCCTTTATAGACCTGCGCCCGATGCGTCCTGCCAGCCTGTTAAAAAGCTCAGATCCGGACAGATTTTTCAGCGCATCAGACTTCTGGCCTGAATCCGGCTGGATATTTTCTGCCGCCTTTTCATTGGAATAAATCCCTTTCCCCATTGAATCGAGGATATTCAGCATGATGTTCACGCCACAGGTGACCGGTCTCGAAAGGTCAAGGCCGTGGAGAAAATCTGTCATTTCGCCGACCAGCTCGATGCCGCGCTCCTCACAGGTCTCTGTCACTTCATTTCCAATAGAATACATGATGACGGACGGATGACTGTAATCCTTGTCAACCATGTCATGGAGATCCTGATGCCACCAGTTCATCATCGTTCCCGCATAATCATACTTCAGCTTGTGCGTATACCACATGTCCGCGTATTCATCGAGCACATACATGCCGAGCCTGTCACAGGCCTCCAGGAGCGAGCTGCTGCAGGGATTATGCGCACTGCGGATCGCATTGTATCCCGCTTTCTTGAGAAGACGCACGCGGCGCTCCTCCGCCTCTGGATACGAGGCCGCACCGAGAAGCTGGTTATCCGAGTGGATGCAGGCGCCCCGCAGGATCACGCGCTCACCGTTCACCGTGAGTCCGCTGACACTTCCCCATTTCAGCGAGCGGATTCCGAAGGTCGTCTCCGCCTCATCATCGCCAAACTTCGCAACTGCTCTGTAGAGAACAGGATTCTCCGCACTCCACAGCTGTGCGTTCTCAATGTCGATCGTTGTCGTCGCCTTGTTAACCTTGCGGACCTCATTCTCCGAGATCTCATCATAGGAATGCGTAGAAGCGGTTTTTCCTGACACAATCTCGCTGCCATCAGGGTCAAAAATCGAGACACTGACCTCGCCTTCTCCGCTCGTCACGACCGATACCTCGATCCTCGCGGGATCGTGGGAAATTGTGCGGATCTTTATTCCATAGGGGACAATATAATCGTCTCCCTCAGAAATATACAGCCAGGCGGGTCTGTAAATTCCCGCTCCCGAATACCAGCGGCTGTTCGGCTGATCTGAGTTGACCGCCTCGACGCGGATCTCATTCTTTTCATACGGGCTCAGGTAGTCGCCGATCTCCGTTATGATCTGCGTATAGCCATAAGGCCGGTATTCCACCTGTTTATTATTCATGTAAATGCGCGCATCATGATACACGCCCTCAAACTCGGCAAAAACGTGGCTTCTCGGAACCGCATCTGGCGTATCAAATTTCTTTCTGTATTCATAATCGCGGCCCTCAAACCATGCGACATTTCTTCCGCCCTTACTCTCAGCGGACCTCTTCTCACAGAACATCGCGTCATGCGGAAGTGTGATCTCCGTCCAGTTTTCCTCCGAATGGAGGTGCCTGTATTCCCAGTTATCATTAAAGCTGATTTTCTTCATTTTGATCATCCTTTCTCCATGTACAGATGATTCTTTACCCCCGAAACACCCTGCACCAGAAAATGACAACCCTATTATAAGGTCTCTGCATGGCATGCGCAAACCTTTTCCGCCGCGTTTCGGCGCAGCCCGCCGCAATCGGGTTCATTTCTGAATCTCCCAGAAATGTCTGCTTATTTTGCATTGATTTCAGTTGACAATCAGGAACGGATAATTTATTATTGATGAGCGTGTTCCGAAGTGGAAAAGTGTCGTCCTATAAGGAATACGATCAACAAAAATCATGAATGAACAGGAGGTGTACAGTTTGGCTAACATCAAATCTGCTAAGAAGAGAATTATTACTTCTCAGAAGAGAGAAGAGCATAACCAGAGCATCAAATCTGCTGTTAAGACTTCTGTAAAGAAGGTTGAAGCTGCAGTTGAGGCTAAGGATAAAGAAGCTGCTTCCAAGGCGCTGCTTGACGCTACTTCCACAATTGACAAAGCTGCGTCCAAGGGCGTTATTCACAAGAACAACGCTTCAAGAAAAGTTTCAAGACTGAGCAAAGCTGTAAACTCCATCGAGTAATACAGCTCATAAATGCAGTAAATAAGCGGGTTCCGGAGTCGTCGCCGGAACCCGCTTTTTTATTTTGATACCGATTTGATACCGATTTTTTTCAAAAGTTTTTTAAGTTCATATTCCATATATTGATTTATTCTATAAATCACACGCCTTCTATAAATTTGTCATTCCTTCAAAATCAGAGATTCAGCCAACTTTTTTTCATGATCTGTACAACTACGAGGGGGTAGCAGGGAACGCCCTGCCAGGATAGCATTTTATGAAATACAAAATGCGTATCTTGCAAAGAAACATGGAGAGCTTCGGTAGACAGGATGGTGGATATTTCTACCATTTGTCCACCGAAAACCCGGCATAACAGCTCTCGCCCAGAGGACGAGATCAAGGGTCTGGGGGTGTGCCCCAGTTCAGTAAACCCAATACCTCTATGCAATTTTCTAAGAAGATCTGTTCTGATCAACCGTGCTTATAGTGAAGCTCCAAGTGCTTTCGCTTCCTGAAGTTTTGCTCCTGATTTATTTTCAAATCCATAAGCAGTCACCACTCCGGCGTCTTCAAGACCGAGGTATTTAATGAAGTCTTCATGATATGAATAGACAGCTCCGTCATATACCTGATCCGCTCCGGAACTCAGAATCATTGCAATCTTGCGCAACTTCAGTTGTCCCGGTGCACCAATGGCATAAAAACGGTCAATCGTACATTTCAGCTGACCGCTAAAACCATGGTAGTAGATCGGCGAAGCAAGGACAAGGACGTCTGCCTGCTGAAGAAGCGGATAGATCTTCTGCATATCGTCATTCTGAACACATCTTCCGCTACCCCGAGTATGACAGTATTCACAGGCGCGGCAGCCATGAATATTCAGGCTGGCGATGTCAACTTCTGTAACTTCATGGCCTTTGGAAATCGCGCCTTCTCTGAAGGCATTGATCATTGCTTTGGTATTTCCATTCAGCCTTGGGCTTCCATTCAATACTAGTATTTTCATGTGATTTCCCTTTATTTCTTTTCCAGTTCATAAAGCATGTAATCCAGGCATTCCAGGTGCCTGTTTTCCTGATGAAGTTTCGCCAGAATCTTTTTTCGTTTGACCGACAGATCCTGCTGCTGAGATGCGAGGTCTCCACTGTTTACGTAGGTCATGAACCGGTCCGCGGTAGCTCTGGTATATCCGGCGTCCAGCAGATTCTGATAGATCTCTTCCGGTGTTCTACTCATACAAATGTTCCTTTCAGAGACTTTCTTTGAAGATCTCTGCAATCTCTTTTTCGTCCAGAACCTTATAGCCGCCTTTGAGGATGATGGTTCCTTTCACAAGGTCAGGAATCATGCTTTCATTGGCGCCAAGATCCGTAATGTTCATGACAAGACCGAGTTCCTTCATCCACTGTTCCATAGCGGCAAGGCCTGCTTCCGCGATCTCGGTATCATTCTTTCCTTCCGGGTTTACATTCCATACGGTTTCCGCAAACCGCGCGAACTTCTTCAGGCCATATGGCATGATGTACCGGTAGTACGGCATAGAAACTGCTGCGAGTGTCATGCCATGCGTGGCATTGGTCACCGCACCGACAGCCTGACCCAGCATATGAACCATCCAGTCGGTAGTCTTGCCCTTCTCAATGAGTGTGTTGAGTGCCCAGGTTGCTGTCCACATCAGATTGGAACGGGCTTCATAGTTCTGCGGATCTTTGTTGGCGATGCGGCTGGAGTGAATGACTGAGCGCATCAGTCCTTCGGCGATATAGTCGCTTGTATTGTCATCCTCTCCGGAAAAATACTGTTCGCAGATATGATTGAAAATATCGTAGATGCCGGAAACCATCTGGTAATGTGGCAGAGTCATTGTATAGCGGGGATTCAGGATGGAAAAGCGCGGCATGATCTTTTCATCCTTGAAAACATGACCTATCTTGAGCTTCTGATCCGGATTGGTGATGACCGCACCGGCATTCATCTCGGAGCCTGTACCGACCATGGTCAGAACGGCACCGACAGGGAGCGTCTCGCAGTCCGGTTCCTCGAACTTCAGGTAGTACTTCTCCCATGGATCGCCGTCATAATTGATAGACACGGAAAGTGCCTTGGAATAATCGATGACAGAACCGCCGCCGACGGCAAGAATGAAATCCGCCTTCGCATCTCTTGCGATCTGTACGCCTTCTTTGAGTTTTGCTACAGTAGGATTGGGCATAACGCCGGCAATCTCGGTCACGGTCTTTCCGGCCTCTTTGAGCACCTTCATGACATCATCGTAGATGCCGTTTTTCTTGATGGAACCGCCACCATAGGTCAGAATTACATTGTCACCATAATTTTTGAGTTCTTCGAGCAGATGATCCAGAGCCTGTTCTCCGAAATAAAGTTTTGTCGGGTTGCAGTAAGAAAAATCTCCAAGCATATTGAAATCCTCCGTTTCGTATTGAAAATTATAAAAATGCACCGTTGCAGACCTGAATGACCTGGCCTTTTACATGACGGCCCATCTTGCTCGCGAGATAGAGGCAGGCATAGGCCTGATCGATGGGGTCACATTCAGGGCCTGGAAAATACACGTAATGTCCGCTGTACTGCAGCATTTTGGCGCCTCCCGGCTGCTTACCCGCCTTGTTTGCCAGATGCGCGGGCGTGATTGTGGAACCAGGGGCAACAGCGTTGCATCGGATGTTTGTATCGATCAGACGCATGGCAACATTTTTTGTCAGTGTGTTGAGTGCGCCTTTTGTCGAAGTATAAGTTGCACCGCAGAAGGGTCTTGTTGCGTTGACGGAAGAAATGTTGATGATGCAGCCGTCATTTTTTGGAAGAAAAATCTTCAGAGCTTCACGGATGTAGCGCATCGGGCCGCCCAGGTTCGTATTCATGACCATCATCATCCAGTCGTCATCTGTCTCATCAATCATTTTCTGTTCCCCGATGCCGGCATTGTTGATAAGAATGTCGACATCACCAAATTCTTTTATTGCGGTTTCAAAAACCTTCCTGGTATCTTCTGTCGAACATACGTCAGCCACAACACCGATGGCGTGCTGTCCTTTGCTGCGAATCCCTTTGACGACTTCGTTCAGTTTATCTTCATGTCTCGCCGTTAAAACTACGGATGCGCCTTCGTCGGCAAAGAGTTCTGCCATGGTCTGTCCCATTCCATAGCTTGCCCCTGTAATGATCGCTACTTTATCTTTCAGCATTTGCTGTTCCATAACTTTGCTGCTCCTTTCTAATTAACTACGTCATCATTCAGCGGAGAAGGTGATCTGTACGCTGCCATTTCCCACAGCATCCGCTAAGCCGTCTGGATCAGTGATATGGCCGATTCTTGTATAGCTGTAGCTGGTGGAAAAACTGTCGTAGAAGAGGACAAGGCAGTCATCGCCGTAGAGCATTAGATCGCCCGCCTGAATCGTTCCGACAGACTCCGCGTCAGAGGGGAGAGAAACATCATAAGCGTACTTTTCGTTGCCGTTCAGTTCCTGCATCTGAAGTGTCAGAGGTAGTTTCTCTCTGAGTGCTGCGGCTGTTTCATTATCTTCCAGTTCGGCAGTAAAGGTCTGATCGCCGATCTGAATCTGTATTGTCTGTTTTTCTGTCATGTTTTCCTCCTGTGCCGGGGCATATGAAGTCTGCAGATCAGCTGCGTCGGAACGCACTTCCGCTTCCGCATCAGCGACACTGCTCTGGGATACCGTGATGCCCTCAACGATATCCGCATCCGGCTCTGCTTTCTGTATTTTTTCAATCGTGTCCGCGAAGCCGCTTCCACCACTGGTTGTAAAGCAGCAGACTGTTTTGCCGGACAAGTCATAATCTTCAAGAAATGACACCATCGGAGCCGGCAGGGTATAATGCCAGATCGGATAGACGAGATAGATCAGATCGTAGGACGACAGATCAATCGGATTGATCAGAATCGGATGAACGCCGTCCGAATCCTGACCTTCGCCCACATCAACGGTCTGATCATAGTCCACCGGATAGGTATACATCGTCTGAATCGGATAGAGATCACCGCCGGTCTCATCGGCGATCCATTCCGCCATCTGCTGGGCATTGCCTATGGCTGTGCCGTCTTCCTGTACCTGAAGGCTGGCCGAAGATACTGCATCAACACCGTCGAGAGAGGTATTGGATGACCGTGAGAAATAGGCAACCAGAATATTTCCGGCGCTGCCGGAAGTAATGCCGGCATCTTCTGCTTTGACCGGTGTATAGTCAGCGTAACGGGTATAGTTTTCGATTTCATCTCCGGTATTTTCTTCAGTAGAAGCCAGACTGCTGGAATAGACAGATGTGGAAGCGTTACTGCTGATGGTATTATTTGATTGACTGCCGCATCCGGAAAGAAGAACGGCTGTCAGGATTCCTGTGACGAATACCTTTATTAGCTTCATCTCATCATTCCTTCTTTTTATTCTGCTAACTCTACCGTGACATCATAGCTTCCATTCAGCGCATCGATCTCAGCAAGAGGAGACGTGATGACGCCGATGTTGACCTGATAGCCAAACTGTTCCGATTCATCTTCATCTTTGAAAAGAATCGTAAAGTATGGGGCATCGATGGCATAATCGATATCACCATTAAGCCATCCGTAATGTACTTCGTCTTCGTTGTAGGGGAGTTCCTCCGTCACACCGCAGAAGTCATGGGAATACCGGCTCATATGAACCGTGTAGGGAAGTTTGGCGATCAATGCTTTTGCGGTGTCACTGTCATTCAGCACGCCGGTAATCACGGCATCATCACCGAAACGGATATTGATCTTCGTGCCGTTCTCCGGCGGAATTCTTGTTGCAATTGTTTTATCTTCCGTCTGCATCTGCGCTCCATCAGATGCGACACGTTTTGTTGTTTCTGTCATGTTTTCATCCTCCTCATTTGCAATAGCGGTCTGTTCAGAAGCAGCCGTTTCGGTTGTACTTGTGGCTGTAGTACTTCCGCAGGCGGTCAGTATCAGAGAAATCAGAATGGCTGCCGCCGCTGCTTTCTTTACCTTCATAAATTTTTTTCTCCTTTCTCAGGCTTCAGCAGGCATGTGCTGAGCCAGAAAGTCTTTGATGTACTGCAGAGCATCTTCAAACGGCTGACCATAGAATCCGTGTCCGCCGCCGCTGATCGTATGAAATTCAGCATTGCTGTAGACTTCGGCTGCCCGTTCTCCATAGGAAATATCCACAAGGGTATCGCTGTCCCCGTGCAGGATCAGGACCGGTCCCTCGTAAGCGGAAATGTGTTCATAGGGATCATAGTCCCAGACATCCTCGGCATAGATCTTTCCCAGGGTGATCCATCCGCCCCACTGTCCAAAGGTATCAGGCACTTCATCCAGCGAAGAAAACCGTTCATGTACATCATCGTAGATGACAAAGGCCGGATACATGAGGATCAAGGCGCTGACCGCATCGGTGTTTTCAGCTGCTGTCACGGCACTGACGAAGCCGCCCTGGCTGCCGCCGAGAAGAGCAATGTGATCGGAATCGGCAAAATCCCAGTCCTGAGCAGCATCAAGCACACTTTCCAGGTCCCCGACCTCTGTCATAACGGACATTTCCGTTGAACTTCCATCACTCTGATTTTTAGTACCATTGGCACTGCCGCCGCAGAAATCGAATACATAGACGGCATAGCCGCATGCCGCCAAGTGTTCCGCATAGGGAATGCCGGTTGTGTGGTTTTCCCCAAGTTCATGCGCGAAGATGACAAGCGGATGCTGTGTCCGGCCGTCATCCGGAATATAGGCGATGCCGTAAATCTGTCTGCCGTCATGGCTCACCCAGGTTTCCTTGGTGCTGTAGGAATAAGATTCATTTAAGGTTCTGTCTGCTGGTGAGGATGAGACAGATTCAGCTGCCGCTGCCGTTGAAGCTGCCGTGGTTTCTTCCGCATCCGGACTGCCGCAGCCCCACAGGCAGGCGGCTGTCAGTGCTGTGCAGATAAAAGGACAATTCCTTTCTTCACTTTGTCATTTCACCGAAGAAAGACGCAAACTTCGCGAACGGAATCTTTGTCTTATCATCATAGAGATCACAGTGGCCGGCACCTTCAACCCAGTAAATCTCCGTGCATTCCCGCGGCAGTTTTGCATAAGCTTCTTCACTGTAGGCACGGGAGTGTGCTTCAGTACCGCAGACGATCAGAGCTTTTCTGCCCTTGAGAAGATCCGCGTTGATATAAGGATCAAAGTTGAACAGAGCAGCCAGGCTGTTCATATTCATGGCGCCGGTTGAATACTGGTGACGGCCTCTGTTCTTGTCGAGATAGTAGTCAAAGAATTCTTTGGAGACAGGATCAAGATTGTCATATATTTCCGGAGTGACCTTGCGTGGGAATTCCATCATGAATTTCTCTTCACCGCCGGCATAGGCGTTCCATCTCTGTTCGCCGGTTTCCTTCAGCATGTCAATCCGCTGATCCGTATCCCGCATGCCGAACATCGTGCGGTAGTTTTCGCCGATGTTGTACATCGTCGAGGTGGCAACTGCCTTGATGCGGGTATCCGTCAGGGCTGCCGCAATGGCGAAGCTGCCGGATGCACAGATGCCGATGAGGCCGATCGCATCACGGTTGACAAATGCTCTCGTGCCGAGATAGTCAACGGCTGCCTGGATGTCTTCCACATGACCTTCCGGTGTAGAGATATGTCTTGCCGTGCCGCCGCTGGCGCCGTTGTAGGAAAGATCAATTGCAAAGCCGATGAAGCCGTGCTTTGCCATTTCCTGAGCATACAGTCCGCCGGACTGTTCCTTTACGCCGCCGTGCGGGTGGCTGACGATAATCGCCGGATACTTCCTGGTATCATCAAATCCTTCCGGGAAGAAAATGTCCGCGGCCAGCTGGATGCCATAGCGGTTATGGAAATATACGGTCCGGTTTTCGATCTCCGGATAAACTTCATAGGTTTTACCTTCATTGAACTCAAATCGTGTAACATCTGTCATTTGTTGTTCCTCCTTTGTTATGATCTGAGTATACGATTCCGGAAAGTAAATTTAAAATACTTTGTTTAAATATATATGCATAGATATTTTCTATGATATAATCATGGAAAGAAAAGAGGTGTACCAATGGAACTTCGAGTGTTGGAGTATTTTCTTGCAGTAGCGCGCGAACAGAATATCACGGCAGCCGCGGAGTCACTGCATCTTACCCAGCCGACTCTCTCCATCCAGTTAAAAGGACTTGAAGATGAATTAGGTAAACAGCTGCTTGTGCGCGGAACAAAAGGATCCCGGAAGGTAACCCTGACCGAAGATGGAAAATTATTACGTGCCCGTGCCGAAGAAATATTGAATTTGGTGGAGAAAACAGAAAATGAAATATCTCAACCGGGAGATACCGTAGCAGGAGACGTGTGGATCGGAACCGGAGAAACAGATACGATCCGTGTTTTCGCCCGTGCTGCCAAAAAATTACAGAAAAGCTGTCCGGATATCCACTATCATTTCATGAGTGGCAATGCATCCTATGTAATGGAGCAGCTGGACAAAGGACTGATAGATTTCGGTCTCGTGTTCAGCGAACCAGACGCAAAAAAGTATGATATTATCCGTATACCAAAAAAAGAACATTGGGGCGTTCTGATGCGACGGGATGATTCCCTGGCAGAGAAGATAAAGATTTTTCCTGAAGATCTGATGGATCTGCCTCTGATCACATCTTCGCAGGAAAACGCAACAAAGCAACTGGCTGGATGGATGCACAGACCAGTGTCCCGATTACACATCGTTGCAACCTATAACCTGATATTGAATGCTGCCATTCTGACAGATGAAGGTTTCGGCTATACCATTGGCTTTGATAAACTTCTGGATACCGTACTGGATTGGGGAAATTCATCATTGTGTTTCAGGCCACTTTCTCCGATGATGGAGGATGAGGCATTCATCATCTGGAAAAAATATCAGATCTTTTCCAAAGCAGCGGATCGTTTTCTAAAACAGATCCGTGAAGAATTAATTCCTACACCAGTGAAATAATGCATATCGGTCCCATTCTTCATCTCCAGTCAAAAATAAAATGAGTGTGTAACTTCATAAACCAAATTGGTCTATGTGCTTACACACTCACTCTTATATATGCTCAATTAGCAGATCCTATTAACTATGATATTAATATTGATCACATCATACTGCTTTTCTCTGATTTGGCACGAACTCAATTCTGAGTGTAGAATTCAGTGCTTTCGCAATCCTCTTCAATAGAGCAATACTTGGATTCCGTGATCCATTCTCCAGGCGGCTGATATCAGCCTGGCTGATCCCTGTCTTCGCCGACAACTCTGCCTGTGTCAATCCGGCTTCTTTTCTCGCCTTTACAAGGGTCATTGTAATATCACGTTCAGGCTGTAGCGCGTCATATTCCTTACAAAATTCCGGATCCTGCATCAATTCCTCTGTTAGTTCGTGCAGATCACTCATATTGAACGCCCCTTTCTCTTCAAATAATCTGCCTCTCTCTTCTTGGCGAGTATGATTTCACTTCTCGGAGTCTTCTGCTGTTTTTTGACAAAACCATTCGTCGCAATGATAATTTGATTGCCATCAAAGAAATAGAGAATCCTTACTATATCGTTTCCGCAAATTGATCTCAATTCAAAAATATCACCTTCAAGATGTTTGCTTAACGGTTCTCTTGCTTCATTTCCGAGCATTTCGAGACGATGCAAATCTTAAACGACCTTGGCCTTCATCTTAACATCCAGATTACGAATAAATGCACCAACCGGTATACTTCCGTCTTCCTCTCTGAAAAATCCACACTAAACAATCGTGAACCCTTTCCGGTTATGTTATATATAACATAATCTTATTTTCTGCTCCTGTCAACATTTCCTCCGAAAACAATAATAGAAGACATGATTATCCAAATGGAATTTTTTCATCCTCCGAAACATGATGAAACTCTTCTTCCTTTAACCGCAGTCCCTTGTAACTGTATATTCCCTGTCGTTTTACAGCATCGTAACCCTTGCGTTTCATTTCCGGAATAAACTTTGCCTTACCGAGCGGCTGTCTTCCGTTTTCTTTTCAATATGCCTCATATTCATCACAAACCGCACTTCTGGCTATCCACGATCCTTTCTCCTCTGTCAGCCTGTCATAAATAAACGCCATAACGCTGTCAGATGACCTTCTGGCTTCCTCAACACATTTTCTGCTGTTCTCACTTTCTGCAGAATCCATGCAGGATCGCCAGTGTTTCCGTCAGTGGCAGGGAAAAACGGATAAATTTTTATACCAAAGAAGAATTTGATAAATTCATCAATACCTTCGATAAATCCAGTCCTCACTATGCTGCTTTCATGATGCTTATTATACGGGTGTTCGGATTGGTGAACTCCAGGCGCTGACAGCAAACGACGTGGATACAAAAAACAAAATCGTTCACATCACTAAAACCTATCACTATTATGACGGTCAAGATCTTATAACTTTCGCCGAAGACGCCAAACAGCGTGCGGGACATTCCCATACCCGATATTCTGAACGACTACATGAAAGTTTATCTGTCCAAATTATTTAAGCCCGGAAAAAATGACAGGATATTCCCTTATACCAAACAGTATTATCGCAAGCTATTGAGAATCCACGCAAAAATGGCCGGAGTTAAAAGGATCCGTATTCATGATTTCCGTCACTCTCATGCCAGTCTGCTCGTAGAGCTAGGCGCATCAATCTATCTGATCTCCGAACGTCTGGGTCACAAAGACGTAAAAATAACAATGAATATATATGCTCACCTGTATCCGAACAAACAAAAAGAAATTATAGATAAATTAAATGACCTGAACAGAAGGTCCAGTAAAAAAAATGTTGAAAATCAGAGTTAGCAAGTTCTACCGAAAATTGATACCGATTTGATACCGCTACGCCAAAAAAATGAAATCACACGTCTATATCTTGTGAATGATATCGCCGAGTAAAACCATATGTTGTGTAATTAATCTCTTACAATCAAAAGACTGTATGGTCAAAGCTGTAAACTCCATCGAGTAATACAGCTCATAAACGTAAGAAAAAAGCGGGTTCCAGAGTCGTCGCCGGAACCCGCTTTTTCGTTCATTTTCAACCTATTTTGCCATAAGCTGATCAAGAATACGGTAATACACTTCAAACATCATGGCAATAGTTATGGCAATCATAGCCACATTGACAGTCTTCGTGTCTTCCCTCTGCAGATATCCGTCGCGGCCAACAGACGACCAGCTTATAGATGTGCAGGCGAGCAGCGCCGTGACCATGAAAGTCAGCGTGCGATTACCAGAGGCATAGATTGTGGGGCTGAAACCGAGCATCACACAGCTCGCGAACCCGGACACGACAAGCGCGGCACAGACCAGCACTTCAAAATTCGTTCCCGCCAGCAGGATGAAAGATAAGAATAGACAGATAAGAAACGCGGTATAAAAAAGATACCTAAAATACTCATCGATCAGCAATCTGCCAGCGGAACCGCCCGCCCATACAAGCCCGGTGTTATCGTCAAATTTCCACAGCTGGTTTTTCACCATCTGCGCGGTGCTGAGAACCATGCAGAAAAGAGGATATATACCGATTACGCGATAGGAAACCTTCTTGTACTTCTTCCAGATCATCAGCGCGATGAAAAGACAGATAACCACCATATAGGTGTCCTGATTAAAGACAAGTCTCCGGAGCTCCACAGAATAACCGAGATCAACTTTCCCAACGGCATTCAGCATGCCATAAAATGGCATCCAGTGCTCTTCCGAACCTGAACGGTTGTAATTTCCAGGACAGGTGAAAATAAATATGACGCTCGCCACTGCCAACAGAAACTGCACTGTAAGATATCTGGTCCTCCTGTGCATGCGCGAAAAACCAATGAGGATCACAAGGTACGTGAAAAAGACGACCACAGCCTCCTGCTCCTGATTACAGCCGTAGATAAGAGCAAGTGAATATAGCGGATATTCCCACGCGCGTATTTTTTCTCCGCGATAAATTCTGGCAGCCGGAGCCAGTGCATATAACCCGAACGTCGCGGGAGCAAAATATGTGCACATGGTGATCGTCCATCCCGCCTCGCCAAGATACTGAAAGGGTAGCAGCATCGCCAGTCCGGCAACTACCGGCCGCGTCCATCTGTCGCCTTCCGGCGAAGCCAGCTTTGACAGACTGTACTGGAACACATACATGCAGAAGCCCATGTACAGTGCAAAGAGTGCCTTTCCGTGTCCAAGGAAAAACAGAGCCAGAACATTCACGATGACCCTGGAGCTCCATCTGGTATAATTATGCACGATCTGGTCGATGAAAAAGTCCAGAGAATAGATATCTCCGCTGTTCAGCCACACCTTATCATCATTTGTATAAGGGACCTTATAGATCAGACACACAAAAATCAGGCTGACCAGAAGAAACAGAAACCAGCTGCTCCCCGCGAGTTTCTTCAGCACCGCCCTGATTTTTGCAGTCCTGTTTTCCTGCGTTGTCATTTTCATTCTCCCTCATCTTTCAACAATCATCTTTTTATCAGACAATATAAATAGCCACGTCAATGAGCCACAGACACGCCATCATCAGCATGATCGGATTCATGACACGTACGTCTTCCCGGCGCAAATATCCAGAAGAAACAGAAGACGACCACGCAGTCATGAGACAGACGATCAGGGCAACCAGAAAAGAGGTCATCGTCCGGCTGCCGGAGAGGCAGACCGTCGGTGTAAATCCCATAGCCGTACGGCTCGCAATTCCACCGACGATCAAACCGATATATGCCGTCATCTCCGCCGAATTATTGGCAATCAGCATAAATGTCAGAAGCAGGCTGATAAAAAATACGGTGTAAAACATAAACTGCACATAGCGGTTTGCCAGAGAAGTTACACTGCCAACCGCCGGTACGGTAACAAAGCCCGATTCTCCTACAGACGAGAGTTCCATCCTGAGACCTCTGAACGTATTCGTCAACACACAGAGAAAAGGAACCGCAGAGAGAAAACGCAGCCCGCCTGCCGTATATTTCTTCCATACCATAACAGCTACCAGAAGCGTAAGTACCGGAAGCAGCATGAAATTCTCATAAATGGCAATGAGACCAGTCAGCGAATATCCGAGATCCAGCTTGTCGAGGAAGTCGAACATCCCATAATACCACATCCATCCCTGTCCGTAGTTCGCCCGTGCATAATTTCCGGGACAGGTGAGAATAAAAACCGCGCTGGCAATCACCAGCAGAAGCTGCACGATAAAGTACCGCGAACGACGGTGGTTCACACAAAAATACACCAGAAAAACAAGATAAACAATAATATACAGCGCAACCTGCTGCTCGTGGTTGCACGCATAGATGAGGGCGAAAGAAAACAGGGGATACTCCCATTTCCGTATTTTCTCTCCTCTGCAGATCCTGGCCAGCGCCACCAGAGAAAACACGCCGAAAACAGCGGGCGTATAATAGGTACACGCCGTGATGATCCATCCGGCATCCCCGAAGTGTTCGTAGGGAAGCAGCAGAGCAAAGCATGCAGCCGCCGGTATCATCCACTTTCTGATCTTCCCGTCCGTAATGGCGTACAGGCTGTACTGAAACAGGAACAGACTGAAGCCCATAAAAATCCCGAAACAGACAGGGCCATGTCCCACCATAAACAGTGCGATGAAATTAATGATCACACGCGAGCTCCACGAATGATAATCATCGACCATCTTATCCACCAGAAAAGACAGCGATCCGATATCCGGGTTTTTCACCCAGAGGGCATCATCATGTGTAATGGGCACCTGGCTCATACACAGTCCGAAGATCAATCCGCATGCCACATACAGAAACAGTGGATTTTTCAATATGCGCTTTACCCGGCTGCCAGCATTAATAGTATCAACTGCCTGCATAAAGCACCTCTCCTGTATTGATCAGGACATTGTCTTCCATATCATTAAACTTTGCCAGCAGATAAATATCAAAAGCCTCTTCGCTGAAATTCAATTTTTTTGTCTCGTGATATGTTGCCTCAAAGCCACTGAAAGTATAATCATACTTGCCACCCAGGGACTTTGTTACATCCTCTCTTTTCGACACATTTGTTGGGACCACCAGATACTCACCAGTACTCTCTTTTTTCAGTACCACATGAATCGCTGCTGCCGTCTGATCCTCTCCGGTTTTGATGCACCATCCGGAGATATCAAAGTGCATCCGTCTGCCCTGTTCGATCTTTACCTGATCGATCTTCCATTGATATCCGTCTTCTTCTGTGACCGTTTTAATACCTTCAGCATCCAGCGTCCGGATACGCGTCTCATTCCAGACAAACACACCAAATACTACCGTTGCGATCAGCAGAAGGATAAGAAATATCCTGAGGATCATCCGCGGCTGCTGGACTTTCTCCGTAAATGTCATCTCGCAACCGCCCCTTTCCGCAAGCTCTCCCCATTTTTCTTCAGGATGTCTTCTGATACTGTGACCATTTCTCCTCCTCATTAATTATCTTTTTCTTGCCTGCCTCAGGTTTTTCGTTGTCATATTTGCGATACACCCTGGCCAGACCTAGTTCAGTATAGCCTATATTTATCACAATGTCTGTAAAAAAGTATCATTTCTTTTCAATAAACAACGCTCCGCCTGCTGAAAACAAAAGTTCAGATATTGTTTAGGTCTCCCCGGACAGGCTGTTAAGTTCTATCTGATATGTTTTAGCCAGATGGAAATCCGTAAAAGGAAAAAGCAGTCTCTGACGTGTCTGACAGGAAAGGAAATAAGATATGAAAGTTCTGATTACAACTGACTGGTATCGACCGGCGGTGAATGGCGTTGTGACCAGTGTTGTGAATCTTCAGAAACAGCTGCTGGACCGCGGTGTGGATGTGAAAATTCTGACCCTGGCGAATGACGGAGTATATCACACGGACGGAAATGTTATCTATCTTCCGTCTGTCGATATATCCCGGGTCTATCCGGGAGCCAGGGTGCGCCTGAAGACAGACAGCAGGGCAATATGTGAACTGATTCAATGGCATCCGGATATTGTACACAGTCAATGCGAATTTTCCACATTCCATGCCGCGCGAAAAATCGCGGGAGCATGTGGCTGTCCGCAGGTTCATACCTACCACACACTGTATAAGGATTTTATTCATTATGTTTTACCCGGCACACTGCTGGGGAAACAGGGTGCCCGGATTCTGACGGCCAGTGTGTGCCGGAAAGTCAGGCATATCATCGTCCCTTCGGAGAAAACAAAAGAACTGCTTCAGCAGTATCATGTGAGAACACCGATCACATGCATTCCTACCGGTATAGAAATCCGTTCGTTTTCCAATGACAGTAAAGATACAGGGCGCGATGAACTCCGCGCACGCTACGGAATACCTGAAAAGGATATTGTCCTTCTGTACGCAGGGCGCCTCGCGATGGAGAAAAATCTGGACGAGATACTTTATCTGTTTTCGCGATGGTCATATCCGTCAGACAAACTGGTTCTGGTGGGCGACGGCCCTTATCGTCAGGAATTGGAATGTCTTGTACGGGAATCGGGACTTACAGGCAGGGTTGTCTTTACAGGAATGGTTTCTCCGCAGGACATCGCGCATTATTACAGGATGGCAGACATTTTTGTCAGTGCTTCCAGAAGTGAAACACAGGGACTGACGTATTTTGAGGCGATGGCGTGCGGACTTCCTCTTCTTTGTCTTGACGATCCCTGTCTGGATCATGTGCTGTTTTCAGGAGTCAACGGATTCGCTTACAGCAATGAGCACGAATATGCGGAATTCCTTCAGATGCTCTCTTCATCTGCAGCACTGAGGAAAATGATGGGAAACCGCGGCAAAGAGATCATCCAGTCAAAATATTCCGCAAAAGCTTTTGCGGAAGCCGTCCTGCAGGTGTACCGGCAGGTTCTGGGGGCGCGAAGTCTCCAGGGGAGAAGGAATGTTTATGGAACAGCGGCGAATCAGGTCAGTTAGAAACATTGTCGCGATCGCCGGTCTGGCTGCCTGCCTCATCTTCTGCTGTCTCCTCTGGAAAGGCGGATATTTTTCCTCACGGCAGAAGATTGAGCAGAGTCTGCAGCCGTTGGGAATACTTGCGCCGCTTGCTTTCATAGCGCTGCAGGCGGTACAGGTTGTAATCCCCATTATGCCGGGCGGCATCGGCTGTCTCGCAGGCGTCCTGATGTTCGGGGCCTGGAAGGGATTTCTTTATAACTATACGGGGATCTGCATCGGATCCGTGCTGGCCTTTCTCATCGCGCGTAAATTCGGAATGCCTCTGATAAAACAGATATTTTCTGAAAAGCTTCTTGAACGGTATCTGAAATGGACAAACGAAAAACATAGATTTACCAGGCTGTTTGCGATAGCAATCTTTCTTCCGGTGGCACCGGACGATTTTCTGTGCTTTCTGGCAGGAACGACAACGATGTCGCTGAAAGTGTTCACAGGGATCATTCTTCTTGGAAAACCCGCTGCGATCGCGCTGTACAGTCTCGGACTGGAAGGGATTTTCAACCGGATATTTCCGACATTTGCGGGCTGACTGATTGCAGCAGAAAGAAGCTGCTTTGAATGAGAGGTGCGGAAGTGAAAGTATGTGTATATCAGGGCGCACTTGGCGTTGTCGAAAAAAGCGGCGTCGGGCAGGCGATTCATCACCAGATCAGTGAACTGCAGCTTTCCGGCGTTCAGATGACGGAAGCCGATGATCCGGAAACAGAACTTATTCAGATTAACACGGTGTTTCCCGATTCGGTATTAACCGCCCTCAGAGCGAGACGTCAGAACAAGAAAATTCTGTGGTATGGACATTCTACCGAGGAAGATTTCAGGAATTCATTCCGACTGTCCAATATCGTTTCACCGCTGTTCCGCAAGTGGATAATATGGTGCTATTCATTATCAGATGCCATCATCACACCGACTGATTATTCCCGCAATATCCTTCAGGGCTATGGCATTAAGACCCCTATTTTCGTATTATCCAACGGCGTCGATACTGATCATTTCAAACAAGATCCGGCAAGACGTGCCTCTTTCAGAGCGCGCTATCATATCGGACCGCGGCAGAAAGTCATACTTTCTGTCGGCCATTATATGGAACGCAAGGGGCTTATCGATTTTATTGACCTTGCGGCAAAAATGCCCGCTGTGTTATTTTTCTGGTTTGGTTATACCAGTCCTGTTCTGATGACAGATGAGGTCAGAAAAGCCATGGATCGCGCCACACCGAATGTGCGGTTTCCCGGTTACGCGTGCCGCGATGACCTTTGTGATGCTTATTGCGGCTGTGATCTTTTCTGCTTTATGAGTCACGAAGAAACAGAGGGGATTGTGGTACTTGAAGCGCTGGCTTCGGAGATTCCGGTGCTGGTCAGAGATATCCCGGTGTATCAGGGCTGGCTTCATGACGGATACAACGTTTACAAAGCGGATACGCAGGAAGAATTTGTATCCAGGGCAGAAGATATCCTGTCAGGCAGCCTGCCGGATCTCACTGAAGCCGGAAGAAAGTGCGCGGAGCAGCGGTCTTTACAGAAGGTCGGAGAACAGCTGGCTGCCATCCAGAAGAAAGTAATTGAGCTTCCACCTGCGGGGCGGAAGCTCTGATGTAGAATCCTATTGCGAAATTGAAAGTGAATCCGCGTAGCAGTGCACGGTCACATTCCCGTTATACGTGTAATACACACTGCCATATTCCTCCAGCAGAGCCGCTGTCTCTGCCACCTCATCCGGATCCGGATTGTCTTCCGCACAGCTGAAAACGCTGTAAGACGGCTGCAGAACAGAAAAAAGATCGTCAAGGCAGCTCATATAGTGACCGTGATATGGGACTTTGAGAAAATCGACAGTTTCATCATGTATTGCGAGATACTCTTCAATCCTGTATTTCTGTGCATCGCCCATAAACAGCAGCGTCTCGGTGCCGTTAGTGACGGTTGTCACCAGCGAGGAATTATTGTCCTCGTTCTCACTGTAGCCGCCCTCTGCCCCTTCGATGGTAAATTCCGCATCGCCAAGGGTGAACGTGACATCCCCGCTGCTGTCTACAACCTGGGCTTCCAGGCCTGCCTCAGCAAGAGCGTCGGTAATATCTACGCCGTCATCCGCAGCATATGTCGTATAAACATTATCCACGGTCAGGCTGCTCAGAATATCGGCCGCACCGCCGGCGTGGTCTTTATCAAAATGCGTCAGAATCAGCGCATAGAGATCCGTAACCCCGAGATCCTCCATCTGGCTGATCAGCGTATCGCTGTTTTCCGCCAGTCCTGTGTCGATCATGACGTTTCCCTCATCGGTTTTCAAAAGAATCGCGTCGGCCTTTCCGGCGTCAAACACCGTCACCGTCATCCATTCCGTCTGACCAGCGGAGGACGACGATGCCGCAGATGTGCAGCCGGTAACTGCCAGGCACAGCGACAGCCCCGTGAGAATTTTTCCCAGTGTTTTCATATTTATCACTACGGATCTGATCCTCCCTGATTATTTTATATACAACATAATTTCATCGCCTGTACCTGTCAATAATATACCGTTTTTTCTGAAATACTGACTTATCCCAGAGCCACGTCCAGCATCATCATGATTGTAAAGCCAGCCGAAAATGCGATCACACCGAGATTCGTATGCTCTCCTTTTGCCATTTCCGGGATCAGTTCCTCCACAACGACATACATCATTGCTCCGGCCGCAAATGACAAAAGATATGGCATGACCGGCACCATAGCTTGTGCGAATAATATGGCGACCAGGGCAGCTGCCGGTTCGACAGCGCCGCTTATCATTCCATACATAAACGCCCTGCCCTTCTTCTTTGTAGTTCCGTACAACGGCATGGAAATGATGGCGCCCTCTGGGAAATTCTGTATGGCAATTCCTATGGAAAGTGCCAGTGCCGCAGAAGCACCGATCGTATCGCCATACAAAAATCCGGCATACACAACGCCGACCGCCAGCCCTTCCGGGATATTATGCAGTGTCACGGCGAGCATCATCAGAATGTCAGAAGACAGATGATTTTCCGGTCCCTCCTTGTCCTTTGTCAGGATATGCAGATGAGGTGTGATCTCATCCAGAAGCAGAAGGAACAGAATGCCGATCCAGAATCCGATGAATGCCGGCAGAAACGCAAGTCTGCCATATGAAGCACTGTCTTCGATCGCCGGAATCAGCAGGCTCCAGATCGAAGCGGCCACCATGACTCCGGCCGCAAAACCGCCGAGAATCTTCTGCGTTTTCTCCTTCATCTCCTTCTTCATGAAGAAAACACATCCGGCTCCCAAAGTTGTTCCAAGAAACGGTATCAGAATTCCAATTAATGTATCTCTTACCACAGATCACCTCCTGTTTTACTGTGACGATATCAGCTGAGCTTTACTTGTCATGCCATTCTACAGGAATCCCTGAAAAGTTTCTACAATCTTCAGATAAAATGGATCCGCTTCTCGTCGTAGCGGTTTTCCTGCTTTCTCTCATCTGCAGGATATCCTACAGGGAAAAGTGAGAAAGCCTCGACATCATCCGGCAGATTCAGGATCTTCCGGACATTGTCCATACGCTCCTTAATCGGGGCGATCCCGAGCCATACGCCGCCCAGGCCGAGTTCATCTGCCATAAGCCACATGTTTTCCTGGGCGATAGACATATCGATCTGCGCAAATTCCGGGAATTTCAATCCCGTCTTCCTGTAGACCGGGACGATCACAGCCTTTGCCCCTGCCGCGCACCCTGCAAAAGGACTTGAACCAGATAATGCCCTGATCTTCTCTGCGTCAGTGACAACATAAAATTCCCACGGCTGCTGGTCACCCGCGCTCGGCGCCTGCATGCCCGCCTTCAGGATCTCCAGGATTTTTTCCTTCTCTACCGGACGATCCTCATATTTTCTGATACTTGTGCGATGATAAATACTGCTCATGATTTACCTGCCTTTCTTGTGTGAAAACAAATGCCATATATACAGAAACATCACAGGTGGCGGTTTTCTGAAGGAAACCCCTGCCTGTGACCGATCGTTTAACGCCTTATCGTGGGCTAAAAATCACCCGGCCGGAACAGCCGGATGAAAAATATTCCCAAATCTTTATACACGATAATGATACAATGAACGGGACATCTGATGTAATACGAAAGGAACTTTTTTATGATAAAAATCGACTTGATCACCGGTCTTCTCGGTGCAGGAAAAACAACTTTTATTGCTGAGTACGCAAAGCATCTGATCAGCAGGGGCGAACACATCTGTATCCTCGCCAATGACTACGGTGCCATCAGCATAGACAGGGCATTTCTGCTTGAACAGCTCGGCGATTCATGTGACATCGAAATGGTCGTCGCCGGAGACGCCGACTGCCAGCGAAGGAGATTCCGCACGAAATTGATCTCTTTTGCGATGCTTGGCTACTCCCGCGTCCTCGTTGAGCCGTCAGGCGTTTTTGACATAGAGGATTTTTATAACATCCTCTACGATGAGCCGATTTCACGCTGGTATCAGGCTGACAATGTGATCTCTGTCGTATCAGCAGATCTTCCGGATCATCTCTCAGAAAGTTCAGAATATATGCTGACCGACCAGGCGTCGACGGCGGGGCTGATCTATCTGTCAAGGACTGATGGCCTGTCACCCTCAGAAATTGAATCGGCTGAGAAAAAAATACGAGCCCACCTTGTCAGGGACGCCGGAAAATTTCACTGCACACGCGATTTTTCAGCTGTGCCAATGATAACAAGAAGCTCTTCCGGATCAGAAGAAATGTGGGACCGCATCGGGTCAGCGGGACACTCCTCTGCCGATATGGTCCGGATGAGATATGATGAAGACGGAAGCTTCCAGAATCTGTTTTATTTCCACATCAACCGGACAGAACAGGATATGAGAACTCTCGTCTCAAAAATCTTCTCGGACCCGGAGCGTTTCGGGCACGTCATCCGGATCAAGGGTTTCTTTACAGATACCGGCACCGGCGAATGGAAAGAGATCAACGCTACGTCCCGTGAAACAAAAATATCTCCTTCTGCTACCGCACCGGGACAGCAGGAGGAGGTACTCATTCTCGTCGGTGAACAGATGAACGAACGGCAGCTCGGGGCCGCCTTCGGAGAAACAAAAAACGTGACCGATTACTCGATCTGACCAGGGAAAACCCTGGCCATCCCACACACTATTCACGATCACCGTGTCTGGCCGATCCATGTTCAGGTATGCTGCGGATCACCCATCAGGAAATCAGCGGCATACACACCTTTGCGAGGCCAAGGAAAATAAAGAAACCGAGCACGTCTGTCGCCGTCGTGACAAAAATCGAGCTTGATACGGCGGGATCCGCGTGGCACTTGTTCAGAATCAGCGGGATCAGGAATCCGAAAAACGCCGATACCAGCATGTTGCCGATCATGGCGACGAAAGCGATCACGCCGAGCCAGATATTTCCGTATACTGCGCAAACGACAACTGCCGTCACAAGTCCGGTCGAAGCGCCATCGATGAGTCCGAGAACAAGTTCCTTCAGGAATGGCTTCCGGTACTCCTTCGCTTTCCTGTCTCTCTGCGAGATCTCACGCACAAGAATAGAAAGTGTCTGTGTACCTGCATTACCGCCCATTCCGCTGATGATTGTCATGATGGATGACAGCGCGACAACCTGCTCGATCGTGCTCTCAAAGAGTTTGACCGTGAAAGACGCGAGGAAAGCCGTGAGCAGGTTAATCATCAGCCACGGAAGGCGGAGACGTATGGATTCACCGAGCGTCGTGTCAAGATTTTCCTCCTTGGACACGCCTGCCAGTTCGAGGATATCTTCGTTGTACTCATCGATAATGACATCGATCACATCATCGACGGTGACGACACCGAGAATCTGTTTCGTCGGACTGACGACCGGAATGGAATTAAGGTCGTATTTGGATACCAGTTTTGCCACATCCTCCTGGTCGGTTTCCGGCTTGACATAGATCACACGGTCATCCATAAAGTCAGACAGAATCCTTGTCTTTGGCGCCGACAGGATCTGGCGGAGATCGACGAAACCAATCAGGCAGCCTTTCCGGTCGACGATATATACAGTCTCAATATCCTCTGTCTTGGGACCGATCTGCTTGATTTTTTCAAGGGCATACTCGGCTGTGTAATCTCCCTTCAGAGCGATGAACGCCGTCGTCATCAGTCCGCCGGCCGATTCCTCCGGATACTGCAGAAGTTTCGTGATGATCTGGCGGTCGTCCGTTTTCATGATATTGATGACTTCCTTGCGGCGTCCGATCGGGAAGTCGCTCAGCATATCGACGATATCATCCTTCTGCATGTAACTGAACGCCGTGAGCAGGCGCCTGTTGTCCAGTGTGTGCGCGATACGGATACGCTCATCATCCTCGGCATTTTCCATCGTGCCGGCGAGCTCGTCGTCATCCATGAGCGGCGTCAGCTTCGCAACCTCATCATCGTCAAGATCTTCGATCAGGATGGCAAAATCGATCGGCTCCATGCTGTCATACAGCTTAGACAGTGCATCCGCATCCTGCTTTTCAATGATGCTCCGCATTTCTCGCAAACGCGCGGCCTTTCTCACTTCAGCGTCAAACTGTGTCTGATCAAGCGCAGTGTTTTCATTCTCACCCATCGGACGCACCTCCATTTCTTTCGTTATACTTTTTTTCGCCTCACCGCTTCACGCTATTGCGTGAGCGGATGCGGTTCATTACTCGCGTAAACGAGATAAACCGCGCTTCGCGGTTTTATCTCATCATCGCGGTATTCGCGTAAAACATAGGGTTTCATGCCAGAAATCTATGGTCATGAAACCCCGCTGTTCTTTAGTATAACAATTTTGAAGAAATGTGGAACACCTTAATTGTAAATTCTGTGTATCCTATCCGTCAGCAGGCAACACATTATTTTTCGCGAAGTAAACATCTGGTGCTCGATATCATTTACTCATCCACGTACAGATGTGAGCTGAAATAGCGGTCGCCGCGGTCAGGGAAAAGCGTGACGATATTTCCTCCGTCGATCTCTGCGGCAAGCTTTTTCGATGCCGCCAGCGCGGCGCCTGAGGATGAGCCGACGATCACGCCTTCATGACTGCACAGCTCCCGGGAATTTGCCCACGCCTCCGCGTCATTCACCTTGATGACCTTGTCGACGAGTTTCAGATCCATCGTCTCCGGGACGAAATCATTGCCAATTCCCTCGATGTTGTAGTCGGCGTGTGTGCCGCCGCCGATCGTCGATCCGAGAGGATCCGCGAGAACGCCTTTGATATCGGGGTTCTGTTCTTTCAGATACTTCATAATTCCCGTATAAGTGCCGCCGCTCCCTGCGCCAGCCACAAAATAGTCAATCTGGCCGTCGAGCTGCTCATAGATCTCTTTTCCGGTCGTCTCATAATGCGCCTGCGGATTCGCGGGATTTGTGAACTGCCCCATCATGACCGAGTCCTTAATCTCGGCATGAAGTTCATTGGCCTTCGCAACCGCACCGAGCATTCCTTTTTCGCGCGGCGTATTGATAATCTCCGCTCCGAGGGCGCGCATCAGTGTCTGCTTCTCTTCGGAAAACTTGGTCGGAACCACAAAAATCACGCGATAGCCTTTATTCATGGCAGCGAATGCAATGCCGAGTCCCGTGTTGCCGGCCGTGCCTTCAATGATCGTTCCGCCCGGTTTCAGGGTACCGTTCTTCTCTGCCGCCTCGACCATGTATTTTCCCGTGCGGTCCTTTACACTCCCGGTAGGATTCCAGTACTCAAGCTTTGCAAAAATATTGACGCCCTTTTTTACGCCCTCGATATGATTCAGCTTCAGCATCGGCGTGTTGCCGATCAGTTCGTGAAGATCATTATAATAATTTGCCATCTCCTCATCCTCTCCCGGCCCGTTCCATCCGGTCCGACCATTCCTGATATCCGATAATCAAATTCACAGATGAACTTCTCTGTTCAGATTTTTTCTCTGATCTTTGAAGTTGTGATTGCCTGCTCAGGTCTCCGATGCTCTGATCGCCTGATCAAGGTCCGCGATAATGTCATCTACGTCCTCAATTCCAGTGGAAAGCCGGATCAGCTGATCAGTAATACCAACCTTTTCACGGATATCCTTCGGAATAGACGCATGCGTCATGCTCGCCGGATGGCAGATCAGGGATTCAACACCGCCGAGAGATTCTGCAAGAGTAATAAGCTTCAGACTCTCGAAAAATTTCTCCACGTCGTGGTTCGGAGTGAGCTCGAAGCTCATCATCGCACCGCCGTTTCTCGCCTGTTTCTTATTGATCTCATATCCCGCACTGTCCTTCAGGCCCGGATAATAAACCTTCCTGACCGCCTTGTTCTCCGTAAGCCACCTGGCGACGCGCTCGGCGTTTGCCACATGGCGGTCAAGCCTTACACCCAGCGTCTTGATTCCGCGGATCAGAAGCCAGGAATCGAACGGAGGAAGCACGGCTCCGATAGAATTCTGGAGGAAAGCGATCCTCTCCTTCAGTTCCTCTGTCGTCACAACTACGAGACCAGCCACGAGGTCACTGTGCCCGGCCAGATATTTTGTCGCGCTGTACACAACAATGTCCGCCCCGAGTTCGATTGGTTTCTGGAGGTAAGGTGTCATAAACGTGTTATCGACGATCACCGTCAGGCCGTGGGCGTGAGCGATATCAGAGATTGCCCGGATATCTGTAATGCTCATCAGAGGGTTTGCCGGACTCTCGATCAGAACAGCTTTTGTCTTGTCCGATATCTCCGACTCAAACTTCGCCGGATCCTCGGTGTGGGCAAGTCTTCCCGTGATCCCGAAGTTCGTGAACACCTGATCAAGAATCCTGAAGGTTCCGCCGTATACATTCTCGGAGGTGAGGATCTCATCTCCCTGCTTGAACAGGCTCAGCGCCGCGTCGATCGCCGCGAGACCCGATGCGAAGGCAAAACCTGCAACTCCTCCGTCAAGCTCTGCGATCAGCTTCTCGAGCGCCTCTCTTGTCGGGTTGCCTGTCCTGGCGTATTCGTATCCTCTTCTCCTCTTTCCGAGGCCATCCTGCTTAAAAGTCGAAGTCAGATAAATCGGTACGCTGACGGCTCCCGTATACTCGTCGATCGGGACCCCGCCGTGAATCAGCTGTGTATTGATATTCTCGCCTGCCATAACATTTGCCTCCTGAAGCCGTGCGCAAAAAATCCATGCGCGATCTTTATTTCTTATATTTCATACTTGATTAATATGTTTAATGTGATTTAGATTATATAAGCCACAGTGGCATTTGTCAACACATAATCGCCGCCACCCGTGAAACGGGTGGTTCGGTCCGGGCTATAAGCCCGTGTTGCTAGGCCAGCGTCTCAAGGCGCTGGCTTTCACTTTAAGGCTACGGGAAGATGGCTTCGCTCACTTCCCGCAGC
>JAZHVR010000008.1:0-131974 GCA_036453165.1 Eubacteriales bacterium | reverse complement strand
AGTTCTCGGGCAATCTGGCTTTTATTAATTTTCAGATTGGCTGATTCCATAAATGGTCTTAACTTGTATAAGTCCTCCAGTTTCTCAATTTTCAGATTCGTTGTAACAGGTGATTTGATAATCATCGCAAAGCCTCCTTTATCAGCTTTTACGATGATACCATTTGTACATTTTTATTCCGGAACTTTTGTACATATTTAATTATGACATAGCATTCATGGCGCTTGAAATACTTGGCTTTGCCATCCTTTATCTGGTAATGGGTATTTTTATCCTGCAGAAACAACCAGTCTTTGGTATTGCTATTATCTCTTTTATATTGTCAGCCGGTGATCTGTTTTTATGGACGATTTATTCGTCTCCGGATTATGCCATGTATGCGATCAATCCTGTGTCGACCGCAGGATCTGTCTTCTTCGGCATCCTGGCTTTGATGCTCAGTTTTTCGAATCAGCCTGCGCGCAGAGGGTTTATCCAGAAGTACTGGGCACTTCCCTGGATTCTGCTGGTGACATCTGTTTTCTTCTCCCCGCTGCAATATATCTTTCTGAAGCTGACCGGCAACGATCCTAATCCGATAAGTATGTACCATTATCTGCTCTCTGTTGGCAGACTTATTCTTCTCTTCCCGGCATATTTCTTTGGCTGTCGGTGGATGAAACAACAACCGATTACGCCTTCTTCTCCTGACTGATATCCACCCATCCGGCTTCCTCTCAGAAAGTTAATAGGTCTTATAATAGTTAATCTGAACCGCGCCGCGCATCGTGTACACATCTATCCGCGTGATTTTTCCACTGAAATAATCCTGACTGACGCGGAGATAGGGGAACGTGGCGTCCCCATCTGTTATCCGGTAATAAAAACTGCCCGGATAATCTTCTCCTCATCATGTTACATTCCTCTTACCTTAGAGTGCTAAAACACCAGAAGACGACGATTTTTTCTCGTTCATCTTATTTTAAAGCTATAGTACCCACATTGTACCCAATATACGCACTGATCTGTTTTACTGGCAAGTACCCATTGGATCACTAACTACATGAAATAACAAAAATCAGGTAGCACCCATCAAAAAAATCCCTGCAAGTCTGATAATTCAAGACCCGCAGGGATTCGTGTTTATATCCATGTTTAATGATTCCACTTTGTTTTATTGTTTCAGCGCTCAGGGTTGATGCACCTCGAAAGGCAAACCGCCTTCAATTTCTTCCGTCATGAATTTTTTAATTGCGTCCTCTACCTGATCCAGGTGATAGTCATAGCAATGCGTGTCGCCAGAAATTAAAACGAGTTTACAATGCGAATATAGTTTTTCAGCCTTCAGAGCATACTCATACGGCACGCTTTCATCCGCATCACCCTGAGTAATCAGAACATCACCCGGAAATCTCGCGATCTCATCCTCCACATGAATCGTCTGCGCAACTCGAATATAGTTGCTGTTCAGCACAAGGTCGCCCTGACGAAGCTCATCCGGGATGTGGTCTGGATCAAAATTCATTCCGAGAATTGTGCCCTTTCGCGCCTGCTCCGGAATCATCCATGCCGGGGACATAGGAATAATCGCTTTAATATCATCTCTGCACATTCCCGCGGTCAGCATCACCAGAAGTCCGCCCTGTGAGTGGCCACACATATACAGATCAGTCACAAAATCCAGAGACTTCGCATATTTTACAACCGCAAGCGCATTTCCTACCCACTTGTAAAGCGTGTGGTCTTTAAACTCACCGCTGCTCTTTCCATGCCCGTACATTTCGACGCGCAGAGTGGCGCATCCCGTCTCCCGGATGGCCCTGGCCGCCGCGATGATATGGCGCTCCTCCATGTTCCCTGTAAACCCGTGAATCACAATACAAAGCGGGAGCTTTCCCGGATTATCCTCATCAGTTTCCGGCGGCATTTCGAGCTTTGCATGCAGCCTGATGCCGTCATCCTGGATATAAAATTCCTTCATCCGATATGATCCTCTCTGAACTTTTCGAACGCCTCAGATGCATCCTGTACTCTGCCTGCAACCATTCAGCTGCATCGATAATGCGGATTCCCGGATATCCATCGCTGATTTTATGCAACGGTGCTGTTCCACCGTTTGTTAGAACGGCTTTTTTCCGGGAATAATGAAATGGCAAAGAATCTGCATATTTTTTTCTTAAAGAAATTCCGGACCAGTTGTTCATCGCAGACGAGCGTCTTATTTTCACAACTCCGACATCTACATTAAAATCGCGTGTTCTCAGCTCATTGTAGATAACATTTTCCATGATGTGAGTCTGTTCTGTTTGTCGGAAATTGAGTCTGGCATTTCGCAGCCCCATATCCTCAAAGTAATATTTTTTAGGAGTGCCAATATATTTTCTTCCTCTCACATCATAGCGCTTTGCTTCGCTGATCAGATAAGCATCCGGGTCTCTGTTGATTCTCATCTGTTCTCCATTTTAATATATGGCATTATTGCCATTGTTTTAAAATGATTATGACTGAAATATAGGTTCCGAACAATATCAGATTTTAAAAAAATAGCAATATTGCCTCGTAAATAAAATACACATGTGGATTTTCCTTTGACAGTATTGTCCAAAACACAGTAATTATTCCCGACAGTAAAAAAAAATTCTCAAATAAAACAAAACACCCGCCCTCAGGAAAATGGAGAGCGGGTGTAAAAATATCCTTTATGAACCGGGAGCTGCCGGCTTTTCCTGCACTTTATTCTGTTCCGAGCTGTTGACGGAAATCCTCCTGCTTCGGCCGGTTATCCACCTCAATGGTTTCCACCAATTCGGTCCCCCCGTTGACCGTCACGGAATAGCAGTTCAGCTTGTCCGATACCGGTTCGATGATATAGGTCGTAGTGGCCATGCCCTCCTGAAGCTCGTATGGGGTATCTCCGATAGCCGACTCCAGGGCGTCCCAGTCCATGCCTATCGTGATGCCGTTAAAGATGGTCATATCCACGTTGCAGTCTTCATACTCGGAGGAGGAGGCCTTGACGCTGGTCACGAAGCAGTTCTCGATCGAGGCCGCATTGTCGCTGTAGTTCACCGCAATCGCACGCAGCTGCTGATTGTCCTTCATCAGAGTCACCCAGCCGTAGCCGGTGCCCTCCACGTTCGCCTGGGAATCATCCTCCTGGATCTCCCAGCCGTTCGCCTCAAATACGCTGACCGGCGCGGGAAGCTGATACAGATCCCCGGCAAAATCGACGACGAAATCCGAGGGATCAAAGCTCATCACCTCCGGTGTCTTATAGTTACCAACGATCGTCGGCACCTCGCTTGACACCTCGCTGTACTCCATGTCAGAAGGCTCGGAGATGTTCTCAACGCTGATGCCCCACAGGACGTTGTCACCGACATTGAACATCAGCTCCACCTCCTGATTGGTATCCTGCGTATAGGTCTCGGTCGTGTAATTGGTGCTCTTGTACTCCCTGGTGGAAGTGCCGTAGGCCGCCGTCGCGTCATCCAGGGTGCTCTTGCCATAGACAATGCCACCCGGAAGCTCGATATCCGACTTCGAAGGAGAGATCATCGTGTCATCTAAATAGATCTTTGTCACATAGGAATCCGTGATCGGCGCCGCATTCACGTCAAAGTTTGTAAGATCTGCATAGACCCTTTCGTTGTCCCGGGCAAATACCTGAGTGGATTTGCCGGCACGGGATTCCAGCTGCTGCGATTCGTCCCCGTCATAAACCCATCCCAGAGCCGTAAAGTCCTGATAGGACATGGGGAGCTGACAGATATCGCCTTCAAACGAAATCGCGAAACTATAGAGATCATCGGAGAGCGCTGCATCCTGTTTTTCAGTATTCTCCTCTGTCTGCGTTTCCGCTTCCGTTGTTTCTTCCTGAGTAGATTCTTCGGATGTTTCTTCCTGAATAGTTTCTTCGGATGTTTCTTCCTGCGTAGTTTCTTCGGATGTTTCTTCCTGAGTAATTTCTTCGGATGTTTCTTCCTGCGTAGTTTCTTCGGAAACCGTCGTCTCCTGCGAAGCACCTCCGCATGCTGTCACAAGCAATACGGAAGACAGCAGCGCCGCGGTGAGCGCCCTGATTTTTTTCATAACCTTTTCCCTCCTCATTTTCTCAGTTTTTCTTATTTATCCTGACTGGATCTAAGAACCAGAGATTTTATGTTAATTAGTGCCGCTGCTCACAATTTCATTATGCCGTGATCATTAGTAGATTCAATACCCCTTAGAACCATTTAATGTTAAAAGTAAAAAATTCCTTTGTAATATTTGGAACCAGCTATGAATCAAAACATTAAAGAAGAATGCGAATGGATATACGACCTGGACCAGGTTCCGCCTTTCGCATCTGATTCTTTTAAACCAATTTGGGGCTGAGTTTAACCCCACACTTCCCATCTAATTTTGGAGCGCCGTTTGTTTCTGCATTTGATCTATAAAGAGGATAAACGATCATGATTGTACGTAAGCTGTGAAATCTGCGGAAAATACTAAAAATCCACAAAATCCTGACACCACATATACCAATTACAGAAATCAGTGCCGGGAGAGCAGAAATACCATACCCTCGCAGATACCCTGACAGCACTTCCTGAATAATGGTATCCTGGATTATTCTTCACTTCCAGTCATGTAGTTGACGTCAAAGTAGTCCACATAATCCTGCGGTGTCTGAATACTGTCGTTTCCGCCATATAACCAGTAATTTGCATCCGCTTCCGTATAATCGAATCTGACTTCATCGTCTTTGCTTGGAATTTCGGTTCTGTACAGGCAGGATACTGTTGTATTACCATCTTCCGCATCCTCGTCTATAGCCTCATAAGCCGGAATGGAATATTCAGCTTTGATCATTAGCGTTGTGACTTCAAAGGTGTCATCGTCGCGCACTGTAAAGGGCTCAGATTCGATGCTGTCCTTATCGCCTCTGGCGTCAATTTCAATGGATTTCAGCGTTCCATCTTTGTACAAGTGAATATATACGGCGGCCTCCATGTCATCCGGCATGGATTCAATGAAACCTTCGTGTAAGCTTGATTCGCTCTGGATATTGCTGATCGGCGTTGCATATTTGGCTCTGTATCCATCGTAATCCTTTTCGATAGATACCGGTGTCAAGGCATCTGTTGACTTAATCAGAGAACCGACGTGCGTATTGCTCCCAAGAGAACTGTCTGCCTGGTATGCTTCCCAAGTATCTGAGAGAAGGTACTGGATCCCATTCTTCTTGTCATAGTAGGTGTAAGAATGTCCGTTATCGCCTTCGTAATAATTGCCGTCATAGTCAATGGTAACACCGCGTGCAACGAACGTCCTGGATAATTCACTGTCAGGTATCTCGGTACATTGATACAGTGAATCCATGGATAAATCATTCTGGTCATCATTCATTTCTGCCCCATATGCGTCCAGGCTGTATTCGTAACTGCACTCATACATACTGAGGTCACCAAAGACATCTGCCGGCGTTTTGCCAAAGTCTGCAAATACCGCATCAAAGAGAGCCTGCATATCTTCTTCTGATGCTTCTTCATCGGGATTGAAATTCTGGGCAATTTCTTTATATGCGACTGCATTGTCATCCTGCATCAGCATATCATCGAAAGCGTCCCAGGGCTGATCCCATTCTTCTCCCATATCGTCACAAGATACAGCGACGCGGGCAAAATAAATATCTTCATATGAAGCGTCGTTAAATGGAGTAAGGGTATATCCGATATTGTCTTTCCAGTCGCCGTCGCTTGCCGCGCTTTCAGATGCGTTTGCTGTCTCTTCGGTTGTCTGCGCTGTGGATGCATCTCCTTTGCCGCATCCGGCTAAACCTGCCACAACCATTATGTTTGTCAGAATAACAGCGATTATTTTCTTTTTCATAACTTTCCCCCCTCATTTTCTCAGTTTTTCTTAATTTATCCTGACTGGATCTAAGAATTAGAGATTTTATGTTAATTAGTGCTGCTGTTCACAATTTCATTATGCCGTGATCATTAGTAGATTCAATACCCCATAGAACCATTTAATGTTAAAAGTAAAATGAATCCGATGCCGCCGGAGATCTCTGGCCTGTCTTCACCGAAAGATTCAGAGCAGTGACGGATTTCCATACACAACAAAAAGCGGTGTTATCAGCTCCTTTCTTTGGAGTGGTAACACCGCTTCTTTCTTCTCCGGAAGACCTGCTAATCGCAGGCCAATTTTATGAAAATAAATCACCCGATTATGAAGTTACGTTATCAAATTGTTATCACATAGATGCCACATGTCTCGAAAATGGCTTATCTAAGCCGTTTTTCGATGGTGCGTAATTATTCGAGTTCGATCGTTGCCGGCGGTTTGCTGGTCACGTCGTAAAACACTCTGTTGACGTGGTTCACCTCGTTCACGATCCGGTTTGTTACCTTCTTTAATACCGGATATGGGATCTCCACGGCATCTGCGGTCATGAAATCGACGGTGCTGACGGCGCGAAGTGCGACAGCGTAATCATATGTTCTTTCATCGCCCATGACGCCGACGGTGCGGATGTTGGTGAGTGCCGCGTAATACTGGTCAGCGACCTTGTTGATTCCAGCCGCATCCATCTCCTCACGGAAAATAGCATCTGCATCCTGCACGATCTTTACCTTGTCCGGTGTAACCTCGCCGATGATACGGATACCGAGGCCCGGGCCCGGGAATGGCTGACGGTTGACGAGCTTTTCCGGAATGCCGAGGTGACGTCCGACCTTGCGGACCTCATCCTTGAAGAGGTAGCGCAGAGGCTCGATGATTTCGCGGAAATCGACGTAGTCGGGCAGTCCTCCGACATTGTGGTGGGACTTGATCGTGGCTGATTCGCCGCCGAGGCCCGATTCTACGACGTCCGGATAGATTGTTCCCTGTACGAGGTAATCGACCTTTCCGATCTTCTTTGCTTCCTGCTCAAATACGCGGATAAAATCCTCGCCGATGATTTTTCTTTTTTTCTCCGGCTCTGTAACGCCCTTCAGATCGTTGAAGAATTTCTCGCTGGCGTCAACTCTGACGAAGTTCAGGTCATACGGGCCGTCGGGTCCGAAGACCTCGGAAACCATGTCGCCCTCGTCCTTGCGGAGAAGACCGTGGTCTACAAAAACGCAGGTGAGATTTTTACCGATGGCCTTGGACATGAGTACCGCTGCCACGGAAGAATCAACGCCGCCTGACAGCGCACAGAGTGCCTTGCCATCGCCGACTTTTTCGCGGATCTCGCGGATCGTGCGCTCTGCGAAGTCTTCCATCTTCCAGTCACCTGCGCAGCCGCAGATGCCGAGAACGAAGTTGCGGATCATTTGTGTGCCGTACTGTGTGTGAAGAACTTCCGGATGATACTGGAAACCGAAGAGGCCTGCCGCGCGATTTTCAACAGCTGCGTATGGGCAGTTGGCTGTGTGAGCAGCCACCGTGAAGCCCGGCGCCATCTTCGAGATGTAGTCGTTGTGGCTCATCCAGACGATGCTCTCTTCAGGAATGTCTTTAAAAAGAGGAGAATCCTTGGCATCGACAGTCATCTCTGTCTTGCCGTATTCACGCTCTTCTGCTCTCTTGACATCACCACCGAGCACGTACTGCATCAGCTGTGCTCCGTAGCAGAGTCCGAGGACCGGGATACCCATTTCAAAGAGTTCCTTCGGAGCGGTCGCAGCGCCCTCTTCGTAGACACTGTTCGGTCCGCCGGTCAGGATGATGCCCTTCGGGTTCATCTGACGGATCTGATCGAGCGGTGTGCGATAAGAGTAAATCTCGCAGTATACACTGCACTCACGCACGCGGCGCGCAACCAGCTGATTATACTGACCTCCAAAATCAATAACAATCACTTTCTCATGCTGTTCCTGTGCCATAACTCGTCCTTTTCTGAAATGATATTTATGCTGTGAAAACGAGATGAATCACAAATTGTGTTTTCTCGTCATCGCGGTATTCGCCTCGCTTATTAACGCTGTGAAAAAGTACGGCTCATAACCCGCATATACATAAGCAACTGTTTTCATTATAAAACAAAACAGTTGCTTATTATACTAATAATACTTTTTGAATTAAGCTGCTTTCGCCAGCTTCACGGAAAGTGCCTTCTGGAATCCGACGCACGCGATGACGATCACGAGTCCGATGATATCCGTGACAGCTCCCGGAATGATGAGGAGCAGACCTCCGAATGCGATCAGAACGCGGATAAACACATTCATGTGTGCAAAGCAGTATCCCTCGAGGGCTGCCGACACGCCGAAGATTCCGATCAGTGACGTCACGGCGATCTGGATGACAGCGAGCGGCGTCGTATCGATGAGAAGCATCGACGGATTGTAGCAGAATACATACGGAACAATGAAAACTGCGATGGCAAGCTTTGAAGCATTGAGGGCGGTCTTCATCGGATTTGACTTCGCGATGGCGGAGCCCGCGTATGCAGCGAGAGCTACCGGCGGCGTGATATCTGCGACGATTCCGAAGTAGAATACGAAGAAATGTGCCGCGAGGATCGGAACGCCCATCCTTACGAGGATCGGTGCTGTTGTCGCTGCCATGATGCAGTAGTTCGCAGTCGTCGGAACACCCATGCCGAGGACGATGCAGCAGAGCATCGTGAGCACGAGGGCGATGATCAGACGGTCTCCCGCGAGGCCGACAATACCGTTGATGAGATCATTGGCCAGTCCTGTCATCGTGATCGTTCCGGAGATGATTCCGGCGACGCCGCAGGCCGCTCCGACGGTGATTGTACTCTTGCCGCCGGATACAAGCGCATCTCCGATTTTTCTCGGGGTGATGCGGTTATCCTTATCAAAAAGGCTCACGAGGATCGACAGAAGGATCGCGAGCGAAGCTGCTCTCTGCATGGTCATGAAGTTTCCGGACACCCAGATGACGAGCATGACAAGCGGAAGGAGCAGATAGATTTTTTTGATCAGATCCCTGAACTTCGGAAGCTGCTCAACCGGAATGCCCTTGAGGTTATTCTTTTTTGCTTCCAGATGGACCGAAATAAAAATCCCGGCGAAGTAAAGGATTGCCGGCAGCACGGCTCTTCCGATGATATCGGAATAGGGAACGCCGACGAAATCCGCCATCAGGAAGGCTGCAGCGCCCATGATAGGCGGCATGATCTGGCCACCGGTCGAGGCCGCCGCCTCAACGGCTCCGGCGAATTCAGGGCGATAGCCCGTCTTCTTCATCATGGGGATTGTGACGGAACCTGTTGTTACGGTGTTTCCGACGGAGGATCCCGAAACCATTCCGCAGAGTGCCGAAGAGATTACGGCGACCTTTGCGGGTCCGCCGGCAAAACGTCCGGCGACGCAGTTTGCGAGGTTAATGAAGAAATTCGAGATACCTGTACGCTCCAGAAAAGCGCCGAAAATAATGAATACGACGATGTACTTGGAGCAGACGTTTACCGGTGTAGCGAGGATTCCCTCTTTTGTATAGAAGAGGTTGCGGACCAGGTAACGTACTCGTCCGAAGAAGTTCGGGTTCGTCAGTCCGTATACCAGCGCGTAGACGATGAAAAATCCCGCGACAATCAGGATCGGGAGTCCGACGCACCGCCTTGTCACCTCGACGAGCGCGGCGATTCCGATGATTCCTATGATGATCTGCGGCCAGGTAAAGCGTGTTCCCTGGTTAATGATCTGGTTGGCGTTAAAGGTAAAATACAGAAAAGATCCTGTCCCGGCGATCATAAAGATGATGTCGCCGATCGGCATGTAATTGACCTTCTGCATGCCCTTTCTTGAAGGATAGATCAGGAATCCCATCATGACGATCAGCGCCATGAACGATGTGAGCCGGATCTCCTCGAGGAAGGTCGCAAAAAGTGTGACGTAAATACACCACACGGAAAATGCCGCCAGCACGATGTCGATAACCGCTTTCGGCTTTCCGACCCAGATACGCGTGTTCGACTCGCGGTCGTACTTCCGCATGACTGTCTCAATATCCGCGTTTACTTCATTATTGTCATCAACAATCCCGTCATAAGAATCGAGCTTCTTTTCCTGCTCTTTATTGAATTCGTTCTCTTCCTCGGCAAGGCGGGCGTTGAATTCTTTTCTTTCCTGTTCGTTATCTGTCTTACTCATTCAGTTCGTCCCCCTCAGTCTTAGTTTTCCGATGAACCTGACGAAGCGCTCACGGATTCCGTATCCATCGTCTCGTCCGTCTCGACAGTGACGCCGTGCTCTGCATAATACTTCGCTGCGCCGGCGTGATACGGAACATCCTGGATGTCCGCCGCCTTCTCGATGGAGAGCTCCTCGCCCTTGGCATTTTCCTTCGCGATTTCGTCCGCGTTGTCAAAAATCGCCGCTGTCAGCGCGTAGACATCATCTTCGCTCTCATCCTTGTCGACGATCAGCGTCGCCTCGACGCAAATCGTGTTGATGTCCTCATCCTGTCCGGTGTAGGTGCCCGCAGAGATCACCTTCTCCTTGTAATACGGACAGCTTGCCATGATATTGTCGCGGACTTCCCCATCTATATTGATGAGGTAGACTCCGTTCGTTGTGGCGAGCTCTGTGATAGCCGTCGTCGGAGCGCCGGCAACGATAAACGCCGCGTCGATTTTTCCATCCTTGAGTGATTCCTTGGAATCCTCGAAGGACTCATACTGAGGAATGATATCGTTGATACTGAGACCTGCGCCTTCGAGAACGTCGATCGCGTTAAAATAAACGCCTGAACCGGCCGCGCCGATCGATACGCTCTTTCCCTGAAGGTCGTAGACAGATTTGATATCCGAATCCATCGTAAAAAGCTGGACGGTTTCGTCGTAAAGTGAACCGAGCACGCGGAAGTCATGCGTCGGTCCATCCTGCTCAAAGGATCGCGTACCTTCCCACGCATAGGTGAGAACGTCTGACTGCGTCATGCCAAGCTGGAAATCTCCGTCCTGAATGGTCTGGATATTGGCTTTTGATCCGCCTGTAGAGACAGCGGTCACACGGATACCCGCATAGTTGCGCATCGCCTGTGCGAGAACGCCGCCGTATGCGTAATAGGTTCCTGCTGTGCCGCCGGTACCGAACATCATGCGCCGCTCGCTGCTGCAGCCGGCAAAGGTCAATGCCGATACGGCAGCGAGGAGGACGCAGATGGTCTTTCTGAAATGTATTTTCATTTTTCCCCCTCCCGATATTGTTCATGTCAACTTTCTTATTATATCGAAAAAGGGGAGTTCTTGTACAGTATTAATTCGCAGTAGTATCAGATATGAGAGCCTGTCCGAGCAGCGTACAGTCTTCCTCGGTCCAGGTGATCTCGTCGGTCCATCCACTGTCTGAGAGGATGGCCTGGCTGTCCTCATTGTACAGATCCTGAATACTCTCGGCGACCGCATCCAGCTGCTGTGTGAAGGTTTCCACATCGTCGAGCCCTGCCTCGTAATCATCACGCATCTGGCGAATCGTTGCCTCATCGAGATTTTCTTTGTCGGCCACATACCATGTCAGGAGCTCCGCCCCGGAGTACGCCGCGTTAAGCGAGGAACCTGCTGTCCCTGGGAAAACGGAATCCTTGATCTCGCCCATGAGAGTATTGAATTCCTCAGCCGGATCCTTCTCGGCACTACTGGAAGAGCTTGCGGAACCTGAGGAGCTTCCGGAAGTTTCAGCGCTGTTTTCTCCGGATCCGGCGCTGACGGCAGATAATGCCCCGGAGGAACCCGAAACAGTCTCATCGCCGGCCGATTCCGATTGTACACTCTCAGAAGAAACAGCCGAGGTGCTGATGACCGTCTCGCTGCCGGATCCTGACTCTGAAGAAACCTCAACAGAAGCCGTGGAGCTTTCGCTGACAGGAGTCACCTCTGTATTCGTATCATCCTGATTTTCACCGCATCCTGAGACCGCCATGGTGAAGACGATCAGTCCAGAGAGCAGTCCGCTTAACAGTCTCTTATTCTTCATATATTCACCCTATCCCTTTCTCACTCTGCAAAGTGAAACGATTTTTAACCTGTAATTTTACTATACCATATCACGGCAGGATCATGGGAGGGATATCCGCCCGACGGGTGGGATCCCTGATACTGCCCCGCGGATACCACGCATGAACGGAACAAATTCGGCTTCGCAGACGCGGCCACTGCATGCGAAAAATCCACCGCCGCAGATGCGGCAATGCACGCGGAAAATCCACCGCCGCAGATGCATCACCCGCACGCGAAAAATCAGGGAGCACCACTTTTTTTCTACGCAATGCTCCCCGATTTTTCTTCTGAATTCTATTATTATTTCTCAGATGCAGAGGCTGCCCTCTCAGGCGCATCGCATCCATCTACCTTTTCAGGCTTTCGCCGCTCTGATGTCACGAGCTGAAGGCTGGCAGGCGAGATTTTTCACCTTGATCATCGCCTTATTGACGGCAGGAATGAACAGAATAACGATGGTAATGCCGCCCTCGATGAAGATGTAGAAGCCGTTGTATGCCGCGGAATAAGCGAGCGGGGTCATGCCGTAGTCACCGGCGTATGATCCAAAGAAGATCACACCCGACAGCGTCGCGAAGAAGAAACGGCCAATGATGCCGAGAAGATATCCCTTGATGAGTCCGAATTTCTTGGCGTTGTGGAACACGCCGGACAGGCCGAGAGCTCCGAATGCGAAGATATAGTCAACGAGCATCTGCGGAACCGAGATGATATACGGATCGATCATCAGCTGGATCAGGCCATAGGCAATCGCGGCGAGAAGGCCGGTTCCGAGTCCGTACCAGTAGCCGATCAGTGTGACGAAAAGCATGGAGAACAGGGTGATGGATCCACCCATCGGCGCGTGGAAAAGTTCGATCATGGATGTCACTGTCGCGAGGGCGATGGCCATGGCTGAAAATACGAGTTTTCTCGTCCCAAGGACATTTTTCTGATCTGGTTTGAATACATAGCTGGCCAGAAGAAGCAGGCCGATAAGTACGGCGATAAGAAGAAGATATCCGGCCGTCGTGAGTCCCACGAAGGCTCCGTCCTCTTCACTGTAAATAGCTAATACACTGGACATAAAAAATTCCTCCTTTTTTGGCCTGAAGGAGGAATGAAGGCTGCACAAAGACAGCATTTATGAAAGGCTTTCCTACGCCGGCATTATCCGGATCAGGTAAAAGGGTCTGCGCAGATTGTTCCGCACACTCTCAGCTTCCGCTCCCCCAGCAGGTATTTTTCTTTTACACCGCAAGTATAGCACACGAACGCACCGCGTCAAGACCGGAAGGAATCTCTGTCGGGTACTTTTCCAATTACAGAAACATTCCACTCACAACAATAGTGCGCAAGGCTTTCATCCGCGACGCGCTCCCGCTTGTGCTCAGCGTAGCGGTGCATAATGCTCGCCCTACGCTTTTGCTTGGGCTCGCAAAGCACCGACGCTTGCGGATGTCGCGTCTGAAAACCTCTGCGCACTCCTCTGGAACGCGAGTTGGAAGTCACCGGTATTCGTCTACGCATCGATTGATGCTTCCTTCCTCACCTCACGCAGGGTCTTTCCGGTCTTCTCCGCGATTCTGGCGAGATCGTCGTACTCTGCCTTCTGGCGCCCGACGCCGAATCCCGTGGAGATTTTTACGTGGATGTCTCCGTCCGGCGTATGCGCAGTCTCTTCTCGTCTTTGTAACGTGTAGCGCTCGCAATCGAACTTACGGACACCGATCGTTGTCGTGTGACGGAACAGTGCCCGGACCACAGCCTCCTCGTGCTGATAATCCGCGATGACTGTGAGCAGCGTGCCGGGGCGATTTTTCTTCATATTTATGGCGCTTGTAAAAACCTCGCGGGCGCCTGCCTCATAAAGACGGTCAACGGCAAAGCCGATCTCTTCGGCTGTCATATCGTCGATGTCTGCGCGGAGTTCGAATACCCTGCAGGGATCCGGTGTCAGAGCCGCGTTTCCAGCATTCTCCGTCTCTGAAACTGACGCGTTTTCTGTTTTTTTCTGGTCGGAAGTATGATCAGAATCTTCTGTCTCTCCAAGAAAAGCGCGTACGCAGTTGAGCACCGGATAGTCTTTGGTTCCCATGCCATATCCGACAGCCGTGACGCGCATCACAGGCTGAGGTCCGAATTTCTCTACAAAATAGCGCAGGAGCGCCGCCCCAGTAGGCGTGCAGAGCTCTCCTCTGATCTCTTCTTTCTGATAGCTCGGGATGCCGCGCAGCAGATATTCCGTCGCGGGAGCAGGTACCGGCATGATGCCGTGCGCGCATCTTACCTCTCCGCTTCCTACATGAACCGGTGAAGCGATCACCTGCTCAGCTCCGATCTCGTGCATCAGCAGGCATACAGCCGTGACATCCATAATCGCATCTTTTGAACCCACCTCATGAAAATGGATTTCTTCTACCTTCCTGCCGTGGGCATGACTCTCCGCCTCAGCGATCAGTCCGTAAACCGAGAGAATGTCATTTTTAACACTGTCCGGAAGATCCATTTTTCTTACCTCATCCCGGATGTCCTGCATCGAGGTATGATGATGTGCATAAGCATGAGCGTGATCATCATGAAAATGATCTTCGTCATGTATATGATCATGCATATGGTCGTGAGAATGATCATCATATGTGTGATCATGCATATGGTCGTGAAAATGATCATCATGTGAGTGATCATGCATATGTTCGTGAGTATGATCTTCATCATGCATATGATCATGAGTATGATCAGGATGCTCATGATGGTGGATTCCCTCCACATCATGGCTTTCCTCTTCTACGCCATCAACCAGCACATGCACGTGGGTTCCCTGGACTCCGCACTTTGTCGTCTTTTCTCTGGAGATCGTGACCCCGCTGATACCGATGTGATTGAGTTTATCAAGTACTGCTTCCTGTTTTTCTTCCGGGAGAAGCTCCAGCAGAGCTCCGGTGAGCATATCGCCCGCCGTTCCCATGTTACATTCCAAATACAGTGTTTTCATTTCGCAGTTCCCTTGTCCCTTACTTTGGGATGATTGATCATGCTGGCCTGATATGCCGCACCAAAACCATTATCAATATTCACGACACTGACGCCGCTCGCGCAGGAGTTCAGCATCGACAATAGCGCCGACAGACCGTGAAAGCTCGCGCCGTACCCGACGCTCGTCGGCACTGCGATCACCGGACAGTCCACGAGACCGCCGATGACACTGGCGAGGGCTCCCTCCATGCCGGCAATCGCGATCACAACATTTGCTTCCATCAGGACGTCAAGATTCAGGAGAAGCCGGTGCAGGCCTGCGACTCCCACGTCGTACAGCCGCTCTACCCGGTTGCCGAGCGCCTGCACCGTGTGAACGGCCTCCTCAGCCACGCGCTGGTCGCTCGTTCCTCCGGTCACGACTGCGATCGTCCCGAGACCATCCGGCTCCGGGATTTTTCCGCCGATGGCGACCTGCCCCACCGGGTCGTAGTCGAACGGAAAGGACGGATTTTTCTTCATTATCTCATCTGCTTTTTCCGCAGATATCCTCGTCACAAGGATCGTTTTCTGCCCGCTCTTCCAGGCGGCATCGGCGATGCTGTAAATCTGATCAGCGGTTTTTCCAGCACCGTAGATCACCTCGGCAACTCCCTGCCGGACCCCGCGATGCGTATCTACCTTGGCAAATCCCAGATCCTGATAAGGCTCTTCGCGGATCTTAAGCATCACATCTTCTTCAGTCGCAGAACCTTCTTTATATGCTCTCAATAATTCGATAAGCTGCTTCTGATCCATCTCTAATAACGCCTTCCTTTACTAAACAAAACAGACACAATATATCTTACCAGATTGCCCAACAACATGAAACTACCGGATACAGGTCCTGCGTTAACACATAGTTAACATTGATTTTACACAGCTCGGATGGTATCTCCCCCATTTTTATAGGAAAGTGTATATAGATGTAAGCACTATGTTAACTTTTTTAGCAGGAATCCGTTATACGGAACATGGTCTTTTTCTTATGAATAAGTACAAGGCCACACTGGAGGTACCATGAGCGAAACACTACAGATAATTTTCGGTCTTCTTGGCGGTCTCGCCGTCTTCCTTTATGGAATGACAATGATGAGCGACAACCTGCAGAAGGCTGCAGGTGAAAGGATGAAGAAAATTCTGAGCGTCCTGACGATCAACCCTGTCATGGGTGTGATCTCCGGGGCGCTTGTCACTGCCGTGCTTCAGAGTTCTTCCGCGACGACAGTCATGGCGATCGGCTTTGTCAGCGCCGGCCTCATGACCCTGCCGCAGGCCATCTCCGTTATCTTCGGAGCCAATATCGGAACGACAATGACCGCTCAGCTGATCGCCTTCAACCTGAGTGACTACGTGTGGATCATTATTTTCGCCGGTTTCATCGTCTACTTCTTTGGAAAAAAGCGGCAGACAAAAGCCATCGGCGGAACGATCCTCGGCTTCGGTCTGCTTTTTCTGGGCATCAGCACAATGGGCGACGTCATGAAACCGCTCGCATCCAGTGAGGTCTTCGCAAACGCCATCCGCAAGGTGGCGGACATCCCGATCCTCGGAATGCTCGTAGGATGCGGCATGACGCTTGTCGTTCAGAGTTCTTCCGCGACGATCGCCGTACTGCAGAATATCGCATCGCAGGCAGGTCCCGACGGCATCCACTCGGTCATCGGCCTGACAGGAGCGATCCCGGTTCTTCTCGGCGACAATATCGGAACGACGATCACCGCGATCCTCGCATCGCTGAACCAGACAAGAGATGCCAAGAGAACGGCAGCCGCGCACTGTATTTTTAACGTTTCGGGTTCACTGCTTTTCATCTGGTTTGTCCAGCCATATGCAAAGTTTATCGAATACATCTCGCCGAAGGGCAACGAGCTCGACATTATCTCACGTCAGATTGCGAACGCCCACACAGGCTTCAACATTATCATGACGCTCATATGGACACCTCTCATCGGCGTCATGGTCAAGCTGGTCATGAAGCTCCTGCCCGACAAGAAGGGTGAGCTTGCGCCTGAAGAAAAGCCGATCTACCTCGACAATTCGCTCGTCGGCCAGCCGATCGCGGCTCTCCGCCTCTCTGCAAAAGAGATCGTCCGCTGCTGCAACATGGTCAGAGAAATGCTGTCATCCGTTAACAATCTTTCAAAAAAAGATCCAGAGGCTCAGAAAAATGAGCTCATAAACGTGAAAGCGAGGGCCGAGACCGAAAAGAAGCTGTCCGGCTCGATCAATGAATACATGGAGCGGATTTTTTCAACGGGCGCCCTGTCGGAGGAACAGGCAAGTCAGGCGACGGGAATTCTTCTTGTATTGAATGAGATCGACAGGATATCGGAAATGTGCGGTGAGATCGCGACAAATATCACCAGCGTCGGGAAATATTCAAAGGATGCGATGAAAGATCTCCGGCGCGCCGCAGGAAAAATCCTGAATATGTATAATCAGGCACTTGATGCGATCTACCACGGCATCGCCCCGGATGAGGAAAAGCTTCCTGTCGAGAAGACGGAGATCGACCAGCTCGACGAAAAAATGCGGAAGCAGCACATGGAACGTGTCGGAAAAGGAAAATGCAGCCCGAAGCTCACAACGCCGTTTAACGCGCTTCTCCACTGCATCGACCGAATCGGAAACAGCTGCGTGAACCTCGCCGATATGGCGTCAGACACGCTGCAGTTCAAGACGTATCTGGAGGATGTGGAGCAGCCGGCAGCCGTTGGAGTTGATGAGCTTGCGGTGAAACAGTAAAGAGCGCAACCAGTCAATAGCACGAAATCAATAAGCAAACGCCACTGTTCATTTGGCACGGGAACGGTAAAGCACCGTCACAAGCATGAAAATGGTGATGGCGGCAAACACCTCAGGCACGTAAGCGCCGAGTGCCTCTTCCGGAATCAGCATGGCCAGCACGGTCATCGCTCCAGCCGGAGGCATGAACAGAGATGTTCTACGGAGGATCAGCAGCATGACCAGCACGGCCAGAGCCGCCGATAATGCAAGCGGAAGGCCGAGGCGCACGGTCAGAAAATAGCGCGAAGCAGCGCCGATCGCCGCGCAGCCGGTGAGAAGCAGAATGACGCGCAGGGGTTTCTTTTCGGACTTCGGCGTCCAGCCCGCTGTCAGTTCGGTGAAGGCGACAAGAAGAGGCGGTGCTGCCAGATAGCGCCACCCAAGAGATATAGCAGGAATTAACAGGATCGCAACCGCCGCGGTGCGCAGCAGCACTCCGCGGAAGGCTTCGCGGTCCGGTTTTTTTTGAATAACAAAGGGCTCGTCCTCTCTTATGCCTGCCCTGACAAGGATCTGACGGCACAAAATGATCAGCAGCGTCATGACGACGGCTGAAAAAATATAAGAGACGGATCTCGTCCCGATCAGCACCGGGAGAACAACCGCAGAGATCAGCGGGGCGAGCGTCGTCCCCGAATAAATGTAGATCATCTGAGCAATAATGAACGCCACGAGGACCTTCAGGTAGAGCGGCCACGGCAGAAATACGCTGATCAGAAACCCGATCACCGCGCAGCCTGAAATCAGGCAGAACATACGCACGGAATTAACCTGCCACGCCCTTTTCGGCGCATACAGATAACCCGTCGCCAGCGCCGCAATCTCGGGGAATATGATCTCGTTATCGTGAAAAATCTCCGCTGCCCCTGTCATAAGTGCAGTCAGAAGCACTGTCAGCAGCAGTGGAATGATAAATGTTTTTTCCCTCTCCGTTGAACTCAAAATCGCTATCTCCGTCCTGATTTATTTTTTCAGGACTCAGGATTGATTCTGAACCACCTCGTCCTGTTTATTATTCTTTGCAGAAGTATCTGTAATTTCTCCAGCCAGCTTGAATCCCTGCTTGGCGGCAATCACGGCGATAATCTCATTGATGACGGCCGCTGCTGCAATCGTACCCTGCACAATTCCGGCAAGATCTGGAAGCGATGCAAGCGTTGAGCACGCGATGCCGGTAAAAATCAGCGACACGCCGGAGTGAGGAAGCAGCGTAAGGCCGAGATATTTCTGAACGGTCACCGGCATATGCGTTGCCTTTGCGCCGAACCGCGCACCAAAATATTTTCCAGCGGCTCTCGATGCAATATACACAACGGTGTAGACTCCCGCACCGATAATAAGATGATAATCGAGCGGAGCGCCGAGGTCAACAATGGAAACCACGATTGAAATACTCAGGATCGGGTTATATGCGTAAAGCAGCAAATCCAGTTTTTTCGCCGGGATCATATTCGAAAACGCCGTCGCGAAGGAAACACCGACAAGCATGTAATTCGCAGAAATCGTCGTAAAGACATTCGCATATAATACCGCGCTCAGGATATAGGTACCTGTGACAAAGAGAAGGAGCACGATAAGCAGCGGATATTTTCCGTCCACCCGGCGGAGGACCAGACCACAGAGGATGCCGGTCACGACACCTATCACAATGGGGATCAGGAGCATCAGCGGGATCCTGTACATAGGAAAATTATTCCCGGACACCAGTTTGGTAACAACCGCATTGACCGTAAAGAAGACCACGATGCCGACCAGGTCATCCAGGACAGACATCGGCAGAAGCGTATCCGTGACCGGTCCCTTGGTATTAAATTCCTTCACGATCGACAGCGCAGGAAGTGGAGCCGTTGCCAGTGCGATACTGCCGAAAACAAAGCCAAGCCATACGGGAACTCCCGCAATCTGGAACACAATGCAGAAAACAAGTGAAACAACCAGAAATGTCCCGAGCGACTGCGTCAGCGTCGTGATAACCAGGGCCTTCCCGCTCTCCTTCAGCTTTTTCCAGACGAGCTCGGTACCGAGCATGACGCCGACAGCGACCTGCATCCAGTTGATGATGGTATCATAAAAAGCAGTATCCATCATTTCCTGCGTCAGAAGTCCAGCCCCGTACGGGCCGAGGATCATTCCTCCGATCAGCCATCCGAGAATTGACGGAAGCTTGAGCAGCGACACAAGCTTCCCTATCAAAAGTGCGAGCACAATTACCAGTGCCCATTGAAAAACTTCAACACCAGCCATTTATTTCTGCCTCCCTTTTTCTTCTTCCGGAACCCTGTCAGCGATTCCATACAGCATACAGTCCAGGATCTCCGGAATATTCCGCTCGTGAAGCGCGATCCGTTCATCCAGGCTCTTTTCTCTCATCGACGGTGAACTGAAATAGGCGTTGAACATGTACTGGAAAAAAATAAAGTACCGCTCAGCCTTTTCTTCTGTCATCCCATTCCGCAATTTCAGCTTTGAGAGCAGCTCTCCGCAGATCTCCAAGTTGTGATCCCACAGAGGGCTCATGATCTCGCGGATCTGCCCGACCAGCGGTTCCGGTGTGTCGAGAAGACATTCAAAGAGAATTCTCGCCTCGTCAGGACATGATTCGTAATAATCCATGCGGATCTTCATGTACCGGCGGACGACCTCTTCTGCGACCTCAGAAGACTCATCCTCAGAACGGGAACAGTTCTTTTTGTCTCCAAAGGAACTTGTTATGTCATTTTCAGCAGAGTTTTCTCTGTTATCTCCGCTGAGACCGCTTTCCTTGTCCGGCCCGAAAATTTTCGCATCCTCGAGCTGCCCGACCAGCTTTCCGCAGCTGATCTTCACGCACTCCAGATACAGGTCATCCTTGCTGGAAAAATAATGATAGATCAGTCCCTTGTTGATGCCCGTCTTGCATATATTTCCGATGGTCCCGCCGCGATATCCATTCGCGCCGAATTCTTTCATGGCAGCCTTGATGATCTTCTGACGCGTCAGCTCAGCGCGCTCTGCCTGTTTCATTCGAAACGCCTCCATTCACGATTTTTTCGACCTAAAGAAATATAGCACTTATTAACCGTGCGGTCAATATCTTTTTAACCGATCGGTCAATATTTTTTCAGAGTCATTGACACATCACTCAAGCTGCCCGGGGTGTCTCAGTTTTTCTTTATAGGGAAACGTCTGGTCATAGGCTTCGAAGTCGCTGGGATTTCTTTCTGCCACATCATATCCATCGGGGTCAGAAAACGTGCCCCGGACATGATCAAGGTACCCTTCTCTGAGTTCTCTGACGAGAAGATAGTCAGCATCCGGGTCAGCCTGATACCGGATCCCTCTCGTTTTTCCGGGAACAAAGCCATATTTTCCGTAGAACTGGATATTTCCGGTGATAACCAGCGCACCGGCGCCCATATCCTTCGCCTTTTTCATGGAAAAATCGAGCAGCCTGCCGCCGTAGCCCTGCCTGCCGTAAGCCGGATGGATGCTGATCGGTCCGAAGGTCAGTGTGGGAATCACTCTTCCATCATCACAGCAGATCGAAGAATACACATACATCACCTGGCCGATGATTTTTCCATCCTTCTCCATCACAAGATCAAGCTCCGGGATAAATCCTTTTCTCTGCCGGAAACAGTGGAGAACGTAATGCTCCGTGCACCCCGGATGATAAACATTCCAGAACGCCTCCCTCACCAGCTCCTCCGTCTCGCGGTAGTCCTCACTTACCTCCCTGCGGATCACATAATCCGAATTCATTTCATGTCGCCTCACTTCGCTATCTATACTTTGAAACTGTGCAGACTTTGCCATTGAATATCACAGATTTCCAGACATACATGGTGCTATGCGCAGAGGCTTTCAGACGCGACATCCGCAGACGCCGGTACTTGGCGAACCCGACTGAAAGGAAGGGTGAGTCTATGTACCGCTGCGTCGGGGACAAGCGAGAGCGCGTCGCGTATGAAAGCCTTGCGCATATCTGTGTTGCAGTCGGAAGTACCCTGTATACCGTCATCAGGCAAAGTCTGCACAGTAGAAAAGGCCATAGCGAAACACTATGGCCATTCCAATCATATCTTCCATCAAACCAGTATTATACAGTCGTCTTCGGAATATCCCCTACGCCGTTCAGCACCATTGTCGGTCTGTACGCATACTGACGGATAGTCCCCGCCGTAGAGATACCCGAGAGGACGAGAACGGTGCTCATGCCGCTTTCGAGACCGGCGATGATATCCGTATCCATGCGGTCGCCGATCATGACCGCGTCCTCTGAATGACATTTCAGCTTCCGCAGACCGGTACGCATCATCAGCGGATTTGGTTTGCCGCAGAAATAAGCCTTCTTTCCCGTTGCCAGCTCGACAGGAGCCACGAGGGCACCGCCGCCCGGCTCAATGCCGCCCTGAATCGGTCCGGACATATCGGGATCTGCAGCGATCAGACGTGCGCCATTCTTCACGAGATTCGTCGCCTTTGTCAGCGTCTCCATCGTATACGTCCTGCTGACACCGAACACGACGTAATCCGGGTCAATGGAATTCATCGTGATCCCGACGTCATACAGAGCATTCATGAGTCCGGCGTCGCCGATCACATACGCCGAACACCCCGGCGCCTGCTCATTAAGAAAAGCGGCCGTCGCGAGGGCGCTTGTATAAAAATGCTCCTCTCCTACCTCCAGCCCCATGCGCTCAAGTCGCTGCTGAAGCTCCTTCGGCGTATAGCTGCTGTTATTTGTCAGGAAGAGGTACGATTTATTCTCTTTTTTCAGCCAGTCGATGAAATCCGTAACTCCCGGAAGGAGCTGATCTCCGTGATAGAGCACACCGTCCATATCACAGATAAAACCTTTTTTCTTGGAAAAATCGATCATAATCTTTACTCTCCTTTTTTATCTATATATCCGGCAATCTGTTTACTCCGCGTACGATGTCAATCTGAAAATCATTTCCTATAGACCATCATACCTTTTTGCCGCGTTATTTGCCATACCCGCCGTCACTACTTTGTAAATCTCACCATCCGGTACTCATATAACAACTTCACCACCTTATCCGTGGTTTATAGCTTCGCTACCTTAGCCGTAGTTTAGAAATCTCATCTAATGAAAGAACAGTATTTTCCGATATTCCAAGCCGGATTATTATAATTCTTAAATAGTTTTCTCGAAAATCGGAGAAAAGCGTAGTAACATGGGATTATCTGAGGAAAGGAGAAGTGAGTACTTATGAAAAAAGGAAAGAAAAAACTGTCTCTTGCCGCGCAGATTTTTATCGCGCTGGTACTGGCTATTATTGTCGGACTGCTGATCCAGCCATACGCAGACTTTGCAAACGAGTATATCAAGCCGTTCGGTACAATCTTCCTGAATCTGATCAAGTTCATCGTCGGACCAATCGTTCTGTTTTCGATCATGGCGGGCGTCGTATCGATGAGGGATATCCGGAAAGTCGGCTACATCGGAGGCACGACCGTCGTGTATTATCTGTGCACGACAGCATGCGCAACGCTGATCGGTCTTCTCGTCGCCAACGCCATGAAGGGAATGTTCCCGGTGCTCTCGACGTCAAATCTGACCTATGAGGCGGAGGAAGGCCAGTCGGTCATGGATACGATCGTCAATATCTTCCCGAGCAACTTCCTGGCGCCGATCTATGAAGCCAATATGCTGCAGGTTATTGTCATGGCGCTGATCATCGGCTTTGCCATCATCCTGATCGGTGAAAAGGCCGCACCGGCGATCAAAGCCATCAACCTCTGCAACGATATTTTCATGAAGTGCATGGAAATGATCCTGAAGCTCTCGCCGATCGGCGTGTTCTGTCTTCTCTGCCCGGTTATCGCAGAGAACGGTTCTGCGATCATCGGTTCGCTCGCGAGTGTGCTTCTTGTCGCATACATCTGCTATTTCATCCACGCGCTCGTCGTCTATTCTCTGGCAGTGCGGACAATGGGCGGAATGAGCCCGGTAAAGTTCTTTAAGGGCATGATGCCGGCGATCCTGTTCGCCTTCTCAAGTGCTTCTTCCGTCGGAACGCTGCCGCTCAATATGGAGTGCACGGAAAAACTCGGCGCATCAAGTGAAGTATCTTCTTTCGTCCTGCCGCTCGGCGCCACGATCAATATGGACGGAACCGCAATCTATCAGGGCGTCTGCTCGATTTTTATCGCAGCCTGCTATGGAATCACACTTACACCGACACAGATGCTTTCTATCGTCCTCACGGCTACGCTGGCTTCCATCGGTACAGCCGGTGTTCCTGGAGCCGGAATGGTCATGCTCAGCATGGTGCTCCAGTCAGTCGGACTGCCGATCGAGGGCATTGCGCTTGTCGCAGGTGTGGACAGGATTTTTGATATGGGCCGCACAACCGTAAACATCACTGGTGATGCTTCCTGTGCGATCATTGTCACAAATCTTCAGAAAAAACGCGACGCCAAACGGGCGAAAAAACTCGCTGCAGCAGGCGTATCGGATGTGGTGACGGAAGACGCCGACCGCGCCGCGGTCGCTGCGGAGACCGCCGCTCAGATGGACGTTGAGAAAGCTGTAATGGACAGGATGCCGCAGGATACGGAAGACAAGAGTAAATAAGAGGTAATCTATGGTACTTAAGCCTGAAACTTTTCTCTTTGTCTGCCCATTTCTGTTTCTCGCCGGCTTCGTAGATTCGATCGCCGGCGGGGGCGGGCTGATCTCGCTGCCGGTGTATCTCATTGCGGGACTTCCCGCGCACACGGCTGTAGCGACAAACAAGATGTCGTCTACACTCGGAACGACGCTTTCGACCGTGCGTTTTTTCCGGAACAAGCTGATAAATCTGAAGCTCGCCATCCCGTCGGTAATCGCAGCTGTCTGCGGTTCTTCACTCGGTGCCCACTTTTCAATGGCGGTCGATGAAAAAATCCTGACCAGGATCATGATTATTGTTCTGCCTGTGGCGGCCTTCTTTGTGCTGAACAGGAAACTTTTCAGGGACAGGGAAGACAACGGGGCAGAATTCTCTGTCAGGACAGCAGTCGTCGCGTCGATCGCTGCCTTTGTCATCGGAATGTACGACGGATTCTACGGGCCCGGCACGGGAACCTTTCTGATCATCGCGTTTACGGTATTCGCGAAGATGGGAATTAAATCCGCGAACGCGCAGGCAAAGGTCATCAATATGACGACGAATGTGACGGCACTTGTGATTTTTCTCGTAAACGGCAAGGTGCTGCTGCCCCTGGGGCTCGCAGCCGCGGCGTGCAACATGGCGGGCAATTACGTGGGCTCAGGGCTTGTGATGAAGAAAGGCGCAAAAATCGTCCGGCCTCTGATGATCGTTGTCCTGATCCTGCTGTTCTTGAAAATCTGCGGTGTCTACTGACAGAAGGCATCCGTAGAAAAGAAAATCGGTTCAGAACGACCAGATATTTAGCAAATTTAACATAGAACTGATCAGACGATAGTCTGAATTTACGGCACCGGTCTCATGTGCGTGATGAGACTGGTGCCGTATTATTTTAACATCGTGTTAAAAGTCACTTTTGCTTCTGGTGTCCGATAAGTCGCCAATCCCCTTTCCAGCTCAGATTTTTCGTGATAGACTCCTCAGCATCAGAGAAAGTTAAAGACAAGTTAAGTATTCGGGTCGATCCCGGGAAAGTGAGGAACTGATATGGCACGGAAAACATACCCGCTTGCGGGGGCACAGAAACTGCATGAGCGCTGGATCCGCCGCTATCACACACAGCAGGTGGCCGGAATCAGCACTCTGGCAGCACTCCAGGCTCCGCTCGACTTCGGTCTGTTAAAACACTGCATACAGCTGGAAATTCAGAGGGCCGGCTGCCTGCGGCTCCGCTTTACGACAGATGAAAACGGGGAGCGCCGTCAGTACCTGGCAGCAAACGACCCCAGAGATATTCCTCTGGAAAACTTTGAGAACAAAACCTGGGATGAGGTAAACGGGATCCTGCAGCAGCGCGCTTACCAGACCTTTGACGGGGATGACATCCCGGAGATGGAATTTACGATGCTGAAGCTTCCTGAGGGCTATAGCGGATTTTTTCTCCACATTGACCACAGGCTCGCGGATTCCTGCTGCCTCACCGTACTGATCAATGACCTGATGCAGCTCTACTGCCATTTCCGCTTTGGGTCCGATGAGCCGGCACCGCTCGCGGATTTTGAGAAACAGCTCCAGAAGGATCTGGAAAAAAGCAGCAGTGGAAAGCGCCTTGAAAAAGATCGGGCGTTCTGGGAAGGCGTGCTGGATCAGTACGGCGAACCTCTCTACTCCGACATCCGGGGACCGAAGGTCCTTCAGGAGACGAGAAACAGTCTGGGAGACAAGAAGCTCCGGGCAGCAAAGATCGAGAAGGACAACCTGATGGTCCGCGTCAAAGACTACAAGCTGGACCCGCAGCCGTCCAAAAACCTCTTTGATTTCTGTCTGAATCACGGTCTCTCCTTCAACAACCTCCTGCTGCTGGGACTTCGGACATACCTCTCAAAAGCGGGCGGCGGCCAGGAGGATATCTCTATCCAGAACTTTATCTCGAGGCGGAGCACCCACAGCGAATGGACGAGCGGCGGAAGCCGGACGGTCTGCTTCCCCTGCCGGACGGTGCTGTCTCCGGACACGGAATTTCTGGACGCGGCTTTTGAAGTCCAGGATTTCCAGAACCACGTCTATCTGCACAGCAATTACGACCCGACAGTATTGGAGGACGAGATTAAGAGCCGCTATCATACGCCGGAGGACACCGAATATGAGAGTGTCTATCTCACCTATCAGCCTCTTCCGGTAAAAATCGAGAATGAGCACCTGAAGGGCATTCCAGTCAGATCCGTCTGGTACGCAAATGGGGCGGCAACCAAGAAACTCTATCTCACCGTCTCGCATACCCCTGACGGAGGCCTCAATTTCTCGTTTCACTATCAGGAGGCAGTCTACAACGAAAAGGACATGGAACTCTGCTATTACTACCTGATGAAGATCCTGTTCCGCGGCATCGCAGAACCAGATATCACGCTCGGTCAGATGATCAGTGAGATGTAATACCGGACATTGACGGAAAGAGCAGAAAACGAAGTTATAAAGGAGACAATCATGAGCGAAAAGAAAGAAGCAAAGTTTATTGAAATTCTGAAAGAGTACTGTGATGTTCCGGAGGGCGGACTCACCAGAGATCTCCGCTTTCGCGAGGACCTGAATTTCTCAAGTCTCGATTTTATGGCATTTCTGGGTGAGCTCGAGGATGAATTCGACACGGAGCTCGACGAGAAGGAACTCTCTAAGGTGACGACGGTCGGCGAGGCTCTCGACATGTTCGATGCCTGCATGAAGAAAAAGGAGGCGGCAGAATGAGTGCTCAGATCAGGGATATCCTTCAGCCTTCCATGGAGGAACACGCAGACGTAACAGCTCTCCGCTGGCCAGTAAAAAAAGAAACAGAAGAGTGTACCTACAAAGAACTCTGGGAAAATGTAACGCTGGTGCGCAGTGCGCTGCTCAGGCGCGGCCTTGCGGGCTCCCGCGTCGCAATGACGGGTGCTGCAAGCGCCTCCTGGATCACAGCGTTTCTGTCCACTCTGACCGGCCCTATGACGGCGGTGCCGCTCGATGTGAACCTGCCCCTTCAGGAGAAAATTGAGCTTCTTCAGCGCTCCCACGCGGCGCTCCTGTTTATCGGAAGGGAGCTCGCGGGTGACGCGGAAGCCATCCTGTCCGGCTGCCCTGAACTGAAGGAAATCGTCATCCTGGAGAAGGCGCCGGCCAACGCTGACGGAAGAAAAACTCTGGGAGATATGATTCTGGAGGAGACCGGGAAAGAACTTCTCGACGGCGTACCGGAAGAAGAAGACATCGCTGTTCTTCTCTATACATCCGGCACCACCGGAAAGAGCAAAGGCGTTCTTCTGACACAGAAGAATCTTTCTGAAAACTGCAGATATACAAAAGTGCACTGCCATCCGGGACTGGTGCTTCTCTCGGTTCTTCCGGTACACCACGCGTTCTGCCTGGTCCTTGACTATCTCAAAGCCCTCTCTCTCGGAGCAACCGTCGTCATCAACGACTCGCTTATGCATCTTCTGAAAAATATGAAACGTTTTTCTCCCGAGATCATGCTGATGGTACCTCTGATGATCGAGACAATCGGCAAAAAGCTCCTGTCCCTGGATCCCTCACTGCCGGCAGAAGCCGTGAAGGCAGAGGTCTTTGGTCCGAATCTGCGTGTCATCTATTCCGGCGGTGCCCATCTGAACCCAACCTATATAACCCTCTTCAAAAAGTTTGGTGTCGATATATTTGAGGGCTATGGCATGAGTGAGTGTTCTCCTGTCATCAGCCAGAACACCGACGAGGAGCATCGTCCCGGATCTGTCGGAAAGCCGCTTGAAAATGCGAAGGTCCGGATTGAAGACGGAGAGATCCTTGTACAGGGAAGCAGCGTCATGAAGGGATATGACGAGATGGAGGAAGTGACCAGAGAGACGCTGCGCGGCGGATGGCTCCACACGGGCGATCTCGGGTATCTCGACGAAGATGGATATCTGTTTCTGACAGGGCGCTGCAAGAACCTGATCATTCTCGCAAACGGTGAGAATGTCTCCCCGGAGGGAATCGAGGCAGAACTCACGAAGAGCCCGCTGGTCGGCGAGGCTGTCGTGAGCGGTGAGGACGGAACCCTGACGGCGCGGATCTTCCCGGATCCGGATGTCGCAAAGGCCATGGGGCTGAACGGCGAAGCCATACAGACAAAGCTCCAGGAGATCATTGATGCCTTTAACAGAGAGCAGCCGTCATGGCGCTATGTTAACCGGCTGGTGGTGCGCCGTTATCCATTTTTGAAAAACACGACGCAGAAAATTCTCCGGGCAAAGGCATCGATGGACGTTCCGCCGGAACAGGCATAAATATATCTCTCACAGGTAGGCAAGTGCGCCGTCTTCAAAGAGGTCCGTCAGGATCCCGGCGGCCCTTTCCGCATCCAGAGAAAATCCGTCGCTCGACCACTTGTGCAGGAATCCTATGGCGCCGCCAATCGCAAAGGCGATGCCATAGGAGCGCCGCTCGGATTTTTTTTCATCGGTCTCGTCTTTCACGACACCCCGTACATAGCGGTGGAACATCTTCAGAATCTTGGTGATAAAATCCGGGGCACTCGGCGAGCGCAGAACGCTTGACAGATAAGCGTTTTCTCTGGCATACAGACAGAGAGAAAGGAAAAAACTCCTTGTGAGACCTTCGTTTCCCTTCGGGCGGAAGTCTTCCATCATCGAAAAGATATGCTGGATCGTCCGATCCTCAATGTCCGCCTGAAGGGAAGGGAGATCCACATAATGGTTGTAAAAAGTACTGCGCACGATTCCGGCGCGGGCAACCACATCCGCGACTGTGACTTCTTCCGGGCTTTTGCTGGACAGAAGCTGCAGATACGCATCGGTAATTGCGTCCTGTACCTGCACGTAACGTTCATCGTGTCTGTTTGCAGCCGGCATGTTTTTTCCTCCTCCCGGTAATTTCCAGTAAAATTATATCAGAGACGGGATGATCCCGCACACTTTTTCTTTATCAAAGGAGTTCTCATGCAAATCGTTACACGTCTCACCATCCGGGACAACCGGTCTTTTTCCTCCCTTATTGATTTTCGGGAGGATTGTTTTGATTATGAAATCTGCGTTCCCCGCGATACCTTCGGCCTCCTCGTCCAGGCGGAGTATGATCCGCAGTATTACCTTTCCATCACTGCTGACCGCGACGCCGGAAGGTACCTCTTCCCCGACATCGACCCCTCCATGGGGGATTACAGCGCAGGAAGCGAGGTTCCCTACTATGATTCGATGAAGGGATATGTCATCCGCCTCGACAAACGTCCGCTCTCACTGACCAGAACGCTCGAGGAGCAGATCACCCTGACCTTTTCCGGCGCTCTGCTCGAACCTGTCGTCTATCGAATTCATGTGCGCAGGGTGGCAGACGAGCAGATTCAGGCCTGCTTTAAGACGCTCTCCTATCCGGATAAGGAATTCGGCATCGACCTTCCATATGAGCTCTATGTGCCGACTTCATATGATCCTGAAAAACAATATCCGATCGTGATCGCCCTTCACGGAACGGGCGAGCGGACAGAGGATCCGAGGACTCTGATCCGCACCTTTGCCATGGCGACCGCCTTCGCAAAGGACTCAGAAGAAGGACACAACGAATGCTTTGTTCTTGCGCCTCAGTGTATTCTGAAATACGACGAGGACGACAACTGGACCAGTGTCAACCAGTTTGTGCACGGAAAGTCAAACAGTCCCTTCTGGCCAATGCCTCAGATCAAGATCGTCTGGAAGATCCTGGAAGATCTTGAGAGCCGCTATTCCATCGATCCTGCCAGAAGATATCTGACCGGCATTTCGTCAGGCGCTTTCGGCGTGTTTGCCCTCGCATATCTCCATCCGGATGCGTTCGCCTGCCTGGCGCCTCTCTGCGGCGCGGGGGATCCTGAAAAGCTCTATCTTCTAAGGAATACACCGCTGTGGCTTGTCCATGCGGAAGATGACCCCGTGATGAAACCTGAATGGTCACTGATACCTCTCCGGCACGCCCTCGATGAGCAGCACATTTCCTACCGTCTCACTCTGTATCCCAAGGGACAGATTTTCTGGCAGTCGGGACACTTCTGCTGGGAGGTCATCTATCACAACAGAGAATTCCGCGACTGGTTTTTCTCCAACCGGCGCTGACGACAATAATCTTATCCTTTTATACCTCCGAAAATATCAATAGAAAATCGACACATAAAGAAAAAGAAGGCCGTGGCAAAACCACAGCCTTCTCTTTTATTACCTCGTAATATTCACACTCCGATTAAAAATCCGGGAGCATCAATTACTTAGCTTTTTTCTCTTTGATTGCAGCCTGCGCCGCGGCCAGTCTTGCGATCGGTACACGGAACGGTGAGCAGGATACATAGTCAAGTCCGATGTTGTGGCAGAACTCAACAGAAGCCGGATCTCCGCCGTGCTCGCCGCAGATACCGATGTGAAGGTTCGGGTTGGAAGCCTTACCATCTTCAACGGTCATCTTCATCAGCTTGCCGACACCAGTCTGGTCAAGTTTTGCGAAAGGATCGTTCTCAATGATCTTGTTGTCATAGTAAGAATCAAGGAACTTACCAGCATCATCACGAGAGAATCCGAATGTCATCTGAGTCAGGTCGTTGGTACCGAAGCAGAAGAAGTCAGCCTCTTTTGCGATCTCACCAGCGGTCAGAGCTGCTCTCGGGATCTCGATCATGGTACCGATCTTATAATCCTGCTTTACGCCTGCAGCAGCGATCTCTTTGTCAGCGGTCTCGGTGATGTACTTCTTAACGAACTTCAGCTCCTTGACGTCGCCAACAAGCGGAACCTCGATTTCCGGAACTACATTCCAATCCGGATGAGCCTTGTTTACGTTGATTGCTGCGCGGATAACTGCAGTTGTCTGCATAACAGCGATCTCCGGGAAGGTGATGGACAGACGGCATCCACGATGACCCATCATCGGGTTGAACTCCTGAAGTCCTGCGATGATACCCTTGATCTGCTCAACGGTCTTGCCCTTAGCATCAGCAACCTTCTTGATATCCTCTTCTGTCTTCGGAACGAACTCATGAAGCGGCGGATCCAGGAAACGGATGGTGCAAGGCATGCCCTTCATAGCGGTGAAGAGGCCTTCGAAATCGCCCTGCTGAAGCGGCTCGATCTTTGCGAGAGCTGCCTCTCTCTCTTCCTTGGTATCGGAGCAGATCATCTCACGGAAAGCATCGATACGGTTGCCCTGGAAGAACATATGCTCTGTACGGGTCAGACCGATACCTTCTGCGCCGAGCTCAACAGCCTTCTGAGCATCAGCCGGAGTATCAGCGTTTGTACGAACCTTCATGGTTCTGAACTCATCAGCCCATTTCATGATGGTTGCGAAATCCTCATCCTCGATAGCGCCTTCCTGAACTTCCAGAGCGCCGTCGTAGATGTTACCAGTTGTACCATCGAAGGAGATGACGTCTCCCTCTTTGTATGTTTTTCCGCCGAGGGTGAAGCTCTGCTCATCTTCAGCAAATACGATATCGGAGCATCCAGCTACGCAGCAAGCACCCATACCACGGGCAACAACAGCTGCATGAGAGGTCATTCCTCCACGTGCTGTCAGGATACCCTGTGCACTCTTCATACCTTCGATATCCTCAGGAGAGGTCTCACGACGTACAAGAACGACCTTCTTGCCTTCCTTTGCAGCAGCTTTTGCTTTCTCAGCGGTCAGAACGATCGCACCGGAAGCAGCGCCAGGAGCAGCCGGAAGTCCCTTGCCGATCTGAACAGCGTTCTTCAGAGTAGCCTTGGAGAAGGAACCATGAAGAAGGGTATCAAGGTTATGCGGATCTACGGAAAGGACAGCCTCTTCCTTTGTGATCTTGCCCTCTTTTACGAGGTCATTAGCGATCTTCAGAGCAGCCTTTGCAGTTCTCTTACCATTGCGGCACTGAAGCATGTACAGCTTGCCTTCCTCAATGGTGAACTCCATATCCTGCATATCTCTGTAGTGATCCTCAAGAGTATGAGCGATGTCAAGGAGCTGATCATGGATCTCAGGCATCGTCTTCTTGAGCTCTTCAAACTTCATAGGTGTGCGGGCACCAGATACGACATCCTCGCCCTGTGCGTTCATAAGAACCTCAGCGTAGAACTTGTTCTCGCCGGTAGCAGGGTCTCTTGTGAATGCAACACCAGAACCAGAGGTCGGTCCCATGTTACCGAATGCCATCATCTGTACGTTAACTGCAGTACCCCAGGAGTACGGGATATCGTTATCACGACGATATACGTTCGCACGCGGGTTGTCCCATGAACGGAATACAGCCTTTACAGCCTCGATCAGCTGTACCTTCGGATCGGTCGGGAAATCCTCGCCGATTGCTTCTTTATATTTAGCCTTGAACTGGTTAGCGAGATCCTTCAGATCCTCGGTGTCAAGGTCAACGTCGTTCTTTACACCCTTCTCAGCCTTCTTGGCATCGATGAGTTTCTCGAACTCGCTCTTGGAAACCTCCATAACAACGTCGGAGAACATCTGGATAAATCTTCTGTAGCAGTCCCAAGCCCATCTCGGGTTGCCGGACTTCTTTGCCAGTGTCTCAACAACGGTCTCATTGAGTCCAAGGTTAAGGATGGTATCCATCATACCAGGCATGGATGCACGTGCACCGGAACGAACGGAAACAAGCAGCGGGTTCTCAGCATCGCCGAACTTCTTGCCGGTAATCTTCTCCAGCTTGTCCATGTACTCAGCGATCTGTCCCTTGATCTCATCATTGATCTGTCTGCCGTCTTCATAGTACTGCGTGCAGGCCTCAGTCGTAATGGTGAATCCCTGCGGAACCGGAAGACCGATGTTGGTCATCTCTGCAAGGTTGGCACCCTTACCGCCAAGGAGCTCACGCATGTCCTTGTTTCCTTCGGTAAACAGGTAGATCCATTTCTTTGCCATCTGTTTTTTCCTCCTGAATTTGAAAAGTATACGTGTTGTATTTCTATTAATCCAACATTCTCATTCTATCTGTGAAACCGCACAGAGTCAAGAAAAAACAGCAAAAGACCTGCACTCCGCAGGCCTTCTGCCGTGTTTTTTATTACTTATTGTAGTTTACGATCTCTGCGAACTCTGCCTTGAGAGAAGCGCCGCCGATCAGACCGCCGTCGATATCCGGCTTTGCGAGGAGCTCCTTGCAGTTTGCAGCCTTCATAGAGCCGCCGTACTGAATACGGATAGCTTCTGCTGTGTCGGTATCATACATCTCTGCGATGCAGTCACGGATTCCCTTGCAGACTTCCTCAGCCTGGTCAGCTGTAGCAGTCTTGCCGGTTCCGATAGCCCAGATCGGCTCATATGCGATAACGGCTGTCTTTGCCTGATCAGCTGTAACGCCCTGGAACCCGATCTTCACCTGCATACGGATCCAGTCCATTGTGATGCCCTGCTCTCTCTGCTCAAGAGACTCGCCGCAGCACATAATAGGTGTGAGGCCGTGCTCGAAGCATTTCAGGATCTTCTTATTGATCTCTTCTGAGGTCTCATGGAAATATCCACGTCTCTCAGAATGTCCGAGGATGACGTATTTAACGCCTGCGTCAACAAGCATCGCCGGTGAGATCTCGCCGGTGTAAGCGCCCTTCTCCTCAAAATACATGTTCTCAGCTGCAACCTGTACGTTTGTACCCTTTACAGCTTCAACAACCGTCGTGATATCGATTGCCGGAACACCATAGACAACATCAACATCCGGATTGTTTACAAGCGGCTTCAGCAGCTCAACAAGAGCCTTTGCCTCGGTCGGAGTCTCATTCATCTTCCAGTTACCGGCGATAATTTTTCTTCTTGCCATCGTAAATACCTCTCCTTTATTTTTTTATAAAAAATATTACTTATCGTTGGCTGCAGCAACGCCCGGAAGCTCTTTGCCCTCAAGGAATTCAAGAGAAGCACCGCCGCCGGTGGAGATATGGGTCATCTTGTCGCCATATCCGAGCTGGTTAACTGCTGCTGCGGAATCGCCGCCGCCGATGATGGTGGTCGCGTCTGTCTCAGCAAGTGCAGCTGCAACTGCCTTTGTACCAGTAGCGAGAACAGGGTTCTCGAATACGCCCATCGGTCCGTTCCATACAACGGTCTTTGCGTTCTTTACGGCATCCTGATACAGAGCGATGGTCTTCGGTCCGATATCCATGCCCATCTTGTCTGCCGGGATCTTGTCGATATCAACAACTTCCGTTGCGATCGTAGCGTCGTCGATCGGATCCGGGAAGTGATCTGTAACAACAGCATCAACCGGAAGAAGAAGCTTCTTGCCGAGCTTCTTTGCCTTCTCGATCATCTCTCTGCAGTAGTCAAGCTTGGTGTCATCGCAGAGGGAAGTACCGATCTCATTACCCTGAGCCTTTACGAAGGTATATGCCATGCCGCCGCCAATGATCAGGGTATCGCATTTCTCAAGCAGGTTGGAGATGACGTTCAGCTTATCAGCAACCTTTGCGCCGCCGAGGATAGCTACGAACGGACGAACCGGGTTCTCAACAGCGTTGCCGAGGAACTTGATCTCCTTCTGCATCAGATAGCCTACTACGCAGGTATCGATGTACTTGGTGACGCCGACGTTGGAGCAGTGTGCACGATGTGCTGTTCCAAATGCATCATTTACAAATACATCAGCGATGGATGCGAGATCCTTGGAGAATGCATCGCCGTTCTTAGTCTCTTCCGGACGGAAACGGGTGTTCTCAAGAAGGATGACGTCGCCGTCCTTCATAGCTGCGACTGCTGCGCGTACGCTGTCATCGACAACTACCGGGCTGGGAACGAATTTTACTTCCTGGCCGAGCAGCTCAGAAAGGCGTGCAGCGACCGGTGCGAGTGATTTCGTCTTCTTGTCTTCTTCTGTCTTTACTTTGCCCAGATGTGAGCAGAGGATAACCTTACCGCCATCGGCGATGAGTTTCTTGATCGTAGGAAGAGCTGCGACAAGACGGTTCTCATCAGTGATCTTGCCGTCCTTCATCGGAACGTTAAAATCGCAGCGGCAGAGGACTCTTTTGCCCTTTACGTCGATGTCATCAACGGTTTTCTTATTTAATCCAGCCATTGTTTTTGTTCTCCTTTTACTTAATATTATTGATTTCTTTCACGCAAAAGGGGTCCGGTCCTGCCGGACCGGACCCCTCCGTTGGTTCAGTGTTAGATTACACCTCTGCAGGTTAAATTACTTGATCAGAGAACCGAAATACTTGATGGTACGAACCATCTGGCTTGTATAAGAGTTCTCGTTATCATACCAGGAAACAACCTGAACAAGGGTCTTGTCGCCCATCGGAAGAACCTTCGTCTGGGTAGCATCGAAGATAGATCCAGCGGTGCTGTTGATGATATCGGAAGAAACGATCTCGTCGGTGTTGTACTCGAAGGACTCGGTCTCCTCTTTCTTCATCTGAGCGTTAACGTCATCAACGGTAACCTTAGCATCTACAACAGCATCAAGGATGGTGGTAGAACCTGTAGCAACCGGAACACGCTGTGCAGCGCCGTTCATCTTGCCGTCCAGTTCAGGGATAACAAGGCCGATAGCCTTAGCTGCACCTGAAGAAGTAGGTGTGATGTTCTGAGCAGCTGCTCTTGAACGACGAAGGTTGCCCTTTCTCTGCGGTCCATCGAGAACCATCTGATCACCGGTGTATGCATGAACAGTGGTCATGAATCCGGATTCGATCGGAGCGAGATCATTCAGAGCCTTAGCCATCGGTGCAAGGCAGTTTGTTGTGCAGGATGCAGCGGAGATGATCTGATCATCTGCTGTCAGGGTCTTGTGGTTTACATTGTAAACGATCGTCTTCAGATCCTTGCCTGCCGGTGCGGAGATAACGACATGCTTTGCGCCAGCATTGATATGAGCCATAGCTTTGTCTTTGGAGGTGTAGAAACCGGTGCACTCAAGTACAACGTCGATGTCAAGATCCTTCCAAGGAAGGTTTGCAGCATCTTTCTCTTTGTAAATGGTGATCTTCTTGCCGTTAACGGTAATAGAATCCTCACCTGCTTCAACGGTTCCGTTGTATCTGCCATGGGTTGTATCATACTTCAGAAGGTATGCAAGCATCTCAGGGCTGGTCAGATCGTTGATAGCAACGACATCATAACCCTCTGCCTGGAACATCTGACGGAATGCCAGACGGCCGATACGACCAAAACCGTTAATCGCAACTCTTACTGCCATAATAAAGATCCTCCTAAAAAATAAAGTGTTGTTTATTGTGTTTAAAGTTTAACAACTACCACTGATATAATACAGAATTACGGAGTTTAATTCAAGTGTGATTTTCGTATAAATAGCATATTTGCGTATAGTTTCGTCAAAAAAATACAGCAAATTTGACAACATCAGCGGATGATGCCTCCTCCTGCCACGTAACCGTCTCTGTAGAACACGAGAGCCTGGCCCGGAGCGGGTGCCCTCACCGGATCATCAAACTCACAGGTGATCTCGTCACCGCCGGTCCTTCTGATCGTGCAGTCCGCTCCCCTGTGATTGTACCTGATCTTGGCGAAAAATCTCTCCGCCTGTCCCATCGGCAGATCCGGGATTCCCATAAAAGTGAGGTGATCCGCGATCACTGTTTTTTTCAGTACGTCCTCCGGTCCGCCGATGACGACCTCGTTCGTCTCCGGCCGGATCTCCGTCACGAAGACCCGCTCTCCCATCGGAAGGCCGAGTCCGCGCCTCTGGCCGACCGTATAATGGATGATCCCCCTGTGCTTACCGAGGATCTTTCCGTCCTTTGTCACAAAATTCCCCTCCGGAAGATGCTTCCCGGAATCCTGTTCAACAAAGGAAGCATAGTCGTCGTCCGGGATAAAGCAGATCTCCTGGCTGTCGTGCTTGTGTGCCACGGGCAGGCCGGCCTCTTCGGCGATCTGCCTCACCGTCGGCTTGTCATAGTCGCCGATCGGAAGGATCGTGTGCGCCAGCTGATCCTGCGTAAGACCGTAGAGCGCGTACGTCTGGTCCTTTTTCGCCGTGACAGAGTTTGCTATCGCATAACGTCCGTTATCAAGTTTTCGAATTTTTGCATAATGTCCGGTGGCGATATAGTCGGCTCCGATCGCCAGGCTTTTCTGGAGAAGCGCCTCCCACTTGACGTAGCGGTTGCAGGCGATGCACGGATTCGGCGTTCGCCCTTTGAGGTATTCTGCCGTAAAGTAGTCCATGACCTTTTCGCGGAAAATATCGCGGAAATTCATGACATAATAGGGGATCCCGATGACGTCGGCCACGCGGCGCGCGTCATCGACAGCGGATACTCCGCAGCATCCGCCCTCGCGCTCTGCTCCGTAGCCTTCTCCGTCCTGCCAGATCTGCATCGTGACGCCGATCACGTTATACCCCTTCTTTTTTAACAGGTATGCGGCGACGGATGAGTCGACGCCGCCCGACATTCCGACGACTACTGTCTTGTTCTCATTCATAAGCTTTCCTTTTATTCTGTCCATTAATTGTGTCTGCCCGTTTCCGACGGTCTCAGGCCCTTCTGGCAGGCTTCATATGCCGTCGACATGGACCTGAGGTGGCTGATGATCTCTTTCAGCGCCGAAACGGTCTCGTCCAGTTCCTCTTTTGTCGTGTCCTCCGACAGGGTCATCCGGACGGCTCCCTTTGCGAGATCATCTGAGAGACCAATCGCCTTCAGCACGTGAGACGGGCTGAGTGAGCCGGAAGAGCAGGCTGAACCCGATGAAACGCAGATCCCTCGCATGTCAAGCATGATAACGACTGATTCGCCCTCAGCAAATTCAAAGCTGAAATTTACATTTCCGGGAAGTCTTCTCAGTTTCCCGGCTGCAGAGGTCTGCACCGGATCCGGACCGTTGAGCCGGACAAATGGTATCTCCTCGCGGATCCTGCTGATAAGGTAATTCCGGAGTTCCGTCTCTTTTCTGATTTTTCCGGGCATATGCTGAAGTGCGCGCTCCGCAGCCACCCCGAAGCCGACGATCCCGGGGACATTCTCTGTCCCGGCGCGGCGGTTGTGTTCCTGTGCTCCTCCGTGGATAAAAGCCCCGACCTGCACGCCCCGGCGGATATAGAGGATCCCGGTTCCCTTCGGGCCGTTAAACTTATGTCCGCTCGCGCTCAGGAGATCCACATTCATTTTTTCCGCGTCAAGCGGGATCTGACCGAAGGCCTGCACGGCGTCGGTGTGCATCAGAATGCCGTGGTTGTGCGCGATTTTTCCGATCTCGCTGACCGGCTGTATCGTTCCGATCTCGTTGTTCGCCGTCATGACGCTGACAAGGATCGTCTGGTCTGTGATCGCCGCCTCCACATCTTCCGGACGTATGAAGCCCTCGCTGTCCGGAGAAAGATATGTAACGCGGGCACCGCGCTCCTTTTCGAGCCAGGCGCAGGTGCGAAGGATCGCCGGGTGTTCAATGGCCGATGTGATGATATGATTTCCGCGCTCATGGAAAGCGTCAAAAACGGCGCTGAGCGCCTGATTATCCGCTTCAGTTCCCCCAGACGTGAAATAGATCTCGTCCGGCTGCACCCCGATCACGCGGGCGGCCTGTTCCCGGGCTTTTGTGATGGCTGACTTCGCCTTGGCTCCCGGCCTCGACACCGCCGACGGGTTCCCAAAATGTTCAGTAAAATAAGGCAGCATGGCCTGAACAACCTCAGGCGCAGCTGCTGTCGTTGCCGCATTATCAAGATAGATCAAAGCTTCTTATTCTGTTCCCTTCTGATAATTTCTGCGTTCTTCTCATATTCGGCTGTCTTTGCGGATCCATCCGTCTTCATCCGCCGGCTCTCTTCGACGAGCTCCGAAAGCATGACCGAATCGACAGCTTCGGAAATGGCATCGTTGATCCGTTTCCACACGAATTTTGTCACACATTCATCTGCCGTGCTGCAGTCATTGCCCTCGAGCGCCGGGCACTCCACGGCGTCCAGACTGCCCTCGAGGCAGCGCAGAATATCACCGACCGAAATCTCATCCGCCGGTCTCGCGAGCCTGTAGCCCCCGCCGGCGCCGCGGACGCTGACGACGAGGCCGCTATTTTTCATCATGCGGATCAGCTGCTCCAGATATCCCCCGGAGATCGCCTGCCGCTTCGCAATACTCTGAGCAGAGACGGCGCCCTGATCCTGATACATCGCAATGTCGATCAGCGCCCTGAGCCCGTACCTGCCCCGCGTAGTTAACTTCATATTATTACACCTCAATAAACCAGATTGCTAACGCTAACACTAATAATAAACCAGCGTTTTAATAAAATCCACTGTGTCCGAAAGTGCGCAGAGGGCAAAAACACCTGTACCTGCGAGAAGCAGAAACTCTGGCAATTCCTGCAGAAAAAAAGAGCCGCCGCCACGCTGGCAACAGCTCCAATACACTATTCACTTTTATACATATCTCATATACATCTGCGTCGTCGCGAGATCTGCGTGGCCCAGTATCAGCTGAAGGCTCTTGAGATCCGTTCCCTTCTCAAGCTGATGCGCAGCAAAAGAATGCCGCAGGGTGTGCGGCGTGATATCCTTTTCGATGCCGGCCTCCTGAACGTATCCCTTAATCACCTTCCAGAAGCCCTGACGGCTCATCGGACGGCCATTGCAGTTCAGGAAAAGAAATCCCGGATCCTCTTCCTTCAGAAGCCTCTTTCGAGCTGTATTCATGTACTCGTCGACAATGATCCTTGTGCCGCGGTCGAGTGGGATCGTCCGCTCTCTGTCTCCGCTCTCCATGCAGGTAATGTACCCCATCTCCAGGTTCACATCCCCAGTTTTCAAGTGAACCAGTTCACTTACCCGCATGCCTGTCGTATACAGAAGCTGCAGCATCGCACGGTCGCGCACGCCCTTGTCGGTCTTTCTGTTCGGCTGGGCAATAAGTCTCTCGGCCTCATCTACGGTGAGGATCTCCGGCGTCTTTTTCTCGACCTTCGGCGCCTTCAGATGCTCCGTCGGATCTTCCTCCACAACGTGCTTCTTCATCAGATACTGATAAAAAGAACGCAGCGAAGCAATACTCCGTGAGACTGTCGCCGCCGACATGTTCTTGCCCTCAAGATACAGCACGTACGAATTCAGATTCGTCTCAGTGATCTCTTCCGGACTCGTCTTGCCCTGCCCGGCAAAATAATCGGCTGCCTTGTCAAGATCTCTCTTATAAGAGACCTCTGTGTTATAAGAGATTCTTTTTTCATTGTGCAGATATTTTACATACTGCTGAATTGCATTTATCATCACAAACAACTGCCTTTATCATGGATTATAAAAGCAATTCACCCTTCAAAACTAAGTGTATTATAATCAGCCCCAGTTTCAATTTCAATGCGAAATTTTGCTGATTTTTCAGATAAAACGGCCCTTACAGTCCTGTTTTCTCTTCAATTCACACAAGATATTCCGTCCGATATCCCGTTTTATGTCTACATCTTGTGGTTGGAGGCCGGAAAAAGAAATTCCATATTTACATCATAAATAATTCCGTGCACTGCGTCGCCGAGCCATTCTGCCATACTCCGTCCGCCTGCCGTGCGGAAATAAAACCTTTTGTGGCGCACAGCCGTGTGCACGGTTCCCCCTACCTGCAGATGAAGGCTCTGCCAACGGTAAACAAAAATCCCGAAATCCGGATTCAGCTCCTTCAGCTTCCGGACCATCTCCTGCATCTGGTGAAAATACCGCTCCTGCACGGCCGGCGTCGTCTTATATTTGTGCGTCACCACGTCGTTATAGTAGGCGCTGAGCAGATAGTCGCGCGTCGACCCCGCATACAGGTAACGGAGTCTTTTTCCAAAAATCGAGTACAGATTTCTGTACCAGTCCAGCGTGATATTTTCCGTGTGGATCGGTTCATACACGCACGCCGGCGACTTCCAGACATGCTCCGCCGTATTCCGCCAGTTTTTATAGAGGAGCTGGCCGCTGTCGGAAAGCAGCGTCACGTTGTCACACTCCGGATAAAAATCCTCGAGGATCATTGCCGTCACGGCAGGCACCGCAAACGCCCCGGCCGAATCTCCCGCGATGAGCATCTGATCCGGAGACGGGAAGAACTCTTTCCCTTTTTCCAGGCCCTTCTGGAGATTTTTCCAGCCGTGGAAATGAAGGATCTGGCGCCTTCCATTTTCATCCTTATACTCAAAAGTGCTGTTGCCGGTGTGGAAATCTCCTGTCGCGTAGGTGATGATCACAAAGTTCCAGTCGTCAAAGGGATTCTCCGGATTATTGGCCTCCGTGATGCCATTGTTAATATTCATTATCTGCGTCATTGGGCGCAGGTTGTTCCAGTAATAATTGGGAAGACCGGCCGCCACCTTGCCTCCCGTCACCGGCCGCGCCGCCATATACCCGTTCCATGCGACACCGCCCCCGGACAGAAATACACACAGGTGGTCTGAATTTGCCGTTTTTATATAAATGTAATATCCTGAGCCGTCACCCGCTATCCCATCCGGGATCGTAATCCTGTACCAGGTGTAGGGTTCAGGCACTCCGTCGAGAAGAGGCGCCTCAAAATGCCGTTCGATTCCGCGGCTGATCGCCGCGTCGACGGCGTCGCCGACCTTTTCAAGCGGATCGTGGATCTGCGCAGGCGCATGGGATGCGATCGCAGAGCGGATATGTTCTACAGTTTCCGTCCGACGTGATTTTTGTTCCATAGGCGTCTGTTATCCTTTCTCTATATATTAAAATATCTCGAACTCGCGGTCTTGAAGTCCTTCCACCGGAAAATCAGCACTGCCAGGAAGAACACGATGCACAAAAACAGGCTGACCGCCATCGGGTAGCGGAAGGGATTCTTGTGAAATACCAGGATAAGGCTCTGGACCACCGTGCTCACGACAGCGTCAAACAGCAGATAAAGTATGTAATCGACAAGATTCATGCGGAGTCCGGACCCCGCCGCGACCGTCGTGATCATCATGGCGGGGAATGCGCACGGGATCACCCAGATCACCGACCAGCCGTGCATGCCTGTAAACCAGTCGACCAGCACGCTGACTGCCATTCCCACACATATCTGCCAGGTCACCGTCTTCAGCGGATTCCCCCTGTAATACATGATCAGAACAATATCAAGAAAACCGATCACGGCGCAGATAATGGCGAGTGGCTCCCAGCTCAGCATCCTGTCTTCAAAAATCGAAAGAACGGCCATTGCGGCGAAGAATGCCAGAAGAATAAAAAGAGCCACTCTCACAACCGTCATCCTGGAGACCTTTCTCTTTCTGACGTTCGGATACACCTCTTCCTCTGGCTCGCCGCTGAGCGGTCCCCCGCAGAGCGGGCAGACCTTTTTGTTGCCGCGGATATCAATTTTACACCGACTGCATCTCTGCATTTTTACCCTTTCTTGTGCCTTATGCCAGCGGCGTTCCTGCCGCAGGCGGACACAGAATCACGCAAAGTTATCATTGCTGGCGATTTCGATATCGGCTCCGAGTTCGACGAGGCGGCGGAAGAAAAACATCTCCGTCGTGTGTTCTTCAAACGCCGAGACGATGCCGAAGACCATACAGTCCTCAAATGTGCTGATGCACATGAATACTGTCTTACACGCCATAAAGCTGCAGAATTTGTGGATATACGGATGGAGCTGTTCGGGAATATCTACCTTCCCGACGTTTGAAACAGATGTCGTCACGCCGTGGTTCATCATCGACATGGCCGTGCGGAGGCCGATGTCCTTGAACACGAGAGGGATCGGGCGGATCCCCGCATTGTGCTCCAGGTCCGAGTAGGAATTCATCGTCGCCTGGACGTTTTCCGGCTTCAGCATGTTGTTAAATTCTTCCTTTACCACCGGAAGGATGCTCTCCAGCGTCCCGTCATATTTCCCGGGGTCAAACGACACGTTGATGACGCCGAAGAAATTCCTGGATGTCTCTGTCGGAAAAAACTGTCTGAGATTTACCGGAACACTGACGACGACCGGATGGCCGTACTCAGAACGTTTCATCTGCTTCACGATCGATTCGATCCACACCGAGGTGATCAGGACACCGAGCGTGACCTTTCTCTCATGGCAGATGCCGAGGATCTGTTTTGTGGACGCCGTGCCCTCGATCAGGTGGGCATCCATATTTTCATCAAAAGTACCCTTCAGGCGATAAGCCGTCTTCGGGAACATTTCCTTCAGAAAATTCCGCTTGCGGGACTTGTTTTTTTCGTAGTATCTGCTGAACGCGTCGTCCCGCAGTTCCTCGATCGACGCGGCGGTCTCTTCCCCTGCGACAAGCCCGCGGTCCAGATGATGTTTCAGCACCAGATATTCCGTGATGATCGCGCGGAAAAACATAAAACCTCCGGTGCCGTCAGCCAGCACGTGAAACATTTCCAGGATGATCCTGTTTTTTCTGTATACGACGCGGTACAGCAGATTTCTTCTGCCCGGCACATACAGGGACTTCAGCGCCCGCGTGTACTCTTCATGGACCACGGCTCCGTGGTCGAGCTCACTCATATAATACCAGAAGATCCCCTTGCGCAGGCAGCAGTTCATATATGGAAAGGCAGTTAACGCCTGATCGAGTGCCTGCTGCAGCACAGAAGGATCAACCTCTTCATTCAGTTCACACACCAGACGGAAAACGCGGGTGTCAGCGCCGCCTACGCTCGACGGTATGATCTTCGCCGCATTGTCCAGTCTGTACCACTTCTGTTCACTCAAAACTCTCTCCCAACCCCTGCCGTCTTTCATCTCCGCTGCCAGAGCACTGCCCGCGACAGCTTTTCCGCCGGCAATCTGCGATCCGTATAAAAATCCTCGCAATTAACATAACATAGAACAGCAAAAAGGAGAAGCACGTCTGCACTTCTCCTTCCTGCTGACGACCCAGATCGGGATCGAACCGATGACCTCCGCCGTGACAGGGCGGCGCTCTAACCATCTGAGCCACTGGGCCAGTGAAACATATTGGGTTTTTATAACCGCGTGGACCTTCGGGGACTCGAACCCGGGACCGATCGGTTATGAGCCGACTGCTCTAACCAACTGAGCTAAAGGTCCAAATACGAGCCGATGATCGGACTCGAACCGATAACCTGCTGATTACAAATCAGCTGCTCTGCCAATTGAGCCACATCGGCAAGTGACCCGGACGAGAATTGAACTCATGTTACCGCCGTGAAAGGGCGATGTCTTAACCTCTTGACCACCGGGCCGTATTGCTGTGAACAGCTTCGCTGACACGACAATCATATTAACATATCAAAAATTTTGTGGCAAGCACTTTTTTCTACAATCTTGAGAATACTGTTTTCTTCCGCCCACAACACAAGAGCGCAAGGCTTTACTCCTCGACGTCTGGGACGTATCCTCTGTCGATGGTCACGATGCATTTGCAATTTTTGTTTTCACAGCGCATCCTGTCTGCCACAAGGCGGACTGTCTTGTTTTCGTCCTCCTTTGTATAAGAGTAAGGAACGGCGAGGTCAAAAATCACATCAATGCCGTTTCGATTTTCCCTCGAATGTCTGACCTGAAGATCGTGGAAGCTCAACTGGGGGTCTGTCTCCTTCAGAATATCTGTGAGTTTCTGTCTGATCTCTTTAACCCGCTGGTCGTGAATCTCGACAGGGTCAATGTGAACGACGAGAAGAACGTCCATCTCCTTCTGGACTTTTCGCTCTGCTTTGTCGGCGATCGCATGCGCCTCGTCGAGTGTCATTCTGCGGGAAACTTCAGCGTGTATCGTCGCCATGTAATGACTCGGCCCGTAGTTGTGAACGACGAGATCATGCACGCCGACCACGCCGGGGATCGAGCTCACGATATCCTCGATCCGCTTCTGGAATTCCGGCGACATAGGCTCACCGATCAGCGGGCTCATGGTATCCTTTGCGATGTCGATACCCGCGTAAATAACGACGCAGGAGACGATGAGTCCGCAGATACCATCGATATTTTTTCCGAAGATAACATAGACGATGACAGAGACGAGAGTCACCGAGGTCGTCATCATATCAAATATGGCATCAGACGCAGTCACGGAAAACAGGGAGCTGTTCACTCTCTCACCGACGTTTTTGTTGAAAAAATACATCCAGAGCTTTACAAGGATCGACAGCACGAGAAAAATAACCGCCACGACGCTGACCGAGAGCGGTGCCGGATTGAAGATCCTCTCCACCGATGTCTTGAAAAATTCCACACCGACGACGAGGATGACAATCGCGACGATCAGCGATGACGCATACTCAACGCGGCCATGCCCGAAGGGATGCTCCTTGTCCGCCGGGCGCGCAGCCACGCGCACACTGATCAGGCTGACGATCGCAGAAAAGGCATCCGACAGGTTATCAAATGCGTCTGCCGTGACCGCCGTCGAAGCGATTACAAGTCCGACGATAAACTTCACCGCAAAAAGAAAAATATTGCACAGAATATCCGTCGTTCCCGCGAGCGTGCCATAGGCTTCCCTCACCCGCGGATCTTCCGTCTTTTCACTGTTTCTGACAAATTTTCTGATCAGTATGTCTCCTGCTCTCATACTACCGCTCCTTCGATCCCGGCACAGGGAACCCTCTGAGATCACGCCGCACATTCACAGCCATCCCTCAGGTCCCGGAACCTGCCTGTCCGGCAAATCCGATCACAATATAGTGCCACTATGATAGTTTTTTAACATCATGTTAGTCAAGATTACCGGACATCTTTACGCGCCGCTGCGCCGAGGACAAGCGAGAGCGCGTCGCGTGTGGAAAACTTTTCATCTGACCAAAGCTTCCCCGCAAAGACTTCCAGACGCGACATCCGCAGGCGCCGGTGCTTAACAAGCCCGACCGGAAGGAAGGGCGAGTTTACGCACCACTGCGCTGAGGACAAGCGAGAGCGCGTCGCGTGTGGAAGACTTTTCATCTGACCAAAGCTTCCCCGCAAAGACTTCCAGACGCGACATCCGCAGGCGCCGGTGCTTAACAAGCCCGACCGGAGGGAAGGGCGAGTTTACGCACCGCTGCGCTGAGGACAAGCGAGAGCGCGTCGCGTCTGAAAGCCTTTGCAGAGCACTCATTTGTAATTTATGTTGACCGGTGCTATACTCTTCCTAATTTGAGCGCGCGTGATACGCGCAATATTTTTATAAATATTTTTCTTATTGGAGGAAGCAAAATCATGGCGCAGGAAAGAAACCTGACGATGATGACTGACCTGTACGAGCTGACGATGATGCAGGGCTATTTTAAAAACCCCACCGATCAGGTCGTTGTATTCGATGCCTTCTATCGCCAGAACCCGTATGAGGGCGGGTATTCGATCTGCTGTGGACTTCAGCAGGTAATCGACTATATCAAGGATCTCCACTTCACGACGGAGGACGTAGATTATCTCCGAAGTCTGGATCTGTTTGATGAGGATTTTCTCGACTATCTCCGGGGATTTCACTTTACCGGTGATATCTACGCGATCCCGGAAGGCTCCGTTGTCTTCCCGAGAGAGCCGCTTGTCAAGGTTGTCGCTCCTATCATGGAAGCACAGCTCCTCGAGCCGGCGATCCTCAATATCATCAACCACCAGTGTCTTATCGCGACAAAGGCATCCCGTGTCTGCTATGCGGCAAAAGGCGACGGAATTATGGAATTCGGTCTGCGCCGCGCACAGGGACCCGACGCCGGAACCTGGGGCGCCCGCGCCGCTGTCATCGGCGGATGTGTCGGCACCTCAAACGTACTTACCGGCGAGCTTTTCCATGTCCCGGTCAAGGGAACGCACGCACACAGCTGGATCATGAGCTTCCCAGATGAGCTGACGGCTTTCCGCACCTATGCAAAGCTCTATCCGAACGCCTGCATCCTTCTGACGGATACCTATGACGTTCTCCGCTCTGGTGTGCCGAACGCCATCAAGGTCTTCCAGGAAATGAAAGACGCAGGACTTCCGATGAAGGGATACGGCATCCGCATCGACTCCGGAGACCTCGCCTACCTCTCCAAGAAAGCTTATGAAATGCTTGACGCAGCGGGCTTCGGCGACGCGATCATCTCCGCCTCCAGTGACCTCGATGAGTACCTCATCACCTCCCTCAAGCAGCAGGGAGCAAAAATCAACTCCTGGGGCGTCGGAACGAACCTCATCACCTCCAACGGATGGTCCGCTTTCGGAGGCGTTTACAAGCTCGCGGCCATCAAGAACAAAGGCGACACTGAGTTCACGCCAAAGATCAAGATCTCTGAGAATCCGGCCAAGATCACAAACCCGGGCAACAAGACGGTTTTCCGTTTTTACGACAAGCGGACTGGAAAAATCCGCGCGGACCTCATCGCACTCGCAGACGAAAAGTTCAATCCGGACAACGATCTGACGATTTTTGACCCGAACGCAACCTGGAAAAAGACAACGCTGAAGGGCGGCACCTACACCGTCCGCGAAATGCTTGTTCCGATCTTCAAGAAGGGACAGTGCGTATACGAGAATCCCTCGACGATGGAGATCCAGAAGATCTGCACAAACGAGAAGAAGACGCTCTGGGACGAGACCATGCGTCTCACGAATCCGCAGAACGTATATGTAGACCTTTCCGACAAGCTCTTCAACATGAAGCAGAACATCCTGCATGATATGTCCATGAAGTAAATATTAAATATTTTGAAACGACAACAGCGCCCGGCAGGTTCAACCCGCCGGGCGCTTTCATTTTGATTTAATATTGCTCACGCAATTGTGGCCAGTTCCAATCGCTGTTTATTTTGCAGCCCGGAGCTCCGGATCTTCTTTTCCGCGGATGATCAGGATCGTCGCGAAAAGGATCGCGAGTCCGCAGGGAAGTGAGATAGCCGCGCTCTTTGTGAAGCCTGCGATGATGTAGGTGAAGAACGAAACGATCGCACAGGTCATCGCATACGGAAGCTGCGTTGTCACATGGTTCAGATGATTGCAGCGGGCGCCGGCAGAAGACATGATCGTTGTATCGGAGATCGGTGAGCAGTGGTCGCCGCAGACAGCGCCTGCCATGCAGGCTGACATGGAGATGATCATCATCGGATCTGTCTCCGGGAAAATGCTGATGACAATCGGGATCAGGATGCCAAAGGTTCCCCATGATGTACCTGTTGAGAAGGACAGGAATACGGCAATGAGGAAGATGATCGCCGGCAGCCAGTTCATAAATCCTTCTGCGGAATTTGCGACAAGCTCCGCAACAAACTCCTTTGCCCCGAGGCTGTCCGTCATGGCCTTCAGAGACCACGCAAAGGTCAGAATGAGGATCGGAGCGACCATGGACTTAAATCCCTCAGGAACGCAGTCCATGCAGTCCTTGAACGTCAGTACACGTCTGACAAGATAGAAAACAATTGTAAAGAGCAGAGCGATGATCGAACCGTAGACAAGTCCCCTCGAAGCATCGCAATCCGCAAAGGCCTCTACAAAATTGACACCGTCAAAAAATCCGCCGGTGTAGATCATGCCGATGACGCAGGCGATGATCAGAACAACTACCGGAAGGATCAGGTCGATGACGCCGCCCTTTGAGCTGATCTTGTCATCCTCTGCGTTCGCATACGGGCGGTCCGGCGTCGTGTAGAGATCGTTATGAAGCACGGCGTTGCGCTCATGGATCGCCATCGGGCCGTAATCTGTCTTGGCGACCGCGAGCATAATCATCATGGCGATCGTCAGGAGCGCATAGAAGTTATACGGTATCGTGCGGATAAAAAGGCTGATTCCGTTGGTGCCTTCCGGCGCATAACCTGATACTGCCGCTGCCCAGGAGGATACCGGAGCGATGATGCAGACCGGAGCCGCTGTGGCATCGATCAGATAAGCCAGCTTTGCGCGGGAGATGTGATGTTTATCTGTCACAGGTCTCATAACCGATCCGACCGTCAGGCAGTTAAAATAATCATCAATGAAGATCAGAATACCAAGCGCGATCGTCGCGAGCTGAGCGCCCACGCGCGTTTTGATATGCTTGCCGGCCCACTCCCCGAAGGCCCTGGAGCCGCCCGCGCGGTTCATCAGACATACGAGAATGCCGAGGATAACCAGGAATATCAGGATTCCGACGTTATAGGAATCCGACAGGACAGCAATCACACCGTCATCAAAGACGTGGAGCATCGTCCCCTCAAAACTGAATCCCGAATACAGAAGTGCACCGGCGATGACTCCGATAAACAGTGAGCTGTAAACTTCCTTTGTGACCAGCGCCAGCACAATCGCGATGAGCGGAGGTATCAGCGACCAGAAGGTCTGCTGAACGGTGTCCGCGGACGTCACAAATGCGGCTACGACAAGAAGCACGATTACTGCACAGATGACAGCAATATTCAGGATCTTTCTTCGCTTGGATGGTTTCTGTTCCATACTTTTCTCCCTCTCATCAACAATAGTAATAGCGTTACTTTTAAAGTCTGGAAAAATATTACTTCGCTATTTTATCACTATGACTCACTAAAGGGAAGAAAAATGATAAACCGCAGCACCAGTTTCGACGAAACACAGGTGCTGCGGCATCATGCGATTATTTTATTAAGGAATATCAGAGAACCAGACGGACGGAACCGTACATTCCCGCGTCATTTCCGAGCTCTGCGAGAACGATCTCGGTGTCGGTCGATGTGTGGAACACGTACTGTCTGTAATATTTCTGTATCAGGTCGATCAGGACCTGGCCGGCCTTGGATACGCCGCCGCCGATGACGAAGACTTCAGGGTCGACGACGTCCGCCACATTGGCGAGTCCGCGTCCCAGATAATCGCCTACTTCTTCAGCGATCGCAGTTGCGGCCGCATCTCCTTTTTTATATGCGTCGAAGACGTCCTTTGCGGAAGGATCTGCCTTAAGAGAAGTCTTCTCATCCGGGTGTGCCGCCAGATACTCTCTCGCGAGGCGGGAAATACCTGTCGCGGAGGCGTACTGCTCAAGGCAGCCGTGACGGCCGCAGTTGCACGCGAGCTTTTCTCCCGGATCTACACAGATGTGTCCGATCTCGCCGCCGGCACCGAAGTTGCCCGGAACGATTTTCTCATTGATGATGATACCGCCGCCGACGCCAGTTCCCAGCGTAACCATGACGATATTTTTTCTGCCTTTTCCGCCGCCCTTCCACATTTCTCCGAGAGCAGCTACATTGGCGTCATTTCCGACCTTGACCTCCATGCCGCCGAGTGCTTCTGAAAGCTCTGCAGCCACATCCTTGACGCCCCAGCCGAGGTTGACGCACTTGTTGACAATGCTCTCGCGGAGGACGGCTCCGGGCACGCCGATCCCGACGCCTGCGACGTCATCCTTCTCGATATCCAGGTCATCGAGCTTTTTCAGCATGGATGATGCGATGTCCGGAATGATCTTCACTCCTCCGTTATTCTTGACTGTCGGGATCTCCCATTTCTCACGGAGATCACCGGCCGTCGTAAAAAGGCCGATCTTTACCGTCGTTCCTCCTACATCGACACCAAACGCATATGTTTTCATTTCTTATTCCCTCCTCATCAGGCTTCTGGCCTTATTTAATCCTTTGTTTCCATAACAAGAAGTGCCCCGCTCTCCCAGCGGATCACGCATTCCTCACCAGTGATCTCATTGCTGACGAACCACCCGCCGTCGCCCTGGACGAGCGTCACATTCTCCTCGGGATATTTCACGCCTGTGATCGTCAGTCCACTGACAGCGCCGCGCACCGGGAAAAGTGACAGACGGCAGCCGTACTGCTCATCCTTCCGGATCCTCATCTCACATGCAGCCGGCATGGTTATCCTGTTGTGGGCGTCTATGATCACACCGGTGATCTTCTGTTCGCGAAGGCGGTACAGGTCAAAAATATTGCTCAGCGTGTGATCGAGCCTTGTCCCGGTCGCGCCGAGAAAATATACGGTGTCTGCCCCGGACACGACAGCCTTTTCGAGCGCGATATCTGTATCCGTCGAATCCTTGACCGGATTATATGTATCCACCGGAACCCCGAGCCCGCGGTAGCTGTCCAGGACCTCGCTGACCTCTTTTGCCTCACTATCCTTCTGCAGTGCCTCGCCGAGGCTGTCAAAATCGCCGACGATCCGGTCCGGGACGATTCCAGCCGTGCGGCAGAAAAGGATTCCCCTGTCCGCCGCGATCACGTAATCCGGACTAATATCCCGATACGTTTTCATAGCGGTCTCCCTGTCGATCGTGCCTCCGCTGAAGATCATCACAGATCTCACCGTTTTTTCAGAAATATCGCGAACCTTCTCCATCCTGTTTTCTGTCCATTCTTCCGGCATCGATATCAGGACCTGTCGCGATATGAATTGATTTTTTCCGTGAGATCACGCACATTGCTGCGGATATCTCCATTGAACACGGCGGAGCCGGAGACGATCACGGATGCGCCATTCGACAGGGCGTCATCGATCGTCGCCATTTTTATTCCGCCGTCCACCTCTACGGGGACATTCGCGAGACCTGCCTCGTCAAGGCGCTGTCTCGTCTCGCGGATCTTACGGTTCATCTCTTTGATGTACGGCTGGCCGCCGTAGCCCGGATGTACTGTCATGATCAGGACCATATCTGTTTTGTCGAGCACGTAATCAAGAGCTGACAGAGAAGTCGCCGGATTGAGCGCTACGCCTGCCCTGAGGCCTGCCTTGTGGATCTCCTCGAGCGTTCTGTCAAGCTGGCGGCACGCCTCCGCGTGAACCGTGATGCTGTCCGCCCCGGCCTCCTTCATACTCTCGACGAAGCGCACAGGCTCCTCGACCATAAGGTGGCAGTCAAAGAACAGATTGCTCGCTTTCCGGATTGATTTGATCACCGGCTCGCCAAAAGAGATCGGCGGGACAAACTGCCCATCCATGACATCAACGTGAAGCCACTTTACGCCTGAATCCTCCAGCGTACCCAGCTGTTCCCCAAGTTTTGTAAAATCGGCTGCCAGAATCGACGGCGCAAGTTCATACATCCTGCTCATTCTCTCAGTATCTCCTTTTCTTCAGTTCCTTCAGTTCATTATAAAACAGACAGTAGTGATCGTAACGGTCCCTGCTGATCAGTCCCTCTTCCAGGGCTTTTTTCACGCCGCAATCCGGCTCACTGATGTGCGAGCACTGCGTGAAACGGCACTCCGGCTCGTACTTTGCGAACTCGGGGAAACAGCCCTGCAGCTCCTCCGGCTCCATCGGCGGGAGGTCAAGCGATGTAAAGCCCGGCGTATCGCAGAAAAAAGTGTCGGGTCCAACCATCAGGAGCTCCGCCCTCCTCGTCGTGTTCTTCCCGCGCCCGAGCTTCTCCGAGAGCTCTCCGGTCTCCATGTGGAGCTCCGACTGCAGTCTGTTGGCAAAGGTGGACTTTCCGGCGCCCGAAGGGCCGGCCACAACCGTTGTCCTGCCGATAAGTTGTTCTCTGACTTCTTCGACACCCGTGCCTTCCTTTGCCGAGAGAAGATTCACACGATAGCCACATTCTCTGTATATGTCCTGCCAGCCGCGGGCTTCTCCGCCGCCATCCAGGTCCGATTTATTAAAGCAGATGATGACAGGCACTCCCTGATATTCCATGGACACCAGAAAGCGGTCGAGCAGCGTCATGTCGGGATCCGGATTTTTCAGTGCAAAAAAGACCATTGCCTGATCCACGTTCGCTGCCTCCGGACGGATCAGCGCATTTTTCCTCTCCAGGATGGACGTGACGTTCGCCTCGTGTGCTGCCTCGTCCGTCGGTTCTATCGTGACAAAATCGCCGACGAGCGGCTTCTGTCTGTTTTTCCTGAAAATTCCGCGGGCCTTACATGTCCAGATGATACCATCAACAGCCACATAATAAAATCCCGCGATTCCTCTTATGATCCTTCCCTGCATTCTCTACCTGCTTGTCTGAAAAAATATCTGTTTCCTTCTGTGTACACGAAAGGCTGCCGCGAATCAATCGCGGCAGCCTTTCAATAAAATCGCCGAAGATTACTCTTCCTCGAACGTGACGTTCGGATATTTAGCGATCAGAACACCGTCCTCGTATACATCAATTTCACCCGTCTCTCCGGATGTGCTCTCAATTGGTGTGTCGTACGGACCGTCCGCCCACGGATTATCGCCCTCATAGATCGTCGTAGACTGATTACCCTGAACGAGAACCAGTGTGACTGTTCCGCCATTATAACCGTCAGGCTCTGACAGCGGACTGTAGCAGACATATGTTGTGCCTGAGCTGGAATCCGATGATACAGAGTTGACCGTCAGCGTGACTGATGATCCGGCAGTTACGGACTCACCGACATCCGGACTGCAGCTGATTACGACTCCATCCTCCTGCGTGTCATCCGAAGTCGTCTCGACGGTATAGGTAAGACCGACGCTGTCAAGCATCTCCTCGGCCTCTGCCTCCGTCTTACCGACGACGGAAGGAACTGTCACATTGTCGGAGGTGTCTTCACCTTTACTGATATAGAGCTTTACTGTCGAGCCCTTGGATACCTCGGATCCCTCAGCCGGCTCACAGGAGATAACGTAACCCACATCCACTTCGTCGCTGTACTGAAGTTCGATCTCCGTCACAAGTCCCATGCTGTCCAGGAGCTCTTCGGCGTCTGACTGGGCCGTTCCTGCGATACCTGTCGGGATCGTGACCGTCGCCTCACCGGTGCTGACCGTTACATTGATGGTCGTTCCCTTTTCAACCTCTGAATTCGCCGCCGGATCCTGACTGATGATCTCACCCTCAGCGTACTCATCTGAGGCCTCCGTCGCCGTCTCGTTGATTCCGATCTTCAGGGCGTTGGCTTTCTCTGTCGCCTCATCGACGGTCATACCCGTGAAATCCGGTACCGTGACGGTCGTATCCTCTGACGAAGAGGATGAAGATGAAGAAGACGATGATGTATCCGTCGGCGTCGATGAAGCTGTGACAGATGTGGACGTCGTCGTATCACTGCTGCTTCCAAAGTGGAAGATTCCGGCCATATTACCAATGACAAGAATGAGGATAATGATAATGACCGCGCCGACGATGTATCCGCCGATCGTCAGAGCCTTCTCCAGTCCGGAGCTGTGCTCATCATCGTCATCATCATCGTCGTCATCGTCATCATCATAATCGTCATCGTCGTTCTTTTTGTAAGATTTACGCTGTGACGGATCCTGGTTCTGAATATCATTCATCTGACGCTGGGTCATCGCAGCCGTCTCCGCGTGCGCCGCGAGCGGTGCTACGGTGACAAAATTGCCCTGAGGGTCGATCAGCGATTTTTTCAGGTCTTCGATCAGATCCGCCGCTGTCTGATAACGGCGGTCAGGATCCTTCTGTGTACATTTAAGGATGATCTGCTCGAGCGAATATGGAAGATCCGGCGTGTAGATTGACGGCGGAACGATCTCCTCCTGGAGATGCTTGATCGCGATCGCAACCGTTGTATCTCCGTCAAAAGGCACACGTCCTGTGACCATCTCGTACATCGTGATACCGAGAGAATAAATATCGCTTCGCGCGTCCGAGAACCCTCCGCGAACCTGCTCCGGAGAGCTGTAGTGGACGGATCCCATGACGTTCGCCGTGATTGTATTTGAATTGATGGCCTTGGCAATACCGAAATCGGAAAGCTTAACCTTTCCGTCGGTAGAGATCATGATATTCTGGGGCTTTACGTCCCTGTGGATGATCCCGACATTGTGAGCCGTTTCAAGGCCTAATGAAACCTGGATGGCAATGCTGGTCGCCTCTTTGACGCTGAGCTTGCCCTTCTTGGCGATATAGTTCTTCAGCGTAATGCCCTCAACCAGCTCCATGACGATAAAGTAGAGTCCTCTGTCCTCTCCGACATCATACACATTGACGACGTTCGGATTTGACAGCTTGGCGGCGGCCTGCGCCTCCTTCTGGAACTTCGCTACAAAACTGGTATCCTCGCGGAATTCCGGCTTCATGACCTTGATCGCCACAAGACGGTTCAGTTTCCTGTCCTGTGCCTTATATACATCAGCCATGCCACCGGAACCGATCCGGGACATAACCTCATATCTTTCGCTTAATATAACTCCTTCTTTTAACATACTCTCCACCTCGTCGGCATGGTTAAGACTCGATCACGATAACGGCGATATTATCCCTTCCGCCGTTCGCATTTGCCTCATCGATCAGTGCGCGCGCTTTATCTTCCGCGTCGCTCCTCAAAATCTCATAAATCTTCTGATCTTCCACCATGTTGGACAATCCGTCCGAACACATTAATATCTGATTCCCTTTTTCAAGCCGGACATCGAAAAAATCAGCCTTGATTTCATCGCTGGTTCCGACCGCCCTCGTGATAATGTTCTTATCCGGGTGATTCCGGCCCTGTTCAGGAGTCAGCTCCCCTAGGCGGACCATTTCTGCGATTAGTGAATGATCCTGTGTTATCTGTGTAATTGCCCCCTCATCAGCCAGATACAGTCGCGAATCCCCTACATTGGCGATATATGCAAAACCGCCCACGACTGTGCATACGACCATCGTTGTCCCCATACCGGCCATCGTCGGATCATTTCTTGACTGATCAAGTACTTCGCGGTTAGCGGCTTCGATACCGTTCCGCATAATTTTTACGGGGTTGAAATTCTTGTCTCTGCGGACAGTCTCGACAAAGACCGAGACGCCATAGCGGCTGGCAAAATCACCGGCGTTATGTCCGCCCATTCCATCCGCTACAACAAAAAGATTCGGGAGGTTGCCTACCGGTCCTTCCGATGTATAGATAAAATCCTGGTTCGTATGCCGCTTCCGGCCGATGTCAGTAGCCGAGTATACCTTCATTCAATGCTCTCCTGACTATCGCTCAGATAGCTGTTTCGTAATTGTCCACAGGCTCCCTGGATATCAGAGCCCATTTCCCTTCTTATAGTAGCATTAATTCCGTATTTTTCAAGCTCTTTCTGGAATTTGAGAACGGATGTTCTGTCGGGGCGGACAAAGCTTCTCTCCCTCACGGGATTGACCGGGATCAGATTCACATGACAATTCAGGCCCTTCAGCAGTCCCGCGAGTTTGCGCGCGTCGGCCGCCGTATTGTTCTGTCCCTCCGCCAGAGCGTACTCAAAGGTGATCCGCCGGCCCGTCTTTTCGAAAAAATACCTGCAGGCGTCCAGAATCTCACTGATCGAATAGCGGTTTGCCACCGGCATCAGCTTTTTCCTCTCCTCATCGTCCGGCGCGTGAAGCGAGATGGCGAGCGTCACGGACAGGCCCTCGTCGGCGAGCCTGCGGATGCCCGGGACGATGCCACAGGTAGAGATCGTGATGTTCCGCTGGCTTATATTGATTCCCTCCTCACAGCTGACGAGACGGACAAATCGCACTACATTGTCGTAGTTTTCCATGGGCTCTCCGCTTCCCATGATGACGATATTGGAGACGTGTGCGTCCGGACCCTGGACCTCGCGGATCCGCTCGTCGATCCTGTAAACCTCCTCAAGCATTTCAGAGGCAGTCAGGCTTCTCACGAGGCCATGCAGTGTTGAGGCGCAGAACCGGCAGCCCATCCGGCAGCCGACCTGAGAAGAAATGCAGACAGAGTTGCCGTGGTGATACTGCATCCAGACGCTCTCGATTACATTGCCGTCGGGCAGCGCAAAGAGATATTTCCTCGTTCCGTCGATTTTTGAGACAAGCTCCTCCTTCATTGTCAGGCTCACGAGCGGATACTGCTCCGCGAGCTTCTCCCGGAGGCTCTTTGGAAGGTTTGTCATCTCATCGTAGCTGTGCGCTTCTTTTGCGTGCATCCATGAAAAAATCTGCGCCGCGCGGAACTTAGGCTCGCCGAGGTCCGCCACGAGCTGTTTTACTTCTTCCGGATACATGCTGCGGATGTCGGGCGCAGCGTTTTCTTTCTCTGAATCCATTTTTTTCTCCGTATTATGCAATAGTAAGTTACAGTTCAGACATTGCCAAGATTTCTTTATTTTCGAGAATACAGGTACTTCCGCCCACATCAAAGATGCGCATAGGTTTTCAGACGCGACATCCGCAAGCGTCGGTGCTTAACGAGCCCGACCGCAGGGAAGGGCGAGTCTGGCACCGCTACGCTGAGGACAAGCGAGAGCGCGTCGCGTATGAAAGCCTTGCGCAGCTCTTAAAACGTATTCAGAGCTGGAAGTACTCTGTATTCCCGGACGATCTTCGGAAGTCTGTGCTCTGGCAATGTCTGAACATCGACCCTGGAATCATTTATAAAGGCGCGAGAAGAAAAATCCGTCGCAGCGGGCGACGCCCGGAAGGAGCTGCACGTATCCCTCGCGCGCCGTACCGGCGACGCCCGGGATCGCGAGCACTTCTTCGGAAAGATAAGGCGTGAGGTCTGCGGGCTTCATGCCGAACTCCTGCTGCAGCCAGTGGAAGTTATCCTGATTTTCCTTTCGTCCGATGGTACATGTGGAAAAAAGAAGTGTTCCGCCGGGTCTGACGCAGCGGACGGCCGCGGCCAGGATCTCCCGCTGCAGCTTTATTAGCTCGTCCTGATTTTCACGCGATGCCCGGTAGCGGATCTCCGGCTTTCTCCCGATATCTCCGTAGCCCGTGCATGGGACGTCGGCAATCACGACGTCGGCCAGAAAATCTTCCCCGGCCGCTCCAGCCGTACCAGTTGTCGCTCCGTCTGCTCTTCCTGTATTATTTATCAGTGCTCCCGGGAGCTCACGCGCATCTCCGACCTGAACCGTCACATTGGAGAGGCGGCATCGTCTCACATTTTCGCGGATCTTCTCCGCCCTCTTCTCTGAGACATCCCTCGAAATGACGTGCCCCGAGGGGCCCGCGAGGTCGGCGGCGAGGATACTTTTTCCTCCCGGAGCCGCGCATACGTCGAGCACGGTGTCACCCGGCCGGATTCCCGCCGCGCGGACGGCGATCTGGGAGCTGACGTCCTGAACGATCAGTGCGCCGCTTGTAAATTCCTCATAATCCGCGATATTTCCCGAAGATCCGAAATAATACGCGTCTTCTGCATATGGCGCCTTTATTAGTCTCAGGCCCGCCGCATCGGCGTCACCTTCTGTCCCATTTTCTCCGAAAACAGAATCCGGTATCTTCCCGGCTGCGGGACGCACTCTCACAGTCACAGGTCTTTTTTCAAAGAATCCCGCGCAGATTTTTTCCGTCGTCTCAAACCCGAATTCACCGATCCACTCATTCAGAAGATATTCCGGCATGGAATAGCGCACCTTCAGGTACTGGACCGGATTCTCTTCGCGAGAGGGATATTTCAAGCCGTCAATCCCGCGGACGACCGCACGGAGGACGCCGTTGACAAAACCGGAAAGGCCGGAAAATCCTCGCTTTCTCGCGATTTTTACAGCCTCGTTGACGGCCGCGGAGGCGGGAACAGAATCCATATATCTGAGCTGATAGACGGACATGCGCAAGATCTCGCGGATCACCGGCTTCATGCGCCCGGTCTTCGTCTTTGAAAAAGCATCGATGATATAGTCGAGCTGAAGAGTGTACTCAAGCGTCCCCGCGACAAGCCTTTTGTAGAAGGCGCGCTCCTGAACCGTCATCTCCGGGTGGTCGTCGAGAGTCTCCCTTATCAGCAAATGGCTCTGCTCACCGCCCTTTCGGACAGCGAGCAGAGTCGAAAGCGCCATCTGGCGCACATTATGACCGTTTTTCTGTGATTTGTCATCCTTCATCTGTAATACTCCAATCCCGGAGGTCCCGCCTCCGGCACCCGGTCATCCCGCGCCGCTGATCAGAAATCCGTCATCTGCGGTCTCTGCTTCCCCGCGACAGCACGATCATACGGAGCAGATACAGGAGCGACGTGCAGACCGAAGCCACATAGGTCATGGCTGCGGCCGTCAGAACCTTCCGCGCGCCCTTGTTTTCATCGCGCGTGAGGATCCCAAGACCTTCCAGCTTTCCGAGAGCCCGGTGAGAGGCATTGAACTCAACCGGAAGTGTCACGAGCTGAAAAATCAGCGCGAAGCAGAAAAGGAAGATTCCTATTTCACACAGCAGCCTTGAGGAAAAGATCAGGCCCAGGAAAAACACGATCCATGAAGACTGCGAGCCGAAGTTCGCGACCGGAACAAGCGCCGAGCGCATCCTCAGCGGTGCGTACTCCTTCGCGTCCTGGATCGCGTGCCCGCACTCATGGGCAGCCACGCCGAGAGCGGCGAGCGAGCGGCGGCCGTAGACCGGCTGAGACAGGCTTACCGTCTTGTTTCTCGGATCATAATGGTCTGTCAGATTTCCGCTGATCGGCTGGACAACGACGTTGTAAAGGCCCTCGCTGTCGAGGATTTTTCTCGCCGCCTCCGCTCCGGTCATACCGCACATAGAAAGCACCTTGCTGTATTTGCTGAAGGTGCTGTTCATCGTCACTGATACGATCAGGGAGATGATGAACGCAAGAATGATCAGAAGATATGTCCAGTCAAAATAGTAATATCCATAATTATATCCGTACATATTATCACCTCGGATCTTTCCGCAGATGCATTACTGAAGCTTTACGCCCGGCTCAAGCTGATGTCCGCGCAGAAAATCGGCGGCTTTCATCCGCTTTTTTCCTTCAAGCTGAAGTTCGCGGATACAGAGGAGGCCGCTGCCGGTACTGACCAGAATTCCGTCGTCACCTGCGCGCACGACCGTGCCCGGTTCCGGATGATCCGGATCATCCTCTTCCTCCGGAAGGACGTCCGCCTCCCAGATCTTCAACATTTTTCCATTGTAATGAGTAAAGGCCGACGGCCACGGGTTCATGCCGCGGACCAGGCGTTCAATGACAGCCGCGCTCTTCGTCCAGTCGATCCTTCCGTCTTCCTTCCGGATCATCCTTGCATAAGGCGTAGGGCTCTCCGCCGGCTGCGGAACCGGTGTGATCTCGCCCTTTTCCACCTTCGGCAGCGTCTCAACAAGAAGTTCCGCTCCCGCTTTTGCCAGGCGGTCAAAAAGCGATCCGCCCGTCTCCTTTTCATCGAGCGGGACGACGGTCTTCGCGATCACATCGCCGGTATCCAGCCCCTCATTCATCTGCATGATTGAGACGCCGGATTCCTTCTCTCCGTCGATCACGGCCCATTGGATCGGCGCCGCGCCGCGGTACTTCGGGAGAAGTGACGCGTGTACATTCAGGCAGCCATACTTCGGAAGCTCAAGGATTTCCTTTGGGATGATCTTGCCGTAGGCAGCTACCACGATCACATCCGGGCTGATCGACTTCAGCTCATCCATAAATTCCGCGTTGCCCCGGATCTTCGCCGGCTGCAGCACCTTTATTCCATTTTTCACGGCGCAGACCTTTACCGGAGAAGGTCTCAGCTCCATCTTTCTTCCGACGGGCTTGTCCACCTTCGTGACCACCGCGGCCACCTCGTGTCCGGCACGGATCAGCGCCTCAAGGGTTCCGACCGCAAAATCGGGCGTCCCCATAAATACAATCTTCATTTTTCAGAACCTCCGGACAGAAAGTCCTTTATTCCTTCTCTTCCTCTTCCTCCACAGCGGCGACGTCGCGGAGCGGTCCCTCCGCCAGCGAATCGTAGAGGATCCCGTCGAGATGATCGAACTCGTGGCAGCAGGCACGTGCGAGAAGGCCCTCCGCCTCCAGTTCAAACGGCTTCATATTTGCGTCGAAGGCTTTGACCTTTACATGCATCGGTCTCGTTACCGTGCCAACTTTTCCGGGAATGCTGAGGCAGCCCTCGTCACCGGTCTGCTCTCCGTCGCGCTCAACGATCGTCGGGTTGACGAACACATAAGGGTGCTCACCGTCGACGTCAATGACGACGATCCGGCGGAGAACGCCGACCTGCGGTGCCGCGAGACCAACGCCCATCTCCTTGTACATGGTGTCAAACATATCCTGCACAAGGATCTTCTGACGAAGTGTCATCTTTTCTACCGGCTTGCATACCTTTCCAAGGATCGGATCGCCCTCGTATCTAAGCTTTCTGATTGCCATCTTCACATCTCCTTATAATTTATGCATCGAGATCAAACTCGAATTTCTGATTTCTGAAAACAGGCTCATTGAGCTCAATGAGCTGCTCGATTTTTTCTCTGATAAGTGACGCCCAGCGCGCGGACTGCGTCTTGAAATACAGCACGTCTCTCCAGGCGTCCTGCCGTCTCGCGATCACCTCGGGCGCAGGTCCTACCACCCGCCCGTACTTCGCGTAGTGATGGATTAAAAAATCGTGCAGGCGCGCCATATTCTCATGAAGTTTTTCCTCATCCCTGCCGGATCCGTGGATCGCCAGCATGTGCCAGACCGGCGGGTAATTCATGATTTTCCTCGTCTCGATCTCTTCCCTGTAGAAGGCGTCGTAATCCTGGGCGACAGCGGCACGGATGCCGTAGTGCTCCGGGTGATATGTCTGAATCAGCGCCTCACCCGGCACTGAACCGCGCCCGGCGCGTCCCGCCGCCTGGACGAGGAGCTGGTACGTGCGCTCAACCGCGCGGTAGTCGCTGCTGAAAAGCGAGATGTCCGCAGAGAGCACTCCGACCAGAGTGACTCTCGGGAAATCGTGTCCCTTGATGATCATCTGGGTGCCGACGAGGATATCCGCTTCTCCCTTCTGGAACCTCTCAAGGATCTCGCCGTGGCTCCCCTTCTTCGACGTCGTGTCCGCGTCCATCCGGAGGACTCTCGCGCCCGGAAATTCCGCGGCAATGACATTTTCGATTTTTTCCGTCCCGGCGCGGAAGCCGCGGATATGGCGGGAGCCGCATTTGGGACAGGTCTCCGGCATCGGCTGGCTGTAGCCACAGTAATGGCAGACGAGCCGCCCGTTTCTGTGGAGTGTCAGCGGGACATCGCAGTGCGGGCACTTAATCACCTCGCGGCACTCCATGCAGGAGACAAAACCCGACAGGCCTCTCCGGTTGATGAAGATCATGACCTGTTCTTTTTTGTCGAGTCTGTCGCGGATTTTTTCCCGCAGCTCGCGGCTGAACGCCGAGCGGTTTCCGCGGCGCAGCTCTTCATTCATGTCGACGGCTTTCACAGCCGGCATCGCCGCTCCGCCGTACCGGTGGGGCAGGCGGAAAAGTGCATATTCGCCTTCTTCGCAGCGGTGAAATGAATCCACGGATGGCGTCGCCGAGCCGAAGACGACATGTGCGCCCTCGAGCTCTCCTCTTTTTACGGCAGCCTCGCGCGCGTCATACCTCGGAGCGGCCTCGCTCCGGTAGGACGCTTCCTGTTCCTCGTCGACGATGATCAGCCCTAGATCCGGGAACGGTGCGAAAAGCGCCGATCTCGGTCCAACGACGATCTCCGCCTCTCCGTTTCTGATCCGCCGGAACTGGTCTGATTTTTCCCCGTCCGTCATGCGCGAATTCAGCACGGAAACGCGGTTGCCGAATCTTCTCTGAAAACGCCGGATATTCTGCCAGGAGAGGGATATCTCCGGGATCAGCAGGATCACCTGCTTTCCCTCCCGGAGGACATGGTCGATCAGTTCCATGTAGACCATCGTCTTTCCGCTCCCGGTCACACCGAGGATGAGAGACGGTCTGTCGTCCTCATCCCACTCCCGGAAAATCCCGGCGAGCACTTTCTTCTGTTCTCCGGAGAGCTCCGGAAGCTCTTCCTGCTCCCCGGCTTCTCCGATGCCGCGCCAGGCCGTATACGGACTGGTCTTTATCACACCGTCGCGGATAAGGCTGTCCACTGTCGGGCGCGTGACCTTCAGCCGGGAGGCGGCGTCCGTGCGGTCCGTCCTGTTGCCCAGGAGGAGGTCGCGGATCAGCCTGGCCTTCGAGGTCTGCTTTTTGCTCTCATACTGCTGCAGAAGTTTTTCTGCCTCGCTCTCCGGAACCGCGAGGACAATCTCTTCGCGGACGCGGGTGTCCATCTTTTTCTTGACGGGGATGACCGTTCGCAGGGCGTTGTTCAGCGTCGATCCGTAGGTCTCGTGCATCCAGAGAGCCAGCCGGATGAGGCGCGAATCGATCGTCGTCCGCCCCTCCTCGACAGAGGCGATGGGCTTGATCCGTTCCGGATCGATATCCGGCCTGCTTTTCAGCGAAAGGATACAGCCCTCGACCGTCCTCCCGCCCTTTCCGAACGGGACGCGGACGATACTGCCGGGAACGGCTGTCTCCTGAAGCTCCTCCGGCACGGCGTACTGAAAGGAGTTCGACCGCCCGGAGATAGAGATATCAACCGCCACATCTGCAAAAACTTCCGACATTACACCGTCCTTCCGGCTTTCCGGTCCTCGTCAAGGATCTCCTGGATGAGAACGCGCTCATCCATCGGATACTTCTTTCCTTTTATTATCTGATAATCCTCATGGCCTTTTCCGGCGAGAACGATGATATCTCCAGGCTCCGCGTTGTGGATTGCCCAGGCGATCGCCTCCTTGCGGTCCGTGATCCTGATGTAGGCCCCGTCCGTCTTCTTGATGCCGGTCTCAATATCGTCCATGATGGCCTCCGGATCCTCATTTCTCGGGTTGTCCGAGGTGATGATCGTGAAATCAGCCATTTTTCCGGACGTCTCACCCATCTCAAAGCGGCGCTCGCGGTCGCGGTTTCCTCCGCAGCCGAAGAGACACACGATCCTTGCCGGATGATACTCACGCAGCGTCGAGAGAAGGCTCTCCAGCGCCATCGCGTTGTGCGCGTAATCGATCATGAGTGTGAACTTGTCCGATACCTTCACCATCTCGACGCGGCCCTTCACCTTCGCGTGGGTCAGCGCCTGCATGATGTTATCCGCGGATACGCCGAAGTGATGGCAGACGGCGATCGCTGCGAGTGAATTATACACAGAGAAACGGCCCGGAATATCGATCTCGACTGGGATATTCTCAATTCCCTCGGTCTGGTAGCAGATTCCAAGCATACCGCGCTTCATCAGCATCGTCACATTGGTCGCGCGGAGCGTAGCTTCCCTGTCAAAGCCATAGGTCTCGAGAATCTCGCAGGTATTTCCCTCGACGATCTGCTGATAATGCGGGTCGTCGCGGTTCACAATGCCGATCCTGCTCTGGCGGAGCAGCTTCTTCTTGCATTCCATATATTCTTCAAAGCTGCTGTGTTCATTCGGCCCGATGTGGTCCGGCGCGATATTTGTAAAAATCCCGAAGTCGAATTCGATCCCCGCCACGCGGTCCATTTTCAGGGCCTGCGAAGAGACCTCCATGACCACGCTGTCAAAGCCGGACTCGACCATCTCGGAAAAATATTCCTGGATAAGATATGACTCCGGCGTCGTGTTCTCTGACGGAATCGTCCGTTTTCCGGTGATCGACTCAATCGTTCCGATCAGGCCGCAGCGGTGGCCGGCAGCGTTGAGGATCGACTGGATCATATAGCTCGTCGTTGTCTTTCCCTTCGTACCGGTGATTCCGATCGTCTTCAGCTTCTTCGCCGGATAATCGAACCAGTACTGGGAGAGCAGCGAAAGTGCTCTTCTTGTATTGTCAGAGCGCGCGACCGTCACACCGGCCGGAAGTTCTACCGGGTCCTGAATGAGGACTGCAGCTGCTCCTTTGTTCACGGCATCAGCCGCAAAGCGGTGTCCGTCTGACACGGCTCCCTTGAGGCAGACGAACAGGCATCCGTCCGTGACCTTCCTTGAATCATAGACAATACCTGTGATCTCCCTGTCAGCACTGCCCTGTACCAGCTCGCAGCCTGCCGCTGCCAGCATATCTTTCAGATTTTTTGTTCTCATTATTTTTTACCCTCTGCCGCAGGCTCCCTCAGAAGCCCTTATCCCGCGGCTATCCTGAAATAAAGTAAATTCGCGGCGCCTATTGTCCGGCCGCCACGAAATAGGATAACACACAGGGGCTTTTTTTTCTATGTAAACGTGAAAGAGACGCCGGCTGCTGCACCGGCGTCTCTTCAAAATGAGGGGGAGATAGTGAGTGGTTAGATCAACTATCTGAAATACATAATAATCGGATTTTGTGTTCAAATTGTGTTTTTCTACAACTTTTTTTAAATTTTTTGTCGTTTTTACAATTATTATAAGAATTATAGCGTCCGGAACACCTGATTTTTCAGCGCATTACACACACGCCAGCAGCCGCTCAGACCCATCCGCAGCCGTCTTTTTCTTCATTCGGGCCGAGATCCATATTAAACCCATAGGACCTGCTGAATGAAGCGTTGATCTCCTCAAGTTCCTTTTTCCCATAAATGTAATCGTCGTAGGCGTCAATGATCCCCTGCATGCACCCGTCGCAGAGTCCGTCTGTGACACCGAGTGATTCGCGGACGATCTGTTCACGCTCCGCCTGCGTCGTATTTCTGATCAGATACTTCTCACTTGCCATGATCCTCTGTCGCCTTATCCTTTCCGTCTTCTTCTTTTTTTAACTGATTTAATTGTCGGCATCATCATGATGGTGACGATAAGTCCTCCGAGCAGGCCGCCCAGATGGCCGGTGAAACTGATGCCCGAATTTGAAAATCCGCTGAACAGCATCAGCAGAACGATGATGACCACCCGCATGGCCGACATTCCGCCCACCATCTCGCGTCTGAAGATTGCCAGCGCGATGAGCCCTCCGAGCAGCGCAAAAATCGCCCCGGACGCTCCCGCGGTGAGATTGTCCTCGCCCGTCGCGGTATCACACAGATACACAAAAATATATCCGAGAACTCCGCCCGCCAGATAGAGAATGGCGTACCGGACATGCCCGAGAACCTTTTCCATATAGGTCCCGAAAATAAGCAGGCTGACCATGTTCGTAAAAAGGTGTGCCAGACCGATGTGCAGAAAAACCGCCGCAAACAGGCGCCACCATTCCCCGCTGCTGACAAGACTCCGGCTGACCGCGCCCATCCGGATCAGCACGGCATTGTTCTCACTCCCGCCGAGTGCCTCGCATATACAGAAGACGACGATATTCGCAGCGACGAAAGCTAACGTCACCCATATATTGTTAATCTTATCTTTCAAGTTACCTCCACTGACCCGAGCCGGTCACGCCTCTACGATCAGATATCGGCCATCCCCCACATCAAAGACCTCCGCCTGATCCAGGGGATCCTCACCTTCGAGGTCCACTCCTTCATCTTTGAAATACTTCTTAACTTCCTTCGCGGATTTTACCACGACCGCATCGACATCCTCAAGAAAATATGCAACCTCTTCATCATCTTCAGCGACAGGCTCCGGGAAAAGGCGGAGCTGATTTTTCAGGAAGCACTGCACTACCTTGTCATCATATTTCATTCCGATCCTCCAGAATTTTTCTACATATTGACTGACTTATTATATCTCTTTAACTGCGCCCGCGTAAAGCATCACAAGGGAACTCCAGGCGGCCCAGTTGCCGCCCGATCATACCAGTGCTATAATTAGGCGGATTATTTTTTTCAGGAGAATTTCTATGTCAGGCGATTGGTGGAAAAACGAAATTGCATATCAGATCTGGCCAAAGAGCTTCTGCGATTCCAACGGAGATGGCATCGGAGACCTGAAGGGGATCATTTCCAAGCTTGATTACCTGCACGACCTCGGTATCGGAATTCTGTGGCTCTCGCCTTTCTATCCCTCTCCTCTCGCTGACGAGGGATATGACATTTCTGATTATTATAATATTGACCCGAGATTCGGGACTATGGAGGACTTTGATACGCTTCTTTCGGAGGCGTCAAAGCGGGGCATCCACGTCATCATAGATCTCGTCGTCAATCACTGCTCAGATGAGCACGAATGGTTTAAAAAAGCGTGTGAAAATCCCGACGGTCTCTACGGGAAATATTTCTACATCAGAGACTGGGACGGCGTGCATCCGCCGAACAACTTAAGATCGTACTTCGGCGGCTCTGTGTGGGAGCCTCTCCCCGGCCATCCGGATAAGGTCTACCTGCATTTCTTTCACAAGAAGCAGCCGGACCTCAACTGGGAAAATCCGGAGCTCCGGGACGAGATCTACCGGATGATGAACTGGTGGCTCGACAAGGGCGTCTCGGGATTCCGCGTCGACGCGATCATCAACATTAAGAAAGTCCTGCCATTCCACGACTACCCGGCGGACCGGGACGACGGCCTCGCCTCCATCTCAGCGATGCTGGAGGAGCAGACGGGCATCGATGTTTTCTTCCGCGAAATGAAGCAGGAGGTATTTGACAAACACGACATCTTCACTGTCGGCGAGATTTTTAACACGAACGCTGATAAACTCCCGACGCTCATCGGAACCGACAGAGGAAGCTTTTCATCAATGTTCGATTTTTCCGGCGAGATCTTCGGAAAATCCGAAAAGGGCTGGTATGATTCGAAAAAATATCTGACCCCGGATGAATATAAGGAATGTATTTTCAACTCACAGCGCTCCGTCCGAGAGATCGGATTTCTGTCGAATATCATCGAAAATCATGACGAGCCGAGAGGCGTGAGCCATTACCTCCCTCAGAACGAATGGGCCGCGGACAGCGACGAGGCAAAAAAAGCTCTCGCCGGGACGTATTTCCTGCTGCGCGGGATTCCATTCATATATCAGGGACAGGAGCTCGGCATCGAAAATATCCATCTCACTTCGATCGATGATGTCGATGATGTTGAGACGCTCGATCAGTACAAGGTTGCGAAAGACGCCGGCCTCTCCGACGAAGATGCCCTTGAGACCGTCAATGCTTTTTCGCGCGACAACGCGCGCGCTCCAATGCGCTGGGACAGTTCATTTAACGGTGGATTCACAGATGGAACCCCATGGACAAAACTTATGTACATTCCGGCGCAGAACGCTAAGGACGAAGAAGAAAATCCGGACTCCGTTCTGAACTTCTACAAAAAGCTGATACGTCTCCGGTCAAATCAGGAATACTGGGACGTTCTCACCAACGGAGAATTCCTCGCCTACGAGGAACAGCATCATAATCTGATCTCCTACTACCGCTGGAACGGCATATCGACTCTGCTGATCATGGCCAACTTCCAACCCGAGTGTCAGAACGTATCACTGCCAAACGAGAACAAACACTACGAGGTCATCCTAACCAACGGAAAGCCGCTGCACATCTACGGCAGCACCGTAACCATGCTCGGATGGCAATTCGCCGTGCTGAAGGAATATTAATACAAGAGCTGCCGCACATCGCCTTGATGTGGGCAGCTCTTGTTTTACTTACTATATGTGCTTTCTCCAGATTTTCGGAGAATACAGGGCACTTCCAGCCCGCAACGCATGCGCGCAAGGCTTTCATCCGCGACGCGCTCTCGCTTGTCCTCAGCGTAGCGGTGCTAGACTCGCCCTTCCCTACGGTCGGGCTCGTCAAGAACCGACGCTTGCGGATGTCGCGCCTGAAAACCTGCGCGCAATGTATGTGTGCGGGCGGAAGTGCCCTGTATCCAAAAACCGCATAATCAGACGGTTTTACCCATTCGTAATGATCGTTCCGCAGTTCCCGAAATAAGCTTCTTTCGCCTTCTCGATCGATGTGATCACGGCGCGGCTTCCGCCGCTCTTCAGAAACTCCACTGCAGCCTGTACCTTCGGCAGCATGGTTCCGTACTCAAACTCTCCGTCGTCAATATACTTATGAGCCTGATCCACGGTGATCTTTCCGATCGGTTCCTCGTGATCGGTTCCGTGGCCGAGCTTAGCGCTCTCAACACTGGTCAGGATGAAGAGTTCATCTGCCTTCAGCTCCTCCGCGAGCCTTCCGCTGATCAGATCCTTCTCAATGACTGCGCTGGCGCCTCTCAGCTGCTCGCCCTGTTCCATGACAGGGATTCCGCCGCCACCACCAGCGATGACGACCTGACCGGCATCCAGAAGAAGACGTATGGAGTCGATCTCAATAATGTCCTTTGGTTTCGGGGAAGCGATGATCCTGCGATATCCTCCATCGACCTCCGTCACGAAATTGCCCTTTGCCTCCTCGGCGTCGGCCTCTTCCTTCGTCAGAAGACGTCCGATCACCTTTGTCGGCTGATAAAGCGTCTCATCGTACGGATCAACGGTCACCTGTGTCAGAACCGTCACTACATTTTTATAGATTCCCCTCCGAAGGAGCTCTGCTCTCAGCTCATTCTGAATATCATACCCGATATAGCCCTGGCTCATCGCAGAGCAGACGGACATCGGGGCACCGGTATACTGCGGATGAGCCTTCGCGAACTCATTCATCGCCGTATGGATCATTCCTACCTGTGCGCCATTGCTGTGCGTGATCACCACATCAGCGCCCTCTTCGATGAGGTCAGCCACGGAAGCTACCGCCTTTCTGACGGCCTCTCTCTGCTCAGGGAGCGTCGTTCCAAGCGCCTTATGCCCGAGCGCAACCACAATTTTTTTCTTCTGGAGCATACCAGGTCTCCTTTCTCAGACGTTTAACAGCGAAACACAACCTCCGACAGATCAGACTTCAGCAGATCAGAAATCGAACTTGCCCTCAAACCACTGATCAAGCTCGTCGATCGGAATTCTTACCTGATCCATGGTATCTCTGTCGCGGATCGTGACCGCGTGATCATTCTCAGAGTCAAAATCATACGTAATGCAGTACGGCGTGCCGATTTCATCCTGGCGGCGATAACGCTTCCCGATAGCTCCGCGGTCATCATAATCGCAGTTGAACTTCGTGGACAGCTTCTCATAGACTGCCTCGGCCTGCTTGCTGAGCTTCTTCGAAAGCGGAAGGACAGCTACCTTGACCGGAGCCAGCGCCGGATGGAAATGAAGAACCGTGCGGACATCATTTTTCTCCGCGTCCAGAACTTCCTCGTCATATGCTGAGCAGAGGAAAGCCAGAACGACACGGTCTGCGCCGAGTGACGGCTCAATGACATAAGGGATATATCTCTTGTTCTTGACGTCGTCGAAATATGTCAGATCCTCACCGGATACTTCCATGTGACGGCTGAGGTCGTAGTCCGTGCGGTCCGCGATTCCCCAGAGTTCGCCCCATCCGAATGGGAACGTAAATTCAATATCCGTTGTCGCCTTGCTGTAGAAGGAAAGCTCCTCTTTTGAGTGATCGCGGAGACGAAGCTCGTCATCCGGGATCCCGAGGTCGTTGAGCCACTTGTGGCAGAAGCTCCTCCAGTAATCAAACCACTCGAGGTCCGTATCCGGCTCGCAGAAGAACTCAAGCTCCATCTGCTCGAACTCGCGGGTGCGGAAGGTGAAGTTGCCGGGTGTGATCTCATTTCGGAAGGATTTTCCGATCTGGCCGATGCCGAACGGAATCTTCTTTCTTGAGGTACGCTGTACATTCTTAAAGTTAACGAAGATTCCCTGCGCCGTCTCAGGACGGAGATATACGGTATTCTTCGCGTCCTCGGTGACGCCCTGGAAGGTCTTGAACATCAGGTTGAACTGACGGATATCGGTGAAATTATGCTTTCCGCAGGACGGGCACGGGATCTGATGCTCTTCAATGAAGTTCATCATCTTCTCATTGGACCAGCCGTCACAGCTGTTGTTCTCAAGCGGGATATTGTTCTCGTTGCAATAATCCTCGATCAGCTTATCCGCGCGGAAACGCTCGTGGCATTCCTTGCAGTCCATCAGAGGATCAGAGAAACTGCCGAGATGTCCGGACGCCACCCATGTCTGCGGGTTCATGAGGATCGCACAGTCAACGCCGACATTATATTTATTGTCCTGAACAAACTTTTTCCACCAGGCCTTCTTTACATTGTTCTTCAGCTCTACGCCGAGAGGGCCGTAATCCCATGTGTTCGCGAGACCTCCGTAAATTTCGGAACCCGGGTATACAAAGCCCCTTGATTTTGCGAGGGCGATGATTTTGTCCATTGTCTTTTCCATAATTCTCTCCTCATTCTGAAGTATTTTAGTCCGGCTTTCACGGCATCATTTATTTATAGATAATATATGCATATTCATCGGAAACAGTCACATACTTCGCATAATCATCCTCGGATGACGAAGATGTAGCCGTCGAGGCCGACGAAGAACTCTCCGTCCCTGAAGACGATGATACGGAAGACGAGGAAGACGTCTCCGATGACGATGACGTATCCGATGCGGAAGACGACTCAGATGACACATCTGACGTCGATGAAGACGAAGAAGACACAGATGAATCGTCCGACGCTGAGCTCACTGAACCGGATGATACGGCGACGGCGGTCAGCGCCGACGTGGAGGTCACCGATTCTGTGCTCTCCGACGATACACTGCTGTCCGATACAACGGAGTTGTCCGAGGACGAGGAACTGTCCTGTGAAGAACTGTCTGTGGAAACACTCTCCTCTGACGAGCTGTCTGCCATCACGGTATCGACATTTGCAGTCATACGCCCCGTCACCGTTACATTTGACGTCGTATAAAGGATCTTATCCGGCACACGCACACCGATCTGCTCCGAGACAATGAAGATCTTCCACTCGTTCTTCCGCTCGCTGATCTGTGTCGTGTCGTCTTCCGTGGCAGCATTCCCGTCTGCGTCATACCATGCCTGATCCACATCGTAACCGGCGTCGATCGCTTCCTGGATCGTTCCCAGAAAACACGTCACCTGGTTAAAATTGCTGTAGTCCTCAACGGAGTTGTACTTCATGACAATGTGAACGCTGTTTCCGTCCACCTTGCAGGAATCGAGCGTGACGGACGGATCACCGTCCGAATCGTATTCTTGTATCGAATTATTAATATAATCCGTTAGCTCTTCTTCCGAAAAATCGTCATCCCTTGTCTCGATGATCGTCTCCGTGACAGCGCCCTCTTCATCGACCTGGATCGACGTATTGTTGGCGCTGTTTGGAAGCGTACACCCGGAGGCGAAAACCGCCGCGGCAGTGATGACAGGAAAAAGCAGCTTTCTGCTCATGTTCAAAAATTCCGCTCCTTTATTTCTTTAACGGGCTGTCACGGTAAATAATATCACTGCGTCCAGGTCCGTTGCTGACCATCGTGATCGGATAACCGATCTGCTGCTCGATGAAATTAACGTAATCCTGCGCTTCCTGAGGAAGATCCTCGAATTTGCGGATGCCGCGGATATCGCATTTCCAGCCTTTGAAGGTCTTAAATACTGGTTTGCATCTGGCAAGATCCTTCGTCACCGGGAACTCCGTCGTCTGTTTTCCGTCGAGCTCGTATGCGACTACCATAGGAATCTCGTCGAGATATCCGAGGTCGTCGAGAACCGTGAGGGCCACATCGGTTGCGCCCTGCAGTCTGCAGCCGTACTTGGATGCCACACAGTCATACCATCCAACTCTTCTCGGACGTCCCGTCGTTGCGCCGTATTCGCCGCCGTCTCCGCCGTGATTGCGGAGAAGCTCGGCGTCATGGCCGTGGATCTCGGAGACAAAATCGCCGGCTCCTACGGAGGACGCATATGCCTTCGTCACAACGACGATCTGTTTGATCTCATACGGAGGGATGCCTGCGCCGATCGCGCCATATGCGGCCAGCGGGCTGGAAGAAGTGACCATCGGGTAGATGCCGTGGTCAGGATCCTTCATCGTTCCGAGCTGTCCCTCGAGCAGAATTGTCTTGCCGTCTTTAATAGCGTTATCAAGATAAAGGGATACGTTTCCGATGTAAGGAGCTATTTTTTCTCTTCTCGTCTTGATCCACTCGAGAAGTCCCTTTCTGTCAATCGGATCGGTGTGATACAGATCCTTCAGAAGTACATCCTTCTGATCCGCGATACGGTCGATCTTCTCCATCAGAACATCGTCATCCTGGAAAAACTCGTTAATCTGCCATCCGATTTTTGCAAATTTATCACTGTAAAAAGGAGCGATACCCGACTTCGTTGAACCGAACGATTTGCCGGCGAGTCTCGCCTCCTCCAGTGTATCGAACTGAACATGGTAAGGCATCATGACCTGGACGCGGTCGGAAATAAGGATCTGAGGCTTCGGAACGCCTTTGGATACGATATCCTCATATTCCGCGGTGAATTTATCAATATCAAATGCCATGCCGTTTCCGACAACATTCATGATATTGGGATGAAAAACACCTGACGGAAGGGTGTGAAGCGCGAACTTTCCGTACTCATTCACGATCGTATGACCGGCATTTGCTCCGCCCTGGAAACGCACGACAACATCTGCTGAATCCGCGAGCATGTCCGTGATTTTTCCCTTGCCTTCATCGCCCCAGTTGGCACCTACTACAGCTTTTACCATTGTTTGTTCCTCCTGAATATCTATGGTTACTTTCAGACCTCAATATCTGCCTTTACGCCGAGCATCTCTTTGTGAGAGTCGAGAATCGGCTGGATAACCTCACTCAGATACTCATCTACCTGCTGCGGTGCGCGGCCGACATAGCGGTTCGGATCCATGCACTTCTCGAGATCTTCCCTTGTCATATGGAACATCGGATCTGCAGCGATGCGGTCAAGCAGATCGTTTTCTGCGCCTTCTTCCTTGACGCGTTTTCCCGCTGCCATGGAAAGCTCGCGGATCCTCTCATGGAGCTCCTGGCGGTCTCCGCCTGCCTTGACGGCATCCATCATGATATTTTCTGTCGCCATGAAAGGCAGCTCAGCTCTTAAATGCTTCTCAATAACCTTCGGATAAACGACAAGACCGTCGACGACATTCAGCATCAGATCGAGGATGCCATCTGTCGCGAGGAAGCCTTCGGACACAGAAAGTCTCTTGTTTGCCGAGTCATCGAGTGTGCGCTCGAACCACTGCTCGGCAGAGGTCATCGCCGGGTTCAGAGCGTCTGAGATCACAAATCTGGAGAGTGAAGCAATGCGCTCGTCGCGCATCGGATTTCTCTTGTAAGCCATCGCGGAGGACCCGATCTGGCTCTTCTCGAACGGCTCCTCGACTTCCTTCTCATGCTGGAGAAGGCGGATATCGTTGGAGAATTTATGTGCGCTCGCCGCAATACCGGCGAGGATATTGAGAACTCTCGTGTCAACTTTTCTGGAATATGTCTGACCGGAAACCGGATAGCATTCTTTGAATCCCATCTTTTCCGCGATCATCTGGTCGAGGCGGCGGCACTTCTCGTGATCGCCGTTAAAAAGCTCAAGAAAGCTTGCCTGCGTACCTGTTGTTCCCTTGCAGCCAAGCAGCTTCAGCGAGCCCTGCACATACTCAAGGTCCTGCAGATCCATGACAAACTCATTCATCCACAGAGTCGCGCGCTTTCCGAGCGTCGTCGGCTGAGCCGGCTGATAATGTGTATACGCGAGGCAGGCCTGATTTTTCTCCTTTTCGGCGAACTTAGCCAGCTCGTCGATCACATTGACGAGTTTCTTCTGAATGATCTTCATAGCCTCGCTCATGATAATGATATCTGTGTTGTCTCCGACATAGCAGCTTGTCGCGCCGAGGTGGATGATTCCCTTCGCCTTCGGGCACTGCACGCCATATGCGTAAACATGGGACATGACATCGTGACGGACTTCTTTTTCTCTCGCTCTGGCGACATCATAGTTAATATCATAGATATGCGCCTTCATCTCGCTGATCTGCTCATCAGTGATCGGAAGACCGAGCTCCTTTTCTGACTCTGCGAGAGCCACCCAGAGTTTTCTCCACGTAGAGAACTTAAAATCCTCAGAAAAAATATGCTGCATTTCCTTGCTTGCGTAACGCTCCGCAAGCGGACTTATATAACCGTCAGTTCCCATTCTTTACCTCCGTTTTCGCAGGATTTTCAATGCACACACGCACAATCATATAGCATCCGACTTTTAAAATCAACACAGGGGAAACACCTGGTTAGTGATTGTAGCCGGCGAGGAAGCGCTTTGTTCGCTCTTCGGTCGGATGTTCGAATACTTCCTCCGGCGTGCCGCTCTCGAGAATGTATCCGTTGTCAATAAAAATCACTTTGTCCGCGACGTCATGCGCGAATTTCATCTCGTGTGTGACGATGATCATCGTCGTGTGGGACTCTGCAAGTCCCTCGATGACTCTTAAGACTTCGCCCGTGAGCTCTGGGTCGAGGGCTGATGTCGGCTCATCGAAGCAGAGGATGTCCGGATGGAGGGCAAGTGCGCGCGCGATGGCGACACGCTGGCTCTGTCCGCCGGAGAGCTGCTTCGGGTAGAGGTTCATCTTTTCGGAAAGGCCCATGCGGTCCAGCAGTTCCTCAGCTCTCTTCTGGATCGACTCATGTGTCTCACCCGTCTCCTTTGACGCGAGCGTCGGGGCGAGCATCACGTTCTCGAGCGCCGTGTACTGCGGAAACAGGTTGAAATTCTGAAAGACGAGCCCGAAGTGGAGCCGCTTCTGCCGGATCTCCTCATCGCTGTATTTCTTCGTGTCCTGTCCGTCGTAAAGGACATCATTATTTACCGTTATCTTCCCGTCCGTCGGCGTCTCGAGAAAGTTCAGACAACGGAGCAGAGTCGTCTTGCCTCCTCCGGAGGAACCGATGATTGAGAGCGTCTCTCCTTTTTCCAGAGAAAAACTGATATCCTTCAGAACTTTCGTACTGCCAAAATTTTTCTTTAAATGTTCAACCTCAAGAAGTGCCATAGATCCCGTCTCCTGTGAAGATTTCCGTGCGATCAGAAGTAGCTGAGTTTCTTTTCGATTTTGTTAAAAATCCAGGTGAGCAGCGCCGTAAAAATCAGATAGAACGCGCCAGTATAAAACAGCGGCCAGATCAGTCCGCCGTGCTTGATATAGGTCTCACCTGCCCAGATGATCTCGTACACTGCAATGACTCTCGCCAGGGAAGTGTCTTTGACGAGTGTGATGATCTCATTCGAGATCGGGGGAACGATATTTTTGATGACCTGCAGAAGGATGATCTTGCGGAAGATCTGGCTGTTATTCATGCCGAGAACCTTTCCGGCCTCGCGCTGACCGACCGGCACCGACTGGATCCCGCCGCGATAGATCACCGCGAAGTAGCAGGCATAATTGATGACAAAGGCGATGAGCGCCGCCAGAAAACGGGTATCGTTCGTAAATCCGATTTCTCCGTCCGATAAAATACCCGGGCCATAATAAATAATGAGCAGCTGCAGAAGAAGCGGCGTGCCCCTGATGATCCAGATAATAATGTTGATGATTTTTGAGAGAATTTTGACCTTGCTCATAGAGCCAAAGCAGATCAGAAGTCCCAGCGGCAGCGCAAAAAGAAGCGTCAGCGCAAAAAGTTCAACGGTTGTTCCAAATCCCTCCAGAAGGGACAGTGTGACTTCACCAAACATATTTCGTCCTCACGGTCTGTTGCTGAGCTGACCTTCCGGCCGCTCATTTGAAAAAATCATGTCTGATAACAGGAAGAAAGCGGTCGCCCGATTTGTATATCCGGCGGCCGCTGCCTGCGTATACATCGTTATGTTACTGCTCAATCAGGGCGTCCTGAACGCCATAAGTCTCTGCGATCTCCTGGATCGTTCCGTCCTCATAGAACTTTGACATCTCATCATTGATATAGTCAGTCAGGTCAGAGCCCTTGCGGCAGCCGATGCCATACTCTTCTTCGCTGAGTTCGATTGATGTAGTCGTAAGGTTCTCATAAGAGGTTCCCTCTCCTACCATCGCACCGGCCATCAGAAGGTCAATGATCGCACCATCAGATGTTCCAGCGCTGACCTCCATCAGTGCATCTGCCTGAGAAGTCATTGCCGTATAATTCAGATCGTTGTCCTTTGCTGCCTGCTCACCGGCGGAGCCAGACTCAACGGCAATGTTCAGATCCTTCAGGCTTTCAACATCGGTATACTGATCAGCTTCGTCCGAAGGAAGTACGACAACCTGCGCGTTGCGCAGATAAGGATTCGTGCAGCTCATGGAGCTGGTCACCTCATCTGTGAGGGTCATGCCGTTCCAGATGACATCAACGCTCTTATTGTCCAGTTCCAGAATCTTGTTGTCCCAGTCGATCTCGACAAATTCGACATCGACACCGAGATCTTCAGCGACCTTCTTGGCGAGGTCGGCGTCAAATCCGATCCACTCGTCGGAGCCGTCTTCCTGATAATCCATCGGGGCAAAATCCGTAATTCCGACGGTCAGTGTTCCCTTCTCCTTAATATATTCGATATCGCTCTCTCCGGAGCTTTCTGCGCTCACGGAAGCCGTCGCCGACTCAGAAGCTGCCGATGATGCAGATGACGAAGATGTCGATGAGCTGCTGCCGCAGCCGGCCATGACAGCTGCCATTGATGCAGCCAGAATAACGCTCAGTATTTTCTTTTTCATATTTCCTTCCTCCCTCTCGGTAAATATGCCACTGTGACAGGGCCGCCACAGAGGCAGCTGGTCACTTTATCGCGTTTTCACTTTACCGAACTAAATTCCACGCGATAAATTTACCATAAAGCTTCTCTGCGTGCAACCGTAAATTTCACTTGTCGTAGATTCTGGTAACACGCGGTGAGATATCACAGAGCATCTCATAATTAAACCGGGCGGAAGCATCAGCGATCTCCTCGATCGGAATAAATTCGTCTCCATCGCGGCCGACCAGCGTCACAACGTCCTCTACCGCGACATCCGGAATATCTGTCACATCGACCATCATCATATCCATGCAGATGCGGCCGAGGATCGGAGCTGACTTGCCGTGAATCAGCACACGGCCTTTTCCGGAAAGTGCCCTCGGGTACCCGTCCGCGTAGCCTGCAGAGACCGTCGCGATGCGCGTAACCGGACGGCTCGTGACATATGTTGCGCCGTAGCCCACTCCGACTCCCGGACCGACATCCTTCACGTGAACCACATGTGCCCTCCAGGAAAGCGCCGGGATAAGGTCCAGATTTTTCTTGTTGACTTCCTCAGACGGATAGCATCCGTACTGTGTAATACCGATCCTGACCATATCATAATGATGTGGTTCATCGGCATCAAATTCCTCGACTGCTGCGCTGTTGTCTACATGACGGATCGGGATCTTCACATTCCTCTCCTCAAGCATAGCGAGCATGCGGTCATATTTCTTATACTGTTCTTTCGTGTATGTCTGATCCTGCTGATCACAGCAGGAAAGGTGGGTAAAAAGTCCCTCCGCCTCAAGGTGCGGAAGCCCCGCAATTCTGGCCATCACGTCAGCGTCTTCCTCTGTCACCTGAAAACCGATCCTGGACATGCCGGTATCCAGCGCAAAATGAAACTTCGCGACGGTATCTTCTCTCTCGGCTTCTTTTTCCAGCGCCTCAGCTTCTTCCGCGCGATAAATACTCGGCCTTATCTGTGCCCTGATCATCTCCGGATAACCGGATGGTGAGATATATCCGAGGCAGAGGATCGGTTTTTCAACGCCTGCGTCCCGGAGCTCAAGCCCTTCATCCAGCGTAGCGACAGCGAAAAAATCAGCTCTCGACTCCAGGTCTTTCGCCACGCGGCAGGCCCCGTGTCCGTAAGCGTTTGCCTTCACCACGGCGCAGATCCGCGTGCCCGGATTGACGCGTGCGATCGACTCGTCAAGATTGTGCTCAATAGCCTTCAGCGAAACCTCTACATAGTTGCGATAATATCTGCTCATAAACCAGATCCCCTCTCATAAGTTTTCAAAAAGCAGGCAAGGTAATAATAATTATCATGTATTCAGAAACAATTGACAGTTCTCAGCGGACGGCGCAGATCATCTGCGTCTCCTGCGCCTGCCCATTCCACCGGTTGTAAGAAACTGCACAAGCAGTCCGGCCAGAACAAGGACCACAAAACAGGAAACGCGGGACGATTCGGTCGACGCCAGAGAAAAGCCAAGAACCGTCATGGCGTTTACCGCGCTGCTCGCGCCGCCAATGGAGGAGGCGATGATCACAATCGCGCGGTTAAAATGGACTGACAGGATCCCGACTGCAACGAAAGCCGCCACTGTGAAAACAACTGAAAGAACACTCCAGAGTTTTGTCTCTGGAAACGGAATACTGATGACAATCGCCGCTCCGGCCATTCCGCAGTAAATAAAGACAAATACGAGATAAATCTTCCACGCGAGCCACCCGAGCAGAACTGCAAGGATAATGCCCACCAGGATTTTTTCCCACAGGACAGCCTGATCTGAGATCTGCCCGACGATGACCACGCCGAGCATAAAGCCCGCAAGGCCGCCCAGCGCCGAGATCCATCCTCTCAGCATCCTGAAACCGGCAAAAACCTGCAGCAGTGCGAGGATCAGCGTGATCACGGCAAAAAAGGTCTGCATCCCGCCGACAATCTGATTTAATAGTGGATTAATAACCTGGACAAAACTCATATGATAATAAAAACTCCTCTGACTGGGAAATCTGAAAACTCCCCCGCAAAAATGCGACAAACATGCGACACATCTGCATCAACGCAAAAACCGGAACCCCTTAGAGAAGAGTTCCGGTTTAGCAAGTCGAGCGCGAGACGGGATTCGAACCCGCGACCCCGACCTTGGCAAGGTCGTACTCCACCCCTGAGCCACTCGCGCATATTCAGATGAAAGAGCAGGTGATGGGAATCGAACCCACGTATCCAGCTTGGAAGGCTGGTGTTCTACCATTGAACTACACCTGCACGGCAGGCGGCTTTTTTCTCAGCCGCCATTTGCACACTATACACCACATGAAACAGAATTGCAAGTTGATTTTTTCATATAACGTAGTTGTCTGCCATCTCCTCGCTCCAGTCGAGAAGGTCCTGCAGCGTATATTTATCTACGACAGATTCTATCGCCTGGTTCAGCTCCTTCCAGAGCCTCAGCGTAACGCAGGTTGAAGCCCGTTCGCACTGATTTTCCTCATCCACGAGGCATTCTACAGGCACGAGGCTTCCCTCCGTCACGCGGAGGATATCACCAACCACATATTCCGAAGGTTTTCTGGAAAGGTGATATCCGCCCTGAGGGCCGCGCACACTTCTGAGATAGCCCGCCCGGACCAGAAGTGTGACGATCTGCTCCAGGTATTTCAGGGAAATCTCCTGTCTCGCCGATATATCCTTGATCCTCACCGGATCTCCATTATCATTCTGCGCAATATCGACCATCATGCGCAATGCATATCTGCCTTTCGTTGAAATTTTCATATTATATCATCTCCGGAAAAATTGCTGCATCTTTCAGTTCTCGAAAAGAGGCGTTGAATAATAGCGGTCACCACTGTCAGGAAGCAGAGCCACGATGGTCTTTCCTTCAGCTTCCGGACGCTGCGCCACCTGAAGGGCAGCATAGAGAGCGGCGCCTGAGGAAATACCTACGAGCACGCCTTCCAGATGAGCCAGCTCCTTTGCTGTCGTAAAAGGCTTCTCGTTATCTACCGGGATAACCTCATCATATACATTCTGATCCAGAACCTTCGGAACAAAGCCAGCTCCGATTCCCTGAATCTTGTGCGGTCCGCCGTGTCCAGCTGAAAGTACCGGTGAAGTAGCCGGCTCAATAGCGATAACCTTGACGGAAGGTTTCTTTTCCTTCAGGAACTTCCCGGTTCCGGTGAGCGTTCCGCCTGTGCCGACACCTGCGAGGAAGTAATCGACGGCTCCGTCCGTATCCTCCCAGATCTCCGGGCCTGTCGTCTCATAATGTGCCTTCGGGTTCGCAGGGTTGTCGAACTGTCCCGCAAGAACTGCATCCGGTGTGTTCTTGACGATCTCGTTCGCCTTCTCGATAGCGCCCGTCATTCCTCTGCTTCCGTCCGTGAGTACGATCTCGGCGCCGTAAGCCTTGAGGATATTTCTTCTCTCAACACTCATGGTCTCCGGCATGGTGAGGATAAGTCTGTAGCCCTTCGCCGCTGCGATAAACGCAAGGCCGATGCCGGTGTTTCCGGAAGTCGGCTCAACGATCGTCGCGCCCGGTTTCAGTTTTCCGGAAGCTTCCATATCCTCGATCATCGCCTTTGCGATTCTGTCCTTTACGGATCCCGCCGGGTTGAAATACTCCAGCTTAACCAAAAGTCTGGCCTTCAGGTTATATTTTTTCTCAAATTTAACGAGCTCAACGAGCGGTGTCCTGCCGACAAGTTCCGTTGTACTGCTATAAATCTTTGCCATGATATTTTCCTCCTGAATCGATAAATTACTTAATTCATATCTTTTATGTAGGATTATAGGGCAATAGATACGCGCTGTCAACAGCGAAAACAAGATTTACCGCATTAATAAAAAAGACGCACCGCATCTGCAGCACGTCTCTATAAGTCACTGTTCTCTTCTCTGTCCCGGCAGTCTGCCTGTCTCTTACCAGAAGTTTCACTTACCCCTTGTCCGGATCCGGTCCTTCGGGTTTTTCGGAATCCTGCCCGTCGTCATCCGGGACCTGATCTCCCGTGAGGCGCAGAATATCCTCCGCCTCTTCTTCGGTCATGTTCATAAAATCGGCGGCCTCGTCGAGATAGACCTTGCGTCCGTATTCTTCCTTCAGGATCTCGACTCCGTCGCGGAAATCGCTGGCCTTTTTTACCAGCTTCTGATCGCGCGCATGAACGTCCCTGTGCCTCTCGATCATCATCTGCATACCCGCGCGCACCTCCGCAAGAAGCTTTGTGCGGACATCCTCCCTGCTGTCACCGGCAGGGATCTCGAGTGTATCCGTATACAGAACGAGCTGCAGGCTTCCCTCCTGGACAAGATCCTGGAGGAGCATGCCAGGCTCATACATCTGCTTTGAAAGTTCAACGACATCCGGGAGAAAAATCTCTGCAAGCCTTCTTTTGGCCGCGGCCGCATTCGCGCCGGAAAGCTCCTCTTTCAGCCTGCCCCATTCTCCCTCTTTTTCCGGCCGCACCGCCTTCAGGTCTTCCATGTAGCCGTCGAGCCATCTCTGCTCTTCGTCCGACCATTTTACAGCTTCCTCACCTGAGGGCTGCTCCGCTGTTTTCTTTACATATCCCTCAACGATAATCCCCTTCGACAAAAGGAAATCGCAGATCATATCTACCTGCTGGTCGGAAAAGTTGTCGCCGCTAAAATACGAAGACACGTCGTCACGCGTGATTTTTCCGCCCTGCGCGGCCGCCTGTCCGCTGATCTTCTTAAGGGTCTCATTCAGTTCTTCTTTTGTCATATATCAGACCTTTCCCGCAGTAGCTTTTAAGCTTTCTGTCACATGGCCATTACTTCGTCATAATCATCTGTACTGCGGATATCATGCATGCCTTCGCGCACATAATCGGACCCCACCTCATACCATGTCTTTGATCCGCTGGACTCCGTAAAATAATACTTGAATCCGACGCTCTTCAGATAGGTGAATTTCTCATTAGAATCCGTGTATCCGCTCCAGCCGGCAATATCTCCGCCATCGGGTAACAGCAGCAAATCGGTCGATCCGACGATCTCGGCTGAATTCGCGATCCAGTCGTCCACATCTGCTTTTACGATGTCGTAGGTGCTCGCATAGCTGACGTCGTTGTAACTGTTGCAGGCAAAAACCCATCCCTCATCCTTCAGCGCATTGACAAGATTGTTGAGCATGGAGAGATTCGAGGCAATCTCCGTATCATGTTCCTCCTGTGCGCTCTGAATTGCCTCAGACTGTGCCGCCTGTTCCTCCTCTGTGAGCCCACTGGACGATGAGGAGGTGGACGACGACGTCACAGACTCCGTTCCAACATCCAGCTGATAACCGGACGCCGTTGAATCTTCGGTATTGCTGTCTGTCGTCTCATCCGTTGAAGTATCCGATTCTTCCGTGCTCTCGTCCGTTTCCGTCGTACTTGAAGTATCTCCCGATACTTCGCTGATCGTCTCTTCACTGAGTGCCCCGACGATCTTTGTATCCTGTTCAATATCATATCCGAAGATTCCGTCAGCGCCGTTGATGCCGATGATGCCCCGGGCGCCGTCATAGGAAAAATCAGAATGCGTTTCGATAAAATCATCCAGGCAGGTGATCACATCGACGCTTCCCTGCTCTTCCGTACCGTCTGAATTCGTGTACGTATTTGTTATGGATCCATCGGAGGTCAGGGTCAGTGTATCAGCCGAGCCATCGTAGCCCTCTGAATAATTGACTTCCTGTTCCGAAATAATCAGCGGCTTCTTGCCCTTCGGGACCTTAACCGTCCCCTCGGACAATCCGTTCTCATCCTCTGTCGCAAGACTATACGGGCTGACGAGCACATAGCCCTGATTGTAAAGATCCTGGAGAATGTCATTGAATTCAGAAACAGTCAGAGATGTATCTTCTTCTGTTGTTGTCGCCGCTGTGTCCGCCACGCCGTCGCCGTCTGTATCAATCGTATAATCAGCGATGCCGTCGCCGTTTGCGTCGATCAGGTCGTCCTCCGTATCCACGATGCCATCGCTGTCAACGTCTGCTTCCGTGTCATCAACACCGTCGCCATCCGCATCAATGAGATCATCGTGTACATCGGGGATGCCGTCATCATCCTCATCTGTTCCCTCATCGGCGATCCCGTCGCCGTCGGCATCGATGATGTCATCCTCTGTGTCAGGAATGCCATCATTGTCCAGATCCTTTGTGGAATCAAGAGCGAGTACATGGAAGCTCAGATGAAGAACTTCCGATGCGTCATACGTATCCAGCGTCTGCTCAGCTTCAGCCTCGGCCTCCGCCGCTGCCTTTGCCTCGGCGCGGCTTAACACGACCTTGCGGATTCCGAGGACGATCGCAATAACCGCTACGGCTGCAACGGCAATGACAGCTGCCATCTTCACCTGATGTATCCGGCGCTCTCTTTTCCCTCTCTTCCGCTGGAGTTCTCTCGCGCGGCGCCTTTTCTGCTCTTCTGGTGTCAGCGCCGGACGCCTGGAAGACGAACCTCCGCTCTGTGTCCCCGAACCACCGGTCTTCGCCCGGCTTCCGGAATATCTTGTCTTCTTCCCCGCGGCGGCATTCCCCGCCCGGCGGTTCCGGACGGTTTTTCTGCCATTAGCGCTCCTCGACGAAGCAGACGTGCTTCGGGATGTGCTTCTGCCTGATGAACCGGTGCCGCTGCCCGTATTCTGATGGTTCGCAGACTGACTTTCCGGACGCGTTTTCAGAAGCGGAGGCTGAAGCTCCGTCGGTGTCCTTCTCACGGGTTTTTTGCCGGCAGAATCTACGCCCTGCGTCTTTTTTCTGTTATCACTTTTGTCGCTTCCGTCGCTCATTTCTTCCTCCAGCCCAGACTAAGCCATTAATCCACGTAATTCTAACTCAATTCCACCAATTAGGCAACGCCGGCTTGCGCGCAAAACATCGGCAGAGATCGCAGATTGAATGGGATGAATGCGGATTGATATTTGCATAAATGGATGCTAAAATTATTAAACACGGCCGGCGTTGCCGGCAGATGACATTTACAGAGGAAAGTGAGGAACGTTCGATGCCCTGGTGGGGAGTGTTATTAATTGTCATTGGTATTATCGCAGGAGTTATTATCCTGCTCTATTTTCTCGGCAAGAGAGCTGAGAAGAAGCAGGCTGAGCAGCAGGAACAGATCGATGCCGCAAAGCAGAATGTGTCCATGCTTGTTATCGATAAAAAGATAATGAAGCTTAAGGATGCCGGCCTGCCGGATATGGTTCTTGAGCAGACACCGAAGATGCTCCGCGGACGCAAGTTCCCGATCGTCAAGGCGCGTGTAAATACGCCCCGCGGCGTGATGGTGAGCTCGTTCATCTGCGACAAGCCGATCTACGAGATCATACCGGTTAAGAAGGAAGTAAAGGCCACGATCAGCGGTCTGTACATCACCGACGTGAGAGCGATCCGCGGAAAGCTGGATACGCCATCCAAGAAAAAGAAATCCAAGCTGGATAAGCTTATTGAAAAAGGAAGAGGCGAGGCCTGATGGCCCCACCTCTTTTTTTTGCGCGAGCAGTGAGCCACAGCCTTACACGCGAAGCGCGATAAGGTGGGGCGAACGCCGCGACGACGCGACGAGAGTCGCGTTTATGGTTTCATCTGTGTAAAACCGCTTCCCTGCCCCGGCTTCTTCTCCGCCTTGTCCGGGTAGTCGATGATCTCATCCATCGTGTGCCAGCCGAGCACGGCGCATTTCACACGGGCCGGCATATGTGAGATATCCTGGAGCACACCGGCTTCTTCCAGTTCATCTCTTTCTTCATCCGTGATATTTCCCTTGATCATGCGGAGGAAAATATCCGACAGATGCTTTGCTTCTTCAACACTCTTTCCGATGACCAGATCCAGCATCATATCCGCTGAGGCCTGCGATATCGCGCATCCGTCGCCGACAAAACCGCCGTCGACGATTTTTCCATCCTCAACCTTAAGCTGAAGAACGATATCGTCGCCGCAGCTCGGATTCACGCCCTCAAGCTCATAATTTGCGCCCTCAATGGCCTGCTTATGGCCCGGGTGAAGATTATGATCCGTAACGATTTCATTATAAAATGTATTTGAATGTTCCATATCTGCACCTCAATCCTTAATACCCATCTCGCCGCGCACCTTTTTGAGTGCGTCGATGAAACGGTCGACATCGTGCTCTGTGTTGTAGAAGGCGATGCTCGCGCGCGTCGTCGACATGGTTCCCATGTATTTCAGAAGCGGCTGAGCGCAGTGATGGCCAGCGCGCACATCCACATGGAAGGCGTCGAGGATCGTTGCCACATCGTGCGGATGAACACCGTCGACGAGGAATGTGATGATGCCGTGGTGATCCTCCCAGCGGTCACTTCCGAGAATGTGGATATACGGAAGCTCCATCATCTGATCCATGCAGTACTTTGTCAGATGATTCTCACGCCGCGTGATGGTATCCCAGCCGATCCGGTTCATAAAGTCGATCGCCGCGTGAAGTCCGACGGCGCCGCCGGCATTGACCGTGCCCGCCTCGAATTTGTGCGGCAGCTCATTCCATGTCGCGCTGTCGCGTGTCACGTACTCGATCATCTCTCCGCCGAAAAGGAACGGACGCATGTTTTCGAGGATCTCTTTCTTGCCATAGAGAACGCCGATGCCCATGGGCGAGTACATCTTGTGGCCGGAAAAAGCCATAAAATCGACATCGAGATCGGTCACGTCAACCTTGATATGCGGAACGCTCTGCGCACCGTCGCAGACAAAAACCGAACCGTTCTCGTGAGCGATCGCCGCGAATTTTTTGATCGGATTTTCGGTCCCGAGAACATTTGACACATGCGTCATGCAGACGAGCTTTGTCTTCGGAGTGAGCGCCGCGCGGAATGCCTCCTCGCTGATCACGCCCTTTTTATCGCACTCGACGTATTTCAGAACCGCGCCTTTTCTCGCACAGGCCTGCTGCCAGGGGATCAGATTGGAGTGATGCTCCATGATCGTAATGAGCACTTCATCGCCCGGCTTCAGATTATCCTCCGTCCAGGCGTAGCCTATAAGATTAAGGCTCTCCGTCGCATTTCTTGTAAAAATGATCTCCTCGGTGCTCTCCGCGTTGATGAAAGCACGGACAGCCTCGCGGGCGTTTTCATATGACTCCGTCGCTTTTACACTGAGACCATACAGTCCACGGAGCGGATTGGCATTTTCCGTCTGATAATAGTGTTCAACGGCGTCAAGCACGCACTGCGGCTTCTGAACCGTCGCAGAATTGTCCAGATATGCCTCATCATCGCTCAATATAGGAAATTCTTTTCTGATCTCTGCATCTTCCTGCTGAAGCCCGATACTCATGATAAAGCCTCCGTACTGCCTCCGATATATTTCGCGATTTCCGCCTTTGTCTCCTCATCCGGGATCATCTTTGCGACGGAAGCAATTCTCGCATCGGCCATCATCTCGTAGATCTGCTCACGGGAGAGGCCTCTGGATTTCATATAAAACATCAGTGATTCATCAAGTCTTCCGATGGTAGCGCCGTGATTTCCCTCGACATCCTCCTCTGTGCAGAGGATCAGCGGGATCGTCTTGTTGCGGACGCCCTCATCCATGAGAAGCACATCCTCTTTCTCGTTGCCGACCGCGCCCTTCGCGCCCTTCTTGAGATCAATGGTCGCGCGCAGGATTTTCGAAGATGTGTCGCGGAGCACTCCATTGACGTTGATCTCGCACTCCGTCTTCTTCCCGGTGTGATTAGCAAAATAATTCATATCCAGATGCTCGCTGCCCTTCAGACGGTAAGCAATATCCGTCTTCAGACTGCTCTTATATCCTGCGAGATCGATCTGATATCCCTGATAGACATTTTGTCCGGCGAGGTTCAGATGGATCACCTCGGAGCGCGCCCCGTCATTCTCGTGTCCGCCGAGGTCATTGACAAAGGAAAAACCGCTGCCGACGCGCGTGATCTGTGTGATTTTCAATACAGCATTTTCGCCGAGGATAAACTTCGTCTGCAGACCGGCCATGCCCTCTGCATCTTCAGCGGAACTCATATCCATGATAACGGTCAGCTCTGCGTTCTTCTTCACATCGAAAGCGATCCTGTTGAGACTCGTCTTTCCGCTTTCATAAGGAATTCGGATCTTCAGGGCCTCACCGGGCTTTTTCCCTTCCGGAACCGTAAAAATCACAGTTTCCGTCCCCGCCTGATCGAGAAGCTCCGAAAATTTAGGGCCGGCGCCCGTCGGCTGCTTCGCGATGTCAGCATATTTTTCATTCTGGGAGACCGCCACGCGGCTCTGCTGCACGCCCTCCGGAACAGAGGTCTGCAGTCCGGCCTCATCGGCCGCACCGTTGAAGGTGATCTCCCCCTCATTCATATTCAGCCAGTACCAGGTGATCGCAGGCAGCCGGTTGAGTCTGATCTGTTTTTCTTCAGTCATCTTCTGCCTCCTTAACCATTCGCGCCCTTCATCTCGAGACGGATGAGATTGTTCATCTCGACCGCGTACTCAAGAGGAAGTTCCTTTCCTACATTATCCGCAAAACCGCTGACAATCAGAGCTCTTGCGTCCTCCTCGGAGAGGCCGCGGCTCATCAGATAGAAGACCGCGTCATCGCTGATACGGCCGATCTTTGCCTCATGTCCGACATCGGCGTCCGCCGTGCGGATATCCATCGCCGGGATCGTATCCGAGCGGGAGATATCGTCGAGCATCAGCGACTGGCAGGAAACGGAGGACTTGCTGTTCTTCGCCTGCTTGTTGATCACAACTGAGCTTCTGAAGGTACTGATGCCGCCGTCCTTGGAAATCGAACGGGTGCTCACGTAAGAAGATGTATCCGGTGCACTGTGTACCATCTTGCATCCGGTATCGAGGTTCTGACCGTGGCCGGCAAAAGTAACGCCGGTAAATTCAGCTCTCGCGCCTCTGCCCTTCAGAATGCTCATCGGATACAGATAAGATACATGTGATCCGAAGGAACCGCTGATCCATTCGACCTTGCCGCCTTCAGCGACAACAGCGCGCTTCGTATTCAGGTTATACATGTTCTTTGACCAGTTCTCGATCGTCGAATAGCGGAGCGTCGCATTTTTCCCGACATAGAGCTCGACGCAGCCGGCGTGGAGGTTCGCCACATTGTACTTCGGAGCGGAGCATCCCTCGATAAAATGGAGATATGCGCCCTCATCGACAATGATCAGCGTATGCTCAAACTGTCCGGCGCCCTTTGCATTCAGACGGAAATATGACTGAAGCGGGAAATCCAGGTGCACGCCCTTCGGAACATAGACGAACGAACCGCCTGACCACACAGCTCCGTGAAGCGCTGCAAACTTATGATCCGTCGGCGGAACGAGCTTCATAAAATGATCTTTGATCATGTCCGCATACGGTCCTCTGAGGGCACTCTCAATATCCGTGTAGACAACGCCCTGCTCCGCCGCCTCGTCCTTCACGTTGTGATAGACGAGCTCGGAGTCGTACTGTGCGCCGACGCCGGCGAGCGACTTCCGCTCCGCCTGCGGGATACCGAGACGTTCAAACGTATCCTTGATATCCTCCGGCACATCATCCCAGTCCTTTACCATACGCTTTGCGTTCGGCCGGACGTAGGTGACGATATTGTCCATATCCAGTCCGTCAATTGAGGGTCCCCAGTCCGGCACCTTCAGACGGTTATATATTTCCAGAGAGTGAAGACGAAAATCGCGCATCCACTCCGGGTCATTCTTTTCTTTTGAGATCTCAAGGACAATTTCCGGAGTCAGGCCTTCCTCTGTGCGATATGCGTCATCTTCCTTCTTGACAAAATCGTACATGCTCCGGTCAATATCCTTGACAATCGGTTTATCCTTTGCCATATCTGTACACTTTCCTCAGTAATATCAATCCTTCGGGCCGACAACAGATCGGGTACCGAATTACTCTGTAAACCTCTCAAATCCGTGCTCATTGATCTCATCGACCAGCGAAGCATCGCCATTTTCTACAATCTTGCCGTCGACAAGCACATGCGTGTAATCAACATTCAGAGACTCCAGGATTCTTGTGCTGTGTGTGATGATGATCAGTGCGCCGTCCTGATTTTTCTGATACTCCTCAACGCCGCGGGAAACGGTGCGCACCGCGTCGACATCAAGACCGGAATCGGTTTCATCGAGGATCGCAAGCTTCGGCTCCAGCATCAGCAGCTGAAGGATCTCAGCCTTCTTCTTCTCACCGCCAGAGAAGCCGACATTCAGATCACGCTCCGCATAGGAGTGATCCATATCGAGGATGTCCATTGCCATTTCTACTTTCTTACGGAAATCAAACAGACGGATCCTCTTGCCAGTCTTCTGCTCGAGCGCCGTGCGGATGAAATTCGAGAGCGTAATGCCCGGAACCTCAAGCGGGTTCTGGAACGACATGAAGATTCCGTCCTTCGCTCTCTCATTGACGGATTCCTCCAGCAGGCTCTTGCCCTCAAAAAGGATATCTCCGCCTTTAACGACATAGTTCGGATTTCCCATCAGGGCATTGCCCAGCGTCGACTTGCCGGCGCCATTCGGTCCCATGAGGACGTGTGTCTCGCCCTTATTCACGGTGAGATTAATGTCCTTCAGAATATCCTTATCTTCAACACTGACATACAGATCCCTGATCTGTAATAACGGTTCTGACATAGCTGTAATAGCTCCTTTAATAAAACATAGTGATTTACTTCAATTTAGACAGCACGCTCATTATATCGCGGCATATGCGGGTTTTCAAGCTCTTTTTACGACAATGCTGAGATGGAGCCTCTGTCTGGCATATACCGTCCACAGCACGCTTCCGCTCTCTTCGCCTTCGCAGCGGTGCATAAACTCGCCCTTCGCCTGCGCTTGGGCTCGTTAAGCACCGGCGGGCTCAGAAGGCATGTGGACTGGTATATGCCGGGCAGAGGCTCCCGCTGACCATTGAACTGCTGACGGGCGCATCACTCTTCATGATCTTGATTAGGTGATGTGCTCCTTCCACCTGTTCTCTGTCTCCCCGGCGCATCAGAACCAAACATCCTGCTTTTCTGATGCGCTCCCGCAGACTGTTGAACTTCTAGCGGGCGCATCGTTCTTCATAATCTTGATTAGGTGATGTGCTCCTGCCGCCTGCTCTCTGTCTCCCCGGCGCATCAGAACCAAACATCCTGCTTTTCTGATGCGCTCCCGCAGACTGTTGAAGATTCTAGCGGGCGCATCGTTCTTCATAATCTTGATTAGGTGATGCGCTCCCACAGACCGCAAAACTGCTGGCGGGCGCATCACTCTTCATTATTTTGATTGGGTGATGTGCTCTTTGACAAGGAAAACGAAGACCGCACGTCTGAAAACCAGACATGCGGTCTCGTATTATTAATCTGATTCATCTGACATTCCCGCGAAGTCGAACAGCGATATCTGGTTTGACTCCGGCAGGCCCTCGCAGAGGCCGAGGCGCTTGAGCGTATCTGTCACGCTCTTGCCGACTTTTGCGCGGTTCCGCATATCCTCCATGGAGAGGAACTTGCCGTCGCGGGAGGCGAGAACGATGCCATCGGCAGCGACGCCGCCGATTCCCTCAATTGAATCAAGGGAAGGCATGATCTTTCCATCGACGATCTGGAAGCGGTGTGCCTTGACTTTATAAATATCGATCGGCGTGAAGTCGTAACCTCGCGCATACATCTCCTCGACGAGACACATATCGCCAAACTGGTCGCTCTCCTTGTCGGTCCAGTTGTCCTTGTGCGCCAGGAGCTGATCCATGCAAGCCTCCAGGTGACGCTGTCCGCGGCACATGATCTCATAGGAGAACGCCTTGGCGCGGATTGAGAAATACGCAGCATAGTATGCGAGCGGATGATAGACCTTGTACCAGCCGACGCGGTAAGCCATCATGACGTAAGCTACCGCATGTCCCTTCGGGAACATGTATTTGATCTTCTCGCAGGAGCCCAGGTACCATTCCGGAACTCCGTGGTCGGTCATATCCTTCTTCCACTGCGGCCACTCCGGAACCTTGCCCTTGGCGACCTTGCCCTTGCGGACGCGCTCCATGATCGTGAAGCTCTCCTCTTTATCGAGTCCCATGCTGATCAGATATGTCATGATATCATCGCGGCAGCATATGGCTGTTCCCAGTGTACATGTGCCGCTCTTAATCAGCGTCTCCGCGTTTCCTTTGTATACGTCAGTCCCATGAGACAGGCCTGAAATACGGCAGAGGTCGGTGAAGTTCTGGGGCTTTGTGTCCAGAAGCATCTGCATCGCAAAGTTAGTGCCGAACTCCGGAATTCCGAGGGTGCCGAGCTTTACGCCGTGGATCTGCTCCGGCTTGAGGCCTAGTGAAGACAGATCCTGGAAAAGGCTCATGACCTTCGGCTCATCCAGCGGAACCTCGGTGGCCTTCGTCCCTGTGAGGTCCTCGAGCATACGGATCATAGTTGGATCATCGTGTCCGAGGATATCGAGCTTCAGAAGGTTGGTATCGATCGAGTGATAATCAAAGTGCGTACTGACGATATCCGAATTCGGATCGTCCGCCGGGTGCTGTACAGGCGTGAACAAGTTGATGTCCATGCCCTGCGGCAGGACGATGATTCCGCCCGGGTGCTGTCCGGTCGTCCTGCGGATACCGGTGCAGCCCTTCGCGATCCGGTCGATCTCACACCTTCTCTTGACAATTCCTCTCTCCTCACAGTATTTCATGACATAGCCGTACGCCGTCTTGTCAGCGACAGTTCCTGTTGTCCCGGCCTTGAATGTCTGACCGTCGCCAAAAATAACGGCCGTGTACGCGTGTGCCTTTGTCTGATACTCACCAGAGAAGTTCAGGTCGATATCCGGCTCCTTGTTTCCCGCGAAGCCGAGGAAGGTCTCAAACGGAATGTTAAATCCGAGCTTCTGCATCGGGCGGCCGCATACCGGGCACTTCTTATCCGGCATATCACAGCCGGAATAGCCCATCTTCGCGTACTTCTTCACATCCGGCGTATCGAACTCACAGTGGTGATCGTACGCGCAGAGATAATGAGGAGGAAGCGGATTAACTTCTGTGATTCCGGCCATCGTGGCTACAAAGGAGCTTCCGACAGATCCTCTTGACCCGACGAGATAGCCGTCCTCATTGCACTTCCACACGAGCTTCTGCGCGATGATGTACATGACCGCGTAACCGTTGGAGATAATAGACGTCAGTTCCCTTTCAAGTCTCTCAGAAACAACCGCCGGAAGATCCGGCCCATAGATCTCATGAGCGCGTCTCTCGCAGATCTCACGCAGCATCTCGTCCGAGTGAGGGATGACCGGCGGGCACTTCTTCGGATAGATCGGGCAGATGCGCTCGATCATATCACAGATCTTATTCGGATTTTCTATGACGACCTCTCTCGCCTTTTTCTCTCCCAGATAGGAGAATTCCTGCATCATCTCTTCTGTCGTGCGCAGATAAAGCGGCGCCTGCTGATCCGCATCGCTGAATTTCTTGCTCGCCATGATGATGCGGCGGTAGATCTCATCCTGCGGATCAATAAAGTGAACGTCACAGGTCGCTACGACCGGCTTCTTGAACTGCTCGCCGAGCCGCACGATCTTCTTATTCATCTTCTGCAGGTCTTCAATAGAATTCACCGCGGGATTTTTTTCATCCTCAATGAGGAATTCGTTGTTTCCGAGCGGCTGTATCTCCAGATAATCGTAAAAATCAACGATGCGCGCGATTTTTTCATCGGGATCACCGCGGAGCAGTGCCTGATAAAGCTCACCCGCTACACAGGCGCTCCCGAGGATCAGTCCCTCGTGGTGGGCGTTGACAAAACTCTTAGGAAGCTTCGCCACGCGGTTGAAATATTTCAGGTGCGACTCCGATACACAGCGGTAGAGGTTGACTCTTCCGGCCTCGTTCTGTGCGAGGATGATCGCGTGGTAGGACGGCGCTTTCCGTATCCAGTTCCGGTCGACCGCTGCCTCGCGGTTCAGGCTGTCAAGATCCGTGATGTCCTTTTCCTTCAGCATGCTGACAAATTTTACGAAAATATTTGCCGTGCACTCTGCGTCATCGACCGCGCGGTGATGATGGCCGAGCGGAACGCCGACTGCCTTTGCGACCGTATCCAGCTTGAAGCGGGACAGATTCGGAAGCAGGAACTGCGCCATGCCGACGGTGTCGACATATGTAAACGTCCAGTCGATGCCGAGTCTCTTCGACTCCGCGCGGATGAATCCGGTATCAAAATCGGCGTTGTGCGCGACCAGGATCGCGTCCTTGCAGAAATCTCTGAATTTCGGCAGGATCACATCGATCGGCGGCGCATCCTCCACCATCTCATCCGTAATACTCGTCAGCTCTGTGATCCGGAACGGGATCGGCTCCTCGGGGTTGACAAACTCCGAAAAGCGGTCGACGATCTTCCCATTCTCCACGCGGACGGCGCCGATCTCGATAATCTTGCAGGTCAGATTCGAGAGACCTGTCGTCTCGATATCAAAAACCACATAGTTGTCGTCGAGGCTCTGCCCCTTACTGTCGACGGCGACGCCTTTCAGGTCATCGACGATATAAGCTTCCATTCCATAGATGACCTTGAAAGGATCGTGCTGCGCCTTGATCTCCTCTTTCGTGGCATCCGGATGTTCCTTCTTATACTTATCGCGGTATTTTCCGTCGATGTCTTCAATGACATGGTTCGCCTCCGGGAACGCCTGCACAACGCCGTGGTCCGTGATGGCAATAGCCTTCCAGCCCCACGAGTACGCGCGTTTCACGAGCGTCGCCGCGTCGGTGACGCCGTCCATATCGCTCATCTTTGTGTGACAGTGAAGCTCGATACGTTTCTCGGGGCTGTTGTCGTACCTCTTTTCGCGGAAATCCGTCGACTTCTTGATACCCAGCACCCTCGTGACGGCGAGCTCATGCTCCCACGGATCCATCATGACGTTGCCGTGGAGCCGTATAAAGTTTCCCTCTTTCAGAACGCCCTCGAGGTAAGGCTGGAACTCCTTTTCCGCAAAAATCTTCGCGCTGATCGTATCCGTGAAATCCGTGACGGCAAAGATGAAGAGCGCCTTGCCCTTTTTGGTCTCCTTATATTCGACCGAGCAGATCTGTCCCCGGATAATGCAGTCGCCGCTGTCCTCGGTGAGCGACTGGATCTCAACACTTTCGCCGTCGAAATTCCGTCCGTACAAAAGATCCGGATCATCGCCCTCCTTGATGGAGCCGCTGCCGAAACCGAAGCCGTCGCGCACGCGCCTTTTTCCTCCGCGGAAGGTTCCTTTTCTTCCGCCGTAGCCTCCTTGTCCGGATCCGCGGTTCGGCCTGCCGTTTTGGCCCGCAGCGGAGGCTCCGCTCCCTGCCGGAACGGGCGTCTCACTGCCATCTGCAGGTGCACTCCCGCCGGAAGCAGACATCGCATCGCGGCCGAGCTTCGAATTTTCCCAGATCCTCCGGGCCGCCTCCTCGGATTTATACCGGTCTCTCTCAATGTGCTCGTGGCGCTCGATCCTGTAAAATCCGGAATCGACCCTCACAGAGAGGCCGCAGCGCTTTGTCAGCACATTTTCAAGGTAAGCTGTCAGCTTTTTACCGTATGCCTGACCGACTGTCGTGTCCTCAATATCGATCCTCACGACGTCGCTTCCCGGATATGAGAAGTGCGCGGTGTTAAAAAGACAGAGCAGAAGGCTGTTCGTCTTTTCCAGCTCGAGCTTCATGCTGGGCGAATAGGCCTCGATCACGCGCTCGGGTGTATAGAGCTTCGAGAGTCTGAAATGCTCAATAACCCTCACGCGGAGAGCAGCGGCGTCACAGTCATCGGCCAGGTGGTGTCTCAGCTGCTCCTCCAGCTTATAGATATACTTCTTCTGGATCCAGTGGCGTGAAACGAGATCGATGTACAGGATTCCTTTCTCCCGGCTCAGTCTCATCCCGCGGACCACCGCGTCGGACAGATATTCCTCCAGCTCACCCTCAAGAGTAAAACCCGGAAACACATCTTCGATCAGTTTTTCTTCTCTTTCGGCCTCAGCCATACTTTCACTCCTTTTTCACCTGCGCCCGGGAGGGCTGCGGGTGAAAAATCCCGTCCGCAGTTAACTCCTGTGCTCAGTTACTCCTCATCGCGTGGCCAGTTGTCAAGCTCATACTTCAGCGCATCCAGAAGCTCATCCTCCGGCACCCTGCGCAGAACCTTTCCGTGTTTCATAAGCAGGCCCTCGCCTTTGCCGCCGGCGATCCCGAGGTCCGCCTCGCGGGCCTCTCCGGGGCCGTTAACGACGCAGCCCATGACGGCGATTTTTATATCGAGCGGATAATCGGCAGCCAGATCCTCGACGCGGTTTGCCAGGTCGATGAGATCGATCTGCGTCCTTCCGCATGTCGGGCAGGAGACGATCTCGATCCCGCCGAACGACCGGAGGCCGAGCGTCTTCAGGATATATCTTCCCGTGCGCACCTCCTCGACAGGGTTGCCCGTGAGGCTCACGCGGATCGTATCCCCGATGCCCTCGTGAAGGATAATACCAATTCCGATGGCCGACTTGATGCTTCCTCTCCGGATCGTTCCGGCCTCTGTGATCCCCACATGAAGCGGATGGTCCGTCCTGTCAGCAATCAGCTCGTGCGCCTTCACACACATCATGACGTCGGAGGACTTGATGCTGATAACGAGATTATCATAACCCATGTCCTCAATAATGGACGCCTGGCGGAGTGCGCTCTCGACAAGTCCCTCGGCTGTCACGCCGTCATATTTTTCCAGAAATTCCTTCTCAAGAGAACCGCTGTTCACACCAACGCGGATCGGTATATTTCTCTCCTTCGCGCAGTTCACGACAGCTCTGACGCGGGCGGTGCTCCCGATGTTGCCCGGGTTGATCCTGACTTTGTCAGCGCCGTTTTTCATGGCGTCGATCGCGAGGCGGTAATCAAAATGGATGTCCGCGACGAGCGGGATCGAGATCTGCTTTTTGATCTCCTTCAGCGCCTTTGCCGCTTCCGGCGTGGGAACCGTGCAGCGCACGATCTCGCAGCCGGCCTTTTCCAGCTCATGAATCTGCGCCACAGTGGCCGCCACATCCTCCGTTCTCGTATTGGTCATCGACTGAACCAGAATCGGCTCGCCCCCGCCGATCACGCGGTCCCCGATCCTGACTTTTCTGGTTTTCATTGCGCACCTCCCTTAATTTTCTTATAGGTTCTGAAAGTATATTCCATATCAAAGCACGTCTGCTCTTCGCTTTCCTCTGTCATTGTCCAGTCCGGCATCTGATCCAGATCCGGGAACTGGCAGTCGGCCGTATATTCCATGTCGACAAAAGTCACATACGCCGTGTCGCATAAGGGCAGCAGCTGTCTGTAGACCTCGCCTCCGCCGGCCACAAACACGTCATCGGTATTCCCGCCGAGCAGCTCCAAGAGTTCATCTGTGCTGTGCACGACCTCTGCTCCGCGCACGGTCAGCTCCGGCATGTGCGACAGGACAATATTTCTTCTCCCTGGAAGCGGACCTCCACCCGGAAGTCCGAGCAGTGTGTGGTGTCCCATAACTACGGTCTTTCCGAGTGTCATCTTCTGAAAAAATCGCGTATCCGCGGGGATACTCACCAGCAGATGGTTCTGGTAACCAATTCCCCAGTTTTTATCAACGAGTACGATCGCTTTCAACAAAATCCCTCCCCGAAATCATGCTCTCTGTTCATTTTCTTCCTGAAAGCGTATAAAGGGGCTGCCATCGCGCTTTGCACGCGGTATGACAGCCCTCATTCATATCCTTACATATCGTTACGTTCTCTCATAAACCTCCGGCTCTCCCGCGGGGATCATTAAGCACTCCAGGTGTTTGTGTAATCCTGACTAATAACCTCAAACATTGTCTTGCCCGGGTTCAGCTTCAGTTCCTGTCCGTCTGTCGTGTAGTACTTCGTCTGATCCTGCTGTGTCTCCTTGGTCCAGGTGATCGGAATGATCTTTCCGTCCGTCGCGTAATATCCTGTTCCGGAAGTCACGCCGAACATACCGAGCTCAAGGTGTTCTCCGTCTGCCAGGACGGCTTTGCTGACCTGCTGGATGATAATATTCTTGAACGCCAGCTGTTCCCCGGTCTCTGCATCGACCTGGGCAGCGCCGTATTCCGAACGATAATAAAGTCCGTCGTCGCTGTTGTATGTAAATACAGGATTGTCATAGCTAAAACCGATATTGATCGTCGTAGCTGCCTCGCCGTCTGAGAGCTGCGTGTCACTCGAATTAAATGAGAGGTTCGGCTGATAGCCGTCGGCGTGTGTCGTGCTGTATCCCGCCGACTGTGCGAGCTGGCTCAGCATAGAACCATTCACATAAACGTTGTGAGGAGCGACTCTGTCACTTGTGCGGAAGAAGGCTCCGCTGTTGTCCGTGAGACCATTCAGGTGCTCGAGGTTCTGTTCCTCGATGATCGTCTCGGCCTGCGGGCTCCAGCCAAAATGAGTAAAAATCGCATCGCTGTCATCAGCCATGTAAATGTAATAATGACGCGCGCTGCGGACCGGTCCGATTTTTTCATATGCTGAAGGATCCTGGAAAACCGCCATCAGGCGCGTGATTGATCCTTCCACCTCGGCTTCATAGAGCAGATCTGCATTGCTGATATTTGACTGCGGAAGGGCCGCGTCCAGATTGTTGATCATAATCGCGAACGGCCGGAGATTCTGCTTGTCCTCTTCGATAGGTTCTCCCGTCAGATAATTCAGAGTTCCGGTATCTTCACTCGCAGAGACAGCCTCAAGAGCCTCTGTCGGCTCCGGCGTAGCCGTCGGTGTCGGCGTAGGAGTCTCTGTCGCCACTGCAACGGAAGTATCTGTGCTTTCTTCAGCGCCACATCCTGCAAAGAGGCCGCCTGCCAGAACTGCACAGAGAGCCATTCCGATTATCTTTTTTTTCATGTAAGTAATCCCCCTGTCCCTTTTTTCTTAATCCCGCATACACCATTTCCGGGATTGAGCATCGCTTTAATTATAATACTGGGATGTATGAAAAACAACCAAAAACCTGCCGGCGCTCCGGCCGGCAGGTTTCTCACAAATTCTGTTCTGTTTTCTTAAAATGCAGTGTCACTCCGCATCCGTGCCATCCGGCACAGTATTATTTCTCAAGCTGCGATGTGCAGTGCGGGCAGCGTGTAGCATCGATCGGGATCTCACTCTTGCAATACGGGCAGATCTTGGTAGTCGGCGCTGCTTCTTCCTTCTTTGTTCCCTTTGCGCTCTCGGCAGCCTCCTGGATCCTGTTGATTCCTCTTACCAGAAGGAAGATCACAAGCGCGATCAGAAGAAAATCAATAACGGCCGCGATAAAATTGCCAAGTCCGAGCACCGGAGCACTCTCTCCGGATCCAAGGGTAATGTTCCACTGATCAAAGCTGATTCCTCCGATCAGCAGGGAAATGAGCGGCATCACGACATCATTAACGAGTGAATTGACGATCGCCGTGAAAGCGCTGCCGATGATCATGCCGACAGCCAGATCCATTACATTTCCGCGGGAAATAAACTCTCTGAATTCTCCCCAAAAACCTTTTTTCTTGCTCTTGTCCGTATCAGCCATACAAGTGCCTCCGTTCGCCTTTATTTTCAATGTTTACGCGGTGAAAAACCGCCTTGATAATTATAGCTATGCGTAGACGCTAAATCAAGACTGTTTCTGATACAGGGCACTTTCGTCTCAAGCACAAATGCGCAAGGCTTTCATCCGCGACGCGCTCCCGCTTGTCCTCAGCGTAACGGTGCATAATGCTCGCCCTACGCCTTTGCTTGGGCTCGCAAAGCACCGACGCTTGCGGATGTCGCGTCTGAAAACCTCTGCGCAATCCTTTTTCAGTCTGGAAATGCCCTGTATTCTCGAAAATTCTACAGTTTCTGATATTTTAGTTCGCAGCGCTGGCGGAATCGGGCAGGTAGCCCTCGGTGCCTCGCATGATGATCCGCGGCGCGCCGGTGTGCTCTACATATTCCTTGGTGATCACGACCTCGCCGATGTTCGGATCCTTGGGGATCTCGTACATGATGTCGAGCATGAATTCCTCGATGATCGCGCGGAGGGCGCGGGCGCCGGTCTCGCGCTCGAGTGCTTTTCTCGCAATGACATGCAGTGCGTCGTCTTCGAACGTGAGCTTCACGTTGTCCATTGCCAGCAGCTTCTGATACTGGCGGAGGATCGCATTTTTCGGCTCTTTCAGGATTTTTACGAGCATGTCCTCATCGGGCGCATCCAGAGCGAACAGGATGGGCAGACGGCCGAGAAATTCGGGGATCATTCCGAATTCTCTCAGATCCTCCATTGTGACCTTCTGGAGGATATTTCTGTCATCTTTGTATTCATCTTTCAGCTGTGCCTGGAAGCCCATGGAGCTCGTCCTTGTCAGGCGCTCGCGGATGATATTTTCAAGATCAGGGAAGGCGCCACCGCAGATGAACAGGATGTTCTTCGTGTTGACGGTCTTCAGCGGAACCATCGCATTTTTGCTGGTTGCTCCGACCGGAACTTCGATCTCGCTTCCCTCGAGCAGCTTGAGCAGACCCTGCTGGACGGCTTCTCCGCTTACATCTCGCTGGTTCGTATTTTTCTTTTTGTTGATCTTGTCGATCTCATCAATAAAGATGATGCCGGTCTCGCACCGTTCCACATCGTTGTCGGCTGCGGCGAGCAGTTTGGATACGACGCTCTCAATATCATCGCCGATGTAGCCGGCCTCAGTCAGGCTTGTGGCATCTGTCATGGCAAGCGGCACATTGAGTAGTCTTGCAAGCGTCTGGACGAGATAGCTCTTGCCAGAACCGGTCGGTCCGATCATCAGCATATTTGATTTCTGGATCTCTACATCGTCGTCGCCCTTATTCTCCGAGAGGATCCTCTTGTAGTGGTTATAAACGCCGACGGAGATGACCTTCTTCGCATGATCCTGTCCGATCACGTATTCATCAAGCTTCTGCTTAATGATATGCGGCGCCGGGATATCCTTTAACGTCAGTTTTTTCGTCTTATTCTTTTTAGCTCCTTTATCGTCCTTCTTCTGATCTGCCGTCTGGCCAAAATTGCCGAGGTCGGACAGATTGATCACTCCGATGTTGTTGGAGAAGTTCTGCATCAGATCATTCCAGTTCGTATTTTTGACGGAATCAAATCCCCTCTGCATGCAGTCCTCGCACACGAGCATCTTGTTGTTGCCAAAGCCCGGGATCTCCATCAGAGGACCAGTCACGCTCTCCGGCCTGTGACATATTGAACAGTAGCGCTCCTGACGGTGATGTACTTCCTCATCCTCCGTCGAGATACTGCTCCCTTCCGTTGTATCCTCGTCCTCTGTTCCCTTTTTCTCTTCGTCTTCACTATAAAAATCTCTGTCGTCAGACATTTTTCCTCGCCTCATTTTTCTGATTATTGCTGGAGCTGTTCGATCTCATCGGCATTCGTCAGCACAACCTCTGCTTCCTGCTCCTCGTAAGAACCGTTTACGCTCCTCTGATAAGTAACCTTTACTGTCTCCCCTGCCTTGTAATAATTAAGTCTGTTGGAGAGAGATGAATATGTCGACACACCCATGCCGTCAAGCCCTGTGACCACGTCGCCCCGCTTAAGGCCGGCCTCGTCCGCAGGTCCTCCTTCGATGACAGAAGTGATACAGACACCTGTCGGCATATTATAAACCTCTGAATATTCCTCCGTCACATCTGCAAAAGATGCGCCGAGATAGCCCCGCTCATCCTCATCAACCAGTTCTCTCGTCTCCTGGTTCATGAGTTCATCGAGGATCGGCTGCGCCTTTGCCGTAGGGATCGCATAGCCTACATTATCAACGGTCATTCCCGAAGATGAGTAAGCGCTCCTCGCCTCGTTGATACCGATCAGTTCGCCCTGCATGTTCAGAAGCGCACCGCCGGAGTTGCCGGAGTTAATCGCGGCATCTGTCTGAATCAGGTCGGTTGAAGTAAATGTCGTCTCCCCGTCCTGCAGTTCCAGCGTGCGGTCAAGAGCGCTGACATATCCGCTCGTCACGGACTGGCCGTACCCGAGAGCATTTCCGATAGCGACGACCTGCTCGCCGAGCACAAGACTGTCCGAATCACCTATCGTGATGACGCGGATCTGGCTTTTCGTTGATTCCGGGATGTCATCCATACTTACAGCCACAACGGCGAGATCATCGGCAGAATCCGTTCCCTTGACCGTGCCGGAAATTGCGGATTCGTCGATAAATCCGACCGTCACCTGCGTCGCACCTTCAATGACGTGATTGTTTGTCGCGATAAGGAGCTCCGAATCGCTCTGACCGATAATGACTCCTGTTCCGGCTCCCTGGACTTCATACTGCTGTGTCCCGCCGAAAAAGTCCTGCATTTCCTGCACGGACACCGTTCCGATCGTGACCATGGAAGGCATGCAGGCGTCGGCGACCTCTGCCACCGTCAGATTGCTCTCTGATGTACTGCCAGAGGCTGAGGTGTCCAGATTATCCTGACTGCTGTCCGCCTGAACAGTCTCAATTTGTTCACCGGTGCCGGCAGCAGTCGAAGAAGCCGCTCCCGCATCTGAGGATGAAGAGGTCTGTGCCGTTGCAGACGAGCCGACCGGCCGGATATGATAAGCCACTGAATATACAGCATACATCACCAGCCCGGCGACCGCGCCAAAAACGACAGCCGAAAGAAGCACTTTTGCGGCTTTCCTTCCTCTTCCCGTTTTTCTGTTCTTATTTTTCTTTTTCTGGGGCATGTTGCTGCCCGATGATCCGTTTCCGTACGGACCGCCGTAATGCCCGTTTCCATAGGAACTGCTGCCATAGGATCCACCATTCCCCGGGGTGCCATTGTACGGGCCGTTTCCATACCGGCCATTTCCGCCGTAAGAACCACCGGATCCGCCGCCATATTGCCCGTTTCCGAAAGTCTGTTCGCCTCCGGAGGTGTTCCCTGAATTTTCAGGCTCACTGCTGTAATGCCAGTAATTTCCGCCTGTGCTGCTGTCCCACGGGTTGTTTCCGTCAGTACTGTTTCCCTTCTGAAGCTTAGGATTCACGTAGCTGTACATACCGGAATCCTGTGAAGAATTTCCACCACCGGAAGTGGAATCCTGCTCATTCTGAGAGGATGTGCTCTCTGTATTCCGGGTGATTTTTTCATCATCTGTATGATTATCTGCTGTATCGCTCATCTGTTTATTTTTCCTCATTGAAAAGTAAATTTCCAGAGAAGTATACTCTGGCCAATATATTATATCGGTACTTTGTGACTTCTTTGTGAATATTTTACCGGACTGCTTTGTATATAGGCAGGAAAACTGCTACAATACACCTGCACCATATCTCGAAGATGAAAGGATTTAATTTTATGAATCTCTATACCGACGGAATCATATGGGACGTAGACGGAACTCTCTGGGATATCACAGAAAAGGCATCCATCGCCTGGAACAATGTGCTGGTCCAGGAAAATAAGAGACGCAGTGAATGTGGTGAGACTGCACTGGTCATTCGCCATCCTGAGAGAGGCGGCTCCGGAGACCTGATCACTCCTGATGATCTGAAGCGCGAATTTGGAAAGCCCCTTGAAGACATCATCGACGATCTTATCCCAAACATTGACAGCTCAACAAAAGAGAGTTTCCTTGACCTCTGGTGCAAGGGCGAGTATGAGCTTCTGGAAACACAGACCCCGGAGCCGTACGACGGTCTGGAGGATACTCTCCGTGCGCTGCAGGATATGCGGATCCCCTCATTTATTGTGAGCAACTGTGAAACCGGATATATCGAGACTTTCATGGAGAACACACATCTCGCCAGGTATTTCACGGATCACCTGTGTCCCGGTGACACTTCACAGCTCAAGGCTTATAACATTCAGGCGATCATCCGGAAAAATGGTCTGAAGCACGCCTACTACATCGGCGATATCCAGGCCGACTGTGACGCCACGAGAGAGGCCGACAAAGCTCTCGGGGACAGCGCATCCGTCGGTTTCATCTGGTCCTCATATGGATTCGGCACTGTAAAAAATCCCGACGCAGTCCTTAAGGAAGTCTCTGACCTCCCGAAGATCATCGCCAGGATCTGAAAAACAGCCTTTACGTCTGTGTCATATGCATTTTAGAAAAAACAGAAAGGATGATTCATATGCATTATACATACCGGACACATGGGACTTGTTCCCAGCAGATTGATTTTGACCTGAACGACGGCATTCTCTCCAACGTGAAATTTTACGGAGGATGCAACGGCAACCTGAAGGGCATCGGCAAACTCGTCGAGGGAAAATCCGCGGCAGAAGTCTCGGATATCCTCAGGGGAACGACCTGCGGATTCAAAAGGACTTCCTGTCCGGATCAGCTCTCGAAAGCGATCGATGCCGCTCTTGAAAAAGAAAAGGAAAATGCCTGACCCGTCAGTCACTGACCGGGATCATCTGGATATCAAGGTCTACGTCGCCGCTGATTCCATCGACGATCCCGGTATTGCTGTACTGCCAGAAATCAAAAGTGTACTCTGTATTCGGGGTCGCTTCAAAATCGCTGAACCATATGGACAGGCCATCCAGGTCGTGCATATTCAGCATGAACGTCTGGCCGTACAGGTTCGTGTAGATCATCGTCTCCAGTCCCGCGTCACTGATCGTCTCAGAAAAAGCGAGAACATTGTCCGTGTACTGATCGCTGGATACATTGGCCGTGCGTGCATTTTTAGCTTCGGCCATTTCCACATCGATTGTCACCGGAAGCTGGACCTCTCGGTCGCCCAGCGTATCCAGGACAAACTGGGCTTCTTCCTTCGCCTCTTCATCACTTATCGCCTGCGAATAAAAATATACGCCCACATCCAGTCCGGCAGCCGTCGCGCCGCTGTAATATTCATCGAACATCTCGTCCGCTTTTATCTCACCGCTCTCATATCCCCGGTAACCGATGCGCAGATAGGCAAACTCATAGCCGGCATTTTTTACAGCATCCCAGTCAATTGAACCGCTGTAAGATGACACATCGATCCCGTTCCGGTACGTCCATGTGCTGCTGTCAGTGTACGTCATATCCCCTGCGTCATTCAGCACGAAAGCCGATGAATCATACTTGTAGGCCATATCCGCCGGAATAGAATCATCCGACGAAGAATAAAGATAGCCATTGGCTGCCTCCGAAAATGTCTGGACGTCACCCGATGAGCCACACCCGGCAAGACACAATATGGCCGTAAGGCACAGTGCAGTAAGTTTTATCTTTCCAATCTTCATCTATATCATACAGGCTGCTCTGCAGCCGGAACTCCCTTCTTGCAATTCCTCACTACCATATCATCCGGCTACATTTTCGTCAACGCACAAAAGGACTGCTGTGCTTTCGCACAGCAGTCCCAGGAATAACCTCTGATAAAATTTATTTAAGATTTATTCATCTTCAATTCCGGTGATCTGGTCTGCGGTCTTCGGAACATATCCCGGATGATCGGAAGCCCAGAGCTTCTCAGCTACCGGAGCCCATGCTTTCGCATAATCCTCGACCTTATGTGTCAGATGATCGACATCCTCCGGATCCTGCATATCCGTAGATACTGCGCCGGACTCATGAACCATCTTGCGGAGCTTGGCCGGATTCTCAAGCATCGGGCACGGACGGAGAAGGTTCTCGTTGTACGGCATGTTAGCGCGGTACTGCTTGAACAGCGGCTGCTGCAGGCACTCGAGAAGGCTCTTGTCATGGATGTTCGCACTTGAGTAATGGATAAATACGCAAGGCTCTACATCGCCGTTCGGGTTGATATGGCAATAGGACTTGCCACCAGCGATACATCCGTTGACCCACTCACCGTCGTTCTGGAAGTCCATAAGGAAGATTTCCTTGCCGCCATGGTAACCACGGATATCACGGATTCTGTGATACATATACTCACGCTGTTCCGGTGTAGGAACAAGCTCCATCGTCGCATCATTGCCGGTCGGCATGAAGTGGAAGTACCATCCGAAGAGAACTCCCTTGTCGATCATGAAGTCAAGGAACTCATCGCTCGTAACTGCCTTGCAGTTCTCTCTTGTATAGCATACGGAAACACCATAAGGAAGTTTGTTCTTATGAAGCAGATCCATGGTGTTCATAACCTTCTGGAATACGCCCTTGCCACGGCGGTTATCGGTCGCATCCTCAAGTCCCTCTACGGACATGGAAAGAACAATGTTCTTGCACTCTCTCATATCATCGCAGAACTGCTGGTCAACCAGTGTTCCGTTTGTAAAAATCATGAATCCGCAGTCGCTGTGCTTCTTTGCCAGCTTTACGATATCGGCCTTGCGGCACATCGGTTCACCACCGGTCAGGACATATCCTCTGGTTCCCAGAGCCTTGCCCTCGGTGACGATTCTGTCAAGGTCATCATAGCTGAGGTTCAGCTGACGGCTGTACTCGGATGCCCAGCATCCTGTGCAGTGAAGGTTGCAGGCTGAAGTCGGGTCAAAAAGGATAACCCACGGAATATTGATATCGTACTTTTTCTCGTTCTTTCTGGCGTCATGATATCCGACATATCCGGCATTAAAACCGAATGCCATGAACAGACCCTTGACGACATCTGTATCTACATCGCGGAGAATACGGTCAAAGAAGTTTGCATACTTCTCGCCCGGTGCGAAGGTGCTGCGAAGGCGCTCAAAAGCTTCGTGGCCCCATACATCGCCGAGGAACTTTTCTGCGACGTTAAGGACTTTGATGTATCCGCCGTCTTTACTTGCTGTCTTAATCGCCTGATCGAGTACAAGGCTGAATGCCTTCTTCTCGGCCGCGTACGCTATTGCATTTGCCATTGTGTAAACCTCCTGAAAGCAATCCAAAAATCACGTTATTTATTATACGGATGGTCAGTTTAAAAGTCTAACCGAACTCTGTAAAAATAATGGGACAAAATTTGTAAGATGTCTGAAGGCGCCCGATTTTGGGGACAATTTCAGAAATTTGTGCCACAGTTTTGGATTGCAGGGGCTTTCATTCCGCAATACTGGTGCGCAAGGTTTTCATCCGCGACGCGCTCTCGCTTGTCCTCAGCGTAGCGGTGCATAAGGCTCGCCCTGCGCTTTCGCCTGGGCTCGCCAAGCACCGACGCTTGCGGATGTCGCGTCTGAAAACCTATGCGCACTCATCAAACTGCGGGATGGAAGTCTCCTGCTCTGGCGTTATCAACTCAATACGAGTGCAGCATCTCGCAGCGAGCTGCTCGATGTCGCGCTGTCGCGCTATCCATCCGTACGATACTGCCAGCTTATGCACGCCTTCGGTGTGCTTCGCTGGTAGTATCGTACGTCTGGCAGATTGTATTTTCTACGAGTGCTGCATCTCGCAGCATGCTGCTCGATGTCGCGCTGTCGCGCTATCCATCCGTACGATACTGCCAGCTTATGCACGCCTTCGGTGTGCTTCGCTGGTAGTATCGTACGTCTGGCAGCACTCGTAGAAACGCGCAAAAGGACGCATCCCGCAGAAACGGAATGCGTCCCGATGTTTTCCAATATAGATGATACGGTAAAGCCGATCAACGTTTGGAGAACTGCGGAGCTCTACGTGCCTTCTTGAGACCGTATTTCTTACGCTCTTTCATTCTCGGATCACGTGTCAGGTAGCCTGCAGCCTTGAGGACAGCTCTGTTCTCAGGATCTGCCTGAAGCAGTGCACGTGCGATGCCGTGACGGATAGCGCCGGCCTGGCCGGTAAATCCGCCGCCGTGAACGGTGACGTTGATATCAAACTTATCGGTGGTATCTGTAGCTACGAGCGGCTGACGAACGATCGTCTTCAGTGTCTCGAGGCCAAAGTAATCATCGATATCTCTCTTATTTACAGTGATTTTTCCGGTACCCGGTGCGAGGCAAACTCTGGCAACGGATTTTTTTCTTCTTCCGGTTCCGTAAAATTTATCAGCCATTTTCTTTTACCCCTCCTTAAAATGTAAGTACTTCCGGCTTCTGAGCTGCATGCGGATGATCAGGTCCGGCATATACGTGAAGTTTTGTGTACATTTCTCTTCCGAGAGGTCCCTGCGGAAGCATTCCCTTAACGGCATGCTCGATGACTCTCTCCGGATGCTTCTCAAGCATCTCGCGAAGGGTTGTCTCCTTCAGGCTTCCGATGTGATCGGAGTGTCTGTAGTAAATCTTCTGATCAAGCTTCTTTCCGGAAACCTTAACCTTCTCAGCGTTGATAACGATGACATAATCGCCGGTATCTACGTTCGGGGTGAATTCCGGTTTATTTTTTCCTCTGAGTACGCTTGCGATGCCTGCCGCAAGACGTCCGAGGGTCTGTCCAGATGCGTCGACGACATACCATTTCTTCTCGACTTTGTCCGGATTTGCCATATATGTATTCATGGTAAAACCTCCAAATAAGACCTGTTAATATTTATTCTGATGTCCTTGTGAGGCGGCGCCACTGTCCGTATGGCCGGTACACTTCAAAGCGTTTGGGAGGACGCAAAGAAGGCGCCTGACCGCGTCACACCTGCATATTCTAGACTGCGGGGAGCGCGTTGTCAAGGGTAAAATATTCTGGATTCAATCGCCTGCGCACTCCTTCCACAACCTGTTCAGTGCACAGCACTACTGGTAAGCGGGATAGTCGATATTGATAAGTGTGAGTCCATGCGCGGGAGCGGTCGGTCCGGCGGCTTCGCGCTGACGCGACGCGATGATGCCCGGCATGGCGTCAGGCGGGAGCTTTCCGCGTCCGATCTCGATCAGTGTCCCAGCGATGATTCGGACCATATTATAAAGAAAGCCGTTGCCACAGAGGCGGATGGTCATGAGTCCATGATATCCATCTGTCTCTCCGGAACTCTCCGGGCTTTTTCCCTGCTCTTCTCCTGAACCGCAGATCAGTTCTGCGCGGTATATCGTGCGGACGGTGTCCTTGTCCGGATTTGTCTCCGCGGATGACTGAAAGCTTCTGAAATCATGAGTGCCCTCGACGGCCTTCAGTGCCCCGCGCATGATATCTAAATCCAGATGATAATAGCAGAAAAGAGAATACAGCCGTTTCGTCGGATCAGGAAAACGGCTGTTCCATATGTGGTATTCATATGTCTTTATCGTATCCGTGTACCGCGGGTGAAAATCAGCGGGGACTTCCCTCGAACCGACAATACGGATATCCTCGGGGAGGCGCGTGTTGAGAGCGAAGGAATACTTCGACCCGTCCATGCGAGATTCCGTGTCAAAAACGGTCACATTTCCGAGCGCGTGAACGCCCGCGTCTGTCCGGCTCGCACCGATCGTGCGGATTTTTTCACCCGTCAGATCTGAGACGGCCCGGTTGACGACCTCCTGCACCGTGATCCCGTTCGGCTGAACCTGGAACCCGCAGTAATTTGTCCCGTCATATGCGATTTTCAGCAGAATACGTTTCTTCATTGTCATGTTCCATGATGTTCCGGGAATTCCTCTGTCGCAGAGATGAATTACCAGCCGAAGACTGCGTGTATCACGATTGCCAGAACGAAATATGTGACGAGCACTGCCATCGCAGCCCAGTCTCTTCCATGCATCGTGAGCGGCTTCATCTGTGTCCGTCCGTCGCCGCCGTGATAGCAGCGCGCCTCCATGGCCATCGCAAGGTCATTTGCTCTTCTGAAGGCCGAGATAAAAAGCGGCACGAGCAGAGGTACCATGGCCTTTGCCTTCGTCACAAGGTTTCCGCTCTCAAAATCAGCGCCCCTCGCCATCTGTGCCTTCTTGATCTTATCCGTCTCCTCCATGAGGATAGGGATGAAACGGAGTGCGATCGACATCATCATCGCAACCTCATGGACCGGAACATGAAAAACCTTCAGCGGGCCGAAGAGCGATTCCATTCCGTCGGTGAGTTTGTTCGGCGTTGTTGTCAGCGTCATGATCGATGCGCCGAGAATCAGCGCCACAAGACGTATCCCCAGCTGGATAGCCATGGACAGTCCCTCATAGGTGATCTTGAAGACGCCTGCCTGCCACATCACTGTGCCCGGCGTCAGAAACAGGTTAAAGACCATCGTGAGAACAAGGATCAGCCAGATTGTTTTGACTCCGCGCAGCATGTAGATAAACGGCACCTTTGACAAGATGATCATTACTGCGAGGAATCCCACGCCGAGGATATATCCCCACGAATCAAAGAAAAATAAAGAGATGATATAAAGAAGTGTTCCAATAAGTTTTACTCTCGGGTCCAGTTTATGTATGACGGAATCCGCCGGATAATACTGGCCTATTGTAAGATTTTTATCCATTTACTGTCTGTCTCTCCCCAGGGCCTTCAGAATTGATTGCTCCGCCTCATCAACGGTGTCCGCGTGAACATCAACATCGAGGCCGTTCTCTTTTAATTCATGCATCAGATATGTCATCTGCGGCGCGGCAAGTCCCATCTTCTCCAGCTCAAGATAATGGTCAAAAACGACCTCCGGGCGGTCATCGTAAACCTTCTCGCCGCGGTTCATGACGATCAGACGCTCAACGTATTTGGCGACATCCTCCATGCTGTGTGAGACGAGTACAACGGTTATCCCGCGCTGCTCCTGCAGAATCTTCACCTGGTCGAGGATCTCGTCCCGTCCCTTCGGGTCAAGTCCCGCCGTCGGCTCATCGAGAACCAGCATGTCGGGGTTCATCGCCAGCACGCCAGCGATCGCGACGCGCCTCTTCTGACCTCCGGAGAAATCAAAGGGCGATTTTTTGAACAGCTCTTCCGGAACTCCGACCTGTTTCAGCGCCTGCTCTGCCCGCTCCTGCTGTTCTTCCTTCGAGAGGCCCTGATTTTTCGGTCCGAACATGACGTCCGTGATCACGTCCTCCTCAAAGAGCTGATACTCCGGATACTGAAAGACAAGTCCGACGTGAAAGCGCAGGTTCCTGCGGTCGTACCCGTCAGCCCAGATGTCCTCACCGTTCCAGAGAACCTTTCCCGAGGTAGGCTGCATCAGAGCGTTAAAATGCTGGATCAGCGTCGATTTTCCACTGCCCGTGTGGCCGATGATCCCCACGAACTGCCCGTCCGGGATCTCCAGTGACACGTCCTTCAGCGCGTGCATCTCGTACGCCGTCCCCGCACTGTATGTATAATTTACATGTTCCAGTTTAAGACTCATAGTATCCCCTGCCTGATCATTTTCTCTGCAACCAGAGCTTTTCAGCGTATCACATCCTGAATAACCTTTACCTGCTCCGGATCTGCCGCCGTCCCCTGTCGTTCTACGTTTTTATCCTCCAGGCCGGCGACGCGGCAGAGCTCCCGGACCAGTTCTTTTCTGGAAAGAATCCCCTCGGGGATGTCCACGCCGTCCTTCCGCAGCTTATGTGCGAGCTGAGTCACCTGCGGCACGTCCAGACGAAGCTCGTGCAGTTCTTCGACTCTGGAAAAAATCTCGCGCGGCGTTCCCTGCATAACGAGTCTGCCCGCGTCCATCACGTACAGACGGTCCGCGTGGATGACCTCTTCCATGTAATGCGTGATCAGAATGACGGTCACGCCCTCTTTTTTGTTCAACTCGCGGACAGCGTGAATGACTTCCTTGCGTCCGTTCGGATCGAGCATCGCAGTCGGCTCATCGAGAATGATACACCTCGGCTTCATCGCCATGACGCCGGCGATCGCCACACGCTGCTTCTGTCCTCCGGAAAGCTTGTTCGGCGAATGTTCGCGATAGGCAGTCATTCCTGTCTTCTCGAGTGCTTCACCAACTCTCTCCCAGATCTCCTTCGTCGGAACGCCGATATTTTCCGGCCCGAAGCCGACATCCTCTTCTACCACAGAAGCCACGATCTGATTGTCAGGGTTCTGGAAAACCATTCCAGCATTCTGCCGGATGTCCCACAGCCGCGAATCGTCCATCGTATTGATGCCGGTCACCCAGACCGTTCCCTCCGTCGGAAGCAGCAGAGCGTTCAGATGCTTGGCGAGCGTTGATTTGCCGCTCCCGTTATGTCCGAGAATCGCGACAAAATCGCCCTCGTGGATCTCCAGATTCACATCCTTTACCGCGTGTGTGACCTCGGGCGTCTGGCCGTCCTCAGTATACTGGAGATAGTCATAGCTGACGTGCTCCGTGCGGACGATATTCTTATCTTCATTTTTTTCTGTATCCATACGCACACCTGCCGTCTGTCAGATTTTTCCCTCAATAATGTCCCAGATGGAATCTCTTCCTTCTTTTGTCTGTGCGGAAAACGGGATAAAAATGTCTCCATCCTCCATGCCGAGTGCTTCGCGGCAGATCTTTATCTGCTTCTGCACCTGGCTTTTCTTTAGCTTGTCGAGCTTTGTGCCAATAACAACAGGCTGATAGCCGTTAGCCCTGATCCAGTCGTACATCTGACAGTCGTTCGCATTCGGCTCATGTCGGATATCCACAAGAAGAAAGACATTGATCAGCGTCTGTGACTGTTTCAGATACCGTTCGATCATCCGTCCCCACGACTGGCGCACCGACGGCGACGCGTTTGTGAAGCCATATCCCGGCAGATCCACGAGGTAGAACGCCCTGTTGACATGGTAGAAGTTGATCGTCTGCGTCTTGCCAGGAGTAGAGCTCGTCCTCGCGAGCGCCTTCCGGTTGAGCAGGGCATTGATCAGTGATGACTTGCCGACATTTGATTTTCCGGCGAAAGCCACCTCTGGCTCTCCCGTGTCCGGCAGCCGGCTCGTGATTCCGCATACAATGTCTAGTGAAGCATCTTTAATAACCATTTATTTCCTCATAGCACGACCCGAAGCCGGAAGCACAACTGCTCTCCGGGCTCCGGGTCGGTAAAAATCTGTCACCAGTGTCTGCCACTCAATGCGGCACGGACAAATCCATCGATCATGCCGGCCTGCTGGAACGGGCCTTTTTTGTCTTCATCGCCCGTCTCGGAACAGTCTTAGCCTCGCCGTGAGTGATCTCCGGCTCCTTGCCCTCGGTTACGGACTCTTTTGTCACACGGATTGCCGTGATCGTGCTGTCTGACGGTGTCTCATACATCACATCCATCATGGTATCCTCCATGATAGAGCGGAGTCCTCTGGCGCCGGTCTTGCGGCGGACTGCCTCATCGGCCATCGCCACCAGCGCGTCGTCATCAAACGTGAGCTTTACGCCGTCCATTTCAAGCAGCTTTGTGTACTGTCTGATGAGAGAGTTCTTTGGCTCCTTCAGGATGCGCACGAGCGCATCTCTGTCAAGGCCGTCGAGCGTCACGACGATAGGCAGACGTCCGACAAGCTCAGGGATGATACCGAACTTCACAAGGTCCTCCGGCATAACCTCCTTCAGAACCTGACCGATATCCTCCGTGTTTCTGATACCGAGATCTGCGTCAAAGCCGAGACTCTTCGTATCCTTGCGGGTCTCGATGACTTTTTCAAGTCCTTCAAAAGCACCGCCGCAGATAAAGAGGATATTGGATGTGTCGATCTGCAGGAATTCCTGGTGAGGATGCTTGCGTCCTCCCTGCGGAGGCACATTAGCGACGGTTCCCTCGACGATCTTCAGAAGTGCCTGCTGGACACCCTCGCCGGAGACATCACGCGTGATAGACGGGTTCTCCGATTTTCTCGTGATCTTATCGATCTCATCAATATAAATGATACCGTGCTCAGCGCGCTCAATATCATAGTCCGCTGCCTGGATCAGTTTGAGCAGGATGTTCTCTACATCCTCGCCGACATATCCTGCCTCTGTCAGTGTCGTGGCGTCGGCGATAGCAAACGGAACGTTGAGCATTTTTGCAAGTGTCTGCGCCAGAAGTGTTTTTCCCGAACCGGTCGGGCCGAGCATCAGGATGTTGCTCTTCTGAAGTTCAACATCTGTCGTCTGCTGATAAAGGATTCTCTTGTAGTGATTATAGACAGCCACGGAAAGGACTCTCTTGGCCTCCTCCTGACCGATCACGTAATCATCAAGGAATTCATGGATTTCCTTCGGTGTCATCAGGTTGATATCGCCTGTGTCCGCGGGCATATCCTGGAATTCCTCTTCGATGATTTCCGAACATATTCCGATGCATTCGTCGCAGATATATGCACCCTGCGGACCTGCGATCAGTTTGCGGACCTGATCTTCAGTTTTCCCGCAGAAAGAGCAGCGGATTCTCGTATCGTTCGTTTTTACTGCCATATGTACTCTGTTTTCCCCCGTAATCTTATAAAAATCCAGTCTTACGTAACAATATTATTTTCGACCAGAAACAAAATATCATAATGTTAAGGAAGGGCATCGCAAAACCGGTTATTCCCGTTATCTGCAACACCCTTTTCCTTACGGATCAGCTGACGCGGTTTTCAATCACCTTGTCAACGAGTCCATATTCCATGGCCTCAGCGGCCGTCATATAGTTATCAAGTTCTGTATCGTGAGCGATCTTCTCATACGGCTGTCCTGTGTTCGCTGCAAGAAGTTCATTCATGCGCTTCTTGATCTTCAGGATCTGCTCAGCGACGATCTCGATGTCTGTCGCCTTGCCCTGTGCGCCGCCTGAGGGCTGATGGATCATGATCTCAGCATTCGGAAGAGCAAGTCTCTTGCCCTTTGTTCCGCCCGCAAGCAGGAAAGCGCCCATGCTTGCAGCCATGCCGATGCAGATCGTCGATACATCGCACTTAATGTAATGCATTGTATCATAGATCGCCATGCCGGCTGTGACAGAACCTCCCGGGCTGTTGATATAGAGATGGATATCCTTGTCTGGGTCTTCTGCCTCGAGGAAAAGCATCTCAGCGACGATCACATTGGCCGACGCATCTGTCACTTCCTCGCCCAGAAAAATAATCCTGTCCTTCAGCAGTCTGGAATAAATATCGTAGCTTCTCTCGCCACGCCCGGTCTGTTCAATTACATAAGGAATTAACGGCATGTATACTCCTTTCCCTTACCGGCTGAATAAAATTCTTTATTCCTCCGTCTTATCTTCAGCTTCTGCCTCATCAGACTTCTTGTCAGCAGGAGCCTCCTCTTCAAGTTTTTCTACTTCAACGGCATTGTCAGCGATGAGATCTGCGGCCTTCTGAAGTTTCAGATCGTTGCGGATGATATCCTTCTGGTCATCGCCGAGGATCTTCTCGATGTCCTCAACCTTCATGTTGTAGGACTTTGCCATATCCTCGATCTCTTTCTGAAGCTCATCATCGGAGACCTCGATATTTTCAACATCGGCGATCTTGCCGAGAACAAGCTCATTGCGGATCTGGATCTTCGCCTGCGGCTTAACCTGCTCACGCATGGTGTTGCGGTCAGCGCCGGTGTACTTCATGTACTGCTCGAAGCTCATGCCCTGGCTCTGAAGTCTTCTCGCAAAGTTATCAACCATCTCGTCGGCGCGGGTATTGATCATAGCCTCCGGGATATCGATGGTTGCATTCGATGCGGCCTTGGATAATCCATTATCTCTGCGGGCCTGCTTAGCGGCCTCGTCCTTCTCATTCTGAAGCTGCTTCTTCAGATCTTCCTTGTAAGCGTCAAGGTTGTCAAATCCGGCGTCAGCGGCGAACTCGTCATCAACCTCCGGAAGCTCTGTGCGCTCGATCTTATGTACTGTGCAGGTAAATACAGCATCCTTGCCCTTGAGATCCTCTGCGTGATAATCCTCCGGGAAAGTAACCTTGACTTCCTTCGTCTCACCAGTCTTGACACCGATAAGCTGATCCTCAAAGCCCGGGATAAAGGTATTGGAGCCGAGCTTCAGTCTCTGATCCTTTGCGGTGCCGCCCTCAAAAGCTTCGCCGTCGATTTTTCCTTCATAATCAAGTGTGAGCGTATCATCCTTCTCAGCTGCCTGATCATCCTCGAGAGTGATGGTGCGGCTGTTCTTCTGCTGCTCCTGCTTGATTCTGTTGTCCAGATCCTCATCGGTGACTGTCGTATCCGTCTTCAGGACTTCTACGCCCTTGTACTGTCCAAGGGTGACGTCCGGTCTGACAGCGACCTCAGCAGTAAAAATGAACGGCTGATCCTTGCCGAGCTGTGTCACATTGATCTCCGGTGTGGAGACAATATCAAGGCCGCTCTCCTTTGCAGCGTCGCTGTATGCGCCCGGAAGCAGATCATTAGCAGCATCCTCAAAGAAGATACCCTCGCCATACATCTTCTCGATCAGTTTTCTCGGGGCTTTGCCCTTACGGAAACCAGGGATCGTGATATTCTTTTTCTGGCGGAGATAAACGTTCTGAATCGCCTTTTCAAAATCCTCGGCCGGAACCTCGACCGTCATCTTTGCCATGTTATGTTCAAGATTTTCTACACTGACACTCATTTCCTGAAATGTTCCTCCATTTATTATTGATAAGACAGGTGATCCTCATGTGGACCCGAAACGCCATTCTGCCGCCCCTGTCCATCAGATTCAGATTACAGCTGTCGCCAGACAACTGTGATAAACTATACCATCGGTAGCGCAAAGCGTCAAGAATCTTTAATCAGCTCAGCTGTATGATTTCCATGCTGGCTTCCTTGACGACGCCGTAGCGGTGCTTCCCGACGGCAAAGATGTCAACAATGGATCCCGTGTAACTTCCGTCGAACTTGCAGACGCCGTTCAGATTATAAACGCAGAATTCGTTATCATTATATAATGTAACTTCTTCGTCATCATAATCCATTGTCTCGTAGGAATAATCAAAGGACTTGCTGAGTGTCTGCCGTCCGCTCGTCGTATATACACAGAGCGTATGGCCGCTGCCCGACGTTGTTATCAGACCGATGTGCGAATCATCACAGAATACACTCTGGATCTGATCAGACACCTGAACGGAGACATCTTCCTCCGGCACCTTTGCTCCGTTGATGATCGTAAATCCGGAATCAGAGAAGGCGACGAGACGCGTGGAACTGATATAGTCCAGCTCCGGGATCACACGTCCTGAATAATCAAATTGTCCGATCTGGTTATCCATCTGGTTCTGTCCGGCGGAACCGAAGCTGTAAATGTGGACGGAAGAGCTTTCTGAACCTCCGCTTACCGTCAGATAAGATACTGCAATGAGCTCTCCATCCGGCGACAGTGCCAGATCTAGCGGGTAACCGGGATCATCAATCGATGTCCTTATCTCCGCGATCTGCGTTCCGTCGACAGAATAATATTCAATGTAGGCGTTGGAGCTGTCTTCCTCGATCGCAGCTACGTTTCCATCCTCGCTGACCTCTGCCTTTATTATCGGGAGGCTGGCCGATGCAGATCCGATCTGCCCGGTCCGGTCACAGATGACGATATCCGATCCGGCAGAATCATAGATCGCGATTGTCCTTCCGCGGATAGCGACCCTGGGTTCCGACATGGTGTAGCTGACATCCCAGATAACCTCGCCATTTCTATCCAGTAGTGACGCCCCGTCCACTCCGTAGCGCAGGATGTCATCTTCTACGTCACAGTATTCCGAAGAAACAGTGTCCTCCTGTGTCCTCGAGATGAGAACTCTGTAGCTGTGATATTTCCAGTGAGTCGTGATCATCACGAGGAGAAAAATCGCGAGAAGCACACCTCCGATGACGATCAGATAGGATATCGCCTTTGCCGGAATGTTCAGAAAGCGCTGCTTGGCGGCTTCGTTCTCCTCCGGCGTGTGGAGCCTGATTTTTCTCTCTTTTACAGGCTTCTTCCGTTTTTTGGACGATTCCGTATCTGAGCCGGACGCGTCAGAAAAATCGTCCTCTTCATTCTCGTCAGACCTTCTGGCAAACAAATTCCGGAATATCTGGCCGAAACCGGCGAACCCGCTCTTCAGCGGTTCTTCATCCTCCTCGTCAAAATCATCGGCATCAAAGTCTTCCGGTTCTGACGTCAGTTCCGTTGCGCCATTTTCTGATTCAGACGTTTTCTCAGTCCTGCCATCTTCCGGCTCTGCCGCGGGCTCCGGTTCGGATGATACTTCTTCTGCGCCTTCTACCTCGTCAGCCGCCGGCTCCGCTGCCGTTTCTGACCCTCCGGCCTCCGGCTCCCCGTCTTCCGGCTCTGCCGCCGGTTCTGTCTCTCCATCTTCCGGCTCATTGGCTTCCGGCTCTTCCGCCGGTTCTGGCTCTTCGTCTTCCGGCTCTTCGTCTTCCGGCTCATTGTCTTCCGGTTCTGACCCGCTGGCCTCCGGTTCTTCGTATTCCGGCTCTTCGTTTTCCGGCTCTGCCGCCGGTCCCGCTGCCGTCTCCAGCCCGTCATCTCCCGGCTCTGACAGCGGTTCAGAAGGTGCTTCTGTCAGACTGGCCTCCTGCTCTGCCACTGATTCTTCGGAAGCCTGATTATTCAGTTCTTCAATATTTTCGTTAATTTTTTCATCCATAGGCTGCTAATTAGAAACTTATCTGAGTCTACAGCTCCGTCCGCCCTTCAAGAGCCCTCAGCAGTGTCACTTCATCGATGTATTCCAGGTCTCCGCCGACCGGCACTCCGCTGGCGATCCTTGTCACTTTGATACCTGCCGGCTTGATCAGCTTGCTGATATACATGGCGGTAGTTTCACCCTCCAGAGAGGAGTTTGTCGCTATGATCACTTCCTCCACATCATCAGTCTGAAGACGCTGCATGAGCTCCTTCAGCCGGATATCATCCGGTCCGATTCCGAGCATCGGGCTGATAGCCCCCTGCAGAACATGGTAGACGCCATTATATTTCTGCGTCTTTTCATAGGCGGCAAGGTCTCTCGAATTTTCAACGACCATGATCTGCCTGTGGTTCCTCGTCGGATCAGAACAGATAGGACAGACCTCCTGGTCAGTGAGCGTACCGCAAACCTTGCAATAGCGGACGTTTTCACGCGCATCCGTGATGGAATCCGCCAGTTCCTTTACCTGATCCTTCGGCATGGAAATGATGTGAAAGGCGAGCCTCTGTGCGGACTTCGGGCCGATGCCCGGGAGTTTTCCAAGCTGCTCGATCAGTTTACTGATATGGTTGCTGTAATACTCCATCAGAACGACAGGCCTCCAAAGCCTCCGGTCATCTTGCTCATGTTAGCCACCTGGGCATCATCTACCTTCTTCAGCGCCTCATTGGCTGCCGCCATGATAAGGTCCTGAAGCATTTCTACATCATCTGGATCAACGGCTTCCGGATCGATTTTTACGTTCGTAAGCTGATGCTTTCCTGAAACGGTAACCTCGACGGCTCCGCCGCCCGCAGCAGCTGTGAACTCCTGCTCTTCAAGAGCCTTCTGCTGCTCCTCCAGCTGTCTCTGCAGGCGCTGTGCCTGCTTCATCATATTATTTGCACTTCCGGGGATTCCCTGAAAATTGTTTCTGCGGCTCATTATTTTTCCTCCGTTATTCTCTTATTCTGTATCCGGTTCATCTCCATCAGAATCATCATCGTCTTCATCAGATTCCTCGATGCTGTATTCATCACTTTCCGGGGTATCGTCACTCTCTGCAGATGCAGGTGCCGGGGCCGGAGCTGTTCCGGCATCGCCAAATACATCATCATCCGGCGCTCCCTCATCTGTCTGGATATCCATATCAATGGCAGACGCAAGCCGCTCCTCGAGCGGTATTTCTGACACGTTATTATTCTCTTCGGATCCGGCGAGAACGGCCTCGGTCTGCACAGCCAGCCCCGTCACTTCGGCGATCACGTCCTCTACCTGCTTCAGATAGCGAGGGTACTGCTTGTCTCCGCTGGTGTAACCGTTGAGGAATTTTACCCCCATAGGCTCCTTCACGGGCAGATACAGGATATTTCCTCCGTTCTCGCCGTCATAGGAAGGCGTCGTTCCCTTCAGATAGATCTTTGGCGCTCCATTGCTGAGTCTCGCGTAGATCTCATTCCACCGCGAGCGGACCACCTTCAGATCCTCCGGTGCCGCCACTTTCGGCTCCGGTTTCTTCTCCGGGGACGCGCGATACACAGTCCCGCTTCCTTCCGCCGGCTTCTGTACGACAACGCCCTCCGCGACTTTTTTCTCAAGCACGCGGATCCGGTCAAGAATGCCCTCCATATCGGTATCCATCTCCGGCCGGCACAGCCTTATCAGCGCCGTTTCAACAAGCACCTGCTTCTGCGAAGCAAAGCGCATCTGCCCGGAGAGATCCGAAAGAATGCGGATGTAGCGCATCAGACCGTTTGAGTCGATCATCGTGCTCTCTTCCTTCAGCTGTTTCAGATTCTCGGTGGAGACGTCGAGCACATCCTCGAGATCATCGGAATTCTGCACCAGAAGAAGGTTTCTCAGATACCAGATAAAATCATTGACGAACTGCCCCATCTCACGGCCGTCCCGGATGATGTCGTGTAGAATGCGGATGCTTCCCGACACATCACCCGCGATCACACACCGGAGCAGCGCGCTGAACGTATCGGTGTCGACCGTCCCAAGCACCTTGAGCACATTGTCGTAGGTGAGCTCCTGGCCCAGGTAAAAAGCGATGCACTGATCCAGAAGGCTGAGCGCGTCACGCATGGAGCCGTCTGCCATCTTGGCGATATACCGGACAGCTCTGTCCTCGGCCTTTACGCCCTCCTTATCAAGGAGTTCCCTCAGCCGGTCGGAGATCGTGTCGATTGTGATCCGGTGGAAATTATAGCGCTGACACCTGGAGAGGATCGTGATCGGGATTTTGTTGACTTCCGTCGTCGCGAGTATAAAAATCACATACTCCGGCGGCTCCTCGAGCGTCTTCAGGAGGGCATTAAATGCTCCTGCCGAAAGCATGTGTACCTCATCGATGATATAAACCTTGTACTTTCCCTGTGTCGGCCGGTAGGCGACCTCCTCGCGTATCTGACGGACATTGTCGACGCCATTGTTCGACGCGGCGTCGATTTCAATCACATTCGGCGATACCCCCTTCAGGATATCCTGGCAGATATCGCAGGTGTTGCACGGACTTCCGTCCTCCGCCGGATGCTCACAGTTTACAGCGCGCGCGAGGATTTTTGCAACCGTAGTTTTTCCGGTACCGCGCGTCCCGCAGAAGAGATATGCGTGGCCGATCCTGCCCGCCTTCAGCTGATTTCTCAGTGTCGTAACAATATGATCCTGCCCCTTGACTTCATCAAAAGTCTTCGGGCGGAATTTTCTATACAGTGCCTGATAGCTCAAATTTCCTCCTCAGACGTGAGATGCGGCGGTCTCCGTTCCTCACGGATACCGCCGCAGAGTCATTCATTAATCGCCAAACGAAATACCCATCCTCTTTGCGTCCTGAATCTCCTGGCAGTTCGGATTAACGGTCTTCAGCTTTCCGGCAACATCGCCGAGCGGAACCTTCTTAATCTTGCCATTGACAAGAGCGACCATATATCCGTATTCCTTATCAAGGATCAGCTGAGCGCATTCAGAACCGATTCTCGTTGAGAGGATTCTGTCATAAGGACACGGGCTTCCGCCTCTCTGCATGTGTCCCGGCACGGTCACGCGGATCTCAGTGCCTGTGGCAGCCTGAAGATCCTCGGCAATCTTGTAGGAGATCGACGGATAATGTGAAAGGATCTTCTCCATGGCCTTCTTTGATTCCTTCTTCGGAAGAGCCGCGATATCCTTCGGGATAGCGCCCTCTGCGACAGCGAGGATCGTGAAGTTGCTGCCGCGCTCTTTTCTCTTATTAATAGCCTGTGTGATCTTCTTGATGTCATACGGGATCTCAGGGATCAGGATGACATCTGCACCTGCCGCAATACCGGAGTACAGAGTCAGCCAGCCGACCTTATGTCCCATAACCTCCACGATGAAGATACGATTGTGTGACGAAGCTGTCGTGTGGATGCAGTCGATCGCATTCGTCGCGACGTCGACAGCGCTGTAGAAGCCGAACGTCATATCCGTTCCGTAAATATCATTGTCAATCGTCTTCGGAAGATGGATGATATTCAGGCCCTCCTCCGAAAGAAGATTTGCCGTCTTCTGAGTTCCGTTTCCTCCGAGAATAACGAGGCAGTCGAGGTTCAGCTTATAATAATTCTGCTTCATTGCCTCGACCTTGTCGAGCCCGTTCTCATCAGGCACACGCATCAGTTTAAACGGCTGACGGGAAGTGCCGAGGATCGTGCCACCGCGGGTAAGAATTCCGGAAAAATCATGTGAGGTCAGCATCCGGTAGTCGCCATAGATAAGCCCCTTATATCCGTTCATGAAGCCATATACTTCAAGATCGCTGACATTATTCGCCAGTCCTTTTACAACACCCCTCATTGTGGCATTTAATGCCTGACAGTCTCCACCACTGGTAAGCATACCAATTCTTAACATGTAAAACCCTTCCTTTCCGTCCGCAGTTTAAATAATCGGAATACCTCGTTTATTATTACACATCACAGCGGTCAGCGCAATTGACTTTTTAAGGTCCGGCCTGTATACTTTTGATTATCCGCGCAGCCGGGGCAGCAGCGGGGCCCTGTACCTGAAATCCGCTACAGCAGGGGTGATGCCGGATCCGAGGATCTTAATTGCGGGGCTGCCTTATATAAGCAGCGTTGAAGTCTGGGTCCCGTGCAACGGAAATCTGCGAACCGTGTCAGGGCAGGAATGCAGCAGCACTAAGCAGAACCTTTCGTGTGACGCGGGGCAGCCTGGGCCGAGCCGGCTGTATGAGTAACGCCCGTGACGTCGATTCGAAGATCCGGCGCGCGGATTTTGCATATCCTGATATGTCATTTAAATCAATTCTGTTCAAGCCTTACCACAATCATTGTTTTATAATTTTGATTCAGACAATGTGGCAGATATTATTCTATTCCAGGAAAAATAAAGTGACCTTTCGGCCCGCACTCGTTTCGAGGAATGCGCAGAGGTTTTCATACGCGACATCCGCAAGCGTCGGCGCTTAGCGAGCCCAAGCGCAACGCAGGGCGAGGTTATGCGCTGCTACGCTGAGGACAAGCGAGAGCGCGTCGCGGATGAAAGCCTTGCGCATCTGTGTTGCGGCCGGAAGAAAATGACCAACGTTCATTTAGTTGATATATAGCCTAACATGTGTTAAAATAAAATCTATTGACAGAATTTTTTCTATAAATTGCTTACTCTGTTAAGTAAACTGTTAATTTATATAGGAAAGGTGGTCTCCATGAGCTTTAATACGAAGGTCACACCTCAGATTGAGGAGCTGGCAAAAGAATGCAATGAAAACACACAGATCCCAAAAGAGTTTTACACCAAGTATGATGTAAAAAAAGGCCTGCGTGACATAAACGGACAGGGTGTCCGCGCAGGACTCACGAACATCTCAAATATTGTATCCTGGGAAATGGTAAACGGGGTGAAAACACCGTGCCCCGGACGCCTGTATTACCGCGGGATCAATATCAATGATCTCGTAAAGGGATTTACATCCGAAAACCGGTTTGGGTTCGACGAAACCTGCTATCTTCTCCTGTTTGGCAAGCTCCCGACACAGACAGAGCTCAACGGCTTCTCCGCCATGCTGACAAATCAGCGCGAGCTTCCCAAAAATTTCGTCCGCGACGTCATCATGAAGGCTTCCAGCAAAGACATGATGAACACTCTGGCCCGCGGCGTTCTTACACTTTATTACTATGATGACAACGCCGATGACATCTCACTTCCCAACGTACTGCGCCAGTGTACAAATCTGATCGCGATTTTTCCGATGCTGGCCGTCTACAGCTACCAGGCATATGATTATTACCAGAACGACGAGAGTCTCTTCATCCACAAGCCGCTGAAGGGCCTGTCCGCTGCCGAAAATATCCTTTACATGCTGCGGCCGGACAAACAGTACACAGCGCTTGAGGCAAAGGTCCTCGACATCTGCCTCGTCCTGCACATGGAACACGGCGGCGGCAATAACTCGACCTTCACGACTCACGTTGTAACTTCTTCCGGAACCGATACATACGCGACGATCGCGGCTGCCCTCGGTTCCCTCAAAGGGCCAAAGCACGGCGGTGCAAATATCAAGGTCATGCGTATGTTCGATGATCTCCGGGAAAACGTTAAGGATACGAGCGACCCGGAGGAAGTCGAAGTTTACCTGCGCAAGCTTCTCCACGGCGAGGCCTTCGATCACAAGGGGCTCATCTATGGAATGGGCCACGCGGTCTACTCGGTCTCAGACCCGCGTGCCGTCATCCTGAAATCCTTTGTACAGAAGCTGGCAAAAGAAAAGGGACGCGAGGACGACTGGAAAATGTACAGTCTCGTCGAAGAACTGGCGCCGAAGGTCATCGCTGACGAGCGCCACATCTACAAGGGCGTCAGCGCGAACGTCGACTTCTACAGCGGCTTCGTCTACAGCATGCTCGGCCTTCCTGTTGAGCTTTACACCCCGATCTTCGCCTGCGCGAGAATCGTCGGATGGAGCGCACACCGCCTCGAGGAGCTGATCAATGTAGATAAGATCATCCGCCCTGCGTACATGAACATCTGTCCGACGAAGGAATATATTCCGATCCACGACAGAAAATAATATCTACAATACAGGTTCTAAACAACGAAACGCCCGTTCCCGGCGCCATGGCCATGATTCACTTCATTGCCACTGCCCCGGAAACGGGTGGATTTTTATTATCGGAAATATTACAGGTGATCTCAGATCACAGAGTCGTGCTGAAACACCATCTGCTCTTTAAGCTGCTTTGCCGCTTTCTCACCGTTCATCAGACGGACGAGCTCAAACGCAAAATCAAAGGATGCACCCGGCCCATGTCCGGTCGTCACGTTGCCGTCAGTTATCGCCGGCACATCCTGAGGATCAGCGCCCGTCAGCGTATTCTCCATGCCGGGATACACGACAGCCTTTCTTCCCTGAACAATTCCGAGCTTTCCAAAGATCGATGGCGCCGCGCAGATAGCCGCGACATTTTTTCCGGCCCCGTATTTTTCTTTCAGAAGTTTCATCAGCGGCTCATACTCTGACAGAAGCTGCGTTCCTTTTCCGCCGCCCGGCAGGATAAACAGGTCCCCGGCGGAGAAATCCGTCTCCTCAAACAGCTGGTCTGCGGCCACATCAATCCCATGGGAGCCGTGTATTGTCTTTCTTCCCATAATAGACACCGTAGTCACGTCATTACCCGCTCTGCGGAGAACATCCACCGGCGTGAGCGCTTCTACCTCTTCCAATCCATCTGCCCAGAAACTGAATACTTTTGCCATGATTTTCCCTCCTTCAGATCATTATTTTTCCACGCGGAAGATCACGGGCGCGCTGTCAATGGCCAGCCTGCCCATATCATCGACTTCAACGGCACTGCCGTCCAGCAGATTCTCATACCTGCCGTCCGGGATCTCATTCCTGACGGAAAGAACGGAAGGTTCTCCGCTGAGATTGAAAATGCCGACCATGCGGCTGCCCGTCTCTTCCGAAGGATCCGATGAATTTGCCGTATGTACGGCAACAATCGTGTTCTTTCCTTTCACTGACACCTCGTAGCTGCTGTCTGCAAAAATCGGATCTCTGCGGATCCTGGTGAGCCTGCTGATGAGATCAGACAGATCCACGTTCTCCGGCGCATCCCAGTCGACCGTGTCGCGATCGAAAAGCGTGGGCTTGTGGCGGACGGCCTTTTCCTCTCCCGCGTACAGCAGGAAGATTCCCTTCTGAAAGGCGCAGAACGCCGTCCAGCTCCGCAGCGCCTTCTCATCGCGGATAAGGTAGGCGGCCCGGACGCGGTCGTGATTTTCCAGGCAGCGCAGCTTTACATAGTTGCCCGGATAGATAACCTCCTGGCGATTCAGCGCGTCCGCATAATCCTGCAGGGAGCCCTCTCCTGTCAGCACGTCAAAAAACTTCTCATAGACATCATAGTCATAGCAGATATCAAATGCCTGATAGAGCTCTGCGTCGGAAGCGCATTCCATTCCGTGTGCCCGCGACATCCGGATGAATCCCGGATCGACAGATTCCGCGAGCCAGACAGCGCCCGGACGGACTTCAGCCACCTCTTTTCTCGCCCTCTTCCAGAATTCAACCGGAACAAGCGGAGCTACATCACAGCGGAAGCCGTCGACATACTTTGCCCACATCTTCAGTGTGTCGATCTGATAATCCCAGAGCTCCGGCTTTGAATAATCGAGGTCAACCACATCCCACCAGTCGCCGACGCGGTTGCCGAGCGATCCGTCCTTTTTGTGATAAAACCACTCTGGGTGATTCTGGGCGAGCCAGGAATCCGGAGACGTGTGGTTGTAAACGACGTCGATGATGCACTTCATCCCGTGAGCGTGAATGTCATCGACGAGACGGATAAAATCATCCATCGTCCCGTATTCCGGATTGATCTTCCGGTAATCCTGGATAGCGTAAGGCGATCCGAGAGATCCCTTTCTGTGAACCCTGCCGGACGGCTGGATCGGCATCAGCCAGATAATATCGACGCCGAGATTTTTTATCCTGTCAAGATCCTTCCGCACGCCCTCAAAATTCCCCTCCGGACTGTAATTTCTAACAAAAACCGAGTACATCGTCTCATTTTTAAGCTGTTTCGGTGTATCCAGTGCCATTTTTCTCTGCCTCCTGCATATTCATTCTGTTTAATAATTTCGTTTTCTGACATGTCATCCGCTTTATACGCCCTCTCCATTAAAAGACGGAATAAAGCTCTCTTTCTGCGTGGCGCCCTCCTGAATGTAGGCGTTCTCAACACCGAGATCAAGCGCATAATCGACCACCGCATCATACTCGCGCTTCGTGACCTTGCGGCCAAGCTCCGGAAAATGCTCCGCCGCTGCTCCGAACGGCGTATACTGGTTCATAAGGCTCAGCCAGACGCTGTCACCGTACGTCTCATAAATGTAGCGGACGGTTTCTCTGGAATTGTGCACCATGCCGGGCAGCACCAGATGCCTGATGATAATGCCCCTCTGAATCAGACCGTTTTCCGAAAAAATCGTCTCCGGGCACTGCCTCGCCATCTCCGCCAGAGCCTCCTTCGCCCTCTCCGGATAATCCTCCGCCGCGGAATATTTCCGCGCGGCCTCATGATCCATATATTTGAAGTCCGTGAGGTAAACGTCCACCAGTCCCTCCAGCAGGCGGAGCGCATCCGCGCTCTCGTAGCCGCCGCAATTAAATATGACCGGTATCGTCAGCCGGCGCCGTCCGAACTTCTGCTCTTCCCCGGAGTGTCCGGGATGGTGTACATTATGCCCGTCAATCCTCAGTGCCTCCGCGATCTGCGGGATGTACTGCGTCGGTGTGACGAGGTCGATATTATTTGCCCCCTCTTCCTGCAGCTCCAGAAAAATCTCCGCCAGTCTCTCCACAGAGATCCTTTTTCCGGGGATTTTGCCATTGTGGCGAACATGTGAAAGGTCATAGTTCTGACAGTAGACGCATTTCAGCACACACCCGGAGAAAAATACGGCCCCTGCGCCGCCGTCTGTTTTATCCTCCTCAGTTCCCGAGATGCACGGTTCCTCCCAGTGGTGCAGCATCGCCCGGCCCGCATAAATATCGGCCGGCACTCCGCACACGCCTGTCTCACCGTCCCAACGGTCTGCGCCGCATTTTCGCGGACACAGCCGGCATTTCGTCATTAATTTTTCCACGCTTTCGCAGTCCATGCTGAAATTATAACACCCGGCATAAGAATCTGTCAGCCTTGCACATTTCATTATGGGGTGCTATAGTTGCGTAGTATCATAAATTGAACAGACAGGGGAGCTTCACAGCTGAGAGGTGCAGAAATAACGCACGACCCTATAACCTGATTTGGATAATGCCAACGTAGGGAGTATGTGACACGCGTACGGGATCGCGCGATTCCGTTTGCGTGAATAAAAAATGCTGATCATTGGCAGAGTCTTCGGACTCTGCCTTTTTTACGCGAGTAATGAGCCGCATCCGCTCACGCAACAGCGTGAAGCGGTGAGGCGAATACCGCGATGACGAGATGAAATCTCGTTTACGCGAGTAATGAGCCGCATCCGCTCACGCAACAGCGTGAAGCGGCCTCCGTCTGCAACAACACAACATTCTTTTTAGGAGGATTCAAATGACACAGGAAAAAACCAGAAAACTTGCAGCATCAGGAGTGTTTGTCGCCATCATCATCTGTCTCTCAGGATTTTACATCCCGATCGGGGCTTCTAAATGCTTCCCGATTCAACATATGGTCAATGTTCTCTCGGCAGTTCTTTTAGGGCCCTGGTGGGGTGTAGGCATTGCTTTTGTCGCATCTCTGATCAGAAACCTGATGGGAACGGGCACTCTGCTTGCATTTCCGGGCAGTATGGTCGGCGCCCTGCTCTGCGGGCTTGTATATGGCAGGTTCAAAAAGCTCATCCCGACATATATCTCTGAGGTATTCGGCACAGGCGTACTCGGCGGAATGCTCGCATATCCGATCGCGGCGGGACTCATGGGAAAAGACGCCGCACTTTTCACCTTTGTCGTCCCATTTCTCGTCAGCACGGCCGGCGGCACGATCATCGCGGCTGTTCTTATCGGTATTCTCAGCAGGACACACGCGCTGAATTACCTGAGGCGTCTGGTATCAGGCAGCAATGGCGCTGCAAAACAAAACGCCTGACAAATAATCACAAAACACAGCAGCGGGAGAAATACGCAGAGCGCGTTTTCTCCCGCTGTTCATTATTTAATATCGAATTTCGGCTCTTCGTCCAGATGTTCTGAGACGTATTTGCCGTCCTTTTTTCTCTGCTTCACACATTCTGTGAGCAGATACTCGATCTGACCGTTGACTGAGCGGAAGTCATCCTCCGCCCAGGCAGCGATTGCATCGTATAACTTTTCATTTAATCTGAGAGGGATTTGTTTCTTTGCCATCTGCACTCAATCTCTTATCATGATCAGCCGGGTTCTTCCATACCGACAACCCGTCTGCTTTTTCTGTGGAAGGGTTTTTCCTATCAACGCTATACCTGCTACTTTAATACAGGCTGCCGGAATTAACAACCGGCTGAGCCTCGTGATTTCCGCAGAGAACGACCAACAGGTTGGACACCATGGCGGCCTTGCGCTCCTCGTCAAGATCGACGACTCCGTCGGCCTTCAGGCGGTCCAGAGCCATTTCAACCATTCCCACAGCGCCGTCGACGATCATCTTTCTCGCGTCGACTACAGCCGAAGCCTGCTGGCGCTGCAGCATCGCAGATGCGATTTCCGGCGCATAGGCAAGATATGTGATCCTCGCCTCAATAATTTCAAGACCTGCGATCTCTACCTTTTCCTGGATCTGCTTGCGGATCCTCTCTGCGACGATTGTTGTTGAACCGCGGAGAGAACCGTCGTCCGCCTTGCCGTCGCCCGTTGTATCAATATTCTTTGCCACATCATATGGATAGATTTTTACAATGTCGCGGACGGCTGTGTCACACTGCAGGGAGAGGTATTCCTTGTAGTTGTCCACATTGAACACGGCCTTCGCAGTATCCGTCACACGCCACATCACGGCTACGCCGACCTCGACCGGATTTCCAAGCACATCATTGACCTTCTGCTTCGCATTGCTCAGTGTCATAATCTTCAGAGAGATTTTTTTCGAGGCAGCGATCGCAGCCTCCTCATTCTTTCTGGCATCTGATTTGCGCTCGCCGACATTGACGTCGCCGCTCTGCCCGAGCATGGTCCCCGCTGCAGGATTAAAAGCAGTGCAGAAAGGATTGACGAAATAAAATCCATCGTCCTTCAGCGTTCCTACATATTTGCCGAAAAGTGTGAGCACAAGTGCCTCCTGCGGCTTCAGAACCTTCAGGCCGGCGATCAGAATCGTCGCTACGACAATCACCACGACGTCAATCGCCAGGGAAAGCTCCATGTCCTCGGGCTCTCTTATCGCATTCGAGACAATAGACGCGACAGCTCCTGCATACATCAGAATGATCAGTATAAGAACTACCATGCCATTCCTTTTCTTCTTTAATACCTTCTCTTCCATATCCAGATCCTTTCCCCGGAACCTTCTTCCGGAATGAAACCGGCTGCCCGGCCTCGTCCCTATCTATTTGATATCATCATGATATCACATTGATTATTAAAAATCAATCTCCCGGGTGTTAAATTCTGGTTACTGGACAGTAAAAAAGCTGCCGCACAATTGTGCAGCAGCCCTGTATCTGATGATCTTTTTCAATTTTCTCCAGGAGGAAAACGGCCGGATCAGCCCTTCAGTGCGCTGTCGAGTTTATCCTCAAGCACCTCAGCCGGAACGCCTCCGATTACACGGTCAACGACCTGCCCGTTTTTGATGATTACGAAATTCGGGATGCTCGATACACCGTAGCGGATCGCAAGCTCCTGCTCTTCGTCGGTATTGATTTTTCCGACCTTGACGCGGCCGTCATACTCCTCTGCGAGGTCCTTCACGACCGGTCCCATCATCTGGCACGGTCCGCACCAGTCAGCGTAAAAATCAACGAGAACCGGTTTGTCACTCTTAAGAACTTCCTGATCAAAATTTTTACTCGTAAATTTGTATTCCATAATTTTTATCTCCTTATCATCTGTATTGTAATACGCCTTGCGTTTCATTTCTGATAAGTCTATTATATATGGTACGAAATCTATAACAAGTACGCAGTTTATATTTATCTGGTAAGGAAAAACTGAGTGCCACAAATTTCTGGAGGAAAAATGGCAAAAGATATCATATGTGAAACAATAGGCGGCGACGGATGTGGCCTTCGAAGGGTCCTGGACCTGGTCGGCGGAAAATGGAAGATCCTGATCCTCTGTGCCATGAATAACAAGGGCGCCATGCGCTATGGCCAGATCCGGCGGACGATCGTCGGCATCACAAATACGATGCTGGCCCAGTCTCTCAGAGAAATGGAACAGGACGGGCTTGTCCTGAGAAAACAGTACGATGAAATGCCTGTGCGCGTTGAGTATTCACTGACACCCAAAGCACAGAGCCTCATCCCTATTCTCCTGGAGCTCGGTGCCTGGGGCGAAAAGAACCTGTAACGACATTGCCAGAAGTCAATAACTTATCTGATAATCCAGCTGTCCCTTATTTCTTCTTAAACATGCGGAAAGACTCGACATCTTCCGGCGTAAGCCTAATATTTGCAGAGTAGCTCTGCCCTTCAGGTGTCGTCGCCTTGATCTCGAAAACCGTGCCCGGTTCAATGGCTTTCTCATTCAGCATCTTCCCATATTCAATAATTTTCGGATGCTGACTCTTGAAAATATTGAGACGCTGTTTTGCTGCCATAAGATTTTTAGGATTGATAGCCATAACAAAGACCTCCTTTAATCATTCTGATGCCGTCATTTTTATTTATACGGCTGTATAATCAGTTGTGTATTTCATGATACTATCACATGTCATGTAAAAAGTATAGAGTTGCGAAAAAGCTTGTGTAAATCTAAAAACTGAACTATTCTGGGAAAGATCTATAATGAGACAAATTACAAGGAGTAGCAATGACTGAACCAGATAAAAAATCCCGGCCGCAGGGCAGCTGCAGCACCTGTGCCTATCTTGAATACGATGAAGATTATGAGGATTATCTGTGCAGCATTGACATGGATGAGGATGACTGGGCGCGGCTTATCGAAAGCAGCCGCAACGCATGCCCGTACTACCGGAACGGCGACGAATACGCCGTCGTGAAACACCAGATCTGACTTGCAATAAAAAATAAGGAGTGGAAAATGGACAGAGCAGAAAAAGCACTTGAAGTAAAGCACCAGATGGGAATCAATTGCTGCCAGGCAGTTCTTCTCGCATATAAAGATGAACTCGGAAAATCTGAAGAAGAGCTTCTGCAGCTCGGCTCCGGATTCGGAGGCGGAATGGGCTGTATGGAAGGCAGCTGCGGCGCGCTTGTCGGCGCTGTCATGGCAGCAAGTATCGCCGGCAACGCTGACACACACAGAAACAGGACATCCGCGCAGATCCTCAATTCTTTTAAAGAGCAGTGCGGCGGCGAGACCATTTGTGGAAAAATCAAAGGCGTCGGAACAGGCAGGGTTCTCTGCTCGTGCGACGACTGCGTAAAAAATGCGATACGGATCGCAGAGCCCTACGTAAAGTAATAGCCGGGCTTTCTATCACAATTGAATACCAAATCAGAAAATCCGGATCCTGGATGCCTGTTGCGGCAAAACCAGATCCGGATTTATTTTTCACTCTTTTACAAAAGCGTTATTATTAATCATTCTGCCATGGAAGTGTAACTATCGTCGCCTCGTGATGAACGGCAGGAAGAAAGATATCCGTAATATCCCTCGTCCTTATCTTCAGACTTGAGGTATTGACACAGGGATGGCAGCCGATGAATTCATCTTTTAACACATCCTCATCGATGAGCAGCCTGACATGATTATCATGATCATTCATCAGCCCCATAATACTCACTGCACCGGGCTGAATATCCAGATACTCGAGCATCATTTCCTCAGGCGCAAAAGAAAGTCTCGAGATGCCGAGCTGTTTGGAAAGATTCTTCGTCTTAAAAGGCTTGTCACCGGGCATCATGAGCAGATAATAATCGGTCTTCTGCCGGTTGCAGAGAAAGAGATTCTTACAGATCAATACGTCGAGCACGGCGTCAATAGCATGGCAATGCTCCATCGTGTCTGCCGGCTCATGATCGGTCCTCTTGTAATTAATTCCGAGCCTGTCAAGGAAATCATACGTTCTGATTTCGCGGTCAAGACGTCCGTCCGTATTCTCAGGTCTGCCTGAATATACTTCCACAGCAACCATCCTTTCTTATCCGGGATTACCGGGATGAAATAATCCTAATAAACGAAAGGCACTGTTGCAGAACAACAGTGCCAGAAGCTCCCCGAGTTGGGCTCGAACCAACGACATCGTGATTAACAGTCACGCGCTCTACCGACTGAGCTATCGAGGAATATTTATGATACGTACCTTCAAAACTGAACACACAAACTTTTTTCCACCA
>JAZHVR010000007.1:0-154303 GCA_036453165.1 Eubacteriales bacterium | reverse complement strand
GCTATCCTGCCGCGCGTATCTGTCAGCTCCTGCACGCCTCTGGTGTGCGTCGCTGACAGATACGCGCGGCAGGCAGCACTCGTAGAAACGCGCAAAAAAAGAGATCGACGAATCGATCTCTTTCAGACGAGCGCGAGACGGGATTACTATTGAACTGACAGCGGTCGTCAGAGCGCGACATTTCCAGGTTTTTGCTTCTGTCATTATGACACGAAACGACAGGAAACGTCAAATTTTGTCGCACGTTTGTCGCACGTCTTAACCGTTTGTTAACTGAAATCCCGTGAAAATTTCTGTACATACTATAAGGGCTACTTTGTGCTGCTTATCGACTACCGGGAGACTCAGCGTGCCAGCTGATTGACTCTGCGCTGGACAGCGTTCACGTCATAGCCGGCGGCCGCCAGCTTCTGACGTCTTGCGTCTCCGTTGCCCCATTTTCCCGCAAGGACTTCTCTGGCTACCTGGTCGATGGACTTGCCGCCATTCTGGCCGGCCACGAGCTGATTGACTCTTGCCTGCACCTGGCCGTAATCGAGACCTACAGACTGGCACCATGCCTTCCTGGCGTCTCCGTTCCCGTGCTGGCCGGCGATGATCTCGCGGGCTGCCTGGTCTACAGAGATCTGCGGAGCCTTCGGCTTGTTCTGTGCGGCCACGAGCTGGTTGACTCTTGCCTGCACCTGATTATAGTCGAGGCCTACAGACTGGCACCAGCTCTTCCTTGCGTCGCCGTTGCCGTGCTGGCCTGCCAGGATCTCCTTGGCTGCCTGCTCGACGGAGATCTGTGGAGCGGCCGGCTTACTCTTCTCGGCCACCAGCTGGTTGACCCTTGCCTGCACCTGCGCGTAATTAAGACCGAGGGCCTCAATGGCGCTCTTCCTTGCGTCCCCGTTTCCATACTTTCCGGCGAGGACTCCGCGCGCAGCATCTTCCACAGAGATCTGCGGAGTGGAAGGCGCCGGAGCGGATGCCGCTGTCTGATCATAGTGAGGAGCCGCAAAGCCCCGGATATGGCCCCAGCCGACCGGGATCGTGCGCCTTTTTACCATGCCGCCGGAGTTGCCCTCGATGGTCGTGATCGTGTGGCCGTCGCAGGCTTCCACGACGCCGATGTGATCAGAGTATCCGTCGTTAGGCTGAGAGCTGTCGTCCCAGTTATAGACAATAATATAGCCAGGCTTCGGAGCGATGGATCCGTTTTCGATCCAGATGCCCTTGGCCTTAAAGATCTTCACATGCTGCTCGCAGCCGCACTCGGTCCCGATCAGATCGGTCATGCCGGCCTTGATGGCAGCGGCAGAGACGGTCGTGTCGCACCACTCGTCGGTGTACTTGACCGCGTAGCCCCTGGCCAGAGGCTTGTGGCTGTTGTAGAGATCAATGATCTGTCGGAAGCGGCCGTCTGCTTCGGAGAAGCCGATCCAGCTCTTCCAGACGTTCAGATAGTCCTGTGCTGTTCTTCCCATTGTAACACCTCCATCGAAGCGCGTCAGATTGTACTGGCGCACCAGTCTCATGTTATTGTTGACGTAGCTGCTCGAGGTCGCGTAGCCGTCGGCCCGGATCGTCTCCAGGTACTTCTGCGGGTCTGTGATGCCGCGGAGGTTCTTGTATCTCGGATACTGTATGAAGTCGAAGTATCCCTTGATACCTTCTTCCATGGATCCATAGGCCCGGAAGTTGTCCCGGATCTGTGTCAGCGTTCCGACGGTGTACTCCTCCATGGTCTGCATGTTTACGGATGCGCCCTTCCAGGAGCTTCCGCACTTGAGGCCGAAGTAGTTGTGATACTTAGCTGCCAGAGTGCTCTCGCCCCATCCGCTCTCGAGGATCGCCTGAGCGATGATCGGAGAGTGCACGGCGATGCCGTACTGAGGCGCGTACTTCTTAACGTATCCCGCGACCTTCTCAATAAATTCTTCTTGTGTCATGCCTTACGCCTCCCGTGCATAGTAAGAGCCCGCCGGACTGTGATGTACGGCGGGCTCTTTATCATTGCCCATTAACGACGGGCCGCCGAGATAGAGGATCACCTCCTCTCACTTACTGGTAGGCTGTTTCGTTCCAATCTGCCTGATGGTCTGCACGACCTTGTCATAGCCCAGCATGGAGCAGAGCCAGGAGAGGATCACCAGCGCAACGATATACGCCAGCACCTCCTTGGTCACTGCCGTGTGGGTCAGGATGATGTATCCGATACTTATGAGCACGGACACGACGATCGATACCACGCCTGCCAAAATGTTCTTCGAGTATTCCTTAGACTGCGGGATCATCATTTTGATCGCTTCCGTTACCAGTGCTGTCATCGCACTGCATACCAGAAGAAGCATTAGTATTGTCTCCATTATTGCCTCCTTTCAGCTTGAAAACCTTGATGAGCGCGCACATGAGCACCTCTCCTCCGAACGCTCCGAAGAAGCACGTGGTCAGTGTGGACATCTCAATGCCTCCTGTTTTGATTGCGATCAGCTGCGCCACGATCGTGTAGATGATCAGGGACGCGAAGCTGAAGATCACAAACTTCGTTAAGCTCTTCACCGGTCTCACCTCCTCTCGTTCAGATATTCATAGAAAATCTTTATCAACTTCGCATTTTCGATAGCACCTTCGGATGTTGGCGATGCCTTCTGTTGCAACGCCGTTCTGGAAGTCCTCGTGCTGGCTGCAGTAGTTTTCGTACTTTGTGCAGTCGATTAAGATCGTATCGAACATAGACTTGCTATGCCGATCTCCCCGGAGCAGTTCGTCATTGAAGCGAACGATCCGCGATCTGCAAGCCATGATATTGTCCTCTTTCCGTTCGTTTTCTTCCTTTTCGAGCTCTGTTTTGATGTCCTCGAGGGTTTTTCTCATCCCCTTTTTGGCATCAATTTTCCCCAGAACCCACTGGAGAAGGACAGTGAAAAAGCCGCTGCTGATCAGCGTGAGCATTATTGTTTTTCCTTCTGGGCTCAATGGCTTATCCTCTTTTCTAGTTGCTTATACTTCGTTTCTTCGTCCTCAATATCGGTGTATTGTTCGAGGATGCCGAGCAGTCGCTTCACCTGAGAGGATAGTGACTCGATGACTTCTGCCTGCTCCAGGCATAGCTCTTCATAGATCAATAGGTCCTCCTTTCTCTAGTCGGCCTGATAAATGGACCACAGCTTCTCGCTCAGTGCTTTCGCATCGACGTGCGAGAGCAGGGCCTTGTAGGACTGGATCGTCTCCGCGTACTTCTCCTTTGAGATCAGCCCGGCTTCGTAGTCCCGCTTTTTCTTGGCAAGGTTCCGCTTCATTCGGAGCGTCGTCGATTTCCGGAGGATCACGTGATCCGTGAAGATCCGGCTGCCGACGAACTCGCAGCCGCAGGTGATCGGCCGGAGGCAGCAGCGGTTATTGAGCTCGAGATTGACATCCGCGAGCCTTTCTTCGAGCCTTGCCTTCTGATCTTTCATAAGCTGCTTATCCTTTCCGAGATAAATGATGTCGTCCATGTATCTGATATAGTGCTTTATGCCTAGCACGCGCTTCGCGAACTGATCGACCGCGTAGTCCAGAACCACGTTGCCGATCGTGTGCGACAGTCCTCCGCCTACCGGGATCCCGACGTCGTAGAGCATGTCCTCCATCCGGACCGTGCCCGGATCATCCGTGACGCGCATGCCGAAGGGCACGGCGCCGTTGCAGATGAAGTGCCCGATCAGGTCATTGACACGAGCGTCGCTGATCCTTTTCGGCAGGATCCGGTTCATGAGGATCTCGTGATCGATCCGGTAAAAGAAGCGCCTCACGTCGAGCTTCTGATAGTACCATCTCTCGTCCGACCTTCCGAGCATCTGCATCCAGCCATAGAGCCGGAGCATCGCGGCCAGCTGGCCGCGTCCTTTGACGCAGGAGTAGGTGTCCGAGATAAAGCCCTTTGAGAATCTCGGGTTCAGGTAGTTGTAGATCGCCCGCTCGATGATCTTGGAGTTATAGTCCGTGTAGATGATCTTCCTGGGCTTCGGCTCGTAGACCATGAACGAGTTATAGGTGACTTCTGGGAAGTCCATCCGGGCGAGGCGGTCGTGATCTTCGAGGAGATGGTCCTCCAGGTTCCACTCGTAGCGGAGCACGTGCGTCCTGTCAGTCTTGCCTTTTGAGACGTCATGCTCGGCCTGCCGCAGAGACTCGAAGGAGATGATGTCGTCATAGGCGTTTCTGATAGGCATAGGTTTCTCATAATATGGCCGGCATGTCAGGGTTCGACGGTCTACTTCCGGAGTACCGGCCGCTTTTAGTTTTTAGGCCCTGGTCAGGAGCCACGGGGACAGGATCCTTGAGCCCATGCACTGGACAGTGACCCGTGAGTCACTGCCTTCTGGCATTTGTGGGCTTGAGCGGAGCGCAGGCCGATGTTGCTGTTGGAATCGCCGCGGGCATTGTTGGCATTGACGTTGAACACGCCAGCGTTGCCGGTATTGTTCCAGTTGCCACCACAATACGGAGCGCATTAACATCCTGTTCCCACTGTTTACAAGTTACTCTTCATGCAGAGATCCGAGCCAGCCTCCGAGCTGTTTGCCGATGCTTGAAGTGTGCCTCGACATCTGCTCGTACTGTTTCGGCGTGATCTCCTTAGCCTTCTTCAGCATCCGGATATAGATCCGGACGGTGTCAAGAGTGGCGTCCGCCTTCAGCAGGATCGGCTTCTTCGGGCTCTGCTTGGCTGCAGATACCAGGAAGAAGAGGAGATCCTGCAGGGCCCGATTAAGGGCAGGAACTGCGACGCCATGCTTCGCCCAGCTTGGGATCTGCTTATAAACCGGCTCGTAATATTCCAAAAGAAGGACCGCCTCTTTGACGATAGGCAGGTCTTGTCTGTCAAGATCTTCCATGGTACCTCCAAAGTACAAAAGACAAATTACAAATCACAATAAGCGGAGCGCAGGCCGATGAAGCCGGTGGAATCGCCGCGGGCATTGATGGCATCGACGCAGAACACGCCAGCGGAGCCGGTAATGCTCCAGTGGCCACCACAATACGGAACCTTTTCGCCGTCGGTTCTCCACCAGTGATAGTCTCCCGCGTAGTCTTTGCCCGGCTCGTCCGGATACAGAAGCAGCGCCTTAGCAATTTCCGGTACGGCTGTGACAGAGCTGTCGAGCTTCATATCGGCATATCCGATAGAGTACCAGGCATCTTTTGATTCAACCGTCCCCGCAGTCAGATCGCTATTGTTGCCCCACTTCAGGGTCTTTGCAGATCCGGGAGCTACCAGGTTGCCAGACACGTCGATGGCCTTCCAAAGAGAAGAAGACTCAGACATGCTGACATCACTCATGAAGCAGTTGCTATATGGAATGATCTGGATCTCGCCGTTGTTAAGGCGCATACCTGCAACTCTGTCCCAGACATTACCGTTCATGCCATAAATGCCGGCGCGGGTTCCGTCATGATACCAGGAAGCGGGACCGGATCCTTCATAAACGTGAGCGGTTTTGCCGTTGTCGAGTGACTCCGGAACCGGGATGCCCGCCTCTGTCGGGTCGTTTGAGTCCGTTCCGTAGTTATTATTGCCGTGCGGCATGGTCCCGTTCTTACGGCACCAGAGTGCAATAGCGCACCAGAGAGCGTATGGCATAAGGCTCCAGCCCTTGCCCTTGTTTCTCGCATAGGTCACGCCCTGGTCAAAAGTGACCCAGCAAGCAGGATCCTTCATCGGCAGGGAGTAGCTTCTGTCGTTCACTACGATGTCGTGGAACTTTCCGACATACATGACGTCCTTCTCAGCGCCGTCTACCATAAAGGCGGGATGCACATTCTCGGGCCCGCCGGAGATGAGCTGAGACATCTTGTACTTCGGGATCCGTACCATGACGGAAGGCATGCCTACGTCGTCCAGGATCACGGTGTTCTTGCCGCCAGAGAGCGCCTCGACGGCCATCTTGAAATCGTCAAAATTACTTGCCATTGTTTTATACCTCCTCCCAGAGTGTCAAAGTTACGTTGTCCATAGAGAACGGAACCGGTTTCTGCTCGATCTTGTACTCGCCGTCCTCATTCTTTTCCTTGCTCTCCACGTATTCATATTGGCGGGCAGGAATGTCGATCTGCGCGATGTAGGCCCTGGTGCCTTTGGTGATTCCCATCACGAGGCCCTGCTCCCAGTCTCTGCAGATGTCGAAGTGGACAGGGTAGTCGCGCTCCTTCTTCTTCAGATTGATCGCGAGCTCGCCGTCGTTAAAGGACAGGAAGTCGCCGTCGATCTCGTAGTCGATGAACTTCTTGCCGTCTTCCGGTGTTTTTACTACCTTCATGATCAGTCCCTCCTTTGAGTTGCTACGGCCTCAGCGGTCCGGGCTGCTATTGTCTCTACAGCCTCCCGCTCGCTGGCCTTGTTTGTATCCGCGCCGAAGACCTGAGCCACGTATCTCTCAGACTCGCGTCGCTCGTCGGATTTAATTATTATGTTAGCCATCAGATACCTCCACGGATGTGCAGAGTCACGTCCACGCTCTTCGCGCTTCCTGTGTACTCGATCTTGAAGCCGTTCACCAGCTTGTCTCTGACGAAGATGTCTCCGACAGCTCCGCCGGTCACGTTATCCACCTCGATGTCGACCGTGTAGTCTTTGTTGACCTTCGGGCCGGAAAGCTGGACAGACGCCAGGCTGTTGTTGAACGGGTAGATCTGCGTGTTCTTGAGCGTCTTCTTGACGACCTCGCCCTTGAGCCCATTGACCTCAGTGTCATGGAGAAGGATCGCGCGGAGGAGCTCGGCAGAGGTCTGCCTTGCGTTGTGATCGTCCTCGTCCTCCTGCTTGGTGAGCTTGGCGATGTCCTCGGCTTCCTTCTTGATCTGTGCAGCAATGGCTTCCTCATTGGTCGAGCTCCTGCCTTCGAGCGCTTCGGTGCGCTTGTCGTTCAGGAACATGATCCGGAGCATTTCAGCGATCAGGTTGTTATTGTCAAAGATACCGACCTCCATGTTGTTGAAGTGGTCCTGATCCTGAAGTGTGCCCTGCTGGATGACATTGCCGTTCTGATCGACAACGTGGTCGACCCAGAATGTGCGATTATATGCCATTTCCTTGTCTTACCTCCTTTCACTCTTCTGTCAGCGGAAAATCGAAGCGGATCAGTCCGGTCTGATTGGCCGTCCTGGACAGAGAGATCGTCTTCTCGCCGGCCACCTCGTTGTCCATGTCAAAGAAACGGATGCGAGTGATTGTGGCTGCGGTCCTCTCGTTGTTCGGGATGTTGACCATGCAGACGACCTTGTTTCCTTCGATCTTCTTGCTGTTCAGTGTCGCGTCGGAGTGCCAGGCGCCGCCGCCATTGAGCTGATACTCGAAGCGGAGGATGTTCCGCATCATGCTCAGAAGGCCGTCCTGGATAAACTGGTCTTTATAAAAGGCCATACATTAACCTCCTTTCGTGCTGGTTGCTGTTGTTCCAGCCTCAGCTGCATCTGTCACTGCCTGCGCGGATCCGGAGCGGATCACGACCCTGGCCCCCGTGTAGGACGCGCCTGCCTCTGCTGCCGTCGGATAGGTTCCGGTGTACTTAGAGCCCACCTCCGGAGGTAAGATCTCAGAGATGGACCCTTCTGTGGCAGCTGATCGAAGCGCTGACCCGTCGGACCATCCGGAAACTGCTACAGATGGCTGCGTGCCGGTAAGAGCGGGCTCGGTTGCGTCCCCCATGGAAGTCTTACCGAGGACGATGACGACCCCGGCAGAGTAGCCAGGAGAGTGCGGCTTCGGTACCGTTCCGCAGTATTTCGTCCCGCTTTCGACGGGATTTATAGTAAACAGATCCGACCTTTGCCCTATCTGAAGGACTGGCCGGATCACAAAGGAGACGTCGTCCAGGTGGGCGCTGGCACGGACCACTCCTCTGAGAAGATCGGCCAGCTCGTCTCGTGTGAGCATCGGGACGGTCTGAAGCTGGTCTGTTATGTCAATACCTACGCGGAAGTGATATGGATCTCCTCCGTAAGTGAACCACTCCTCGACCTGAGCGTCGCCGTAGAGCGACTGGATCAGGGCCCGGATGGCCTTGGTGGTGCCGGCGTAGGTGTAGTAGAGCATGGAAGTCGCGACCGCGTTGCGTTTTACCTCGAGCGGCATGCTCTGGTCATAGCCTCGCACGCACAGCTCGACGGCCAGCTCATCGACCGCGTCTTCCTGCAGGTTCTGTATATCGGCATAGACCCGGGACGAGTCGATCTGTGCCTTCAAGCGGGAAATGGCCCGCTTTAAGGCGTAAGAGATCGCCAGGAACTCGGGTTCCTTGTTATCTTTCCATAAGTCGGCGAGCTCGCCTGTGTCCAGATCAATCATCCTCGAGCCCTCCATAAGTAATCGTCACGTCTGTCTTCGCACATCTTGCCACAGATGTCATTGGGATCGCTTTGAAGCTCGGGCTTGTGACCTCGACCCTCTTGGCTCCGGCGTCGATGACCTGCCGGATCAGCTCCGACGGATTGATGTCCCTGCCGATGTGAGCGGTCTGCCACTGCCGATAGAGCTCGACAGCGTCGGCCACTTTCGCCTGGATCGTAGCCGCCCCGGAGCTCTGCGACCGGTTGATGTAGTAGGTCAGATTGATCTTGAAGGCCTCCGTGTCCGGTGCCTTCACGACGACTTTATCAGTGAGCGGCCGGATCTCCTCGCTGGAGAGATATGCTTCCATGCCGGAGACCATGGCGGACTCCGGAAGCTCCCCGTCGAGCATGAGGAACTCGATGAGCACCTCGCCGGGCCCAGGAGATCCGACATACACGTCGGAGATCTCTGTGCTGTACTCGCCGGCCCAGTATCTATATGCTTCTTCAGGTCCTGCGACGGACCACCGGAACGGAGCCTCGAATATTCTGTATCTCAGATCATCATCACTTTCCTCGTCAGCTCCTCCGAAGCTTGCGTCCAGGCTCTCCACGTGATCCATGTAGGCGATCGGATCCACCAGCGTGTTGATCGTGCCGGCGAGGATGTCGTTGCCGATGTCCCCCTCTTCCAGGCACTGGCAGATCAGATCGATGTGGTCCTGGCCTGCCGGGATCTCGTTGTACTCTGTCGTAGCGAAGAACACATCCCCGCCGGCAGAGACCCTTGTGCCCTCCGGGATACCGACCGCGGACTTCCTTGGCTCAGATAGAGAGAAGCGGACCGTCACGATGGCACGGCTCGCGTGCTTCCTTGTGATGCCCTTGAGCGCTGCCAGGTTGTCCAGGTACTCGCCGAAAGCATACTTGAGCAGGGACTGCTTGGCGCTCATGTCCGTGTAGAGTGCCATCTGATAGATCTGCACGCTGCAGGCATAAAGCACGAGAGTGACAGGATCCGCACGGCTGAGGGCCTGCGTCTTGCCTGTCAGTTCCTGGTATCTCGTTTGATAGTCGTCGACCATCTGCTCCTGGATGCTGGTCAGTGTGTCCTGTCCGATGAAGGACACTCCGGGAAGGCTTTCCAGCATTTTCAAAATGTCTTCACTCGATGCCATTTTCTCCCTCCCTCATACTTATACTTAGTTCTATGTCCACGTTCCCATCAGCCTTGACGTCGAGGATCTTGACCTCGTCCACGCTGATCGCCGGGATGTAGGTGTCGCACTTGTCCGCCAGTTCAATGACCATCTGGTTCGCAATGTCTCCGGGAGGCGCATCGATGTATCTGTTCTGCAGACCGAAGGCCCTGGAGCCCGGGATCGTCCCTTCTATGTTGGTGATCAGGGCCTCGAGCTGGGCCTTGTACCGGATCAGATCGAAGGCGCTCATGCTGTCGTTGGCGTCAATGATCCGCTGGATGTGAATATGCTGTATCATTTTATGCCTCCTTAGTATCGTTTACTGCAGCCGAGCATCTGGTTGACTCTGTTCTGGACTGCCTTCCAGTTATAACCTTGTGATTGGAGCTTATTGAAGCGGGCCTGCCCGTTGCCAAACTCTCCGCGGATAACTCTCCGGGCGATGTCGTCGACATTGTAGGAGGCGGTCTGTGGCTTCTTGGCCGCTGCCGGAACTTTCTGCGGCTGCGGCTTCGGCCTCTTGATGATCGTGACCTTTTTTGAGCTCTCGCTGTACTCCTTGAAGTCGACCGTGCAGCCGGCCTCCATCAGCCCGCCTCCTACGAAGCGCTCCCACTTATCAGATACTGATGTCACGCGCCACTTCGCAGATCCCCAGCCATACTTGGACCCGCCGATCACGAGCGTGTCGACGGTACCATTCCGGGCGCATTTCTCAAGAGTCGCGATCATAGCTCTGGGCTTCACGCCCAGCTGAGCCTTGAGCTGGATCTTCAGCGACATCTCGGTCGCCGACGGTCCGATAAATTCCGATTGAGGCACGACGCCCGGGATCTCGTGCTCCTTCCAGCGTCCTGCCTGTGTTCTTTCCATGTCCGAGAAGGTCAGGACCTTACGGTCACTGACCTCGAACTTAATAATGTTTCCATATTGTCCGATGACCGACCCCATGCTGACCTCCTTTTACTTAATGTGCCGGATGATCTCTCCCAGAGTGATCGACCCGGTTCTGTCTGAGAAGGTCAGGGTCCCGCCATGGAGCTCGACCGCGCCGCCTCTGTCTGCCAGGTACCCGCCGATCATGTCCTTCCGGAAAATGTTGGCCCCTGTCTCCGGAGGTACGTCTTCCTCTGACCAGTACCCGCCGAGGCAGATGCCCGCGGCCTGGCCGTTGGAAAGATGCACGACGAGACAGTTGGACCCGACCTTCGGCATCTTGTATTCCCCGTTCATGTTGAAGAGCGGGATCTCTGAAGTGACCGAGCCGTCCATGTCCGGATAGGTCACACGGACCAGCCCCTGGGCCGGATTGATGGAAGAGATCCTGCCGATCCTTATCCATTCCTTAGCCATCTGATCAACCTCCTCTCATCATTCTGTTGACCTCTGCCTGGACGGCGCTGTAGTCGTAGCCTGCAGCGGCCAGGGCATCCTTGCGGACCTGTCCGTTGCCGTACTTGCCACGGATGACGTCCTTCGCGATCTCGGTGTTCGACTTCTTCTGCGCCTTTCCGGCAGCAGCTGCAGCCGTCTTCGGAGGATAGGACAGGAGCTTCTGGCACTTGTGCATCTCGATCTCCTGTGTGGCCCCTCCGGATCCCGTGATCGAGATCGTGACCTTGTCAATAAAGTATTTTCCGTCGTACTTGGACCCGAAGCCGGTGACGTTGACCGTCACACCGGACACGAGTGCGGGATCCGGATAAATGGATCCGGAGAGCACGGTCGCCTTGGCGTTGGCCTCGTTGACCTTGGCCGCCGCCTTCCGGCCCGCGTCTTCCTTGCTGTCGCAGGTCTCCGTGATCTTCAGGTTCCTGGCATGCGGATCGTTTTCGCTGATAAAGCCGACGAAGACGGAGAGCTCCTCGTTCTTCTTGCCGGCCTTGTAGGCGGCGCGGGCACCGGTGTAGATGCCCTGGATCGTGTCGTCCATTGTCCAGGATGTCCCATCCTCGAAGTCCTTGATGTCGATGGTCGTCTGCGCGGCCTTTTGCTCCCAGCGTCCCCTGTCGTAAAGGATGATCTTGCCCTGGAAGACCTTCATCGAGATCGCGTAATCCTGCGCGAGTTTGTAGAGGAAGGCGGAGTCCGTCTCCTGAGTCTGCTCGACGCTTTCGATGTTGATCGTGTCCGCGTCATAAATGAACTGCAGGCCATACCGGCTCGCGATCCGCTGGCCGATCTGCTGCAGCGTGACCTTCTCCCAGGTCTTTGTCCTTACCGTGAGCCGCCAGCCCGAGTTGTACGGGATGGCCAGAGCCCTGATCCTGGCCGTCGAGTCGGATCCCTTGAACTGCAGGGAGTCGACTGTAAGATTGCCCAGGGAGATCGACTGCTTCGGTGTCTTGGCGTTGTACCAGTGATAGAAGTCCATGGAGCCGGAGATCGTATCTCCGAAGACCGGCTTCCAGGCCTTCATCCACTTGCCGTCCTTGTTTTCCACGATGAGGTCGACGGAGTCGCTTTCACCGCTTGCAACGTCTTTGTATGTGATGCTCTCCAGCTTGTCATTGAGCTGGATCTGCACGTCCTGGCCGTTGAACTTCAGAGACGCGCTGGCGCGTCTTGCCTCTTCGCTCATGACGTCTCAGTTTCTTCGGAGGTCTGCCTCCAGATCGGGAGATCTGAGGAGCTTTCCTCCGGAAGATCCGGGACATTGAGCTCCACGCCTGCAGAGAAGACCAGAGTATCGACGACCGGCCAGTTGGCCTCGATCAGCTCCTTCATGTGCTTCTCGTCGCCGTAGAGCTTATATGCTATTCCGTCCCAGGTATCGCCCTGGATCGTCGTGTATGTACTCATGCGAAGCTCACCCGGGCCTTTCCTTTGAGATATTCATCCATCATCCGCTCGAAGTCCCTCTGACTCATGCGAAGCGCAGACCGGACATCGTCTTCGGAGGCGTTTCCGGTGATCGTGATCTGAGGCGAGAAGGCGATGGTAGGAGCCGGACCGGTCTGATTGTTGATCGTTCTGGTCTGGCTGTTGTTGTTCGTGATGTTTTCGATCGTTTCTCCGATCGCTCCGGAGCGATATGCCCCGGCTGTATCCTGGATCGTCTGGCTCCTTGCGCTGGCTCCGAAAGATCCCTCGGCTTCAGCTCCGACAGCTCCGAGAACAGGTGCCGCGAGGCTCCTCGTTGCTGCCTGCTGCACGTTTTTGCCTTGCTGTTCAATGCCGAGTGCGAGGCCCTCGCCGGCGTACTGGCCGGACTCCATCAGGACTCTCGATGGGGAGTGGATCTTTAGTGCTCTGTTTACCGCAGAGGCGACCTGACTGGCGATGCTCCGCGCCTGTGCGACTGCCGCCGCGCCTGCGCTTGCGATACCATTCCGGAGACCTGCCATCGCGTTCGCTCCGGCCGCTGCCATGGATCCGGAGAGACCGGAGAAGGCTGCGACCATGCGGGACGCTGTGGACATGCAAGCCGCCACGGCGGCATTGCCGCCGGACTGGACGGCTGCGACCATGGCCATCATGGCCATCAGGACAGCTGCCTGCATCATCTGCATGCCCGCCTGTGTGGCCGCGGTCATCATCTGCATGCCGGACTGAGTAGATGCCGTCATCTGCTGGAGTCCTGCCTGCGTCTCTGCGTTAGACTGCTGCCAGCCGGTCATGACTGCCATCGTGATCTGCTGCATGGACATCGCCGCGACCATACCGAGCGCCGACATCGCTGCCGATGCGGCTGTAAGTCCTGCCGCAAGTCCTGCGACTGCCGCCACGGCTACCACGAGCCCACCAGCGAAGACTGCCATGGATCCTGCGGATACCATAAGCGGACCCGCCAGAGCTGTGACTGCCGCTGTGAACGGTGCCACCGCCACGGCCAGCTGCATGAACGAGGAGGCCATGGAAGGTGCGACCGCAGTGACGCCTGCCGCAGATACACGGAAGAGCGCGATCGAAGCATTGGCAAGCATAAGAGCCGCGCCGAACGCTGCGACGCCTGCTCCGGCCGCCAGGAAGGCCACCGCCGTTCCTGCGCCAGCTGCCGCCAGTGCAAGAAGAGCCGCTGCCGCCGCAGCCGCAGCCGCTGCCATAGGTACCAGGGCCGCCGCGAGAGGCGCGCACCCGGCCGCAATGATCGCGAACTTGGCCGCGGTACCTGCCGCGCCGCCTGCCATAGATTTAAGCGCAGAGCCTGCCGTCTTGGCGGATGCCGCGATCACTGCGACAGAAGCCGCCACGGTTGCCGAAGCCGCCGCGAGCGGGATCATGCCGGCAGAAGCGGCCAGGGCCCCTGCTGCAAAGATCAGGAGAGCCGCACCAGCTGCCGCGCAGGCCGCTGCCATAGCGACAGATGCTCCCGCGAACGGAAGCATCGTCGCGGTCAATGTCAAAATAGGAGCCGCGGATGCTGTTGCCGCCGCTGCTACCATGCGGAGCATACCAGACAGCATGGCCATCGCCGCGCCGCCTGCAGCCGCCCCTGCCGCAATCAGGGCTATGCCCGCCGCGAGTACCATGGAGCCCGCTCCTGCTGCTAATATACCGGCCGCAGCCACGAGTGCCGCAGCGCCGAGGGCTGCCATAGAGGCCGCCGCGAGCGCGGTGCCTGCCGCTGAAGCCGCCGCGGTTGCTCCAAAGGAAAGCATCGCGGATCCTAGAACGCCGAGAGCCGCCGCACCCGCCTGAGCCCCTGCAGATACCATCGGAAGAGCCACTCCGAGCATCATCATGGCCGTCGCGCCGAGCATTGCGCCGGCAGATACGACCATGATAGCTGCCCCGAGTGCCGCGATAGCCGCAGCGCCCGCTAGGAGGATAGGAGACAGAGCTCCGGCCACCGCGCCAAAAGCTACGAGACCAGCCGCCAGTGCCGCCAGTGCAACCTGCGCCGGAGCTCCTGCAGCGGCCAGCTGCGTCGCTGCATTGGCCAAAACAGCCATGCCTGCCGCAGCTAAAAGTACACCGGCACCGAAGGCCACAAGGCCAACAGAGCCGACTGTTAATGCCGGACCCAGGGCACCGGCCACCGCCAGAAGAGCGGTCATTCCGCCGATCATGACGGCAAGGCCTGCCATCGCAAGGGGCCCGGCAGATGCGATCTGTGTCGCTGCCATTGCCATGAGAGACATGCCAGCCGATGCCATCAGGACCGCACCGCCAAAAGCCAGAAGACCCGAAGACGCCACCGCAAGGGACGGACCCATTGCGCCGGCGACTGCGAGCAGGGCGACCATTCCGCCCTCCATGACTGCCAGACCTGCCAGAGCCATTGGCCCCGCAGAGGCCATCTGTGTCGCAGCCATTGCCATGAGAGACATGCCGCCCGCTGCCATGAGGACAGCGCCGCCGAAGGCTAAAAGCCCGGGCGCCACACCCGCAAGCTGCGGACCGACGAGTCCTGCCACCGCCATCAGACCGGCGATGCCTGCCGTCATCAGGATCAGCGCACCATAAGCGCCGGATCCGGCAGAGGACAGCTGGATCGCTGCCATCGCCATGAGAGACATGCCCGCGGCTGCCATCATGACCGCACCGCCGAGAGCTGCAAGCCCAGGCGCCGCGCCCTTGAGCGACGGGCCGAGGGCCGCTGTGACGGCCATCAGTGCGGCCATGTCAACAGACAGGCCGATCAGAGCCACCTGTGCGGACGGTCCGGCTTTGCCGAGCGCGATCGCCGACTGTGTCAGGAGCGCCATGCCCGCACCTGCGAGTGCAAGTCCTGCGCCGATGGCCATGAAGTCCTTCGCGCCGGCGCCCATTCCGGAAGCCGCTTTCGAAACTTTTCCGGTCGCCTTGGCTGCCGTGTCCGCACCCTTGCCGAGCCCACCGAAGAAGGAAGCGATGCCGCCGCCCACCTTCAGGAGCTTGCCGAAGATCGACACGACCGGGCCTGCTGCGATGGCAATGCCCGCAAACTTCAGAGCCATTTCCTTCTGCTCCGGAGTTAAGTTATCCACAAATTTCCCGAACTTCCGCACCATTCCAGTCAGTTTATCCACAACCGGAGTGAGAAGCGGGAGAAGGTTTTCACCGATGGCCACGCCCAGGTTCTTGACGGAGTTCGTCAGCATCTGGACGTTGTGCGTCGGATCGTTGCCGTTAATATCATTAACTGCTTTGTTCGTCACCGCCCCCGCGTTGGCAGCGGTCTTCTGGATCTCAGAAAGACCGTCGTTGAAATCCTTCGCGTGCTGTGTCAGTACAGCGGCACCTTTGATCGCGTTTTTGTTTGAGAATACGTCACCGAGTGACTTCCCGTTTGCCTTTGCGGCCTGATCCAGGACGCCCAGAACATCTGTCAGGGACTTGCCCTCGCTCATCAACTGGCTGAAGGACTTCCCGGTCTTCGACTGCAGGAGATCTGAGGCCGTTGTGCCGGATTTACCCAGCTCAGAAAGCATCGAGTTCATGTAGGTAGTAGCCTGAGATGTCGCGACGCCGTTTTTCGTCAGGGCGATGTAGCCCGCCGACAGCTGATCCAGCGAAGTGTTGTACATTGCCGCCGTAGGAATGACCTGGCCGATAGACTGACCGAGTTCGTCGATGGTCGTTTTACCATAGTTCTGTACCTGCAGCAGCTTGTCGGAAATGCCCATCGCATCTGTTGCCTTATAGCCATAGGCATTGATAGCCGTTGTCAGTGTATCGGTCGCCGTCGCCGTATCCGTAAGTCCGGCCTTTGCGAGCTTCGCCGCATCTGCCACAAACTGCACCGCATTCGCGGCAGGGATTGACGCGGAGATCGCCTGATAGGTTGCATCAGTGATATCTCCAGTAGCCATGCCGGTATCGTTGGACAGCTTAAGAATGTCCTGCCGCATCTGATTCATTGTGCTACCGGTATTCTGTCCGGTCGCATTCACGATGGACGTTACCTTTGCCAGCCCGGACTCGTAGTCCGACGCGAGCTTAACGGATGCCGCACCCGCTCCAATTAACGGAACTGTAACTGACTTTGTGAGGGTACTCCCAATAGTTCCCATTGCCGATCCGGCGCGTGTTAGTGCGTTTCCGGAAGCCGAGGAAAGCTGGCCCAGAGCCTTCTGCGCTCCAGAGACTGCTGAGTTCAGGGACCCGTCCAGCTGGCCCGCGATTTTAATAACTATAGATTGTTCACTTGCCATGACGTTTCACCCTCGCTTCCATCTCTTTATTGATCTCATTGAGATCGTCGCAGATATCTATAACATCGAAGAGAGACAGGTCCTGGATATAGTCCAGGCCTGTCTTCATCTCTATCGACAAAGTTACGGACAGCTTGTGGAGATCCTTTAGGTCTCCGAGTCGGATTCCTCGCTGTAAATAAAACCCATGACTTTGTTCTTCACGGCATAGCCGTCGGGAAGGTTCAGACCCTCGAAGAACTCGAAGGGCAGATGACAAGCGACCGCCGCGTAAGCGTTGGTCACTGTCGGATCAGCCTCCGCCATTACGGCGGGAGGATTGATGCCCTTCGATGCCAGATACTTGCGGACCTGCTCATAGTCGCCCATGGTCAGATCCTTGAGCCCGGAAAGATCGAGCTCTTTGATCTCCCTGCCGTCGAGCTTGTAGGTCTTAGACAGTTTGATCACGTCGTCGGTTGTGGTCTTGATTTCGATGACCTTGGTGTTCTTTTCTTCTGCCATAACTTTGTCCTCCTATTCTGGCATTATCAGATCTGGGAGCGGATCTTTGCGAGCTGATCCACGCCGTTGACAACGAAGACGTTGTTGAGCTTATCCAGCTCGAGCACGGTCTTGCCTTCGTCCTCGATCTTGATGTAGGTGTACTCGATCTCTACAGAAGTCTCCATTGCCTTCCCCTTTGTGAAGTGGCCAGGCTCTACGGTGTGACCGAGGCCGCGAACTACGACTCTTGTAGGAGTGAAGTCAGTGCCGGCTGTGGTCTTGTCAGCGCTCTGCTTAGATGCACGGATCTGAAGCTCGAGAGCCTCTGCGAAGTTGATCGCATCGAAGACCTGATGATTGACCGTTACAAAGGGAACGGTCAGCTGGCCGGAGCTGAAGTGCCCGACTGCAGGTACATCGACCTCGCCGAGCATGCCAGCGCCTTCCATGGTCTCAGTCAGTGCTTCGAGAGAAGGAAGCTCGACGTCTCCTGTGACGCCGACCCACTGGCTGCCCTTGTTGTAGACGTTGTAGTTATTGATTAACTCAGGTAAAAGTGCCATTATGCGTTACCTCCTGTCAGTGCTGCGGTCAGCGCGTTAACATCGTAGTCGATCATGTTCTCGATGAACTGTGCCGGAGTATACGGTGCGATGTGCTGACGGAAAATAATATGGCCTGCGAGTATATTGCTGGTCGTGTTGTCGCTTGCGAGATATTCGATGGACGCGCCTGCCCAGTATTCCGGAGCGTAGGAGCTGCAGCGGATATTCTCGGAGTCAATGACAGAATCAATCAGGCGTCTGTTCATCGGGTCGTCGACGTTGGCGATGTAGTTCAGGATGAAGCTGTTCGCCTGCCAGTTGAACATTCTGCGGACATTGATCCAGATGTTCTTGGCGTCATTGTCGCCAGGATATGCTGCGGTATAGTTGCCCCAGAGTCTGAAGCCGTTCAGATTGATGGCGGTCACGACGCCGAAGCTGTTGACCGTGTTGGCCTGATCCTGATCCAGAATGACCTCAGTTCCATCCTCCAGGCAGAGACCGGTGATCGCCAGGTCCTTGTTGGAAGGAGAATTATAAGGCACGTCGCCGTTGACGTTGTCGAGATACTGAGATCTGACAGCGGCTACCACAGACAGAGGCAGCTGAATGTCGCCTACCTTAGCCTGAGGCCAGTAAGCCTGCGCGAAGGTGGAAGCGATGCCGCTCTCTTCTTTGACGGTCTTGACGTCGTCGTACTTCTTAGCCTTGGCAGAGTCGATATCGACAAAGGCCTGGGCCTTGAAGCATCCGTTGATGCTGCCGCACTTTGCGATCAAAGCAATGGCTACCTCCGGCTGCTTAGAGAAGTAAGGAGCCTCGAGGATGCCCGGAACGATGGAGAGCTTAGGATATACCTGACGGATGACCTCCATGCCGGTCTCCTTGCCGGTTGCCTTATCAATGCCGCCGATGATGTCGGTGGCTGTGACCATAGTAGGATCCAGAGCGTCTCCGGATACGGTGCCGGACTTCACGTCGGTGAGGAAAGTAAGGACCGCCTTGCCCTTATCGTCAAAGGTTACGGTGTAGTCCTTATTGGCTGTGAGAGACTTCTCTCCAGCGGATACCTGAAGAGTAGAAGCGAGAACGCCGTCCTCTTTCAGGATTGCCTGCTTATCTACTACAGTGAAGGCCTCAGCAGTGAAGGACTTCTTGTGCTTGGCAGGATCCAGGACGTTGATGAAAACGACAGGACCTACGCTGTAAAGGCTACTCATTGCGTACATCACAGAGCAGAGAGTGAACTTCTCGAAGTCTGCGCTGTATCCGAGGCGCTGCATCGCCTCGATCGCATTGTTAGCGAGCACCGGCGTGTTGATCACAGCAGCCGGATCGGCTGCCTGATTGATCGGTGCGGTACCGATCACGACCTGCACACTATTGGAACCGGTGACAGGAGCTGTGATGGTTGTGTCCGTTTCTCGGACGGAAATACCATGCTGAATTGCCATTATCTAATACCTCCGTTTCTCTTTTTGTCTGCATAGGCCAGGGCATGTCTATATGCCAGGCCGATGTATCCGGTCCCCTTGCGGATCTGCTCTTGAGCTTTTCCGAAGTCGGTGATCGGGATAAATAAGTGAACGATGTCAGGGACTTCTTCCCGGGCCTCTTCAGCTCCGGACGGGATCCCTATGTAGACGCTGCCGGTCCTTGCGACCCCATAGATCGTGGGACCTACGTACAAGCGCCTCTCTTCCGTCTTTTTCTCTTCAGGTTTAGCCTTCGCCTCAGCGGCCGGAGCTGCCTGGCGCTTGGCTCCCTGCTTACGTGTAGAAACTTTCGTCAAATTCGACCTTCCTTTCGATCTTCGGCGCAGTGAACACGAACTCGATCCCGCCGAAGTAGTACGGATAGGTATCTTCGTCCTGGAGCTCTGCGTCAATGTTCTGCTCAGCCCGGAAGCTGTGCGCCAGCAGAGGCTCATGCACGAAGCGGTTGGCGACCTTCTCGATCATATTCATGAGGACCTCGTGGCCCCGGCTGTCCTTGGCATCGTCATAGATGCCGAAGAGCACGTCCGTCGTCACGTGCCAGGGATCCTCGTCGCCCTTTGTCGCCCAGTTGGTCACTCTTACGACCGCGTAGGGAAAGAACTGGGAGGAGTCCTCGTCGTCCTCTGTGATCTGTGGAAGCCGCTGCTCGTATCCGGTGACTCCTTTGACGGTATCGCCGTCTGCGTTCTTGAACTCCATCTCCTTCAGGAGGTCCGTGACTTCGTTGAGCAGGTCCTTCTGCAGGAGAAGGATCGATGCTGCAGGCATTGCTGCCATCACTTATCACCTCCTACCAGGAGCGCGATCTGCGCCTCCATGTATCTGTGCAGATCTGACTTGATCTGCGGGTCAACTTTTTCAAAAGCGCCGCCGCTGCTGTCATTGAGGATCATCTTCGGGACGGACGGACCTTTGAATTGCAGGTTAGGCCCTCGGGCCTTGGATGTCCTGGCGTAGATCTCGCCGTTCTTGTATGCCTTGTTGCCGTTGAGGCCGATCGGACGCAAGCCGTGCCCACGCATGATCTCGACCTTTGCTCCCTTCCTCTTGGTGTTCTTGCCGGTGTGGAAAAGCGAGATGTTAAGCTGCGAGCCGCTTGCGTTGATCTCGGCCACCAGGTTGCTCGTGGATGCCCGCTTGATCTTCATGGCGCTCTTGACGCCTGAGACCTTCGCAGTGTAGAGCTGCTTGATGCCATCGGACAGATGCTTCCTGGCAGACGTTGCCGTCTTGTTCAGGGCCCTGCTGATCGCCTTCGGCGCTCCGTTCTTCACGTTTCCCAGCTTGTCGAGTGCCTCGTTCAGCTGCGCTTGATCCACCTCGTAGTGCAGTGTCATGCTCGGTTTGCCTCGATCGTTATGCTGTAGACGCCACCTTCATCGATGGCATCCTCTACTTTGTAGTTCCTCTTATCCAGACGCAGCATGCTGTTTTGCTTCGGGAGAGGGCCGTAGTCCGAGCCTTTCACGTAGATCAGCTTCTTCTGTACGAAGATGCCGTCCATGTTCTGGTTCACTCTCTGCGACCTCTTGATCTGCTCGATGCTGTCAATCTGGCACGGCATCTCGACGCCGTTTATGGTATGGACATCAGAGAACTCGTCCAGATTCATGAACGTGCTCGTGATGTCCTTTTCGACTTGCTCTTTGAAGGCGGACATGTCTCGACCTCCTTCTCTTGTGCTGGTGCCTCAGGTTCCTCGACCGCCTCAGCCACGCCCAGCCGGATCAGCCGCTTCTCCTGCTCGGCGGACTCTTTGAAGGGACCGCTTGCCGCTGTCTTAGGATGGACGAGTCCGTCCGGACCGCGGAAGCCGTAGGTCCCCTGGATGATCCTGATCATCAGAGGATGACCTTGCCGGCGATGAAGGCGTTCTTGTGGTTCGGCATCATGAGCGGCTTGGAAGTGATAGTGATGCTTCGAGAATTGCCCTCGGCGCTTGCAACGTAGTGAGGTACACGACGGCCTGCGTAGGTGTGGAACTCGCCATCAGCCTGCTCTACCTGAGTGACAGCGCCGTAAGCGGTACGTCCGCATGCAGGAGCGGTCACAACGATGCCATCGGCAGCCAGGAAAGGCTGATCCTTGCCATCGTCATCGGTGTAAGTGTTGTCATAGCCGAAGAAGGTCATGGTGTGGCCATTGACTACGAGACGGCCGATCTGGGATGCTCCGTTCGGAAGCTCTGCCTGCTGGATGCCGCCGACCTCGAAGCGTCTGTTGTCCAGGAACTTCTGGATCTGGTTGTTGTTCATGATTGCGGCAGTAACGTCAGCGCCCAGAAGGACATCAGATGCAGGGAGCCCCTTGGAAGTGAGCATTGCGATCATGGCTGCCAGGTCGCCGTAGATGTCAGCTGTGGCATCTGCCCAGGACTTCTTGGCAGTGTAGACTGCAGGATTGGCGGATCCCTCATAGTACTGGATCTTCTTCTCCTGGTACTCGTCGCCCTTGTCGGCGATGTGCTTCATAACGAGACCGTTGGTCTGCAGAAGCTCCGCTGCCATCTTTTCCTCACGACGAGAGATCATCTGGTCGAGATCCTGGTAGTCCTTCATCATGAGAGCGGTCTGTCTCTGCTCAGGAGTGAGAGTGGAGAAAAGTGCCTCTCCGAAGCCCTTTTTCTTGAGCTCGTCGATGTAGAGGGATCTCTTCGGTGCGATGTTTGCGGGCTCGAACTTGTGGATCTCATAGCCCTCTCTGAAGACGTCCACGCCGTTCTTACGGGGGGTAACAAAAGGCGCGAGCTTCTTGTCGCCGTCCTTGTATTCAACGAGGACTTCGTCAGTTGCGAAAATGTCTGTGCTGTCGTTGGTCGGGAAGTAACGATCACGGAGGAAGGATGCCTCCTTCGGTACCTGCTCGATCGCAGCCAGAAGTGTCAGTGTATTAGTAAAATCCATTACTTGCCTCCTTATGCGATTGCATGCTCGACGTAAATGTTGGCATCACGAAGAGCTGCTACATCTGCGGCTGCCAGCTTGAAGCCAGTAGCTGCTTCTACAGTTTCACGGGCGAAGGTTCCGTCCAGGAATACCTCAGCAACGACTGCTGCTGTGGCGTCTACGTCCTCGGCCAGGATGCCGTAGGGAGTGTCGCCTGTGACTGCCTTCTTGCCGGCTGCGGTCAGGATCGTGCCCTTCTTGAGCTTACCCTGCTCGGCTGCCAGAGTCAGAGTGCCGACATGCGCGATCCCCTCGATGACGAGGTTGCCAAAATTAACTTTCTGCTCGAGTGCCATTACTTTGTCTCCTTTCCGAAGCCGAGAGCCTTGGCAGCTGCCTCGATGTCTGCCTTGTCCTTAGCCTCTTTCTGTGCCTTGTCGTCCTTGCCTGCGACGATACCGTCAACGGGTTCGGGCTCCACGTTCTTCGCTCCGGAGTCATCTGCATCGGCTTTCATATCCGTGAGGATCTGGTTGCCGATCTGTGCCTGCTTCTGCATAGCAGTAAAGGCCAGCTCCTTCGCATCCATCGGCTTGTCGCCGAATTTTGCGGCATTGACGAGATCCTTGTCGGCAATGGTTGCCTCGATGGACTCGATGTCGCGGATACGCTGACGCTCTGCGTCACGTGCCTGTGCTGCGATGGTTTCTGTGTCCACCGTAGCCTTCGCCGCATCCTCGATAGATTTCACGAGATCCGGCTCCTCTTTCTTGAGTTCGTCAAGTGTCATTCTCTTGACCTCCTTCTTAGATTTTGCCGGATCAGTTCCGGCGTCTGCAGTTTCTTTTATTGACGGCAGGATCTTACCGAAGACCCTGGAATCAATACGTAGCCCATTGCTGATCACGAAGCGCTTGTCTGCGCTCATTGCCATCGGGACCTTCGCCTGGATCAGCTCGTCAGCGAAGCCCTCGTCGATGATCTCCTGGCCTGTCATCCAGGTCGTGTCCTCGACCATGTGCTTGACCTTCACACGCTCGCGGCCGGTCCGCTCGACGTAGGTACCGATCACCTGGTCATTGGCAGCGGCCAGCTGCTTCTCAGCCTCCTGAAGGTCTTCGAGGTTGTAGTAGTCAAACAGGAACATGCTGGCACTGTGTACCATCACCTGACTGTTCTGATAGATCTGTCTGGTGTCGCCTGCCTGAAAAATCAGGGAGGCAGCAGAAGCGGCGATGCCGTCCACGATGGTCGTGACGTTCTTCATCGCCTTCAGTCGGTTATAAATAGCAACGCCGGCCTCCAGATCGCCTCCTGGGGAGTTGATCCGGACCTTCACGCTGGACGCGTTCTTTATGTTGTCGATATCCTTCAGGAAGTCCGTGAGCACGATGAAGAGACCCTCGACCGGTTTCCCGGTCCAGAAGTCGATCGGATGCTCTTCGACGACTTCACCGTACATCTGGATCTCGTACTCACCATTGCCGGCCTCATTTACGACGTATGGTCTACGCTGTCCCGCCGTCGGAAGAGCCCGTGCTGGTAGGCTGTTGCGTAGCCTTTTGCGGTTGTAGTTCATCCATTTTCTCCTTTTCTCGTACCAGTTTTGCCATGTTCGCCTGCCAGTCGCCTCCGTTGAGACGTGCTGTCGAGTCCTCGTAAGTGGAGAAGCCGTTGGCGATGGCCATGACCTCCGCGCTGATCTCTTTGTTCGGATCCAGCTGACCCTGAGAAGGTCCGATCCAGTCGGCTCCCAGCCATGCAGCCTGCACTTTCGGATCTGTGAAAAAGCCCGGAGCCTGCACGCGGCCCCTGGCTACGGCTTCATAGAGCCACGCCTTATAGATTGGCCGGCAGAAGTCATCCGTGAACCATGTCCGATACATCCGGAAGGACTTCCAGGCCTCCAGCAGGGCCGCACGGCTCGCTGAGTAGCTGGCGTTGAACTCCTTCAGGAGCAGGTCCACCGGGATCTCCAGTGCCGCTCCGATCTGCTTCGCGATCGCATTGATGAAGCCCTGGAAGTTGCTCCCCGGCCTCTTCGGATCTGCGAAGGCGACGTCCTCGCCCGGGTTCATGACATTGATCTGGCCGGGCCCCATGAGGTACTCCGCCGGATCGTACTGCTCACGCGGCTCGTCGTCTTCCGGCAAGGCCTCGTTGAACGGGTTCTCGCTTGCGTCCTCCGTGGTCTTAATGAAGGCCGTGAAGAACGACTCGACCAGCGCAGCCATGAGCTCGCTGTTCGTGTATCTCTTGATCTGCTGCAGCTGCTCGATGACAGGTGCCAGCATGGTCACGCCTCTGTACTGATCCGGCCGCTCCGAGTTCATCACGTGGATGATGTTCGGCAGGCCGGTCCGTCTCCCGTATGCCTCGACCCGCTGCCAGGTTGTCCTGTCGGCGGTCATCTGGAAGGGATAGGTGTTTCGGATGTAGTAGGCAGTCACCAGGCCGTTGTCGTTGACCTCCACGCCGTCGTGGATCCGGTTCCCGTTCTCCGCATGGCCCTCGGTATAGAGGAGCGCCTGCGAAGCTGCAGCGCCCGGAGTGCCTACACGGTCCGCCTCGATCAGGTGGAGCCTGAGGCCATAGGGCTGCGTTGGTGTCGGGTCCTCGTAGGTGATCGTGGCGAACACGTCGCCGGAGGTCAGCCAGGATAGGAGAGCCAGTTGCTGCATGCCGTAGAAGTTATTGACTCCCGTGGCGTCGCAGTTTCGCTTCTCATCTGCCCAGAGCGCGAACTCTGCTTTGACGTTTTTCTCCCAGGCTTCCGCAGCCTCCGAAGAGATGCCGAGCACTTCGGCGTTGATCTTCGGGTTGAGCCGGAGACCCGTGCCGATCACGTTGGTCCTGTTGGTCTTGATCGCGCTGGTTGCGATCGGGCTCCCCATGTAGAGGATCCTCGCCCGCTGCCGGAGCGTGCTGTTGTTGTAGTCGATGTCCTCGATCGGGCTTCCGGAGTCTGCCATAAAGCCCTTGAGGGCTCTTTTTCGTGTGCTCGCGCCCTCGGAGCTGTAGCCGCGGTCGATCACACGCCCGAGCTTCTTGGAGGACAGCGCAGCCTTGTTCTTTTTCTTCTTTTTCTTCGACATGCGCCCCTCCTCAGATGTCTCTCGGCGTCACGCCGAAGGCCTTGCGCGGCTTCCTGCCGTCTTCCAGCACCCCGACCTCGGCCTCGAGCTTCTTGATCATGGTCTCGATCGTCCTGAGATTCGCCCTCGTAAGCGTCCGGGATCCGATTTGATAACTCTGTGCGCCGGAGAGGATAGCCTCCTCGGCTGCGTAGTACAGATCGAGGCGGGCCTTTTTTCGTTCAATAACTGTCAAAATAGTCCCTCCTTTTCTGCTGTTTTTTGATGATTTTCCGCCGAGTCGGTCGAACCGGTACGGCCTCGCCTGTGCCGGAGTTCCGGAGCTCGTTCGCGATCTTATCGAAGTTAGGGTTGAGGAGCTGCTCCGCCGCGTTCGCGTAGTTCCTGCAGTCGAGAGGCTCGTTCCTCTGATGGCCCGGGAGCTTCTCCCAGGTCCAGCGCGTGCCCTTCAATGTCAGCTTCTCGGAGAGTAGCCCGTTGAAGAAGGCCGCGTCGTAAGATCTCCCGGCGTTGTCAGGGAAGTGGCAGTACCCGGGGCCTGGCTCCCGGATCTTCAGTGCCTTCATGATCTTCTCCTTGCCGGAGTCGACGCCGATCGTATAGAGCCAGGTCTTGCCGACGGTCCGGCCTTCCCGGACGATATCGACCTTGGTCGGCGCTTTCGTGTATGGCACGCCCTCGCCGCCTTTTCCTTTGATGGCGAAGACCCGCTTGTTCGTGCGTCTCGCGCACTGCTCATAGACGTCCTGTGTGTAATGGCCGCCGGAGTCTACGAAGGTAACGGAAATCTTCAGGCTCTTGCCATCGGCAAAGGTCCAGTCCTTGTCTATGAGATTGTCGAGCCTGGTCCATACGGACTGCTTGCCCGGCAGATCAGGAACTCCAGGCGAGCCCATGATGATGCCCTTCTGGATGCCCCAGGTCTCATTGAAACGGCCGTAACCGACCACTTCATACTCGAGCCTGTTGTCCTGTGTATCCACGCCCATCGTGAGCGCCAGGACGCCCTCAGGAAGCTCTGCGTCGTAATGCTCACGGCTGTCCATCATCTCGTCGTCTGTCTGCAGATCTCCACGGTCCTCCCACAGCTCTCCGAGCAGTGTATTGAAGACCGTCTGCAGCTTCTTGACGTCGCCGCTCCCAGAGGCCTCCAGGAAGCGGATGATGATGTGCTCCCAGCTCATCCAGGGAGAGCTGAAGGCATTGATCCAGAAGGACCGGATGCCGTTCTGGTAAGCGTCTGGCATCTCGGCCACCCACTCATGCGGCGCGTGCTTGATCGTCTGCTCGTCGGAGATGCAGCCGCACTCCGGACAGCAGAAGCAGATGTCGCTGACTCTGTACTGCGGGTCGCCTCCCTGGATCTCGATCTTGTCGTACTTGAAACGAATGTGATCGAACTTTACGAATACCCACTCGCCGCAGTGCGGGCACTGCACGCACCAGTACTCCCTGGTGCCGGTGTCAAAGGCCCGCGCGATCCTCGAGCGGCCCTTGACGGTCGGAGTGGAGACCATGACCAGCTTCTTGTTGTAGAAGGTTGCGGTCCTGGCTTCCAGCAGGGACCAGGGATCACCCTCGCCGCCTGCATCTGTTGCCCATCTGTCGATCTCATCGCCGAAGACGTACCGGGAGGGCACGCTGGCGAGATTCGCCGGGCTGTTGGATCCGGTCAGCGTGAGCATGCCTCCCGGATATTTCTTCTTCAGTATGGCATTGGATGCCTTCCTGCCTGCGGAAGATCCTGTGACCTTCCGTCTCAGCGGCTTCGTGTCTCTGATCATCGGAGCGATTCGTCGCTTGGAGAAGTCCTCCGCGTTCTCGTTAGTAGGTGTGACCCACATGGCAGGGCCGGGATCGATGTCGATCTCATAGCCGAGCATGTTCAGCTCCATCTCAGTCTTACCGACCTGAGAGGAGGCCACGACCACGATCGTGTTGACCTTCGGATCCGTGAACGCGTCCATCGGCTCCTCGAGGTATGGCGTCCTGGATGTACGCCAGCGCCCGGGCTCCGCTGAGTTCTCAGGAGAGAGCTGTCTGTACTTGTCGGACCATCCCGTGACCGTCAGGTCCTCCGGTGCCTTGAAGTTGGCCACGGCCTTCTTGACGGTTCGGTTGAGAGATGCGAGCCGCTGCCGGCGCTTCTCAGTCGCCGGTGCTGTCTTCTTCGTCCTCTTCTTCAAGATCAGACCACCCTTGCCTTTCTCTAACTCTCTTCTTGTAGACCTCCGGATCGTATTTGTACTTCGCCAGCTGGTCGAGGATCGCTGAGACCTCGGCCTTGATCATCTTGCTGCACTCGGTCGGAGATGTCTCTGCCGCGAGATCCTTCGAGAGTCTTCCTGGCAGAGCCAGCAGAGAAGATCGGATCTCCAGTGCCAGATCTGTCATAACTGCCTCGACGTCATCTGCAGAGTGCAGCATGCCCTGCAGCTCGTCGCGTTTCATTCTCTCGATGTCGGCCTTGGCTTCCTTCCAGTCGGCGTCTGCCTTGGCCTTCCTGAGCTCGTCGGATCCTCCGGCCGAGCTCTTCGAGTTCCTGAGGAACTCCACATAAGTCTGGACCGACTCCTTCAGCGGGTAGTACTTGGTCCGTCCGACCATCTCGGAGTCGAGCATCCCCTCGTCCTCCATCTGCCGGATCCTCTCCGGAGACAGGCGGAGCAGAGTGCCGAGGCCTCTGGTCGAGATCAGATTGTTCTTCGCGATGTTCAGCGTCGGATCCTTCTCTGCCATAGGGCCTCCCTCCTAACAAAATGGCCGAAAACAGTCTCAAAAAATAGGAACCTTTTGGGGTCGCGCGATCCGCGGCGCTTCCTCTGGCGCTCACAGTACCTTGAATTGTGTGTGAGCGCCGCTCAATTAGCTCTGTTTTCGTCTAATTAACAGAAAACGCTGACCACCCGAAGGTGATCAGCGTGTTATTTACAATGGGAGCTGCCTCCCATCTCAGCGGTTGCGATCGCTCGCATCCTTGTCTGACTTTCCATTTATCATATTACCACGTTCTTATTCCCGAAGTTTCCATATTTTTCCATCAGTTTGATGTCTTCATTGACTTCCTCGAACTCAATGAGTGCTTTGCCGTGGTAGTTCAACACGGTCTTGTAACTATAGTTAAGGCCGACCGCGATCTGCTCGAAGCTCTCGCCCAGGATATAGTAGCGGGTCAGCAGATCCATAAGGACCGGGCTCTTCATCCTTCCGATCCGGTTCGTGATCTCATCGGACAGCTCTGTCATGGCTGTGATGTCCCTGGCTATGCTGTCGCACTTGTCCTCGAGCTTAATCAGTCCGTTCAGGATGTTGCCTCCGCTCGGTGAGCTGTCTACTTTGTCCAGGTCGTAGCGGATCGCTCTCAGCTCTAGAAGTGACTCTCTGAGCTCGGCGACCTGGGCTTTCTTGCCCTTGATCCGGGACTTCAGTCTCCGGTATTGGCTTAGGTATTCTTTGCCTGTCATTTTCTTGGCCTCCCAAAAATATGCCCCTGTCAGAAAAGTGCCCCCTCAGAAAAGAGGCCCCTTCTCAGCAGAAGGGTATCGTGTTTTCTTCTTCCCATCTGTCCTGAAAACGCTGCTCCTTCATCCGGATCTGGTCCTCGTCCGGCTGGATGCCCAGCTCTCTCAGGCACTGGATGACATCGGTCGCTTCTTCCCGGACATCCTTGTCTGCAGCTTCCTCTGTCACCGGCGTCGGATTCTCCTTTCGCTCGATCCTTGCCCTTTTCAACAGAGCCTTCGCCAGTTCTGTACATTCCTCAGCCGCCTGCTCCAGCATGGCAGCCTTTCCGATTTTCTCGATCATCATGTTGTTCTCCTTTCTTTGAGCGCTTCCATGAGCGCCGCCTGACTCGTGTCCTTAGCCTTCAGGGACCGCATGACATCCTCGTCCACGGTTCCCTCTGTGATCAGATGGTTAATGATCACCGGCTTCGTCTGCCCCTGCCTATATAGGCGGGCGTTGGCTTGCTGGTATAACTCCAGGCTCCAGGGAAGGGAGTACCATACAACAATATGCCCGCCTTCCTGCAGGTTCAGGCCATAGCCCACGCTGGCAGGATGCGCGATCAGGAGCTGCACCTTTCCGGAGTTCCAGTCTGCGATGTCCTTCTGACCCTTGATCTCTCTCGGATGGAGCTTCTCGAAGGCCTTGAAAAGTCTTTCCCGCTCGTGCCGGTATCCGTAGAAAACGAGCACCGGCTCGCTGGCCGTGTCGATGATGTCTGCCAGAGCCTTGATTTTTTCGTCGTGGAACTCGACCCAGCCGCCCTTGTCATCGTAGACCGCGCCTCCGGACAGCTGCAGGAGCTTGCCCATTACGGCAGCAGCAGATGTCGCGCTGATCGTTTCGTCATCCTCGAAGAGCTCGATCACGTGTTCCTGTTCCAGCTCCTTGTATCTCTTTTTGGCAGCAGGCGGGAGATGAATCCGGATCTCGTTGTCGATTTTCTTCGGGAGCTTGATGTAGTCCGATGCCTTCATGCTGACCGCGATGTCGCCGATCTTTTTCGTGATGGCCTCCTCGGCTCCCTGGAGCGGGATCCAGTTGTAGACCACATGGCCGTCGCCTCTTCCCGGGCGGAAGTATTTTCGCCGGTATACACCGATGGTTTTCTCGAGCCGGTCGCCCATGTCGAGGCAGTAGATCTCGGCCCAGAGATCCATGAGGCCGTTCGGATTAGGCGTTCCGGTGAGTCCGACCACACGGTCGATCTGCGGCCGGATCTTTTTGAAGGCCCGGAAGCGTTCCGTCTTGGACGACTTGAAGCTCGAGAGCTCGTCAATGATGACCATGTCCCACTTCCAGGTCCTTCTGTAGTTAGTCACGAGCCAGACCAGATTTTCCCGGTTGATCACATAGACATCGGCATCCGCTGCCACAGCCTTCTCCCTCGTCTTGGCGGTGCCCAGGATCTTCGAGATCCGGAGGCCCTTGAGATGATCCCATTTCTCCGACTCTCGGCTCCAGGTATCCTCCGCAACGGAAAGAGGAGCGATCACGAGCACCCGGGAGATCTCGAAGCGCTCATACATGAGGATCCAGGCAGCGGTGAGAGAGACCACGGTCTTTCCGAGGCCCATGTCCAGAAAAAGACCGGCGGCCGGAGAGTTCAGGATCTTCTGGATGGCTCTTTTCTGATAGTCGTAAGGGACAAACTTCATAAGCGGCCCGTCACCTTCTTCCACCAGAGCCTCCGGCGCTCCTTGCGTCTCTGCTTCTGGTTGGCCTTTTCTTCATCCCGGAGCCGTTTTGCCTCTGCCTTCTTTTCCTGTTCCTTCCGGTACTCTTCGAGGAAGGCCAGCTGATCCAGGTCCTCCCGTTCCCGTTCTGTCATTGGTTCCGCGTCGGCCAGATATTTCCTCATCGTCTTCCTCCTCTTCGTTCCCAGTAGCCCAGCTCTCTGATAAAGTCATCCGCCTCGTCCTTTCCACGGATCACGACGACCCGGGCGTGGTTCCTCTCGAGTCTCCGGATCTGAACTCTCTGCTCCGGGCGGAGGTTGCCTCTCGATGTCTTCAGCTCGACGTAGATCGTCTCTCCCGTAGGTGTCACGACGATCCGATCCGGCACGCCATCGTTCCCAGGGCTGACGAACTTATAGACCAGGCAGCCCATTTTCTGAAGCCGGAGCCGGAGGCTCTGCTCAATGTTTGCTTCTCTCATTCCTATCTCCTTATCTGAACTGTGACAACCGCGCGCGCACGCGCGCGTATATGAGCACATTTTTTATTTTTACGTGTACGTGCGCCTCGCGCGGGCATGTATACGCTAAAATATTTTTTTTATTTATATATGTAAAATCTTGTCACTTGTCACAAAATAGGGGTTAAACCCTTTATTCATGCGGTTTTTGCTCTGTGACAAGCGATAAAACGCTTGTCACACTTGTCACATTGCACACAATCAAAAATTGCTATTTCTGAAAAGACAGCCGATTTTCTTGTCACACTTGTCACTTGTCACACCTCGATCTGTGACAAGTGTGACAAGATTTTGGCTTGTCACGGGCTTGTCACAGAGCTTGTCACACCTTTATACATGCCACCTGCTTACAACTTGCCCGCATCCTTTGGCCTCTTGTAGAGTCTCACGAGACCGTAAAGCGGGATGCGCTTCCGGTTATTGACACGCTCCCAGCCGAGCCTCTTCAGGATGCCAGCGATCTCGTAGGAGTCACGCTTCTCGATCCTGTTAGGCTGCTGCCGGAAGCACTCGCACCAGATCTCGATGTTCGAGACGTACTCGCGCACGCTGACCGGTGTCTTTTCGTCCTCGTCTAGGAGATCCGTCTCGTCGTCCAGGTAGCTGAGGCGGTCGCTGAGCTTCATGCTTCCCCAGGCTTTCGGGAGCTTCTTATAGAGGTATTCCTCAACGATACCCTCGCGGTCGTCGCTCTCTAGCGCCTCGGTCTGCTTCTCCTCAGCGATCTTGGCCGCCTCAGGGCTCAGGATCAGATCACTCTCGCCCAGGTCCTTGTATCGGAAGAAGATTTCCGCCCAGATCTGGTCGACGATGTCCTTCGTGAGGTCCCAGGGATGGCGATCGGCCTGTCCTGTTATTTCTACCGGCCAGAAGCGCCGGTTGCCGGTCACGTCCTTCAGGTATCCGGAGAGATCGTTGACCGTTCCGAAGATCACGCACTGGCGCGGATGCCTTTCGGTGTTCCGGCCATAGGCCGCTCTGTAGATGTCCTCCTGGCGGCTGACGAAGGCCTTGATCGACTCGACGTCCATCTTCCTCATGCCCTTCATTTCACCGATCTCGAGGAGCCAGTAGCCCTGCAGCTTCTCGGCTGCGGTTTTGTCCTTCATGTCCTCGAAGGTAAGGTTGTCAGAGAAGAACTTCCCACCCAGCCGTGCCACGAGCATCGACTTTCCGGTGTTAGGAGGACCGGAGAGCACCAGCATGCTGTCAAACTTGCAGCCTGGCTCATAGATCCGGCGGACCGCTGCCGTGAGGATCTTGGCCGTGGCCTCCCTGGTGAAGACATTGTCCTCTGCCCCCAGATAGTCGATGAGGAGCGTGTCAGCCCGGGCTACTCCGTCCCAGTCCGGCAGGTTTTCGAGATATTCCTTCACGGGATGGAAGGCGTGCCGGTCTGCAGTGATGACTTTCTGGTCCATAATGGTCTGACGGCTGAACTCTGCATAGTGCTCGGAGACCCATGTCACCAGCTGCGCATCATCCGAGTCCCTCCACGGGCCCGGCTGCCGTTTCCATGGCAGCGGAGTGCCGCGGACGTCGATCGCGTTGCTCAACTGGTTGAAGGCAATGCCCTGGAGCCTCTTGTCGTTCTGGAAGACGAGGACCGCGTTCCTGACCTTCTTGGTCGGTGCCCCGTTCTTGTCGCGGATCAGGTCCTTCTTCCAGTCGTCCTCCTTCTTGTCCTTTTTCTTCTGATCGGCAGCAGGAGCTTCGTCATTATCGCCATCGTCATCGAAGTCCGAAGCTGCTTCTCTCTCTTCATCGAGGAGCGCTAGGACCTTCGGATCCTTGGTCGCGAAGTCGACCATGGCCTTGTAGCTCGGCCGCTTGGTCGTCGGAGTATCCCCAGGGACGTCCTCATCCTCGCCTCCGAACTTGTGGATCCTCACGAGGTCGAAGCTGTTGCACAGCTGGCCGCCGGCGGGATCGGTGCCATGATTGGAAAAGGCGAAGGCCCCGTCCTCATAGATCACGAGGCCCGCGGACGTGGATCCGGCCGCGTAGGTGTACCGGTCCGGCTTATCCGTCGGCGTGTAGACATCCGAGAGGAAGGTCGCGATCGCGTCCGGGACGTCATAGGTCCGGCAGAAAGCGCCCACAATGCCGGTCTTAGTCGTCGGGTCCTGTTGCCTTGTGGCCAGTGTCTTGTGGTTCCCGGCTTCCTTTGGAGACATTGGCCAGGTGCTGGCGTCTGTCCAGTCCGGATACCTTGCGAGGATTCTGTCCGGATCCAGGAAGGGGAGGTCGACATACTCGAAAATGTACTCGCCATCGTCAGAGACAGACGGCCAGTACATGAGGCGCGAAGGCTGGAAGGTCGATGGATCCATGTAGTCCATGCCGATGTCGGTCGCGAGCATCCTGGCCACGGCCTCATACTCGTCAGCGCTGACATCCCTGGAGAGAGGGACCAGGAGCCGCAGGCGCGGCTTCTCCGGTGAGTGCTTGTGCGTGGAGTAGACTGCTGCCGCGTAGTCCACGAGGAGGGAGTAGTCCTCCCAGAAGCCCTCCGGAGCCTGGTCGAGATCGAAGGCGAGGATCGTCCTGGACGTGACCGTCCTGGCTGACCGCTTCCCGCCTTCGAGAGTTCCGCCCACGAAGCCGCCGACGTCCTTTGTCTTGTCCTGATCGGCGCGGGTCATTTTCATATATTCCGCATGTGACTCAGGAGTCCGGATCGGAGTGGCCAGCCTCTGGAGGATCGCGCTCCAGCGCATCTGCCGGTTCTTCCACTTCTTGTCGAAGCGGTCCCTGCCCACAGATACCCAGAGCTTCCGGTCATTCTTCAGAGTCGGAGCGGGCTCAAATTTTAATACTTTAGCTGCATCATCCATATTTATTGCCTCGCTCTCCTTAGAATTTCAGCTCATGCACTCCGGAGAAATCGGCGTCCAGCTCGAAGATCTTCATCTGCTTCGAGAGTGCGAAGCCCACCTCCATGCAGGCTCCCGTGCTTCTCCGCCATCCCGGCAGGAGAAGGGCCACGTCCGATACTTCCAGGAGCGCCTTGCATACGTGCATATACTCATTGTGATCCATCCGAAGGCTCCGCAGGACGGCCTCCGGATTCACAATATCCTGCTCACCCGCCCAGCGAAGTCTGCGCTCTACACTGGCAAAGTCGCGGCGGGCGGATCTGTGGCCCGTGATCGGGCCGCTCAGGTATATCCTCATCCGATCCTCATGCTGATCAGATCATCCGCACGGACAGTCAGACCCTGCACTGTGATCTGTCCGTGTGTCCCGTGCTCGAAGATGCTCTGCACGAGCTTCTGCTTTCCGAGCAGCTGGTTCCTATAGTTGCTGATCTCGGCCTGGCTCATCGTAATGGTCGGGATGGATACGGTCTGCGTGGATCCGTTCCGGAATGTGAAGACAACCTCCAGCTTGCCCTCCAGCCATGCGGGATTGTGGAGCTCGTCGTTGTCAATAATTTCAATCATTGGTTTTACTTCCTTCCTTTAATTTCATATACTTAAAAATCTGTGCGTCGGACAGCTCTCTGAGACTGTCGGCCCGGTAGAAGTCCATGAGGAGCAGGAGCTCCTCGCGCCTTACCTCCGGCTCCAGAGTCCCGATCCTGTCCAGCATTTCCAGCCGTGTCGGCATCTCGGTGTCCTCCTTACTTAGCGGATCTTATCTTTGAGCTCTTTGGCCGGCGTGAACTTTACGCTGCCATGCTCCGGGATCTCAATCGGCTCCCCGGTCTGCGGGTTCCTTCCTGTCCTGGCGGCCGTGGCCTTCACCTTAAAGGATCCGAGCCCGGCGAGCTTTACCTCGTCGCCCTTTGCCAGGCTGTCCTGCACGATGCCGATGAAAGAGTTCAGCATCTGCTAATCAGTTCTTCCAAATTGTCGGGAAGGTTCACGAGGTCGATCGTGACGACCCCCGTGCTGGACCTCAGGTTCAGCGTCACTCTGTTGTTCATGGTTTTCCTCCTCCTTACTGGACAGCGCCGGCGACGTCGCGGACGATCGCCGTGAAGTTGTCCATCTCCACGCTGACGGTGTGCTCACCGCCTCCGGTGTAGACAATGTGGACTACTTCGTTGTCGTCCAGGTACATCCTGTCGACGCCCTCGGATGTCTGTCTGAAGAAGAGCCCCAGATTTCTGACGAAGAGCTTCTTCTCATCCCTGGACTCCTCTGGTGATGCCAGTGGGCTCGCGTACCACTCTTCGCTGGCGGCTTCGATCGATGGCTGCTCGTCGATGTCCTTGATAAAGGCCTTCGTGATCTGATCCGCCCAGTCCGGGTTTTTGAAGATCTGGGCCTTTTTGCAATCCTTCAGACCGTCTAGGCAGTACTTTTTGAGTCTGTAGGCGCTGATGAAATTTTCTACTTTTTCCATTTATTTCTCCTTAGTCTTTCTGGTAGTAGCCACAGGCGTAGGTCCCGCCCTTGAGTGGGAGACCCGGCGCCCAGTCGATCGGCTCGGCCATGAGCCCGTCGATCTTGGCAAACGCGGCCTCGTCGGCTCGCGGTACGCCGATAATCATTTCGTCGTGGATATGGGCAACGACGTGATAGCCCATCTCCTTTACCCTCTGATCTTGTTAAACATGGGCGAGAGGTCGAACGTCTCGCCCGTCGCCCTGAGATATTGCGGCGGCGTTCCCAGACTCATTCCATCCGGCAGGAGCATCGCCGCGTCTCCGTTATTGAAGACATGAAAAACGACGCCAGGCGCGAAGTCGTCGAGGGCCTGGAGGGCAATATCGCCGACCTTGAACTGGCCGCCCGGCTGTTCCTTAAGGCCTCCCGCGCGAAGTCTGTCATAGAGCGGCGAGAGATCGAAGCGTTTGCCCGTCGGTTCCGTGACGACTCGCTCTCCAAAACCGATATAACCGTCGGCCGTGATTATCGCGAAGCTGCCGTCGTCTCCTGAGTATGCAACGATTCCGAGAGCGTCGGCCTCGTTTTTATCCGGGTCTCCCTTAATGCTGATAATGTCCCCCTCGTAATACCGCCGTTCTCCGGCGCCGTAGTCGTAGTCGCAAGTCATCATGTCGCCGCCTCCTTTAATCCTTCTGATAGTAGTCGCACTCGTAGGTGCCGCCCTTGAGCGGGAGGCCCGGAGCCCAGTCGATCGGCTCGGCCATGAGGTCGTCGATCTTCTGGAAGGCTTCCGTGTCACTGTTCGGGACATCGATGATCATTTCGTCATGGACGTGGGCCACGACCTTGTAGCCCATCTTCGTGACCTTGACCATCTTGACTCCCAGGCAGTCCCTCGCGATCGCCTGGACAATGTTCTCGGTGATCTTGCCGCCGTAGGTGTCCAGGATGCTCCAGGTGCCCGTCTTCTGATTGGTTCCGTAATACTCCAGGGCATCGCCCATCTGTTTCTTCGTGTTGACGGTGGCATGCCAGTAGCAGATGGATCTGCCCGACGGGAGCCTGACAAACAGGCACTCCGTCCCTCCGGCCTTGGCCATGTAGAACTCGATGTAGACCTCGTCCCGGATCCGGAGTCTGACCGGATGGTTCACGGATCTGTGATCCTCGACGGCCTTAATGGCTGCATGCTCGAAGCGGCTCCAGAGTCTCACGATCTTAGGTGATGACCCCCGCCATTGCTTCACGATCTTGGGAAGCTCGGCCTCCGGGATCTTGTGTCCTTTGTCCATCGACTTCATGGCCCCGACGCCTCCACCATACCCGAGGGCCAGCTCGGCGACTTTGCCTCTCTGTCGTAGATGTCCGTTGATGCCATGCTTAACAACCGGGACGTGGAACATTTTGGAAGCGGACGCGCAGTAGATGTCGCCGCCTTCCTTGAAAACGTCCAGGCGCCACTCCTCGCCGGCCAGCCAGGCGATGACCCTGGCCTCGATGGCCGAGAAGTCCGTGACCACGAAGCGGCTGTCCTCCGACGGGATGAAGGCCGTGCGGACCAGTTCCGAGAACACCTGCGCCGGCTCTCCGAAGAGAAGCTCCAGCTGCTCGAAGTCTCGGGCCTTCACGATCCTCCGCGCCAGATCCAGGTCTTCGATGTGGTTCTGCGGCAGGTTCTGCAGCTGTACGATGCGGCCGGCCCAGCGGCCTGTGCGGTTGGCTCCGTAGAATTGGAGCATCCCGCGGACCCTGTCGTCTTTGCATACACTACCGAGCATTGCCTGGTATTTCTTCGTGGATGTCTTGCCCAGAGCCTGCCGGATTTCGAGCATCCGCTTCACGTTTGCGGGATAGTCCCGCTTCATGGCCTCAGCGACCGCTGCCTTGCTCATATCCGTCGAGAGTTCTGTAGCGCCCTGAGAAGCAAACCAGCCTTTGAGCTGTGCGACAGAGTTCGGATTGTCGAGACCGGTGATCCCTTTGGCCTCATCCATGAGCTCCGCGGACCTTTTCTCATCGAACTCGACGATGCCTTCGGCGAAGGCTCTGTCGATCCGGATGCCCCTGTCGCAGATCTGCTGGTCGACGGACCAGAGCTCCTGTTCCTTAGGGATTGGCCGGAAAGACTTTAGCTCTTTTAGGATCGCCTGCTCTGTGACGACGTCCTGCAGGTTGTAGGTGATGAAGAGCTGCCACTTTTCGGGATCGTGGCGCGGGTAGTTTCTCGTGCGGTATCCGTTCTTGGCTGTCGGCTTGCAGGGCTTGCAGAAGTACCGGATCAGCTTCTTGCCCACGGCCATTTTCTGCTGGTCTTCCGGAAGCCCCAGCGCCGCGCCGGCAGCGGCCAGTGATCTCGGCAGGCCGAGAGTCGAGGCCAGCACGGCAGTGCAGCGCCAGTTGTCCGGATTGCACTCGGCTCCATAGTAGGAGCGGAGGCAGGTCCTCTCGAAGTTTGCGTTGTAGGCTGAGAAAAGGATGTCCGGATCGTCCAGGTACGAGAGGAACTCCTCCTCGCTTCCGGTCATGTCGAACTCGACCGGAGGGAGGAAGGATCCCTGCTCGCCCTTGGCCGTGCCAGGCGAGAGGACGCCCGGCTCCTCCATGAAGCGCTTCGGCATGAAGCTCTTCACGGGTCCGCCGTCAATGCAGTAGGCCACCAGGATGATCTCGAAGTTGTCGCTGTCCGCGTACTTGTAGACCCCGGACTTGATGTCCACGTCACTGTAAGTCTCCAGGTCCACGCCGATCTCCTTAGGCTTCGGCTGGATCATAAGCCGAGATCCTCGTCGTCATCCTCGTCGTCGTCGAAGTCGGAGCTGCCGTTGCCTCCGAGAGGCTCGCCGTCTTCCAGCTTCTGGATCCGCTCCAGGATGCAGCAGACGCCCTTGCCGCTGTTGTCGTAGGGCAGGAATTTAATGACCGCACGGACATAGCATCCGGGGTAGATGTCCTCCTGGTCGAAGATCTCATCGCCGTCCGCGTCTGTGACCTTGGGCTTGCTGTTGGACTTGGCCGTCACATAGTAGCTATCCTCATAGCCGTCATACTCCTGCGTGTCTCCGTCATGGATCGGACTATCAATGGAGCCCGGGATCTTGCCTCCCCACTTGGAAGTCTTTCCGATCTGCTTGGATGCCTCGATGGCCTTCTTCATGACTGCCAGGAGGGTCTTGTCGTCTTTGTCGAAGATCAGGGTCGCCTGGTACTTGCCGCTCTTCTCGTACTTCTCAAAGAGATGAGGGAAGGAGAGGCGGACCTTGCTGGTCTGCATCTCGTTGCCGTCAGTGCCTAAAATCTTTGCCTTGTGTGTCATAGTGTTTTTCCTCCTTGTTGGAAAATAAATAAATGATTTTAACTATCTGATCCACGGCGCTTTGGCCGCGGTTGTTGGTTCAGTCCTCGAAGTCCGTCGGCGTCGGTGTGAAGGACGGATGCGGATCGGACTCCGGTGCCAGCTTCGGAGCTCCCTGCGGCTTGACGATCAGGCCGCCCAGGATCTGGCTGAAGTTTTTCTTGCCCATGAGCGAGGTCATTTCCGTGATGCCGATCAGCTTCCGGCTGTAGAGCATTGCCTCGTCATAGCCTGCGGCAATGGCCGCGGCCGCGACCTTGTCCTCGTCGGAGTAGCGCCTGCGGCTTGTGCCCTCGATGACCTTGTAGCCCTTGATCGGATGGCCGGTCGTGATCGCGTCGATCGCGTAGTTCGTGGCCTTCCTGGCGAAGGCCTGAAGGGCCGGCAGGCGGGCAAGCACTTCGCCCATCTCGTCATCGGTGAGAAGGTCGGGATCCTTGACGAACTGGCCCATCTTGAGGATCCACTCGGCCCGCTTCTTACATCTGGCAGCGGCAGGACAGAAGTGATCGTCGCACCAGGGACCCGGGCAAATTGCTCCATGGTCGCCCGCTGCCTCGACGGCCTTCGGCTTCACGGTGTTCTCTGCCCAGTCTCGGAGCTCTTTGACGGTCATCTCTTCGTCGGTCACGTTGTCGAGCCGTGGCTGGTAGATCACGGTCTTCACATGCTCGAAGTCGTAGATCCCGTCGAAGAGATCCAGCGCTCCGATGGCATAGAGCCGGATCTGCGGATTGCCCGGCGCTCTGACCAGGACGCCCTTGCCGTACTTGAGATCGATCACGGTGATCTTGCCGGCGCCGATGATCACGACGTCCGAAGTGCCGAAGCCTCCGGGAACATACTCGGAGAAGTCGACCCGCTGCTCGGTAGAGATCACGGCGGCCTCGTCCTCCTTCTTCATGCGCTCATATTCGGCGCAGACATAATCGACGTAAGGCTCGAGGATCCGCTCCATGGTCTCGGCGGATCCGGGCATCTCCTTGTGCTCCTTGTAGAACTGGTCGACGGCCTTCTGGTCCTTGGCCCTGAGCTTCTCGAAGCGGCCGTCATCCATTCCGTCGGCCGCGTGCTGGATCATGTGCTGCGCCATCTGGTGGGCGAGCGTTCCCTCGTCGGCGGCGTCGCTGTGGCTCTCAGGAAAGAGCGCCGCGAGCCTTGCAGAGCCCGGGCAGTTGATCCACCTCTCTGCAGAGCTTGCGGAGAGATAGGCATGTACATCAGGCATTTTTCTGTCCTCCTTCCTTTGGCTCAGTGAGCAGGGCATCCGGATGCACCCAGACGACCGTGCCCTCATCCTCGGTCACGCAGCGGACCATATTGCCTCCGCCGGTGACGCTCTTCGGTGACTTGGTATAAGCTACGGGTAAGTAGTAGGTCCTGCCTTCCTCGAGATCTTCTTCCCTCATGCGCCCACCTTCTTCTTGGCCTTGATTCCGGCCTCCTGGAACTTCTGCAGGAGCTCTTCCTCGGAGAGCTTCTCGATCTGGTCTGCCATCTTGACGGCCTCGGCGTAGTGCTCCGGCTTCAGGTCTCCGAAGACCTTGGCGCCGAAGTGCTTGAAGATCAGCTTGACGCTGGCGTTGTAGCGCGTGGCCTTCACAAGCTGGTTGAGGCGTGCCCTGGCATCGACCTCAGAGACCTCGTCCTTCTTCTCAGCAGGCTCCTCTGCCGGCTTTTCTTCTTTGTCCGGAGACCCGTCCGCCTTTGCTTCTTCGGGCTTCTCTGTGGCCTCTGCAGGCTTCTCAGCAGGTGCCTCCGGCGGGTTCATGGCCTCGGAGACTTCCTCCTTCTTATCGGCGACGCCGGCTTTGGTCTCTATGGCCTTCGCCTCTTCGGATGCCTTCATGAGCTTTTCGCCCTGTTCATCCGTGTACCGGACGTACTTCTGGCCGTCCCTCTCGACGATCTTAGGGAGATCCGGATCCTGCAGCATGGCGATCAGGTCCGATTTCTTAACGTGGCTAAATGATGCGAACTCTCCGGAGAAGTTAATGAGGGCCGCGAACTTTGGCAATTCTTTGAAGAACTTCTCTGCATTTTCAAATTCAAGAGTTATTTTCATGTTGTCCTCCTTGTGCTATACTTACTACGGTTTACTTACTTCAGCCCTTACGTCGGCGCTCGTCCGTTACGTGAGGGCTTTTTCTATGTCAATCAATGGCCTCGCCTCCCTTCGTGTAGGTGACCTTTTGTCCGTACTTCTTGCAGGTGTCGGTCTCCAGATCATAAGCTGCACACTCTGAGAGGACGCAGCAGTGCACGACCGGGATCTGTACATCTGACCCTCCGATCGTCATAACCTTGTGAATCTCACCTTCAGTGAGATCCGGGCAGATCTTGATGTATATCCGCTCGGGGTCTTTCAGTATGAGGTCTCTCAGTCTGGGGGCCTTAGTCATTTCTTTCTCCCTTCTAATGCACAGTTCCAGCATCCGATTTCTTCTGCTCGTTCATCTGTCATATTCATGGCTTACTTCCTTCCTTTATTCAAAATTCGCCGGGCCATTCCTGGGCTGGCGCTTGTCGTACTCCTCGCAGCTGTCCGTGTATTCGGTATAGCAGCCATAGCAGCAGCTCACCTCGTTGGTGCAGATCCAGTCGTGCCCATCGTTCCGGTGGAAGCGGCAGGTCCCGCAGCACTCGTCCGGATCGGTATCGTAAAAGCCCCTCATCAGTACGTCGCCTCCTTTCCATTCATGCACCACTCCCATGCGGAGCAGTGCTTCTCGTCGCATACATCAGGATCGGGGTCGACACACGCCCAGCTGCACTCCTTCACGAGGAAGAGTCGTGCCTCATCGTCGTCCCAGCACAGCTCCTTCTGTCCTTTGTAGAGATGGTCCGCAGCAGGCAGCCTTCTACATTCGATCTCAATATATGAGGCATCTTCGCAGGCGTCCGTGCTCATGGCGAGCTGCTTGGCTTGTCCTCTTGTCTCAGCGAACACGACAGTCGATCCCCTGTCGGGGTCGGACATTACTTGCCAGGCTTTCATGACGCACCACCGTCCTCTTTGCGTCCGCAGATCAGGTAGTCGGTCGTGGTCCCGAGAGCGTCGGCGATAAGATGGCAGGTCCAGGCGTTCGGGATCCTGGCTCCAGTCATGAATCTTGTAACCGTGACCTCAGTGCTGCCTATCTTTTTAGCGAGCTCTCTGTATGTCATTCCGGACTTCGTGATGAGCTCGTTCGCGCGCTTGGAAAAGTCGAGGTACTGCTTTCCTCCCCGATAGTCTCTTTCCTTGTCGTCGTAGCTCATGACGGCTTTGATCATGCGGACCAGGGTGTGATGGATCCTGTCATAGCTGTGGTGGTCCGTGCCTTTCCAGCCGTACTGCTTGTCGTAGAGCTTTTTGTCTCCCTGCTCATACATCTCACCGATCCATCCGAGGTCCCAGAAATCATCGACAGATGGAAGCTCTCCTTCTTCAGTCAGCTGCCACTCGCAGCTGTAGAGGATGCTTTGCTTCACGGCTTCGTATCCGTCATGCTGCTCCGGGTGGATCTTGTCTCTCAGCAGGTCAATGTAGGCGAGCTTGTCATCGTCCACGTAGTCCTCATTCGTGCCGGAGGTATAATCTCCGAAGTATGTCTGCACGATCATCTCGAGATCCTTCGGCGGGTTTTCGAGGTCGATGCTGACCGGGTCACGGTCCTTGTAGCAGCTTGTCAAAGTAATTGTCATGGTTTACTTCCTCCTTTGATTGGTTACTGATAACAGAAGTAGTGGTCCCCGTGCTGGTAGGCGTGCGTTCCGTAGCGGCCATAGCCTCCGGCAGTGAAGTAGAGGATCCTCGTGTCCAGCCGATCCCCGGAGAGCTCTGCCTCCACGGCCTCGTAGTCCGATGCGGTCACGTTCTTCTCGGCTCTCTGCCATGCGCCGTCCCATACGGTTGAGAATTGATGCTTCTGGACTATGACCTCGTGGATCGTGTCCGGAAAGTCCTCGGACTTGACCCGGTTCAGCACGACATCGACCACCAGCTGCTTGCCGATCTGGTCCTGATTGCCTGCCTCTGCCTGCACCAGGATGGCCAGCTCGTCATACTCGCCGGTCTCGATCGCGTCCTCGAAGGGAGCCGGGCTCGGCGCGGATGCCGCCGTCGTGGTCGTGTCCTGAGAGGTCGGCTCTGTGCTGGCTTTTTCCATCGGGATCTCTTCCCAGTCGGTTTCCGCGGCCCTCTGCTCCTCGATGATCTGCCTTCGTGCTTCCAGCTCCTCCTGCACTTTCTTGTTCTGGCAGTGTAGAGAGACCAGGGAGAGAGGGACGCCGATCGCGATGCCTATGGCCACGCTTATGAGGTTTTCCTTCAGTGTGTAGCGTCTTCTCATATGTCCCTGCTCCAGTTCGGGTTAGCCTTGTTGAAGAGCCAGATCCAGAGCATGCTGAGAGCCATGCCGATCAGGCAGATCCAGAAGCCTGTTCCCGTCGTTCCATCGTCACCGATCGCGGCGGCGAAGATCAGGAAGAGGCACACAGCAGCCTCGGTGATTCCGATCAGAATTTTGTTTCGCATTATCTCGCCTCCCTGAATGCTGGCGCGATGCCGGCGTCAACTTTGGCTCCGTTGAACATCGCGTCCTTAAATACATCCTCCCGAACGAACGGTATCTTGCCGGCGTATACGATCGCGCCGCGGGGATATCGTTCGGCGTGACTGCGGATCCAGTCCATTTTGCGGTCGACGGTCCGGACGCTGATGCCGTACTTTTCCGCGAGGAATCTCTTCCTTTTGTATTCCTTGTCCATCGTCACACCTCCTGCGGCTGCAGCCATTCCGCTGCCTTCTTAAATCCGGAATTGAATCGAAGTCCATCCCACGCCTGATCGTCTGAGTTTTCTCTTTGGATATCCTGGAACTTCGTCTTTGTCCGCTTCTCGACAGCGGAAATGATTTCTTCCATCCGGAGGAGATCGTTATCCAGACAGAAAATGAACCGGCCGTCCCAGGACAGCGTCACGTAATTGTGACCGTCGCATTTCAATGAGTATCTATTGTCCATGTTTCCCTCCTCAGTCGATCGCTTCCATGATGTCCCGGATCATAGCCGTCCCGGAATCCAGTGAGACGTTGACCTTCCGCGCGGTTCCGCCGTTCCAGCGGATCGTTACGAACTCCATGTCGTGCTTTTTGTCGTTCTCATACTCGAGGCGATCCAGATCACTGTGGTTTCTGGTCAGCCTGAGCGTTGCCGCAAGGGCGTCACAGATTGCTTGCTTGTCTTCCATGTGTCCCTCCTTGTAGCCATTTAGGCTACTTCTGTAGCAAAAAAAATTGCCTCTTTTTCTTCAGCCGAAAGATCGAGCAGCTTGCAGATCCCCTCGATCTCGGACTGTCGGAATTCGCTTTCTCCGCGCTCCTTGTTAAGATAGCCCTGATAGGAGAGCCCGATGCACTGTGCGATGTAGGCTTTCTTATATCCGGACTTCTCAATGGCTTCACGAAGCAGCTTCGTGTTGGTCATGCCATGTCCTCCTTTCAATTTTGTGCCCGTCTTGTGTAGCCGTATTGGCTACAGTGACTATACTACGCTTGAGACGCCACAATGTCAGCAGAATTTTATAAAAAACTAAAATTTTGTTGAATACCCGGCTACAAAGTTCTATAATAAAAGGCACACGGGAGGGCTTAAAGGGTATGACATTCGGTGAACGCGTAAAAGAAAAACGGGAAGAGCTGGGGATGACTCAGGAGGAGCTGGCCGGGAAACTTGGCTATAAGTCCCGGGCATCCATAAATAAGATAGAACAAAATAAAAGGAACATGAAGCAGTCGCAGATCGCGACGCTCGCCCGGGCATTGGAAACGACGCCCGGCTATCTGATGGGATGGAAGGAAAGTGATCCGGACGTCCATGAGCGCCGGCACTTCACCGTTCCGGTATATGATCACGTGGCAGCGGGCATCCCGATCGACGCGATCGAGGACGTCGTTGACCAGGAAGATCTCAACGCCGACGCTTTCCGCGAGCCTGAGAAGGAATACTTCGGTGTCCGGATCAAAGGACACAGCATGGAGCCGCGGATCTGCGACGGCGACACTGTGATCGTACACCGTCAGAGCGATGCCGAGAGCGGTCAGATCGTCATCGTTAATGTGGACGGTGACTACGCAACATGCAAGCGCTTGAAGAAATACGAGCGGAGCATTGCCCTGCTGTCCCTGAATCCATCTTATGAGCCGATGATCTTCTCAGCCGATCAGGTCGAGAAGCTCCCGGTTCGGATCCGCGGCGTGGTCGTGGAACTCCGGGGAAAATTATGAAGACATAAGCAATCACGCTTTGTCATATATACAAGTATGAGGAGGATATCACTATGAAGAAGAAACTCGCAGCACTTATCATCGCAACAGCTATGGCGACATCATTTACGGCGTGCGGAAGCCCGAGCGCATCGACCAGCAGCTCATCCGCTGCCGAGTCATCATCCAGCACGACAGAGGAATCGACGACTGCAGCTTATGCGACTCTCGATGCCTACAATCAGGTGAAGGAAGGCATGTCTCTGGATGACGTCAACAAGATCTTCGGCTTCGACGGAACGTCCGCCGCTTCCGGATCCGCGTCGGTCGGCAGCGTTTCGTCCACCGCGGAGGTGTACACGTGGGCCGGCGAGACTCCCGGATCGTCCGCATCGATCAGCTTCCAAGACGGCAAGGTCGTCGCAATGGCACAGGCCGGGCTCAAGTAAATAGAAAAAGACCGCCGTCCTGCTGCAATCAGGACGACGGTCGAGGGATACACAGACACCCGCAAGCAATAGGGAATCCATGTCTATTTATTATAGCATGGATCTCCGGAAAGGAGAACCATGTTTAGAAGAAAACTGCCATCAGGCCGCGTACAGTATGGCGAATGGTACACGGATCCGCTGACAGATCAGCGGAAAAGGATCACCGTCACACTGACACCGACCGGACACAAAAAGGTTGACGACAGGACCGCACAGGACGCTCTGAGCGCCAAAATCCGGGACGTTTTCGAGGCATCCGGACAAGTGGACACCATCACGCTAAAGGCCCTGCAGGAGCGATACGTGGAGCATCAGGCGAGGCATTTCAAGCCGCAGACTGCCGACAACGACCGCAAGCACCTCAACACGCTCATCCGCTTGCTCGGCGAGGACACACTGGCGGACCGGCTCACCGCGCCTTATGTCGCGGATCGCCTGGACGCTGAGCCGGTGACATACAACGAGCGCTTGAAACGCTTCAAGGCCTGGATGCGCTGGGCGTATCGTATGGATCTCGTTGAGGATATACGATACATTGACAAGCTGATCCCAAAGAAGACCGACTCCGTCCGCATCAAAGACGCGCAGAAGTACCTTGAGCATGAAGAGATCACGAAGCTCCTGGACGGCATGACGGTGGAGCGCTGGCGGCTGCTCACGGAGTTCCTGATCCTCTCCGGACTTCGGATCGGCGAAGCCATCGCCCTCGAAGATTCCGACGTTGACGACGTGATCCACGTCACGAAGACATACAGCCCGACGCTGAGACAGATCAGCACGACAAAGACTGCCACCTCGACTCGTGACGTTGATGTCCAGCCAGAGCTATCTGACTGCATCCGCCGGATCCGGCATTTTGTGAAGCGGGAGGAGCTGAAGTTTGGCTATCGGTCGGATCTCTTCCTGCCCGCGTTTGGCGGCGGGTATATCACCTATGACGTATACGGGAAGTATTTTCGGGAGAACACGGAGGCGATCCTCGGAAGGAGATTGTCGCCGCACAGTCTGAGGCACACGCACACGGCCATGCTGGCAGAGGCTGGCGTGCCCCTGGAGACGATCAGTCGGAGACTGGGACACTCCGACAGTAAGATCACCCGCGAGGTCTACATGCACGTCACCGAAGGAATGAAGAGGCAGGACCGCGAGCGACTGGAAAAAGTCCGCATACTATGACAGGAGCCGACAGGAGCCGACAAATTTTGTCGCATATTTGTCGCACGTTTTCAAAATAAGCGATAAAAAGAGACCGGAAACCCTTTATTTCAAAGGATTTCCGGTCTTTTAGTTAGAAGCGCGAGACGGGATTCGAACCCGCGACCCCGACCTTGGCAAGGTCGTACTCCACCCCTGAGCCACTCGCGCATATGAACTTATGTCAGCCGCTTCAAAACTGACGATGATTAATATACTACATCACAAAGAATTTGTCAACTTGAAAATTGAATTTGAATTATCGCAGGGGGTAACCGTCCCGCATGGGTGAACCTCTGCCTGGTATATATCAGTCCACACGCCTTCTGTGCACTCCGGTGCTTACACGTTTCTACGAGTGCTACCAGACGTACGGATTAACAGCGAAGCACACGAAAGTGTGCTGCGGACGATATATACCAGGCAGAGACACCTAAGAATCCATCTATTAATTCCTCTGATCAGCAACGCGGAGAACGGTCACTGTTTCAACCGACTTCGTCCATGGGAACATGTCGACCGGCCAGGCCTCTCGGGCGCGATAGCCAAGCTTTCGGAAGAATTTCAGATCTCTTCCCAGCGTCTCCGGCTCGCATGAAATATATACGATCCTCGATGGATGTACGGAAACGGCTGCGCGCATGAATTTTTCTGTGCTGCCTGTCCTCGGAGGATCCATGAAAAGCACATCGCAGCGACTGCCCTCTGCAGCCATCCGCTCCAGGAAATCGCCTGCGTCCGCCTTGTAAAAGGTAATCTTTTCAATACCGTTTCTTCTGGCATTTGACGCCGCGTCGCGCACTGCTGACGGATTGAGTTCAACAGAAGTGACGCTTTTTGCCCTGTCAGAGGCTATAATTCCGATCGTCCCGATCCCAGAATATGCGTCGAACACAGTCTCTTCTCCGGACAGCTTCGCCAGCTCGACGGCTTTTCCGTACAGTTTCTCAGTCTGTACCGGATTTACCTGATAAAACGAAGACGGCGAAATGCGGAACACTTTTCCACAAAGCGTATCTTCGATGAATCCCTTCCCGTACAGCGTGATGTTCCGGTTCCCGAGCACCATGCTTGTCTTCCGGTCGTTAATGTTCAGGACAACAGACGTGATCTCAGGATGTTTCTCGCGGAGAACACGGACAAAATTGTTCTTTGAAGGAAATACAGGAGAAGCACAGACGAGGATCACCAGGATCTGCCCGCTCGTCTTACCCACGCGGACAAGCACATGGCGGAGAAGCCCGGATCCCCTGTCTTCATCATAAACGCGGATGCGGAAAGACGGGATCAGATTGCGGATCGTATTGATGATCTCATCTGCCTTCTGGTCCTCGATCAGGCATGAGGTAACGGGGATCACGTGATGTGTTCCCTCCTCATAAATGCCTGAAACGATTTTTCCATCGCGTCTCCTCTGAAAAGCCGCGCTGACTTTATTGCGATAATGCCAGGGATCTTCCATCCCGATAACCGGATGAACTTTCACGCCGCCGCCCAGCATGTGCCGGACATAGTCTTCCTTCTTTTTCAGCTGCTCTTCATAGCTGAGGTTCAGATATGCGCATCCGCCGCATTTTTTACTTACACTGCACTTCAACTTTTCCATGACTGCACCTCCTTACTTGAAAGCAGGCGTGCCATACATATCATACGGTGTAATCTGATAGATGTAGTAGTTGATCCAGTTCGCGTACAGAGCGGCAGATGTTGCCCGCCATGTGAGGATCGGTTTTTCATCGGGATTGTCATTCGGGAAATAGTTCTTTGGAAGCTGATCAATTCCCTTCTTCAGGTCCCTGCGGTATTCCTTCGCCAGTGTCAGGCGATCGTATTCCGGATGGCCCTGAACAAAGATTTTTCTTCCCTCATCGGCCATTCCGAGGAAAAATCCCGCCTCTTCGGAATCTGTCAGGATCGTCATCGCCTTACATTTTCTGAGTTCTTCCATCGGTATCTCGGTGTAGCGGGAATGCGGGCACCAGAATTCATCATCAAAACCGCGCACAAGAGGGATCTTGCGGTTGTGAACGCGATGCCTGTAGAGGCCGAACATTTTCTGCGGAAGCATTTTTTTCTGAATTCCATAGAAATGGTAGACGGCGGCCTGCGCGCCCCAGCACTGATACATCGTCGAGGTCACGTGCTTCTCTGACCAGTCCATGATCTCCGTCAGCTCATCCCAATAGTCAACTTCCTCAAACGGCATTTTTTCGACCGGTGCTCCGGTGATGATCATTCCGTCGTAGTATTTGTCGCGGACGTCCTCAAACGTCACATAGAATTTATTGATATGGCTGATCGCTGCCTCGTGCTTTACATGGTGCGTCGCGGGGATCATGAAAGTGATCTCCAGCTGCATCGGCGAATTCGAAAGACATCGCAGGAGCTGAAGTTCCGTATCTTCTTTCAGTGGCATCAGATTCAGGATCAGAATCTGAAGTGTACGGATATCCTGGTGCATTGCACGGTTTTCATCCATCACAAAAATGTTCTCGTTTTCAAGCACTTCCTTGACCGGAAGATCGTTCTGCACCTTGATTGGCATTTATTTCAACTCCCTTTCATAAAACAAAATCACAATTCCAGAAACTGCTCTTCGGTAATGACCGGAACGCCGAGCTCACGCGCTTTCCGGTTCTTCGTCGAAGAAGATGCTGCATCATTATTGATGAGATAATCTGTCTTCTTGCTGACGGAACCGGAGACTTTACCACCCTGTTTCTCGATCAGATCCTTCAGCTCACTCCTGTTCGCGAAGTGGTTGAGGCTTCCCGTGATCACAAATGTCTTTCCGGCGAACTTCTGCTCTCCCGGATGATCATACTCCTTCTTAAACGTCAGGTACGGCAGAATTTCATCGACCTTCTGATTATTCTTCGGGTCCTTCCACCACCTGACGAATGCTTCCGCAATAACGCTTCCGATTCCCTCGACCTCCGCCATGCGCTCCGCCGAGGCGTGCCGTATCGCGTCCAGATCTTCGGAAAAATCGCGCGCTATCAGCTTTGCCGTGGCGACGCCGATATTCGGAATGCCGATGGCATACAGAAAACGCGAAACTGTCGTCGTCCGCGCGCGCTGTATGCCGTTCCATAGCTTCTCATACGATTTTTCACCGAAGCCCTCGAGTGCGGTGATCGTTGTCTTTTTCTCATCCAGCCGGAAAAGATCGGCATAGGAATGAATGAGGCCGTGAGCCATAAAGGTCTCCAGCGTCGCCTCCGAGATCCCGTCCATATTCATCGCGTCGCGGCTCACAAAAAGCGCATATGAATTGATCGCTTTTGCCGGACAGTCGGGATTGAGACAGATCAGCGTCTCGACGTCGTTCTCGCTGTGGATCTCTGTCGGACCGCCACATGCCGGACAGCGGTCCGGTATCGTCAGCTTCCCGCTGCGGGTGTTGTTTTCCGCAATCTGGGGAATGATCATATTGGCCTTGTAAACCTCGATCTCGTCCCCGATCCCGAGCTGAAGCTGCTTCACGATACTGACGTTGTGAACGCTCGCCCTCGAGACCGTCGTCCCCTCGAGCTCCACCGGGTCAAAAATCGCGACCGGATTCAGCAGTCCAGTCCTCGACGGGCTCCACTCGATCTCCCTCAGGTGCGTCGTTGCTGTTTCATCCGCCCATTTGAACGCGTATGAGTTGCGCGGGAACTTCGCCGTCGTCCCGAGCGATTCTCCATAAGCGATATCGTCATAGAGCGCGACGAGGCCGTCCGAAGGAAAATCATTCTTTTTTACCTGCGTGGAGAAATACTCCATGGCCTGATCGAGGGTATCTCCCGTGACAACGCGGTACTCCACCGTCTGAAAGCCCTGTTTCTGCAGCCAGAGAAACTGCTGCTCATGCGAGTTGTGAAAATCTGGCGTGCGGAGATTTTCTTCTTTTTCATTTTCTCCCGGCGCGGCTTCCGTTCCTTCCGCCCTCACCAGCGAGAACACATACAGGTGGACCTTCCGCTCCGCCGTAATCTTGTTATTCAGCTGGCGGACCGAGCCACTGCAGAGATTGCGTGGATTTTTATACTGCGCGTCCGCATCGCCGAGTTCTTCGTTGATGCGGTTAAAATCGGAGTATGTGATGATCGCCTCGCCTCGGATCACCAGTTCTCCCTTAAAGGGAATGCGGAGGGGCAGGTTGACAAAAGTCTTCGCATTATTTGTCACCACCTCGCCGATGATGCCGTTGCCACGCGTGACAGCCTTGACAAGCTCGCCGCCCTGATACGTCAGGACGATTGTGAGCCCGTCCATCTTCCACGAAAGAAGCGTCCGGTTGCTGCCGATGAACGCGCGCATCTGCTCGACATCCTTTGTCTTGTCGAGGGAAAGCATCGGGCGCTCGTGGCGCTCCTTGGGCAGCGAATCGACAGCCTCATATCCGACGTGGACCGTCGGAGAATTGGCGAGCGTCACACCCGTCTCCTTCTCCAGAGCCCCGAGCTCGTCATAGAGCCTGTCATATTCCATATCGCTCATGATCTCGCGGTCCTCCGAGTAGTAAGCGCGGGACGCCTTATTGAGCTGCTCCACCAGCTCGCTCATTCTCTGCTTTTTGGCCTGAATATTCTGCGTTTCCTGCATAGTATGTTCTCCCATGGTCACATTTCCAGCGTCTTCCGCAGCTCCGCAAGCTCGGAGGCCGTCAGCGGCCGAAGCTCACAGGGCTTCATATCCCCGAGTAAAATATTGACGACGCGAATCCTTTTCAGCGAGCGCACCCTGTAGCCCAGAGCGTCGCACATCCTCCGGATCTGCCGGTTCAGTCCCTGCGTGAGCACAATGTTGAAGCTCCTCTCGCCGGTAGCCGTGACCCTGCAGCGTCGTGTCCTCACGTGAAGCTCCTCAAGCCACACGCCCTCAGCCATGCTTTTGAGAAAAGAATCCGTCAGCGGCCTGTCGACCGTCACCTCGTATTCCTTCTCGTGTCCGTTTCTCGCGCGCATCATCCGATCGATCATCTCTCCGTCATCGGTGAGGATCATCAGCCCCTCCGAATTCCGGTCAAGCCTCCCGGCGTACGTTACGCGCTTCGGATATTTTTTCAGAAAAACCCCGAGGCTCTGCGGCTCGTTGTCGTCAAAGGTACAGATCATTCCCTTCGGCTTGTAGAAACTGAGATACGTTTTTGTCTCCGGCGGTGTGACCCTGCGCCCGTCGACGGTTACGGTGTCACCCTCTTCAACAGAAACGCCGATCCCGGCGATTTTTCCGTTAATAGAAACATGACCGGCTTTTACAAGCCGGTCAGCTTCCCTTCGTGAACATATTCCGCATTCGCTGAGATATCTGTTAATGCGCATATGCTAAAAGCTCCTCTTTAACGATTACAGATGCATCAGCCTTCAGCGGCAGACGAGGACGTTACAGACGAGGATGTTACAGAGCTGTCAGACGTATCTGTGCTTCCCGTATCCTCTCCGGTCAGACTGCTGATGTAGCTCTCCAGCGCAGAATCCGACGCGATGACTGAATCATACGCACTCTGAACCTGGCTCACCAGAGATGCCGCCTCAGACGAGCTCGCTGCCTCAGTCATTGCCGCATCCTGTTCAGACGTAAGGTCATTAACTACCTGTCCGTCTGAAATATAAAGCTCGGTCAGAGCAGGGATGTTCTCCTCAAAATCGCGGTACTTGTAGGTGTACTCAACAAACGCGATCGTGTCATTTCCGACCGGATATACATAGGTCGTAAGTCCGGAATAAGACTCGATGGCAGGATTTGCCTGTGAGGACAGCAGTGAGTCGAAATACGACTGCACAACACTTGAGATCGTATCGTCCGCCTGATCCAGCTGGATCGTGCTGCTGTCAATATCGAGTGTTGAATCCGCCGCCGTCACAGCCGTGCTGTCACTGCCCGATGAGGTAGAGGAAGTACTCTGTGTATCCTGGTTGACGCTCTCCGTAGAATCTGCCGCAGCTTCCACCGTCTGCTGTGAGGTCGTCTGAACGGTCTCTCCTGAATTGTTGTTCTTGACCGAGCGGACGATCAGCGCGACAACAACGATCACGACGATGATAATCGCGGCGATGATCAGATACGGAAGGTAATCCGACAGCCATTCAAGAAACGGATTATATTTGCGTTTTCTTCTGCGTCTGTTGTGATTATTCTGCTGACTGCTGTGTCTGCTGGTGCCTTCATCATTGATCCGGTCGCGGTCATCGCGGCCGTTATGGTAATTTCTGTTATTCTCTGACATATTATTTTCTCCCTTGCAGCGAGGTATATGCAAACTTACGTCCGTATTGTATCACATTGAATGTGTATTCGCAAAAATATCCGGCAGACGGCCACACCATCTCCCGGATACAGGCGCGCGCCTAGAGGGATTCGAACCCCCGCCACACGGTACCGGAAACCGTTGCTCTATCCCCTGAGCTACAGGCGCATGAAATAAACCCATTAACTTTTATGTAAAACCAGCGATTCCTGCCAGAACCGCTGGCACTCAGAACCAACGCGCACATTTTAACACAGGGTTTCACAATTGTAAAGCTGATGAAAGCCCATGCGTTTCCCTGTTTTCCGCGTTTTTTCTCCGCGTTTTCACCGTTTCCGTCTGTGACAATCTCAGCGGATTTCAAGTACATATTGCGTCTGCGGTATTCTCAGCAGATCTCAAGCGCACTTGTCCGACGCGAATAATGATAAACGTGCTCCGCCAGGATATCTTCCGGATCGAGCTCTGTCTCATTTACGGTCCGAACCATACGATTGAGATTTTCCGTCTGATAGGACCCGTCGTCAGGGAGGACCAGAAATTCGTGGATGCTTGACGGGATGAGATAATAATCGCACCCTAATGCATCGGCGATCCCGCATTGTACGCGCCGAAGTGTAATGGAGATCGCGCCCAGGCATTTGCTCTCATTTGTCAGCACATAGAGCGGGCAGGAAGATGCAGATTCCCTGCTTTCTCCCATCTCTTCGAGAAAGCCTCCCATTTTAATAAAGACAGGCTTCATAAGTGCCGCAGTGTTCTTCCATGCGTCCTGAAACAGCTGCGTCTCAGACAGATTCCAGCGTTCGAGATGTTCGTTCCTGATCAGAATCGTACCGCCGGGGATCCACGACGGATCCAGCTTATAATAACAGACCACAGAAAGATCCATCCATTTCTCGTTCGGAACCTCTTCCAGCAGCCTGCTGTTGCGCTCCCGGCTGATCAGCTTGCAGAAAACGCAATTGGATATTGATTCATAGGTCATAAAAAAATCGCTCGGGACGCTGCCTTTCCTCTGTGCGTCATCATACTGTCCGATCAGGATCCTTGCCAGATTACTGACCGGCATACCCTTCTGGTAGTTATCGTACAGAGTTTTCATGTCTACGGTTGGAATCAGCGTGCCATACCCGCTCCCGAGCATGATGGATTCGGAGACCACGTCATTATTTCTCCGCACCTCCTGAAATGAAACCTCCAAATCATTGTCCGACTGACGGCTGACTTCACTGACCAGTTCTCTTCGAAAATCCTGGTATTCCATATTTGCCTCCTTTGATGAATGTGAAAAATAGATGTGAAATAGATGATGTGAATTAGATGATGGGTAACAGATAGATTTGTGAAATATTAGAAAGATATGCAAGTAACGAATGGAAAAACTGGCGACAAACGCCCAAAAAATGCGCAATGAGGCAGAAAATCCCCTGTCAGATGAAAAATCAGAAAAAAATCCTGGTATTCAATGAAAAAACACTGTGACAATTAAAAATTTCAGAGATGAAAACAGAGTAGAAGAAAAGGAAAAAACAGATAATAAAAGAAATGATGAGATAAAGAAAAGATCGCGCGGGCGGATGTCCGTCCGCGCGGAATATTCAGAATGATTTCTGAATCAGATATGCTTTTGAACCAGCTGAATCTCTTACAGATCAGACTCTCTTCAGGTACTCACCTGTTCTTGTATCGATCTGGATCTTGTCGCCCTGGTTGACGAACAGCGGTACGGATACCTCTGCGCCGGTCTCAACAGTCGCCGGTTTGGAAGCGCCCTGAGCTGTGTTGCCTGCGAATCCAGGCTCAGTCTCGGTGACCTCGAGTTCTACAAACAGCGGAGCTTCTACTGCGAATACATTGCCGTTGTAAGAATTCAGTTTAACAACCTCGTTCTCTTTTACGAACTTAAGGGAATCTCCTACTGTCTCTTTGTTAACTGCGATCTGCTCGAATGTCTCAGGATCCATGAAATAATACAGATCTCCGTCATTATACAGATACTGCATCTCATGACGGTCAATTCTTGCTGACGGGAACTTCTCGGTCGGACGGAAGGTCTTTTCAACAACGCCGCCATTGATTACGTCTTTAAGTTTTGTTCTTACGAAGGCAGCTCCTTTGCCGGGTTTTACATGCTGAAACTCCATAACCTGGCATACTTTTCCTTCAATTTCAAGTGTGATTCCATTCTTGAAATCACCAGCCGCTATATCTGCCATCTGGTGGTCCTCCTTCTGTTATCGGTAATATCATAATTCTGCGGTTTTAAACACTCATATTATATAGAGTGAGGTTTAATTTTTCAACAGCGACTTTACGCGGTCTCCCTTATTCCAGCCTTGTTACTCCTGGCTGTACGTGCTGAGGAAATCTCCCAGACGCTGACAGGCTGAGCGCAGTGTTCTTCTGTGAGGCAGGTACACGATACGGAAGTGATCAGGTGACGGCCAGTTGAAGCCCGTTCCCTGAACGATCAGCACATGCTTGTCATGAAGGAAATCATACGCAAACTGCATGTCATCCTTAATATGGAATTTCTCGATATCGAGCTTCGGGAAAATATAGAATGCCGCTTTCGGCTTTACGAAGCTGACGCCTGGGATTTTTGACAGCTCTTCGCAGATGCACTCGCGCTGTTCATAAATCCGTCCGCCGGGAACGAGATATTCGTTGACACTCTGATAGCCGCCGAGAGCCGTCTGAACGACGGACTGCGCCGGAACATTGGAGCACAGGCGCATGTTGGAGAGCATGTTGATCCCCTCGAGATAATCCTTTCCGAGGGCGACGTTTCCGCTGATCACCATCCAGCCGATACGGAATCCTGCAACCATATGGGACTTTGAAAGACCGGAAAATGTCACACAGAACAGGTCCGGAGCGAGCGACGCGATCGATGTGTGCTTATTGCCATCCATACAGAGTCTGTCGTAAATTTCATCGCTGAAGATCATCAGCTGATGCTCTCTCGCGATGCGGACAATATCTTTCAGCACATCATCGTTGTAAATGGCGCCGGTCGGGTTGTTCGGATTGATGATGACAATAGCTTTCGTCTTGTCAGTGATTTTTTTCTCGATATCATCGATATCCGGATACCAGTCGGCCTGCTCATCGCAGAGATAGTGAACAACTTTGCCGCCTGCGAGCGTGGCGCAGGCAGTCCAGAGAGGATAGTCCGGTGCCGGGATCAGGATCTCATCGCCGTCGTCGAGAAGCGCCTGCATGGACAGGTTGATCAGCTCTGAGACGCCGTTTCCGGTATAGATGCGCTTAATATCGAGATTCGGCACATTTTTCAGCTGATAATACTGCATGATGGCCTTCCGTGCGGAGAAAAGTCCGCGTGAATCGGAATAGCCCTCGCAGTCCGCGATATTGCTCTTGATATCGTAGACAACTTCATCGGGTGCAGTAAATCCGAAAGTTGCAGGGTTGCCGATGTTGAGCTTGAGAACCTTCTGGCCCTCTTCTTCCATTCTGGCGGCCTCCTGAACGACCGGTCCTCTCACGTCATAGAGAACATTGTCAAGTTTCGAAGATTTGCTAAATGTACGCATCGTGCGCACCTCCTGCCTTATATTAGATTCAGCTGCGCCCGGAAGGTGCAGGTTATTACGGCTTATTCCTGTTTCAATATTGCTTCATTTCTATTGATTTATTTATTTTATTGCTTTTTCTATTTCTTTATTTCTGAAGAAGCTTCTGCAGCTCATCCATGAATGTATTGACATCCTTGAATTCCCTGTAAACAGACGCAAAACGGACATAGGCCACCTGATCGAGGTCTTTCAGCTTGTCCATAACCATATTGCCGATTTCCTCGCTCGTTATTTCTTTATCCTCGCGATTATAGATCTCATTCTCCACGGAATCCACAAGATCATTCATTTCCTTCACGGAGATATTTCTCTTGCGGCACGCCGTGACGACGCCGTTGTAGATCTTCTCCCTGCTGTATGGTTCCCGGCGCTTATCCTTTTTAACTACCATGATCGTGATCGTCTCAACACGCTCATATGTGGTAAAACGCCTCTTGCAATGGTCACAGATCCTGCGTCTGCGGATGGAATTATCCTCCTCGACCGGTCTCGAATCGACAACTCTGGTGTTATCTGAATTACAGTATGGACATCTCACTTTTCTTTACCTCTATTTCTGACCCATGCCGTATAAAAAATCGTTACTGCACTTTTGCTCCGCAGTTCGAGCAGAACTTTGCGCCCGGCGTGAGCGGTGATCCGCAGTTTGAGCAGAACTTCGGCGTCCTGCCCTGAGCTTCACCGGACGTCCCGCCTGATGCGGTGTTCGCCCCCTGGGCCGTATTGTTCGCAAACTTCTGTGCCATCGCCATTCCTGCGCCGATACCGGCCATGGCACCTGCAGCAGATCCGGCGGAGCTGCTGCCGCCTTTTGAAAGTGCGTCTCCAAACGCGATCTGCTGATATTTGTTCACATCAGAAACCATGCCCTGAGCGGCCGCCTTTTCCTGCATCTTCTGGATCTCCTCCGGATACGAGAAGCTCGAGACGGAAAAATCCGTGATGGAAATTCCATACCGGATCGTCTGGTAATCAAGATCCTCCCGGATGCCGTTGGAAATATCCGATGCGGAGGCCTGCAGATTAAACATGTCCTTTCCTTCGCCCGCGATATGCTTCATAAGGAGCTGATCGAGCTTGGACATGATCCTCTCCTTCACCTCGTCAATGGTGAAGACGTCCTGAGTGCCGGCGATTTTGTCGATCAGAACCTGATAATCAGCCACCTTGCAGCTGAAGGTCCCGAATGCGCGGATAGGGATGCCACCCGGCAGTCCCTGCGCCGGGATATTGACCGCGTTCTTCGTTCCCCAGCGGTCGGTGATCTCCTTCGTGTTCACAAAAAGCACTTCTGCGCGGAGAGCGCTGTTAAAGCCAAATTTAAAGCCCTTCAGCGTAGAGAGAAACGGGATGATCTGCGACTCAATATCATATCTTCCCTCATCCTGGAAAACGCCTTCGACGCGGCCATTATACATAAAAATCGCATCCTGCCCGGGCCGGATGATGAGTTTGCTGCCTTTTTTGATCTCATCATTTTTCCATTTCCAGAACAGCGTCCTCTCGTCTGTCTGGTTCCACTCTACGACATTGGCAAGCTGATCGCCGAAAAGTCCCATCCTTTTCCTCTTTTCTTATAATTTAATAAACTTCTCCGAAGGAATACTGCTTCCGCCGGAGAAGTCCCATCTGTATCTGTCGAATGACTGCCGGACTCAGCTGAGCCCCAGCTTTTTCTTCATGGCTTCAAGCTCAGCATCGACATCTGTGGATGCACTGTCCGAATATTTTGCCTCGAGAGCATCCATGCTCTCCTTTTCAGACGACGAGCTGTCGAGTTCCGCCCTTGCATTTGCCTCGTCGAGCATACGATCCGCCTTGGCTTCCATGCGGTTAAACTCACTCACGCCATCGGTGTAGTTGACGCTGCCGATCTTTTCATTCAATTCATTGATGTGCTGCTGCGTCTTTGCGGCGGCGACTTTGGCCTGGATCGTGCTCTTTCTCTCCTGAAGAGTAGCAATGTCCTTGATGAGCTTATCGTGCATCTGACGCATCTTTTCTGCGCTTGCCTGTGTTGAATCGGCGAGCTGCTGCTTCGCCGCACGCGCCTTTGTAAGCTCCGCCTTCTTTTCGAGGAATCGGCGGGCATCATCCTCATTTCCTGCCTTCAGCGCCTTTTCAGCATAGCTCTCGTATTTGGCGATCTCTTCATCCGTCTCGGCAAGATCACGTTTTGCGCGTGACGCCTCTGCCATAACTGAAGCGGTCTCAGCCTTGACCTGTCCCAGGTCGTCTTCCATATCTCTTAAGTACTGGTCGATCATCTTCTCCGGGTCTTCTGCCTTATCAAGCATAGCGTTGATATTTGCAGACATGATATCCTTAAATCTCTTTAATATTCCCATAAGAACCTCATACTTTCCGCGGCTGTGCCGCTGAACGCGCCAGAAGAAACTTCCGGTCATATCGCTACAACTCCGCTTTTTATTATAGAATGATAAGGCTTTTTTGTCACTCTCAAAGTTTTGTCAGAAAATATAGGTCTTACATAGATGCGCAAGGCTTTCACCCGCGACGCGCTCCCGCTTATCCTCAGCGTATAACTGTGGCTGAAGCCCCTGTATTCAGATAAAACTCCGAGAGTGATCAGATCATCCTGCGATGGCGTGGGCGGCGCCAAATACGCCCGCGGACGCGAGGCCCATGATCACGCCGGCGATGGCAACTCCGCAGAGAACGGCGATGACGCTCTTTTTAAATCCCATGTCAAGTATGCTGGCCGCAAGAGTTCCTGTCCACGCGCCCGTTCCTGGAAGCGGAATTCCAACGAAAAGCATGAGGGCGATGAAAAGCCCCTGCCCCGCCTTTTCCATCAGCTTCTCACCGCCGCGCTGTCCTTTTTCAAGGATCCAGGTGAAGGGTTTGCCGATGACCTTTTTGTCCTTTCCCCACTCGAGGAATTTTCTCGCAAACAGATAGATAAACGGCACCGGAACCATATTGCCGATTACGGCGACAATATAGGACTGAGCGAGCGGAAGGCCCATCCCGACAGCGATCGGGATCGCTCCGCGGAGCTCAATGATCGGAACCATAGAAACCAGAAACACAATCAGATACTTTCTAAACACACCCAAACCTCATTTCAATGGATTCGCTTTCTTTATTAATCTCATTTATCCCTGACTCACGCGGTGACAATTCCGGCTGCCGCAAGGATCAGCACCAGTGCTCCGAGGATAATGCGGTAATATCCGAATACCTTGAAGTCATGCTTGCGCACGAACTCCATCAGGAACTTAATGGCAAAAATCGACACGACGAAAGCTACAGCCATGCCGAGGAGCAGAATTCCCAGCTCATAACCGGTGAAACCGCCGGTATACTTTGCAAGCTTCAGAACAGAAGCTCCGAACATCGTCGGAATTGCAAGGTAAAAAGTAAATTCTGCCGCTGCCGGGCGTGACAGTCCTATCAGGATACCTCCTATGATCGTCGCACCCGAACGGGATGTTCCGGGGATCATGGCGAGGCACTGAAAAAGCCCGATGATCAGAGCGTCTTTAAAGGTGATTCTCCTGACACTGTGTACTCTCGGTTCTTTTCCCTTGTTGTGATTTTCAACGATGATGAAAAGGACACCATAAACGATCAGCATCAGAGCGACCACAACAGCATTATACAGATGCGCGTCGAGCCAGTCGTCCAGAGGAAAACCAAGGATCACGGCCGGAATGACGGCCACAATGATCTTCAGCCAGAGGACAACCTTGTCCATATAGAGCCAGTTATTGCAGAATTTCTGAAATCCGCCGGCTGCCCCTTCTGTCTTTACATTTGCGAACTGTGACCTTGCGGGTGCCTTCTTCGGCGTGTGGAACGGCCAGAGCTTTTTGAAATAGATGACCATAACCGCAAGAATCGCGCCAAACTGGATGACGACGTCGAACATCTCCATGAACGCGTCGCTCATATCCATCTTCATAAAACTGTTAAACAGGATCAGATGGCCGGTAGAACTGATCGGAAGCCACTCTGTAATACCCTCGACAATGCCGAGGATGATCGTCTTTAAAATATTCATCATTTCCCCAATTTCCCCAGAAATATTTTATTTCTTTATTTCAGAAGCTATCAGCACTCAGGCATTTCCGCGCCTGGTGATTTTTGCAATATCGATCAGTTCGAGCTTCTCGATATCCGTGTTCTCAAGTGACGTTGCAAGGGCGCGTGCAGTATCAACAGCAGTGATTACATTGACACCTGTCTCGATCGCATTCCGGCGGATGACAAAGCCGTCGCGCTGATGGTCGGCTCCCTGCTCAGGGATATCGATGACAAGGTCGATCTTGTGTCCGAGGATCAGATCCATAAGGTTCGGACTCGGCTGCTCAATCTTGTTGACGGCAACGCAGTGTACGCCTTTTTCCTGCAGATATTTTGCGGTTCCGCGGGTCGCGAAGATGTGGTAACCGAGCTTCTCGAACCGCTTGATGATCGGCGCCATCTCCTCTTTTTCGCTGTCGCGGACAGTGACGATCATGTTGTGATATTTCGGCAGACGCACACCTGCGCCGATGAACGCCTTGTACAATGCCTCATTAAAGGTCTTGGCGATGCCGAGGCACTCACCGGTTGACTTCATCTCCGGTCCGAGCGAGATATCCGCGTCGCGGATCTTCTCGAAGGAGAAGACAGGCATCTTGATGGCCATGTAATCTGCCTCAGGCTGAAGTCCCGGCGTGTATCCCAGCTCGCGGATCTTGTGTCCGAGGATGACCTGCGCAGCAAGAGGAACGATCGGAATGCCGGTGACCTTGCTGATGTAGGGCACGGTCCTCGAAGATCTCGGGTTGACCTCGATGACATAGACCTCGTTGTGATACACGATAAACTGAATATTGATCATGCCGAGCACGTGAAGGGCGTTCGCGAGTTTCTTCGTGTCGAGCTCGATTTTTTTCTTGATGTCAGATGTCAGGTCCTTCGCAGGATATACAGAGATCGAGTCTCCGGAGTGGATGCCGGCGCGCTCAATGTGCTGCATAATACCCGGGATGAGAATGTCTCCGTCCGAATCGCAGATGGCATCGACCTCAATCTCCGTTCCGTTCAGGTACTTATCGATGAGGATCGGATGCTCCTGCGTGTAGCGGTTGATGACATTGATGTATTTTACGATGTCATCGTCGCTGATGGCGATCTGCATGCCCTGGCCGCCGAGAACGTACGACGGGCGGACGAGTACAGGGTAGCCGAGTTCGTTTGCGACCTTTACGCCTTCTTCGGCCGTGAAAACGGTGTGGCCCTCGGCCCTCGGAATACCTGTCTTGCGCAGGATCTGATCGAAGCGCTCACGGTCTTCAGCGGCATCTACATCGGACGCAGATGTGCCGAGGATCGGGACTCCCATCTTCATAAGGGCTTCCGTCAGCTTGATCGCGGTCTGGCCGCCGAACTGTACGACAGCTCCGTCCGGGTGCTCGATATTCACAACATTCTCGACATCCTCCGGTGTCAGAGGCTCGAAATAAAGCCTGTCGGCAATATCGAAGTCGGTGGACACGGTCTCGGGGTTATTGTTGATGATAACGGTCTCCCATCCCTCTTTCTCAAATGCCCAGGTGGCATGGACGGAGCAGAAATCGAATTCGATACCCTGTCCGATACGGATCGGGCCTGATCCGAGGACGAGAACTTTCTTCTTTCTCTTCGCTGAAGCATCAACAACAGCCTCGTTCTCTCCGCCATATACGGAGTAGAAGTACGGCGTCTCCGCTGCAAACTCTGCGGCGCAGGTATCAACCATCTTATAGGATGCGGTGATGCCATTTGCGTACCGCATCTCCTTCACTTCTTTTTCAGTGACCCTGCCGTTCAGATCTGCGATCAGATAATCCGGGAACTCCATGCGCTTTGCCTCGCGCAGGAGATCAACCGTGAGCTCCTCCTCGCGGAGCCGCTTCTCCATGACGGTAATGTTATTGATTTTGCTGATGAACCAGAGATCGATCTTCGTGATCTCATGGATCTTGGAAAAATCGAATCCGCGGCGGCATGCTTCGGCGATCCTCCAGATACGCATATCGTCGATAATCGACAGGTCATGCTCAAGCTGTGCATCGGTAAGCCCTGTGAAGTCGTACGACATCAGTGAGTCGACATGCTGCTCCAGAGAGCGGATGGCCTTCATCAGAGCGCCCTCAAAATTCGTGCAGATACTCATGACCTCGCCGGTCGCCTTCATCTGGGTCGTCAGTGTTCTCTTTGCTGTTATGAACTTATCGAACGGAAGCCTCGGGATCTTGACGACACAATAGTCAAGCATCGGCTCGAAGCTCGCGTAGGTCTTCTTGGTAATGGCGTTCGGAATCTCATCGAGCGTATAGCCGAGTGCGATTTTTGCAGCCACTTTTGCGATCGGGTATCCTGTCGCCTTTGAAGCGAGTGCCGAAGAACGGGACACACGCGGGTTAACCTCGATGACGCAGTATTCAAAGGTGTCAGGGTTCAGTGCGTACTGAACATTGCAGCCGCCCGTGATGCCGAGCTCCGTGATGATATTCAGCGCGGAAGTACGGAGCATCTGATATTCCTTGTCGCCGAGCGTCTGTGACGGTGCGACGACCATGGAATCGCCGGTGTGAACGCCGACAGGATCGATATTCTCCATGTTGCAGACCGTGATGACGTTGCCCGCGGAGTCTCTCATCACCTCATACTCGATCTCCTTCCAGCCGCCGATGTAGCGCTCTACGAGTACTTCATGCACACGGGAAAGACGGAGTCCGTTCGCAAGGATCTCGCGCAGCTCCTGCTCGTTGTGGGCGATGCCGCCGCCGGAACCGCCGAGCGTATACGCCGGACGGAGAACGACTGGATAACCGATCTGTGCGGCAAAGCGCATTCCGTGATCAAGGCTGTGGACGACCTCAGAAGCCGCAACGGGCTCGCCAATTTTTTCCATGGTATCCTTGAACATCTGGCGGTCTTCCGCCTTCTTGATCGTGAGCGCGGTCGTACCGATCAGACGCACATTATGTTCTTTGAGGAAGCCCCTCTCGTCGAGCTCCATGGCGAGGTTCAGGCCCGCCTGGCCGCCCATGGTCGGGAGAATGCTGTCCGGTTTTTCCTTCAGAATAAGCTGCTCAACGACTTCAACCGTCAGCGGCTCAATATATACGCGGTCGGCAATATCGCCGTCTGTCATGATCGTCGCCGGGTTGGAGTTCAGAAGTACGACCTCGATGCCCTCTTCCTTCAGCGAGCGGCAGCACTGCGTGCCGGCATAGTCAAACTCAGCGGCCTGTCCGATGACAATGGGGCCGGAACCGATTACAAGAACTTTCTTAATACTCATGTCGCGCGGCATTATTCTTCGCCTCCCATCATACGAATAAACTTGTCAAACAGGTACGCGGAATCCTGAGGGCCCGGGCACGCCTCCGGATGGAACTGGGTTGTAAAAATCTTTTTGCCCTTATACTTAAGTCCCTCGTTTGTTCCATCGTTGACATTCACATACGCCGGCTCCGCCACAGACGGATCTACAGTGTCTGTATCGACGACGTAGCCGTGGTTCTGTGATGTGATATAGACACGGCCTGTCTCAAGATCCTTAACGGGATGATTGCCGCCGCGGTGGCCGTATTTCATTTTCTTTGTTTGCGCGCCGGTTGCAAGCGCCATCAGCTGATGACCCATGCAGATCGCATAGATCGGCACGTCGCTCTCGTAAAGTTTTCTGACCTCGCGGATCTCATTCGGGCAGTCCGAAGGATCTCCGGGGCCGTTCGTAAGCATGATGCCGTCAGGATTTTCCTTCAGGATCTCCTCTGCCTTCGTCCACGCCGGATAAACCGTCACGTCGCATCCGCGCTGGTTGAGTGAGCGGATAATATTGTATTTGACGCCAAAATCAAGCATGGCGACTTTATATTTCCTGCCTGTCTTCTTTCCTGCTGCAGGCGCATTCTGATGCGCCTCCGTATAAGCCGGACTCGTGATCCCGCCGATTCTCGTATCCGTTGCCGGCCAGAATTCAGGATCTGTACAGGAAACCTTTTCGACCTCGCAGCCCGTCCTGTATGCACGGATAAGGCTGAGCGCGTCCTTCTTCGGCTTTCCCGCCTCGTCAAGGCGCGAAGCATCCGTCGTGATCATTCCGTTCATCGTTCCTGACTCGCGCAGAATTTTGGTCAGCGCCCTCGTGTCAATGCCGGCAACGCCCGGGATGTTGTATCTCTTCAGGAAGTTCTGGATCGTATCTTCGCTTCTGAAGTTGCTCGGGATCTCGGAGAGCTCATGAACGATATATCCGTCCAGATAAGGTCTCAGAGATTCCTGATCCTTATAGCAGATTCCGTAATTGCCGATCAGCGGATACGTCATGCAGACCGCCTGCCCGGAATAAGAAGGATCCGTCAGAACCTCCTCATAACCCGTCATCGACGTATTAAATACGATCTCACTCACCACTTCGCGCCGCGAACCGATGCTCGTTCCTTCAAAAACATGTCCGTCCTGCAGTATCAGATATGCCTTCATTCTTACCGTTCCTCCATGATGTGCCAGCAAAGCAGGTTCCCCTGCCAAACAAAACTAAAGCCACGAACACCATTCCTGTGTGTCCGTGGCATGATTCCTGTTCAGCTGTTAAACCCGTAACTGCTCAACATTCTCTGTCCTTTTCAATCCTGAAAGCCCTCAAAATATCTATTTGTTTTTACCATTTTTCTATATACGTGTCAAGCACCCATGTTGTGCTAAGACAATCGCGCGCGGGCAGCCTGCAAATGACTGCAGTCATAGAAAGATATAGAAAAAAGTTATTACACGCTATAGACTGTTCCGAGTTTTCTTTTTCCCAAGTGTCATGTATTATTAATTAGAAACATTCCGGCGCTTGTGCCGGCTTTTTTAGAAGAGGATTATGACAAAATGAAGATAAGTGAGATTCTTAGAACAAAACAGGTAACGATTTCTTTTGAGTGCTTCCCTCCCAAGACGCAGGCGAAGTACGCCTCGGTCGAAGCCGCCACGGAAAAAGTCGCGGCACTTCACCCCGATTTTCTCAGCGTGACCTACGGGGCTGGAGGCGGAACCAGCGAATATACGCTGAACATCGCAAAAAATCTCCGCGAAAAATATCACGTCGATGTACTGCCTCACCTCACCTGCGTATCATCTTCAAAGGAAAAGGTTCATGAGATGATCCAGAAATACAAGGATGGAGGCTTTGAAAATATCATGGCGCTCCGCGGAGACATTCCTGAGGGCGGTTCGCCGTGCCACGATTATCAGTACGCGTATCAGCTGATCGAAGATATCCGCGCAAACGGCGGTGATTTCTGCATCGGAGGTGCCTGCTATCCGGAAGGACATGTGGAGTGCGCGCACAAGGATGACGATATCCGCCACCTCAAACAGAAGGTTGACGCCGGATGTGATTTCCTGACGGCGCAGATGTTCTTCGACAACAGTATCTACTATAATTTCCTGTACAGGATACGCGAGGCAGGTATCACGGTCCCTGTTATGGCCGGCATCATGCCGATCACCAATCCGAGACAGGTGGGCAACGCCGTAAAGCTTTCCGGAACGATCATGCCCGCGCGTTTCATCTCCATGGTTGACCGCTTTGGCGATGATCCTGCCGCGATGAAGCAGGCCGGCGTTATCTACACGTGTGAGCAGATCCTTGACCTCATTTCCAACGACTGCACACATATTCACGTCTACACAATGAACAAACCGGATGTCGCAAAGATGATCCTGGATAATCTCTCACATATCCTGGGAAGAGCATAAGCACAGGAAAGAGGCGGTGTCATGATCAATTACAATAAACGCGAGATGCTGCGCTATCTCGGATACCGGGGAAAATCGGAGCCGGATGCGGAAATGTCTGCCATGATCGACCGCTGTGATCAGAATCTGCAGAAGGTTGTGACACCAAAATCCTGCGGAGAATATTTTGATCTCTCCGTCACGGGAGACGCAGTGGAGTTTGCCGGGCTCACGATTGTCAGTCATTCACTCGCCCGCAATCTCACGGGCTGCACCAGAATATACCTGTTCGCGGCAACCCTCGGCGTCGGACCAGACAGACTGATCGCAAGGGCGCAGGTAACAAAAATGAGCGAGGCTCTGATCTATCAGGCCGCATCCGCCGCCATGATCGAAGCCGTCTGCAACGAGCTGAATGAGCGGATTGACCGGGAAGCACAGAAGGAGAACCTGTACACACGGCCGCGATTTTCACCGGGATACGGCGACTGCCCGATCGAATTCCAGAAAAATTTCACGGAGATACTGCAGACCCCTAAGCGGATCGGTCTCACCCTTACCGATTCCATGATGATGATGCCTTCCAAATCCGTCACGGCCGTCATCGGAATCACATCCGTTCCCGGGAAACACCATCCGGGCGGATGCGCCGCCTGCGAGGTCAGAAACTGCGAATTCCGCGACGCAGACTGACTTCCCTCACACCACCATAACTGCGGGGACGAGCGGGAGCGCGCTGGTGGAAGTGCCATAGTTATTCGGAAAATGCGGTCACTTCCAACCCGCACTCGTTTTTAGGAGTGCGCACAGGTTTTCAGACGCGACATCCGCAAGCGTCGGCGCTTAGCGAGTCCAATCGTAGCGCAGGACGAGGTTATGCGCCGCTACGCTGAGGACAAGCGGAAGCGCGCTGATGGAAGTACCATAGTTATTCGGAAAATGCGGTCACTTCCAACCCGCACTCGTTTTTAGGAGTGCGCACAGGTTTTCAGACGCGACATCCGCAAGCGTCGGCGCTTAGCGAGTCCAAGCGCAGCGCAGGACGAGGTTATGCGCCGCTACGCTGAGGACAAGCGGAAGCGCGTCGCGGATGAAAGCCTTGCGCATCTGTGTTGCAGACTGAGAGTACCCGCATAATATTAATAAAACGACAATACATAGAAAGCGAACATCATGAACTGTAAAATACCGATCAACAGTAAGAGAATTTATTTTGACGGTGGAACCGGATCCGTCCTTCAGGCGATGGGACTTCTGCCCGGCGAATACCCGGAGATGTGGAACCTGGAGCATCCCGACCGGATCATTAAACTTCACAAAAGCTACTATGAGGCAGGATCGAATATCGTCGTCACGAATACCTTCGGCGCCAACCGCCTGAAATTCGGCGACCGAACTGCCGAAATCGTGAAGGCAGCCGTAAAGCTCGCCCGCCAGGCCCGCGATGAAGTCGGCCGCCCAGATACATGGGTTGCCCTTGACATGGGCCCTACCGGCAAGCTTCTTCAGCCGCTCGGCGACCTCCCTTTTGAGGAGGCTGTTTCCATCTACGCAGAGGTTGTACGCGCTGGAGCGGAAGCAGGCGCTGATCTCATCCAGATCGAGACCATGACGGATACCCTCGAGATGAAGGCCGCCGTCCTCGCCGCCAAAGAGAACTGTGATCTTCCGGTCTTTGCCACGGCGACATTCGACGAGACAGAAAAAATGATGACAGGCGGAACTCCGGAGTCTGTAACTGCCATGCTCGAAGGGCTCGGTGTCGACGCGCTCGGCGTCAACTGCAGTCTCGGCCCGGACAATATGGTAAATATTGCAAGGCGTTTTCTCGATGCCTCTTCTCTTCCGGTGATCGTCAATCCAAACGCCGGCCTCCCGAAATCAAGAAACGGAGAGACGTATTACGACGTAACGGCCGATGATTTTGCCGCCGGAATGCGCAGGATCGCAGAGCTCGGCGTTCAGGGTATCGGCGGATGCTGCGGCACGACGCCAGAATACATCCGCAAGGTCATAGAGGCCACAAAGGATCTTCCTTTCCATCCGCCGGTCGAAAAGGACCGCACGGTCGTCTCATCTTTTGCAAAAACTGTCGTCTTTGGAGAAAAACCGGTCATCATCGGCGAGCGCATCAATCCGACCGGCAAAAAGAAAATGAAAGAAGCACTCCACACGGGCGACACCGACTACATCCTCTCCATGGCGCTTCAGGAGGAAGATGCAGGAGCCGATGTGCTTGACGTCAATGTCGGACTGCCCGATATCGACGAGCCGGCTGTCCTCGAATCGACGGTGCGGCAGATACAGGTAGTTACTCCGCTGCCCCTGCAGGTCGATACCTCCGACATCACAGCGATGGAGCGCGCGCTCAGGGCATACAACGGCAAACCGATGGTCAACTCCGTCAACGGCCGGCGCGATGTGATCGAAAAGGTCTTCCCCGTCGTGAAAAAATACGGCGGCCTGGTCGTCGCTCTTCTGCTCGATGAAAAAGGCATCCCTGAGACAGCCGACGGAAGAATCAGTATCGCCAAAAAAATCTACGCTGCCGCCGATGAATTCGGCATTTCCAGAAAGGACATCATTTTCGATGCCCTCTCACTGACTGTCTCCTCAAATTCATTATCGGCTCTGGCGACGCTCGAGACGATCCGAAGGATCCGCGACGAGCTTCACGGAAAATCCATTCTCGGCGTGTCGAATATCTCCTTTGGTCTTCCCCGCCGCGAGCTGATCAACGGAACATTTTTCACCATGGCCCTGCAGAACGGCCTTTCCGCCGGGATCATCAACCCGAACAACGACGCCATGATGAATTCCTACCGCTCCTTCCTCGTCCTTTCAGGACAGGATCCGCAGTGTTCAGAGTTCATCCACGTCTATGCGGGAACGAAGGCTCCGACCACCGGTACCGCGCCGGCTCCGGCAGCTCATACCACTCAGAGTGCAGCAGGATCAGCCGGCGGAAACGGCACCAGTTCAGCCTCCGGAGGCGGTGCTGGCACAACACTCGCAAGCTGTATCGAGCGCGGTCTCGACAAGAAAGCAGCCGCTCTTTCTGAAGAAGCCATGAAAAACGGCTCGGATGCCCTGGACCTCATCAACGATGAACTGGTCCCGGCGCTCAACCGTGTCGGAGAAGACTATGAAAAAGGAGTGATTTTTCTCCCTCAGCTTCTCACATCGGCCGAAGCCGCCAAGGCTTCCTTCGCCGTTCTGAAAAAATATATGTCAGGTGAATCCGCTGATTCCGGGGACAAGGTCATTCTCGCAACGGTCAAAGGCGATATCCACGATATTGGGAAAAACATCGTCAAGGTTCTACTCGAAAATTATGGCTACCACGTTATCGACCTCGGCAAGGACGTCCCTCCGGAAACGATCGTCGATACGGCCATTAAGGAAGACGTGCGCCTCGTCGGCCTCTCCGCGCTCATGACAACGACCGTCCGCAGCATGCAGGATACGATCGCCCTTCTGAAAGAAAAGAAACCCGGGACAAAGACAGTCGTCGGAGGCGCTGTCATGAATCCCGAGTTTGCAAAACAGATCGAAGCTGATTTTTATGCGAAAGACGCCATGGAGACCGTCCATGTGGCCGACAAAATCTTTGGACGCCAGAGAGAAAATTAATATTGAATCGACAGAATTCATACAATGCGGCAGCTGGCAAACGCTGCCGCATTATTTGTCTTCATGTGTGTGATGATTCCTCGTCCTGATTTTCCTCCTGATCTTTTCATGAACGGGTTCAGGCAATTTATTGATCCCCTTGCGGATGCTGTCCTGGAAACACTCGTTGATGAAAGCGCCGACGAGCAGGATATAGAAGCAGCAGTACATCCAGAAAAGCAGGATGGCAAAGGTCCCGAGGCTCCCGTAAAAGGTCGTATACTTATTCACGCCATTCACATACATCGCAAAGAACACAGAGAAAACCACCCAGATCGCCGCAGCAAAAACCGCGCCGGGCAGCTGCTCTACGAACCTTCTCTTCCCAGCCGGCATATGCGTGTACAAAATGGCAAAGATCACAGCTGCCAGCAGAAAACACAAAACTCTTCTTGTCCACGTAAATGTCAGGACTGTCAGTCTCTCATCCGGAAGATATTCCGTAATATATGCCTGGATTTTACTACTGAAAATAAAGTAAACCAGCACCATAAAGACCGCTGCGAGGACGAGGGTCTACACGAGTGAGACGAGCACAAGTACCAGGTAATTCCTGTGTTCCTCTTCTCTGTAGGCGTCATTGAGTCCCTGGAGCAGCGCCAGATTTCCCTGTATCGAGGTCCACAACAGCGAGATCACGGAAATCGGGATCAGGTTGCCGGAGTGCGAATAAGCCTCAGAGATGATGCTCTCCACCAGGGTGTCCAGTACATCCGGCGTAACGGCAGTCACTGCTGTCACGAGATCATTCTCTTCCATACCGGTAAGCGGCAGCAGAAGGGAAATAAAGATCAGGATCGGCACCAGCGCGAGAAAATAATAAAACGTCGTACTCGACGCATATGTTCCCATGTGCCGGTGACCGATACCGATCAGTACATCCCTTCCAACACGCGCCACGCGGCTTCTCTTCCTCGGCCTCTTATATATTTTTCCGTAGCCGTCGTTCACAGACTCTGCAGAATTTTCGCTATTATCTTTTATATCATCTGTATCCATACCAGAACCTTATTATCTGAAAATCCGCCTTCCTGCACAGGCGGACATCCATCCAACAGCATAATTTAATAGTATATCATAACGAAAACCGCATGTCGTGCCCCGCATAATACCACTATTTACTTATAAATAACGAAAAAAGAGAAAATATTATGCGACATCAGGCCAATAATCGTATATACTGTTGGACGTGAGTGTAAAAATTCAAGGGAAGGATACAGATAATGAGTTTCAAGGACAAAATACAGCAGCCCCGTATGATCCTCCGGATATTTCTGGTGCTGATCCTGATTGCCACTGCTTTTTTCATTCTGCTCGTCTGGAATACGGCACGAATAAGAACAGTTGATGTATCAGAAGCCACCCTGGTGACAGAACAGGGAGATTATGAATGGGAAATTGAGAAAATAGAAACCCCGAGAGGCAGACACCTTCATTATGACATTGCCGGATGGTGCATCAAGACCGGCGAGGATCAGGTTGCATTAACCCTGCACGTAGTTCTGAAAAACGAGAGAACCGACGAATACCTGATGGTTCCCACCCGCCTTTCAGACCGATCAGAGGATGAGGAACCTCTGAGCAAGAAGTATGATTATACGCACTGCTGTTTTGAAGCCAGCGGAGTTGAGAGCAGTAAACTGAATTTCAGCGAAGATACCTTCGATGTATATCTGCTCTGCAAATTTAATGAGGATGATGAACAGATACTGATAGACACGGGGGAGACGTTATATGCAGAAAATTAATAAAGAAAAGCTGCTGCGCATTATTAAAAATCCTGCTTTTTTCTATGCCGTTATCAGCCTCTTATTCTGCCTGAATCTGATTCAGACAGGCGTAGGTCATGACGATGCCCTCTGGCTGAAAAAAATGAAGGACGGGACTTTCTCTTTTCTGATAGAGCATGCCATTGACGATTATCAGTCGTGGAGCTCGCGGATCATCATCAACACGATTGCCCTGTTTTTCCTGAAATGCGGCACAGTGGCTTTCAGCCTTTTCGTCGGCTTCTGCGTGTTCCTGTTACAGTACAGTCTGTATACCATAGCCGATCCGAAAATCCGTAAAGAGATCATTCCGGCCGCATCCTTATTTGCATTGCTGATTCCATTCAACCATTACGGAGATGCCGGATGGATCGTTACGACATGCACCTATTATACGCCCGCTGCCTTTGGTGTTTTTTCGTTGATTTCCGTCGCAAAAATCTGTCGTGGAGAGAAGATCAGGAAATGGGAATATCCCCTGTATTCTCTGGCATTACTTTACGCCTGCAACCATGAGCAGCAGGTTGTTCTGTATTTCCTCGTCTACGGAGCAATGTTCCTTTATTTCAGGAAGAGCCACCGGCGTTCCAGATACCTGACTGTTCAGTTTTTGCTCGTAATACTGAGTCTGGTATTTATTCTCACCTGCCCCGGAAATTACACGCGTAAAGATGATGAAGTTCACTGGCTCTGGGATTACGGTATGAATAATTTCCTGGACAAGATAGATCTGGGATATGCGACAGCCGGCTGTAAACTGCTTTATAATAACACTCTCCTTGTATCCATAATAACCCTAATGGCCGCTGTTCTTATCTGGAAAAAATACAAAAACACCGCTCTCCGTATCGTCGGTACTATTCCATTTTTATGTGTCCTTACAAACACAATGTTAGGGGTAAAAAGCCTGATGGCTTCTGTAGATCGTTCGATGTTCGTGACGGTGTCCAGCATTACAGATCCGGCTTCATTGATAAGCCGCTATTTCATGTATATCTTTTATACAGTATTTTTCGTCTGTTTCTTCCTTACATTTATCCTTATTGCCAACACTACGGCAGAGCTCGTTCTGTATGCGGGCCTGATTGTAGGAGGACTGGCGAGCCGCGTTATGATGGGATTCTCACCGACAGTCTTTATTTCTGGTGACCGCACAATAACAGCCATGTACTTTTCGCTGGTCGTATGTCTGATGGTTTCATGGTCATCGGCCGTGTCAGCCGGATATTTCCGCAAAGAAAATATCAGCCTGCTGAACAAAGTATTTTTTGTGCTCACCTGGGTATGCGTCATAGATGCCGTTCTGTACATTCAGTAATTCTCCAGGATGCATGAAAAAGAGCGAAAAAAATATTGACATCCCCTGAACACTTTGATAATATATCATCGTTGCGTAATTGAGCAGCAAAACAGTCGCAGGAATGGCGGAATTGGTAGACGCGCAGGCTTCAGGTGCCTGTGGTAGCAATACCATGCGGGTTCAAGTCCCGCTCCCTGCACGAAAAACGCTTAAAAGGTCAATCCTTTTAAGCGTTTTTTCATGTCCGTTATTTCGATCTTCTGCTCTTCTTTTTCCCCTGCTTTTTCACAGAGTATCCAAAACTCCCGAGCATCTTTCCCAATTCGAAGTAGCTCCCGTGATTGTATGCGATAAGATTCGCGTCCTCCATGTGAAACTTCCCGTTTTTATCCATCAGACGTTTATCGGCGTCGACCGCTACGACCTCAGCGATAAACATGTCGTGGCTGCCGAGCCCGATCATCTGCTTCACACGGCATTCAATATTGATCGGAGACTCCACAACAAGAGGCGCCTTCACCTTCTGACACTCTCCCGCCGTCAGGTGACAGGCCTCGAATTTGTCGATATCCCGGCCGGAGCGGACACCGCAGAAATCCGTTGCCCTCACCAGTTCCTTTGTCGTGAGGTTGATGACGAATTCTCCCGTGTCACAGATCATATCGTGAGAAAATCGCGATTTTCTCACAGAGATGGATACCATCGGCGGATCTGAGCAGACCGTGCCCGTCCACGCGACAGTGAACACATTTTTTCTTCCCTCTCTGCTCTGACAGCTCACGAGGACCGCCGGAACCGGATACAGAACATTGCCAGGCTTGTCAAATGTGAACTTCTCGTGGGTATTTCTCTGATCTTTATTATTCATCTTTTCTCCCCGCCTATAAATGTTACCGATCATACGACTCTTGGTCCGTCACCGATAGATACGACATAGAAGCTCGCCGGATAACCGATCTTTTTCAGATAAGTGTCGCCGACAGCCTTCACAAAGTCGTCAACCGCCTCATCCCTGACAAGGGATACCGTACATCCGCCGAAACCGGCGCCGGTCATGCGCGAACCAATGCAGCCTGGGACCTTCCACGCGGCCTCAGCCAGCGTATCGAGCTCCACGCCGGTGACCTCAAAATCTCTGCAGAGCGATACATGCGACTCATTCATCAGTTTGCCAAATTTTTCAATATCTCCCGCCTTCAGAACTTTCACCGCGTCAATCGTGCGCTGATTCTCATATACGGCGTGCTTTGCCCGTTTCTGACGCACAGGATCCTTAATGGCTCCCTTGTACTTCTCAAACTGTTCAGGGGTGAGATCACAGAGATTTTCGATATCGACGACGCCCTTCAGCTCACCCAGCGCCTGCTCACATTTACAGCGCCTTGTGTTGTAGGAGGAATCTGTCAGCTTGTGCATCTTGTTTGTGTTCGCCAGGACGATTTTTACTCCGTCCATCTTCAGCGGGACATATTCAAAAGCCAGGTCCGACGTGTCAAGAAAAATCGCGTTGTCCTTCTTTCCCATGGCTACCGTGAACTGATCCATGATCCCGCAGTTCATGCCGACATAATTGTTCTCTGCATCCTGTCCGATCAGTGCCAGCGCCGTGTTTGAAACCTCAAATCCGTATACATCCCGAAGGATAAATCCGGTCAGAACCTCCAGCGAAGCCGAGGAGGAAAGACCGGCGCCGCTCGGGATATTTCCGTAGACGACCATATCCACTCCGCCGGTGATCTGGAATCCATTTTTATTAAAGGTCGCGATGACGCCCTTCGGATAATTGGTCCATCCGAACTGATCATCGGGAACAAGCTCGTCAAGAGACGTCTCGATCACGCCGTCGTCCGGAAAATTGAGTGAGAAAAACCGCAGCTTCCGGTCCTCTCTTTTTTTCGCCGCGGCATATGTGCCGATCGTGAGTGCGCAGGGAAAGACATGTCCTCCGTTGTAATCCGTGTGCTCTCCGATCAGATTGACACGTCCCGGCGCGAAATACACTTTTCCGCCCTCGAAAGTTCCAAAGAGTTCTTCAAATTTCTTAATGACCGCCGCTTTCATCTCATCGGGTGTTTTATCAGCATTTCCCATCATTATCCCTCCTTCATGAAAAAAGCCCGCGGACACCGGGTTTTCCTGTGGCCTCGGGCTATCTTTATTATAGCTTATGTTCTGATATTTTGTTTTGTATCCTTTCCATCTGGCCGTCATTAAGCATGTATTTCTTCCGGAATACAAGCAGCGCAATGATGAGCAGTATCACCGGCGGAACCGTGATCCAGAGATGGAGTCCGAAAAGTGTTGATGACGACTGGACGACCTCACTCTCCACATCAAGTCCGATCCAGTCAATCGCACAGCCGCACAGGAAAGCCGCAACGCCAGATGCGAGCTTTACCGTAAATGTCTGCATTGAAAAGATGACAGATTCCTCGCGCGTGCCATATTTTGCCTGCCCGTAATCGACAGTATCTGAAAGAAAAACCGTCAGCATGACATTCAGGATCCCGAACCCCGCGTAGATAAGGATTCCCGGAACGAGAAGGATCTCCCAGAAGTTCTTATACAGTGAGGTATTGCTGAGGATAAGAAGGATCACATATCCGATGATCTGGACAAAAATGCCTGCTGCAAAAAGTTTCAGCTTCTCGATTTTTTTCCGGAGAGCGGGGACCAGCAGCATAAAGATGACCTGTGCGAGAAAGCACACAGCCGCAAAAACACTGTACAGATCCGTGTTGCCCATGTCAAACTGGAAGAAGTACAAAATCAGGTTGCCGGTGATGTCCAGCGCCATATACACGAGGATGACGGACAGGACAATAACCATGGCCTGATCATTGCGGAACAGTGACTTAAACATCTGGCCGATGCCGACGGAGGTCATATCCTCCGGTTTTTTCTCCGGTACATTGAAGTAAAAGATTACCTCAGTAACCACAAATACAACGGCGATGATCAGCGCCCATGAGCGGAATCCCGGTTTATACAGTTCAAAATGCGTCGTAAGGGAGCCCGTTCCTGCCAGAACAGGCACCACGATCATCGTCAGAACCGTAGGGAGAGCGTCGCCTATTCCCGACGCGGACCTGGCAAGAGACGAAAGCTGTTCGCGCTCGGCGCCCGGCTCCGTGATCGCGGGGATCATGGACCAGAACGGAATATCCATCAGCGTGTACGTGACGCCCCATGCAATATAGAATACCGCCAGCCACACACGCATTGATGAATCAGCCATATTATCCGGCACGGCGAAAAGAGCATAGATAACGACTGCGTTCAGGATCGTTCCCGTGAGGATCCACGGGCGGTACCGCCCGTGCCGCGTTTTCGTTTTTGCGACAACGATCCCCATAAAGGGGTCGTTAAGCGCGTCAAAAATCCTCGCCGCCATCAGAACAATGCCGATGAACGTCGCGCTCATTCCGAGAACGGTATTGTAGTAGTAAAGGACATAGCTGTTGACCAGCATATAGACAATGTCCTTGCCAAACGCTCCGAGGCAGAACGCTATCTTGTTTCTCGCCGTCAGCTTCATCTCTTTCTGCGAACTCCGTCAATATTGATCTGCTCAGTCGTCTGTTTCTCATCCTTCTCGGCACTCTCGATCAGATCATTCAGCTCAACCTCCGTGCCGATAAACTCCGTCGCCATGCACTCATAGATAGAATGCGCGGTGCGGAAAAGAAACAGTCCGTCATCGTAGACGGTACTGATCACAGCTGATGTATGTACATAGGTTCCAGTTTTAAACTGCTTGCTGCCGGATACGCACCCGATCAGCTCGCCATTGTCCATTTTCCAATTTGTAAGTTTCATACACTACCCTCGATTTCCCTAAATACTAAAAAATTCATCCCTCAATCAGACATACCTACATATGATAGCTCTGTACAGTGAAGAATTTGTGAACTTACCGCCCAGAGCACCCGTCGCCAGATCAAAAATGATTGCAAATACCTCATGAAAAATGTAGAGTAATTATATCATTTTTTATCTATTTTCTAACAGGGGGAATTATCATGTTTCTATTACCAATATTCGTTGCTCCGGCAATGTGGATGATCCTGATCTATGCGTGCCTCGCCGTCATCCCGGCAATCGTTCTGATGCGCTATGTCTATAATCAGGACCGTGTCGAACACGAACCAGCCGGGCTTCTCACACAGCTTATCTTTCTCGGTGCGCTGGCAGGATTCCTTTCCATGATCCTCGAGTCCATCGGAAGCGCGATCATCACTCCGCCGGAAAATCTCGCCGCACCGGCCGTCAGCGACTATTTCATCTATTACTTTGTAGTCGTCGGATGCGTGGAGGAAGGAACGAAATACCTTCTTATGGGCGTCCGCACCTGGCACGACCCGGCATTTAACTTCCGCTTTGACGGAATTGTATACGCCGTATTCACCTCTCTCGGTTTTGCAGCGATGGAAAACATTCTGTATGTCTTCCAGTACGGGGCTTCCGTCATCGTGTCGCGCGCACTTCTCTCGATCCCAGGCCATATGGCATTCTCGGTACTTTTCGGCGTCTTCTACGGCCGCGCTAAGCGGGCGTCAGATATGGGACGCACAGGCACCTGCGTGATCGATATCATCATCGGATACTTCCTGGCATCCCTGCTGCACGGCGTCTATGATACATGCGCCTCGATCAGCAGCACAACATCTATGCTGGTCTTCCTCGCCGTGATCGTCGTCAACTATCTTCTCTGCTTCCTCGTCGTAAAGAACGAGGCGAGACACGACGAACCGGCATAAAATCAGAACACGAACATCATGAGCAACAGGCAGACGACATACGTGATCCCGAAAACAAGGAGCGTAAGGCCGGCTGCCTTTCCTTTTGACACCGGCACATCGCCGACGATCCTGCCCGTCTGTCCGTTGATCGCGAACAGATAATTTTTTCCCGCGTAGCCGACTGATAACAGGTAGACAGGAAGCATCGCGTAATCTGCACTTCCGTTCCTCCCGGCCTGGCCCTCATTTTCGTTCAGTACCTGGACGGAAGCATAGCCGCCTGTCGTCCTCATAAGCTCATCGTGCATGGTCTGATCCGCCCGTCTTATCGCCCTCTCATGGCAGAAATTCACATCCTGATCATATCTTTCCGCATAAAAGCCCGGCATATAAGACATTTTGAAGGGCTTCTTATCTTTAAAGTCAAAGGGCTCAATGCTGTCCATGGCGTCATCCGGCGTCCTGGAGGACGCGTCGACCGGAAGATTCTGAACCTGCAGCGTGCCAGCCCTCCGAAGCTGAAAGACCTGATGCGTCGTGTATATGTACCGCGAGTCGCTTCTTGTAAAGATCCGCTCCCCTCTGGCCGTCAGATCTCCCTGCATCGTCATCCCGTAGAGCCAGAACGGTATGTAGACACCCCTGATCTTTTCGATCGTCGCACTCGAAAGAAACGTCCCGGGAGTGAACGGGCGCGACTTTATATATTCCCTGTAGATCTGCGTCACTTTTTCTCTGTCCACACGGAACGGAACGATCCATTTCGGCCGGAAAGTCGTGTCAAACTGTTCAATGAGCACAACCGGGCTCCCACAGAACGCGCAGGTGGTCGCCGCCGTCGTCTTGTCGGTGACGATCTCTGCTCCGCAGTTCTGGCATCTGTATACGCGCAGATCATTCGGATCAATCCCCGAATCATCCGTCGCCTGTGCCGATGCCCCGGCCTCTTCTGTTGTCTGCCCCTTCTGATAGTCCTTTGAATCAATATCCTGACGCGCTTCCTGCTCGTCCTTTTCAAAATAAGAGACATCATATTCGGATCCGCAGTAAGGGCACTTCAGCTTCTGGTCCGACGGCGACCACTCGAGAAATCCTCCGCAGGAGGGACATTTATATATTTTTTCTTCATCTGCCATAATTTTTCACCTGTTTTTTCACGTAAAAATCGTTTCTCAGATCCTGAAATCTTCTGATCTCTGCAGTCTTCCCGCTTAAGATCAGAAGTGTCCTCCGCCGCCGCTGTGCGCGTGGCCGCCCGAAGACATATGTACGCTGGTGCCGCCTCCGTGATGACCGCCGTGAGGGCCGTCGTCATGATCCGTGTTGATCGGAACGCGCGTCACATACTGGTTCATAAAAATATCCTGGTGAACTGTCATATCAACGCTCCCGGGCACGACATAACCCGAGGCGTCCCGGGCGATTTTTTTCTCATGATGTCTGGACAGCTGAGAAACAAGAACGATAACAGCCACGACCGCCGCGATTATAGCGGGAAGGATAAACGTCGAGGCATCATAGGCCTGCTGTCCCTCCAGCTCGCTCTGGTAATCGTAATACTGCGACGTGTCATCATACTGCTCCGATTCCGTCGCGTATTCATCCGCGTCGCTGATAAAGACCTCTGCCGCAGCCGCTACGTCAAACTGGCTGAGTTCCTCTTCGACATCGTTCTGCATAACCTCCTGCCTGCTGTCCGTGTAAACGTTCAGAGGCACGTTGCCCGATACATCAATGTAATAGTAGCGGGATTCCATATTGATGAGCAGTCCCACAGCGCCTTCATCTGCGTAATGCGAGTCCGCATAATCCTCAATATAGCTGATATTGTCAGAATCGCTGTCACCGCCTACTGTGTCGTCCATGACCGTCAGAATAAACACTTCAAAGCCGTGTGCTTCAGAAAAATCTGCGCACTCACTGTTCAGCTGCTGAAGCTCTTCCGACGTAAAATGCCCGCCCAGATCAGAGACGCTTCCTGTCTCTGCGTTCACCTGCAGGGCAGAAGCCCCTGTGATGACGGCAATAGCAAAGGCAAGCCCGGCCAGGACTGCCAGGATCCTCGCCCATGCACTTCTGTGTTTTCCAGAAGAAATGTCGCAATTTTTTCTTAAACGCTCTGTCACAACCATCAGAATCTCCTCTCATGACTATGCAAAATGCATAATTTATTATCTCACTTTTGGAGATATAAAGAAATATAGGTCTGGAAAATAATAAAAATAAACATAATTTTTTCCCAAATAGCTTCCATTTTTCTGCTTTTTGTGTAAAATGTTGAATTGAGTGAAATAAAGTAAATATATAAAAAGTAATTTCTATTCAGCAACTGCTTGCACTTACAACTAGGGTTTAAGACATTACAATAGCAGGAGGTAGATTACAATGACGAAAAAGGCGGAGGAGAAGAAGGGAGCTCAGGAGAATTCATTCGATTTTCAAAATCTGGGACGCAAGGTAAAGAAACTGCGTCTGAATAAAGGGCTGACACAGAACGATGTTGCAAAAGCTCTGCATGTGACACCCGGATATATCAGTAATGTAGAAAATGACCGGACGGCAATGTCGCTCCGCGTACTTTCTTATTACGCAAAACTGATGGGAATCACACTTGATTCCCTGGTCGGCGAAATTGAGCCTGAATACCATGAGACAGCCATCGACCACGAACTTCGTCAGGAACTGGTCGGTCTCAATGAAGAGGCAAAACTGAAATTATTACAGACGATTAAGCTGTGGAAAAATCAATGAACAAAAAAGGAGCCGTGAGGCTCCTTTTTTGTGTCATTCTCTGCTCTTTTTTTCAGTCTTGTATAAAGCACTCCCGTGTTTGCAGACGTCTCGGAGGCAGCAGATCTCGCACTTCGGATGACGTGCGACGCAGACTTCCCGGCCGTGCTGGACGAAACGGTGGCACAGGTCACTGCCCTCTTCGGGAGGAATGATCTTGCGCAGTTCTTTTTCAACTTTGGCCGGCTCCTTCACATTGTCAACCAGACCGATCAGATTCGAAAGCCGGATGCAGTGAGTGTCTGTGACGATCGCCGGCTTCCCGAACACGTCGCCGAGAATCAGGTTAGCACTCTTCCTACCGACGCCCGGGAGCTTCAAAAGTTCCTCCATCGTGTCCGGAACCTGATCGTGATACTCATAGTGAAGCATCTTCATGCATTTGGAAATGTCCCTCGCCTTGCTCGGCCCGAGACCGCAAGGTCTCACGATCTCCTCGATCTCTGATACATCTGCATTTGCGAGTGCCTCGATCGACGGAAACTTCTCATACAGCTTCGGCGTAATCATATCCACCCGCTTGTCCGTGCACTGCGCGGAAAGTCTCACGCTCACCAGAAGCTGCCACGGTTCCTGGTATGCGAGCGTACAATGCGCATCCGGATATTCTTTTTTCAGCCTCCTGATCACCTCAAGGGCTCGTTCTTTCTTCGTCATATGGTTCACCTCAGCGACATACCGTGAAAACGGGTGAAATTATTCATTAGCTGCGGCACGCACGAAGAACTTTTTCAATGATCCACTGCGGCTATACACCTGAAACAGAATGAATTATTTCACAACGAAATTCAGGATCCTGCCCGGTACGTAGATTTCCTTGACAATATTCTTACCCTCGAGGAATCTTGCGACGTTCGGCTCCTTCTTTGCCGCCGCGAGCGCCTCGTCCTTCGCCATATCGACCGGGATCTCGATGGTGCCGCGGACTTTTCCGTTGACCTGAACGCCGATCTTCTTCGTCGCGTCCACGGTCTTCGCCTCATCGTAAGTCGGCCATGAAGAGAGCGTGCAGAATGTCTTTCCGTCAGGGTTCATTCCCTCATACTGCCAGATCTCCTCGCAGATATGCGGTGCGAACGGGCTGAGCAGCTTGATGAAGGTGATAAGGTCGTCCCTCGTGATCGAGCCTGTCTTGTAAAAATCATTGATGAGGCCCATCATTGCCGCGATCGCGGTATTAAATTTCATATTTTCGATATCATCGGAGACCTTCTTGATGCACTTATGCAGTGCAACCTCGGTCTTCGGATTCTCTTTTTCCGCTGTCGCTATATCGGTCAGACCCGCAACTCTGTCGAGGAACCTCTTGCAGCCGCGGAGCGACTCATCATTCCACGGAGCCGCGCTGCCGTAATCTCCCATGAACATGACATACACGCGAAGCGCATCGGCGCCATACTTCTCGACGATGTCAAGCGGATCAACGACATTGCCCTTCGACTTGGACATCTTCTCGCCGTCAGAGCCGAGGATCATTCCCTGATAGGTTCTCTTTGCGTACGGTTCCGGCGTGTTGACCTCTCCGATATCGTAGAGGAAGTGATGCCAGAATCTGGAGTAGAGCATATGACGTGTCACGTGCTCCATGCCGCCGTTATAGTGATCTACCGGCATCCAGTAATCAATCTTCTTTCTGTCCGCAAATACCTTGTCATTATGCGGATCGCAGAAACGCAGGAAATACCAGGATGAACCTGCCCACTGAGGCATGGTGTCGGTCTCGCGCTTTGCATCTGCCCCACACTTCGGGCATTTGCAGTTGACGAAGGAAGGAATCTTTGCCAGCGGCGACTCGCCGTCGGTTCCGGGCTCGAAATTCTTGACCGGAGGAAGCTCAAGAGGAAGTTCATCCTCAGGAACGAGCACGTCTCCGCAGTTCGGGCAGTGGATGATCGGGATGGGCTCGCCCCAGTATCTCTGGCGGTTGAAAGCCCAGTCTTTCATCTTGTACTGAACGCCCTTATGTCCGATGCCTTTTTCCTTCAGGTATGCGAGCATTTTGTCGATGGCGTCCTGCTTCTTCTCAATTCCGTTGAGAAAACCGGAGTTGATCATCTTTCCTTCACCGGTGTAGGCTTCTTTTGTGATGTCGCCGCCCTCGATGACAGGGATGATCTCCATTCCGAACTTGGTCGCGAAATCCCAGTCACGCTGATCGTGAGCAGGAACGGCCATGATCGCGCCGGTGCCGTATCCCATCATGACGTAGTCCGCGATAAACAGCGGGACCTCTTTTCCGGTGACCGGGTTGATGGCAGAAAGGCCTTCGATCTTTACACCGGTCTTGTCCTTGACGAGCTGGGTTCTCTCGAACTCCGTCTTCTTCTTGCACTCTTCGCGGTATGCTTCTACGGCATCCCAGTTTTTGATCCTGTCTTTGTATTTGTCGAGCGTCGGATGCTCTGGTGCGACAACCATGAATGTAACGCCATAGAGCGTATCGCAACGGGTCGTATAGATCTCGATATGATCGTCGAGTCCGGCGAGCGGGAAGTTCACAAATGCGCCCTCTGAGCGTCCGATCCAGGTGATCTCCTGCTGTTTGACGCTTTCCGGATAATCGACATGATTCAGCCCCTCGAGAAGCTTATCCGCATACGCAGTGATTTTGAGGAACCAGACATTTTTGGAAAGCTGGATGACGTCGCTGTGGCAGATATCGCACTTGCCTCCCTGGGAATCCTCGTTGGAGAGGACAACCTTGCAGTGCGGGCAGTAATTGACAAGTGTCTTCGAGCGGAAGACAAGTCCATGCTCATACAGTTTCTCAAAGATCCACTGTGTCCACTTGTAATAATCCTTGTGAGATGTCGCGAAGCAGCGGTCCCAGTCAAAGGAAAAGCCGACCTTTTTCAACTGATCGGAAAAATGAGCGATGTTCTTCTCGGTGATGTCGTGCGGATGCGTGTTTGTCTTGATCGCATAGTTCTCAGCAGGAAGGCCAAAGGAATCGAATCCGATCGGGAAGAGCACGTTGTAGCCCTGCATCCTGCGTTTTCTTGAGATAACCTCGATGCTGGAATATGCCTTGATATGGCCGACGTGCATGCCTGCGCCCGACGGATACGGAAACTCAACAAGCCCGTACCACTTCGGCTTTTTTGAAAAATCGACGGCCTTGAAGGCCTTGTTTTCCTCCCAGGCTTTCTGCCATTTCGGCTCTACTTCTTTGAAATCGTACTTCATTTATCCTTTATCTCCTTTCGCGAGACCTCATTATCACTGCTTAACAACAATCCGGAATGATCCGCCGCGCTCACCTTCAATATCGAGATCTGAGTTGATGTATGCGAGCTTGCCCTTCAGGTAGTTCACATATAGCCAGACAGTATCCTTGCGGGACTCCTCGTCCTCAGGGAGTTCATTTTCATCCGACCACACATGTTCTATAAGATATTCTGTCGACAAAGATCTGTCCTTATTCAGAATAAGCGCCTGCATCAGTTCAACTTCTCTCACGGACAGGCGCACTGTGTTCTCCGCTGTCAGCTCCTGTGACTCTGCTTTCAGCGTGACATCACCGCAGGAAAGCTCCTGAACGCTGTACTGCGTCCTTCTGCGGGTCATCGCCTTGACGCGGGCGATCAGTTCCTTCATAGCGAACGGCTTTGTCAGATAATCGTCAGCTCCGGCATCAAGGCCCTCGACGCGGTCGTCGACCTCGGCCTTGGCCGTCAGCATCAGAACAGGCGTCATAATGTTTCTGGCACGCAGCTCCTGCAGGACCTGCATACCATCCTTTTTCGGCATCATGATGTCCAGAATGATCGCATCATAGCCGTTCTTTTCTATCAGTTCCAGCGCTTCCTCGCCATCATACGCGGAATCGACAGTATATCCCTGCGTTGTCAGCACGGCCGTCTCCGCACGGTTCAGATCAAGCGTATCCTCTGCCAGCAATATTTTCATTTTGATATCCTTCTGCTATATATTTTCCCGACACACGGTCAGGTGATAGTCCTCTTACTACGATGAAATGCCCAAAGAAATTCCCGTTCTACTCTGGCAGCTCATCCTGGTAGATCATATTCCGCAGTGTCTGCATGGACATGTCGGTCGCAGCCAGTTCGTCGGCGCAGCGCTTCAGCTCTTTCACCAGAAGCTGCGTATTCCCGGAAGGATTTTTCTTATATTTGAGATGATGCTCGAGAGCCGCCCAGGTGTCCATGGAGATCGTCCTGAGCTGAAACTCCGCGAAATAATCGCGGGAATATCCCGCCTTTTCTCCGCTCACCTTCAGGATCATATGATAACTCCGGTAGCCGTTTGGCTTTGCGTGTCTGATGTAATCCTTTTCGGTGACAACCTCACAGAAAGGCAGACTTGCGAGGTAATCGCGGATCGTGTACACGTCCTTGACAAAGGCGCAGATCACACGGAGTCCTATGGCATCCGTGAGAACGTCAAGCGCGGATTCTGTCGTCTCGGGCAGATCCTTCCGGTGACATTTTTCACGCATGCTCTCCTCTGATTTGATCCTGGAAAGGCAGTGTTCTACCGGGTCGCTGCCGTACTTTTCTTTTAGTTTTCCTCTGATCGTATCAATACTGCCCTCGAGACGTTTCATGACTTCCTGCATCTCGGGCAGGTATTCTCCATATATACTTTCCATGCTTCAGATATATCCTAATATTATTCTGCAGAATACTGTGCAGAATGTCTAAAATCCGACAGCATCCATTATATCAAAAAGCGTTGCGCTTGCAAGTCCGACCATGTCATCTCAATGTTATTCAATCCGGGGGATACAGGACCTTCAGCCCGCGTTACTTGCGCGTCAGGGTTTCATCCGCGACGCGCTCCCGCTTGTCCTCAGCGTAGCGGTGCTAATGCTCGCCCTACGCTGTCGCTTGGGCTCGCAAAGCACCGACGCTTGCGGATGTCGCGTCTGAAACCCTGACGCGCATTGTTCAGTATTCATTCAGGTCTGGAAGGCCCTGTATACCCCGGGATCTCTACGTTACGACGCACTTGCTTAGCACCGGCGGGCTCAGAAGGCATGTGAGATGATATAAGTCGGACTCAGGCTTTTGCGGCCGGGATTTTTCTACGAGTGATGTATTTCGCATCCAACTGTCCGATACCGTGCTGTCGCATGATGTTAATCTGTGACTTCTGACACGAATTCGAGGACGGCGCGCGTGTACCTGTCTGTGTCGATGCAGTAGCTGACGCCGTGCATGGCGCCCTCGAAGATCTCGAGCCTGCATGGAGCTGAGCAGTTGTCCCTGATCTGACGGCTCATCTCGCAGGGCACGAAGCGGTCTTCTGTGCCGTGGATAAGGAGCACCGGGATCTTCGTGTGGCGAACCGACTCGAGTGAGCTCGCCGCGTTGGGGTCAAAGTGAGCAAACACACGCGCGGCAAAGCTGATAAACGGCCACGAGATTTTTCCGGGGATTCCCTTGTCGCCGGAAACCTTGCAGATGATGGATTTGGGCGAGGCAAAGGGAGAATCGGCAATGATCCCTTTTACATTCTCCGGAAGATCAAGGTCGGAGGCCATGAGGACGACGGCGCCGCCCATGGAAACGCCCGACAGAATAATCTCTGTATCTTCCCCAAAGCGCTTAATCGAATAATCCACCCATGTCTTTGCGTCGAATCGTTCTTTGACGCCGAAGGTAATCCGGTGGCCTGCGCTGTTTCCGTGTGCGCGCTCGTCGACGAGCAGGATATTGTAGCCGTGCTCGCGCGCAATTTTGTGTGCACCTGCCATATCGCGCAGTGAACCGCCCTTCCATCCGTGGAACATGATGATGAGCGGAGCACCCTCTCTTATGCTGTAGTAGCGCGCATACAAGTTCAATCCGTCATATGACGTCGTATATACCTCTTCAAACGGAACCGCCACCGCAGCTTCGACCAGCTCTGTCATCTGATCCCGAATGACATCATACTGGTCACTCGCCGGCAGCTTATATCTCGCTTGCTTTGCTTCATCCGAATTATAAAAAGTTATCCTGTAAATGCCGTTTTCAACGAGCAGGAACAGGATAACCAGCACAATAAGTACAAAAATCAATACCGTACCAGCGGTACTCAAAAAAATCACTCCCGATCAATAATTTCTCATTCTTCCGCCCAGCCGTCATACAGTTGTTCGAACGTCTCATAATGGTCGCCGGTATAATAAATGAGCCCGTCGTCGGACCAGATGATCCGCTCGGCATTCCGGCTGCCGCTCACATAATCGATGTCGCACTCATAATAGGTCCGTCCGCTTTCCTCGGGGAGCTTCCCCTCGTAATTGCCAAAGACGTCGCCGCCGATACTCATTCCCGGCGCGACCTCGTCCAGCGTGCCTTCGCTCTTCCAGCCGAGATCATAAGCCTCATCCTTTGTAATGTAGTTTGAAGGCAGATGGCGGTACAGATGAAGATACAGGGCGACACTGTCCTTGTCAGTATACGTCCCGTCCTCTGAGACTGTTTCCTCATCTCCCGTCTCTGTGTCTGCAGAGCTCTCTGATACGAAATCATCTGTGTCCTCACTCTGAGACGTATATGCGCTCTGAGAAGACGTATATGAACTCTGAGAAGAAGAAACGAGAGCCTGCGGATTGCCGCATCCGGCGAGCGCAAGCGCAAGCATCGCCCAGAATGCCAGAAACCAGGTGCGTAATCTCTTATTCATTTCCGCCTCCCGGCTGCTGGCCGCAGCCATCACTGACCAGCTCGCCCCTGAAAATCACGGGGCACAGATGACGGCTTGTTTTTCCTGCATCCATAAGCACGCGGTTCAGCCGTCTCAGATAACCATCGTCCGCCTCGTCTCCGGGCTGTATTCCCTCCATGGGAAATGCAGCTGTATCCGCCGGTTCCTGCACCACGAGAACAATGTCCTCGTCAAGATCGGTCAGACAATCGTGAAGAGCGTCGAGATTTTTCCCATAATAATCCGGAAACTGAAGCTTCTGCATGATCAGTTCCTGGACTGCCTCCCGCGAATGTACATTCCGGAGGTCAAGTATCACCTTTTTCATAGAACTCCCCGGTATCGATCACGATTCGTTGAGCACAGTAAAATGATTGTACGTCAGACATTCCTCAAGTTCCGGGATCTCCTCCGCGTGAATGATGGCGATCGGCACAGAGCGCGTCCTGTCATAAGAGATGTAAATATAATCGATGTTGGTGTTCGTCTGAGCGATCGTCTGAAGCAGGCTGTCCAGTCCGCCCGGATGGTCATCCATCTCCACAGCCATGACGTCATCGCAGTGCACGAGATATCCCGCCTGTTCCAGAGCCTCCTTCGCAACCTTCGAATGATCGACGATCATCCTGACGATCCCGAACTCCGCGCTGTCATTCGTGACAAGTGCGATAATATTGACATCTGCCTTCCGGAGCACAGCGGTCAGCTTTTCCATCGTACCTTTTTTGTTTTCCGCAAAAACGGAAATCTGCTGGATCATAAATCAGTCCCCCTGTTCTGTAGAAAAGAAATAGACCGCTTCTCACGGACTTTGTCACGTCACCGCGGTATTTCATCACAACTCATAACTATTTTTATCATAACATGCCCATGCAAGATGCCAAGAGGATTTTATTTGGAATGGATCTTAAATCGTGAGAAAAATTCAATTGTAAACACATGACCGATTCTGTATAATGCAATTGTTGTTTTAGCACGTTAAAGCATGTCAGTCAAAGGAGAAAAACTAAATGTACAGTGATCTGATTGATACGATTGGGTTTGTTTCCGGAAAGGACCCCGAGGTCGGTGCTTCTATGGCCCGCGAGCTTAACAGGCAGCGCGACACCATTGAGCTGATTGCATCGGAAAATATCGTCTCCCCAGCAGTCATGGCTGCGATGGGAAGTGTCCTTACAAATAAATATGCCGAAGGATATCCCGGAAAAAGATATTACGGAGGCTGCCAGTTCGTCGATGAAGTAGAGGAGATCGCAAGACAGCGCGCCTGCAAGCTGTTCGGCGCTGAGCACGCAAATGTACAGCCCCACTCAGGAGCTCAGGCGAATACCGCCGTATACTTCGGACTTCTTCAGCCAGGCGACAAGATCATGGGAATGAACCTCTCTGAGGGCGGCCATCTGACCCACGGTTCACCTGTAAATATCTCCGGCAAGTATTTCAACGTTGTCTCCTACGGCGTTGATCCCGAGACCGGAAGAATTGATTATGACAAGCTTATCGAGACCGCTGTACAGGAGAAGCCGAAGCTGATCATCGCCGGTGCCTCCGCATATCCGAGAATCATCGATTTCAAGAAATTCCGCGAAGCAGCCGATGCGTGCGGCGCTATCCTGATGGTCGATATGGCCCATATCGCCGGTCTTGTCGCAGCCGGCCTTCATCCGAACCCGGTTGAATATGCCGACATCGTCACAACTACCACGCACAAGACTCTCCGCGGACCCCGCGGCGGCCTGATTCTCTGCAAAGAAGAGTACGCAAAAGCGATCGACAAGGCTGTCTTCCCGGGAACCCAGGGCGGTCCGCTGATGCACGTCATCGCAGGCAAGGCTGTCTGCCTCGGCGAGGCTCTGAAGCCAGAATTCAAGACCTATGCACAGGGAATCATCGACAACGCCAAGGCTCTCGCCGATGGTCTCCTGAAGAGAGATATCAAGCTCGTATCAGGCGGAACTGACAACCACCTGATGCTGATCGATCTCTCCGATCTGGATATGACCGGAAAGGTTCTGCAGAACAATCTGGATGAAATCCACATCACTGCAAACAAGAACACTATCCCAGGCGAAAAGAGAAGCCCGTTCCAGACCTCCGGTCTTCGTCTTGGCACACCTGCCGTCACGACACGTGGCATGAAGCCGGAAGACATGGATGTGATCGCAGAGTGCATTGCAGACACCATTCACGACTTCGAAGGAACTAAAGACGCATCCGCGGCAAAGGTAAAAACTCTTGTTGAAAAATATCCGTTATATCAGTAATTGAAGCTGCAATAACGTCGCACCGCAAAAGAAGGCCGGGACCGAATCGCATCGGTCCCGGCCTTCTTTTGCCATAATACTGAGTCCAGAGCACGTCGCGGATGAAAGCCTTGCGCAACTGTGTCGCAGACGGAAGTGTACTGATATCTACTGCAGCGCCATAATCTCCTCGCGGAGGTCTGCTCCGCGATCCTTCAGAAGAAGCAGCTTATTGTAGCGGTAATACGCGTCGTTTCCACATTCCCTGATAAACTTCAGAGCGTATGCATTGCCTGCGAGCTCTGAGAGGAACAGCACCATCTCCTGTCCTTCTCCGTAGGTGTCTGCGATGAAGGAGAAGCAGTTTGTCAGATGAGATCCTGTCTCTCTGATCCGCGCCTGGCGGTCCTGCTCCCGCCTTGCAAACCATTTCTTTATTGTCTCATATTCGCCGGCGTCAGCGTGATCTCCGGCGCCATCAGCAGCCCGACTGTCTGCCGCCGAACCATCTCGCGTCTGGCTGAGCACCAGCGTTTTCTGAAGCTCCTCCAGCGCATTCAGGCAGAGGCGTGCCTCCCGCTCCTGCTGGCGGTCGAGCAGATGAGCATCCTTCTCCTGCTCATTTTTCCTGCGCATTGCTTCCGTTTCTTCTCTGACGGCATCTGCCGTCTTTGATTTTTTCAGAATGCCGAACAGCTCCTTCTGAACATTTTTCTCTTCGGAATACCTGCGGAATTCTCCGGTGAGGCTGTCGAGAAGAAGGCTTAAGAGACTCAGCTTTTCATCGAACGGTGCGTTCTTCAGGCTGTCCGGGGCATCTGCCGCATCGGAAGCATCCGATGTACTGACGCTCGCCTTTTCCGTAAGACTGTGCCAGTTCCCGGCGAGAATATCCGGCACATGGTAGACGTCCCGGTATTTTTCATACAGCTCATAATAGACGGCAAAATCGCGGGCCACCTCCGGGTCCTGAATGTACTGGCCGACAAGTCCCTCAGTAATAGGCTTGCCGATCTCCTCGCACACCAACATCATCCTTGAAAGGTCTTCCCATCCTCTCGCCGTAACGAACCGGCGGCCCTCAACCTCGGTGCGCACGCGGTAAAAATTATCCGTGTGGATCTCGAGATACGCCAGGATCGCGCCGTGAACGCCAGCTTTGTACGCATATTCCTTCCACGCGTCGAAGTCCGGTTCGACATCGATCCTGCGGACCCTGTCCCAGGTAACGACGTCAAAATCGCGCACGGATTTGTTGTACTGCGGCGGGTTTCCCGCGGTCACGATAACAAATCCATCCGGAACCTTGTGTGTTCCGAAGGTCTTGTACTGCAGAAACTGAAGCATGGTCGGCGCCAGTGTCTCGGACACGCAGTTGATCTCGTCGAGAAACAGAATGCCCTCAGATATCCCCGAGCGCTCGATCTGGTCATAAATCGAGGCCACGATCTCGCTCATCGTATATTCCGTGACAGATACCTCGCGGCCGCCATAATTTTTCTTCACGATGTACGGCAGGCCGATCGCGCTCTGCCTCGTGTGATGCGTGATCGTATATGAAACCAGATTGATGCCGCATTCACGCGCCGCCTGCTCCACGACCGCTGTTTTTCCGATTCCTGGCGGGCCCATCAGCAGGACAGGTCTCTGCTTCTCGACCGGAATCTCATACGCTCCCGTCGCATCCTTTTTCAGATACGCGCGAACCGTATCCACGATCTCCTGTTTCGCATCACGTATGTTCATCATCCTGTCCTCCCACGTAAAGTTTTATCGCCCAGTCCGGCACCTTCGTGTCGTCGTAATCATCATCCTCGCAGAACACAAATGCCGTTTTATATGGCGGCATTTTTTCAGGGTACTTCCCGTAGCCATCTGTAAAATACATCAGGCCTTTCAGATTCACCAGCGTTCCCTTCCGCTGCATATTTTCCACATAGGCAAACGCAGGCCGGAAATCCGTGCCTCCGCCGCCGCGGATATGGAAACCGTCCGCGAATCTGTGCATCTCTTCAATATCGTGGATCGTCACATCGCGCTCAACCTGCTCATCGCACTCTATCACATGAATCTCCACCCGGTGAAAGAAAGACTCTCCGCGCGACAACACCGCCGCCGTCTCATTCAGGAATTTCTGCACCAGCGTGTCCTGGCAGGAGGCCGACGTATCGATGACAATGACCAGATCCTCGACCTTTCTGGATATGCGGTACTCATTTTCCTCCATGAGCGGCATATTCCCGTACATCTGCATGCCGAGATTGTAGTAGCCGTAATCAAAGGAATCAGGATCTACGGCGGCCTCCTCTCTCAGCACGGAAAAATCGCGGAGAAATTCTCTATAATCCGTCTTTTTCACATTTTCAACAGCGAGCAGTCTCGAGAGTCCGCCTACATCATCCGAGGCTTTTTTTCCGCTCAGCTCGGCGAGAAGCCTTTTTGAATTCTTTTTCCAGTTCTCATCCGCCTTGCCGAAGATCAGTGGATCCGGCATATCGAGAGGCGGCTTCTCGTCGTCCTGATTTTTCCGGTCGTTTCCCGGAATGCGCTCCCAGAAACTGTGGTCATCCCTCCAGAACTCCGCTGCCATCCTGTCCTCTTCCACATAGTCCCGGGGATTTGAGATAAACCAGCGGTACAGCTTCTCCGCTGTCAGCACATGAACCGCCTCCGTCAGGCGGGCATAGCACGCCTCCCGGTAATCGGAAGGCACACAATTGATCACATCATAATCCATGCTGTCAACGACAGACTCCGCCGCGATATCTGTGCAGAGATCCCACAGTTCCACATCGTCGTGCTGCTTCGCGCCGAACATGTGGCGGAACAGGCAGTGCATGAGCATGTGCATATAGGTTCTGTCCAGAATGTACGGATGTTCCAGCCACACCGTCATGAGATACGTCGGATTAAAACGAATATAGACGGCGTCTGTCCCCACGGTTTTCGTGCTGAGGTCCATGACATAATCGAGACTTGAAAGTGCCGGTCCCATAAAATGCATCGACAGGAAGAGCTCACTCCGCACATAATTCAGTATTCTTTTTCCAATGGCATCGATCTCTTTCCGGTTTCCCATGCTGAAACACCTCTGCCTCTATTCCTCACACAAAATATCTCAGGTCTGACGCTCCTACAACTCAAAAATCTCCGCCGAAGGCTTCTCGAAATGCGTGTTCCTGTATTCCATCAGCATGCTGCAGAGCTCCGTTTTTCCCTCTTTACCGGCGAGGTCCGAAGCACTGTCCACGGCGTCTTCTGGCAGTTTCACATTATTCAGAAGAACAGCGAGAAGATCCCGGCTTTCCGCGGCGCGCGGCCCCGCCACCAGATCCTGCAGGACCTCTCCCGCATGTGCGTCAAGCCAGGTCACATATTTTCCCCGGGCATCCTCGGAAAGTCCCGCCGGACAGGCGAGCCGCCACAGAGCAATTTTCGCTGACGGATGAACACCGTCCGCCTGGGCTTTTTCAAAAAGGCTGTCATATTCACGGATATTCAGTTCCGTCCTCGTGACGGTCTGCCGGTAGGCATAGCCTGCTCCCGCGATCTTCGGGTGAATGGCGCGGGCGTGTGTGTCCTCGCGGTCCTCGTGGTGCCATGCCGGGATCACGAGACGATAATCCGTTATCCTGCCTTCTTCTGACTTCACATGAATCGTAAAACACAGTTCATTGGGATTGTCCTCCATGAGTTCCTTTACGACACGAAACGCATGGTCATCCGTCGTCACGTCGATATTCCGGAGGGCACCGCACTCGCGGATCGCACCGTCGCCGAGGTCGTCGACAGCTCCCGTCAGAACAAGTTCCTCAAGCGAACTGCAGTCGTAAAAACAGAAATTCCCGATCTTCGTGACACTCTCCGGAAGGCGGATCTCCTCCAGCTCCTTCCGGCCAGAAAACGCATGACTGCCGATTGAAAGTACCGGAAGTCCATCGATTTCCTCAGGGATGGTCAGAAATCTCGCGCTTCCGTCAAACCCGGTGATCTCTGTTCCATCTTTCCCGTGGATTTTTTTCTGTTCATACGTGTAGCCCACTGTCGTTTCTCTCCTTTTCCCTGCTCATAATAACCACCGGAAGAAACTTTTTCAACGTTCCGCAGCATTGTGGAGAAATAATGTTCCAAATCTTTTTACACTGGAAGAAAGGCAGACAAAAGCAAACGGCCACGCACTCCGAAACGGAGACGTGACCGTTGTCATACCAGAATAATTTTTCCAGAATGTGAAGCGGAATCAGGTAATAAACACAATCAGATCAGGCGCCCTTCTGGGCCAGCTCAATATTGTCATAAACTTCCTGCAGGTTGTGAGTGGCGAGATCCTTCTCAAAATCCGACTGAATGTTCAGCAGAGACTGGTCCAGAGCCTTGTGAATATTTCTCCCTACCGGACACTGCGGATTCGGGTTCTCATGAAAACGGAACAGATTCTCATCACTGTTCGTTTCTACAGCCTTGTAAACATCCAGATAAGTGATCTTTGACAGCGGGCGTTTAATGGTGATCCCGCCGGGTCCGCGCTTCACATCAATGATCCCCGCGTCCTGAAGCTGCAGCATGATATTTCTGATGATAACCGGATTAGACCCGATACTGGCGGCGAGAAACTGACTTGTAATCTTCTGCTGCCCCTCAAAAAATTTTGCCGCTGTAATAATATGAATCGCAATCGTGAATTTTGTAGATATCTGCATATCTGCCTCCCTGACTGTACAAGATGCCCTGTTGTTTATTTATTACTACTTCTGACGTTTTTCTTCAACCTGCTGAAGAATCTGTCTGATATCCCCGTCAATGCACACCGATCTCTTCGAGATCTCATCCGGACAGTACGCCTCGCCCCTGTTGATGCAGGCATAAAAGGCCTTTGGATTCTTTCCTGTATACTGCCAGAACGGAAATTTAATGATGCCGGGCGTGTTCATTCCGACGCCGAGTTCGAGATAGAGAACATGCATCTTCTCGTGGCGGCGGGTGAAATCCTGATATCGTTCCTGCGCCGCATACCATCCGTCATCCTGTACAAACGTATCGTCACAGCGGAGGTTGATCGTCATGTCACTGCCATTGTCAGGACATTTCGGAATCAGTTCTGTCGGCACGCGCATCTTGATTTTTCCATTCTCCGGCACCTGGAATACGCCATTCTCATCCCTGACAAAACCCTGGGCTTCCATCATCTGTGTAACGACCGATTCGTTGTCATACGTTTTATTTACTTTTGGATCAACACTTTGCAGAAGGCCGTAATCACCCTGTGTATAAAAGAGTCTTTTCTTATCAAAGCCTGCCAGCTGAAACTGATGATCCACATTCGTTGTCAGTACAAAATAATCCCGGTCCTTCACCAGAGAGAGAAGCTTCGGATAGACATCGGAGGGCGCCTTTACGTAACGATTGTAATAGATGTGGCGGCTCCACCACGCCCAGTACGTCTCGAGATCCTCAAACGGATAGAAACCGCCGGAATACATATCCTGTATGCCATACTTATCCGCAAAGTCACCAAAGTATTTCCGGAACCGTTCTCCGGAATATGTGAATCCTGCGGCTGTGGAAAGGCCCGAACCAGCACCGATAAGCACAGCATCCGCCTGATCCAGTTCGCCTCTCAGAATCCTGATCTGCTCATCCGGATCCGCTGTAATGCCTCCGCTCATTCTGCCTGGATTTCCTGTACCCAATATCCTGAACATCTCTGACTCCTCTCTGCCAGCCTGCCGGACAGTTCATGATCGTTCCATATGATCCAATAAATGTTACCGAAGTTTTTCATATCTCATGTTTGTAATATGCATCATTACATCTAAGTTGTCAACACTTTTATTACATCATTTTTAAAAAAATAATATACAGCACTGAACAGTCAGGCAATACCTGACTGTTCTGCTGCATATCATATTGAATAATCATAATCCTGTCTGACGCAGACAAACAGCGCAGCTGTCAGAGATGCTCTCATGCAGTGATCGCGTTTCCGGTATACAGCTGATAATAACGTCCTTTTTCTTCTATGCGCTGGTCATGTGCTCCGCGTTCAATGATATTTCCATCGTCCATGACGATGATCCGGTCCACGTCCTGAACACTGAAGATCCTCTGTGAAACGATCAGCTTGGTTGTTCCCGGGATCTTCCTGGCAAACGCTTCACGGATTTTTCATCTGTCGCTGCATCTACAGCACTGGTAGAATAATCGAGAATGAGGATCTTGGTTTTTTCATCAGGTTGACCAGACTGGATTTGCCGCAGCTGGTACCTCCGATAATTTCAATCGTTTCCACGGACTTTATCGATCGCAAATATACCCTCATTCAAGCTGCCCCGGGAGTTTTAATTTCTCCCTGACAGGAAATGTCCTGTCATATGCTTCAAATTCTCCCGGCCTCTCTTCGGCGACAGCATACCCGTCAGGATCTGAAAATGTTCCATGAACATTCTTCAGATAGCCCTCCCTCAATTCCCGAACAAGAAAATAATCTGCTTCGGGATCCACCTGATACCGGATTCCCACAGTTTTCCCCGGAACGAAACCGGAATGTCCGTAAAACTGCAGGTTGCCTGTGATCGCCAGGGCACTCGCGCCCATGTCTGCAGCTGCTTTCACAGAAAAATCGAGCAACTGTTTACCATACCCTTTGCGGCCATAATCCGGATGAATACTGATTGGCCCGAATGTCATCGTCGGAATCTCCGTGCCATCATCCCGAAGGATAACAGAATGCACATACATGATCTGCCCGATCAGCCTTCCATCTTTTTCCATCACAAGATCCAGTTCGGGGATAAACTCCTTGCGCGAACGAAAGCAATGCAGAATATAATGCTCTGTACATCCCGGATGATAGATATTCCAAAAGGCATCCCGCACCAGTTCCTCCGTTTTCCTGTAATCATCGCTGTTTTCTCTTCGTATCAGAAAATCAGAATTCATAGAAATCCGCCCTCATTCAGAAAATCCCGCATCCAACCGGATAAGCAATCACACAGTGTCACTAAAACCTCGGATCTCACTCCAGTCCCTGATCCGGAGTTGTCCTTCACAGAAATCACTTTATACCGGGCATATAAAAAAATACATATCCCAGATCTTCATGTACACACGACTTCAGCATTTGGATTTACCCATGCTTAACCGCCTTCCTGTCGGACTCATGCTGTTATTTTCCTCGTCTTCCTTTCTTTCAACGCTGGACGGCATCTCCACGATCACATTTCTGTCACGCCAGCTGTCGATCCAATCATTTCACTTCCCAGTGACCATACCGCTTGCCACCGACGCGGACGATGCGTCCGGAATCTGATAAAATCTTCATCGTTCTTTTTACAGATGCAACAGACACTTTCGTCGCTTCTGCCAGTTCTTCCTGTGTAAATGCCGGATTTAGTGTCAAACAAGCCACGATTTTGTCATCCAAAGTATCACCTAAAGTATCATCCAAAGTGTCACCCTGATACTTTGGTGCTTTGGGCTGATCTATCAGCGCACTTTGCAGCGCATTGAAATGAAGGCGAATGCCATTCCCCAGCACCTCATACTTCGGAAGATCAGCTCCTATAGCGCTGCATTCGTCGCAGATTTTCTGGATGCCGCGGCCCCAGCTTTCGATATATCCCATCCGATAGAACACATTAGCAATATCCGGGTTATACGGTATCGAATCATGCGGCTCCATCAATGTCTCCGACGTCCATCCATCCGGGAGGATACAACGGTTGCTGATGATCATTTCACGGTCTTCTATCCTGATCTGGATCGGAGTTCCGAACATATAGCAGTTATGAGCGATAGCGTTGTAGACTGCCTCGCGGACTGCTTCCCGTGCGAACGGATATGTCTCAACCCTGCGGTCATGCTCATATGTGATCCGGGCCTTCAGATATTTCAGATAGATCAGATCAATAATACTGTCCGCTGTAGTGATCAGTGATCCATCCATCACATCCTGATACTGCAGATCGGCTCCGTCGCCGAATTTTCCGATCTTGACATAACTTCCGTTCTGAACGACCTGAGGATCGCCGTAAAAAAGCAGGACTGCGGAACGCTTCAGCTTTCCATCGGTCATCAGGTGCAGTTTGCTCAGAAGCTCAGCGTTCGAGACACTAAGCTCCGCCTCCGTCATCCTGCCGCTTTTTAATGCTTCCCGTCGAAAAATCTTGAAGCTCTCATCATCCAGATCATCTACAGTCAGGTCGTCAACCGGGACATCTTCCCAGCGGAATCCGGTCTTTCTCATGATAAATTCTGAAAGTGCTATACCAGTCAGCTGCTGTTTCGTAGCTCCACTTCTGTAATGGTATTCTCCATGATAGCTTATGGGGAAGCTGCTCGGCTCAACCCTGATCTCGATATAGTCCAGACCGTCCTTTGTATGTACGTTAACATCTGCGACTATGCCTAATCCCGTCTGGATCTTATTCGGGATGTCCTCAAGAAGCTTCCTGGCGTTCTTCACGCCAACGACGCTACCGTCGTCCCGGACTCCGATAAAAATCGTTCCACCCTGCGCATTGGCAAAACCGCATATCCATTTCAGATACTCGTCGCGCCAAGACTCTTTGTATTCAATATTCTGACTTTCTGCCATGCGTGTCCTCCGTAAGTATTCCACATGCTTTGTTACAATGTTCGAATCATTGTTTCCGATTATTAATGCCTCTCCGCAGAGTTATTCAGTATCGATATCGTTCTCTGATCCAGCCTGCTGGAATAGAACTTTTCCAGCACTTTGGCGAAAACATCTGTGCCGCCAATTACTCCATCAGTCTCTTCGGCTGCCTTCTCAAATAACGTCATCGAAGAGCAAATCTTCATATCATCCAGGCTGCCGAAGGCCTCATAAGGATCATTGATATCGAGCTTCATCAGCTCAGCTGATACGCGATGATTTCCTGCTCGAGCTTGACATTATTCTCCAGCATATATTCGATCACCGGACGGTATTCCTGCACTTCCAGAAGTGTCTTCGAATTTCGTCTGTCCATCGCCGTCAGCGGCTGCAGACAGTCTGCGTACACCGGATCTTTCAGTTCCTCAATTCCCATATGCAAGAGCCCGAAGTGCTGTCCCGTCATATCACAGAGGTTCCTGTGAATACGGAAACCGCCGACATCAATGTCACCGAAGTGATACAGTTCAAGCTGCGGATTTTCCTGTACGATCCGTTTCAGGAAAAATATCTGGTGACGGTCCGCAAAACCTCCGAGATATACCGTCAGCGACCCTGGAGCACGGAACCGCTGAAACGCCGTCTTGTTCTCTATGGTGATCAGTCTGCATGCCGATGTATGGAGAGCCGCGATTTCTGCCTCGTCGTCAGAGGATATGACCATGCCATTGGAAAAGACGGACCCGTCTGTCGTGCTCCCGTTCTGCCACAGAACCGTCATCGGACCACGTACGCGGATCTCCCTGTCCGTCCGGAAGATGTGATACTGCTCAAGGAGGCTTTCGTTGTCCCCCGTTTCCTCATAGTCCCGCAGAACCTCGCATACGGCATTGAGTAAAGACGGTTCCTCCAAATGCTTGGACGTCCCGAAAAGAAGCATTGATGCCTCCCGGAGATACAGATCCTCCCGGTTCTCCTGCAGAAACCGCAGTGTCTGCACAATTTCTTTTTCATGCAGCGGATCCGGCGGCATACCGACTCTCATGCGATCCATCAGCCGCCTGCTGTAAAAGGATGCCGGTCCCTCCCGGCAGAGATCCGGCTGCAGAAATTTCTCCAGGTCGCGGCGGACCGCGGCGGAGGAAATAATCCCATACTGTTCCTTCAGATACTGCCTGATCTCCGGAACGGCCTCTTCAGTCAATGCAAAACGCTTCACGGTCGTCTGATGCTCCTCCCGGTCAACCGAGATCCAGCCGCGCATTTCCAGCGATTCCAGCGCATGATTAACTGCCTCGTACTGATCCAGGGCGACATCGTTTCTGTTGTAATTTTTCAGCAGATCCTTCGGAGATCCGAAAATCCTGCGGTTTGTCCGAATCTCTTTCAGAATACGTTTCTCGTACTTATTCATCAGAAGCATGAGACATGATTTTTCATACGCTTCTTGTAAATCCAAGGAACTCTCCTCCATCCGTACGATCACCGGTTTCAGTGAATATCCGGGGTTCCGGCACTCAGCTCATGAAATTGAATCTCACCGACCCGCATATTGTCCCGACTGAATTTCATAACCGGAATGACAATATCACAACAGCTTCCGATGGAATTTAACTTATCCGCCGCACAGAAAATAACCTGAAAATTCTTCTGCCGGAAAAAATCAATCATCAGCTTCACGTTAACCTGGCTCATCTTCTCAAACGGCTCATCAATGAAAAACAGCCGGACCGTTCTGCGCTCATTCCCGTACATCAGCGAGAGTGCCGCGGTAAGAATGATCGTAAAAGGAATCTGACGCCATGCACCGGAATCCAGTCCGATCTGCCGTTTAAGGCTTCCGTTCTGGATCTCGGCGTCGGAAAAACGTATATCATAATTCATATATTCCCGGTAGTCGGCGTATTTTTCAATCTGTTCACTTCCCTCGCCGCGCGTGATCCTGTCAATGATCCGCTCAACATCCTTTTCCAGAGCCTTCATCTCCAGGGAATCGGCCTCGAATACATCATCGATCCCGTTCTCGCCAAAGCTCATCTGCTGGTCGGTAGAAGAACTGTACTTATCCAGATATTCGGCGTAGCGCAGGATTTTTGCATAATCACTCATATCGCCGGGGTCTTCACTCACAAGATGAATATCAAAGCGATACGATGTTGAAAACTTCAGAAGCCGGAGCGAACGGTTTATCTCATCGGTGCTGTAAATGGCGTCGCGGCAGTTCCTGTAAATAGTAATGGCGAACTCGTTCTTGAATATCCTTTCATATTCGCCGCGCTCTTCCCCAAGCTGCCGGGTAACATCCTCAATATCATCCATTCTGAGACGATTCAGCGTACTTCGGTAATCTCCCTCATATTTTCCCTCATTCTCAGGATCAAAGGGAATCTGTGCCTCCGCTTCTACCATCACATTGTAGGATGCCTGCGCCGCAGTCAGTGCACCGTGGGCGTTTCGGATGTCGCTCTGAATACGCCTCTCTGCTTCCTCAGACGCCACATCAGTATTCCGTCCCTTCCAGCGCGCCTCGCCCTGAAGAAAGTGGTCGTATTCTTCCCTCGCCTGACGGGCCTCCTCCGGATATTCCGAGACAGATGCCTGATACCGTTCCTGCTTCTGCGGCATCGTCCTGTGAAGGTCATTAAGCTTCTTCTCTGCCGCCTCGATCCGCACCTGACTGCGGATCCGTTCCGTCTCTGTATCCGAAATCTCTTTCCCGCACTGTTGAGAAGCTTTATCCAGTTCCGTCACCTGTCGATTCAGCGTGATGAACTCCGTATTATTCCGGAGAGACTCCTCGAGCTCACTTATCCTTTTCTCATGGTCACGCTGCTGCCGGACAACCTGGGAAAAATCACTGCCGGCCGAATAATTCGGTTCCTGAAAATGCAGCAGGAATCCATTCGTGAGTTTTTCAATTTTCTGACAGCCGGAAAGCTCCCGGAGAAGTTCTTCTTTTTTCTCTGTAAGTTCCGCCTTTTCCTTCTTCGCGAGCTGCAGATTTTTCTCTGCCGCGTCCTTGCCGAGACAGTAGCTTCCGATCCGCTTCGGATTGAGCCAGGTTACACCCATGTTCCGGCTCAGTTTTCCTTCCTTCGACATGGCACTCCTGTAATGACTGACTTTTTCTTTCGGAACCGCCCGGATGCGCCCGAGAAAGAACTGGAAATACTTCTTCGCCAGTTCATTTTTTACCTCGAGAAAATCAGACACAGGGGACTCGCAAAGCTCCATCTGCTCCTTATCGAGCAGGAAAGAATTAACAAGCTCTGTATAGCGGAATGCTTTCCGGTCATGTATTTCATCCGCCACCTGCCATCCGGAAACCGGGACAATCACCGCATACCGGTGCGGGCCGAGATAGGCTTCGATCGCGTCATGCCAGGACTCATCCGTGATACTGACTACGTAATCACTGACAAAGCAGGCCCGTTCCGTCATTCCCTTCTGCTCAAAAACGCGGTTAACTTCGCGGATAAAACTGAGCTGCGTCTGCGCATGACTGTAGTCCGGAAGATTCTTCTGTGCATCCGAAATCCTCCGATCGCAGTCCTCCAGCTGATCCTCAATCTCCGTGCGCTTCGCATCGATACGTCCCTGCTCAGCTGCCGCATGATGTGCTTCTTCCTCCATCTCGACCCTGAAACGGTTCATGGCCGCCTGTTTTTCTGCCGTGCGGTACCGGTCCTCCGTCAGGTGGAGAAGCGGCTCTTCGAGCTCCACTTTTTCGCCGCACGCCTCCAGCTCTTTTTTCAGATACTTCAGTGATTCCTGAACAGCAGCCAGCCTCTCGAGTTCTTTCTTCAGCAGATCAGCTCTCACATTGCATTCCCTGAGCAGTCTTTTCTCTTCCTCCAGTGCCTCGGCACCGTCTACTTCCCGCAGCTGCTCCTTTGCCTTCTGCAGCCGCATCTCCAGCTCCTCTGCTTCCCCGCGCAGTTTTTCAAGGCGCTCAGAATATTCCCTGTTCAGCTGTTCCTGCTCTTCTTTTTCCCGGGTCTGCTGTACAATATTGTTCTCGCAGATCTTCAGATCCCGATAGGTCTTCTTTACTTCATTTATGTGAAGACGCACGATGGCCAGGTCGTAGGAATGGTATTTATCCAGAATATCCTTCAGAACCTGTGTCCGCTGATTCAGAACCTCAAGCCGGGACGTGAGGTCATCGATGGATTTTTTCTTTTCCCGCAGCGAGTGAAAATCCACATTTTCTTCCCGGAGTACGGAAGTCTTGATAAAGTCCTCAATATTCATATCCGGGCGATAGGCCGACATGTTGCGGATCTTTCGCCGGAATTCCTTCAGTCCGTAATTGTCGAACCGAAGTCCCAACCGCATGGTAAAATGGCGGATTCCTTCCTCCTTCGCCATGAGTTTTACCTTGTACCTGCTGCGGAATTCCTGATGCTCAAACGGAATTTTACTGTCATGCATAAGTTCCAGACTGTCCAGGCGCTTTCCGTCAATCTCATAGCAGAAGGTCTGACACTCATTCGAGCTGCTGGTCTCTATGATCATACCGAGGGTGAAGTATGTCTCATCAGCCTCATCCTCATATTCCAGAGCGATATGTGTATAGACATTCGGATACTCGGAGGCAGGGCGCATATACTCGCCGGTCGCCCTGTTAATAAGTCCGCGCGTATAGGAAACAAGCGTACGTTTCTCACTGCCCCGGCTGCCCGCAGCAGAATGATTAAATTCCGTATCTCCGTCAAAAGCGTACTTGATGGCATCCAGAATCGTCGACTTTCCGCTGCCATTATCCCCGTAAATCATCGTCATCGAAGGCGATATCGGGATTTCCTCATCAATGAAACCATACCAGTTGATGAGCCGCACATTGATCAGACTGATTTTGTCATTCATCGGCGCTCTCCTCCGTATTCTCCCCGGCCAGATCATCATCGTCATCTCCGCTCTCATCCGTATCAGGATCTTCCGTCAGCAGCTGGCCGTATTCCTCAACCACCTGACGCAGCTGGTTCAGATCCATACAGAACTGCAGCGACGGGTAGAGAACGAGCACCTCATCCCCGTTTTCCATCGTCTGCATATCGACCAGAGAATAACGGCTGAACAGATCAACAGCATTACGTATTGTCTGAATCTTCAGATCGAATCCATAATAATCAAGCCGTGCCGTGAGTTCTTCCATCATGATTGAGGGTTCCTCCGTCATGCCGACCTTCTCCAGATACTGTTCCCAGAGAACCAGGAGCAGCTCCGTCTGCTCACGGGTAAAACGCTGCAGGCCGAGCCTCCTGAATCCTGCCGTCTCTTCCTCGTCCTGTCCCTGGATCAGACAGGCAATCTGAAGATTATCATCTACAACAAGGTCAAAACCCATATAACGCAGATACTCGCGGATATCATTGGAATGCTTCCGGATAAAACTGTAACATTTCTGATCCCTGCTTCTTGCGTTGACAATGAAGGTCCTCGTAAGCAGCGTACGGACCGTGCGCTTGAAAAGAAGAGATTCCTCATCCGTCATCTGAAATCCCCGGTCGTTTTCTTCACTCATTCTTCCCTCTTCCTTCCTGTTCGTGCGGATTCTTCCGAATATCCGCTGCTTTCGCTGCTTTCTTCTTCAAACGGATCCTGCTGATATCCGCTGCCTCTGTATGGACGATGTCCCGGTCCATTTCCACCTCATACGGAAAATCCTCCGACCTGGCATAGCCGACAGCCGCCGCATACATCAGGGCGTCCTCCCGGCTTCTCACCGGCGCATCACCTGTCTCAAACACGCCGTTATGAAAAGGCAGAGCGGAAAAATATTCGTCCACCCGCTCCGGCGTGAAACGGTCGCTGTTCCTGTCCAGAAGTTCCTGCGTGCGCCGTCTCTTCTCCTCTTCCGTCATCTGCGGAACTTCCGCCGCCCGCGTTTTTCCCGCCTTTGCATTCCTTCGGTTCACATGAAAAGAGCGGACGGAAATATACTGCATATTATATATCCGTATGCATTCCGAAAGCGCCGACACCACACGGTCTTCTGTCTCTTCATCCGACTTGCCGATGGCATGCAGCAGATCATCGACCTGCGCACGCGTATTTTTCCCACTGCTCATCATCACCATCAGCCGCGTATGCGCCAGGTTATAATACTTATTGATCCGCATCTCCACATCATGGATCATCTCATTATACTGAACAGCAAGAAAATCGCTGACCCGCGTCAGCTCTGTGTCAATCCTGATCCGCGCATCCGTGAGCAGAATCTCATCTTTCTCGGAAAGTTCTGCTGCCGCCTTTCCGTAGAGTTCTTTATTGTGCCGGAACTTCCGGATCCCCTGCTCGACCGATGCGATCCGGGCCGGAATGAGTCCGCTGTTTTTCAGGAAAAAATAATCCCGGAAGAATTTTTTCTGCAGCCTGTCCTTCGAAAGAAAATTCCCGAGACCGTTCATCGAATCTACCTTCATCAGTGTCCGCATAATCGTTGATACATTATCACGCAGCTCACTGAGTTCCAGCTCCAGCTCATTTACACTCTCAAAAAGAGGCTGCACGATCAGGCTGTACGGCTGTGTCGCTTCCACCGATCCCGGCTTCATCGCCGTCGTCATCAGACGACTCATGCTGAGGAAACGATTTGACATTCTCTGACTGTTCTGCTGCTCGCAGATACGCATGAATGTCCCCATGATCCTCATCGCGGGAGCCGTGACACTGACCGTATACGCCAGTCCCTTCTTCTCCCGGTCCGTCAGCCAACCGCAGTCATGCAGGCGGCTGATAATATAGCCTGCGGGAGGCTGCTTCGCTTCACCGCCGGTTTTTGCACTGCCGCCGGTTTTCGACCTGTCACCGGATCCCGTCACCCTGCCGGAGTTCGTCCCACCGCCGGAGTTTGTCCGGCTGACCGATTTCTCTTCATCACCGGAATCCTCTGCCAGAAAATCGATGCCCCGGTTTTTCAGATACTGGTCCACATAATCGCGGAGATCCGTCTCATAAAGAACCGGCCGTTCCTTCTTCATTCGGATAATCCCTGTCATAATCTCGTAGTAGATTCTCCGGTTCCTGCCGACCAGTGGGGCAAAAAAGCTGTCATTCTCTACATAATCAAAAATATCTCTCTGATTGTCTGTTTCTGTTATGTTTCCAGCCATGAACTTCTTCCTCAGATACCTTCAACGGATAAATCTGTTTCCACTCCATGATACTACCAGTCAGATCCATACCATTCAACATGTCTCTGTTCCTTTTTATAAACCCGAAGAAAAAGGGGCTGCCGCACTGTTTTCAGTGCGACAGCCCCTTATCCCGGGTGCATGTCTGATTCACCCCATTATGTACGATCAAAAATCATCGACATTATCCTTGGTGACAAGAGTGACATCGACCGGAATCTCTTTATCGACGCTCTCTCCGTTGCAGAGTTTCTGTGCGTTGTCGACGGCTGTCTTGCCCATCTGATCCGGCTGCTGGGCAATTGTCGCGAGCATCGTGCCGTCCTTGACCGCCTGGATGCCGTCATCGGTAGCGTCAAAACCAACGACCTTGATATCCTTGTCGCCGATCGCCTCAATGGCACCGAGAGCCATCTCATCATTGTGTGCGAAGACACCCTGGATGTCGCTGTCCGCCTGGAGAATATTCTCCATAACACTCATGCCCTCAGAACGGTTAAAGTTTGCCGTCTGGCTCGCCACAACGTCGAGTTTGTCATCCGCAATGTTGTGGAAGCCTTCGCCACGGTCAATCGTGGCACTTGCGCCCGGCGTACCCTGAAGCTCGGCCACCTTTGCTCCCTCGCCAAGCGCGTCGACAAGGCACTGGGTCGCCATCTCGGCGCCCTTTACGTTGTCGGAAGCGATTGCGCAGTCGACATCAACGCCGTTAACGACACGGTCAACGGAAATAACCTTGATTCCCGCGGAAATAGCATCCTGTACAGACGGAGCGACCGCATCCGAGTCGACCGGATTGACAATCAGAACGCTGACATTCTTGGAAATCAGATCCTCAATATCACTCGCCTGTTTTGCCGTGTCATCACCCGCATCTACCGTGACGATTTCCATGCCGAGTTCCTTTGCCTCAGCTTCAGCGCCCTCGGAAAGAGTGACGAAAAACGGATTGTTCATTGTCGAAATGGAAAGACCGATGCTGCCGTTACCGGTTGCGGCCGTGCCGGAAGCCGATGTGACAGAAGAAGTCTTCACCGACGACGTGCTGGTCCCGCTGGTCCCGGAATTCTCTCCATCGATCGAAGCCGCACCGCAGCCTGCCATTGAGATTGCCATTACAGCGGCCAGGCCGCACGCGAGCAAATGATTCAGTTTCATAATAATTCCTCCTTCTTTTTTGAAACATGGTTTATTTCAGGCAGTCTTTGACTCCTGTTGTTACGGACTTTGATGTCCGATAACTTTTATTGTTCTTCTTCAGACTCAACGATTGCGGTCGGACAGGACTGCGATCAGAATGACAATGCCCTTGACGACGTTCTGCCAGTAAGAAGAAACGCCGAGAATATTCAGTCCGTTATTGAGAACCGCAATGATCAGAACACCGATGAAGGTGCCCCAGATATGGCCGCGGCCGCCGTTCATGCTCGTGCCGCCGAGTGCGGTCGCAGCGATCGCATCCATCTCATAGCTCTCGCCGAGGGTCGGCTGTGCGGAACTCAGTCTGGAGAGAAGAATCAGTCCGGACAGCGCTGCCATGCAGCCCGAAATCGCATAAACCGTGATTTTCGTCCTGTCGATGTTGATACCGGCGAGTTTCGCGGATTTCCAGTTGGAGCCGGTCGCATAGACCGCTCTGCCGAACACGGTCTTCTCAAGCACAAAGAAGAAAATGGCAAAAATCACGATGAACAGGATAACCGGGAACGGAATGCCGAACAGATTTCCCTTGCCGATAAACTTCAGCGCGTAACTGTCACCGAGATTCGAGATCGGTTTTCCATCCATGAAGATCATCGTCAGTCCGCGGAAAACCGTCATGGTGATCAGCGTCGCGATAAACGGCTGCAGTCTTCCCTTCGTGATCATGATTCCGTTCGCTATACCGAAAACAGTTCCGATGGCAAGTGCGAGAAGAAATGCCAGCATCACCGGCATGCCGTTCTTGATGAAAGCAGCTGCAAAAGCTGTCGTAAGAGCCAGCGTAGAGCCGACACTGAGGTCGATACCGCCGGTCAGGATGACAAAGGTCATGCCGAAAGCGATCAGACCGTTGATGGATGACTGACGAAGCAGCGACAGAAAGTTATTGACCGTCCGGAATTCCGGGCTGATAATGCTGATCACAATGACCAGAAGGATCAGGGCGATCAGAGCTCCCATATCCTGAATTTTGCTGACTGCAGTTTTTTTATTCATTTCTCTTTCCTCCCGTGGCGAGAACCATAACGTTCTCCTGAGTCGCTTCCTCGCGGCTTACAAATCCTGCAACTCTTCCTTCATGCACAACCATGATCCGGTCCGACATGCCGAGAACCTCCGGAAGTTCCGAGGAGACCATGACAATCGCGACACCCTGTCCTGCAAGATCATTGATAATGTTATATATTTCTTTCTTGGCACCGATATCGACGCCTCTCGTCGGTTCATCCAGGATCAGCACCTTCGGCTGTGTCGACATCCACTTTGCAAAAATAACCTTCTGCTGATTTCCGCCGCTCAGTTGATCTGCCCGGTGCTCAGGTCCGGTACACTTGATATTGAGTTCCCGGATTCCGTCCGCCGTAAGCTTGTCTTCGGCGGCCTTCTGAAGCACACCGTTCCTGGAAATACGGCTGAGATTTGCAATGGAGATGTTCTCGCGGATACTCTTGTCAAGCATCAACCCCTCGGTCTTCCGGTCCTCCGTGATAAGACCGATTCCGTTCTGCATGGCATCTCTGGGTGACTTGTTGTGGATCTCTTTTCCGTCAATATAGATTTTTCCGGACACACCCGGCATGTAGCCGAAAATGGACTCCATGATCTCGGTCCGGCCTGCACCCATCAGACCCGCAACCCCGAGAACCTCACCTGCCCGGACGGAAAAACTCACATCGCTGAAAATCTTCTGGCAGCTCAGATTCTTTACCTCAAGAACCACGTCTCCGATCTTCACGTGTCTTTCCGGATAGCGCTCGCCGATCTCACGTCCGATCATCATCCGGACGACATCATTCATATCCGTGTCCTGGATCCGCTTTGTCCCGACATATTCGCCGTCACGGAGCACCGTAATGCGGTCGCAGAGCTCAAAAATCTCTTCCATACGATGAGAGATATAGATGATTGAGACCCCGTTCCTGCGGAGTGATCTTGCCACCTTGAAGAGCACCTCTGTCTCCTTCTCGGTCAGGGCTGCCGTCGGCTCATCCATGATGATAACTTTCGCGTCGACCATCAATGCCTTCGCGATCTCGACCATCTGCTGCTGCCCGACCGACAGATCGCGCATGTATTTTCCCGGATCAATTTCTACCCCGAGTTCATCCAGGATCTTCCTGACTTCGGCACGCATCGCTTTCGTGTCACATACGCCGAACCGGCTGTGGATTTCTTTTCCGAGGAACATATTCTGCTCGACAGTCATATCAAAGACTACGTTCAGCTCCTGCTGGATGAAGACAATGCCCGCTTTCTCCGCCTCCTGAGCGTTTTTATAGACAACCTCCTTACCGTCAACAAGGATCGTCCCAGAATCTTTGGTATAGACACCGGTCAGAATTTTCATCAGCGTCGATTTTCCGGCTCCGTTTTCTCCCATCAGAGCGTGGATTTCACCGTCATCAATCTCGAGCGCGGCATCCTTCAGAACGGCATTTCCGCCGAAGGATTTGTTGATACCGCTCATTTTTATCTTCATAAATTTCCCGTCCTTTCTGGTACTGCCTTCTCACATTCCCTGCAGGGATATCAGAAAATGCAGGCCGACTGCAGAATGATATTTGAGTACGGGGTCGTCTCCCCCGTCCGGATCACGGCCTTGCAGTCCTTCGTCGCCTTTTTGAGCTCCGCATGGGATACAAAAATCACTTCCGGTGTCCCGCTGTTCTCTCCGCCATCTTTGAAACCGGTTTCATAACGTTCAAAAAAATCAAGTACCTTCTGCAGCTGCTCAGGATTCTGCTCCTTCATTTCTTCTGCGAGGATGATCTTCTCGATTTTCATGTCTCCTGCGACCTCTTCCAGGACATCCATAAAGGACGGCTCCCCGAATCTGAGTGCGAGATCAATCCTTTCCGTCCCGTCCGGAACCGGAAGCCCGCAGTCTCCGATGCAGATCCTGTCCGTATGTCCCATATAGCTCAGCACACGTGAGATATCGCTGTTGAGAATTCCGTTTTTCTTCATGAAAGCACCTCCTCCACTTCTGAAGCTGTCGGCATGCCTCCCTGTGCGCCGAATTTCTGAATGGAAAGTGACGCCGCTGCATTTGCGTAGATCAGCGCGCTCTTCATGTCATCGCCAGCGGTGATCCGCACCGCAAAGGCTCCGTTCAGTGTATCGCCCGCTCCGGTCGTATCGACAACTTCAACCTTTCTCGAGGGCACAGTGAGTATGGTGCCGTCCGCAAGACAGGTGGACACTCCCTTTGATCCCCTCGTCACAACCAGCTTTTCCGGATATTGTCTCAGAACCTCTTCCAGCGGCCGGTCCTCCCCATAAATAAGAGCGGCCTCATGCTCATTCGGCGTCAGGTACGTCAGTTTCTTCATTCTCTCCGCATCGACCCGGGCCGCGGGAGCCGGATTGAGCAGAACCGGAATCTGTTCCTCGTAGCACCGGTCGATAATATAGTTTACGGTATCCAGCGGAATTTCGTGCTGCAGAACGACCATATCATATTCGCGAACCGAAGGCATGACGGAGTCTACATAGGCACGGTCCACCCTTCCGTTTGCACCGGGCACCACGACGATGGTGTTGTCATGCTCTGCCACGGTGATCAGAGCGTTTCCCGTACTCTCGCCCCGGACAGTCTGAATGTGGTCCGTGCGGACGTTCTGTTTTTTCAGGTTGTCCAGCATCTGGACTCCCAGCACGTCGTCTCCAACACATCCGAACATCTCTACGTCCGCGCCCAGCTTTGCCATCGCGACAGCCTGATTGGCGCCCTTTCCTCCGGGGATCAGATGCAGGCTCGTGCCATGTATCGTCTCACCTTTGTTCGGGATGCGGGATGCGGTGACTGTCATATCGACATTGATACTTCCGATAACTGCTATCTTCATCTCAATCATTCTCCTGTTTCTTTTTTCTTCCGGGCGCTCACCGGTCCGGATATGTCCGGTTCCTTTTTCATCCGTGTCGTCTCACGCGGCACCAGATGGACGTCCAGCATGATATTTTTTTCATAATCCTCGCCGTTCCTGACCTTCTGGATCACATCGACAGCGAGATGCCCCATTTTTTCCAGTGGCTGCGACACCGTCGTCAGCTCCGGGGTCGTCAGGGATCCGAGAGCGATGTCATCAAAGCCGATCAGCTGTACCTGCTCCGGAACGCGGATCCCGTGGCGGGACAGAACCTTGTAGACAGAGAGCGCAACTATGTCGTTCGCCGCGATAATGCCGTCGACATCCGGATAAAGCCGGAGCAGTTCTTCCGCCGCCGTCAGCCCGTCGGAAAAATTGTATTCGGTCCCGATATACTGAACCTGGACGCCGTAATCCCTCGCGGCCGCTTCACAGCCCCGGAAACGCCGCCTTCCGGAAGTCAGCTTGAGAGGTCCCCGCATGCAGACGATATGTCTGCACCCGCACTGAATCATGTGCTCCATCGCGATATAGCCGCCCCGGAAATGGTCCGCCTCAATGAATGCCGTCTCATTTCCGCTGCCCGCTTTTCTGTCGACGGCGATAACCGGCATTTCCAGCCCGGCAGCAAAACTGTCCGTATCACTGTTGTGTGTGACAAGGATAATGCCATCCGCCTTCATCTGAGAGAGCATCTCGATATTGCTCTTCTCTTTCTCGGAATTATTGTTCGAGCTGCAGAGGAGAATTCTGCTCCCGTATCGATACGCTTCTTCCTCGACAGCATGCGCCAGCTCGCTGAAGAAAGGATTCTCGATATTCGGCACGATGATCCCGATAATCTTTGAAGCTTTCCGGAACAGCGCTCTTGCCAGTTCGTTCGGCCGGAAACCGGTCTCCCTGATTGCCTCGTATACGCGCCTTTTCTTCTCCTCATCAACATTCGCGGTGCCATTCATTACTCTTGATACTGTCGACGGTGAAACGCCGGCAAGCTTTGCCACATCTCTGATGCTTGCCATACAAATGCCTTTCTTTTCATGTTGAAACGCGTTTCATGTTTATGATTATAGTCTTAACGCGCATCATGTCAACGGTTTAGTACCTTTATTTCCGATATTTGTAAGGTTTATACATTTTTTATCTTTTATTTTTATTTACATTTCATGAAACATGTTTCCTACCATTTGTTCCGGGATCCGAACCGCACGTCGGCTCTCCGGTCCCGGGTCCGGCGAGAGCCTCTTCTACACTTTAGCCCAAAAAGCACCTACCGTCCACGCCTTCTGCCTGATCCTCCGTCCGCCGGAAAATTCCGATCCTGCTCCCGCCTGAAAAATTGCCCCGGTCCACCACAAACCAGAACCACCGCCGACAGGCAGGATTTCTCTTATAAAAAAAGTAGGCGTATCATAGCCAGCGTCTTTTCATGATACGCTGGCCAGGATACGCCTGGCTGTGATTTTGTACCTCAATAAACCCGTAGAAGCAGCTGCTCCAGGTTAATGAGCGATGATCAGGCAACTGACTGATCTGAATATTTCCTTGCCTTTCTGTTCGCACTCCTCTCTTTGATCTCCTTTCTGCAGGCGTCATGAACGACTGTTTCACCTGCGTGGAGACCGGCGGATATAAAATTACAAAATAAAACCCTGTGAATCTCAATTCAGCCGGGGAGGTTATGCTTCCCCGTGATCTCATTCAGGGAAATGCGATACACATAGAGATTCTGCAACCCCTTACAGCGATCCATTGGATAATCCTTTATATCATAGTGAGACAGCAGAAGCCTGAGTCCTTTCAGGATCTCGTCCGGATCGGTGACCCGCTCACAGGTGCCGGTTCCCATGACACTTTCATAGCGTGTCGTGACTCCCCCTCCTGTCTTCTCCACCTTAAAAAAGGAATCTGCTTCTACAAAGACATTTCTTTTCTCACCCAGAAGTTCGATCTTATGGCCTTCCCTGGCACAGTGAAAATAAATGACCGGCATTGATCCTGAAGTATCAATACCGTAGGAAACCGGAACGACATACGGAACCGGATCCGCATTCATCCCGATATGAATGGTCCTGCATCTGTCAAGAACACCGATGATCTCCTGAAGGTCAGAGATCTCTCTGTCTTTTCTTCTCATCCTTTATCTCCCTGTTCAATTCTGCCCGGCTCCGACGCTGTTTATATTTTCCTTCTCGAATTTCTCCATAAAATCGACGAGTTTCTGAACTCCTTCATATGGCACGGCATTATAAAGAGATGCCCTCATCCCGCCGACAATGCGATGACCCTTCAGATTGACCAGTCCGTTCTCTGCGGCTTCCTTTACGAACCGGGCATCGAGTTCCCTGTTTCCTGTGACAAACGTCACATTCATGAGGGATCTGTCTTCTCTGCGGACCGTACCTCTGAACAGTCTTGATTGATCCAGATATGAATAGAGGAGACCGGCCTTCTTTTCATTTCTTCTGTTGATTTCCTCCAGTCCGCCGATATCGAGAAGCCACTTGAAAACCTTTCCGCACATGTAGATTCCCCAGCAGTTGGGCGTGTTATACAGTGAATTTTTATCCGCGTATGTTTTATATGTCAGCATTGTCGGCGTCATTGGCAGAGGTTCATCTGTGATCAGGTCCTTCCTCACGACAACGATCACATTTCCGGCTGGTCCGATATTTTTCTGAACACCGCCAAAAAAAAGGCCATACTTTTTCACATCGATCGGTCTTGATAAAAAGCACGATGATACATCAGCGACCAGCGTTTTCCCTTTGGTATCAGGAAGCCGGAAATATTCCGTACCGTAGATCGTATTGTTCTCGCAGATATAGACATAATCAGCGTTGTCACGGACAGGAAGGTCTGTACAATCCGGGATACAGGAATAGGAACAGTCCTCAGAAGATGCTATCGCTGCTGCATCGCCGAACTTTTTTGCCTCCTGCAGGGCTTTATTGGCCCAGTTTCCTGTCACGATATAATCAGCCGTGCGATTTTTCATGAGGTTCATGGGAACAGCGGCAAACTGCATGGATCCGCCGCCCTGCATGAACAGCACCTCATAATCATCCGGAACACCAACCAGTTTCCTGAAATCCGAGATGGCCTCATTATGGATATCGTCATACATGGTGGAACGATGCGACATCTCCATGACAGACATACCATATCCGCGGTAATTCATCATCTCATCTCTGGCTTCCTCAAGGGCTTCCTCAGGGAGGCAGGCCGGTCCTGCGGCAAAATTATATACTCTGTTATACATCTGCATACTCCTCATAGCTTTTCTGTTCTGTTAACTGTCCTGAAAAGGCGTCACCCGGAATCGGACCAGGGAATCAGGGTTTTGCAGACCCTTGCCTTACCACTTGGCTATGACGCCGCAATGTCTTTTCGGAGATACTTCTTACAACCTTTGTATCAGATCCAGATAATATTCAACCGGTATCCCCGCGTCCTTGTCGATATTCTTCTGGTTTGCCGCAATGAGCTTTTCGATCAGTTTCATCGCCTCTCCGGCACTGTCTGTGAGATTTCTTCCCTGAAGATAATCCCCGGCAACGATGGATGTGAAAATATCACCTGTTCCCGGGAAGCTGGCGGGAATAAGATGACAGCGGAGGATCCGAAGATCCGTGTCTCCGGATGTTCTGACAACGGTACACGTCTGCCCGTCGATCCGGCAGCTCGTAATGATCACATTCCGGGGTCCCAGATCTAAAAGAGAATCTGTCAGTTTCTTTACCCCATCTTTTGAAAACTGATCCCGGTAATCCGTCCCGGCGAGGAAGCACGCTTCTGTCATATTCGGAAGGATGACCTCCGCCACGGAACACAGTTTCCTCATACCGTGCACGATTTTCTCACTGATCCCGTTATAAAACACACCGTCATCGGCCATGATCGGATCAACGATAACCACAGACCCCTTTTCTTTAAGTTTTCTGCAGTATCTGTTTACCAGATCCGCCTGCTTCTCTGAAGCGATATATCCTGTACAGACAGCCGGAAATTCGAATCCAAGTCGCTCCCATACCTGGATCGTTCCCTCCATATACTCCGTTGTGTCAAGGATCTTGAAATCACCGTAGCTCAGTGTATTGGATATGAGAGCCGTCGGCAGGCAGAAGGTTTCATAATTCATTCTGGAAAAGATCGGGATCATGGCGGACAACGCCACTTTACCGTAACCGGCCATATCATTAATCAGAAGGATCTTTCTTTCCATTGGATCACCCCGTCACCCATCCGGTCAGACATCTTCCTCACGCTTAACTTCCCAGTCTACGTGATAGTTGCGTTCACCGAATATCGCTGTTCCGACTCTTACTATCGTGGCCCCTTCCTCTACGGCCACTTCATAATCCTGAGTCATCCCCATGGAGAGGATATCCATGCTGACATTCGGGATATGCATTCTGTCAATCTGTCCTGCCAGTTCGCGCATTCCTCTGAAATAACCGCGGTTTGTTTCCGGGTCATCGGTGACAGGTGCAGATGTCATCAGGCCGCAGAGACGGATATGAGGAAACTGAGCGATCTCCTTTGCGGCCTCCGGAGCCTCTTCCTTCATAAATCCCCACTTTGTCTCTTCACGCGCATAATTCACTTCCATGAGGACGTTTGATACGATATTCCTCTTCGCTGCCTCTTTTTCTATCTGCTGAGCCAGACGGATCGTATCCAGTGAATGGATGAGTTTTACCTTGTCAATGATATACTTGACCTTATTCCTCTGGAGATGGCCGATCATATGCCATTCAACGCTGTCGCCGATCTCTTCATATTTGCTTCTGATCTCCTGCACGTAGTTCTCACCGAACATCTTCTGCCCGGCGTCGCGTACGACCTCGACATCATGTGCCGGTTTCGTCTTGCTAACTGCCAGCAGTTTCACTTCCCGCGGATCTCTGCCGACCCTCCGGCAGGCCGCTTCTATCCTTTTCTGCACTTCCTGAAGGTTTTGCCTTAACTCTTCGTCTGAAAGCTGCATGATCCAGTTCCTCTCATCAAAGCTTCTGTCACCCTGCGTCCGGCAATAATTTCGGTTCTCCTGTGATTTTCAAAATACTGACCGGCTCCATCTGTAAAACAGTTTTTATTATACCGATAAATGGAACTATGAAAAGTTCCAATTTATGTTTTTATCGAAGTGCCAATTTGAATATGCAGACCATCCCCCTCAGCAAAAGGATTTCAGGCTCTGTATTACAAATCTGCAGTCGGCAAAAATCAGGAGAGCAGTCTTAAATAGTTCGAAGGTACCTCGATATTGAATTTCTCCTTCAAAATACGCACAGCCTCTTCACGCGATGATATCAACCGGGACTCTGCCACTCTCGCGGACTCGTACACCTTGTATGTATTCCCGACGATCGTCAGATCATTCTTCCCTGTAAAAATGGATACTTTCATATATTTATTGAATGTAGACTCCGGATGATTTTCACAGTAGAAAGAAGGCATCACAAAATCGTCGTCTGTCTGTATCTCCTCCGTAAATCCCAGCAGTGGTTTCCATTCCTTTCCCCTTTCCTTCTGCATCAGGACCGAGCCATAAAACATATCCTTCTGAAAGCAGTATCGGCTGATTCCATCTTCCTGTATCAGTCCGTCTGTAAGTTCCAGCGGGATCCTTGATGATTCACTTCTCACTCCCACATCACATACATATCTCTTCCCCTCAAGCGTCACCACAAGGATACGATGTCTCCGCATCTGTATCACACCTCTTTCATCCATAAAACGCCCTGCAAACTGCGCTACATGATAACCAAGGCTCCTGAGAAGACAGCAGAAAAGTCCCTGCAGTTCAAAGCAGAACCCTCCCCGCCGGTGCAAGATCATCTTTTCATAAAGTCCCTGCGGCTGAAGGGAAATGGGTACCCCATTCATTGGATCCAGATTTTCATAGGGAATATGCGTGAGATGCAGCTTCTGCAGATACGTCAGATTTTTAAGGTTCACCTTCCGGTCCCCACGATATTCAATCCTGTCCAGATATTTTCGAATCTGTTCTTCGGAGTATTCCTGCCTTTCCTCGACGCGGATATCCGACATAAAATGACTTCCGGCCGTTGATTCAGCCGGAAGTCCTCCTCTGTACATCTCATTCTTCATGCGGAATGCCTTCGATCGGTGCATATTTCACACCAGGAAGGGAACGTGTCATGCTTTCTACTTTCTTCTGTGTTCCCTCCGGATCATTGACCCAATTACGGTAAAACTCAAACGGACACGCAGCATCGCCATAGCGTTCCTCGCCGGAATTGATCGTCCCTGTGTAACCGCGGTGCAGCAGTTTATACAGATGGTTCTGCGACTGCCAGTTAGCGCGGGCGTCACGAATAGCACTGACAGAAAGCTGCGCGTACTGATAACTGTAATCCTCTGTTCCGGTCATTCCGAGTACATGACCGTCAAATCCGCAGATAGATGAATGACCAAAATAACTGTAAACACCGTCAAATCCACTGGCGTTGGCGACTGCCGCATATACATTATTGCACCAGGCCATGACCGGGATGAGGTTGACTTCTTCCTGACTCGCAGGGTACATGTACCCCTGACAGCGGATGATCAGCTCGGCACCTCTCATGGCACAGTCGCGCCAGATTTCCGGATAATTGCCATCATCACAAATGATCAGACTGATTTTCAGTCCTTTGGGTCCCTCGGACACATATGTGCGGTCACCCGGATACCAGCCCTCGATCGGCGTCCATGGACTGATCTTGCGATATTTCTGTACGATTTCTCCCTTATCATTGATCATAACAAGCGTATTGTAAGGAACCTTTTTCGGATGTTCCTCGTGACGTTCACCGGTCAAAGAAAAGACGCCCCATACCTTATTTTCTATACATGCTTTTTTAAAGATCTGAACTTCAAATCCATCATCCGTCGTTGCGTTTTCCATCATCTCATCAAAGTCATACATGATCCCATGCGTACTGTACTCAGGAAAAACAACGAGATCCAACCCCGGAAGCCCGCTTTTCAGTCCCTTGATATAGTTCGCAATATAATTGCCGGTTCATTGTTCCTCCAGGTATCAATCCTGAGGCACAGACATCCGGTTTTTTCAGCCATATTTTTTGCGAATCTCACCATCTGATATCCATATCCGTGTCCCGCCTTTTCCGGCGGGATACACAGTGTATGAATCACCAGAACTGCCTTTGGGTCCGGTTGACACTGCCATGGGATCTCTGCATATTCCGGGGCTTGGTCATGGTTCAGGATCATACTTGCACAGATCTCTTCACGATCAGTCAGAACATACATTGTTCCTTCCGGAACAGCCTTTTCCGGAACGGCAATCGTCGGATAAACATGCAGCTGCCAGTGTGAATGCGTGCCATATTTCTTTTCATACAGCAGCAGCCTGTCATAAGTATCCGCTATGGCATGTATATCATTATCAACAGCTTTTCGTATCTGCATCCTGCTTCTCCTTTATTCATCAGAAATATTTTCCTCTTCCAGAATCATGTGGATCAATGCCTCAATATGAACTGTCATAACATCTATTGTTTCTGCAGGACTTTCTGCATCTTTGAAGAGAAGCGGCAGCTCTGTACATCCCAGCACAACAGCCTGTATACGTTCTTCTTTTTGCATCCGTTCTACAATCTTCATTATCTGCTGGCGCGTTTCAGAAATGACTCTGCCGTATTCCAGTTCCGTCTCAATTTTACTGCCGATATACTGCATCTCATCCTCATGCGGAGAGATGACATGGATTCCTTTTTTCAGGAAACTCTTCTGAAAGAAACTGCCGCTCATAGTCGGATAGGTTCCGATCAGTCCAATTTCTGTATAACCTTTTTTCAGAGCAAAGTCAGCTGCAGTATCAATCATACTGACAATCGGAAGCGGAGATCTTTCTTTTACTCTGTCGATGACAATATGCGGTGTGATGCCGGTTAAAGCACCGAAATTACAGCCGGCTGCCGCCAGATTTCGAAATCCATTTACAAGATATTCTGTCAGCCCTTCGTAATCGCTATTACTGCAGAAATCCAGCACATTAAAAACACTCAGGCTTTCAATTGTCATTGGCGGGAAATACGGTTTTCCGATCTGCTTCTGAACGCCCTGCTCAATCTCCCGATAATAGATAAGTGTCGACTCCGGGCCGGTACCTCCGATTAAACCAAGCTTCTTCATTTTCATCACCTTCATTTACTGTCTCAGCAGTTTTATTGCTTTCTTTTTTACCAGGATGATCCCCTCTTCCTGCATATTCTTCAATTCCCGGGAGAGAGCACTCCGATTGACACCAAGGAATTCGGCAAGTGCTGTTTGCGTAAAGGGAACATGGAGATAGCCTTCTGCATCTGGAACCATACTGTACAGATACATGAGAACCCTGTCACGGATTGCCTTCTGATTGGCAATCCTGAGTTTCAGATTTGAAAAGACATTTTCGGCAGCAAGTACCTTGATCAGATTAATGGATAAGGTCTGCTGATAAGAACAGGGACAGGGAGATTCGGAAAGAATACAGTTCAGATGCAGCAGCATTACTGTACAGTCCGTAACTGCCTGCAGTTGAATTGGGCTGTGAACTGTCTGAACGCAAGCCAGAGCTTCGCCGAATGAACGGCCGGCAGTGAACTGATTCATGTTGATTTTATTATAGTTTTCACTGATGAAGGACCCTTCAACAATACCATCGAGTACCAGTCCGGAACACTTCATCGGCGCACCGAGGTTTTGAATAATTTCATCTTTTTTATAATCACGAATGGAAACTTGCAGGTATCTGAAAACATCCGGATAGGCTTCCACCGGTATATTGGAAAGCAGTTTTGATTTTGAAATAACCGGCAGAAAGGTCTTATAGTCAGTTCTTATACGCATTGATCAACACACGCCTCCTGTGTTTTCTGTCATATCATCTTCCGGCCAACATAGTCTGTCGCAGTCCTCTTTGTCCGACTATATTGCATTTTACGTTCTGCTATTGATTTTTTCCGTTGTATCAACAACATTTCTCACCGCAGATGCAGTTTTTTCAGAATCATTTTTGTGTATCTGTTTACGCTTATCTGCCCTCTCCTGAGTCGTCTGTACCTGACCGAACAGATTTTTTTAAGAATTCCGCTGTTTTGTTGCTGCGGCAACAGTTTAATAAATGCTACATGACTAGAATAAGAATCGCTGAGAAAAGCAGAATCGAGGTGTTATAAATGGTTGAAAAAGCCGGAAGAATCATTAACCCAGCAGCTGAGAACAGAACTGTTCCAGGATGCACAGTTTCAAAGCAGATTTATCATAAAAATGGTCTGGGCCTTTTCATATTTTCATTAGCCTCCGGAACAGACATCAGTGCGGAAAGCTACAGCTATCACAAACTCTGGATTGTCTATGAAGGAGAAATGACAGTTCATACGACTGACGATCGGAAAGAGAACCTGTCCGCCGGGCAGTGCTTTATTACCCCTGTTGATGTACCGATCGGAATTCAGGCAGATGAGGATTCCATCTATATGGAAATAGAACTGCCGAAGGATGCCGGCATGAACAGTGTATTGAAGGTCGGAAAGACGTTTAACCTGGCGGAGCTTCTTCCCTATCAGGAAGGAAGGATCGTGAACATGGATCTGTTGAATGATGAAAAGATGAAGTTTGTCATCATGAGCTTTGATGCAGGAACAGGCCTGGCAGAACATGCTGCTCCGGGTGAAGCATTCGTTCTCGCCTTGAATGGCAAGGCAGTGATCAGATATGAAGGCCGGCCGCATGAAATTCATGCCGGAGAGATTTTCAAGTTCGACAAAATGGGAAGACACGCAGTTGAGGCAGACGACCGGTTCAAGATGGCACTGCTGCTGATACTAAAATAATTCAGATGGACAGAACACGATTATTTGAAAGAAAAAACAGATTTTAGACAAGGAGATCAATTCGTGCGTAGACATGTTAAAGGTAACGTCAGCTGGGTAGGGTTTATCGATTGGGAACTAAAAAAATTTCATGGAGATGACTACAACATCCGCAGTGGAAGCAGTCAGAATGCTTATCTGATCGAAGAAGAAAAAACAGTATTAATTGATACCGTCTGGACACCGCATCAGACAGATTTCATTGACAATCTGAAGTCTGAGATCGATCTGAATAAGATTGATTGCATTGTTGTCAATCACGGCGAATGCGATCATTCCGGTTCTTTGCCGGCACTTATGAAAGAAATACCGAATACGCCGATCTATTGTACGGCAAATGCCGTCAAAAGTCTCGAAGGCCAGTATGGCAGACAGGGCTGGAACATTCATGCCGTGAAGACAGGAGACAGTCTTGACATTGGAAACGGCAAGAAACTTGTTTTCGTAGAAATGACTATGCTTCACTGGCCGGATTCCATGGCAACCTATCTGACCGGAGATAACATTCTGTTTTCCAATGATGCTTTCGGTCAGCACTATGCTACGGCTGAACTCTTCAACGATAAAGCAGATCAGGCTGTTCTGAACAGAGAAGCAATCAAATATTTTGCCAATATTCTTTCCCCTTTCGCTCCTATTCTTCGCCGCAAGCTGGAAGAAATCCGAAAGATGAATCTTTCAATTGAAATGATCGCTCCTTCGCACGGCGCGATATGGCGGGATCATCCGCTCCAGATTGTCGATAAATATTCTGCCTGGGCGGATGCTTATCAAGAGAATCAGGTCACTGTCGTATATGACACCATGTGGGGTGGAACAGAAAAGATCGCTCATAAGATAGCAGAAGAAGTCCACACGGTCAGCCCTGAGACGGTTGTTAAGGTATTTAACATTTCCCAGTCTGACAAAACAGAGGTCATGGCCGAGGTATTCAAATCCAGAGCAATTGCGGTAGGATCGCCTACAGTAGGCAACAGCGTCTTGTCCAGTGTGGCAGGATGGCTTGAATTTCTCAGACAGCTCAAATTCAGAAACAAGAGAGCTGCTGCATTCGGCTGCTATGGCTGGAGCGGTGAATCCGTCAAAGTATTACAGGCAAAACTGCAGGAAGCGGGATTTGACGTTATTGCAGAGAATATCAGATCCCTCTGGAACCCAGACCAGGAAGATCTTGATCAAGCAAAAATATTAGTCACATCGCTGCTTCAGATACCTGAAAAGGCCGCGGAAGAAAAGAAGGAGGTGACAGAAAAAATCAATATGGACAAATACCAGTGCGGACCGTGCGGATATATCTATGATCCAGCCAAAGGAGATCCGGATGCTGGCATTGCCCCAGGAACAGCATTCGAAGATCTTCCAGATGACTGGGTCTGCCCGGTGTGCGGCGTCAAAAGAGAATTTTTCAGCAAGTATACAGAAGAATAAACAGTATTTGAACAGGAGGTATTTATGAAAGCAACTGTAGATCAGAACATTTGTATTGGATGTGGATTATGTGCGGGAACCGCACCGGATTCCTTTCAGATCAATGACGAGGGAAAAGCAGAATTCTATGCTGAAAGTGATGATAAATTAATTCAGCAGGCAATTGACGACTGCCCGGTATCGGCCATTTCAAAAGAATGAAAAATACGCAGACAGTTCACATCGCTGTCTGCGTTTTCTTTCGGTTATTTTTCCAGTTCATTCACAATTTCTGCTCTGAACACCATTATCACATCCGCGTCCGAGCAGCAGAACTCAGCCATGCCTGTCTTTTGCCCGGGCAGCCGGCCGCCATAGCGGAGAATATCAATATATGGGAAGCCGCAATGCATTGCCATCGGACAGATCTCTCCCCGCTGTGTATCAAAATCAAAGCTGTCCCCGACTTTATGACCGCGGTGGCATCCCATTTTCCCACGACGGTCTGTTATAGTGATTTTGATCTTTGGTCTTGTTCCGCGATTCATCTTCATTCCCTCTTTCCTAATATATCTACGGATTTACACAGTAGAAACCGGACCTGAAGACCGGAAAATGCCGGCTTCTGTAACTGTTATCGGAAACCGGTGATCAAAAGACTCCAAGGGCAGTTGTTCCATAATGATCTTTTCTCGGCAGATGACCGCTGCCGGAATATCCGGATATTGATTGAAGAGAATGTCATAATAGCCGCCTCCATGTCCCAGACGATTGCCATTATGATCCGCAGTCACACAGGGAATCACAGCAAAATTAACTTCTTCCATAGAGATGGTCGGAGAATCTTGATTAGGTTCAAACAGTCCATAATAGCCTCGTTTCAATTCATCAAGTGAAAAGACCTGCCTTGCTTCCATTATCCCTTTGCCGGTGCAGAGAGGTACCGCAAGCCGCCTGCCATCGTCAATGACCTGCTGCAGAAATGGTCTTGTATTGATCTCGTGTTCGATCCCTACAAAACAGAATACCGTGCTGGCATTGCGATATTCCGAAAGATAAAGCAGATTTTGCTGAACTGCAGAATCTGCCTTTTCACGGTATTCCTGCGGCAATGCCAACGACCTGGCGATCAATTCCTTCCGAAGTGCTTTTTTTCTTTCACGAACGTTTTGAGCAGCGTCAATCATCTTTTCAGTCTTTCTTCCAGCCACTTTTTCAATACAATGGCTTGATTGATTTCCTTGTTTTTTGCCGCATATAACAGTATTACATCCTGATCTTCCAGTACATTTTCGATATCCTTTACAAATTTCTCTGCGTGAGGATTGTTGTTTAATTCTTTTTGATATTTCTGAGTGAACTCTTCATAGCGTTCTGGATCATGTCCAAACCATTTTCTGAGTTCATTGGTTGGTGCAATGTTCTTTGCCCAGACAAATGGCACAAGGGCCTCCTTGCAGAGACCTCTTGGCCAGAGTCTGTCAACCAAAATACGATAACCTTCCATATCAGGTTCAAGTTCATAAACCCGCAGTATTTTTAGTTGATGTCTCATTTGATCATGCGTTTTCATCGAAAAACAGCTTCAGGTCATCGTCCACTGTTCCGATACCTGCAATCCCAAAATTGTTGACGAGTACATTGGCAACGTTCGGAGAAAGAAATGCAGGAAGCGTAGGGCCAAGATGAATGTTCTTTACTCCGAGATAAAGAAGCGCAAGGAGAACAATCACTGCCTTCTGCTCATACCAAGCGATGTTGTAGACGATCGGCAGATCATTGATATCATCAAGGCCGAAGATCTCCTTGAGCTTTAAAGCGATCAATGCGAGAGAATAAGAATCATTGCATTGACCTGCATCCAGTACGCGGGGGATGCCGTTGATATCACCCAGATTCAGTTTGTTGTACTTGTACTTTGCACATCCAGCGGTCAGAATAACAACATCCTTCGGAAGTCTTTCCGCAAATTCACGGTAATATTCTCTGGACTTCATTCTGCCGTCGCAGCCAGCCATGACTACAAATTTTCGGATCGCACCGGACTTCACTGCGTCAACAATTTTGTCCGCAAGCGCGAAGACCTGCTCATGTGCAAATCCGCCGACGATACTTCCGGTCTCAATCTCCTGCGGAGCCGGGCAGTGCTTAGCCTGCTCGATAATTGCCGAGAAATCCTTTACTTCACCGTACTTTCCGTCGATATGCCTGCAGCCCGGATAACCCGCAGCGCCGGTCGTCCAGAGTCTGTCTTTATAACTTTCAGCCGGAGGAACGACGCAGTTTGTCGTCATCAGAATCGGTCCGTTGAAGGAGGCAAACTCCTCTTTCTGCTTCCACCATGCGTTTCCATAGTTGCCGGCGAAGTGAGGATATTTCTTAAATGCCGGATAGTAATGAGCCGGAAGCATTTCGGAATGTGTATAGACATCCACACCGGTGCCGGCTGTCTGTTCAAGTAGCTGTTCAAGATCTTTCAGATCGTGGCCGGACACAAGGATACCAGGATTCTTCCTGACACCGATATCAACGGTAGTAATCTCCGGGTTTCCATAGGCTCCGGTATTTGCCGCATCCAAAAGTGCCATTCCATCGACGCCGTACTTTCCCGTCTCAAGAGTTAATGCCACGAGATCATCCACAGAGAGACTGTCATCCAGTGTCTTTGCCAGCGCTTTCTGAATAAATGCGTCGATCTCTTCGTTATCCTGAAGGAGCGCATTGGCATGTTTGGTATAGGCCGCCAGCCCCTTCAGTCCATAGGTAATCAGCTCCCGGAGAGAGCGGATATCTTCGTTCTCTGTCGCCAGTACTCCGACTTCAGCTGATGCCACCTTCGCTGCAAACTTTTCTTTCGTCCCGTTCCAGACAGCCGCATCTGGAAGGTCTGTCTGATCGACCAGCTGCCCGATCAGGTCTTTCTTTACGGCCAGCGTTTCCTCCACTCTCGCGGTGATCGCGTCCGGATCGAAGTTGGCATTGGTGATAGTCGTAAAAAGATTTAATGTTACTAAATGATTGACATCCTTGCTTACTGTCTTCCCTTCCTCACGAAGACGGGTCGTGACAAAGGATAACCCCTTTGTTACATAAACCAATAAATCCTGCAATCCGGCAACCTGTGCATTCTTTCCGCAGACGCCTGCTAAAGTACAGCCGGTTCCTTTGGCTGTTTCCTGACACTGGAAACAGAACATCGTATTTGTCATTTTAAGCTCCTTTCTGTCTTACGCTTTTCGTTAAAATATTGAACGGGATCTGCCTTCGCATATCCTTCTTTTTCGCAGATCTCACACGCAGTCATTGGATACTTTTTTAAAGAATGATGCCGCTTCACACAGGCGTCGCAATTCTTGTAAAGATCGCAGTCCGTATTTACACAAGGGCATTTTTCGCTGCAATATAACATCATTTTCACCTCCTTACTTCATAAGCGTGTAATGATATCTGTCTTGCATCTCGACGCTGTAATCTGTGCCTCTCAGCATGCCGTCCATAACTGCTTTTCTTATTTCATAGTACTTTTCTGAATCTGAGTCCTTGCAGTACTGTGCATGGATATCCTGGTTCATTTTCCAGGAGACGCTGCTTCCTGTCTGTTCAGTCACTTCATTCACGCGGTCACATGGCATTCCATTCACGAAGAAATCTTCAAAGTATTGATAAATTTCTTCTACGTCTGCGTCAGAAGACACTGCGTTTCGTTCACCGAACGCAAATGCGGTCTGTTTTACAGATTCAAGATGATCTGCCGCTGCCGATATAAGATCGGCGTATCTTGTTTCTGCGTCCGCGATCTGATCCTGGAGCCATCCGTGAATATTCTTTTCATCGATAACAGATTCCAATGCCGGCAGTACTTTTACGTAATCTGCTGTATCCGATATCCACCCGTGTTGTTTTGCATCTTCCGCAATGGCGGTTGTAAGTTCTTCCTGGTTGCCGATTTTTTTATACAGCCAATAATGAATCGGCCCTAAAAACATACTCATTCTGCTTTACTCCTCATTCTGAGATTCTTGCATTGAGAGCGTCCAGAACAGGCTGCGTGTCAATGCCATGTACCAGGCAATCATCTTCCAGAGACTCTGCCAGGGACGCAGGACAGCCAAGACAGTGCATTCCTGCCTCCAGCAGAACATCGACTGCCTCCGGGTATTTGTTTACAATCTCTCCGATCAAAGTCGTTTTATGAATGTTCTCCATGACAAAACCTCCCTTCTTTGACTCTGTGCTCAAATTGTACTATTATATTTCTGACATTTATGTTGTTCGAACAACGAAAAGGGATGTTATGAATTATAATTTTCTGATCAATACGAATCTGTTTCACGGAATCCGTGAAGAAGAACTGTCCCCGCTACTTCACTGCCTTCATGCAAGGGAAAAGACATTTAAGAAAAACGAGATCATTTACCGTGCTGGTGATATTGTGAGAGATATCGGTCTTGTAGAATCTGGAAGTGTCAATATTGTCGTGAATTTTTACTGGGGAAACAGCAATATTTTCGGTCATATAGAAAAAGGTAAGATCTTTGCCGAGAATTACGCTGCTATCCCAGGAAAAGAACTGATTTGTGACGTGGTGGCTGCGGAAGAAAGTAAGATCTTATTTCTCGATTTTTCCAGGTTTACAACTACATGCACCAGTGCCTGCAGCTTCCATCAGCGCGTCATCCACAACCTGCTGCGAATATCTGCCCTGAAAAGTCTCAGTCTGTCCAGCCGAATGATGCACACCGCACCGAAAAGCATGCGGGATAAGCTACTGTCTTACCTGTCAGAACAAGCGATCGTAAACGGAAGTACGAGCTTTACGATTCCTTTCAACAGACAGCAGCTCGCAGATTATCTCGGAGTTGACCGCAGCGCCATGTCAGCAGAACTAAGCCGCATGCAGAAGGATGGATTGATCACTTATTCGAAAAACAGATTTCAGTTATGTGACATTGAATCATAAATAAAAAGCCGTCTCAGTGAAGAACCAGACGGCTTTCTATCGTTTGAACAAGCTCTACAGACTTTGTGAAACAGGCATCCGCAGATCAATACCGTGGCTGCTCCTGTTGTAAATTACAGAAATATTCTTTGGCAAACTCCATATCCTGAACTACTTCAACCGTTCCAAGATACTTTTTATCTTTATCCCTGACTGCCAGATACGTGACAAGCATCGTCCTTCCGTTTTTCTCCATCCATACCGGAACACGGTCCTGCCTGCCACTCCTGAAATCATTTAATATCATACGTACCATCGGTTCAATTTTTGGAGGGTGACAGGAGAACACTTCGCGATCGATTGCCATTCCCGGACGCTTGAATACTTTTGGCCCTTCATTGAAGAAACGATTGATATTATCTGCGTCAATAAAACTGATCTCAAGAGGAATCGTATTGAGAAGCGCTGTCAGCTGTTCCAGCGTCATATGTCCACCCGGCATGATGATCTCGTTATCCATCGGCAGAGTTTTCTGTTGTTGCTTTCCTTTCGCTTCTTCCCAGTCTTCGTTCACCACGTCAAAGCAAACAGCGTAATCTTTGGAATCGTGATAAATACTGTACCATTCTTCGTCGGTAAAATTCACCGCACAGATCGGAAAGAGAATATTCTTTTCTTTGTAGATCATCTCCTCCGCCCGGGTCAAGACAGCATCCAGACGTGTATACCAGTCTTGTGTTTTTCGTTCATCCTTCGCCAGTGCGCCGAGTTCATCACGAATCTCATCATCGACTGTCCACATGACATCCGCCGGACCAGAAATTCCGTACTTTACTTTCAGATGGGGATAGAGCAAATCCCCCTTCTTGGCATAGTGGATAGAGATCTCCCTGATTTTCTCCAATAAGTTTTCGTCTTTTGAGGAACGGTATTTGTTTATTAAAGAAACAAACGCTTCATTTTCTCTCGTGAAGGTATAAAGCGGATGTCCCTTAATCGCGGCAAGTGCGGCAGCACGTTCCTGTTTATCGGTATAATCTTTTTTAGGAAATGAATCCCTCTTTGCGAGTTCAGCGGCTGCTTTTTGACGCATGATAGATTTTTCCACTTCTTTTTCTGCGTTTGCAATCTTTTCTTCTCTTGTTGTGCCGTGAAATAAAGCGGAATGAATATCGCATAGCCTTTGCACCTCAGTAAGGGGAGTACCCTCATTTAATAATTCCTGTTCTGCCTTCATGATTTCAGAAGCTTCGACTTCGCTGAAATTCTTTACAAAGTCATCGCGGACCGACTCCAGATCCTCACCTTCACCAAGCCTGTTCAAATACGTTTTCAGCTGTTCAGTACGATTTTGCGGTTGCCGTTCATCAGAAGTGACTTGAAAAGCTGCATCTTGCTCGCCGCTTTTTTCCAGGCTGATCTGAGGCATTTTGCTTTCCGGTTCGAAACCGTTTGCTATCAGAGCGCTTACCACATCCGTCATGGGGATGTTTTTCATCTTTGCGCCTTTGGGAATCGTCATCTGTTTTCCAACGGAATTCAGCATCGCCTTTTTGGTAATTTCTGAAAAACCGATCTTTGTCATGACATCGATCAGTTCCGGATATTCCTTGGTAAGCTCATATACACTCTTATCTAAATCTATCTTCTGGGTCATCAAAAGCACCTCCTGTTTCTTTCTGGTATGCCTATTATAAAATCGGGAGGTGAATCATTCTGTTGTTCCAGCAACAAACACAAAGAATCTCTGCAGCCTTTTTTCAGTAAATCCCATAGGCCATTTCACTAGCCATAACAATCTATCTTAGCGCAATTTATATTACGGCTTTTCGCTTTCAATAAACCACCTATGCCGATTTTCCTCGTAAAACAAATTTCGTCTTGCATTTCCGAAACGGCATTCAAAACAAATTCCTATACCGCCGACCCGCGAAGCACGCCGTTGCTGTGTGTAGACCTTATCAATCGGATATTTTCGTCCATTACTCCATACGAGACACAGCGGCTTAATTCCACCTTCCGCTGTGTTTAAAACTACAACATCAACATATCTCTTATAGAACTCCATAGAGTAATTATACTAATCATTCACAAGAAAATTTACTTATGCGGATAAGCCATTGGATGATGAAATAAAAAGATAATCCCGCAGAAGGACAATTTTAACATCAAAAATTTATATCAATTTCCTTAGATCCTTTTCATTTTCAAGTCGATCCTCTGCCAAGATCATCTCCGCATTCTTTCTTGCATTGACAAGATCCCGCATCCGATTCTTCTCCTTACGGTACTCAGCATACTCAGCATTCTTTTCTTTTGCTAACCGTGTAAACTCTTTATTCAGTTCTGCAACTCTAGGAATCTTCTTCGTACCTAATTGATTGAATGCATCCTTCGCTGCCTTGTGGAGCGTAATCTCTTCCCGGTGTGCTTCATAGAATTTACGGCTGTATCCTGCCTTTCGATATGCAGTATAGACATCTCTTGTTTTGCTGTAATTGATGATGTGCATCTTTAAGGCTTTGATCTCTTTCAGTCTTGCTTCCTTCTTTTTGATGTCAGAAAGCAGTTTGTCTGTTCGTGCAGCCGATTCTTTTGATAACTCTTCCAGCTGTGCGAAATCATGAATGTCATTCTCCTGCAGGAAAAGCAGAACCTTTGCCATCTGCTTCAGGTTATAGACTATTGCCCAGTTTTGATAACCAGCTCCTTTACCCTGCAGGATCTTATCCTGCAGATCGATCAGCAGATCAATCTGCGGGCGTTTGCCCGATTTCTGAGTCAAAGAACGGTATCTCTGATCATCCATGAGCAGCGTCATCAGATCCTGTGTACGAAAACCGTCATGCAGCGAATCCAGGCGGATGAACCGTTTCTGTGCTCTGCCTTTTACAGCGATATGCTTTCCCCGTTTAATCTCATATCCCTGCTGCTGCAGCTGACCCAGAAGATCTTCCAGATCCTTCGGTTTCCTTTTCAGGATCTCACCTATGACTGCTTCCAGTTCACCGCGCATAGTGTGTCGTTTAGGATAAGCTGTTCTCTTTGTCCGCTCTGCATACGGTTTCTTTTTAATAATGCTGTAGCCGTGTTCAAAGCACTGGATATCGGACAGACGCTGTAGAGCAATCCCGGAGAAAAAGAAGTTCTTGAACTTATGAGTATTGTCAAGATCGATGGAATTGAAAATGATGTGGTTATGGATATGCGCTTTATCCGTATGCGTTGAAACAGTAAAGGCATGTTTTCCTTTGGTAAAGCGCATGGCAAGTTCGTAGCCCATTTTATTGGCATCCTCCGGCGTGATCTCTCCCGGTTTGAACGACTGCCGGATCTGATAAGCGATGATGTCTCCCTTATATTCCCTGCCAGTTGTTTCCTGATACTGCCGTCTGGAGAGCAAAAATTCTTCAGCGGCTGTCTCCGGCTGGCATTCATACGAAGAAATGAGTGTTCCGTTCTCCGTTTTTTCCGGATTGTGCGCATAATCGATCCGCTCATGCATGCTGGCGGATACGCCTTTATCCCTGTTCACATGCAGGGCAATCAGTCTTGTTGCTGCCATATTTCCTCCCAATATACAAAAAGCAGGGACCATCCCACTATAGAAGCGGAACGGTCCCCGATAAAGGATGATTCAGTTTTCAATGTTACGAGCGGATATATCCACTGATGCCTTCTCTTGCATTTTCTAGCAAGACAATGACAAACGCTGCTGCAAACAGCACAAGGAAGCAGACACCCGCCAGCCCGGTCAGGATCAAACACTGTGTCCATTTCTGTCCGATCAGGCACCAGATGTCACAGCCAATGATGAAGAACATCAGCGGTCCAATGACATAGGACGAAAGATTCGTCAGAAGCTTGAATAATAGCTCCGCAAGTCCGACGATCAGAAAGATCGGTAATGCAATGATCTTGAAAAGAATACGAACGAACAGCATAATTTTCTGCCTCCTTTCCCGGTTCTGATTTCAGTTAAACAAGTCTTTGACGAAAATGCAAGGATGTCAAATGAGATTTATCGCACCGTAGAGAGTACCTCAAGGATTTCCTTGCTTGTTCTCAGGATCACTGCAAACTGTTCCTGAAGATCTTTGATATCTTCCTGGTAAATGCTGCCGTCCGCATTGGCACGTTTGGCGTACTGGTTCAGGTTATTGACGCAGCGCTGCAGAAGATATGTCAGCTCTTTGATGTCCTTCAGATCCAGCTGAATGCAATATCCATCCAGAGCCATCTTCCTGATATATGCGCTCATGTTGTGAACGCCGATCTCCGCCATCTTTTCATAGATTCTCTTTCGCTCTTCTTCCGATATTCTGAGAATGATGACTTCTTCTTTTTTCACTGCTTAATTCCTCATACCGGAATATTCCTTTTCGGTGATCTGCTGTAATTTCGAGATGACACCTGCCAGCATCTGATCCAGCTCTGTTTCATCGGCTTCAAGTGAGTCTCTTACCTTCTGTATTGATGCGATGGTTCCCGAAAGGCTTTCCTCCCCATACAGCATCAGCAGCATCCGATCATCCTGATTCCATTCCATTCTTCCTCCTATTCCCGGTTCCGATCCGGAAGCTGCGGAATGCCGACAAACGGCGGCTCTTCCTTTTCCTTCATCTCATTCAGCTGATCCAGAACCGATTCCTTCTTCTCGCACTTGCAGGGAACTGCCTCGTCCGGCAAGTTGTTTACCACGCCATCAAGCATATTGTCATTCTGTTCCAGCATATCTTCCAGCGTGCGGATATGATTCTTCTGGGAATAGAAGCCATCCAACGGCGTAAATCCGACCGAATCGACATAGTGTGCGGTGATCATTCCATTCTGCCGGAGCATCACCACATCACTGACCGAAAGACTGTGGCCGTGGAAATCCTCCGGACGGTCAATATTGAACTTCTCATACATGTTTTCCAACATGACGTTCTGATCCAGATACGGCAGGAGCGGTGCTGTATAGATGACTTCATAATGATCAATATCCGGTTCCCGTCCTGCCCTCTTCAGTGCGCTGTAGGATTCAAACCTCTCATCCCTTGTCTCGTCATCATAACGAAGCTGCAGGATCGCGTAGGTATCGGTAGTATCCGTTAGAAATGCTTCAATCTTCTCTGGTTCTGATCTCCCGTTGACCTCATCCCATTTCACAATATCTCTGCTCATGTTGTCTCCTCCGTTCTTTCAGATTTTTCTTTTTGGGCTTTTATCCGTTCCTTTGCAGCTTTGCGCTGCTTCTCTCGGCGTTCCTCGCTGTAAGGCTGTCGGATGCTGATATACTTCTTCGCACTGTAAAGGCATAGAAGTGCTGGCAGCCTTTTTCCTGAAACACAAACTCATCCGGATATTTCCTTGAAAGTTCCAGAAGCCGTTTTCCAATCCGCCGATCATGTGTATAGATGCTTGCGGTATCCAGCTCGTTATCCCAGTTGATAATCGTTTCCTGTTCGGATGGTGTCAGATGATAGTTCTTCATCTTTCTGCCTCCTTTGCCGGAACCGCCTTTCCTTTCTCCAGTGCAGGCTTCTTCCTGGATAATTCATCAATCCGATCCAGAATCGACTGCTTCTCCTGCCGGGAAAGCCTTCCACGGTTCTCATATCGATCCATCAGATCCAGAAGCTCCTCTGCCTCCTGCGCAAATTCACCTTTCTCTTCTGCCACTTCCTGCAGATATTCGCGGTATCCGCTCAGATTGCCTTTCAGAAGTTCTCCCCTGATCTGTGCAAAGCCCTCTTCCATGGAATCTACGCTGTCCGCATAGCCGTAAGGATCAAAGTCATAACCGAACTGATTCAGTTTTCCGGCGAGTTCATCAACCGTCACTCTTTCTTCTTTCATGTTGACCTCTTTTCAAATTCCATATGGAAGGACGGACGCTGTTGCTCGTCAGGTTCCATATGAAGAATCGCATTGTATTTCTTACCCGTCCGGCTGGATATGCAGCCCTTCAGATACGTCTTTCCATCAGCCAGCAGTTCTGTGACAATCGGTTCTGTCAGTTCCTTTCCGATCTTTTTGAAGTATGCATTGTTCTTCCAGATCCCGAATCGGCAGTCCTGACTGCTGCAGAACCAGCCTTTCTGTGTTTCGGATACATCATTCCCGCAGACCGGACATTTACCGACTGCTTTCTGTTCACTCATATCTTTGATATCCTCCTGTTTCTCTGTTTCCTGAACGATGCTTTTAACCATGTCCTCAATCTCAGCCATGAAAGCTTCCGACTTCAGCTGTTTTTTCTCCACCTGCAGAAGTTTCTGTTCCCATTCCGCGGTCATCAAAGGAGATTTGATCTTCTCCGGAACTACACTGATAAGTGTGAAACCGATTGGCGTCGGGATCAGATACTTCACCTTCTTTTGTGAAACACGGTTCAGGAACCGCTTTGATACCAGCTTTTCAATGATGGCTGCCCGTGTTGCCGGTGTGCCAAGTCCTTTTCGTTCCGCTTCATCCGGCGTCTCATTTGCACCAGCTTTTTCCATTGCAGCCAGCAGGGAATCCTCCGTGTAGTGCTTGGGCGGCTCTGTCTTTCCTTCTTTGCATGTGGATTTTGAGAATGCAAGACGACTTCCTTCTTTCAGATCCAGCAGCACAGGCGTTTCCTTTCCCTTCTTTTTACTGAAAAATCGGTCGATATGCCGCCACCCTTCGCTCTGGACGGTTCTTCCTTTGGCGGTAAATTCTCCTCCTCCGCACTTCAGAACCACCCTGGTATCTGTGTACTGCATGGGATCGGAAACGGCTGTCAGCAGTCTTGCCGCCACCAGCATCAGAACTTCCTTTTCTCCCCTTGGAAGATCATCAAGATTGCTCCCTGCCATGGTTTTCGTCGGGATGACGGCGTGATGATCCGTCACCTTTTTGCTGTTGATGACTTTCTCCGGATGGACCGGCAGTTTCTCTTTCCAGTCAAACTTTCCTGCCACAGCTTGACACAGATCCGGCAGCATTCCCGAGATATCATCGGTGAGATACCGGCTGTCCGTGCGTGGATACGTGACCAGTTTCTTTTCATAAAGGCTCTGCAGGTAATCCAGCGTCTGTTTTGCCGTGTAGCCAAGCGTGCGGTTCGCCTCCCTCTGCAGACTGGTGAGATCAAAGAGAAGCGGAGGATTCTCCGTCTTCTGCTTTCTCTCAACCTTTTCTACGGCGGCTTCCTTTTCCTGCATACAGGCATCCATCAGATGAACCGCCTCATCTTTCGAATTAAAGCGTCTGCTTACGGCATCAAAGCCCGGGAAATTCAGCGTCACCGTATAGAATGAGACCGGGACAAAGGAATTGATTTCTTTCTCCCTTTCAACGGTCAGTGCCAGTGTCGGTGTCATGACGCGGCCGATATTCAGCGTCATGCCGTATAAGCAGGAAAAAAGCCGGGTAGCGTTGATACCGACAATCCAATCGGCACGTTCCCGGCAAAGCGCTGATTGATACAGCGCGTCATATTCAGCGGATGGCTGCAGCTTTTCAAACCCCTCGCGGATTGCTGCATCTTCCATGGAGGAAATCCAAAGGCGTTCAAACGGCTTTCGGCATCCTGTCTGGTTGTAAACAAGCCGGAAGATCAGTTCTCCCTCTCTTCCGGCATCGGTCGCTTCTACGAGGCTGTCCACATCCTTTCGTTCCATCAGCTTTTTCAGCAGACGGTACTGCTTTCCCGTCGAAGAAGAGACAAGATACTTCCAATTCTCCGGCAGGATCGGAAGATCTTCAATTTTCCATGTCCTGAAGCGCTCATTGTAGTTTTCAGGCTCAGCCAGCTCGATCAGATGCCCGAAGCACCAGCTGACCAGATACCCGTTGCCTTCGAGATACCCGTCCTTCCTCTCATCCGCCCCGATTACCCGTGCAATGCTCTGGGCGACAGAGGGCTTTTCTGCAATCACTAACTTCATTCCCATTACAGTTCCTCTCCTCTGCTCTTTGACGGATGCTTCTTCACTTGTGTGGATTTCTGCTTCTTGGATGCCTTCAGTTCCGCACAGACAGATTTTTTCGGCAGTGCCTTCTCTTTATCGGCTGTTTTCTGCTCGGCAGCCCGAGCAGATGCCCCGGTTTCAGCACTTAAAACAGTTTCCACAACAGATTCCCTGTCCTGGCTCTTTTCCTTCTGGAGATCAAGCAAATGCCCGTCAATCTGATTGATCATGTCGCTTGCCGTGCTGCGGATTGTTTCCAGAGAAGCTTTCAGTTCTGCTGTTTCCTTTCCGGAAGACCATCCGGCGATATAGCCGAAGGAATAATCCGAAGTTTCGATTCCGTAATGCTGGCAGACGGTATAAGCAACGCTTTCCGCCTGCACTTCTCTTGTTCTGGCATCGACGCCTTCCTTATCCTTTCCGGAGTGGAGTGTAGCGTGGGCCATTTCATGAATCATCGTTTTCACGGTCTGGATCTCGCTCATTCCTTCCTGAATGGCAATCCGGTTCTCTTCGGTATGGAAATATCCTTTTGCGGAACCTCCGATCTCTTCAAAACCAATCGGTACAGGAGAAGTTTTTTCAAGTGCTTTAAGGAACTTGTTATATCCATCAACAGATCCAGTCAGTTCCGCCGTGCCAAGCGTCGGCAGCTCTTTCCCTTCTGTCTGACTGACATCGAAGACCGTAACAACACGAAAGGAAGGACGTTCAATTTCAACAGTTTCCTTCTTCGGCTTGCCGTCTTTATCCAGAACAGCCTGCTGCGTTTTCGGATCGATCACATCCCGTTCTGTCTTTATTTTGTAAGGTGACGGTGCAATAATTTTGATTCCTTTCTCACCGCGCTTTACCTGACGGCCATGATTTTTTCTCCATGCCTGATAACCGGCTACAAGTGTGGCATCCGGTTTCTGCATACAGATCAGAATCGTGTTGTTCAGGGAATAGTTGTGGAACTTGGACATGCTGGAAAGATAGGCCTTGTACTTCTCGCTCTCAAAAAGATCATGGACGCCCTGTTCCAGCTTGTCGGTAATCTCCGAAATTGTCTGCTTTGACTTCTTCGATCCCGGTTCTGATACGGAATCCACACCAAGATGAAGATCCGATGCGTCTCTGGCATACTCCAGCTGCGGAACCTGCAGGATACAGTTCTCCCGGAAGGAATAATATCTGTCGTCATTGCCGATGATGATATGGTCTACAATCGGAGTTCCCATCAAAGAACAGATCTTTGACATACGGTCTGTCAGAGAAATATCTTCCTGTGACGGTGTAAGGTTGCCGCTTGGGTGATTATGGAAGAGCATGACAGAACCCGCATTGGAAAGAATGATGCTTTTCATAATCTCCCGGGGATGTGCCAGTGACTGGTTCAGCGTACCTATTGATACGATGTTCATGTTAATCGGCCGGAGATCATTTCTCAGATTGACAACTGCCAACACTTCGCGATCATAACCTCTCAGCGTCTCTGACATCAGCCTGACGGCTGCTTCCGGAGAATTGACCGGTTCTGAACTGTAAAGCGGCGGTTCCTTCACCATCCGGATTCCTACCTGTTCCAGCTTATAGGACTTACTTGAACTCATCTGTGTCACCTCCAATCGGGATCACAAGAATAACGTCCTGATCCTTCATCTCTTCCAATGCATCACGTACTGTGCCTGTCGTTGAGATAGGCTCATCAATGCTGATATCTTCTTTATTCATAGACTTTTCCTTTCAAAAAGCTGAGCCATAGTTTTTCTGCGGCTCAGCTGATTAAACGGATATTGGATTGCAATAACTCATTACCCGAAATCAATATCGAATGGATCGACACCTCCGGTGATGAGAAGCAGATCTCTGGATGATGCATCTCCCAGCATCGCCATTATTGCGATATTCTGCCAATAGAGATGTTCCAGTTCTCCAATCTCCTTTTCAATCTTTTTATTTTCTTCAATAAGGTTGTGAATTGCCGATGCATTACGGATGGAATAGATATTTTCTGTCATGTCTATGACCTCCTTCACCCGATATATATGCTTTTTATGGCAATCCCCTCAAAATTTCTCTGAAATTTATTCATCTTCTGAATCATCGGCGTCCGGATCATCCTCATCTGCTGTCTCATCTTCTTCCGGAAGATCATAGCCGTCATCGTCCTCACGGTAATCGGCATCCGGATCAGGCTGGTCGGCAGGCTTTCCTTTTTTCTTCTTTGTCTGCATATAGAGCCATACACCGATTCCGCCGATTGCAACAATCAGTACCGCAGCTACAGGGAGAAGACTTCCGCTGCTTTTCTCCGTGGTTGTCTCCACCGTTGTATCGGTAGATTCTGTCGTTTCTTCCTCCTGCACCGTTTCAGGCGTCGGCGTCGCTGCTGCTTCCTCCTGACTCAATGATTCCTCGATAGCAGCCGCATCCTCCTCATCCATCAGATCCAGAAGATCTTCCTCATCAACCTGATTCAGAAAATGAACGGTCTCATCCCCTTCGTCATCGCGGTCGATGATGATATAAAAGTAGTTTCCATTCTTGGTGACTACGGTGATGAACTGTTTGCCACTTTCGGTCGTGATGTCATCCACAATCGAAAGATTTCCATCCGGCGTCAGCGGATCAAGCTCTTCCGTTGTATCTGTGGATTCCGTCGTTTCCGTTGTTTCCGTCTCCTGCGCCGGTTCTTCGGTCGTTGTAGATTCTGTGGACTCGGCGGATGCTTCTGTCTCACTGGTCTGGGCGAATGCTGTTGTGGTTGAAAAGCCAAAGCAGATCAGCACTGCCAGCAGCACGGAAAGCCATTTACTCTTCTTCATGTTCTGCCTCCTGTTCTGTCAAATCCGGCACTTTAACCGGTGCTCTGCCATTCATATTCTGCAGAAGTTCACGCAGCTCATCCGGCGTGAGATGGAAAGCATGCACGACCTCATGAATCTCCGTGTTCTCCTCTTCCGTGTATTTCTGTTCCAATTCCTTAATCCGCTGATCCCATTCGGCCCGCCTGGCACGGGCTTTATTGAGATCTGCTTTGATTCTTTCAAGTTTCTTGCTCATTAAAAAACCTCCTTACGGTAGTCTGCCGAAGCAGTAGAAATGCTGTTTGAAATATGATGAATTGATGGAAGCGTATTGGATGGGATTGCCGCAGTGAATCATCATGCCGTTGCCGACATAGATTCCGACATGGCTGGCTCCTGCCGTATCATAGGTTCCCTGAAAGAAGATGATGTCACCCGGCTGCGCTTCATCCGGTGAGATGATGGTCAGCTTTTGACGCAGACCTTCCGCCGTCGTTCTTCCGACATTCCAGCCGTTACCGCAATGATTGATCACCCAGCAGACAAAACCGGAACAGTCAAAACTGGTGGATGGGCTGGAACCGCCCCAGACATACGGATAACCCAGATACTTCTCCGCTTCCTGAAGCATGTTGGCGAACTTCTCATCACTGAGGGCTTCTGTCGGAACGTCATAATCCGTGTATTCTCCGGTAGACGGGTTTGCATAGATATCATCCGCAAACAGATATTCCCGGTTGCCCTTTGTCTCATTGAGCAGAGCGTATCGTTCCCTCTGCGAATCCGTCAGGGATGCCTGTTCGATGCAGGCTTCCATCGTGTTATTGACGAGCTTTACATGCAGAATCTTGTACTCGTACTGCACTTCCACCTCATAGGTGTATTCCTCTGTAGAAGTCTCGCCGGTATCCGGATCCGTCACCGTCCGGTGGCCTGTCCGCTCTTCTGTTCTTGTACGGATCTGGATCTCCTCCCGGAACGTCAACTGATACTGCGCCTCAAAAAGCTCTTTCAGCTTGTCCTGTACTTCTTCCTCCGTATAGTCTTCGTAAAGAACCGTCAGATAGGAAGTCAGCACATAGGGATTGTGATTGATATTGGCAAGATCAAACTGATACTCGTCATAGCCGGGATGCGTCGTTTTTACCTGATCGATCTGTGACTGCAGGTCCGCTTCCATCGCTTTGTAATCATTGTTCGCGCCCCGGATCGCTTCATCCTCGGCCGTGTAGGAACTGCCGAGAATTCCATTGCCTGTGCCGCTGGCAAACATGGAACAGGATGAGAACGTGCTGACAACCAGAAGACAGATCAGACCGAGAATTCCTGCTGTAAGCAGAAGTCCCGGATGCTCCACAGTAAATTTCTGGATATTGGCACCAATATCTGCGATTCCTTTGCCAGCTTTCTGAACACCTTTGGCTGCCGCGCTGCCAGTTTTCGCACCGGCTTCTTTTCCTGCCTCTTTCCCGGCTTTTCTTGCTGCCGCATACTGCTGTTTGATGTTCTGCCGCTGTTTCCATCGTGAGAAAAAACTGGCATTGCCGGTATCCTTTGCTGCTGCAGCACCCGCTGTGTTTGCTGCTTTCGCGGTTTCTCCCATCCGGGATGCATACTCCGCTTCCGTCTGCAGCTTGCCAGCTGCCTTTGCCGACTTCAGCTTTTTTGAATACTTCACCTTACCGGCAATCTCTTTGGCAGCGCGTCCGGTATCTTCAATCGTTTCTGTTCCCCGGTTCAGAGCCTTGCTGCCAACGTTATCATCCTGATTCTCAGACTCGATAGCAGCGTGCATCCTTGCAGATACGGCTGCCGATGATACGGTCTTCGATGTTTTCGGCTTTTCCGGTTTCTTCTTTCCAAACCGGAGATCCTTGCCGTAATCCGTATTGCCCTTGAACCGTGACTTTTTTGCGGTCCGTGTATATCCCTTCTCGGAAGGAAGCAGGGCATCTTCCTCCTCTGGGGCAGCTCTGGCTGTCTGTTCCGCCGTGTCCTTCCGGAAACGGACTTTTCCTTTCTTCTCTGCCAATTAGCTTTCCTCCTTCTTCTCGTGCGAAACCTCACCCGGTTTTGTGGTCATGATCCGGTACAGTTCCAGATCGGTCGGGAAATGATCCACAAACGGCAGGATGACATTTCCATAGAAAAGCAGCCCTTCACCTTCTCCGGAATGCGTCACATAGGACAGCTGATGCGGAGAGATGTTGAGCTGCTTTGCCAGGATCGCCCGGTCGCCGGACGCCTGATTGAGCATATAAATGAAGTCTGAGTTTTCAAAGATGTTCTCAACTTCACGGCTGGAGAGCAAGTCCTTTACGTTCTGCGTAATGCCGGTCGGAATGCCGCCCCACTTGCGGAATCTCTTCCAGATCTCCACGGAATAAGCAGCCGTCTGTTCTTCCTTCAGAAGCAGATGGAACTCATCCATGTAATAGCGGGTGGACTTTCCGGCTTCCCGGTTCGCCGTAACTCTGCCCCAGACCTGATCCTGCACAATGAGCATTCCGAGCTTCTTCAGCTGCTTGCCAAGCTCCTTGATGTCGTAGCAGACCAGACGGTTGTTAATATCGACATTGGTTCTATGGTTGAAGAGATTCAGCGATCCTTTGACATAGATCTCCAGTGCTGTTGCCACATGATGAGCTTCCTTCTCCTCCTGCGTAAGCAGCACGTTATAGAGGTCTTCCAGAATCGGCATATTATCCGGTCTTGGATCATCGAAATACTTCTGATAGACCTGATGCACACACCGGTCGATGACCGTCTTTTCTACCGGCTGTAACCCTTCCTTGCCGCCGACAACCAGCTCACACAGCGACAGAATGAAGTCTGCTTTGAGGGCGAGGGGATTGTCTTCCTCGGAATAGTTGGCGTTGATGTCCATCGGGTTGATATACTGCGTACTCGTCGGAGAAATCTTGATGACTTGTCCCTTCAGACGTTCCACGAGAGGCGAATACTCCGCCTCCGGATCGCAGATGATGATGTCATCGTCCGTCACCAGAAAAGCATTGGTGATCTCCCGCTTGGCACTGAACGATTTACCGGAACCCGGTGTGCCGAGAATCAGACCGTTCGGGTTCTTCAGCATCTTCCGGTCCACCATGATCAGGTTATTGGAAAGTGCGTTCAGCCCGTAGTACAGAGCTTCTTTTCCGTTCTGAAACAGCTCCTGCGTCGTGAACGGTACGAAGATCGCCGTGCTGGATGTCGTTAATCCTCTCTGGATCTCGATTTCGTTATGGGCCAGCGGCAGACTGCTCATCAGTCCTTGCTCCTGCTGGAAATCAAGACGGCGCAGATTGCAGTTGTGCTTCTGTGCGATGCTCGATGCCTGAAAAATGTTGTTTTCCAGTTCCTGCTTTGTCTTTCCCGTGTTGAGAATCAGGAACGTCATCAGAAACATGCGCTCGTTTTGGCTCTGCAGCTCCTGAAGAAGACTCTTGGCGTCCTTTCCATAGGTCGCAAGATCGGAAGGAATGATGTCCATGTCATATCCGGCACGAACCGCCTTCTTCTGCTCCTCGATCTTGGAACGGTCCAGCTCTGTGATCGTGTGCTTCACCGTCTTGATTGCCTCATTCTGATCGACGGACTGGATATGCATTGTGACCACCTGCGAGGATTCCATATCCAGAAGATCCTTCAGAAGCTGATCGGACAGATCCGATGCCGTGATTGCCAGAAAGGACATGGCACCGTACAGATCTCCCATCCGGAACATCCTTCCGCCGGGGAAGGAGAAGGAAGACGGTGCGATGAAGTCCTTGACCGAAAGACCGGACTCCGGCAGCCATTTCCATTCAAAGTAGAAACGGTCCTTGTCTCCCATATGGAAGAGGTCATGCATCACCTTCAGACGCTGCTTTCCATTCAGTACATTTGCTACCACGCCGAGTCTCCGAAAGTTATTCAGAAGATCCGTCTGAATGTGAATCAGGCGAGGTTTTGCCTGCTTCATGGATTCCGCTTCAATGCCGAAGGTCAGGTATTTGGTTTTGGTCAGGCCGTTGTTTCCCTGTGCAAGCTGCGTCCGCAGCATCTTGCTGTATTCTTCCCGGACATCATTGAAACCGTCATTTCTCGGCGGGATGCGGATACTCTTTTCAAAGCTCACGGCATCCGTGCTGAGATTCATGAATGAAAGCTCAAAATGCACGGAGCTGTCGAAGAAATTCAGAAATCCGCACCACTCATCAAAGATGGCGGTCTTATCCTCCTGCTGAGCCAGCTGGTAATTGATATCCTGAAACTGGATCGTCTTGGTGTAATAGCTGCCGTCAGCCCGGCAGATCCCGTCCTGAAACATGCGTTCAAACGGAATGGACTGCTGCGCGGTCCGGGGAATCCCGTCATCACGTTTCGCGTCCTTAATGATCTTTTCGATCTTCCGTTTTTCGCTGCCCGTCAGGTTTTCCGGCAGCTTCAGGCTTTCGGTTCTTTTGTCTTTTTTCCGCTTCCAGAACAATCTCACTCACCTCCTTCTCTGCCTGCGCCATGCGCATCAGCGCAGCATAATAGTTGTTCGTCTTAAACGGCCTCTCCTTCGGCCGGATGAATTTTGCCTGTACGAAGTGCTGTACCAGCACTTCCAGAGGCATACCGTCTCTCTCGTACATAGCGAGAAAGAAAAACGGCAGCATAATCAGGATCATTCCCATGGAAGCCAGACTCATGTTTCCTGTTTTTCTGATTAAAAAGAAAGACGGTACTCCGATGAGTGCCGCCACAGAAAAACAGATCAGCTGTCTTTTTGTCAGATTAAAGAATACTTTTGACTTCACACGGGTAAGATCTCTTGGCACCGAGATATACGCCGACAATATGTTCTCCTCCTTTCTCAGTGTGCATTGAACACGGATTTCGCAAGGCTTCCCGTCTTGAAGAGTGTGAAGCACAGCAGCACGGTATAGCCCAGGACGCCCCAGACCGAAGCGATGATGTCATCCGAGAAGGCTATGTTCTGAACCAGAACCGCATAGATCCCCACACAAACCATGATCAGGAATCCCTGAAAGCCCAGTGCGCAGATGGACCGGAAGTAATTCTGTCCGATCTGACTCTGTTCCCGGTTCGCAAACGTGGAGAACGGAATCGGCGCAAGACTTGTCATCAGATAGATCTCGATCATCCGTCCGTAGATGATGACGAAGATAATCAGAGACATAATCCACATCGCAATGTTCAGCAGGAACGACTGCAGAAAAACACCAAGTAGCGGTCCCAGATCCATCTCCATCAGCGTATCTTCCATCTGTGCCAGGGCAGCACTGTCCACGGCTGTTGACCCGGATATGATGCCTGCACTCTGTGAGATCACATACTGAGCCACATCAAATACGGCCATCACAATGTTGAACGTGTTGGTGATCAGAAGGACGGCCACAAAGGTCTTGAAGATCCACTTGAAGAAAATCCATGTTTCAAAGTTCGCCAGATTGTTGTGATCGATGATCAGCTGAATCAGCTCGTAACAAGCGATAAAAGTCAGGATCATCCCGGCGATGGGGATGATCACCGACTCCGAAACATTCCGGATCATAGAGAAGACGCCCGGAGAGAAATTCGCGGGCGTCGTCCCTACCTGTGAAGCGACACTGCCAACCTGTTCGTTGACAGAATCGAAGATGCCGGAAAAGTTGTCCATGATACCGCTCACGAGCATCTTCTTCAGCCAATCCGTGATTTGCTGAAGAATCGTGTCCATTTAGCGGTCTCCTTCCTTCTGAATCAGCCGAACAGTCCGGAAAGAAGCGGTACGAGCACGGTTCCGATCAGAGCGACACCGCCGCCTGCCATCAGCTGTTTCATGCCCTGAGACTTTGCGCCGGGGTTGTCGTTGCCGTATCCTTCCATGAGGTTGATCGCTCCCCAGATACCAAGACCTGCACCAAGAGCGATAACGAGAGTCTGAAGTACACCTACTGCGCTGTTAAAGAATTCCATAAGTTAATATCCTCCATAAATTTTTCCCGGCTCTGTATAGGGAGCCATTAAACGATGCGATAAACAAAGGAGCTGCACCGTCCTGCGGTCAGCTCCTGAAAACAATACCTGCCTTATTCAGCTGTGTGGTTCAAGTCGGAGATCTCACCCTGATTTTCATCATTTCATCCCTTTCCTTTCTGCTTTTACTTGGCGATTCCTCTGTCCTTTGACTTTGCCTTCTTTAAGGATTCCGGCTTCTTTACGGCCAAATCCTTTTCCTCCTGCAATGCTCCGAGGACAGAATCCTTTTCCTTGTCTCTTGTCTTATAAGACTCCATCATGGCTTTCAGCTCTGTATTCGGGATTTCCTTATAGGTATCCTCCCATGTCTTCTTGCCCGTCTCGTCAATACCAGTCATGACGGATTTTCGGATTCTTGTCTGGCCGTCTTCCGGAAGTTTCATCCAGACCCCTTTGCCAAATTTGTTGTCATGGATCATCTTGGGAGAGATCACGAACGATGCCCACGGTGTCTTATCATCCGGATCTGTATTTGGGATCTTTACCTCAACAAGCTGCTTTCCGTTCTTCGATGTGAACGGTTCTCCAACAAGTCCCTTCCCGAACTTGATTGTCACCTCCTTCTTTTCCTTTCCGTTGGGCTTCATGCCATTCGAAGCGTTCTCTGCTTCCTGCCTCATCTCCTTTTCCGCTTCCTGAACCCAATCCGGGTAATCTGTGGTTCTTTCTGACATGTCTTTTTCCATCTTCTGCTCCTTTCACACATCATTGTAGTTTTCATATTCATCCAGAATCCAAAAACAGAAAAAGCAGCCAGATGTCTTCACAGTTGACGTCTGACTGCTATGTATACCGCATTTAGAGATGCGGTATCTATTTTCAATTAAAGTGTTTTATTACATTGGTCTATAGTTATCGATCGTCAAATTAATTGAAGTTTCAATTGCGAATTATTTACAGATGGAATATCAGTGGTTCTGTAAAGTTAATCAGATTTGTGTCCGGTCAATATCATATTATTTTCCGACGAAGCTGAAGATCTCCAGAAAGATAAATGCGGCCGAGCCAATACTCTGCCGCATTTTATGTTAGTGGCCGCTCAGATAATTTCCGGCTGCCACAAGCGCATCAACGACGCTGTCCACATCAACGTCTGATATATCATCGTCAGCTCTTCGGAGGCTTTCACGATTCCAGAACCGGTCCTTCAGAACGACGATTTCAGTGCCGATCTGCCAGTTGGGAATACAGATGTAATTGCCGTTTATGCCTTTGCCGAATATGACATCAAACCGGCTTCCCCGTGCCCGTACGATCATTTTGTATGGATCACTGAGGCGGAGAAACTCTATTTCTCCAATCCAGCTTTCTTTATACAGATCCGAGTGGCTTTTATATGCGATTACCATGGAGTTTCCTCTCTTTCCCGGAGACTCTGCTTCAATCTGCTGATTTTCCTGTCCTGGACCGCAATGACTTTTCTGAGCCGGCGGATTTCTTTCGTGTAGTCTTCAACGATCTTTATATACTGGTTCATCATGGTGCACCTGAATGGGCATGGCCAGCTGTTATCTTTATTCATGTTCAGTTTTCCTTTTATACGTTCTGAGCGAAAGCTGCTTCCTGCGTTCAGTGCTTTACAGTACATTGTCTTCTACCGCTTTCATGACGGTATCGCTGGTAATAATGTTTTCATTCATCTGATTGCCGATCAGAAGACTTGTGTTGGCTATTTTGTCGATCACCCGGGGAAGACCGGAAGCGGAACTGGCAATCGCTTCCATGGCATTCCTTTCAAATACCTCCTGATGGCAGCCGGCACATTTCAGCTTGTCGACCAGATACTTCTTGGATTCATCCAATGTTAAAGGCAGAAGATTGTAATTCATTGTAATGCGCTGCCTCAGAGGCTCATGGATATTAAGACTCAGTACTGCCGAGAGCTGAGGAAGACCGGTAAGCAGAATAACTGCCTTATTAGATGAGTCCATATCAAAGTTGAACAGAATCTTCAGGTCATTGAGAATCGCATTTTTCATATAATTCGCTTCATCCAGAACGATAATCGGTGTCATCTTTTTCTCTATGACCATTCTCCGAATCGCTCCCTGGATCATACGGAAGTTCTCTGCTTTTCTGAAGGCTGGTTCGCAGCCAAGCTGAAAGGCCATATGCCGGTAAAATTCCACAACTGTCAATGTGGAAAGAGGTATGTATATAACCTTGTTGGCACTTTGATTCAGTGATTTCATCCAGTTGCGGATTGATGTGGTTTTTCCTACACCGGGATTGCCGGTAAGGATGCCGAAACCTTTGATCTGAAGAAGATAGTTCAACCGTGCTGTCACTTCCCGATACTGTGATGTTTCTACCAGAGACTCTCTGACATTCTTTACAAACGGATTGTATTCAAGTCCGTATCTGCTTGTGTAGTCCATTATTCGGGATCTCCTTCGCTCATTCTGAAACTGGAATGCCGGTGTGCGCTGGCATTGGCTTTCTTGTCCAGCAGATGTATTTCTTTCAGTTCACCGGTCTGCTTATCAACAGAATAAATTCTGGAAAGATCAGGCGAATATCTCAGCAGAAGTTTCTGGCCGGCATACCTGTAGTCCACTTCATATTCAACGCCTTCAATATTCACCACACAATCGGCACTGACACGCCGCTCGGCCTCAAGAAGAAAAATCTGATTGATCCGCTCTTCATCGAATCGAATGATCAGCTGTGACTCCGCATAATATCGGTCCTGCGGTGTTTGATGATCCAGGGAAGAATGCGGCGTTTGATTATACTTCTGAACATAAGTCAGAAGACTTTCCCGCAGTTCATCAAGATTGTGAAAGTCATTCATATTCAATGCGGCCAGCCAGTGGCTTTTAAGCGTATTAAACCAGCGTTCTATCTTCGCCTTCCCGGTAGGAGTATACGGCGGCGCATAGTGAACGGCGGTTCCCATCCGTGCTCCGAGAAGCTCCATCTGATAGGAGCGATAGCTTGCGCCATTATCAAATTTCAGAACCTTCGGTTTTCCGCATCTGGTTACAGCCGATCGCAGTACGCTCATCAGATTGATAAAATTATCATTGAAAAAAATATCGGCGCCTACAACATAACGGGATGCGTCATCAATCAAAGCGATGATCCATGTCTTCTGTTTCTGCCTGCCGGTTCTGAGATATGGTCCGACACTTGAGTCGCCATACCACACTTCATTGATATGCGTCAGCTCATACCTGCGGAATTCCTTACCGTAATTGCCGTCTTCTTTCTTCAGCGTAGAAATATACCGTGTGATTGTAGAGAGTGATACTGTGCGTTTCGTTATCGTACCATTCTGAATCAGCTTCTCATAAATCATCGTTGCCGGCAGGCGGGGATATTCTTTATGGAGATACCTGATTGTACTTTTCGTTTCATCATCAAGTTTTCGTGTCTTCCCGATGTCTCCTCTGGCCAGCGGTTTCAGCGCATCATAACCGCCCGCAGAATATTTACGGTAGTAGCGGTAAATTGTATCAGCCGACACACTGATATATTCGCCGTCAATGTACTGATACTTTTTCTGAGCCGCATCACGAAAAAACTGTCCCCGCTCTTTTGGCGTTACTTCACCAGCTGTAACCAGCGGTGCGATGATCCCATAGCGGAACAGCGCAATTTGATTCTTTGTTTTCTCATCCATATTCGGATCCTCCTTAACGTTTAATACATTAAGAAGATCAGATCAGGCGGTCAGGAGGGAGCTATATGGTCAGAGGTTATCAGTAAAACGGAACTGCAGCGATTTTGAAGGAACTGCCTGTCATGGTATCTGACGCAGTTTTCTGTCAGATGATTATCAATGGAAATACAGAAACTCAGAAGCCGTTCTTTCCATTCCCCGAAGTAAATTCTCCGCAGGTGCTTGATGTTATCCTCGGAAATCGACGGATTGTCATCATAGATCAGCCGGATCTCCGATGAGCCGTGCGCTTTTATGATACGTATGGCATCAGACATTTCCACAGAGCACCAGGGGATCATCGTACTTAAAAGAACCGCATGTGTCTTCCCACAGCTGCGGCATATCAATTGAACAATCAGAATTTTCTCGATTCCGCTGGGCTTTCTTATTGATCTGTAATAGTAGCAGTTGATATTGAAGCCGTATTGTCCGCATCTATTACACTTGATTCTTTCTCTATCCAGTTCATTAACGATCCGATCATAAATGTCCTGGCTGACTCTATTGACGTCATCTGCCAGAACAATTATCATGACCTTGTTCGGTTGAACAGGACAGAGCGGCTTTTTCCAGGAGACACTCTGTCTTTTTCATTTACCTATTTTTCCTTACCCGGATATCATAAAGAGCCGCAGACAATTTGACTAGAACTTAATCAAATCACTGCGGCTCGTATTGCACTTATTCTGATTATATCAATGCCTTTGGCTGGAATATAAAATGACGTTCTACATATAGTTCAGCAATGCAAATTAACATTTTCGCTGTATACATCGAATATAAAGTAAGTAGTATCAGCAGGGCAATATTTGATTTCAATTATTGATGAATTTCAAGTGTTACTCAGCCAAATCCGCATTAACAACTTCGTATTTTTCGCTTGATCGAAGTTTCATCTGCCGATTCAGATACTTCTCAATATCGAACGTATTCTTCTTGTCATAGTCAGCTGTTAGGTAGTAGTTCGGATGCTTCGTCAGATCATACTTGGAAGACAGAAACGGGCGGACGCCACGAAGCTGCAGGATGCACTTTGTTCCATCGAGGACAGCCAGCTCATCAACAGACAGAAGATCATGTCCCAGCTTCTGATAATTCAAGCTGTGAGATTCCTCCCGTCCTCTGCTTTCACCGGTATTGTAGGTATCAATGGTTTCTTTGCCGAGCGCCTGATTCAATTCTTTCAGCGTTGTGGGTTCCGTTCCACCAAGGAAGATCCGGGAATCCATGTTTCCGATGATTGTATCCGCATTGTCTTTGTAGATTGCCTTAAGCTGCGACTGTGCCTGAAGAAACAGACAAGCAGAGATCTCACGGCTTCGGATCGTCGCCACCAACTTCTCCAAATTCGGGATCTGGCCGATATTTGCAGCCTCGTCAATCAGACAGCGGACATGCACCGGCAGCCGCCCACCGTAAACATCATCTGCCTTTTCGCAAAGCAGATTGAACATCTGCGTGTAGATCATGGCGATCAGAAAATTGAAGGTGGAATCCGTATCCGACATGATCAGAAACAGTGCTGTCTTCCGATCACCAAGCGTATCCAGTTCAAGTTCATCATACATGGTGATGTCCCGGACCTCTTGAATATCAAACGGTGCCAGCCTTGCCCCGCAGCTGACAAGTATGCTCTTCAAGGTCTTGCCAGCCGCCATTTTGAACTTCACGTACTGCCGCAAAGCAAAGTGATTCGGATTCTTTTCCTTCAATTTCTCAAAGAGGATATCTACCGGATTCTGATAGTCTTCATCGTCCTCCCGGACATCCATAGAATTCAGCATCTCCAGAAGTGTCGCAAAGTTCTGTTCTTCTTCCGGAGCTTCATAGTGAATATAGCCGATCAATGCTGTATAAAGCAGCGTTTCGGCCTTGGTCCAGAATTCATCTCCGGCTTTACCTTCTCCTTTTGTGTTGGCGATCAGGGCTGTCACAAGCTTCAGAATATCCTTCTCAGAGTGAATATACGCAAAGGGATTGTACTTCATCGACTTCTTGAAATTGATCGTGTTGAAGACCTTGATGACATACGGTTCCCGGATCACCTTGCCGTTCTTATCCTTCATAGGATTGCCTTTCTCATCCAGCTTTGGCGCGCCGTGTAGCAATGCATTACCGCACTCGACCAATACGCTTCCTTTCGGATCGGTTACTACATAGGAACTATGCATTTGAAGCAGGTTCGGTTTCAGCCAGAATCTTGTCTTGCCTGAACCAGAGCCGCCGACGATCAGAACGTTCTTATTCCGGGCATTACCGGGATTTTTCGGACGGTTGCTCATCATCAGCCACTCCGTTTTCGTCAGGATCACATTGTTCTGGAAAACAGGATCTTCAAACGGTTCGATATCCTTATGCGTTCCCCAACGCGCTGAACCATATTCCGTGTTGTGGCGATACTTCTTTGCGTTCTTGCCTTTCATATAGACAGCAAGACGGAACAGACAGCCGCAGAAGATACCGACCACAAGATCCAGCGGATAAAAGCTGGGAAGCGGATTGGCAAATGCCGTTCCCAGCGTTGTCATCAAAGACAAGACTTTCTCAGAGGCATTCGTCCCTTCTGCAAGCCGCCACGCCTCTCCGAAGTTGGTACAGAAAAGGCCAAATATGATATACGGAAGATTCAGAATCAGCAGCTTCTTCCGGTCACTTGCACCCATATCGATCACCCTCTCTTTCTTTACAGGGAATGTTCCTGCTCTTTGTTCCGAACCTTGTTCGGTCTCGCTGCCACAATTGCTTTCAGCTTCGTCAGCTGTTTCAGCAGAGAAGGGCGTTCCTTCTGCCTGAGCTGCTTTCGCGTGTAATCTTCTACGATTGCCGTCAGTGCATCCGCATCTTTCGCCTTAAAGAAGATCGTATATTTCGGCGGCACCTGGCTTTTATCCTTGGTGACGGCAAAATCCACACCGTATTTCCTGGCTACATGTTCAAAGTCCTTAATGCGGCTGTCATCCAGCGGAATACTGCTGACTCCTTGCTCTTTGCCGATCAGCTGTTTTACTGTCATCTTTCCATGCGGGCCTTCCGCTACTTTTGCCAGTTTCTTACTCTTAACATTGGAGCGATGATACAGGTACGTTCTGATCCCGGCCAAAATCGTCTGCGCTGAAAGCCGGGTTGTTGTTACAGCGAGGTTAATGCTTCGGTTTTCGATCTCTTCCTGCACTCTGATCACCTCTTTCCTTGTTGCGGCTGTCATGACTGATAACACATTTCTCCAGCAGCGATGCATATCTCTGCAGTCTTATAACTTTCTGATTGCTGTTAAGTTCCTCGGCATATCTCTTCAGATGCTTATTCATGCGCCCTCCTTTCCCAGAGCAAACACATATGTCTCCTCTCCACCGACCCTTAACTTTCGAATCATCTTTTTTCCTTCAACTTTCGCCAGAATTACTTCGCCTTCACTCATCGGAAGAATCTTCCCTTCTGGATCGGTTTTGTAAATCAGAATCGCATTCTCCAGATATCTTTTGCCATTGATCTCCAGTACATCCTCTTTGGCATAGCTGAAAAGAAAATCTGTTTTACCAAGTCGTTCGATGATTTCCTCAGATGGTAAATACACATCAAAATTGATATAGATCGAAAATGCCATTGCCTCTCCTGTCGGCAGGATTGCAAGTACGCCAACTCTGTCTTCCTCTGTAATTTCTGCTTTATCTGCGTTCTGCATTGCCTTATCGACAGCCTCAGAAATAAGGGAAATAGATTCACTGAACATCGAAGTAAGTTCCTGCATCTCTGCACAGATTTTTCCGATCTGCATAAGGTAGAGCAGAGCAAATTGATCACTGTCACGCATTTCGGTATTCTCCTGAGGCAATCTTTCCTTATCACTTTTCATTGCATTTTACTCCTACCGTGCCGGTTCATCTTTTTTCTTCGCTGCTCTTGCTGAAGGATGCATAGTAGGCTTATTTGCGGACAATTCCTCAAGAAGGGACTGCCTGTTTTCCTTTTCATGGCTGATCCGATCCTGATATTTATCTCCGATCTCCAGTTTTCTCTCCGAAGCATCAAAGTGATAGACATTATTTGAAAGAACATCTTCCATTGGGACTTCTGTTTTGTTCACGAAGTGTACCGTCTCTTTCAACTGCTCCAGTTCAATGAAATTGTCATCCCGAAGCAGAAGCACTTCATGAATTGAGGATGGCAGAATGAAGAAATTACCCCGTAGTTCCTTTGCAGCTCTGTCCATAAATTCCGGATACATGATGACTGCCGCTCCATTTGTCATATCCTGTGTGGATGCCACATAAATCTGTGCCGCAGGTCCTTCGTCATACCCGAACAGGAATGAGCTGAGAGGCTGCATTTTGGCGGGATAGTTTTTTTCGGATGCACGAATGGCATCGTGAAGAAACTGTTCTCTGTCAATACCCATCGCATCGAGCGCTGCGTCTGTTACAAGAATCCTCTTTGTAGAACCATCACCTTGCGGAGCCATAGCATAAACAATCATGGACAGATCTTCCATCTCAACATGTGCAGCCTTTTCAAGAAGCTCACGATTATATTCCGTTGGGATAAGTTCAATACGAAGCTGATCCAGCAGATTCTGATACTGTTCCTTATTGATATGAAAATCTGATTTTGACTGTTCCCTTTCGATCTCCGGAACCATCAGTACATACTGCTTGTTAGCCATTGACCATGCGGTTTCCTTTACTTCCATACCCTGATACATTTCTGGGATGTCCTTCAGCTTTCCTCTCCAGAGTTCATCTTCTTCCGTTCTGACAATGATGTTCTGATCCTGATTGTTTTCCATTATGTCTTTGACGTTCATACTGTTTATCCTCCATTCCATCAAAAAAGGACGTCCATCTGAACTGATCTGGCGTCCTCAACGTTCCTGATTCCTTTCTCGTTTCTTCGTCCATTGATCCAGCAGTTTCAGGATCGTCTGCTGCATCTGTTTTGGCGTATAGGATTTTGGAAAATACTTTCTCAGTTCACCGGTGTCAAATACTACCCGGTCCATTGGGCTTTTCTTCTCTTCCTCCATCACTTCACGGATCATATCCGGCGTACATTTCCCTTCCTGGCTGGCTTTCTTCATTCGCTGTGCCTGTGACAGAGATGGAGAAGTCTGTGCCTCATCCATGGCTGCAATAAACTCTCTCTGTTCTTCAGGTTTCAAATAAGACAGTTCTACAGCCGGATTGAAAGCAATCTTTTTATCATCAACCATATCCAACAGTTCCGGAATAAGGTTATTCAGGCGCATATAACGCTGGACCTGTCTGGCACTTTCTCCTGTCTGCTGGGCTATCAATTCCCGGCTCTTCACTCCCGACTTGTGGCCAACTTGGTCACAAGTTAAATCTGTTCTCTCTCCTTTGTGATTTAATGCCTCCATCTTCATCTGATAAGCTTTCGCCCGTTCGCTCGGCAGGATGTTTTCTCTCTGAAGGTTGGAATCGACCATAAGGATTGTTGCCGTATCATCATCCATCTCTCGGACGATAACCGGCATAGCCTCTTTCCCCGCCAAAATTGAAGCGTACCTTCTGCGGTGTCCGGAGATCATTTCATACTCACCATTTCCCAGAGGTCGTACAATCGCCGGAACAAGCACACCATATTTCTTTATACTGTCCGCTGTTTTCCTCATCTCTTCATCATCCACCACCTTGAAAGGATGATTCTTGAAGGGATGAATCTTTTCCAGATCCATCATGATGACATGTTCGCCGGTATCTCGCCTGTCTTCCTCTGTCGTAAAGATATCATCGTAGCTGTTCAAGCTGATGTTTGCGCCTTTTTTCGGCATTTTTCAGCACCTCCTTTGTTGTTTCCTGATACGCAGCTGCTACCTTGCCTTTTGGATCGTAGGCATAAATGCTTTTCCCTTCCGCACTGATCTCCGCAGCTCTGGTAGATCTTGGGATCACAGAATTAAATACCTTGATCTTGGAGCCATATGTTTCACGGATCAGATTGCTGATATCCCTGGCATAATTGGTTCTGCTGTCTACCATCGTCAGCAGAATGCCCTCGATCCGCAGCTTGGGATTGATCTGCCGTTTGACCTTGTTGATCGTCTGCAGAAGCTGTTCCAGACCCTTTGCCGAAAGGTAATTGGCCTGCACCGGAATCAATGTCGTATCAGCAGCCGCCAATGCATTGACTGTCAGCATTCCAAGACTCGGCATACAATCAAGCAGCACATAGTCATAATTTCCTTTGATCGGCTCCAGAAACTGTTTCAGCATCCGTTCCCGATTCATTGTGTTTACCAGTGCTACTTCCAAACCCGCCATTTCAATGTTTGACGGGATCAGATCAACTCCCTCTTGCTGATGCAGAATTCCTTCAGCCAGATTGACCGGTTTCTCGTTGATGGAACTGCTCAGAAGATCCGCCAGCGTTACCGGCAGCTCATCCGGCCTTGGATACCCAAGGCTGATTGTCAATGATGCCTGTGGGTCTACATCCACGAGAAGCACCTTCTTTCCTGCTTTCGCTAAGCCGATTCCCAGATTTTCCACTGTTGTGGTCTTGGCTGTGCCGCCCTTCTGATTGACGACCGCCATCACCGTTGTTTTCTCTTTCATGCTTGCCTCCTCTTAATCGTCTGGCGGACCATACATGTCATGATTTACTTTTGCCTGATAGTAGTGATTGATCGTTAGCGGTGCATTGTAGAGCATCGTCATCATATATGCCCGAATATTTCGGATATCCGAGGTCTGATCATGAAAGCAGTCAAGAATATATTCCATATGGCTGTAATCCAGCTTCATGATCTGACTCTTGACCACAGCTGCCGGTTTATCCTCCCCGTTCACCCGGATGGTTTTGGAATTGCTGCACATGATGTCTACACAAGCGGCGACGATTTCATCGATTCTTCCATGGTCGAATGGATAAGCTTCCTTCAGGGGATCGATTTCCAGTTTCGCCAGGAAATAGTCCTCATACTGCTTTCTTGTACGCAATGGATATGTGTTCTCATCCATCTCATCTGTCCTATCCAATTCTTCTTCCGATGGTTCACTGTGGGATAGATTGATAGGATTATTCTCGTTATATTCAGTCTCGTTAATATAAGTCTTATTAGAGTGTGATTCGCACATTTCCAAAGATGTGATTTTCACATCTCCAGAAGTGTGATTTTCACATTTCTTGAAATGTGATTCCGAGGTGTTCTGTGGATTACTTGTGGAAAACTTCAGCACATAGATCAATGAAGGCTTTCCAAGGCCCTGACGCTTCCTTTTGATCAAGCCTGCCTTCTTCTCAAGTTCACTCAGCAGCTTGACTGCTTTCTGGTTGCCACAATGAAGATCTGTCATGATATCTTCGATTGTGTAAATGATGTATGCCCGGTTCAGATCATCAAACCATCTGTTTTTCATAGACAGGGACAGACGATCCAGCATCAGCCCATAGAGAAGCTTCGATTCAACAGAAACTTCACGAAATTCTTCGCCAGTGATCAGCGTCTTTGGTATCCGATAGAACAGATACTGCTCAGCATCTTCTTTGCCGTAGAAATAATCAAATGCCATCGTCTTCCTCCTTTCTTCTGAAATCGCCGCCACCCGTGAAACGGGTGGTTCGGTCCGGGCTATAAGCCCGTGTTGCTAGGCCAGCGTCTCAAGGCGCTGGCTTTCACTTTAAGGCTACGGGAAGATGGCTTCGCTCACTTCCCGCAG
>JAZHVR010000006.1:0-173455 GCA_036453165.1 Eubacteriales bacterium | reverse complement strand
TCCGCGCTAAGGTGATTGATGATCTTGGGGGCGAAAGGAACTCTGAAAAGATTAATTACCTGGCAAGAAATGATTATTGCGTCGTGACTGCCGCAAGTGATATCGCGCTGGAAGAACAGCACAACTTCATACTTGTCATGACCCCAGAACGGCTGCTGTATCTTTTGGTTGCCCGTAAAGATTTACGTATTGACTATTTGTTTATAGACGAAGCTCATAAACTTTCCGGGAAGAATAGCCGGGCGCCGTTCTATTACAAGGTTGTTGATATGCTTCTTCAGCAAAAGCCACAACCGCACTTTATTTTTGCATCGCCTAACATTCCTAATCCTCGTGTGTACCTTCGGATGATGACCCAAGCTGAGGCGGGCGATGAGAATGCTTTGGCTATAAGCTATTCTCCAGTTGTACAGATAAAGTTTCTGATGGATCTCCAGCATGGAAAAATTGATGTCTACAATGAACATGCTGCCGCAGGTTATGAACGAATTCCTTTAGCAAAAAGTGGCAGCACGCTTGGCCTGAATGACTTCCTTATGGTATTGGAATCGTACAACCGCTCTCTTTCAAAAGAAAAGCGGAGACAGAGTATCGTATATTATAACGGACGTAACAAAGCGGTTGATGCGGCAAATGCGTTTTCTAAAGCTATAGAGGGATGGGGTGATATTAATGACCCTGATCTTGTAGCCCTCTCAAAAGATATTGAGCAGGAAGTTCATAGCGAATATTATTTGGCCAGGATGGTACGTCAGGGGATTGCATACCATATTGGATATTTGCCTGCTTCCATTCGTGCACGTATCGAAGAGTTATTTCAGGCAGGAAGTATTACGGTAATGTTTTGTACGAGTACGCTTCTTGAAGGAGTCAACTTGCCTGCAGACAACCTCTTCATTATGGACAACAAGATTGCACTCAGTGAAATGAATCCTGTTGATTTCAGAAATCTGATAGGAAGGGTCGGGCGAATCAGTTTTAACCTTTATGGCAATGTGCTTTTTGTGTCGGAGAAAGACAGCAAGGTCAAAACGGATGATTATGTTCGAATGTTACAGGAACCAGTCCCAGAGCAGGCACTTTCCATTGCAACCGATCCTAGCGTGTTAAAGCGAGCCGAGAAAAAGTATGTGGCAGAAATATTAAAAAGCGGAAAATCGGAGATTCCAAAACGTGTAAACGCTGAGGGAAAGGCCCTCCAGTCTGAAGAATCATATATCATGATGCGAAAGTTCGGACTTATCCTTCTGCGGGACATCGTAAACGATAGAGACAGCCTTGTTCGTCGGGAATTTCGTGAATTCCTTACACCTGAAGATGAAGAACATATTCGGGAGACGTATAAAAATGCTAAGGTAAAACCGGATGACGATATCAACACATCCGTTGATCAAACAAGGAATCTGATTGCCGCCATCAAACGTAAGAATAATCCACTTCGCTATCCTGATCTTGTTAATGGTGGCTTTCGATACGAAGATGTGCTGGGATTCTTGGATGAGCTTAGCGTAGTATTTAATTGGGAGACATATGAATCCGGAACACTCGGCAAACCTTCACTGCGAAGATGGTATGCGGTTATCCTGAGTCAATGGATGGAAGGTGGCGGATTGCAATTTATTATGAATCGAGCTTTGCAGTACCACAAGGATCATCCAGATCCATTCTGGGAGAATCATTATGGACGTCCGACAGTGTATAACTACAGGTCGTTGGAGCACCATAACATCGTGTTTGCAGACACACTGGAAGTGATAGAGAACATCATTCTCTTCAGTATATCGAATTATTTCCTGCGGTTTTCCAATGAGTTTAGGAAAATCAAAGGAGATGCAGAACTGAATAAGAACAATTGGTATGAGTATGTTGAATTCGGAACTACGAATCCCCTAACGATTCTCTTGCAGAGAAACGGCTTTTCCAGAGAGTCAGCCAGATACATTAAGGATCATCCAGAATATGTGTTAAGAGATGGGGCAACTGGACAACTGATGCTAAGCGCATCGCTAGATCATTGTGGAAGCACCGATGTTTGCAAAGAGGTAGTTTACATACGACAGAATGTCCCAGGAATTTTTGTGGAGTAAGTTTATTGGACGATCGTATTAGGTAAATATAGGTAGAAGATAGTATGCAGAAAATTGACAAAACCGACACGCTCAAAACGATCCTTAATGAGCGCAAATACACAGTGGATTATTTTCAGCGGGAGTACCGCTGGGGGCAGAAGCAGATCACCCAGATGCTTGACGATTTTCAGAGCACCTTTGAGGAATTTTACAATCCGGATGACCATGACACCCCAGAAGAGGTCATGAGGTATGGCTTCTATTACATGGGCTGCATCATCTGCACTGGTGGCTCTGTAAAGAAAATCATTGATGGGCAGCAGCGGCTGACATCATTGACACTGCTCCTGATCTATTTGAATAATCTCCAGAAGAAAACGGCAGCGGACCCAGACAGCATTGTAAAACTGGATAACTTGATCTATTCGGACCACTTCGGGAAGAAGAGCTTCAACGTTGATGTGAAAGAACGTGAGACCTGTATGCAGGCGCTTCTTCAGGAGGACATGACGTATGCTCCTGAAAACGAGAGCACCAAGACAATGGTCGATCGCTATCAGGACATTGTGGATTACTTCCCGGATGACCTGAAAGGAGAGGCTTTACCTTATTTTATCTACTGGCTGATTGAGAAAGTCCTGCTCCTTGAGATCGATACCCCCTCTGAGGATGAAGCACACACGATCTTTCTGACCATGAATGATCGCGGTCTTAGTCTGAACAGTGCTGAGATGCTGAAGGCTTATATCATACAGCAGGTGGCTGAGGAAGACAGAATCTCAGTTAATCACGTGTGGCAGGATAACATCAACAGGATCAAGAATGCCTCGTCCTATGACACCAGCGGAGTGGTGAATACCGAGGACGTGGACTTTATCTCAGTCTGGCTTAGGGCCAAGTATGCAAACTCCCTCCGCGAGACAAAGAAGGGTGCAAAGGATGAAGATTATGAACTGCTAGGCGAGAAGTTCCACACCTGGGTAAGGAACAATGCCAAGCAGAAGATGGGGCTTGAGAAGCCGAAAGATTTCAAAGAGTTTGCGCTCACAGAAATGACGCGGGTTACAAATCTCTACCTTCGGATGAAGCAATATGGAGAGAAGCTCACTGCCGGATATGAAGAGGCTTTTTATAACGCGAACCGTGATCTCTCATGGCAGACCATGCTAGTTATTGCAGCTGTGAAGAATGACGATACAGATGATCTCGTGAAAACAAAGATCCAGATGGTCACAAAGTTCGTAGATGACTTCGCTACGATCCGTATTCTGAATTTCCGCAAGGTAAACTGGAATACTAATAAATACTTGCTCTTCCATGTGATGCAGGCTATCCGTAACGAGGATATCAAGACGATTGGCATGGTTTTCGTGCGGACGCTTCGCCAGATGGATATCGGTGTGGAGGGCATTACTAAATTCAGCCTGAACCAGTTCTCCGGAAGGTATATGCTTCATATCCTTGCTCGCTTCACCTCTTACGTCAACGTGAGGATGGGCAATCCGTCGCACTTTGAGGAGTATGTAGATCGGAAGCGGCAGGGCAATACTTACGATATTGAGCACATCCTACCGGACAAGTATGAGGACTACAAAGATTCCTTTACCGATTATGAGGATTTCGAGGAGACAAGGAATCAGATCGGGAACCTGATCCTTCTTACCAGAGACAAGAATCGAAGTTATCAGGCGATGAACTATTCTGACAAAGTGCAGAAATACACCGGGGACAATGTGCTGGCGCAGGCGTTAAACGACAACGCCTACCATAATAATCCGAAATTCCTTGAGGTTGCCAATGAGTATGGCATGCATTCAATTCCGGTATTTAGCAAGACAAGTATCTCGGACCGTGCGGAAATTTATATGAAGATGGCTAGCGACATCTGGAACGCAGATGACATCAAAAAGCTGGCAGGTGGATGGTCCGACGGGGAAGAGAAGCAGCTCTTTAAAAATGTCAAAGGCCGCGAGTTTACTGTAGGCTATGCGAATCGGAGCTGGGCGGATGCCCTGAAGTACGGATTCCTCTCAGCGAACCTTGGTGGCAGCGGAAAGTCCATCTATAACGTACAGGTTGGCAATACTGTATTCTGCCATATTGCGGGATCAGGCTTTGTTGGTATTGGTGAGTGCACCTCGACAGCTGTGCCTATGAAGAACTTTATGGTTCAGGTGGACGGAGTACCGACGCCGATAACCGATGCGCCATGGATCTCCGAGGATTCCAAGAAACAGCTGGATCCGAATAAAGAGGTCTTTATAGGAGTTACTTGGAAGAAGTATGTCGCTGACCCTGCTGATGGCTACTGGGAGAAGGGCATGACCAGTGTTCCATTGGTCGCCTATATGCTCAGCGATAAAACCACACATGATAAGGTGAGAGAACATTTTGACTACCAAGATGAAGGCTGAACCATTTAACGATTACCAAACCTTTTAACGATATAGACACTTTTTAACGATTACAGGATTTCATAGAAAGGAGGGGGTGCACTTTGGAAACAGCAGCAGGATTGCAGAGAGGAGCATTTCCTCTTTTTGCTTATCTGAATGTCGCAAGCCAGACTGTCAGAACCTCAGAAAAGCCTTTATTTCAGGCTTTTCCAGTCCTATGCGCCATTGCCGACACAGCTAGGCATTGTACCAAAGACGGTATGAAGATAGATACGACCTGGGTAGGGTGGTTTGATCCAAACGTAATGAAGAAAAACTTCCCACAGATGGAAGGGTATGACCTGATCGCGATTTTTCCTGTGGGCTACGCACTGCCCGAGGCACATCCGTCACATATGCACGCTGACAGGAAAAAAATAGACGAGATAGTGAGCTATCTGTAAGGCTAATAGTAATATCTATGTAGGGTGTGACAGGAATGACGAAATCAGAACTTGAATTATATATCGCCGAAAATTATCATGCTGAGCCTGAACACCTTTGGGCTCAATACCCTGATTATGAGGTGTTCCGGCACAGCAGCAACAGAAAGTGGTTTGCGATAATAATGTCGGTCGCTAAAAATCGTATAGGTCTGGAAGGTGACGACGTAATCGATATCGCTGACTTCAAGTGCGACCCGGTCATGATAAGTTATCTTCTCGGTACACGGGGTTTTCATCCGGCATACCACATGAATAAGAGCAAGTGGATCACAGTTTTTTTGGATGGCAGCGCGTCCGATGAAACGATCAAGAATATCCTTGATATGAGTTATGATCTGACAGATGTTCACAAAAGACAGAAACATCCCTGAAACTACATATATTCGTTCATGATATGTGGGCCATAATGAAATATTTTTCAATACAGCGCAATATAGTTTACATAAATATTTAACGCGTCGTCGGAGAGAATGAATTGGCTGATAATATATTTAATAAGAAGATTTGTTATGAAAATGCCGAGATCGTCAAATATAACAGGTATAAGATTGGCGATCATTGCGTAACGATGAAACATGATCTCACGGAGCATCAGCATGTTGTTGTGTATTCACCTGAGCAGGCAGCGATGTGTGTTGAATTAGTAACAAAAATATATGCCGACGCCCCTGTTTCAGGAGCGGGCCACATTGTTGTAGAAGATACGGATTCCTTCGGCGTCCAGACAGATCTGGTGTTGAATTTTGCCAACGCACGGCATCCCGGAGGAGGATATTTCAGCGGAGCTACTTCCCAGGAGGAGTCCTTGTGCCGTCAATCGACACTATATGCGTCCATTAGTTCAGAAGACGCTCAGATTATGTATCGACATAATAAGGATGTCACGGAACTGGATACGGATTATCTTCTGATATCACCCTGTGTTGAAGTATTTCGGAATCGGGATTGTACGCTAAAAGAAGTACCATACACGACAGCGGTAGCTACGATGGCGGCTCCAGATAGAGGCAGAAGAGCAGCCAAAGTTTCGGATAACCGGTTGAAGGAATATTATCGCAATAGAATCAGGCAATTACTGTGCATTGCAGCTACATGGAAGTATAAAAATATTACGTTAGGTGCATGGGGCTGTGGTGTGTTTCGCAATGATCCTGAAGAGGTAGCATCAGCATTCCGTGATATTCTTGTCAACGAAGGTATGGCTGGATTTTTTGACGAAGTTATTTTTGCAATTCCCAAGGAAAGGGGTAATCATCAGAATTACGATCGGGATAATTATTGTGTATTCAGAAAAATTATGCAGTAAATTAGATTCGTATTGCATGACTTATATTTAATAATAAAATTGATAATTTGCTGACGCGTCTGGATTATTCCGGGCGTGTCTGTTTTTTTACGAAAAAATCCTATGATATCTTTTTGAGGGTTAATGTAGGTAATTATTCTATGAATAAAATATTTATATAAAATTTGATATTACCTATTGAAGCATCATTATTCTTAAAATAATTTCGAGATTCCATAAAGCTATTTATCAATTTTCAATAACTGAGTAATGACTGTGAAAAGTTTGTCAATTTAAAAGTGGATATTTAACAAGCAAAAAAAAATGATACAAAAAATGGCTTAAAATCAATGGTTTTATTATGCACTACCCCAAGGGGTACTATATGAAAGCGTGGATTTTTGATATGCTCAATGCAAAATTTAGGGTACCCCTTTGTACATATTTATACATTTAATAGCGGTACCCGACAACACATGTTTTGGTTACCCGATTAGTAACCCCTGCTTTATTCCATTTAAATCAATTATCAATTGGGTAAAACAGTGGCATCAATGGGGAACAAAAATAAAAACAGAAGGGAAGGGTTTCAGCATGAAGAAAAGGAAAAGAAGAAGTTCTTTACGAAGCATTCTGTCTATCGTTTTATCTCTGATGATATTGATTCAAGGGACGACTTCAGTTTCCGCGGCAGAAGTAGGTAATCTCTCTTCTCAGGAAACTTCTGTTACTTCCAGTGAACAGAATTCCGATTCTGAAGAGGATGGATCATCACAGGATCAGACGAGTACCCAGGTGGTAACTACTGCGACAGATGACCAATCTTCAGATATTCAATCGGAAGAAGATTCGGGCTCGGATCAGTCTGCTGCGCAGTCGACAGATACGACAGAGCAGACTTCTGACACCTCTGACACGCAGTCTGTGAGTCAGACAGAAGATCAGACAGAGAGCCAGACAGAAGATCAGTCTGTGAGTCAGACAGAGGATCAGACAGCGGCCCAGTCTGATAGTCAGGCACAGGAGCAGTCTGAGACTCAGACAGATACTCAGACGGATGAAACAGAAATGCCAGCGCAGAATTTCGAGCAGACCTCAGACAGCGGTATAAAAGTTGCCGTCTCTGCTCCGGAAGGCGCTTTTCCAGAAGGAACCACAATGGAAGTGGCCGATGTCAGCAGCGATACGGCCATGTCTATTGCAAAGGAAGGTTCTGATACACCTGAAAATGTAGTCGACGCAGTGGGCGTTGATATTACCTTCAAAAATAAAGATGGCCAGGAAATCGAACCGGCTGATGGAAAAGATATCAGTGTGTCGATGACCCTTGCCGAGGATCTGGAAGGTGAAACCTTTAACGTTGTTCATGATGATGAACAGGCAGGTCCTACAGAAATTGCGGATGCCACTGAATCTTCCGCATCGTTTACGGCTGATAGTTTCTCCATTTATGTCATTGATGGTGAAAGCCCTGCCATAGCAACCTATCGGTTCTATGATGCTGATGGAAATCTTCTGACTTATACAGCAGATGGTGTCACTTTTAGTGAGCAGAGAATTAAGGATGGAGAAACTCTGTATTCTCCGGAAAATCCTGAAAAAACCGGCTATATCTTCCAGGGCTGGACGACAACACAGGGCTCCAGTACGGTAGAGCTTGAGCCATTCAGTAGTATGACGCCGGAAGTAACGTCAACGCAGACTATTAACTACTACCCCGTATTTGAGGAAGCGCATTATGTATTCTTTATGGATGGTACTGAATCTGACGCGCGTGTTTATCAGACAAAATCCGGCGTGAGCGGAGATGAGATTGACACAACGGATGTGACCCTTCCTTCCGCGGGAACAAGTTCCTTTACAGGATGGTACACAGATACAGCCCTAACCAACGAGGCAGGGGACACTGTCACATTGGGTAGTGAGAATATCTATCTGTATCCGAAATTTGAAGAAGGACATTATCTGATTTTCAAGACGGGTGATGACGCGACTATCATTGAACCGGAGTTTGTTGCTTCAGGGTCAGTGACGACAGAACCAACGGATCCTGAGCGTGCTGGCTATACGTTCGTTGGATGGTCTACGACGGAAGGTTCTACGACGGCAGACTTTACTTTTGGCAGTGAGCTGACAGAAGATACGACGCTGTATGCTGTCTGGGAGCCCGCAACCACTACCTATACTGTCCTTTTCTGGAAACAATCTGTGACAGATAATATAAACGCCGCAGATGCAGATAAGACGTATGAATATTGGACATCAGCTACACGTACCGGCACAACAGAAAGTTATGCGGAGCCAACATCAAGTGATAAGGCAAAATCTAGCGTGAATGACGGCGTTGGATTCCACTTCAATGAGACGAACTCCGTGTCTGTTCAGATTAAGGGCGACGGCTCCACGATCCTGAACATCTATTATGATCGCGACCTAATCACCTACAATTTCTATTCATCTGGGTTTTCTTCAACACCGACGTACTCCATTTCCGGTTTGTATGGCGCTACATTGAAACAGAGCGGTGTTGAATGGCCCTCGGATGAAGAGACTGTATGGTATAACAATAATGGATATTATTATTCCTATCTTGATGACTTTCAGCCGGTAAAGGATTTCACTTATAGTGGAAACTCTGCATCCATCAAGTTTTATAAGTCAGCTGGTTCAAGAACATTGAAGTACTATAAGGAATCCGTTGATGGTGGAGGATATACGGATTCTCTTACACCGCAGACATTCTATTTGGATGCTGGTGATGGAACCAATGTTTTTGGAGGATGGAATTTTGAAAATATATTTTCGGGTTTCACTGTCTCTCAATTTAGAGTAATGGATTCCGATGGAAATTATGGTGATTGGGTATCAGTTTCATCGGACGGAAGTACAACTTTAAGTCTTAATGAGATGATGTATTACTCTCTCCATAAAAGTTATTTCAGTGATGCACAAGCATATTATTCGTTCGGCGGATTTGATGTTTTTTACAGCCGCAATCAGCATTCAATTCAGTATTATAGCGGAAATGAACTTATTCATACTGAATCTGGAATATATTATGAAGCAAGTCTGGCAGATTATGGAGAAGATGGCGACAATTATTATGTGCCAGAGGAGGCGCCTTCTACTGTAGTAGAAGGGTCAGTATTTGCGGGCTGGTATAAGGATCCCGAATGTACGGTTCCTTATGATTTTGCTAGTGCGACTATGCCAGACGATAACGTAATCGTCTATGCAAAATGGGTAGAGCCGACGGTCAACGCGTACGTCTACGATGAGATGTACGGCGGAGATCTCGTTGATACGATAACCGTGGATTACGGCGGCACTGTAGATGAAAATCTGATGCCTAATGTAGTAGATGAAGACGGAAATTACTATGTCTATACAAGCAGTTCTGTGACAATCACAATTCCGAATGATTCGATCTGGATTGGTTGGGATGTTGCAGTTAAGGACAGTGATGGAAATACAACATCATATGAAACCTATAGTTTTGATACGCAGCTGACAGAAGATATTTATCTGTATCCGCATTATTTAGTGCTGAATGATTATCATATTACATATGATGCAAATGGTGGAACCGGTACTGTGACAGATTCGAGAAATTATGCCGGAGGGGATGATTGTTATGCGGATGTTATGAGTGGCAGCAACCTTACGCCACCGGAGGGAAAAGTATTCCTTTATTGGAATACAGCTGCTGACGGTTCCGGTACAACCTACTATCCTGATGATCAGATACTGATGAACAGCGATGTGACGTTGTATGCGATATACGGTGACGATCCTGATGCGACGAATCTGACCTACTATTCAAATTATCCGTCAGATGCAAATTTGAGTGAAGTCACCACAAAGCATACCGTTAATGGTGAGACAGTATTACTTAACAACCAGGATCTTACTGTCTATACATTAGATCAGGCCAGTATGTCTACGCCGGATGGATACGTATTTGTCGGCTGGAATACAGCTGAAGATGGAAGCGGTACTTCATATGCAGCAGGTGCTACGATCGGCGTTGACGTCAATGATCCACAACCAAATGCGCTGTATGCTATTTGGGTAAAAGAGCCAACAAAGGATGTATTCCAGAGTTCGGATACTTCAACTTCGATTGATGGCGATCTGGTGGAAGCTGGTGACGAGCTGGTTTACACGATCACATATACGAACTCGACCGGATCGGATGCTACAGTGACGATCACGGATTCGATCCCGGAGAACAGTACGTACGTAACCGGCTCCGCTGACAATGGCGGAACCTATGCGGACGGCACAGTGACCTGGAATCTTACTGTAGCGGACGGCGACAGTATTACCGTGAGCTTCAAGGTAACTGTTGACGCGAACAACGGAACGGCACTGAAGAACCAGGCAACGGTGGACGACGGTACGAATACGTACACGACCAACGAGACGACAAACCCGACCGGTACGAATCCGACAAAGGATGTATTCGAGAGTACAGATACATCGACGTCGGTTGACGGCGATACGGTGAAGGCCGGCGATGAGCTGGTTTACACGATCACGTATACGAATACGACGGGCGCAGATGCAACAGTGGATATCACGGATGTGATCCCGGACAACAGCACGTACGTAGACGGCTCCGCAGATAATAACGGAACCTATGCGGACGGCACGGTGACATGGAGTGACATCGAGCTGGCAAGTGGGGATAGCATTACGGTAAGCTTCAGCGTGACGGTTGATGCAAACGACGGAACCGTACTGGAGAATGATGCTGATGTTACTGTAGGTGAGAATACATACACGACAAATGTTACCAAGAACCCGACGCCGACAGAGCCGACGAAGGATGTGTTCAGCAGCGACGATACAGAGACCTCTATCGATGGAAATACCGTAAGTGAAGGCGACGAGCTGGTTTACAAGATTACGTATACGAACACAACTGGATCGGATGTAACCGTAACGATTACGGATGCGATCCCTGACAACAGCACGTACGTAGACGGATCTGCAGACAATAACGGAACCTATGCGGACGGCACAGTGACATGGAGTGATATCTCGGTAGCTGCAGGAGAGAGCATCACGGTAAGCTTCAGCGTGACGGTTGATGCAAACGACGGAACGTCAGTGAACAACCAGGCAACTGTGAGCGACGGCACGAATACGTACACGACCAACGAGACGACGAACCCGACACCGACAGAGCCGACGAAGGATGTATTCGATAGTTCGGATACCTCAACCTCTATCGACGGAAATACTGTAAGCGAAGGCGACGAGCTGGTTTACAAGATTACCTATACGAACACGACGGGCGCAGATGCAACGGTAGATATCACGGATGCGATTCCTGACAACAGCACATACGTAGACGGTTCCGCGGACAATGGCGGAACCTATGCGGACGGCACAGTGACATGGAGTGATATCCAGGTAGCTGCTGGTGATAGCATCACAGTCAGCTTCAAGGTGACAGTCAACTCGGACGACGGAACAGCATTGAAGAACCAGGCAACTGTGGACGACGGTACGAATACGTACACGACCAACGAGACGACAAACCCGACTGGTACGAATCCGACAAAAGATGTATTCGAGAGTACCGATACAACGACCTCGGTTGATGGCGATACGGTGAAAGCCGGCGATGAGCTGGTTTACAAGATCACGTATACGAATACGACCGGTTCAGATGCAACAGTGGATATCACGGATGCGATCCCGGACAACAGTACGTACGTAGACGGCTCCGCAGATAATAACGGAACCTATGCGGACGGCACAGTGACCTGGAGTGACATCTCGGTAGCCGCAGGAGAGAGCATCACGGTCAGCTTCAGCGTGACGGTCGATGCAAACGACGGAACAGTACTGACGAACGATGCCGACGTTACTGTAGGTGAGAATACTTACACGACAAACGTTACCAAGAACCCGACGCCGACAGAGCCGACGAAGGATGTCTTTAAGAGCAGTGATGATACTACGTCGATCGATGGCGAAGAGGTTAATGCCGGCGACGAGCTGCTGTACAAGATCACGTACACGAATACGACAGGCGCAGATGCAACGGTGACCATCACCGATGAGATTCCTGCAAACAGCACCTATGTGGACGGAAGCGCTGACAACAATGGCAGCTATGCAGACGGCACACTGACCTGGAACCTCGATGTAGCAAACGGGGAGAGCATTACTGTAAGCTTCAGGGTAACGGTTAACTCGAATGACGGAGAGGAGCTGAACAACCAGGCAACCGTCAACGACGGAACCAACAGTTACAAGACGAATGAGACAACGAACCCGACACCTGAGACTCCGGTTCCTTCCGGAAAGAATGCTACTGTCAATATCAGTGCAAAGAAACTTCTGAAGGGTGGAACGCTGAAGGATGGACAGTTTACCTTTGAACTGAGAGATCAGAATGGAAATACAGTTCAGACTGTAAAGAACAGCTCAGATGGTTCGATATCGTTTGATCAGCTTACATTTGATAAGGAGGGGACTTGGACATACACGATTCGCGAGGTGCTTCCGGACGATGAAGATTCTTCAATCGATGGAATTCAGAAAGATGGAATTACCTACGATGATACGGTTTATGTAGTGACAGTGAAAGTGACACGCAATGCTGATACAGGAGATTTGGAGGCTTCGATGACCTGCCATGTATATGGATCTTCTGAAGATTCAGATCTGGTATTTACCAACAAGGTATATAACAAATCTCTGACAAGCGTGACAACGAGTAATCCGGTGAAAACTGGTGACAACTCGAACGCAGCGCTGTATCTTACACTCTTACTTGTCAGTGCAATGATCGCAGCAATTCTCATTGGCCGGCGCAGAGCGAATAAAGATCATAAGTAAATTATGAGAGAGGCCACTGGCGATTTCGCCAGTGGCCTTTTTGCGCGATTTTTTCGTTGATTAATTGCCTTCAAGCTTATGAAATGTCGGCTCCATCTGTTCGTATGTGCAGAATTCCCGGAATCCCAGCTTCCTGAGTTCAGTGTGAGATTCTCTGATATATGCCCCGAGATGTTCCGGCTTGTGGGAGTCGGAACCGATCGTTATGATCCGTCCGCCGAGGTCGCGGTAAAGCCTCAGGATGTCTCTGGATGGCTCAAGGTCTTTTAATCCATAACGGTGTGAGCTTGTGTTGAGCTCGATTCCTTTGTCATCCCGGATCGCTAGTTCAAGGATCGCTGCGATGATGTCCCGGATCTTTGAAAAATCGATCGGACCGAGCGGGTCATAGCGGGCAATCAGATCGAGGTGAGCAAGAACAGAGTAGTCCTTATATTTCTGCATACAGTGGTAGATCGCTTCGTAGTATCCGAGGTTGTATTCGAGCTGAGAGCGGCCTTTCTGGAATTCGCCGGTCCAGAATTCCTGGTTCCCGACCTCATGACAGGAGAGAAGGATGAAGTCGAACGGATACCGGTGAAAAAGAGATTCATATTTGTCGATTGTTTCTTCCTGAATACCGAATTCCATTCCGCGGCGGATGGTGATCTGGTCAGTATATTTTCCCTGAAGTTTTGTGAGCTCCTCGTCCCATTTCGGATAGTCGACATTGAGCTTCGGCATTTCGCCATCTGGAAACGACATATTTATTATTTCACTGTGGTCGGGCTTCACGCCATAATCAACATGGTCGGTGATGGCGATCTCGTCGAGGCTGAGCCGGATGGCGTCCTGCACTACCTGTTCCATCGGATAGTCGGAATCGTCACTGTAATATGTGTGAACATGATAATCAGCTATCAAGGCAGATCTCCTTTCTTTTTCTGAGCATTTCTTCATGTGTGGCGACCATAAGGATCAGCAATGCCAGAAGGCAGAACGGGAGCAGTATGAAGGAACTGTGGTTCATGATCCACCCGCAGAGCGGCGGCATGATCGTTGTTCCGACATACGCGCAGGCCATCTGGACGCCGATCACGGCCTGTGATTTGTCACTGCCGAACAGTTCCGGAGTCGAATGTATCAGGCAGGGGTATACCGGTGCACAGCCGAGTCCTATTACGATGAGCCCGATGGCTGCAGACGTCTGACCGAGCGGCAGGACGAGAAGAAAAATACCTGCTGCGAGGATGCACTGGCCCATTCGGACCATCGTGACGTCATTTAATTTGAAGGTGAGAAAACCGTCCGCCATCCTTCCTATCGTGATTCCAATATAGAAGAGACTCGCGTAAAAAGCTGCTGTCTCAGCCGAAGCTCCCCGCGTGATTGTCAGGTAGCTGGCGGCCCACTGGCCGGCGGTCTGTTCCAGGGCACAGTAGCAGAAGAAGGTTATCATTACTTCTCTGGCGCCCGGGATCGCAAGGATATTTTTTATAGGAATCGCTTTCCGGGCGGCTTCGCCGGCTGTTTCTTTTTTACTGCCTTCGGCTTTTTTCCAGAGTGGAAGAGACGCGATCATGAGGATCGTAAGGGCGGCCTGTATGACACCGATCGTACGGTAACCTGCTGCCCAGCCCGAGCCCCGATGAATGCAGCTTCCCATGACGTAAGGTCCGATGGATGCGCCGAGACCCCACATACAGTGAAGCCAGCTCATATGGCGGCTTTTATAGTGGAGGGCGACGAAGTTGTTGAGTGCGGCGTCGATGCTTCCGGCGCCGAGGCCATAAGGGATCGCAAAGAGACACATTGTCATCATGTTGCGGCTGAAAGAGAAACCAAATAGGCCTGCACAGGTGAGTACGATGCTGATCACTACGATGCGTCCAGTGCCGAGAGCCTTGGTGAGGCGGTCGCTCTCGAGGCTCGATATCACGGTACAGACGGAGATGATCATAAAGATGATGCCCATGTAGGATACCGGAACGTCGAATTCGGGATAGATCGACGGCCAGGCGGAGCCGAGAAGCGAATCCGGAAGGCCAAGACTGATGAATGCGAGATAAATAATAATGAGAAGCATGGATTTCTCCCTTTCTTTTTGTTCATATGTAAACCATGTATGATAATATCATCATAGACGGCGCGATTCTTGAACGGAATCGCCATATAATAGGACAAAATCGTCAGAAGAGAGAAAAATGGCTATTGAGAATTGTGATTCTCCTATTCTGGAGGGTGGAAGAGAAGATCAGATACATATAAAAGATTCGTTTCCCATCGCGTGCTATCACGATGACCTCATGCGTGATAGCGTGCCTTGGCACTGGCACGACGAACTTGAGTTCCTGATCGTCACGGAAGGGACGATTTTTGCGGCGGAGGAGCAGGATCAGGCGATCGTTCCGACCGGCTGCGGCTTCTTCGTCAATGCCGGGCGTATGCACTCGATGTGGAACGCCGGGAACGGTCCCTGCCGCCTGCACAGCATGGTGTTCAGCACGCGTCTTCTCGGAAGTGCGGATGAGATTTATTTCTCCAAATATCTCGGCCCGATTATCGGAAATCCGTCGCTCCGGTCGCTCAAGCTGGAGCCGGATATTCCGTGGAAGAAGGATATGCTTGACGCGATTGAGCGTGCCTGGGAGCTTTGCCGCGATGAGACGGAAGGATACGAGTGGGGCGTGAGAAATGCACTTTCCGACGCGTTTCTTCAGCTCTGGAAGCACATGCCGGCGGGACAGGCCGAGGACCGGATGGCTGAGATGAGGAGAAAACGTATCAAGATCATGATCCAGTATCTGGAGCAGAATTTTGAGAAGCAGATCACACTGATGGACATCGCTTCATCCGCATCGATCAGCGAAAGTGAAGCGGAGCGGTGCTTCGCCTCGATTGTAAGGACAACCCCGATCCAGTTTCTGAAGGATTATCGCCTCAGCAGAGCGGCGGAGTATCTGAAGAACAGCCGGGACAGCATTACTGAAGTGGCAGCCATGTGTGGCTTTTCGGACACGAGCTATTTTATCCGGGCATTTCGGAAGAAGTATGGATGCACGCCAGGACAGTGGCGGTCGGGCTGACTTCATGATCCGGATCATCCGATTTTTCTGATGCCTTTTTTGTTTGTCTCAGAAATAATATAGTGCGGCCGATGTTTTGTCTCGATATACATCTTGGCAAGATACTGTCCCATAATTCCGAGGCAGAACAGCTGAAGTCCGCCGGTGAATATGATCACACATATCGTCGAAGCCCATCCGGCGACCGGGTCACCGAAGACGAGCCGCCGGACGACGATGAAGATCAGTATCATGAAAGCCAGAAATGTCATCAGCACTCCGCACCACGATGCAATGCTGAGTGGCATCTGTGAGAAATTGATGATTCCATCGACCGCATATCTGAAAAGCTTCCAGAAATTCCATTTTGATTTTCCGGCAGCTCTTTCCACGTTTTCATAGGGAAGCCAGTACGTTTTAAATCCGATCCACCCGAAGATCCCCTTCGAGAAGCGGTTGTATTCCGACATTGAAATAATGGAGTCCACCATTTCCCGTTTCATCAGCCGGAAGTCTCTTGCTCCATCTTCAATTTCTGTATCTGAGATCCTGTTGAGGATCTGATAAAATTTTCTGGAAAACCAGCTTCTGACCGGAGGTTCTCCTGTGCGATCCGCTCTCCGGGCAGCGACGCTGTCATATTCTCCGCTTTCAAGAATCTCAAGCATTTTTGGAAGCAGTGACGGAGGATCCTGCAGATCTGCATCCATAACAGCGACATAGTCGCCGGAAGCATTGCAGAAACCGGCATACATGGCAGCTTCCTTCCCGAAGTTTCTCGAAAAGGAGAGATATATCACGTGGCTATCTTTTGAAGCCAGATCTTTCAGAATACTCAGCGTATTATCTATTGAACCGTCATCCACAAAAATCATTTCGTAGTCGCAATGAAGGCTTTGAAAGACTATATCTGCTTCGTTGTAAAATAAAGGCAGTGCTTCTTGTTCATTGTAGCAAGGAACAATTATTGAAGTTTTGATATTCTTCTCCATGGTTCATCCCTCACTTATCCTCTGTTAAACAGTGCTATTTTCAGATCCTTATTTTTCTTTTTTCCCGCCAATGCATTACTGGTACGAGGATCAGGAATACTGCGCTCATCGCCAGGCCTTCGTAACTGCCTTTTGCGCGAAAACGGATCTCAATATGCTTCGGTGCCTGTTCAAAATATGCTCCCAGAAAACCGTGATTTACCTTCTGCGGTGTGATCTCTTTTCCATCCGCAATGATCGTGAATTCGTCGCTGTACGGAATGGATGTAATCAGCCAGTGTCCTTCTGAATTTGTCGTGTCTCCGTGAAAACCATTGCCGTCTTCATCCAGGTACATTTTTACCGGGTTTTCATAAAGCTTTTCGGACGAGGAAGCTGAAACATTTCCCGTCATAGCCTGCAGTGACTGAATGGTATAATCGCCGGCGCTCAGCGTAACCGAAAGACTTTCTGTGCCCGCGGGCAGGGAAAAGACATAATGAAATTCGGTATTGCCGTTGTAATACAGGGCGTTGCTGGCACTGAGACGGTTGCGCACCTGGTTAATCGTAATCGTGACATCCTTCTGGGCGTGATTTTTCACCGAAAAGCTGAGGAACAGATAGGTCTTTTCCTTCAGCGGATGGCTGAAGGTAATGGTTGTCTCAGTTTCTTTATTGGATATGATATTGCTGTCATGATCCAGAACGACATCGAGATTTTCCAATATCGCGGTATCCGATGTTCTGGATGTGCTGGATGGGACGCTGGCTGTCTGCAGCAGATTCAGCTGCCGCCAGGCCCAGTTCATATCATTGAAGGTGTTTTCGGATGTGACCTGCGACGTCAGGTAGAATACGGGTGCCACATCCGTGTTGACATACAGATTGTCCTGGATTTTTTTATAATCAGTCATATTTGTTTCTCCCACAAGATATTTCACACCCATCAGCCGCAGAAAAATCGGGTTATCCTGTGCATCCAGCATAAATACATTGCGCGTGGTCTAGCCTAAAGAAAGCCACTTTCTCACAGACAGATAGTAGGGATTGTTCAGGGAGGAATATCCGGTCGTGATATTCTGACCGGACACGAGTATCATGTTTTCCTGATCTTTGAGATACGAGGTGCCGCGCACCTCCGCCCTGTAATAACCGTCTTCCATGGAAACAGCTTTTTCCATGGCATTAACAACAGATGAATCATGCTGTGCCTCAAGTTCCTCTGTAGTTAGATAACTGGAGGATCTCTGGTTCAGGACATACACACTGCAGACGGCCATGGATCCTATCAGCACAAAAGGAATTATTCTGGATGCGTACCGGACGGCGAGGGAAAGAAGAAGGCCGGCGGTAGATACGGCCAGCACCAGCAAGACGTTTTTTGTCTGAGCCAGGAGGAACAGAAGAACAAGTAACAGGGTACCTTGCAGGCACTGAAGTTTATTCACCCGGCGATTTGTCAGATCATGTACAAATCTGGCGCACACATAAGCAATGAGCACAATGAATGGAATAAGTACTTTTCCTCTGACATACAGCGTTCCGTTTAACAGATAAATAAGAATAGGCGCGGCGATGCAGAGTGCCATTGCCCGGGACATCCGGGCGGACTTTCTGTACCGGCTGTTGACCATCACGCAGAGTATCCACAGTCCGCTCAGCGTTATCCCGATGCCATAGGGATTGTACAGAACAGTATCTGAATAAAATTTCGGGAAGAGCAGACTTAGTAATGAACTTTTCGCGCCGGAGGATGACGACCGTCCGTTCAGCAGAGCAAATGTCACGGGAAGAAGATAAAACATGCCTGCAAGGCCGCCCTCAAATGCCGGACGGATATTATACATGAAGTCTGACAGGCGCTTTTCTCTGACATTCTGTGAAGCCCATATATAAATGCAGAGAACAAGGAAACAGGCAGGGATGTAGAAGAAGTTGTTCAGGATGATTCCGACGGTACATAGAAACATCCGCAGCCAGGAGCGATTTTTACGCCTTTGATCTGCCCCTGAGAGCAGACCGATCAGAAATGGCATATAGCTGACAAACATCACCTGCGCGGATGACTGATACACAAGGGAAGAGGAAAGCATCAGCACCAATGCTCCGCACAGGGAAGGTATGAAAGAAAAATGATGGGACAGCCACCTTATTGTCAGGCATCCGTCCAGCCAGTAGCAGATCACGGACATTGCCGTCACCCAGGTTGTCATTGATATCCATGGAAAGGCATATGACAGCAGATAAAAAGGATTCATCAGCCCATAGTAGGCAAAATAATAGATGCTGACCCCGCCGCTGATTTCCGATGCAAGCTGAGGGAAAAAATCGTGAGTCTGGTAAAATCGTCTGCGGAAATATTCCGCAAAAGCCGTATGCTGTGAGATCCAGTCTATCTTGCTGCCCGCCCATGTACCATTTCTTGTCCTGAACCAAAGCAGTGCGCATGTCAGGATCCCAAATGCGATATATGCGTACAGCCTTTTCTTTTTATCTTCCATACACGTAATTAAAACACGTCATATTTGCAGGGCACTAAACGAGACCTAAAGATTATCTAAACAATGCATTGGGTCGGATATAAGAGTGAATCCAGTTCACAGAATTTTCATAGGAAGGACGAAATCAGAACACAATTTTCCACTATCCTATGAAGCATAGAAAAACAAATTACTAATACCAATTACTACTACTAAATTTCTCCTTCCCTTTCTTTCCCGGACGGCCTCACAGCCGTCCGTTTTTTGCTTTTAGCCACATCCCACATGTGCAGCATGTTTCTCGTGGTTTGTAAAAAAGTCCTGAATAGTATTGGGCTGTAGCGCTATAATATAAATATCTGGCAGAAAGGTTGCCTTGTAACCGGGATCAGGAGGCGGGCAGCATGGAAATTATCAAAATCAATGACAGCGATTATGAGCGCTATGAGCAGCTTCTTCTGAAACGTGATGAGCTTGAAAAAGACGCCGGTTCGATCATGACGGCTTATATTAAGGAATTCGGAACTCTTATCAGGGTTTCTTTTGAAAAACAGATAGCGTGCATCCGGTTAAAAAAGGAAATCAGATGGTGTCAGGCTGCGATTAACCGCGGTGAAAGTATTAACAGAGATCTGATGCTGGACACTATCCGTGCAGAGATGGAAGACTATGAAAAACGGCTGCGCCAGATGACAGAAGAAAATAAAAAGGCGCTTAGAAGCAAAATATCTGATGAGGCGACGGTGCTCGAGGTAAAGCGGATATATCGGAGAATTGCAAAACTTATTCACCCGGATATCAATCCGAAGACTGAGGATACATCGGAGCTTATGGAGCTATGGAACCGCACTGTGAGTGCCTACCATGTCAACAACCTGAAAGAAATACAGGAACTGGAGGTGCTTGTCACGAAAGCACTGGACGATATGGGAGAAGGGAAGATCCGTATTATTATTCCAGACATCCGGATGAAGATTGCAAAGCTTCAGAAAGAGATCGAATACATCAGATCAACGCCGCCTTTTACCTATAAAGACATCTTAATCAGCAGCGAAAAGACAGAGGATAAGAAAGAAGAGCTTCAGAATGAGATCAGGGAATACGAGGAATATGCGGAAACGCTGAAGAACATACTCGATCATATCCTGAGTCATGGCAATGCCAAAATTGTATGGACCATCGATGGACATGATGAAAAGTGACCGGACAACCTGTTTTGGAGCCGGGTGGACTGACTCAGATGGAGGCTTATAGATGGATGAGAACACCGAACTGACAATAAAACAGAAAGACCTGGTGACTCTTGTTTCGAAGAACGGGATCGGAGATGTGCTCAAACCTCTGCAGAAAGAAATCTATCTGTTTGACACATACGTCGCCGGTACATCTCATCTTGAGGACAAAGAAGTTCTTAAGACACTTCAGATAAACGATCAGCTGATCCTTCGGAGAGAGGACAACAAGTTTGACAAGAAGGCAATTCTGGTTTTAACACAGGATCAGAAGAAGATTGGATATGTTCCGGAGAAGGATAATGTCGTCTTTTCGAGACTGATGGACGCCGGGAAGCTGCTGACGGCAAAAATTCTGAACATATCGGAGAAGGGGACATATACGCATATATCTATTGGCATTTACCTGATTGATTTTTAATGAGTTGATATAATAGTTTATAAATGAATGTTTACGAGGGGAAAGATGATGGCTGAATCAGAGAAGAAATCAAAAAGCATGTTCCGGCAGGCACGCGAGGAAATGAACCTTACGCGCGAGAAGGCGAGTGAGATGCTTGAATTTATTACGCCGGAGCGCCTGGAAAAGATTGAGAGCGGCAAGTCACCGGCGCATCCGGAAGAAGTATTGATGATGTCGAAGAAATACAAGAAGCCGGACCTGTGCAATTATTATTGTTCGCATGAGTGTCCGATAGGACAGCAGTATGTACCGGAGATACGGATGAAAAATCTCTCTGAGATTGTCCTTCAGATGCTGGCGTCTCTCAATTCACTGGATGATGAGAAGAAGCGCCTGATCGAGATCACCGCCGATGGCAAGATCGAGAAGAAAGAGGTGCGGGATTTCGTCCAGATACAGAAGCAGCTCGAGAAGATCTCAGTGACGGTCGAAGCCCTTCAGCTCTGGGCGGAGAAGATGCTTGCCTCGGGCTCCATCGATCTGGAAGAATACAACTCCTGTATTCGGGAGGCAGACGCCGATTGATGGATTTTCCTGACGCATTTGCTTTTTCAGACAAAAACAGACTCCGTTTTTTGCTTTTTCAATCATGTATCAGAGCGCTCCTTTGAGATATCTTATATGTAGATGCAGGCGTTACAGATGATGCGGACAGATTTAATCCAATGGAACCTGCAACTTCAATATGATCACAGTACACTTACAAAGGATGTGAGCGGTATGGATACAAAAGAGAGAATTCTTTCAATCAGGCTTATCGAGGCAGTGAAGAAACAGCCGGAATTCGCTGAGAGGCTGCAGCTGAAAGCTGTGATGAAAGAACCGGGTTCATCCCGGACCGTTACCAGAAGTTGTGCTGCCGATGATTATTCGAGGAAGCTTTGAGGAGGGAAAGTCAATGATCAGTATTATTCTTTTTATTCTTGCGATATGGCTATTCATTAAATTTATTGGATTCATTTTCAGACTCAGCTGGGGCCTTCTGAAGATCGGTCTGATCATTCTGGGAATCCTTCTCTGGCCGGTTTCCATCGTCTTGCTCATCTCGCTCGGGCTGGCGGTGGTAGCACTGCCAGTGATCCTGACCTGCGGTGTGGCAGACCTGATCGGAAAAGCAATCGAAGGATAATGATAATATTAATAATTAACGCTGACGCGCAGTCCTTTTCCGGGCTGCGCGTTTTTTATGTTTCTGCGTGTTACAGCACTTGCAGAAACAGTAAGTCTCGCAGAATTTACAGCTCCTGTTATGAAGGAGGTCAGGAAAAAATGGAAAAATCATAGTGAAAATTTCACAGGAATTCAGCATCTGATAGTTTTAATAGCATTTCGATACAATGGATAGGAAAAACGGATACGGCAGACTATCCGCATTGTTCAGGAGGGACAAGGATGAAAAGAAAAGTTGTTTCAATGTTACTCGTTAATCTTATTGGGGTGTCGCTACTGGCCGGGTGCGGAAGTTCTACGCAGAGTGAAAGTAATACTTCGGCTTCATCAGGGTCAGGTGCAGTTGTGTCAGGCTCAAGTGCTGCTGCAGACAGCTCTGTGTCCTCAGCTTCGTCTGAAGCAGCGGACACTTCTATATCTGTGACTTCTTCGGCTTCTTCGACGGAGGATGTGAGCGTGACATCGACCTCTGGTGCACTTGATCCATCGACGATTACGGATGTCGCGTCTCTTGAGGCGGCTGTCGATTCACAGACCAAAGCTCTTACAGATTCTCTGAGTGGCCAGCTGGATCAGCTGAAGGAGCAGATTAATACGTATGATCTGTATGTCCAGAGTCAGGACAGTGTTAAGGCATTTTACGACAATGTCCTCAGTGAAACAGAGGCAACGATGGTACTGATGAGAGAGGATTCAGCCCAGTATGCTGATGTCGTGCTGGCTTCGGGAGAAGACACCGACGACATGTACGACGACATCGATGAAATCTATGACATTGTATATGATGGCGGATGCGATGATATTATGGACGATGTTTACGACGGGGTCCTGGATGATGCAATGGATACATTTTATGACGGGGTTCTCGATGACTCTGACGACGCACCGGATTATGAATCATGGTCGGATACAGCCAGCAGCGAATATGACAACTGGTCTGACTGCTCTTCAGAAGTATATGAATCGATTTCCGAAGGAAGTTCCGATATTTATGAATTTGCCGGTGATGTGGGAGGTAAACTGTATTCAGATGAGCTTGATGAGGCGAAGGAAGAAGTTGAGGATTTTAAGAAAGAAATTGAGGAGTTGAAGACGGGAACTTCGGAGACTTCATCTGATGCCAGTGCAGACAGCAGTCATGATGCCGCGGAGAATACAGGGAGTTCGTCGACTTCCGGGCCATCTTCAGACACCGCTGTTGACACATCACAGGTTGATCCTGAGCTGAAGGCAACTCTCGATGATTACGAGGCATTCATGGATGAATATATTGCCTTTGTACAGAAGTATGAGGATGCGGATTCTACGGAAGCGGCAGCTATGGTATCAGACTATTCGGATATGGTGCAGAAAGAAATTGATATGCAGTCAGAAATCGATGAGATTGATACGGACGAGTTGTCTCCCGCAGACGCCGCTTACTACGCAGAGGTGACGGCGAGAGTTGCGCAGAAGGTTTCAGATGCGAACCTCTGATGTGGTTTTCTAAGTCCATTAGAAGGCACAACTATGGAGAAAATAATTTTACAGATATAGGTTCCGGCGGCGGTGAGTATAGCTTACCGCCGCCGGATCGTTTCAGAAAATATCATCTATTATTTCATAGTCACTACGGCTTTGATGACTTTGCCCGAGTTGGAATCTGCTCTGGCCTGATTGATGTCAGCGAAATCATACGTTTTGATGATCTTGTCGACCGGGAATTTGCCCTCTTTGTACAGCTGAAGCAGGCGCGGAATGAAGATCTTCGGAACAGAGTCGCCTTCACAGCATCCGATGATAGTGCGGTAATTCATCAGGACGTCATTGCCCACGTTGAAGTCTGCAATGCTTCCAGTCGGAGCGAGGAGAACAACTTTTCCGTGCAGGATCGTGCTGCGGATGGCGTTCTGAATCATGTTGCCATTTCCTGATGTATCGATGGCATAGTTGACACCTCCTCCAGACACTTCAGCGACGGCCTCGGCGATTGTGGTTCCTTCCGCGAGCTCCTTGCGGTTTACAGCATCGGTAGCACCGAGTTCTTTTGCGAGCGCGAGACTCTTCGGATTTCCGCCGACGGCAATGATCTGCCGGCATCCGGCAGCGGCAGCAGCCATGATTGCGCTCATTCCTACGGCACCACAGCCGAAAACAGCGATACTCTCGTCAACCTCTGGTTTCAGTGTGTTGAGTACGGCACCGGCTCCGGTCTGGATGCCGCATCCCATCGGCGCCGCGATCGCTAAGTCGATATCCGGATCTACTTTTATTACGCTGCGGCTGCTGATCGTCGCATACTGGGCGAAGGCAGACTGTCCAAAGAACATGGAAACAGGCTTCCCATTCTGATGGATTTTTGTGATGCCGTCTGCACCTGTTCCGCCGAAGTTGATCTTATTGAAATTGAGGCAGTACTGCGGCATGCCTGCCAGGCAGTTTCTGCAGTGACCGCAGGAGGCGTATGAAAATGCCACATGGTCGCCGGGAACAAGGTCGGTGACATCTTCACCGACTTTTTCAACGATGCCGGCGCCCTCATGGCCGAGCACGAGTGGCATCGGGAGATGTATGGTGCGGCCGAAATCGTCTGTGTGGCAGAGACCACATGCTTTGATTTTTACAAGGACTTCGTCGCCTTTCGGATCGGAAAGCTCTACATCTTCGAAGGTATAGGGATCTTCCGGTTGACGAATAACAGCAGCTCTCATTTTAATCATTTCAATCATCCTCCTGTGTTTGTTAAGAAATTTATTTATTTACTTTTTCTCCGGTCATTTCTCCCGGTATATTCACTGATTTTCTTTAAAATTACTCTAAAATTACCCACATATTATAATTAAAAGTAATTACATATAATACTAATAATACTATGTTTGCGCGGTTCTCTCAATGAAAATAAATAATCAGGATATTGCTGTCAGGAACTGCTTGTGCTATCTTAATGGTAAAAATGATATATTTTTGAGGACAAGCCAGATAATACCGATGGAGGAGGATATATTTTTATGAATATCCGTGAAGAAGATCTCAGACTTGACATTCATACTCATACAATTGCCAGCGGACATGCATATGGCACGATCCGTGAGATGGCAGAGGCCGCTGCGGAAAAGAAACTTTCCATTCTGGGGATCAGCGAACATGGCCCCGGCGTCCCCGGAACCTGCGAACCGATCTATTTTTCCAATCTGCGGATGGCCCCGCACCACCTTTATGGGGTTGACCTTCTTTATGGATGTGAGATCAATGTTCTGAAAGGCGGAAGGCTCTCGCTGACGAAGTATATTGACCGTCTTGACTACGGGATCGTTGGTATCCACCATCAGTGCTATGACAATGAAGGAGCAGAGGGGAATACGAAGAATCTCATCGGCTGCATGAAGGACCCGCACATATTCTTTGTCTCTCATCCCGACGACAACAGAATGCCTCTGGATTATGAGGCACTTGTCGATGCAGCACTTCAGTATCATGTGGCGCTGGAACTCAATAACAGTTCTCTCGTCAAAATGGACCGGCCGGGATGTGTGGAAAATTATCATACGATGCTGGATCTGTGCAGGAAAAATCGCTGCCCGATCATAGTTGACTCTGACGCACATGACCCTTTTTATGTCGGAAGATTTACCGAAGCTGTTGCGCTGCTCAATGAGATAGATTTCCCGGCAGATCTGATTCTCAATACGGATACCGACCGTTTCCTTTCTTTTATCGGGAAGAAGTAAGACTGAATCGGGGGCGAATATGGGTAGTACAGGAAATAAAACTGGATATAACATCATCAGCGCGAAAAAATACAACCGGGGTCTGATCCTGAAGCTGATATCGACGGGCGAATGCCGGTCGCGGATTGAGCTTGCCCAGGCGACAGGACTGACAAAGATGACGGTCAGCAATATTATTGGAGAATATATTGCAGGCGGCGTCATCGAGGAGAAGGAAGAGGAGAAGACGGATTCCTGCGGAAGAAACCCTGTACTTCTCAGTTTTGCACCGACGGCGCCGCATGTCATCGGGCTCCTGATCTTCCGAGATTATGTGGAGGCGGTCCTCTGTGATATGAATCTCAATGTCTGTCACAGGGAAAAGATACGTTTCAATGACACAGATGCAGACCACCTGATGGAGGACTGCTATGAAGTGACGGACGGATGTATAGAAGCGCTGAAGGATGATCCCCACCATCCGCCTCTCGCCGGGATCGGCGTGGCTTCAATCGGACCGGTTGATATCAACCGTGGAAGGCTGCTGAATCCGGTCCGGTTTTATGGCATCAGAGACCTGCCTGTAAAAGGGCTGATGGAAAAGCGGTACGGTTGTCCGGTCGTTTTCGATCATGACAATAACTGTGCGGCTCTCGCTGAAAGTATGTGGGGCAACGGAAAGCACATTCAGGATTTCATTTTTCTCGGCATATCAAATGGTATCGGATCCGGAATTGTGATGAATGGAGAGGTTTTTCACAACCGGCGCGGCCTGGCGCCCGAGATTGGATTCATTACGCTGGATCCGAACGGACCGGTCGGTGAGAATGGACGCCGGGGTTATCTGGAGTTATATGCGAGTACATATATCGTTCTGAAAAGACTGCGGGAGGCGACGGGGACAAAGCTCCCGTTCAAAAGCTATTTCGAGATGACTGACAATGCAGAGGTGGTATCTATTCTCAGCGACATGGTGGACAAGGTGGCTCTGACACTCGCCAACGTGACGAATGTGATCCACCCGGAGCGGATTATTCTGGGACATGACTGTATGGACTGGTCGGATGCGTATGTAAGAAAGCTTGAGGAGCTTGTCAATCATCAGAAAATTGCCAGCGATGATTTCTGGATATCCATATGCAAGGCGCACTTCGGCAGAAGCGCGATGGTAGTCGGGGCAGCGGCGAATATGTTAAAGGAACTTTTCAATGGAAACGTGACGGAGTAATATCCGCACGTTTCCTTGTTTTTATATACAAAAATCTGCCCTGTGGATTTGTCAAACATGACGAAATAGAAGAACATTGATAAAAATGATTGACTATTAAGAAGAACGATGCTATTATCTGGTCAAAACAAACATTTCAATGACCGGTTTGAAATGAGTTTATTGTTAATTTTGACGCGTCAAAGCTTGTTTCTGGTGATTTTTATCCCTGATTTGAAGAAAAATCCATCAGGGAAATGTTTTTGCTGATTTAGTAAATTAAATGTACTATTAAAGGAGGGGGAACATGAATGTCACAGAATATGCCGGTGTGGTGACTAAAGAACTCACGGATACTCTTGCAAAGGTATCTCCGGAAGAGGGCGAGAAGCTGACGGATATGATCCTGGGAGCAAAAAAGATCCTGCTCGCAGGGGCGGGAAGATCAGGCTTTATGGCAAAGGCGTTTACAATGCGTCTCATGCATATGGGATTCGATGCGTATGTATGCGGTGAGACAGTCACGCCGAATCTGGAAAAGGACGATCTGTTCATTGTGGCTTCAGGATCCGGAGCGACAGGGAGTCTTATCAGTATGACAGAAAAAGCAAAAGCCATCGGTGCGCCGATCGCGACTGTGACGATCAATCCCGATTCGAAAATAGGACAGATGGCGGATCTGGCTGTCAAAATTCCGGCGCCGACTCCGAAAGCAAAAGTTGACAAGTCGTTCACGTCTATCCAGCCAATGGGATCTCTGTTTGAGCAGAGCACGCTTCTGTTTTTTGATTCTGTAATCCTTCGACTGATGGAGAAAAAAGGAATGGATTCAGATCATATGTTTACGAGACATGCAAATCTTGAGTGAGACTGGAGGCCGTGATCGTGAAGAAAAAAGCTATTGTCATCGGCGCCGGACAGATTGGGCGCGGGTTTATCGGAGAACGGTTTGACGCGTCCGGATACCAGATCGTTTTTATGGACGCCGTACAGGATCTGATCGATGAAATCAACAGGGAAAAAGAGTACAGGGTCATCATTCTCGGTGAGGAGGATAACAACAGGATGGTTCGCGGGGTCCGCGCAGTTTCTTCTCTGGGGGAAGAGGCACCCCGTGAGATTCTGGATGCCAGCGTAGTTACTACGGCAGTGGGACCGAATGTGATACCGAAGCTGGCACCGATGCTGGCAAAAGCCGTACAGCTCCGCATGAAGAATAATGTCACGGCTCCCCTCGATATCATCGCCTGCGAAAATATGGACGGAGCTTCGACGAAGCTTTACAACAGCGTCGTTCCCCTTCTGAGTGAGGAAGAAAGAAAATACCTCGATCAGTACGTGGGATTCCCGGACGCGGAGGTTTCCCGCATTGTCGTCCCCATCCATGCGGAGAAGAAGCTGACGGTCAAGGTAGAGAAATATATGGAATGGGCGATCGACAGCACAAAGGTAAAGGGAGACCTTTCGGATGTTAATGGACTCAATATTACACCTCATGTCGACGCGTATGTCAAAAGAAAAATCTACACGCTGACCGGACACGCTATCCTCGGTTACATGGGATTTCAGAAGGGACTGAACTATATCTGGCAGGCGGCATCTGATGAGGAGATTTTTACAGCTGCGTACCGCGCGCTCTATGAATGCGGGCAGGCGTGGAGCCATCAGTATCAGCTGCCACTTGAGGAATTTATGGAATACTCCTCATATATGCTTGTGCGTTTTGCGGATCAGAGAATCCTCGATTCCTGCACGCGCCCGTGCAGGGAGCCTATCCGCAAGCTTTCAGCGACGGAAAGATTTTTCGGCCCTGCATTGAAGGCCATGGAATATGGAATAAGGCCTGTCAACATTGTTAACGGAATCAGGGCAGCTCTGAAATATTCGTACGAGAATGACAGTGAAGCAGTGAAACTCCAGCAGATGATCGCTGAAAAGGGAGCGGCTGCCACACTGTCTGAGATCACTGGATTACCTGAGGATCACGAGCTGATCCGCATGTCAACGGAAGACTGATTAGGAGGAAAAGGATGATGAAACTGCAGCTTGCACTTGATGTGTTTTCTCTGGAAGATGCCCTGAAACTCACAAAGAAGGTTAAAAACTATGTGGACATTATCGAGATAGGGACGCCTTTTGTCATTGAAAGTGGCATGGAGGCGGTGAGAAGGTTCCGCGAGGCTTTCCCGGACAAGGAGATTCTGGCGGACACAAAGATCATGGACGCCGGAGAGCTCGAAGCTTCCTCTGCTTTTGATGCAGGAGCCGATTATGTGACGGTTCTCGGAGTTACAGACCTCGCCACGATGAAGGCCTGCGTGGATATTTCGAAGAGATACGGAAAATTTGTTGTGGCAGATATGATCTGTGTTCCAAACCTTCCTGAGAGGATCGGACAGCTCGAGGAGCTCGGCGTTCAGGGAATCGCAGTGCACACCGGAGTGGATCAGCAGAAGCGCGGAAGGACCCCGCTGGATGATCTCAGGGTGATGAAGAAGTATGCGAAGAAGGCGGAGATCTCAGTGGCCGGCGGCATTCGCTATGATACGATCCCGGTCTATGCGGAGCTCAAGCCTGATGTTCTGATCGTCGGCGGCGCGATCGGCAGTGCGAAGGATCCGGCGGCGGAGGCAAAGAGGATCTATGAAGAAATCCAGAAGTACAACAAATAAAAAGGAGGGAGAACAGAAATGAAAACCAGAGCAGTCATGCTTCACGGGGCGGACGATGTGAGACTGGAAGAATTTGAGCTCCCGGAGATCAAAGACGATGAGCTTCTCGTGAAAGTCATTTCAGACAGTATCTGTATGTCGACATATAAGGCGATCAGGCAGGGCGCGAAGCACAAGAGAGTTCCGGACAATGTATCCGAGCGTCCTGTCATGGTCGGACATGAATTTGAAGGAATCATCGTTAAGGTCGGTAAAAAATGGCAGGAACGCTACCACGAGGGTCAGCGTTTTGCCGTGCAGCCGACGCTCAATTATAAGGGAACCCTCTGGGCGCCGGGATATTCCTATCCATATTATGGAGGGGCGTGCACTTACTGCGTCGTGCCTCATGAAGCTGTCGAGATGAACTGCATTCTGCCCTATAGCGGTGAGAGCTTTTTTGATGCGTCACTCTGTGAGCCTCTTTCCTGTGTGATCGGCGGATTCAATTCAAATTATCACACGAACAGACAGAATTATCAGCATTCGATGGGCACAAAGGAGGGCGGCAATATTCTGATCCTCGGAGGCTGCGGTCCGATGGGTCTCGGTGCGATCAGCTATTCCCTGGCAATGAAAAATAAGCCGGCGCGCGTTGTCGTAACTGAGGTCAGCGACGACAGGCTCGACCGTGCCAGAAAGCTTCTTTCTCCGGAGGACGCAAAAAAGAAGGGAATTGAACTGATATATGTGAATACCGCTTCATCCCAGGATCCAGAGTCTGATCTGATGAAACTGACGGATGGACACGGATATGACGACGTCTTCCTGTTTGTTCCTATCCGTTCTGTGGCAGAAATGGGAAATCATCTTCTTGCTTTTGATGGCTGCATGAATATTTTCGCAGGGCCGATGGATCATAAATTCAGCGCGGAGATCAACCTGTATGACGCACATTACACATCGACGCACGTCATGGGCGCGTCCGGCGGACTTCCGATGGACACAGAAGAGGTGATCTCATTGATGGAAGAAGGAAAGATTCTTCCGGCTGTCATGGTTACACACATCGGAGGACTGGACAGCTATGCGGATACTGTATTGCATCTGCCAGAGATCAGGGGCGGAAAGAAGCTGGTCTATACGCAGATAAACATGCCGATGACGGCGATCTCGGATTTCAGAGAAAAGGGAAAAACAGATCCTTTCTATGCGGAACTGGCCGATGCCTGTGACAGACACAACGGTCTCTGGAACGCCGAAGCGGAAAAAATCCTTTTCAGGCATTTCGGGATTCAATGAGAAAAAGAGGGTGCAATGAAAAAAATATTGTGTATCGGGGGTATTACAGCAGATATTCTGATTAATCCTTTAAACAGGCTTCCCGAGCCGGGTACACTCTGCAGGACGAAAAGCATCCGGCAGACAGTTGGTGGATGCGCTGCGAATGCGGCCATCGACCTGGCGAGGCTCGGGGTCTCGGTTACGATCGCCTGCAAGGTTGGTCTCGATGCTTTTGGGAAATCTGTCGTACATGAAATGCAGAAGAACGGAGTGGACACGGAAGGCGTTTCATGGACAAGAACGCCGACATCTGCGTCAGTTGTCGCCGTGGATGATATGGGAGAGCGGAGCTTTATCTATTCCCCGGGTTCCACATCCGAACTGACATTGGCGGATATACCGGAAAAGCTTATCGATGAAAATGACATTATCTTCATTGCGTCGGCGCTCCTCCTTGAAAAGCTGGATGGAAAAGGGGCGGCAGAGCTGCTGAAAAAGGCGCAGGAAAAAGGAAAATTTACCGTTATGGATACGGTCTGGGATGATACCGGACGCTGGATGGAAAGGATCCGCCCCGCCATGCCATATCTTGATCTTTTTATGCCGAGTATTGAGGAAGCGCGGGAGCTGGCCGGCTTCAGCGATCCGGACAGGATCGCAGATGTCTTTTTCGATGAAGGTGTCGGCAGCGTGATCATTAAGATGGGAACGAAGGGCTCCTACATCTGTGAATCCAGAGACGTGCGATATCAGGTCCCTGCTTTTCTGGAGGAGCATCCGGCTGATACGAATGGAGCCGGGGATTCTTTCTGCGCCGGGTTTCTCTGCGGGCTTGCCCGCGGACAGGATTTTAAGAGCAGCGCGCGTTTTGCGAGTGCTGTCGGAAGGTATTGCGTTCTGGGAAGCGGTCCTTACAGCGGAATCCCGCAGATGGAAGAGATCGACCGTTTTCTGGAAGAGAAAGGCGGTGTGATCCATGAGTAAAGAACTTGTCCGTATGGAACATATCACAAAGACATTTCCCGGGGTGAAGGCGCTGGATGATGTGAGATTTGTACTCCATGAGGGGGAGGTTATGGCGCTCCTCGGGGAAAACGGAGCCGGAAAGTCGACTCTGATGAAGATCCTTAGCGGCGTTTACACGAGAGATTCGGGGCGTCTGGTCATTGATGGAAAAGAGTATGGCAATCTGACGCCAAAGAGCGGTATGGAAGCCGGCGTAGCTATTATCCATCAGGAACTCAACATGTGTAAGGATCTTACTGTCGCCGAAAATATGTTTCTCGGGCGGGAAAGGTGTGGAAGATTGCTTCTGAAAACTTCGGAAATGGAAAAAGAAGCTCAGAAGTATCTGGATGAACTGGGCGTAGACATCAGTCCCAGAACTCAGGTGGGAGGCCTTCCCGTATCAAAGCAGCAGATGATTGAGATCGCGAAAGCACTCTCCGTGCACGCCAAGATCCTGATCATGGATGAGCCGACTTCTGCGCTGACTTCCAAAGAAGTAGAGGATCTTTTCCACATAGTACTTCAGCTCAGGGAACATGGGTGTGGCATTGTCTATATCTCTCACCGTCTGGAGGAGCTGAAATACATCACGGACAGTGTGACGATCATGCGTGACGGGAAATATATCACGGAAGGGAAATTTACAGATTTCACGATGGACCAGATCATCACTCAGATGGTGGGCCACGAGGTAAAGGAACAGTATCCCCACGTAAATTGTAAGGTCGGCAAGACGATTTTTGAGGTGAGAGATCTGAATGCCGGTCCGCTGACCAGGAATGTCAGTTTTAAGCTGCGTGAAGGCGAGATTGTCGGGATGGTCGGCCTTATGGGGGCAGGCAGAACAGAGACGACAAGGGCGATTTTTGGAGCGGACCCGAAAATGGGCGGAGAGATGTATCTTGACGGGAAAAAAATCAGCATCAATTGTCCTCTGGACGCGATCCGGCAGGGCGTCGTCCTCGTTCCTGAGGACAGGAAGAAAGACGGACTCTGCACAAAGCTGAGTATCCGCCAGAACCTTGCCCTTTCCAATCTGGACCTGATCTCCAACCGGGCGGGCGTCATCAGTAAAAAGAAAGAGGACGAGCTCTGCAGCAGAATGGTCAGGGATCTGCAGATTAAAACAGCAGGTGTCGAGGTGAATGCGGAGACGCTCTCCGGCGGCAATCAGCAGAAGATCGTCATAGGCAAGTGGCTCGCGCGGGATTCGAGAGTGGTCATTTTCGATGAGCCGACCCGCGGTATTGATATCGGGGCGAAGGTAGAGATCTACCGCCTGATGAACAGGCTGAAGCAGCAGGGGATCGGTGTCCTGTTTATTTCCTCTGAAATGCCGGAGCTCCTGGGAATGGCAGACAGGATCCTTGTCATGTGTGACGGGCGCATTACGGGAGAATTAGACGCTGCGGAGGCAAATCAGGCTGAGATCCTTCGCTATGAGACGATGTTTGAGAAAAAAATTGTGAGCGGTGAGGACCGTGGAAAGGAGCAGCAGCCATGAAAAAGAAAGTAAGTGTGTGGAAACGATTGACGGGCATCGTCGGAATGGGAGCGGTCCTAACTGCTCTTGCCGGTCTTGTGATTATTTACTGTGCGTTCGGCATCATCAATCCCAAGGTATTTTCTCTACAGAATATTTTAAATGTACTTCGTTCGATGTCTAAATACCTTCTTGTCGGCGTCGCTCAGAGTGTTGTCATGATCACCGGTAATGTCGACCTCTCTATCGGTTCTGTTGTAGCCATGAGTGCGATGATTACGGCGACTCTGATGACGCACGGTGTTCCCGCTGTGCCGGCAATGCTAATCGCGCTTGCCGCCGGCCTCGCTATTGGCTTCGTTAACGGTATTCTCGTCGGCAGGTTTCAGCTGCCGCCGTTTATAGCGACTCTCGGGACCATGTTTGTAGCAAGGGGCGTAGCATACATGGTCAACAACAACCACAATACCGACAATATCGGCGTTGTCCTTGGGAAAAAGGCAGCCGACGATTTTCAGAATTTCCTGTATTATGACAAATTTCTGGGTATTTACAATACTTTCTGGATCGCTCTGATCATATTTGCCGTTTTCTGTTTTATCCTCGCAAAGACGCGTACCGGAAGACATATTTATGCGGTTGGTTCAAACGCCGACGCGGCTAAATTATCCGGAGTCAATGTCGTAACAACTACGATAAAGGTTTATATGATCAGCGCTTTCTGTTCCGTCGTCTGCGGCTATATTCTCTGCGCCCAGGCCGGAATGGGAAATATGGAAGCCGGGAATACTTATGAGATGTATGGTGTCGCCGCAGGTGTTATCGGAGGAATCTCCCCGCTCGGAGGAACGGGACTCCTTATTGGTACCCTGGTCGGAGCAGCCGTGTGGCAGACACTTGAAAACGGACTGAACATGATCGGAGCACAGGTAGGTATTCAGCGTATCGTGATCGGCGTGATCGTGGTTCTCGCAGTCCTGATGGATGTTGTCCTCCGCAATGGAAGTCATAAATCGAAACTGGGAAAAAAATCCTGAACAGTGATAAAGGAGAAGGAAAATATGAAAAAATTAGTTTGTTTAGCAGCGATAGCAGCTGTTGTTCTGGGAGGCTGCGGAACGACCGCAGGTACAAACAGCACGAGTACTGATTCTTCGGCATCAGCGTCAATCACAGAGAGCAGTTCTTACACAGTAGAAACGGCGAGTGAAAGCACCGATGAATCGGTTCTGTCTTCTTCAGAGCCGGCTCTTGAACCAGATGGGGATTACAAGATCGCGCTGATCACGATGGATTCTATTGATCAGCATTGGATCGATCTGAATAAAGGTGCTCAGGCAGAAGCCGAAAAAGATGGTGTGACCGTTGATTTCATGTCGCCAGACACCAAGGATGATTCCAAGCAGGTTGAATGTGTCAATAATGCAGTCGCCGGCGGATATGACGCCATTATTGTAGCTGCAAACGGACCAGATGCGATTTCCAGAGCTCTGCAGAGCGCAGTGGACAGCGGTATCAAGCTTGTCTACGTCGATTCTCCTGCGACGGTAGAGGCTGAGGCTACGTATTCCACGGATAATGAGGCGGCCGGCAGGATCGCGGGTGAACAGATGATCGAAAGTCTTGAGGCAAAAGGAATCACAGAGGGTGACATCGGTATTGTCAACGTAAATGCGTCCACTGAATCCTGTGTAGACAGGGAAGAGGGATTCCGCAGCGCATTTGAAGAAACGGATTACAATCTTCTGGAAACGCAGTATTGCGACGGCGACGCCGCGAAGGCTCAGAGTATAGCAGAGAACTATATTACACAGGGTGTTGTCGGGATTTTTGGAACAAATGAAGGAAGCACGACCGGCATTGGCAATGCGATCAAGGCTTCGGGAGATGACTCAATCACAGGCATCGGTTTCGACAAGTCGGATTCAATTAAAAATCTCGTCGAAGACGGATATCTGTATTGTACGATCGCGCAGCGCCCTGAAAAAATGGGAAGTGAAGCCGTCCGCGCCTGCATTAAGGCACTGAACGGAGAAGATCTCGGCGGAGTGACGGTGGATACCGGCGTCGATGTACTGAAGAAGGGTGATTTCTGATGCCTGACATGGAAAATGTAGATGAGAGGTTCATCCTCGGAACGGAGAAAAACAGAAAATATCTGACGGATGACCTTATGGAACTGCTTCGTTTTGGAAGGAAATTTGCATCCCCGGAAGGAAGCGCTTACTGGCTCGGCGACGATGGAAATCCCTGGCCTGAAAAAGGGAAATATACGTGGATCACATGCAGGATGACGCATGTGTACAGTATCGGCGCCCTTCTAGGGATCGGTGGATGCAGGGAACTTGCAGAAGCAGGGATACGGGGACTTACAGGGGAACTGCATGACGAGAAATATGGCGGCTGGTACACAGGAATCCGCGGGGATGGATCTGTGATGCCGGAGAAACAGTGCTATACTCATGCTTTCGTAGTGCTTGCAGCTTCCAGTGCTTCCCTTGCCGGTATCACGGGAAGCCGGGAGCTGCTGACGGAGGCAGAAAAGGTTTTTGACCGGTATTTTTATGATGAGAAAACGGGCCTGGCGGTCGATACCTGGGATACGCAGTTTACACGCCCCGATCCATACCGCGGTCTGAATGTCAACATGCACACCGTGGAGGCGTTTCTGGCAGTCGCGGATGTGACGGGAGATGAGAAATACAGGAGCCGGGCCGGACGCATCATAGAGCATGTGATAAAGTGGGCAGGTGCAAACAACTGGAGGATTCCGGAGCATTACAGAGAAGACTGGACAGCGGATCTGGAATACAATCGGGAAAATCCGCGGGATCCGTTTAAGCCTTATGGCGCAACACCCGGCCATGGGATAGAATGGGCGCGGCTTGTGACTCAGTGGACACTTTCCGATGCGTTCGCAAAATCGGATGCAGTTGTGAAGGATTATTGTCTCGACAGTGCTGAGCATCTGTTCGCACGCGCAGTCGGGGATGGATGGACTGCCGATGGAGCACCGGGATTTGTGTATACCACGGACTGGAACGGGAAATCGGTCGTTCATGACAGAATGCACTGGACGCTTGCGGAAGCGATCAATACATCTTCCGTGCTCGCCCGGGTGACTGGCAGGGAAAAATACAGAAGGCTGTATTCGGAATTCCTTCAATATCTGGAAGAGGATGTCCGGGATCATCAGTACGGGTCGTGGTTCCATCAGCTCGATCAGAATAACAGACTTATCGGAACCGTATGGCCGGGAAAATCAGATCTTTATCACGCCGTTCAGTCTTGTCTTATTCCATTGATGGATCCTTCAAGATCAATCGCTGTGGCAGTCTGTGAATCTGAATCAAAGATGGCCGGCAGCCTGTATTCAAAAGCTGTTTAAGGTCTTAATGGCGGAGTGCCTTACAGATAGGGCGTAATATCGTATCCCTTCGCGAAATCAATGAAGCTTTCCGCCTGTTTGCGGATCGGACCTTTTTTCCAGACGAGACCGAAGCGGTTTGTCATCACCGGACGGATCGGGAGGGTGACAAAATCGCGCGGGTTCACGGCGATCGGGGAGAAGAGAAATGCCCCGCAGGTGCCGCTGCGGACAAAATTCAGGATCGTGTAAAGCTGGCTCGAGGTCATGAGGATTCTCGGCGTAGCCTTCATGCTGCGGAAGCGCGCGTACACGGTCTGATTGAGGACGGAATCCGTGTTGAAAAGGATCAGATTCTCGTCCTTTAACATATCAAAGGTTATCTCGGATTCGCCGGCGTAGCGGTGCGTCCGGGATACGCAGTACACACACTCTGCGGTCATGATCTCAAAGTTTTCGAAGCGGTCGAGTCCGTAGACATCCATATTGACAAGTGCGAGATCCAGGTCGCCCGAGGCGACGAGATCACAGGCGCGGACAGAGCCATATTCCTGCAACTGAACAGGGGTATGGCTTTTTTCGTGGAAAGCGTCGATCATACGCGGGAAGAACACAGTGCTCATAATCGGAGGAATGCCGATTTTTATCGGGCGTGTCTGTTCACCGAGCCGGGCGAATTCGTCATACATTCCGCGCGCTTGCTCCAGCAGCTTTGAGGCTTTCAAATAAAAAGCTTCGCCGTCTGAGGTGAGGGAGATGCGGTTCTTGTTGTGGTTGAAGAACTGCATGTGAAATTCCTTCTCAAGCTCGCGCACGGCCACGGAGATCGTCGGCTGTGATACGTATAGTTCCTCGGAAGCGCGAGTGATGCTCTGGAAGCGGCAGACCGCACAATAATATTCAAGCTGATTCAGTGTCATAATTTTGTCTCCCTGAAAAATCCAGATTGTAATATCAGAACAAAATTTCCCGTCTGAAATCAACGGGGGTTGCTGTGTATATCGTAGCAGAAAAGAAATTTCGTTTCTATACAGTATTAAAAAAAATAAAGCTGAGACTAATTATTATCAAATGTACAAAAACTAAGTGCTACGGTATGATGGACTCAGAAAACAAGAGAAGCGCTTCTCCGTGAACGGTGTAGCAGAAACATATCGTGTATAAGGAGAAAAAATCATGAGTCCAGCAGTGATTACCCTGCTATTTCTGGCATTTGCCATTGTGATGTTTGTATTGGAAAAAATACCTCTGGGGCTGACGTCGATGATCGTCTGTGTCGGCCTTATCGTGACCGGTGTGCTTGAGCCGGAAGATGCCTTTGCCGGGTTCATAAACAGCAATGTCATCCTGTTTGTCGCGATGTTCATCGTCGGCGGAGCACTTTTTGAGACCGGAGTTGCGAATGATATCGGCGGTCTTGTCACAAAGTTCGCGAAGACGGAGAGAGGACTGGTCGTCGCCATCATGCTGATCGTAGGTCTGATGAGCGGAGTCCTTTCCAACACCGGAACGGCAGCGGTCCTGATCCCTGTCGTCATCGGAATCGCGGCCAAGTCGGGTTACAAGAGGTCACGTCTTCTGATGCCTCTCGTCTTCGCGGCGGCGATGGGCGGAAACCTCACACTGATCGGTGCTCCGGGAAACATGATCGCACAGTCGACGCTCGAATCAATCGGACTTGAGTTTGGATTTTTCGACTATGCCATCGTCGGACTTCCGATCCTGATCTGCGGAATCATCTTCTATGCGACGGTTGGATTCAAACTTCTTCCGAACCACGACGTGCAGGACGATGACAGTGTTTTCGACAACAACAGGGATTTCAGCAACGTGCCGAAATGGAAGAAGGTCCTGTCCCTCGCCGTTCTGATCGGAACATTGCTCGCGATGATTTTTGAGGATGAGATCGGGATCGACCTTTACGTCAGCGGCTGCATCGGAGCAATCATCCTGGTCCTCACGGGCACGATCTCGGAAAAAGATGCGCTGAAGTCCATTGATCTCAAAACGATCTTCCTTTTCGGAGGTACGCTTTCCCTCGCAGAGGCGCTGGAGACATCCGGCGCGGGCGAAATGATCGCAGACGCGGTCCTCGGGGTTCTCGGCAGTGACCCTTCACCGTACCTGCTGACCTTCATCGTACTGGTCCTCTGCTGCGTCATGACGAACTTTATGTCCAACACGGCGACGACGGCCCTGATGGCTCCGATCTGTCTTTCAATCGCCCAGGGCATGGGAGCAGATCCGAAGGCGGTTCTGATGGCCTGCGTTATCGGAGGAAGCTGCGCTTACGCGACGCCGATCGGAATGCCGGCAAACACCATGGTCATGGGCCCCGGCGGCTACAAGTTCAAGGATTACGCAAAAGCCGGACTTCCGCTGATCGCCATAGCACTGGCCGTGAGCATGATCATTCTTCCAATCGCATTTCCGTTCTTCCCTGACTAAGGTGCGTGAGAGAAAACTGGTCCGGGCGGACAAAGTTATTGAAAGATCAATTATTTGGAATTTTAGAAAAGCGCAAAACGAATTTACAGGAACATCAATTATTGAAATGACTTTTAGAAACAGCTGAAGAATAACAGAATAAATCTGAAGGAGGCCCGATATGGCAACTGAACAGGAAGTTAAAAAAATGACAGATATCATGGCACAGTTCGTTGGATACACAGCAAAGAAGCTGCCCGACGACGTCATCGCAAAGCTGGAGGAGCTTCGTGACAAAGAGACAAGCCCGATGGCGAAGGTAATCTATGACACGATGTTCCGCAACCAGGAGCTGGCGGTTGCCCTCAACCGCCCGTCCTGCCAGGACACCGGCGTCCTGCAATTCTGGGTAAAGTGCGGGACCAGATTTCCGCTGATCGATGACCTCGAGGCGCTTCTTAAAGAGGCCGTCGTACAGGCCACGATCAAAACCCCTCTCCGCCACAATTCAGTAGAGACCTTTGATGAGTACAACACGGGAAAGAATGTCGGAAAAGGAACCCCGACCGTCTGGTGGGATATCGTTCCGAACTCAGATAAATGTGAGATTTATACGTACATGGCGGGCGGCGGGTGCACGCTTCCCGGAAACGCAACGGTCCTTATGCCCGGTGAAGGGTACGAGGGAGTGACAAAGTTTGTCATGGACAGAATGACGAGCTACGGACTGAACGCATGCCCTCCGCTTCTTGTGGGCGTCGGTGTGGCGACCAGTGTCGAGACGGCGGCCCTTCTCTCCAAGAAAGCTCTGATGCGTCCGATCGGCTCTCACAATCCGAATGAGCGCGCGGCAAAGATGGAGAAGCTCCTCGAGGACGGCATCAATGCGATCGGCCTCGGACCGCAGGGCATGGGCGGAAATTACTCCGTGATGGGCGTCAACATTGAAAATACAGCCCGCCATCCGTCAGCGATCGGCGTCGCAGTAAATGTCGGCTGCTGGAGCCACAGACGCGGCCACATTATTTTTGACAGGGATCTGAATTTTGAAGTGACGACACATAGCGGCTTTGAGTACAGAGAAGAGAACTGAAGGAGGACAAGACAATGGTAGAAGTAAAAGATGGCAAAAAAATCCTGACAACTCCGGTATCCGCAGAGGATCTTAAAGATATTCATATCGGCGATATCATTTATCTCTCCGGCGATCTCACGACCTGCCGCGACGTGGCTCACAGAAGAGTCGTCGAAGAGGGAAGAAAAATCCCGGTTGACGTAAAGGACGCAGCGATCCTCCACGCGGGGCCGATCATCCGTCCGCTCGGCGATGACAAGTATGAGATGGTATCCGTAGGGCCGACGACTTCCATGCGGATGGAGAAATTTGAGTATGAATTTGTAAAGGAGACGGGCGTCCGCGTCATTGTCGGAAAGGGCGGAATGAAGGAGAACACCGAGAGAGCCTGCAAGGAGTTCGGCGCGATCCACTGCGTATTTCCGGCGGGCAATGCTGTCGTCGCGGCGACAGAGGTAGAAGAGATCGTCGAGGCACAGTGGAAGGACCTCGGAATGCCCGAGACGCTCTGGCACTGTCACGTAAAGGAATTCGGACCGCTTATTGTTTCCATTGATTCTTATGGAAGAAACTACTTCGAGGAAAAGAAGGTCGAGTACAATAAGAGAAAAGATGAACAGACGGCAAAAATCAGCGCCCAGGTGGGATTCATTAAATGAGCTATCTGCTAGAAGGCTGAAGTTCAGTCATGGTCATGCAATATTATAATCAGAATGTTAGGGAGGAGATTGCGAGAGCTGTCTCCTCTTTTCGTTTTTCTAAATTAATATATATAGCCGACATTTTGTGATTAAAAGTGCAGGCGGCAATTTTCATTACTATCGTTTCACATATAGAACAGATTTCTGATATTATAGGACATGGAGCTGACAGCTGATATTGTCAGCTTCTGACTGGCGATGATTTGTGTTGAATGACTTTGCCAGAGATTCATTGAACAGGTTCATGAGGAGGGGTGATCATGTATAACGAGGGAAAAGAGGTCAGAGAGGCTATCTCCGCCGGTGAGCGGGCTCTGTCCAGTCTTCAGGAGGCTGAGCAGTATCTCGACAGCGCCAGAACCTGGGGAGCTGTTGATATTTTTGGCGGCAACATGTTTTCTGGACTGATGAAACATTCAAAGATCGAAAAAGCGTCTCAGGCGATGGACCGTGCCAAGTATGATCTTCGCGAATTTCAGAGAGAACTGAATGACGTGCAGAATCTTCAGAATATGAATATTAATGTCGGCGATTTTATGACCTTCGCTGATTTTTTCTTTGACGGATTGATCGTCGACTTCATGGTTCAGTCCAGGATCAATGACGCGAGGCGACAGGTGAAGGACGCGATCTGGAGAGTAGAAAATATTCTGGGACAGCTGAGGATGCAGATCTGAGACCGGCAAGTGTGGCATGATGGAAGAAAGAAACATGAATGATCAGTCTGAAAAGTTGAATATCATTATCCCGCAGTGGCAGGGCGGCGGGCAGGATCTCTGCACATGGTATGGTGCATTTGCCCTGCGGGACAATTATCTGAAGGATCCAGAGGCGGTGACGGTGAATATCGGGAGTGAGCCGCTTTCTCCGGAAAAAAATCATATCCTTGGTTACGATGATATCCTCCGCGATATGGATAAAGTAAACGCGGTACTTAAGGAGAAAAATCCATCCCGGATTTTCACCATCGGCGGCGGATGTGACGCGGATACGCCCAGCGCGGCATGGCTGAACAGGAAATATGACGGTGACATGGCCGTCGTCTATATTGACGCCCACGGGGATCTGAATACGCCGGATTCTTCGAAAAGCATGCTCTATTATGGCATGTCTCTGAGGACGCTGCTGTCTGACGGTGACACCGGAATTATCGGCAGGCTTGCCTCGGTCATCCAGCCGGAGCAATTGACGATGTGCGCCGGACGCAGCCTCGACCCTGAAGAAAGCAGATATATTAAGGATAAACAGATCTCTGCCTTTTCAGTTAGGATGCTTGAACAGAATCCTGAGATTGTATCGGAGGAGGTCACACGGAAGGGTTTCGGACATGTTTATATCCACGTCGATTTTGACTCGCTCGATCCGAGAGAATTTGACCTCACTCCGGTACAGGAGCCGGACGGTCTCACCTGCCATACATTGCTCGCAATGATCCGGGCATTGAAAAACTGCGGTGCTGAGGTAGTAGGAACGGGACTATTGGAATATTCTGGCACAGCGGATGACCGAGATAACAATCTTGTCAATTCACTGGTGACTTTCGGAAAGAGTTTATAATTATCTTGCCTTGTTTCTGATGTGGAAACGTGATAAGATGCTGACAACAAGGGCGTTGACAGGAAGTATTCTGTCAGCGCCATATTTTTTATTTTTTTATGAAAGAGGTATAAGCCAATGGAAACGTATGATTTTTATGCACCATCCCGTGTTCTGTTCGGACCTGGACAGGTCTCCCGTCTGCATGAACTGAAGATGCCCGGAAAGAAGGCACTTCTCGTCACTTCGAACGGAAAATCAACCATTCTCAACGGTTCTCTCGACAAGGTTCAGAGGGAACTTGAGATGGCTGGATGCACAAGCGTCCTGTTCAATCAGATTTCTGCCAATCCGCTCAAGGAGACGGTGGAGCTCGGCGCAAAAACAATCCGGGAAAACGGATGTGACTTTGTCGTCGCTCTCGGCGGAGGTTCTGTCATGGATGCCGGCAAGGTAATCGCTATGCTGGCGCCGCAGCCCTCTGATGATCTGTGGGATTATGCCACCGGAGCGACGGGTAAAAATATTACTCCTCCGAATCCCGTACTTCCGTGGATCGCCATCACGACTTCGGCTGGAACCGGTTCAGAGGTTGATTCGGGCGGTGTTATTACGAATACTGCGACGAACGAGAAGATCAATGTCGGCAGAATGCCGAGCATGATGGCTCTCTATTCGATCGTCGACCCGGAACTGATGCTGACCGTGCCTCCGGTTTTCACCGCATATCAGGGTTTTGATGCGCTGTTCCACAACATCGAGGGTTATCTCTCCAACAAGCACAATATTATGGCGGATATGATCCAGCTCACGGCTGTTGAGAATATCGCCACCTATCTGCCGCGCTGTGTTAAAGACGGAAAGGATCTGGAGGCGCGCACGCATGTCGCATTCGCAAATACGCTTGGCGGCTATTCTATGGATCTCACCGGGTGTATCTCTGAGCATTCACTTGAGCACGCGCTGAGTGCATATCACAATAAGCTGCCGCACGGAGCCGGATTGATCATGCTGTCTCTTTCATATTTTTCTTATTGGATTGACAGAGGAGTCTGCCCGGAGCGCTTTGTGCGCCTCGCGAAAGCTCTCGGAAAGGCGGATGCAGAGAAGCCGGCGGATTTCCTGACTGCGCTTGGGGATCTGCAGAAGGCCTGTGGCGTCGCTGACCTGAAGATGTCCGATTTTGGCATCAGAAAAGAAGAGGCACACACGCTCGCCGAGAATGCAAAGGCGACGATGGGCCGCCTGTTCCTCAATGACCCTGATGACCTCAGTGTGGACGATGCCTGTGCGATCATTGAGAAGGCGTACCGCTAATCATCTGAGAAAAATCGCTCTCCAATGTTATTTTGTGCTATATTCAGAACTGAGAGGTATTATAGGCACAAAAGGAGGTGCACGGGATGAAAGTTGTTTTACTAGAGCCGCTCGGAGTGTCTGATGAGACACTTAATAAACTTTCAAAAAGTATAACAGACAAGGGTCATACCTTTGAGGCTTATGACAATTTTACTACGGATTCTGAGGAACTGAAGAAAAGAAGCGATGGCGCGGATGTACTGATGATCGCAAACCATCCGCTCCCCGGAAGTGTCATCGAAGCAGATCCGGCACTGAAGTTCATTTCGGTGGCTTTTGTCGGCATTGACCATGTGGATACGGATGCCTGCAAGGTCCGCGGTATCCATATTTCAAATACCGGCGGATACTGCAATGACGCGGTCGCTGAGCTCGCCGTAGGACTTACGCTCGACTGCCTGAGAAGAATTTCTGCAGGAAATGCTGCCGTTCAGTCCGGCAGCGGCAAGGCTGGCCTTCAGGGAAATGAGCTTGCCGGCAAGACAGTAGGTATCGTAGGAACCGGCGCGATCGGCATCCGGACGGCGGAGATTTTTAAAGCGTTCCACTGCAATCTGATCGGGTACAGCCGTACGGAGAGAGACAGCGCAAAGGCACTCGGACTTGAATATAAGAACCTCGACGAGGTAATGGCGGAAGCGGATATCATCTCCGTACACACGCCGCTCACCCCGGAGACAAGAGGTCTCATCGGCAAAAAGCAGATCGGCGAAATGAAGCAGGGCGCGATCCTCATCAATACGGCGAGAGGACCGGTTGTTGACACGGATGCGCTCGCGGAAGCTCTCCGCGCAGGAAAAATCTTTGCGGGCACGGATGTCTACGAAAAGGATCCGCCGCTCCCGAAGGATCATCCGCTCATTGGAGCCCCAAATCTTGTGTGCACGCCGCATGTCGGATTCGACACAAAAGAGTCGATTGAACGCAGAGCAGTCATGGCATTTGAGAATGTCACATCGTGGATGGACGGGAAGCAGATCCGCACAATGCTCTGATATCTCCACAGAACTTCACAGGATCTCCGAGGGAAGATCCTCTTTTTCCAGAAGCAGACGGCCGATGAGCCGCCTGCTTTTTTAGTCAATTTTCAAAGTATCGAAAAAGGACATTTCTTATAATATAATAAAAATAGCATTGGAGATCTGGCTGATCTGTGGAGGGGTGGATCATGACTGAAGAACGGAAAACAGGCATTAAGATTCTGGCTGCTATTGGGATCGGCGTTGCTGTTATTCTTATCAATTTCTGCTATTATAAATCACATATCATCGATCTGAATGATTACATGAAGATCGAATATGAGGGCTATTCCGGGAATGCGACGGCGAAGCTGACGATGGATTATCAGGCATTGCAGGAGGATTACGGAGATGTTCTGAAGCTTCCCGATGATCTGAAAGGAAAAAAATCAAGAATCGACGGCATCAGCCCCGCAGTTTATTTCTTTGGGAGAAAATATTTACTTGACGGTGATGCCGGCAGTATTGATCCGACCCGTGATATCAGCAATGGGGACAATATTCATTTCCAGGGATACGATAATGATTTTCTGGATGATGATTTCGGGTGCTATGTGAAATCGGAATCGTATACCGAAGAGGCTTCGGGAATCACTACGCTGACAGAAGCCAATCCGGATCCGTTTGCCGGTCTGAAGGTGGTATATGACGGCGGAAATTCACAGGCGATCGCGGAAGTCGATACCTCTGAAATGGAATGGCCGTTTAATGAAGCCATTTACAATCTGAGTAAGGATTCCTATCTTTCGAACGGCGACACGATCCAGGTCACTCTGTCGGGAGTATCCCTCTCGGCATTCAGGGAATTCTATGATTATGTCCCGAGAAAAACATCCGAAACCGTGACGGTTTCCGGCCTCCCCGCACTGACGGAGGATAACCAGGCCAGTCTGGAGAGAGATATTGCGGAACAGGAAGAAGAGGAAGCTGAGCAGAAGAGACTTCAGGAAGAGGCCGATGAAGAATACTCCTCAGACGACGCAGGGTCTTCTTATCACAGCAGCGTCCACAGCAGTGATGACGATGAATATGAAGATGACCGCGAAGAGTGGGGAGACGAGTACGACGAGGAAGACTACGACAGCGAATATTTCGACTATGATGATTATGATGAGACTTATTATGACGAGGACTTGTAAAGATTTATGCGCCGTCAGTAAATTAAGGACAATTTGTCCTGGCGTATTGTGGAGCAAGAACTGTGGAAAGCAATGAAAAAGATTTATACCCTGACGACCTGACGGACCGGAAGATTTACGACACCCCGATCGGACCGGTCTGTATGTCCAGAAGGGAATACGAGGATTATCAGGATCAGCTGGCACTGCGGAAAGGCAGGCAGGATAATAAGGAAGATCATGGAGAAGAAGAACATATCCAGAAAGACTGAATCAGCTGACGAGGTTAAATATATCAGTAAGAAGATGTCATATGCTCTGCGGCACAATCCGGACAAATACGGTATTGTGCTGGATGAAGAAGGATATACAGATCTGAATACGTTTATCCGCGCAATGAACGGCACGCATCATTTTCAGCCGCCGCTGACGCGGGAAAGGATCCAGTATGTCATGGACCACATCGATAAAAAGCGATTTGAGATGACCGGTTCAAAAATCAGGGCGCTTTATGGTCATTCGGTCCCGATGAAGATCCACAAGGATCAGGCGGTTCCACCGGATATTCTGTATCACGGGACAGCACACCGGTTTTTAAAGAGTATCATGGAGGAAGGACTTCTCCCGATGAGCCGGCAGTATGTCCATCTGTCAGAGGATCGGGAGACGGCGCGTCAGGTGGGTCTCCGCCGTGACCATCATCCGGTGATCCTGCAGATCGATGCCGCCGCGGCCAGGGCGGACGGGATCCGTTTTTATACAGGCAATGATAAGGTGTGGCTGAGTGATCCGGTTCCGCCAGAGTATATCCGCATTCTGGACGGAGACTGAATATTTTCAGTAATTTGGTTTTCGTCCTGGGTTATGACAACAGCTATTATAGAGAGGAAAATATATGGGAGCTCTTACAGGATATAAAGTATTGGATTTCAGTACCCTGCTGCCGGGGCCGTTTGCGACGATGACACTGGCAGATCTCGGAGCTGAGGTTATAAAAATCAGCGCTCCGAACCGCGCAGACCTTGTCCGGGACTGGCCTCCCGTCGTGGAGGGCACAGAGGTCACCGGGACCCAGGCATGGCTCGGCAGGAACAAAAAGACGATGCAGCTGAACCTGAAGGAGCCGCTTTCCGTAGAGGCGGTGAAACGGCTGGTGAAGGATTACGATATCGTAGTCGAACAGTTCCGTCCGCACGTAATGGAGAGACTCGGCATCGGTTATGAGCAGCTGAAAAAGGAAAATCCACGGATCATTTACTGCTCGATCACGGGCTACGGGCAGAATGGGCCATATGCTGAAAAGGCGGGACACGACATCAACTATGTGTCGCGCGCCGGCGTTGCGGCGTCTGCGGGAAGAAAAGACAGCGGTCCGGCGCTGTATAATTTTCAGATTGCCGATGTGGCCGGCGGCTCAATGAATGCCGTCATCGCCATTCTCGCCGCCATCATCTACCGGGAGAAAACCGGAAAGGGACAGTACATTGATATTTCCATGGAGGACTGTGTCGTCCCGTTTAATTCGATGGACGGCGCGGCATATTTCGCAGGAGGGAAGGTCCCTGCCAGAGAGGAAGGCTTTCTGAACGGCGGAGGGATTTACGATTTTTACGGGACGAAAGACGGCGGCTATATGAGTGTCGGCTCGCTGGAGCCCAAGTTTTTCGCGGCGCTCTGTGACACTCTGGGATATCCGGAGTGGCGCGACGGAAAAATTCTGAAAGAGGATCCGGAGCTGGTAAAGCGGACCTTCCGGGAAAAGTTCCTGACGAAGACGAGAGATGAATGGACGGAGATTTTTAAGGACAGGGACGCCTGTGTCGAGCCTGTTCTGTCGATGAAGGAAGCTTCAGAGGATGAGCATCTGAAGGAGCGCGGCATGTGGCCACAGCTCGAGATCCCGCTTTCCGGCGGTAAGAAGATCACTGAGATGGGGTCGCCGATCCGCCTGTCGGAGTGCCCTCCGGAGTACAGACACGCCGGCTACCCGGAAGGATATCACACGGTGGAAATCCTGACATCATTGGGATACAGTGAAGATGATATTAAGAAGATGACGAATTGATCAGCAGGAAAGGAGTCAGCTATGAATCCAATTGTAATTTATTATTCTTTCGAAGGAAATTCCGAGGCGGCTGCGAAAAAGGCCGCGGAGCTCACAGGGGCGGAGATCGTTCAGATCCGCACGGAGAAAGAACCGCCGAGGTCAGGCTTCAAATTCCTGGTCGGCGGCAGACAGGCGCTGTCAGGCTTCAGGCCCAGAATTGAGATGCCGGAGATTGATTACAGCAAATATGATACGGTCATCCTGGCATGCCCCGTCTGGGCTGGCACGATGGCTCCGGCGATGCTTTCATACCTTAAGAAACACGCATTTTCTGGTAAGAAGGTATATCTAATCGGATGCTCGGCCAGCGGAAATGCAGATAAGATGTTTGCAAAAATGAGTGAACTCCTGGAGGGCAACGCCATTGTCGGCCAGTTCAGCCTCAGGAGCCCGCTGAAGAACAGTGAAGAGCTTAATAAGCTTGAGCCGCTGGCCAGCCAGCAGTGAGGATTTTATAACGGAAGAATATGTTCCAGCTCTGAAAATATATGAGCGGCGAACTGCCGGTGGCCTTCTTCGGAGAAGTGAACACCGTCAAAGGATATCGGGATATCCCAGCTGCAGGCGTCGATAAAGGCTGTTCCACATTGCGCTGCGGTTTTCTGATATACCCCTGGAAGTCTCTTTGATTCGCTGCTCATTTCAGCTGTCGGCTGGAACCCGCCTTCGGTGGATACTGTCATACAGGGCGGTGCGATCAGGATCACATGTTCTGGGGAGAGAGAAGTCTCATGAATCAGGACGGAAAGGAAATTCTGCATTTTCTTTCCGACTGTATCAGCGGAAGGGTTCAGCATATCCATGAGATCATTCGATCCCAGCATTATGGTCAGCCAGTCTGCGTTTCGCGAGATGATCTCACGGAGCGCATATTTTATGCCAGATGGCCCTGAGGGGATCTCCCTGCCGGGCTGGCCGTCGTTATCAAAATGCCATGAGGGATGGCGGACTTCGGCCTCTGCGGCGAGACGGTCTGCCCAGCGGACGGAAGCCGGGTAGCGTCCGGTCAGTGAATCGAAGCCATAGGTGTTGGAATCGCCGAACAGGCAGATTTTTATAATGTCAGAATTGTTTGTGGTTTTCATGACTATTTCCTCCCCAGAGATTATAAACGGCAGGCCGTTGTAAAAGCAAGGAACGCTTGCATTCCTTTATTTACGGGCTTTGCAAGGGATACTTGCTTGTCATCGGAGAAGCCTCACAGTATCATTCGTGTCAGTGGCAGAGAGATGAAAATGCCACGGTGAATTCGGAAAATAGAAAGGACAGATCTATGGATTTCGGAACTCAGATGAAGGATTTGAGAAAGAAGAACAATATGACTCAGGAGCAGATGGCTGACAAATTGGGAGTGTCAAGACAGGCCATATCAAACTGGGAGAACAACAAGAACCTTCCTGATATCGAAATGGTCATAAAGATCTCTCAGATATTTTCCGTATCACTGGACGAACTGATATTAGGAGGTAATGACGAGATGAACAACATGACAGAACAGCTGATCGAGGATGGAAGCGATTCACGGAAAATGAAGACCGCAGTCAAGGTGATCATTACGGGCGCGGTGCTGATGCTGATCGGATTCCTGTGCTTTGTGCTGAAGGGAATGACCGTAGAATATATCGATGCCGAGGGAATCCTGCACGAGAATTTCTTCTTTATCCCGATAGGATTTATGTTCCTTTTCATTGGGGCGGCCGTCACAGTGGTCGGAGTCGTGAAGGCCTGTGCCTCAAAAAAGAAGAAAAAGAACAGATCATAAAAAATTCACACATTAAAGCTTGACAAGTAATCATTCCAGAAATAAACTGTAGCATGCAACAAGTAGCACGCTACAGTTTTTTATTGATCCCATTTATTCCAGTATCGGAGGCACTCCCATGAATAAGAACATAGAAGATAAAAAGAATATTTACTATCTAATCAAGCAGATCAGTGAAAAAATCGAAGCCAGGGGCAATAACATTCTGAAACAGTACGGACTGACTTTTGCGCAGTCGCGAGTACTGGCGTATCTGGACAGACACGATGGAAAGGCGACCCAGAAGGCCCTCGAGTTACACCTGCAGGTGTCGCATCCCACGATCGTCGGTATTGTGACCCGCATGGAGAGGGACGGCTTCGTCAGGTGTTCACAGGGGCTTTTTGACAAGCGGGTCAAAAATGTCGAACTTACGGATATGGCCCGACGGACCGCTGTGGTACTGGACAAGGCATTAGCGAGTGATGAGCAGATGCTTCTGGATGCCCTCACTTTTGAGGAAGAGAAGGAACTGGTCAGGCTTCTCACAAAGCTGGATGACCAGATGAACCAGGCACTTGGGAAAAAAGCCATTGAGGAATCTGAAAGCGAATAATCCACGGAGGTAGAAAGAATGATTAAGACCTTGACGAAGAGTATGCGTCAGTACGGAAAAACTTCCATATTGACAATGATATTGTCAGTGGCAGAGGTCGTCTTTGAAATCCTCATCCCGCTGTGCATGTCAGATCTTATCGATTATGGTATCACGGGCGGCAACATGAGTGCGGTCTGGAAGTACGGAATCACGATCCTGATATTATCAATTCTGGAGTTTTTCGTCGGCAAGACCGCGGCGACTTCAGCGGCAAAGGCAGCGACCGGCTTCTGCGCGAACCTGCGTGAAGACATGTACCGGAATGTACAGACCTTTGCATTTTCGAATATCGATAAATTTTCAACAGCTTCAATCGTCACAAGGCTGACGACTGATGTCACAAATGTACAGAACGCTTATCAGATGCTGATCCGCATGGCAATCCGCGGACCGGTCATGATGATCATCTGTGTATGCGTCTGCTTCTCTATTAATGTAAAGATTTCACTGATTTTTCTGGTGGTCATCCCCATTCTGGCGGCCATCCTGCTCCTGATCGTCATGAATGTCAGCAAGATTTTCAAAAAGGTATTCAGGACCTACGATAAGCTCAACAATACGGTCGAGGAAAACGTCCGCGGCATTCGTGTCGTCAAGACCTTCAACCAGGAAGAAGGACAGACCTCAAAGTTCAAAAAAATCTCACAGGACATCTATAACGGCTACTGCCGCGGCGAGAAGCTGATCGCTCTCAACTCGCCGGCGATGCAGGCCTGCATGTATACGTGCACGCTTCTGATCTGCTGGATAGGGGCACAGGCGATCGTTGCGAGCGGAAATGATCCGGCAGCCGGCCTTACGACCGGAAATCTGACAGCCCTCCTCACATATGCGATTCAGATCATGATGGCCCTCATGATGCTCTCTATGGTTTTCGCGATGATCACGATCGCACGGAGCTCCGCCGAGAGAATCGCAGAGCTTCTTGAGGAGACAACAGATATTGCGAACCCGGAAAATCCGGTGAAAGAGGTAAAGAACGGCGAGATTATCTTTGATCATGTCAACTTTATGTATGCGACATCACAGGATGCGGACGGCAATGAAGAGGCTGACAGCGGCGGAAGGACGGAGAGGAAAAAGGTTCTCACGGACATCAATCTCCATATACGCTCCGGCCAGACGGTCGGGATCATCGGAGCCACTGGTTCCTCAAAGTCTTCTCTTGTTCAGCTGATTCCGAGGCTTTATGACGTGACGGACGGAACCCTGAAGCTCGGCGGCGTCGACGTGCGGAAATATGATCTGATGGTTCTCCGCGATTCGGTTTCCGTTGTTCTGCAGAAGAATGAGCTTTTCTCCGGGACGATTAAGGACAATCTTCGCTGGGGCAATGAAAATGCGACGGATGAGGAGATCGTACAGGCCTGCAGAGAGGCACAGGCAGATGAATTCGTGAACCAGATGCCTGACGGGTATGACACCTGGATCGAGCAGGGAGGTACGAATGTGTCCGGCGGTCAGAAGCAGCGTCTCTGCATCGCGCGCGCACTCCTGAAAAAGCCGAAGGTACTGATCCTTGATGACTCGACGAGTGCAGTCGACACGAAGACGGACGCCCTGATCCAGAAGGCGTTTGCCGAGGATATTCCTGACACGACAAAAATTATCATCGCCCAGAGGATCAGTTCTGTTCAGAACGCGGACCAGATCATCGTCATGGACGATGGACGGATCTCAGCGGTGGGCACGCATGACGAATTATTGAAGACCAGCAGCATCTATCGCGAGGTTTATGAATCTCAGCAGAAAGGAGGCGGTGACAATGAGTAAGGCAGCAGCACAGTTCGCAGCAAACGCTTCGCCAGTCAGCAAAGTGAACGGCGGAGCACCGGAAACCAAAGGAAATCCGGGCGGCGGAGCGACGGCAAAGGTCGGGATCGACAAGAACACCATAAAACGCCTCCTCGCCTACATGAAGGGCTACAAGAAAAGTATGGTTCTTGTCATTATCTGCATCATCTTTTCTGCGATCGCCTCTGCAGCTTCCTCTATGTTTATCGAGACACTGATCGACGACTATATCATGCCGCTGGTCGGCAGTGCGGACCCTGATTATTCGGGCCTTGTCAGGATGCTCTGTATGATGGCTGCGATTTTTGCCATCGGGACAATCGGAACACTCATATACAACCGCGTCTCCGTTTCCATCGCACAGGGCACGCTGCGCGACATCCGCAATGAGATGTTTGAGAAGATGCAGAGCCTGCCAATCCGGTTTTTCGACACGCACAGCCACGGCGACATCATGAGTATTTACACGAATGATACGGATACGCTCAGACAGATGATCGCACAATCACTACCGCAGATTTTTTCATCGGTGTTCACAATGGTCGCGGTTTTCTGCTGTATGATCTACATCAGCATCTGGCTGACGATCGCAGTGCTCCTGCTGCTGATCCCGATGGTATTCATTGTCAAAAAAATCGCCAGAAGCTCCGGCCGTCATTTCACCCAGCAGCAGGTGGACCTGGGAAGGCTTGACGGATATGTGGAGGAGATGATCAACGGTCAGAAGGTCATCAAGGTCTTCAATCACGAGCAGAAATCTGTCGAAGGACTTCTGAAAAGAAACGATGCATGGCGGAAGAGCTCTACGCTGGCAAACGGACAGTCAAATATGATGATGCCAATCCTCAATGCAATCGGCTATGCGATCTATGTCATTATCGCCATTCTCGGAGGATATATGGCCATCGCGGGCGTGCCGAATCTCGGAGTCATCAGCGGCAGCGACGTTATCACGCTGGGAATGATCGCATCTTTCCTGACGCTGACAAGGTCATTCATCAATCCGCTCTCGCAGATCTCAGGTCAGCTGAATTCCATCATCATGGCCCTGGCAGGCGCGGCGAGGATTTTTGCCTTTATGGATGAGGAACCGGAAGTAGATGACGGTTACGTCACGCTCGTCAACTGTCGCGAGGACGAGAACGGAAATATCGTAGAATGCGAGGAGAAGACGGATGAATGGGCGTGGAAACACCCGCATCACGACGGCACGCTCACTTACACGAAGCTCAATGGCGCGATCACGATGGACCACGTGGACTTCGGATATAACCCGGACAAGATGGTTCTTCACGACATTACCCTGTACGCAAATCCGGGGCAGAAGATCGCTTTTGTCGGAGCTACAGGCGCCGGCAAGACGACGATCACAAATCTGATCAACCGCTTCTATGATATCGAGGATGGAAAGATCCGCTATGATGACATCAACATCAACAAAATCAAAAAGAAAGATCTGCGTCACTCTCTCGGCGTCGTACTGCAGGAAGTAAACCTGTTTACGGATACCGTCATGGAAAATATCCGTTTTGGCAATCCGGACGCGACAGATGAGGAGTGTATTCAGGCGGCAAAGCTCGCCAACGCGGATGGCTTCATTCGCATGCTTCCCCAGGGCTATAATACAGTGCTGAAGGGTGGCGGAGCAGGCCTGTCACAGGGGCAGCGGCAGCTGATATCGATCGCCCGGGCGGCCGTCTCTGATCCGCCTGTCATGATCCTCGACGAAGCGACGAGCTCCATCGATACAAGAACAGAGGCTCTCGTTCAGGACGGCATGGATAACCTGATGAAGGGACGGACGGTCTTCGTCATCGCCCACAGACTCTCCACCGTCCGGAATTCCGATGTGATCATGGTTCTCGATCACGGCCGCATCATCGAGCGCGGCAGCCACGACGAACTGATCGCGAAGAAGGGTACGTATTATCAGCTTTATACCGGCGCCTTTGAATTAGAATAGGATTTCAGAGATCTTCCGCCCGCAATGCGGATGCGCAAGGCTTTCATACGCGACGCGCTCTCGCTTGTCCTCAGCGTAGCGGTGCATAAACTCGCCCTTCCCAATGGTCGGGCTCGTTAAGCACCGACGCTTGCGGATGTCGCGTCTGAAAACCTCTGCGCATATTTAACAATACGTATTTGGGCTGAAAGATCCCTAAAATCTGCGGAGTGGCATGTTCGCTGGAAACGTTCAAACCTCAACGAAAAAGACTCTGATAATAAGATATTTATAGAAAAATCTGCGTCCGATGGTACAATGTACATGTTACCGACCAGATAATTGAAAGGATGAAAGATGAAGGTAGCTGTATATTGTGGCTCGAAATCCGGGACAGATGAGAGTTTTAAGCAAACGGCGGAAGAGCTTGGAGAAATGATCGCACGTGAGGGATATTCTCTCGTTTATGGTGCTGGAAGTACAGGACTTATGGGTATTGTCTCGCAGGCGGTCCTCGATCATGGCGGCGAGATCCTTGGCGTTGCTCCGCGTTTTCTGATGGGACCGGAGAGCACACGCGACGACTGCACGAAGCTGATCATTACGGAAACAATGGCAGAGCGGAAGACGATCATGGAGGATGAGGCTGATGCTTATGTCGCTTTGCCGGGAGGCACCGGAACGCTGGAAGAGGTAGCTGAGGTACTTTCACTCGGGCGGCTGAAAGACAAGGATAAGCCGTGTATTCTGCTAAGCATTGACGGCTACTGGAAGCCGCTGCAGAGCCAGATGGGTCAGATGGTGGCTAAGGGATTTTTGCCGGAAGTGCCTTCATTCCTGCACTTCGCTGATAATGTCGGGCAGGTTTCTGAAATTCTTAAGACACAAAACTCTCATGCTTAGATAATTTGTAACCTGAAAGAACGGAAATCTTTAGAGTGAAGAATGTCGGGTGTTCAGAGAATAACGGGACAAAACAGCCGCACAGTGGATTGACTCCACGGTGCGGCTGTTTCATCGTTATTTCACCGGTAACCGGATCCCTAAAGTTACAGGTAAATACATTCCTTTTTTGGAATAGTGAGATATACTTCATCGCCGTTATTGAATGGATCTGATGTGCCGAACAGCACATCGGTGTCGATCTGCTTTCCATTTACGATTACTGCGTAACGGAGAATATTTCCGTGCGGCAGGCTGAAGGAGATCTTTCCCTTCATCTGATAGCAGTCAGGCGCATCTGATGCTTTCGTGCTGATCTGAAGAAGTTCCGGGCGGAAAGCGATGTTTTCACTTTCGATCGTTTCACCGGTCACGGTCTTCATCTCATCCGCCGTCAGCAGGTTGTAGTGGCCGATAAAGGAAGCGGCAAATTTTGTCTTTGGGTTTGTATACAGGTCGATCGGACGAGCTGACTGTTCGATGCGTCCCTCGTACATCAGGTTGATCACATCGGACATGACCATAGCCTCATCCTGGTCATGTGTGACGAAGATGGCGGTGATTCCGAGCTCCTGCTGAATTCTTCTGATCTCAATCTGAAGTGAATGGCGCAGAAGAGCGTCGATAGCTGAAAGAGGTTCATCAAGGAGCAGTACCTTTGGCTCCGTGACGAGTGCCCTGGCAAGCGCAGCCCGCTGCTGCTGTCCGCCGGAGAGCTGAGAGGGATACTGCTTCTTCTGTTCAGTGAGGCCGACGATTTTTATGATGTCCTCCGTCTTTTTCTTCGCAACATCATCAGGTGTCTTTTTCATCTTCAGACCGAAAATGACGTTCTGCTCGACAGTCATATTCGGAAAGAGGCTGTACTGCTGAAAGACCATGCCGATCCCGCGTTTCTGGGGCTCCATGTTTGTGATGTCTTTTCCGTCAAGAAAAATCCTGCCACCTGTCACGGATTCGAGACCTGCAAGGCAGCGCAGCAGTGTGCTCTTGCCGCATCCGGAAGGACCGAGCAGAGTCACGAGATCGCCTTTTTCAATATCAAGGGAGATGTCCCTCAGGACCTCCTTTTTCCCAAAGCTTTTTGTAATATGATCAAATTTTATATAGGCCATTTTCTAAACCTCATCTATATTATTTTTCTGCCTTTTTCTGGCGATTCTGCAGATACAGGACAATGGCGGCGATCGTGAATGTCACTGCCATGATCACGACAAATACGGCGCTCGACTTCATGCTGTCAGACTTCATTGCCTGATATAGGTAGATCTGGATGTTCTGAAAAGCAGAGCCATCGAGGTTCCGGACGAGCACATAATCTCCAAAAATAATGCCGACGGCGAGCAGTGATGACACGACGATCGAGGTCATAATGTTTGGAACAATGATCCGGAAGTAGGCGTATAAGCGTGAGGCACCGAGCATTTCTGCCGCCTCAATCAGAACTGGCATGTTGACGGTGCGCATTCCGTTCCGGATGCCCTGATAGATATACGGAAGGATGATGATGCAGTATGCGCCGATCAGCATGACAAGGCGGTTTCCGAGAATCGTCTTATTTGCCACATACATTGAAAGAATACTGACGGACAGGATAACGCCCTGAATCGTATACGGTATCATACAGATGATCCTCACGAGTCCTTCGAGTTTTGGGAAGAACAGAGATGTCACGAACAGTGCGAGAAGGACGAGGAGAATTGTGATGATGATCGGAACGATACAGATCAGGATTGTTCGTCCGAGGGCCGCCCAGAACGAAGGATCTGAAAAAATCTCTGCATAAGCGTCGAGAGAAAAGTTTTTCGGAACAATTCCGGTCCAGTCTTTAAACAGAGAATAGATGATCGTGACGACGAGCGGTACGAGCATCCATATCAGCAGCAGAACAAGGATGATATTCGATCCCGTGTGTTTAACCTTCAAGACGTCTCACCCCTTTCTGATAATGCCGGCTGACCGCGCTTGTGATGATGATCATAATAACCATGATCAGCATCATGGTTACGGACAGAGCTCCGCCGGTCCCTTTGCGGACCTGAACTTCGCCGACGTAACATCCGGCGATCTGGATCGGAAGAAGCGAAATACTGTTCATCATGATCGCGTATACAGTCGCATAAGCGGAGAGTGCGTTGGCAAAAAGAACACTGAATGTATCGAGTATGCTCGGCATGAGAACCGGGATGCCGACCTTGCGCCAGAAGGTTCCTCTGCCGGCTCCAAGGAGAAGGGCAGCTTCCTGCCATTCTTTACGGACAGCACCGAATGCCGGTATCATGAGAAGAGTGGCGAGAGGAATCTGAAAATAAACATAGATCAGGGTCAGCCCGTTTGTTGTATACAGATCGTAATTGGCCAGTGCAGACCATCCGAGTCTCTGACCAAGCTGAGTCATGACACCGACGTTGCCGAGCAGGATCATGAATGCCAGAGCCAGCGGAACGCCTGCAAAGTTTGAAACCATATTCAGTACGGTGATAAAAATATGCCCGAGACGGCTGCTGGAATTCTGTGATGCTCTCGCTCCGAGAAATGCGATGACAATTCCGATGGCTGCGGATATCAGAGAGATTTTTATACTGTTCGTGATGGCCATCTGATAGAGAAGCTTGGAAAATACTGTCTGATAATTCTCCAGTGTAAAGCCGGTGCCCTCATCCGGCGTGAAGCTGTTGCCTATGACATTGATGAGAGGAACAACCTCATACATCAGTGTGACAACAGCAAATGGAAGCAGGGCGAGAAGATAGAGATATTTCTTCTGTTTCATTTCTGTTCTCCGTGAATAGTAGTTACAGGTAAAATCAAAAGGAGCGTACGCGATCTGTGTACGCTCCCTTCCCCGACATTTTTATATCAGATTACTGAACAAGAAGCGGTGTGATCTCTTCCTGCCATCTGTTGACAACTTCTTCGCATGCTGCTGAGTATGCTTCTGTGTCATCCATCAGGATGCAGTCTTTGTACTGGTCAGGATCATATCCATCGATCTCAACGTCCGTTCTGGTAGGGATACCGCCGGCGCTTGCAATGTACGACTGACCCTCATCGCTGAACATTACTTCTCTCGCAAGAGCAGCAGCGTTAGGATGTGGTGCATATTTGTTGATTACTGAAGCGTAACCACTCTGGATGGATCCGTCTGTTGGAACGGTGGCCTGCATCTCATAGTTGGTGATGTCCTTTGAATATGGAACACCGGTGAAGCTCCAGACGACGCCGACTTCGATCTCGCCTGTCTCAAAGTTCTGCTGGACGATATCAAGTGTGTTGATCCTGCCGTCTTCCGCCATCTGGGTCCAGAATTCGAATGCCGGGTCCAGATTTGTCAGATCTCCGCCCAGGGCGAAGTTAGAGGCGATAACTGCCGCCTGTGCGTTTCCTCCGTTGATGTCACCGATGGCTACTTTATAAGAGCCATTCTTGATATCCTCCCAGGAGGTCGGAACCGATTCGCCGTCCTGGTCCAGTTCAGTCTTGTTTGAGAGGAACGTTGTGGCGCCGGTGTAGGCGATCATCCATTTGCCGTCCTCACCCTTGGCCCAGTCAGGAACGCTGTCCCAGTAAGAGGTCTTGTAACCCTGAGTGAGATCTTCTTCCTCAACCTGTGTGGTAAAGCCCATTCCCACATCACCGATATCCTTGGTCGCATTCTCGCCTTCTGTCTTGAACATCTCAAGCTCTTCGGCCGAAGACATATCGGAATCTGTATGAGTGATGCCGTAGTTGTCTTTCAGGTTCTGCCAGAGATCTCCCCAGTCAGCCCAGTTATCCGGCATGCCGACAGATTCGACATCTCCTTCTTCTTTGGCGGCTGCGATGATCTCATCGAGCGTTTTGCTGTTCAGATCATCTGACGAGGTGGAGCCTGAGCTTGCTGTTACGGCTGAGCTTGAAGCTTCCGAGGCCGCAGATGCTGATTCAGTGTTCTGCGTGTTGTCGGCAGACGCACTGGATGTCGTGCTTTCCGTACTTCCGCAGCCTGTAACGGCCAGCGTAAGACCGAGAGCAAGTGCTGTGAAAACCGTACTTCTTCTCTTCATTTTTTCTCCTTCTCGGCTGTCAGATGACAGCTGTCTGATTAAAATTGTTTATGGTTTTAAACCAATTCGAAAAATATCACAGATAATATTGAGCGTAAATGGAATCAGAGTAAAAATAACCTGAATAGTTCTAAAAATTAACGCTCTATTTACAAACAATACGTATATGTGATTTTTGCTTAAAATTGGTATGGTTCCTCCATGACGAAAGTTTTTGTTTTATAATGATCTGGGTGTATGAAATTGACGAAACGGAGGGAAATTGATGAAATATTTAGTGATCGGTGTCGGTGGCACCGGAGGAATGCTTGGATTTCAGCTCACGAAGGCTGGAAAAGATGTCACGCTGATCGCCAGAGGAGAGCATCTGGCTGCCATGAACAATAACGGCTTATCGGTTCATCATCTCTGGGATGATACCGTGGACACGATTCCTGTCAGGGCGGTTTCCGCGGATGAATACAGAGAAGTGCCGGACGTCATTCTGGTATGTGTGAAATATTATTCAATTGATTCGGTTCTGCCGATGATCAGCAGGATGGCGGGAAAGGATACTATTGTTCTGCCGATTCTGAATGTCTTCGGGACAGGTGAAAAAATGCAGCAGGCCCTCCCGGATGTTCATGTCCTTGACGGCTGTATTTATGTGTCTGCCGAGAAAGAAGCGCCTGGCAGGATTCTTCAGCATGGAAAAATCCTTCGTGTTATTTTTGGCGAGCGGGATGGCTCGATCAATGAAAAACTCCGTGAGATTGAGCGGGATTTCAATGATTCCGGGATAACTCCGGTGCTGACAGAGCACGTGCAGAGGGAGTGCCTTGCCAAGTTCTCCTATGTTTCTCCAGTCGGTGCTGCAGGACTTTATTATCATGTGACGGCGGGAGAGTTTCAGCATGAGGGCGAGCCGAGGGATACCTTCATTGCCATGATCCGCGAGATCACAGAGCTCGCGTCTGCGATGGGATTCCCGTTTGACAAGGACTACGTCGCGATCAATCTGGAGATCGTTTCCCGTCTGGATCCTTCCACGACGACGTCTATGCAGAGGGATGTTGACGCCGGGCGTCCATCAGAAATAGAAGGGCTTGTGTTTGACGTCGTGAGACGCGCGGATTCTCTTGGACTTGACCTGCCGGTCTACAGGAAGGTCGCAAAAGAACTGGCGTCGCGGTCGTAATATGAAAAAAGCAGCTGCCCGCGTTATTGGCCCGCGGACAGCTGTTTTTTGATGGTATTGAATATTTTGTTTCTGAAATTTTATATTTACTGGAGCATCCACAGCTGGAGCATCCGGATCAGAGGATATCGATATATTCTCCGGCGAGAGCCTTGTTCATGCTGCGGACGGCGCAGAACTTTCCGCACATGGAACAGGTATCGCTGTGATCATCCTCCGGCGCGCGGCTGTCGCGGATCGCTTTGGCTGTCTCGGGGTCAAGACATTCTTTCCACTGTGCGTCCCAGTCGAGTTTCCGGCGGGCTGCAGCCATCCGGTCGTCCTGATCACGTGCGCCCGGAACGCCCTTGGCAATGTCTGCTGCGTGCGCCGCGATTTTGCTTGCGATGATGCCCTGGCGTACATCATCGACATTGGGAAGAGCGAGATGCTCCGCCGGTGTGACATAGCAGAGGAATGCGGCGCCGTTCATGGCTGCGATCGCTCCGCCGATTGCGGCTGTAATGTGGTCGTAACCCGGTGCAATATCGGTGACAAGGGGTCCGAGGACGTAGAACGGTGCTCCGTGGCAGATGGTCTGCTCGATCTTCATATTCGCTGCGATCTGATCCATCGGAACGTGGCCGGGACCTTCGATCATGACCTGAACATCCTTTGCCCATGCGCGTTTTGTGAGTTCGCCGAGACGGAGGAGCTCCTCAATCTGTGCTCCGTCGGTCGCATCTGCGAGACATCCCGGGCGGCAGGCGTCGCCGAGACTGATGGTCACGTCATATTCGCGGCAGATGTCGAGGATCTCATCAAAATACTCGTAGAAAGGATTTTCTTCGCCGGTCATGGACATCCATGCGAAGATGAGGCTTCCTCCGCGGCTGACAATGTTCATTTTTCTATCGCCGCGTCGGATCTGTTCGATCGTTTTTCTTGTGATTCCACAGTGCAGGGTGACAAAATCCACGCCGTCTTCTGCGTGAAGTCTGACGACATCGATGAAATCTTTTGCCGTCAGTGTGGCGAGGTCTCTCTGGTAATGAATAACTGCGTCATAGACCGGAACGGTGCCGATCATCGCCGGGCATTCGTGAGTCAGCTTCTGGCGGAAGGGCTGCGTGTTGCCGTGGCTCGACAGATCCATGATGGCTTCTGCTCCGAGATTTACGGCGCTCATGACTTTTTCCATCTCGACATCGTAGTCCTTGCAGTCGCGGCTGACGCCGAGGTTGACATTGATTTTTGTCTTCAGCATGCTGCCGATCCCGTTCGGGTCAATGCAGGTGTGATTTTTGTTGGCGGGAATTACCACCTTGCCTGATGCGACGAGGGGAAGAAGCTCCTCAACGCTGCGGTTCTCTTTTTCAGCTACCTTTTTCTGCTCAGGTGTGATGATATTCTTTCTGGCCGCCTCCATCTGGGTTGCATACGTTCTTTCCATTTTTACATCTCCTTTTCAAAGCGTATACCTTTTCTATAGCGACAGAAGGTGGTGCCCCCGATCTGCCGCAAACAGGATAAAATCACAAAACAGGATTTTATCTGATAAAAAATAAAAAAGCGGAAACCCGAAGGATTCCGCTTAATTAACAAAAAATCTCATGACAGAGTCATACACTCCGCTGTTGTTCCTTCGTTGGCATTATCCAAATCAGGTATAAGGGTCGTGTACTTCAATAAAGCACACCTCTCAGCAAGAAGCTCCCCTTTGTAAAATTGTCGGTCACCAATGACCGTGTTCACTATATACTATCTGACAGAAGTTATCAAGGCCCGGTCGGGGCAGAGCCTGAAGCGATGGATTCAGATCTTGTTAAAGGATGTCTTCAGTGACTGTCCCCTTAAGCATTTTGCAGCCTGCGATATTCAGATCCGGATATGTTTTTTTCAGCGCTTCAACGGCATGTCCGATGCCGCTTCCGCCGGACGTCGCGAAAATACCGATAGTCTTGCCGGACAGGTCGGCACTTTCAATGAAGGTGTTGACGATGCGCGGGCAGACGCCCCACCAGATTGGGAAGCCGATATATACGGTGTCATAGCCGGTGCAGTCAATCTTATTCTTCATTGCGGGTCTTGATGATTCATCCGTCATTTCCAGTGTGCTGCGGCTCTGCTTATTTGTCCAGTCAAGGTCAGCAGTAGTATAAGCAGTTTCCGGCTCGATCTCAGCCAGATCAGCACCTGCGGCCTTTGCCAGTTCCTTTGCTGCTTTTGCGGTTACGCCACTCGCTGAAAAATAAACTACAACTTTTTTACTCATTGTGCTTAACCTCCTTCATCTAGATCACATGATTTATTATACTCCCGTTGTCTATACTATAAAAACAGGAAATTATGTATTATCCGCGCTTGCCTGCAGCATGGGTGATGGAGTAGAATGAAAGCCAGTTTTTACGGTCGGAAATCATGCATTTCCAGCCGTCGGTTATCGGTTGAAAATATTTTTAAAACAGGAGCTATCAGTTATGAAGGTTGCGGTAACTTATGACAATGGCAATGTATTCCAGCATTTTGGACGCACGGAGAATTTTAAACTTTATGATGTGCAGGGAGATGTGGTCACTCCGGGCGAGGTTGTGAATACGAACGGCGTCGGCCATGAAGCGCTGGCGAATTTTCTGGCAGAGCGCGGGGTAGAGACTGTGATCTGCGGCGGACTTGGCGGCGGAGCGATGGCTGCACTTCAGGCGGCGGGTATCCAGGTGGTCGCCGGTGCTGAGGGAAACGCGGATGAAGCAGTCAGGGCATGGGTAAACGGTGAGCTCACGGACTCAGGCGTGAACTGTGATCACCATCATGAAGAAGGACACGAATGCGGCCACGGCTGCGGCGGGAATGGCTGTGGCGGCTGCGGTCATCACGCTGTTCCTCCGATCGAGGGAAAGAACGTCGGCAGGACCGTGCGCGTTCACTACGAGGGAACGTTTGACGACGGAACGAAATTTGATTCTTCCTATGACCGCAATGAGCCTCTTGAGTTTGAGTGCGGCTCGGGCATGATGATCCGGGGCTTTGACGAGGCGGTTGCGAACATGGAGAAGGGCGAGATCGTCAATGTCCATCTGATGCCGGAGCAGGCGTACGGAATGCCGAACCCGGATGCGGTCTTCACCTTCCGCATCAGCGAGCTCCCGGGCTCTGAAAATCTTCAGGCAGGACAGAGAGTTCACATCCAGATGGATAATGGACAGATTATCCCGGTCAGAGTGACGGCAAAAGATGATGAGAACATCACGCTCGACGCCAACCATGAGATGGCCGGAAAGGAACTCAACTTCAAGATCGAGATGGTTGACATTCTCTGATCTGTTGATGCGGCATATTATGCACGTAAAATAAAAATAGGCGATGAAGAAGGCTGAGCCGGGGTTCCCCCACGCTCAGCCTTCTTACTCCCGCCATTTTTGCAGGGCTGTGCAGACGCATTCGGATGGAGGCACCTGTATTCGGGAGAATGTGTAAGCAGGACTGGACATATATGTTACAATACAGATTGATATTAAGTATGTTAATATTCTGACATACTGTCAGAGAGAGCATCGGGGGCAGAAATGAGTCTGAACAGCACGCCGGGTGCGGAGCGCATCCATATCGGTATTTTCGGAAAAAGAAACGCAGGAAAATCCAGTATCATCAATGCCGTGACCGGGCAGGATCTGGCCGTGGTGTCAGAGGTCTCCGGCACGACGACAGATCCGGTGCAGAAGGCGATGGAGCTGCTTCCCCTGGGGCCCGTATTAATGATCGATACGCCCGGTCTCGATGACACCGGGGAGCTCGGAAAGCTCCGCGTGAAGAAGAGCTATCAGGTGCTGAACAAGACGGATATCGCCATCCTCGTTGTCGACGGAGCTGCCGGCATCTCTGCGGAGGATCTGGCGATCCTGAAGCGGATCCGGGAGAAAGAGATTCCCTGTCTGATCGTAATGAATAAGGCGGATGAGGTGAGCGGCGCATCGGGACCGGAGGATCCGGTTTTTGCGGAATCGGTCATAAAGATATCCGGGACAACGGCTGTCCGCCCGGAAAATATTCTCTGGGTTTCGGCAGTAAAGAAATGGCATATCAATGAATTGAAAGAAAGGATCGCCGCCATCTATAAGGCACCGGATGAGAAGCTCCGGGTAGTCGGCGATCTGCTCGATCCTGGTGACATTGCTGTGCTTGTCATACCGATCGATAAGGCGGCGCCGAAGGGACGCCTTATCCTGCCGCAGCAGCAGACGATCAGGGACGTACTGGAGGCCGATGCGACGGCTGTGATGTGCAAGGAATATGAGCTCCGGGAAACGCTTGAAAATCTGAAAAAGAAACCGAAGATTGTGATCACGGACAGCCAGGTCTTCGCCAAAGTGGCGGCTGACACGCCGAAGGATATCTGGATGACAAGTTTCTCCATTCTTATGGCGAGGTACAAGGGCGACCTCGAGGAACTGGTTAAGGGCGTGACAGAGCTCGACCGGCTGAGGGACGGCGACACTGTTCTCATCAGCGAGGGCTGTACGCATCATCGTCAGTGCGACGATATCGGTTCCGTAAAAATACCGCGCTGGATCAGAGAATACTGCGGCGCGGATCTGAAGTTTGAATTTACGAGTGGAACGGAGTTTCCGGACGATCTGTCTTCTTACCGCATGATCGTCCACTGCGGCGGATGCATGCTGAACCGGCGGGAGATGAAATACCGGATCCGCTGTGCGCACGACGCCGGCATACCGATCACGAATTACGGCGTGCTTATCGCGTATATACAGGGAATCCTGAAGCGAAGTGTGGAGCCTTTTCCATCTGTAGCCATGTGGCTTGAGGAGTAATTCAATTGGCGGACGAACGGGAAGAAAAAGATATCCTCGGGAGTGTGATGCTTCCGGGTGACTGCCTTTTTGGCATCGAGACGAAGAGGGCGGCGGATAATTTTGACATTGCGGGGCGGCCTGTCGCGTGGGAGATGATCGACGCCGTGACGACCGTGAAGAAGGCGGCCGCCATGGCAAACCGTGACGCGGGTCTTCTGTCGCCGGAAAAGGCTCAGGCTATTATTGAGGCCTGCGACGACATTCTGGATCACCGCGCAGACGACGCTTTTGTGACGGACGCTCTGCAGGGCGGCGCGGGTACCTCGACGAATATGAATGTATGTGAGGTCATCGCGAATCTGGGCCTTCTGAAGCTGGGGCATAAGTGCGGTGAATATCAGTACCTGCATCCTCTCGATGACGTGAATAAGGGACAGTCCACGAATGACGTATACCCGACGGCGCTCAGGATCGCCTCCATCCGTCTCGTCCGTGAGCTCGCCGACGCGTGCAGCCGTCTACAGGAAAGTCTGCAGCGCCGCGAGAACGATTTTGAAGGCGTAAAAAAGCTCGGCAGGACGGAGATGATGGATGCCGTCCCCATCACGCTCGGAGATGAGTTCGGCGCCTATGCGCAGGCGATCGCCAGGGACCGCTGGCGGATCTACAAGGTGGAGGAACGCCTGCGTCAGGTAAATATCGGCGGGACGGCCGTCGGCAAGGGAGACAACAGGAGTCGTCGTTACATGTATAAGGTGACGGACTATCTGCGCGACCTCACGGGCATCGGTCTCGCGAGGGCGGAGTATCCGATGGATCTGACGCAGAATAACGATGTGTTTGTCGAAGTATCGGGACTTCTGAAGGCCCTCGCCGTGAATCTGATAAAAATCTGCACCGACCTCCGGTGGATGAATTCGGGCCCGTACGGAGGGCTCTCTGAGATCCGGCTTGCGCCTCTCCAGGAGGGAAGCACGATTATGCCGGGCAAGGTCAATCCGGTCATCCCGGAGGCCGTGACGCAGGCGGCAGTCGCCGTCATTGCCAATGACAGCGCGATCACGCAGTGTGCTTCCATGGGAAGCTTTGAGCTGAACGCCTTTATGCCGCTCATCGCTGACCGACTGATCGACAGTCTGAAAGTTCTGATCAGAGCTGTGGACGCGCTCCAGAAAAAGGGGATTGATCTGCTCAGTGCCGACGAGGAGGGCTGCCGGAAGCACCTGGACAACTCGCTTGTTATCGCCACCGTGCTGGCTCCTTATATCGGCTATGACACGGCAGCAGAGATCGCAAAAGCCTGCGGCAATGACAGGGAAAAGTACTGCAGAGCTGTCCTTGACAGAGGACTGATGACAGAGGAAGATTTAGCGAAAGCGCTGAAGAAAATTTAAAGATAAAGAGATTTGAGGACTATCTGAGGATCATCTGATGAGTGAAGTGACGGAACTGATCGAGAAACTGAATACAGAGGGCGACCTCGGAGATGATGAGTTCCTGAGACTTCTGGGATGCCGCCGCACGATGACAGGAAATGAACGCGATGAGCTAAGGCGCACGGCGCGGATCAGGGCGGATTCCGTTTACGGCCACGATGTTTATCTCCGCGGGCTCATCGAATTTACAAATTATTGCCGGAATGACTGCAGGTACTGCGGCATCCGCAGGGACAACCGGGAGCTTCACCGGTACCGCCTCACGGATGATGAGATCCTCGAATGCTGTGAAGAGGGATATGATCTCGGCTTCCGCACGTTTGTCCTCCAGGGCGGGGAGGATCCGGGATTTTCGGACGATCACCTCTGTGAGGTCGTCCACACGATCCGTCAGCGTTTTCCCGATGTGGCGATCACGCTTTCCGTCGGGGAGAGAGAACGCGACGTATATCAGCGGTTTTTTGACGCAGGGGCGGACCGGTACCTCCTTCGGCATGAGACGGCGGACGCGGCGCATTACCGCTTTATGCACCCGGCGGAGCTCTCCATGGAGCACCGGATGCGCTGCCTCTATGAGCTGAAGGATATCGGCTTTCAGATCGGTGCCGGCTTTATGGTCGGGTCGCCGGGCCAGACGGACCGGTGCTACCTCGAGGACTTCCGCTTTTTACAGAAGCTTCAGCCTCACATGATCGGAATCGGTCCTTTTATCCCGCACCATGCGACGCCTTTTAAGGACTATCCGGCGGGGACGCTCAGCGACACGCTCTTTTTCATCAGCGTCTTAAGACTCTTTTTCCCGAAGGCACTGATTCCGGCGACGACGGCTCTCGGAACCATCGATCCGACGGGCAGGGAGCAGGGAATCCTGGCAGGGGCAAATGTCGTCATGCCGAATCTCTCTCCTGGAAACGTCCGGCCAGATTACCTTCTCTACGATGGAAAAATCTGCACCGACGAATGCGCCGGCATGTGCCGGAACTGCATGCAGCGAAGAATGCAGAGCATAGGGTATGAGGTAAAAGAAGTCCGTGGAGATTATCCGGGATTTGTCTATGCCTGAGATACAGAAATTTGTGGAAAAAATAAAACAGAAGATGATATGACAGGTGACATTTTATGATCTGTGAAGAAGAAATTCATCCGAATATAGAAAGAATCAAGGTGAGCAGGAAGGGAGCGGAAGCCCGGATCGGCGACGTGAAACCCGTCCGGCAGAAAGCCACTGACCCCGCGGAGATTTTTCATAAAAACCTGAAATACGGCAGCCCCGCGCGCGGCAAGTGGACGATCGCACATTCGCCGATGCTGATCCCAGAGTGCCATGAGATCTACGTGTGCTGTCCGTGCTGTCTTCAGGGAGTCGTCCTCTCCGCGGAGGAGATCCCGGAGGGGTTCGGGCGGTTCTCTATGGTTACCGTCACGAACGAAAATGTGCTGAAGGGCAACCTCGAGTCCATGATGATCGACGGAGTGACGGACATCATCAACGGACTTCCGAAGCGGCCGAAATGCGTCGAGTGCTTCACAAGCTGCATTCAGCATTTCCTTCATATTGATCTGAAGGTTGTCTACAGGACACTGAGCGAGAGATTTCCGGACATTGATTTTATCGACGGCTATATGGTACCGACGCTCCAGCGACGGTTTACGCCGGATACACTCGGGCGGCGTCAGCTTGTCCGCGCGGTGAAGCCGCAGCCAAAGAAAAAAGCTGTGAACCTGGCCGTCAATTATTGCCCGACGGATCCGGAATCGGAGCTCCTGACAATTCTCCGCGCAGGGGGATATGAGGTACACGATTTTGCCGCGTGCCCGACCTATGACGAGTATCAGGCCATGGGATCGTCTGTCGCGAATCTGTATTTTACAGAAAATTCCGAGCCGGCGGTGCTGGATATGGAAAAACGGCTCGGCCAGAAGCCTGTGCCGGCGCTTTACACCTGGGATCCGGATGAAATCGGTGAGACGTATGAGAAAATCGCTGATGCTCTCGGGATCGGCCTCAATGATGAACGGCTTCAGCAAACACTTTGCGACGGCCGTGAAAAAGCGGAAAGGTCATATATTGAACTGAAGGAAGCGATTGGGGATATGCCCGTCGCCATTGATGTGACGGCGACACCGCGTCCCTTTAATCTCGCTCGGGTTCTTCTGGACCACGGGATTAAGGTCTATGTCGTCTATGCTGATGTCGTCGCGGATTCGGACCGCAGAGATTATGATGACCTCGCCAGCCGATATCCCGAGATGCTTCTCCGCTCGATGGAAAATTACAAGATGCGCCTTTTCCCGAGGGACGATGATGAAAAAATCGGTCCGGTGCTCGCAATCGGACAGAAGGCGGCGTATTTTACAGGTGCGGAGCGGTTTGTCAATATGGAAGAAAACGGCGGGGAATTCCGTTTTACACCGGATGGAGCTGCTGTCGTCGGATGTGAAGAGGCAGCGGACAACTTCCGCCATCCGGATCCAGAGCTGCACGAGGTAGAGCTGTACGGCTTTGAGGGAATCGTCAAACTTGTATCGATGATGAAATATGCCGCGTCACACCCTGCGGATGTGTCCCGCGTGATCCAGGTGAAGGCCTGGGGCTGCCGCGGAGACGCGCCCGAAAGGGCGAGGATGCTTCTGCAGGAGACTTCCTGCAGCTGCCCGGGCCCGGCATCTGAGAGGGGGAACTGAGAATGAAGCAGTCACACAGAGTACTGTCTACCTATGCGTGCGACCTTTTCGGCATCTGTTCTGCCCTCTATGAGCTCGGTGGGCTGATCGTCATGCACGATGCGGACGGATGCAATTCTACCTATAATACGCACGATGAGCCGAGGTGGTACGATATTCCTTCGATGGCGTTCATCTCAGGACTTAATGAGGTGGATACAATATACGGCAATGATCAGAGGCTGATCGACAATGTCGCCGATGCAGCCGCGGAGACGAATCCCAGGTTTATTGTGCTCGGGGGAAGCCCGATGCCGAATGCGATCGGTACGGATTTTAAAGCCGTCGCAAAGCTGACAGAGAAAAGGACGGGCATTCCGACGCTTGGCTTCCGCACGGACGGGATTCAGAGTTACGTCTGGGGAGCTGGAAAAGCGTTCCGGGATTTTGGAAAAAAATTCATGCCGTCGCCAGAAAAAATCAAAGAAGACGGAATATCCATTAATGATGCAAAATCTGGAAAGGTTGGAAAATCCAGAGAGACGGGAGACCGCCCTGTCCGCGTGAATATTCTGGGCGCGACGCCGCTCGATTTTTCTGTCACGGGGACAGTGACGGAGATCAAGAAGCTGATCCGGGACAACGGCATGGAGCTCTGCGCCTGCTGGGCGATGGGAAGCAATTTCGACGATGTCGTGAATTCGTACCGCGCAGATGTCAACGCAGTCATCTCATCGACGGGATATGAACTTGCGAAGTGGATGCAGGAGACGTATGGCATTCCCTATGTCTGCGGGATCCCGATGGGAGAGAAGCAGACAGAGCGATGGATCGGTGCACTCAGAAAAGCCGGTCTGGCAGGGCAGGTGCAGAGCGGGAAATCCCTGGAGGAGAATTCAGTGGATCCGGTGCAGTCCGGCAGCGAAGAGACGGAAGATCCGCGCCAGACGGAAGGACATCACGAGTGGCTCCTCATCGGGGAGCCGGTTCTGATGCATTCTGTGAGGGCAGCTCTCTGTGCTGAATATGGCATCACGGATGTGAAGATCCTCTGTCCGATCCGGAACATCCAGAAAGCGATGACACGGGGAATCCTGGTCACGGATGTTGAGGATAAACTCCGCGAAGAGTGCCAGAGGGCGGATCACATTCTCGCGGATCCGATCTATTCAAGGCTTCTTCCCGGAGAGACTGATAAATTTACATTTCTGCCGCAGGAGGCTTTTTCCGGGCGATATTTCCGCGAAGAGATCCCGATGTTTGCAGGGCCGCGTGCCCTCGACAATATCCGGGGTGCGGCGCCGGGAATGAGAGAAGAGATACGGCAGGCTCACTGGTGATCGGATGATGCAGAATATATACAGGAGATTTTAGATGAGAAAAATCGCAATTTACGGCAAGGGCGGGATCGGCAAGTCGACGACGACGAGCAACCTGTCTGCCGCATTAGCACAGATGGGAAAGAAGGTCATCCAGATCGGCTGTGACCCGAAGGCGGATTCTACGATCAATCTGCTTGGCGGGAAGAAGCTGCAGCCGGTCATGGATTACTACCGGGAGCACGATGAGCTCCCCGATTTTGAACATGTGGGAACGACAGGCTACGGCGGCGTCTACTGTATTGAGACGGGAGGTCCGACACCGGGACTCGGCTGTGCCGGCCGCGGGATCATCGCGACCTTTGACCTGCTCGAGGAGCTTGAGGTGTTTGACCGGATTAAACCGGATGTCGTTCTGTACGATGTCTTGGGCGATGTTGTCTGCGGCGGATTCGCCGCGCCGATCCGCGAGGGCTACGCGGAGGAGATCCTGATCGTCACGTCGGGTGAAAAAATGTCTCTTTACGCCGCGAACAATATCAATCAGGCGGTGCTGAATTTTGCGGACCGCGGCTATGCGTCTGTCGGCGGAATCATTCTCAACCGGCGGAACGTTGAAAATGAGTACGAGCGCGTGAAGGAGTTCGCTGATAAGAACAGTCTTTCTATCGTCGCAGACATCCCGAGAAGCCAGGACATCACGGACTACGAGGACAAGGGAATGACCGTCGTCGAAGGTGATCCCGATCTCCCCGTGAGTCGCTGCTACCGCGAACTGGCGGAGCGGATCATTAACAAGAAGAACTGAGGAAATTATTTTGTCTCACACACCTTTTTACATTACAGCCGGAGATGCGGCGGACCGCGGACCGGAAAATATCCCGAAGGAGGAGATTTCGACATCTTCCCTTGTGTACAGTTCCCCGGCGACGCTTTCCTATAATTCGCCGGGAGCGAATGGCTTTGGCGTGAAGCGCGCTGCCCTGGTGATGCCCGAGTCGGTGATGCTGATGGTGTCTCCCGGCTGCTGCGGGCGCAACAGTACGCTTCTGTCACGCGTGAGCGGATACGCGGACAGGATGTTCTATCTCAACATGGATGAGGCCGATCTTGTGACCTCGCGCCATATGAAGCTGATCACGGACGCCGTCCGCGAGATCGTGGAAGTCCCGGAAAAAAGGCCGAAGGTAGTTCTGCTGTGCGTGACCTGCGTGGATGCGCTCCTCGGAAGCGATATCGAGGGCGTCTGCCGCAGGGCTTCGCAGGAATCTGGCGTCCAGGTTGTTCCGGTCACTATGTACGCGCTGACGAGGGAAGGTATGAAGCCTCCGATGGCGCTTGTCCGCGACACGCTTTATTCGCTGCTGAAAAGAGAAAAAATCAATCCTCACGCGGTGAATCTGATGGGATTTTTTGCACCCCTCAGGGATGATTCAGAGCTCTATCCGATGTTCCGCAGGGCGGGTCTCACGGAGATTCGCGAGCTTTCGCGCTGTCAGACACTTGGGGAGTATCAGAAGCTCGGGGAGGCGAATTTTAACCTCGTACTGAATCCGGAGGCGGATTTTGCGGCGGAGCGCCTGATGAAGCGGCTGGGCATGCCATATATCGACATCACTCGATTTTACCGGACGGAAAGAATTTCGAGGCAGTACGAGCTTTTCGGCGCGGCGATCGGAGTGAAATTTGATGACCGCGTATATCGGGAAGAGGCTGATGCGCGCGTGGAGGATTTCCGTCGGAAAAATCAGTCCCTCACATTTGCCGTAGGCTCGATGCTGAACGCGAATCCGTTTGAGATGGCGGCTTCGCTTCTCGGAATGGGCTACCGCGTGTCGTCTGTTTTTTCAGCGTATACGCCTGCGGATCTGCCCTTTATCCGTGAAATGGCAGCTATTGACCCGGAAGTGAAGCTGTATACGGGGACACATCCATCAATGATGTATTACCGCGAGGATGAAAAGGCGGATGTGACCATCGGCAGGGACGCATCCTGGTATGCCCCGGATGCGGTGAATGTGCCTTTTTCGAGTGACGTGCAGCCCTTCGGCTACCGCGGACTGATCGCGTTTCTGGATGAGGTCGACGCGGCGCTTGACGGGAAGCGCGGTAAAGCTGATGGCGGGAAGAATAAAGAGGGCAGCGGAAAAAATAACGGACCGGCTTGCGGAGAAAGAAAATCTGCGGACGAGGCCCTGAGAGGAGGGGTCTCATGAAAAATCTGATGAAATACCTCTCGCCTTTTGCCCCGGATATTTCGGGCGCCGTCGAAGTCCTTTTTGAAATGAGTGGCCTCGTCGTGATCGTCGACGCGGGAGGATGCACGGGAAACGTCTGTGGCTTCGATGAGCCGAGATGGTTCCATGAGAGAAGCGCCGTTTTTTCTGCCGGTCTGCGCGATCTCGACGCGATCCTCGGCCGTGACAGGCTGATGATCGAGAAGACCGGCCGCGTCCTGCAGGATATGGACGCAAATTTTGTCGCGTTCATCGGAACGCCAGTGCCTTCTGTCATCGGAACAGATTTTAAGGGCCTCGCAAATCAGGCGCAAAAGCAGTTCGGAATCCCCGCCTTTGCGATCGATACGAACGGTATGGAGCTCTGCGACAGGGGAGCGTCAAAAACATATCGTGTGCTGGTGAAATACGCCCTGGAACAGACTGACAAGACTTCCGGCAGTGATGACGCGCTTCTTGTCCTCGGCTGCACGCCGATGGATCTGGCGCCGGGAGATACGATGGAAGCTGTAAGGGAGAGACTTCTGGATGACGGGAAATACAGCCGCGTGATCATCGCCGGAGAAAATTTCTCTGATCTCGCGGAAATTCCGTCTGTTTCAGAGACGCTTGTGATTGCCCCTTCGGGGATCGCGGCGGCGAAAGAGCTCCAGAAAAGATGCGGAATTCCGTGGAAGACGGGCTATCCTCTTTCGGAGGAGATGAAAGAGCTCTCCGGCCAGCTGGCAGATGATGATAAGCAGGATGAGAAGATTCTCATCGTACACCAGGCGGTTCTGGCGGAATCTCTCAGGAAAGAAATTGAGGGAAGGAACAGCGGCGCGGCTGTTTCGACTGGGACGTTTTTTGACATTTCTGCAGGTGAGGACACTGTGCATTTCCGCGATGAGAGCGGTTTTATTGAGTTTGTTATGAATGGGAAGTTTGACAGAATCTGCGCCGATCCGCTTTTGTGGCGCGCGGTCAGAGACTGCGGTGCAGACTTTACGGAGCTCGCACATTTCGCGGTGTCAGGCAGCTGTGAGGCGGAAAGGCCAGAGATTTGAGTAAGATGATCCGTAAAAAAATCCGGCTATACGGCATTGTACAGGGAATTGGTTTCCGACCATTCGTGAGCCGTCTGGCAGCGGAATATCATATCGCGGGAGATGTGTGCAACAAGGGCTCCTACGTCGAGATCCACGCAGAGGGAACGCCGGAGAATGTTGCAGGATTCCGGAAGGATCTCGTCGACAGGGCGCCGGCGGTTTCGGCGATCATCCGCGTGGAAGAAAAGGATGAAAAGAATGGAGAAGACGGCAGGAACTCTGATGAATCTTCTCCGGTCTTCCGTATCATCCCGAGTCAGCATGAGGCTGGAGAGATTTTTGTTTCACCGGATCTTGCGACGTGTCCGAAATGCCGGCAGGAGCTCTTTGACCCGAAAAACAGGCGCTATCTGCATCCTTTTATCAACTGCACCGACTGCGGACCGAGGCTGACGATCCTTGATTCGATGCCTTACGACCGGGAGCGCACGAGCATGGCGGAATTCCCGATGTGTGGGAAATGCGAATACGAGTACACGCATCCCGAGACGCGCCGCTTTCACGCGCAGCCTGTCTGTTGCAATGATGACGGCCCGCAGCTCTTTATCCCGGGACGTCCGGAGAAAAAGGGCGACGCGCTCATCTATGTCCGGAAGGTCATCCGCGAGGGCGGGATCGCCGCTATCAAGGGCATCGGAGGCTTTCACCTCTGCTGTGACGCGAGGAATGCCGATGCCGTCGCGCGCCTGCGCCGCCTGAAGAACCGTCCGGCCAAGCCGTTCGCTGTAATGATGCGCGATATGGATACTGTGAGGAAAGAATGCGTCCTTCTGCCCGGTGAAGAAAAAATCATGACCGGCGTGCAGAAACCGATCCTCCTGCTCGAAAAGCGCGGAGATTCGGTACTGCCCGATGTACTCGCGCCAGGCAATCCGTATCTCGGCGTGATGCTCCCGTATGCACCTGTGCAGATGCTCCTTTTCGATTACCCGGATGCGCCGGGAGAGGATAACGTACTGAATCAGCCGGAGGAGGAAAACGGCGTTCTTCACAACAGGCTCGGTCTTCCGATGACAGATGTCTTTGTGATGACCTCCGGAAATCCCAGCGGAGCCCCGATCTGCCGGACGACGGAGGAGGCGGAGAAGTACCTCTCGCCGATGTGTGATGTGATCCTTTCGAATGACAGAAAGATCCGCCTCCGTGCGGACGATTCCGTCTCGCAGTTTGTGGACGGAAAGCTATATATGATCCGCCGGTCAAGAGGGTACGCGCCGCTTCCCTCCGTCGGTCCCGGAACGTGGAAGGGACAGATTTTTGCGGCGGGCGGCGAGCTGAAAAATACGTTTGTCCTCGCGAGGGATGAGCTCTACTATCCGTCGCCCTATATCGGCGACCTCGCTGACATCCGCTCGGTGCGCGCTCTGGAGTCTGCCGTGACAAGGATGGAGCGCCTGCTGGAGATCCGTCCCGAGGCAGTCGCCTGTGATCTGCATCCCAGATACAATTCAACGGCGTTTGCCGAGGAAAAGGCGAAGGAAAAAGAGCTTCCGCTTATTTACGTTCAGCATCATTATGCACACATTCTGTCGTGTATGGCGGAAAATGAGATGACAGATCCGGTGATCGGCATTTCGTTTGACGGCACCGGCTATGGCACGGACGGGACCATCTGGGGAGGCGAATTTCTCATCGCCGACCCTGTGAAGTACCGCAGGATCGGGAGCCTCGCTTCATTCGCCCAGTCGGGCGGCGACGCCTCTTCAAGAGAGGGCTGGAGGATCGCTGTATCCCTGATTTTCGACGCGTACCCGGAATCCTTCGGCAGAGCCGCGGAGGTGGCTGGAGAACTCGGCCTCTGTGATGAGAAAAATCTGAAAATGCAGCATCTCATGCATGATAAGGGGATCAACACCGTGCGGTCGACCTCTGTAGGCAGGCTCTTTGACGCCGTGTGCGCCATTCTTGGGATCCGGCGCCAGTCGACCTTCGAGGGAGAAGCTTCCATGGCGCTCGAATTTGCGGCGGAGACCTGGGAGAAAAAATCAGCGCCGCCCGTTGTGAATACCAGAGATGCCAGCGGCGGTGTTGAACATCAGGCAGCGGGTGCGTTAGAATATTGTGATATGTCTGCCGGCAGCGGAGATCTGCTGTTGACAATGAAAGAGCGCGGCCCGTCCGACGGCCAGAAAAACACCGGCGGTGACACCGGAGAGCCGCGCGCATTCGATTTTTCATGGGAAGCGATGATCCGTCAGCTCACGGAGAGAAGACTTGCCGGTGAGGACACAGGAAGGCTGGCGTATGAATTCCATTTGGCGCTGGCAAAGGCTGTCCTTGAAGGCGCGGAATTCTGCCGGCAGCGGACGGGAATCAGCACAGTGGCCCTCTCCGGAGGGTGCTTTCAGAACCTGCTTCTTCTGCGGCTCTGCTGTGAGCTTCTGGAGGGCAATGGATTCCGGGTGCTGAGGCACAGCATGATCCCGACAAATGACGGCGGAATAGCCCTTGGTCAGGCGTTCCACGCGATGGCGGTGCTGAACGAGAAGCACTGAGCCTGAATGAATATACAGTGATTGGATACTGAGGAGGTTTTATTATGTGTGTCGGATTACCTGCAAAGGTTGTGAGAATGAAGGATGGCATGGCGGTTGTCGATGCTACGGGAGCGAAGCGCGAGGTCTCGACGGCGCTGCTCACGGACGTCAATCCCGGCGACTATGTGATGGTGCACGCGGGCATGGCCATAGCAAAAATCACTTCTGACGATGCTTCTGAGACGAATAAGATCATGGAGGATCTGTGATGCAGAACCGCAAAGCCCTTGAGCTCGTCAGGAATTACGCGGGACCTCATGTGCGGATCATGGAGGTCTGCGGAACGCACACGCACGCCATTTTCCAGTACGGGATCCGCAACATCCTTCCTGAAAATATTCAGCTTATTTCCGGCCCCGGCTGTCCGGTATGCGTGACAGAGACGGGCTACATCGACGAGGCGATTTTTCTCGCAAAAGAGAAAAATGTGACGATCACAACCTTCGGTGACCTCGTCCGTGTTCCCGGAACCGAGGTGAGTATGGCGGGCGCCCGCGCAGAAGGGGCGAGGATAAAAATCGTCTATTCGCCGCTCGACGCACTGCAGTATGCCGAAGAGCATCCGGAAGAAAAAGTTGTTTTCCTGGCTGTCGGTTTCGAGACGACGACGCCTGCCTCCTGCATCGCTGTGAAGCAGGCAAAGGAAAAGGGACTGAAGAATTTTTCACTGCTCGTCGCCAATAAGACCATGGATCAGGCCTACAGGGTATTAAAGGGAAGCACAGATGCGTTCCTCTATCCGGGCCATGTTTCTACGATCACGGGCATGAGAATTTACCGCGAGCTCGTGAAAGAGGGGATTTCGGGAGCCGTGTGCGGCTTTACCGCGGATGAGATCCTGACAGCGATCGCCGTGATCCTGAAGAGACTTCAGGAGGGAAAGCCGTTTGCTGAGAACTGCTACCCGCGCGTAGTCACGGAAGAGGGATCGCCCGCCGGACGCGCCATGATCAGCGAGGTGATGCAGCCCTGTGATGCCGTCTGGCGCGGGATCGGCGTGATCCCCGGGTCAGGGCTCGAGCTGAGAGACGAGTACAGTGATTTCGATGCCCGGAAGGTTTACAGTGTCCCCGTCATGCACGGACGTCCGAATCCGGCCTGCAGGTGCGGAGACATCCTGATGGGACGCATCAAACCGCCGGAGTGCCCGCTCTTCGGAAAAACCTGCACTCCCGACCATCCGGTCGGAGCCTGCATGGTCAGCTCCGAGGGAACGTGCTCAGCTTATTATAAATATGCGCTTTGACAAAGAAAGCCAAATATATTCTTACATCAGGAGACCAGCATAAATGGACGAAAGAATAACGCTCGCGCACGGTTCCGGAGGCCGTCAGACCTCGGAGCTGATCGCGTCGATTTTTCGAAAATATTTTTATAATCCTTACTTTACCGGTGATGATGCCGCGGTGCTTCCACAGCCGAAGGGCCGGATCGCGATGACGACGGACGGTTTTATCGTTTCTCCGAGAAAATTCCCGGGCGGAGATGTGGGCCGGCTTTCCATCTGCGGAACGGTCAATGATCTTTCCTGTATGGGAGCGAAGCCTCTCTATCTCACCTGTTCCTTTATCATCGAGGAAGGATTTCCTGTAGCGGAGCTGGACGCGGTCGCCCGGTCGATGGCGAAAACGGCCGCTGAAGTCGGCGTAAATATCGTGGCCGGTGACACCAAGGTGGCCGGAAAGGGTCAGGTAGATGGCCTTTTCATCACGACGACCGGCGTCGGCGAGGTCGTGGAAGGGACAAACCTTTCTGGAAAAAATGCCCGCCCTGGCGATGCTATTCTTGTGACCGGTGATATCGGGCGCCACGGCTGCGCGATTCTTCTCGCGCGCGACGAGTACGGTATTGAGGCCAACGTGACCAGTGACGACGCACCACTCTGGAATGCCGTGAACAAGATGATCGGCGTGACGAAGGATATCCACGTGCTCCGCGATGCGACAAGAGGCGGCGTCGGTACCGTTCTCTACGAGATCGCAGAAGAGAGCCATGTCGGCATCCGTCTGAACAGAGAAGCCATCCCGGTCGATCCGGCCGTGTCCGGCGTCTGCGGAATGCTCGGACTCGAGCCGCTGTATCTGGCCTGTGAGGGACGCCTGGTCTGCTTCGTTCCAAAAGAAAAAGCAGACGCGCTCATTCAGGTTCTCCGCACGGAGAAATACACAGAGGGCGCGGCCATCATCGGCGAGGTAACCAACGAGATGCCGGGCCGCGTCACCGTCCGCACCGAGATCGGCGCCGAGACACTTCTTCCCCCTCCGGGAGGAGAACTCCTGCCGAGAATATGCTGATCTGTGCTGCGGGGTAAAGCACTTGCAGAAATCATAACCGCAGGGAATACAGGGCACTTCCAGCCCGAATTCATTTCAGGTAGCGCGCAGAGGTTTTCAGACGCGACATCCGCAAGCGTCGGCGCTTAACGAACCCGACCAGAGGGAAGGGTGAGTTTAGCACCGCTACGCTGAGGACAAGCGAGAGCGCGTCGCGTATGAAAGCCTTGCGCGCTACCTGACGTACATGCGCGGGATTGCCCTGAACAAATCAACCCTTTACAAAAAAAATCTTCCGACTATAATGAAAATGTTGAGCAATTCTCACCATAAAGTTGAAGAAAATATGATAACAGCTCAGCACAGCAGTTCCGGCCCTGGCCGGTGAATCGGGAGAGCAATAAATGACATTATTAACATATCAGGTTTTTAAAACAGTCGCGGAGATGGGAAGCTTCCACAAGGCAGCGGATGTGCTAGGACTTACGCCTTCTGCGATCAGCCATGCGATCAGCGCCATGGAGAAGGAGCTTGGTTTTGCAGTCCTCACGAGAAACAAATCAGGCGTTACTTTGACGAACTACGGAGAGCACATCCTTCCCTACGTGAATGCGGTTCTGAACAGCGACGAGAGCCTTCAGCAGGTGATCGCGGAGTACAAGGGACTCAAGACAGGAACGGTCCGTGTGGGATGCTTCTCGAGTGCGTGCACGAACTGGATGCCTTCGATCATCAAATCTTTTGAGGAAAAATATCCGGCGATCCGCATCGAAGTGTTTCAGGGAACATATGATGATGTGAGCGAGTGGATCAAAACGGGCGTCGTCGATTTTGGCTTTCTTTCCACCTCGAGTGCGGGAGACCTCAATATCCGGCCCTTTTACCGCGATCCGCTTCTCTGCATTGTGCCTAAGGATTATAAGAAAAAAATCGATTCAGACACGATGTCTGTCGATGAGATGCGGGGAGAGCGCTTTGTCGTTCAGCGCGAGTCCACTGACGCGGACGTCCAGCATTATCTGCGCGCGAACCATCTCAATGTCGAAGTCGATTACCACGTTGTGGATGATCTGTCTACCGTCGTCATGGTGGCAAATGGTTTCGGGATCTGTATCATGCCGGAGCTCACGATGAATGATATCCCTTATGATACAAAACGATATGAGATGGATCCTCCGGCGTGGAGAAATATCGGCCTCGCCTGCCTCAATCCGGATCTGATGGCTCCTGCGGTGAGAACTCTTTATCAGCATATCCTCAGCAATTACAGCAATATCGATAAAGACAGCGACGCGCAGAACGAGCAGGTAAAACGTAAGAATATTTAGAAAATTTATAAACAAAGAGATTATTTTCAAAAAAACTATTGACAAACCTCCGGCAAGTCTGTATTATGATATTAAACAACAAGAACGTCCTGATAGTTACGGAAGACTCCTGAAGACAGGAGACGGATGGCAGGGCTTCTTGATCTAAATATACAGTTATCTTATATTTAGAGAAGAAAGGAGGTTATACAGTGAAACTAACGGAATATAATTAAGGGGCTGCCCGATGAGTCATCGAGCAGCCCTAATTTTTTGCACAAATATATAAAGTTTCACTGTGATTAATCAATATAATATGTAATATTTACACAATTATCATTGAATAATCTCCCGATTATTTGTATAATTTACGAGGTTAGTTTTTGCGGAATGGGATATGATTTTTATATTTCGCACATATCTAATAATAATGCAGCGAGGAGGTAATGTACGTGATTGAGGAAACGGTACGCGCCGTCAAAGAAGCTGAAGCTAAAGCCGACAGCTCTGTGGCGGATGCGAAGACCAGGGCTTCTGACCTGATTCGGGATGCCGAGGCAAATGCCGAAAAAATACGCGCTGACGCAAAAAAGAAGGCAAAAGAGGCCTACGACTCCCGCATGGCGAGGGCCCGCACAGAGGGGGAAGCTGCTCTGGCTGAAGCAGAAGGACAGATGAAAAAAGAGGCAGAGAGCCTGAAGGCGTCATGTGCGCCGAAGGAGGATGCGGCAGTTGATCGCGTGATTGCGGCTTTGTTGTAAAGGCAGGTGTCTGTATGGCTATTGTAGATATGCAGAAACTCAGCATCTGCGCAAATAAAAAGCACAGGAAACAGATTCTTGAGACGCTGCAGTCCATGGGAATCATGGAGATGTCCTGGTCAGATATTGACGAGGACAAGGAGCTCCAGAAGATGGATACGCAGACGGCGAGGACGAAATATGAAAAGAGGGCGGAGTCCTTTGAAAGAGCTCTGAAGCTTCTTTCTCAGTACGCGCCGTCGGACGGAGACAAAGTCGGACTGTTCTTTGAAAAAAGGCAGGTCCCGAGGTCCGAGCTCGAAGAAGCTGTCAAAAATCGCCACCATTTTAATGTTGAAGTGGCAGACATCCTGTCCGCTGAGAAGAGCATCGGCGAGTGTCAGGGCATCATTCAGAAGGATGAAAATGCGAAGATCAGCCTTCAGCCGTGGATGGACCTTGATATCCCGATGAATTATACGGGTACAAAAGAAACGGTATGTCTGCTCGGGAGCATTCCGGGGCAGATCACGAAGGCAGATCTGTATGCGGCAGCCGCGAAGGATATGCCGGAGCCGGCCGCAGTGACAGCGGATGTCGTTTCTTCTGTGAATGAGACAACACAGGTTGTTGTCTTCTGCATGAAAAAGGATGCGGAAAAGGTTGAGGACAACCTCCGCGCCGCGGGATTTGCGAGACCGTCAATGCCGGTTATCGGTATCCCGAAGGACATAGCTGCTGAATACGACCGCGAGATCGCTGAGCAGCAGAAGACAATTGAAGAAAAGAAGAAAGTTATTGCCGGCTACGGCGGAGAGCGGAAAAATTTCCGCCTCATGAGTGATTACTACCGCTCAAGGGCAGACAAGTACAGGCTTCTCGGAACAATTCCTCAGAGCAAAAATGTGTTTTTCCTCGAGGGCTGGGTTCCGGCTGAGAAGGTCGATGATATCACAAGACTGATGACTGAGAAATTCGGAGCGGCCGTCGATAAGGAAGATAACGGAGACCCGGCACAGGAGCCGGTTATGCTGCGGAACAACAAGTTCGCACAGAACGCCGAGAGCATTCTCGAGTCGTATGGACTTCCTCAGCACGGGCGGGTCGATCCGACCGCTATCATGTCCGTATTCTATGTGATCTTTTTCGGCATGATGCTTTCGGACGCCGGATACGGTATCGTCATGGCGCTCGCGTGCCTCATCATTGTCATGAAGAAAAAGAACATGGAAGAGGGCACGAAGCGGTTTTTGAAGCTTTTCTTCTGGTGTGGCATTTCTACCACATTCTGGGGCTTCATGTACGGCAGTTTCTTCGGAGATGCAATCGACGTGATCGCGCACACATGGTTCGGAGTTCCTTCCGATCAGGATGTGCTGAAGCCGCTGTGGTTCGAGCCGCTGAATGATCCGATGAGACTTCTTATGTGGTGCATGCTCTTTGGTCTCATCCACCTGTTTACGGGTCTCGGGATCAAGGGCTATGAAATGCTGAAGGCACATGATGTCGTGGGATTTATCAGTGATATCGTCGCCTGGTATATGTTCCTCATGGGACTGATCCTCATGCTGCTCCCTTCGAGCCTGTTTGAGTCGATCAGCGGAACGACATTTACGTTCCCGGCGTGGATGCACAGTTTCTCCAGGATCCTCGCGATCGTCGGAGCTGTCATCATACTTGTCATGAGCGGGCGCGGCAGAAAGAACTGGGCGATCCGTATCGCGCTCGGCGCGTACGATTTGTACGGAGTCACGAGCTGGCTCTCCGATGTTCTTTCGTATTCAAGACTTCTGGCACTCGGACTTGCGACCGGCGTTATCGCCAGCGTCATCAATATGATGGGATCGATGTTCGGATCCGGTGTCGTAAAGGTCATTATTTTTATCGTGGTATTCCTGCTGGGACACACGCTGAATATCGCGATCAATGCTTTAGGTGCATACGTGCATACAAACCGTCTGCAGTATGTTGAGTTCTTCGGTAAATTTTATGATGCCGGCGGAAGGAAGTTTAACCCGTTCCGGCATAAAAACAAATACATCCAGGTCAAGGAGGGAAATTAACATGAGTATGGGAATGGTATTTGCATTAATGGGAGCTGCACTTGCTACAGCACTTCCGGGCGTTGGCTCCGCATGGGGCGTCGGCATCGCAGGTCAGGCAGCTGCCGGAGTTGTTTCTGAAGATCCGGATCAGTTCGCAAAGGTTCTTCTGCTTCAGCTGCTCCCCGGCACACAGGGTATCTACGGACTGCTGGTAACCTTCATCACGCTGTCCCAGATCGGTATCCTCGGCGGCGATCCTGTCACCGATACAGCAACAGGTATGCTTTATCTGTTCGCGTGCCTGCCGATCGCAATCGTAGGTCTTATCTCCGCTTATCATCAGGGAAGAACTTCTGTCGCTTCCATCGGCCTTGTTGCCAAGAAGCCTGATCAGTTCGGTAAAGCTATGCTGTTCCCGGCAATGGTTGAGACCTATGCCATCCTCGCACTCCTCATCTCCATCCTCGCAGTTACCGGAATCTGATATTTCACAGGAAAAATCAACGCCGGCGATTTTTCAGACAATGCCGGCAGGAATCATCTGATACGGCAATTATGACAAGGAGATAATCATGGCAGGAGTAGAAACAATTACAAATGAAATCCTGCAGGACGCAGAAAATCAGACAAAGGATATCCTGAGCGAAGCACAGGGAAAAGCCGATGAGATCGAGGCTGCCGCAAGAGCGGATGCCGAGAAGATGACTTCGGATTCCGCCGCAAAGGCCGAAAAGGACGCTGCTTCCTATGCTGAGAGGATCCAGTCGCAGATCGGAATGAAGAGGAAGCAGGCACTTCTCGGCGCGCGCCAGGATGTTATCCGGGAGGTCATTGACCGGGCATATGCAAAGCTTGATTCTCAGGACGATGCTTCCTATTTCGCGATGATCGAAAAACTGATTGAAGCTAACGCACAGCCCGAATCGGGGGAGATCCTTTTTTCGGAAAGAGATCTCAAGAGGCTTCCTTCGGGATTTGGCGAGAAGGCATCTGCCATCGCGGAGAAGAAAGGCGGGAAGCTCACTCTCTCCAGAGAGGCGGCTCCGGTCGATAACGGATTTATCCTCCGCTACGGCGGGATCGATGAAAACTGCTCACTGAAGGCTATTTTCAGCGCAAAGCAGGAGGAACTGCAGGACGAAGTGCATAAGGCGCTTTTTTAAACCGGGATCGGGGAATGGCATATGAATGATTTACAGTATGTATATGCGGTCGCACGTATCCGGGTTAAGGAAAAATCGCTTCTGACGGACTCTGATGTGCGGTCGATGGCCGCAATGAAAGACACAAAAGAAATTCTCGCGTTCCTTTCGGACAAGGGATGGGGCAACGGAAATGTCGGACAGACGGGAGATGACATGCTCTCCGCGGAAGAGGACAAGACCATGGCCCTGATGAAAGAGCTGAAGGTCGATCCGGCGATTTTTGATGTGCTGTCGTATCCGAACCTCTATCATAACCTGAAGGCCGCCATCAAGGAGACCTATACAGGCGATGCCCCTCAGCATATTTTCTATGCGATAGACGGGTATGATGAGAAAGAGATGAAGCGCATCGTGGCCGAAAAGGACTGGGCGGCACTTCCGGAACATATGCGCGGGGCGGCGGCGAAGGCACTCGATGTCATGTTTACGACACACGACGGACAGCGCTGTGACGTCATCGTAGACAGGGCGTGCCTTGATGCCTGCGAAGCGGCCGGAAAGAAATCGAAAAACAGTCTGCTGCGCGAATATGAGGAATCGACGGTCGCGGTCACGGATATCAAGATCGCGGTACGCGCGCAGCGCACGGGAAAGGATCTGGCCTTTCTGAAGGAAGCGCTGGCGCCGTGTGAGACGATCGATGTCCGCACGATGGCCGAGGCGGCAGCAAAAGATGAATCGTCTCTGATGGATTACCTGGAGGGGCACGGCTTTAAAGAGGCGGCGGAGGCCATGAAGGATTCACCGTCTGCTTTCGAGAGATGGTGCGACAACCGCGTGATCGACACGATCCTCCCTCAGAAGACGAACAGCGTTTCGGCGGGTCCGATCGTCGCTTTTTATCTGGCGAGACAGAATGAGATTAAGACGGTGAGGATCATCCTTACGGCGAAGGCGAACGGCTTTACCGAAGAGAACATCCTCGAAAGGGTAAGGAAAATGTATGGCTAAAATAGCAGTGATGGGAGATTACGACAGTATTTACGGATTTTCCGCACTGGGGCTGTCAATTTTCCCGATAAAAGACAACGATGAAGAAGAAGCTTCCAAGATCTTTCACAATCTGGTCGAGAATGACTTCGGGATCATATATATCACAGAGGAGCTGGCCGCAGTCCTGAAAAAGGAGATCGACAAGGTCTTAAACCAGCCGGAGCCGGCCGTGATCCTGATCCCCGGCGTCCACGGCAACACGGGTGCCGGCATCGAAGGCGTAAAGAAGACGGTCGAACAGGCTGTCGGAAGCGATATTCTTTTCTCAAATCAGTAACAATTCACACACATGGGGGCTTAGAATGAGCACAGGTACGATTAAAAAAATTGCAGGACCGCTGGTCGTCGCCGAGGGCATGCGCGACGCGAACATGTACGACGTGGTTCGCGTCAGCAAACAGCGTCTTATCGGCGAGATCATCGAGATGCACGGTGACCAGGCATCCATTCAGGTCTATGAGGAGACAGAGGGCTTAGGGCCCGGCGAACCCGTCGAGTCCACAAACGCGCCTCTTTCCGTAGAACTTGGACCCGGTCTTATCGGTTCTATCTATGATGGTATTCAGCGTCCGCTGGACAAGATCATGGAGATCACGCACAGCAACAACCTGAAGAGAGGTGTTGAGGTTGCTGCGCTTGACCATGAAAAGAAATGGGATTTCAAGGCGACCGCAAAGGCCGGCGAGGAGGTCGGCCCGGGAGACATCCTCGGAACGGTCGAGGAGACGCCGGTCGTCACACAGAAGATTATGGTTCCTGTCGGCGTAAAGGGAACCATCAAATCCATCCAGTCCGGTTCCTTCAACATCGACGAGACGATCGCCGTCGTCACGACGGACAAGGGCGACAAAAATCTGACGATGTGCCAGAAATGGCCGGTCCGCAAGGAGCGCCCTTACGCGAAGAAGCTTTCACCGGAAACTCCTCTTATCACGGGACAGCGTGTCATCGACGCTTTCTTCCCGATCGCCAAGGGCGGTGTCGCCGCTATCCCGGGACCTTTCGGATCCGGAAAAACGGTCACCCAGCATCAGCTGGCAAAATGGGCTGACGCAGACGTCGTCGTCTACATCGGATGCGGCGAGCGTGGAAACGAGATGACCGATGTACTGAATGAGTTCCCGGAGCTGAAGGATCCGAGAACCGGCGAGTCTCTGATGAAGAGAACCATTCTTATCGCAAACACATCGGATATGCCGGTTGCAGCCCGTGAGGCTTCTATTTACACCGGTATCACAATTGCTGAGTACTTCCGTGACATGGGATATTCCGTGGCACTGATGGCAGACTCCACTTCCCGCTGGGCTGAGGCCCTCCGTGAGATGTCCGGACGTCTGGAAGAGATGCCCGGCGAGGAAGGCTACCCGGCATACCTCGGATCGCGTCTGGCTCAGTTCTATGAGCGCGCCGGCCACGTCGTGGCGCTCGGCAAGGACGGAAGAGAGGGAATGCTCTCGGCGATCGGTGCCGTATCTCCGCCTGGCGGTGATATTTCCGAGCCTGTATCGCAGGCGACCCTGCGTATCGTAAAGGTATTCTGGGCACTGGATGCGGATCTCGCATATCAGCGTCACTTCCCTGCGATCAACTGGCTGACAAGCTACAGCCTGTATCTCGATACGCTCGGCAAGTGGTTTGATGAGCATGTGGCGGCCGACTGGATGGAAACACGCCAGAATCTGATGAGCCTTCTGCAGGATGAGGCGTCTCTGAATGAGATCGTCAAGATGGTCGGTATGGATGCTCTTTCTCCTCAGGACCGTCTGAAGATGGAGGCCGCAAGATCTATCCGTGAGGACTTCCTGCATCAGAACTCTTTCGATGAGATCGATACCTACACCTCTCTGAGGAAGCAGTACTACATGATGAAGCTTGTTTACGCGTACTACGAGGAGAGCTCAAAGGCACTGCAGGAAGGCGCACCGATCGACGCCCTCGTCAAGATGAAGGTGAGAGAGCGCATCGGACGTTTCAAATATGTGCATGAAGAGGATATCGACAAAGAGTACAAGGATGTTTCGGACGCACTGAAGCTTGAGATCGCTCAGATCGGAAAGGAGGACTGATTCGTATGCCAAAGGAATATCGGACCATACAGGAAGTCACAGGCCCCCTGATGCTGGTCAAGGGCGTTGAAGGAGTCACTTATAATGAGATGGGCGAGATCGAGCTCGCCAACGGAGAGACAAGAAAGTGCCGTGTCCTCGAGATCGACGGCTCTAATGTTCTCGTTCAGCTGTTTGAGGATTCAACCGGTATCAACCTCTCCAACAGCAAGGTGAGATTTCTCGGAAGGGCCATGGAGCTCGGCGTGTCAGAGGACATGCTCGGCCGCGTCTTTGATGGACTCGGCAGAACGATCGACGGCGGACCGGAGATCCTTCCGGAGAAGAGGATGGATATCAACGGCCTCCCGATGAACCCGGCTGCCCGCGCTTATCCTTCCGAATTTATTCAGACCGGTGTTTCTGCTATCGACGGACTGAACACACTTGTCCGAGGCCAGAAGCTCCCGATCTTCTCGGCTTCCGGCCTTCCGCACGCACAGCTCGCCGCGCAGATCGCGCGTCAGGCAAAGGTCCGCGGAACGGATGAGCCTTTCGCAGTTGTATTTGCTGCCATGGGTATTACCTTTGAGGAGGCGCACTTCTTCCAGCAGTCGTTTACGGATTCCGGATCCATTGACCGTACGGTCCTCTTCCTGAACCTCGCAAATGACCCCGCTGTAGAGCGTATTTCTACTCCGCGTATGGCACTGACCGCAGCTGAGTATCTCGCTTTTGAAAAGGATATGCACGTTCTTGTTATCCTGACCGATATCACAAACTACGCAGACTCTCTCCGTGAGGTCTCCGCAGCGCGCAAGGAGGTTCCGGGACGACGCGGTTATCCCGGCTATATGTACACTGACCTCGCGACACTGTATGAACGTGCAGGCCGTCAGAAGGGCAAGAAGGGCTCGATCACGCTGATCCCTATCCTGACCATGCCCGAGGATGATAAGACCCACCCGATCCCCGACCTCACAGGATATATCACAGAGGGCCAGATCATTCTTTCACGTGATCTGTACCGCAAGGGCATCACGCCGCCGATCGACGTTCTGCCGTCCCTGTCCCGTCTGAAGGATAAGGGTATCGGCGAGGGCAAGACCCGCGCGGACCATGCGGCGACGATGAACCAGCTGTTCGCAGCGTATGCGCGAGGCAAGGACGCGAAGGAGCTCATGACTATCCTCGGAGAAGCCGCACTGACGGATATCGACCTTCAGTACGCAAAATTCGCCGATGATTTCGAAAAGCAGTACGTCAACCAGGGCTACAACACCGACAGAAGCATCGAGGAGACACTGGATATCGGCTGGGATCTCCTGAGAGAGCTGCCGCGCGAAGAGCTGAAACGTATCCCTGATGCTATGCTTGATCAGTATTACGATAAGAAGTAATGCCAGAGACTTCGTGCTGATTTTTTCGCTGAAAGACTGTATGGTTTTTTAGGAGGTTTTATATGGCTTCTACGCAAGTGAATCCTACCCGGATGGAGCTGACGCGGCTGAAAAAGAAACTTGTGACGGCGATCAGGGGACACCGCCTTCTGAAGGATAAACGCGATGAGCTGATGAGACAGTACCTCGATCTTGTCCGCGAAAATATGGAACTGAGGAAGAAGGTTGAGAAAGGCATAAAGGATGCCAACCGCAACTTTGTCCTCGCCAGAGCGGGCATGTCCGAGGAAATACTGAAAACAGCGCTTCTCGCGCCGAAGCAGGAGGTCATGCTGAACGTCTCCACGAGAAATGTCATGAGTGTCGATGCCCCGGTCTATGAATACAAGACAAGAACGGCTGACAAGAATGATATCTTCTCATATGGCTTTGCCTACACCTCGGCTGATCTGGACGGCGCTGCCCAGTCTCTGTCTGATATCCTCCCGGACATGATCCGGCTGGCGGAGACGGAGAAATCGTGTCAGATGATGGCTGCGGAGATCGAGAAGACGAGAAGAAGAGTCAATGCTCTTGAACACGTCATCATCCCGGAGACCCAGGAGGGAATCCGGTATATAACAATGAAGCTCGATGAAAATGAGAGAAGTACCCAGGTCCGCCTGATGAAGGTAAAGGATATGGTGCTCAACGATGCTCACCATTACGATGAGCGGGCAGCGGCAGGCATCTGACAGCTCCTGAGAGTAATATTTGAATACTTATTGACGAGATAAACTGCGTATTACGAAGTTTATCTCGTTTTTTGTTATGTGAAAATAGTACAAAAATTCAGAAAAAGTTTTTCATAAATCGGCAAATGTATTATAATGTATGAGATGTTGTAGAAAACAAGGAAGGAGGAGCAGAAGATGGGATTATTTACCTTTAAGGGCGGCGTTCATCCGTACGAAGGCAAGGAACTGGCCATGGACCAGGCCGTAAGAGAACTTAAGCCCGGTAAAGAGTTAGTCTATCTGCTGTCGCAGCACATCGGAGCCCCGGCCAAAGCTATTGTTGCCAAGGGCGATCATGTACTGGCTGGCCAGAAAATCGCTGATGCGGGTGGTTTTGTATCAGCTCCGATCTATTCATCCGTTTCCGGTACGGTAAAATCAATCGAAAAGCGGAAGAATGCGACCGGTGGCATGGTCGATGCCATCATCGTTGAAAACGATGAAAAGTATGAAACTGTTAAATTTGAAGAGGCAGACCCGGATAAGCTCACAAGAGATGAGATTCTTGCGAGGATCCGCGAGGCCGGCGTCGTCGGTATGGGTGGTGCCGGATTCCCGACCGCTGTAAAGCTGGCACCGAAGGATCCGTCTATCGTTGATCACATCCTGGTCAACGGTTCTGAGTGCGAGCCTTATCTGACCTCGGATTACCGCTGCATGGTTGAGCAGCCCGAGAAAATCGTCGCCGGACTCGATATCATCCTGAAGCTTTTTGATTCAAAGTGTAAGGGCGTTATCTGTATCGAAAACAACAAGCCGAAGGCGATCGAGATCATGAAGAAGGCCGTTCAGGGCCATTCGAACATGAGTGTCGCCGTTGTGAAAACAAAATACCCGGAGGGCGCAGAGCGCTGCCTGATTAATGCCATCACCGGACGATATGTCAATTCAAAGATGCTTCCTGCGGACGCAGGATGTGTCGTTGACAACGTCGGAACGGTCATGGCTGTTTATGATGCCGTAAAACTCGGCAAGCCTCTTTATGAGAGAGTCTTCACGCTGTCCGGTGACGCTGTGAAGCAGCCCGGAAACTTCCTTGTCCCGGTTGGAATGAGCTACCAGGAGATCGTAGACCAGGCGGGCGGCTTCAAGCAGCAGCCTGAGAAATTAATCTCCGGCGGACCTATGATGGGATTTGCCCTGTTTGACCTGAATGTTCCGGTTACAAAGACATCGGGCGCTGTCACGGCTTTCCTGAAAGATCAGGTTGCAGAGGCAAAAGAGACCGCATGCATCAGCTGCGGACGCTGTCTGCACGGATGTCCTGCGAGACTGATGCCATGCAAGCTCGCTGATTTCGCAGAACACGGTGATGCTGAGGCGTTTGAGGCTTACTACGGACTTGAGTGCGTAAACTGCGGTTCCTGCAGCTATCAGTGCCCGGCAAAGCGTCCGCTGGCTGCTGAGATCAACATGATGCGCCAGACGGTTCTTGCTAACAAGAAAAAAGCGGCGGCGGCTGCGAGAGCAAAAGCAGCGGCTCAGGCAAAGGCGTGAGGAGGATAAAAAATGAGTGATCAGTTAAAGGTATCTGCCTCACCTCATGTAAGAGACAGTATAACGACCTCGAAGATCATGCTGTACGTCATCATCGCACTGATGCCGGCCACGGTCTTCGGTATTATCAATTTCGGACTTCACGCACTTCTCATCATCGTTGTATCGATCGCAAGTGCGGTGGCGTCTGAATACTGCTATGAAAAACTTCTGAAGAAGCCGATCACAACAAATGATCTTTCTGCTGTTGTCACCGGACTTCTGATCGGTCTGAACATGCCGCCGGAAATCACCTGGTGGATCCCGGTGTGCGGTTCTGTATTTGCAATCATCGTCATCAAGGAGCTTTACGGCGGCATTGGTCAGAACTTTATGAACCCGGCGCTCGGCGCAAGATGCTTCCTTCTGATCGCATTCTCAAGCGAGATGACGACCTATACCTCAACCGGCGGATTTACTTCGCTGGTGACGGAAGTGGCAGGCGCACCGGATACCCTTTCCGGAGCCACCCCGCTCGCATACCTGAAGCAGGGCTATGATTTCAGCCTCAGCGCGCTTTTCACCGGAAAAACGCTCGGCGTTATCGGTGAGACCTCGGCTGTCTGCCTGCTGATCGGCGGTATTTTCCTTCTTGTCATGAAGGTTATTGACTGGAAGATCCCGGTGATCTATCTCGGATCCTTCGGAATCCTTGTTCTCATCACCGCTGCAGTAAAGGGATATGCAAATCCGTTCATGTACATGCTCGAGGAGCTCTGCGCAGGCGGTATCATGCTCGGCGCATGGTTTATGGCGACAGACTATGTCACATCGCCGATCACGTATAACGGCCAGATCATTTACGCTCTTTTCCTCGGCGTCATGACATGGCTGTTCCGTATGATCGGATCAGGCTCAGAGGGCGTTTCCTATGCCATCATCCTCGGCAACGTTATCACGCCGATGATCGAGCATTATACACGCCCGAGAGCATTTGGCATTCCGAAAGAGAAAAAATCTAAGAAGGAGGCGGGTGCATCATGAAAAAACAGACTTCGGCACTTCATGATACGATCATACTTGTGATTATCACACTCGTCGCCGGTGTTATCCTCGGTGTTGTTCATGACGTTACGGCGGGGCCGATCGCTGAGCAGGAAGCGGCAACACATGCGGCTGCTCAGAAGGAAGTCTTTGAGGATGCAGATTCATTTACATCAATCGAGGGCTTTGATACCGATGAATTCGAGCAGATGCTTCTTGATCAGGGTCTCGACCAGACGACCGTCTATGAGATCGATGAAGCCGATGACGCGGATGGAAACAAGCTCGGATATGTAGTCGATGTAGGAAACAATGAAGGTTACGGCGGAGAGGTTGAGCTTATGGTCGGCATCACAGTTGACGGATCCGACTACACGATCAACGGAATCTCTTTCCTTAACCTCGAAGAGACAGCCGGAATGGGCATGAAAGCTGAAGATCCTGAATTCAAGGATCAGTTCAACAACATGGATATCGGGGATGCCGGCCAGATCGTTTACACGAAATCCGGTAAGAGCGCTGCCAATGAGATCGATGCGATCTCGGGCTGCACGATCACGACGAACGCCGTGACAAAGGCAGTTAACGGAGCCCTTGCTGCAGTTGCTTATGAGGAGGGCTGACATCATGAAGAAATTAAAAGCAGATACCCCGATTGAGAGACTCTGGAACGGACTTTTCGTTGAGAACCCGGTATTCGTCCTGGTACTTGGTACCTGCCCGACACTGGCGACAACGACTTCAGCCATGAACGCGATCGGCATGGGACTTTCCACGACTGTCGTTCTGGCGCTTTCCAACCTTATCATTTCGGCCTTAAGAAAAATCATTCCTGACCGCATGCGTATGCCGGCGTACATCGTCGTCATTGCATCATTTGTAACCATGGTCGACTTCCTTATGGAAGGTTTTACACCGGATCTGTACGACGTCCTCGGAATTTATATTCCGCTGATCGTCGTCAACTGTATCATCATGGGCCGTGCAGAGGCTTATGCAGGTAAGAAGCCGGTTCTTGCTTCTTTCTTTGATGGACTCGGCATGGGCATCGGTTTTACGGTCGCGATTTTTATCATGGGTTCAATCCGTGAGATCTTCGGTTCTGGCACATGGCTCGGCATGCAGGTAATGCCGGATGGCTATGTACCGATCAACATTTTTGTTCTCGCACCTGGTGCCTTCCTTGTTTACGGCTTCCTTGTTGCCATCATGAACAAGCTGAAGATCGGAGCCGGAAGAAGACCGAAGAGCGAGTGGGATCCTACTGAAAAAATCTGCGGCGACTGCTTCTCCTGCATGAAGTTCGGTATCTGCGACAAGAAGCCGGAATCCAGTGAGACAGCAGCACAGACGATCGCCAAGTCGAAAGGAACGGTCGCCGAAGCAGTCGGCAAGTCCGGAGAAGGGAAGGAGGCATAAGTCATGACACTGATTCTTCTGGCAGTTAACGCCTGCCTTATCAATAACGTCGTCTTAAGCCAGTTCCTCGGAATCTGTTCCTTCCTCGGCGTTTCGAAAAAGAGAGAGACCGCAAGCGGCATGGGCATGGCGCTCACATTCGTCCTTACCCTTTCGAGCCTTGTCTGCGGAATCCTTTATAACTACCTTCTGAAACCGTTCGGTCTTGAATATCTGAAGACGATCGTCTTCATCCTGATCGTTGCGGCACTTGTCCAGTTCGTCGAGATGTTCCTGAAGAAATTCGGGAAATCTCTGTATGACGCACTTGGCATTTACCTTCCGCTGATCACAACGAACTGCGCCGTTCTCGGTGTGGCTCTGATCAACGTACAGAAGGATTACGACATTCTCACCGGTACGGTTTACGGACTGGCAACGGCGCTTGGCTATTGGATCGCCATTGTCCTTCTGTCAAACATCCGTGAGAAGATGGTCTACAATGACGTTCCGAAGTCCTTCCAGGGCTTCCCGATCGTTATGATCACGGCAGCACTGATGTCCATCGCATTCTTTGGATTCGCTGCCCTGAAATAATTACGTGAGGAGGATAAAAGAAAATGAGCGGAGTTTTATCTGCGACCCTCATGGTCGCCGGAGTCGGTCTTTTTGTCGGTATCTTCCTCAGTATCGCCAGTAAGGCGTTCGCCGTACCGGTTGATGAAAAGGAAGCAGCTATTGAAGAAGTTCTCCCCGGAGCCAACTGCGGAGCCTGCGGTTTTTCCGGATGTTCCGCGTGTGCTGCAGCCATCGCGAAAGGTGAGGCACCAGTTAATTCCTGTGTCGTCGGCCAGAAACCTGTCGCTGACAAGATCGCCGAGATCATGGGTACAACAGCTGCAGAGGAGCAGCGCAAGGTTGCGTTTGTCCGCTGCGTCGGCGACTGCGAGAGAACAACCGAGAAGTACGAGTATCACGGCCCTCAGAGCTGTGCAACAGTAAAGCTTGCGCCGGGCGGCGGCCCGAAGTCATGCAGCTTCGGCTGTATCGGCTGCGGAGACTGCGCTAAGGTGTGCGAGTATGACGCGATGCACATTGAAAAAGGTATTGCCGTCGTCACCGAAGATAACTGCGTCGACTGTAAGAAGTGCATGTCCGCGTGCCCGAAGGGACTTATCATTGAAGTTCCGTACAATTACGTATCCCATATCGGCTGCGTAAATCCCAACAAGGGCAAACCGGTCATGGAAAACTGCAAGGTCGGATGCATAACCTGCCAGAAGTGCGTGAGAACATGCCCTCAGCAGGCGATCACCATTCAGGGCGGTTTCCCGGTTATCGATTACAGCAAATGTACAAACTGCGGCGCCTGCAAAGAGGGCTGCCCGAGAAAGTGTATCGTATAACATACACATAATGTGTTAAAATACTGCCGTCGGAGACGTACAATGCGTTTTCCGGCGGCAGTGCTTTGTAATGAGGCCATGAGCAGTCCATAAGCCGCTTCCGATGCGGCGGCCGGCAGGGAGTAACAGCAGCAGGTGAAGGCAGTATCCGGAAAAAAACCATTCATGAATAAAAAACTCAACAGCATCCTTCTTATCATAGGAATCGCCGTTGTGGCAGCCGTCATGCTGATCGGATATACTATGTACGTAAACGGGATAGATCACCCTCAGCTCGAGATCACGGTTAATAATAAGCGATATGGCGTGTACGATCTGGACGAGGACAGGACCATAAAGATCAACGACACAAACATCTGCGAAATTCAAGATGGAGAGGTGTCGATGACCTGGGCGGACTGCCCGGATCAGATCTGCGTGAATTCCGTGTCCATCAGCAGTTCCGGCGGCAGCATTGTGTGCATGCCGAATATGGTTGTCCTGCGGATTATTAACGCTGATGATTCGGGCAGTGATACGCCGGACAGCATCGCCGGGTGATCATTGATAGAATAATGCACATGTTGCATATTACAAGAGCTGATTGTAATTGAGTGATCAGCCGGCAGGAGGTAATTATGGCAAATTCAGGCCGGGAATGGTCGGCGCGGAAAACTGCATATCTCGGGCTTCTCACTGCCCTGGCGATCGTGCTCGGCTATGTGGAGAGCCTGATACCGTTTGATTTTGCCGTGCCGGGAATCAAGCTCGGCCTCTGTAATGTGGCGATTCTCATCGTGCTGGAGTTGTACTCCTGGAGAGAGGCCATTATCGTCACCGTGATCCGGGTGATCGTCATCGGATTCCTGTTCGGCAATATGTTCAGTATTGCCTATGGAATGGCAGGGGCGCTTCTGAGTATTCTGGTCATGACGCTGCTTCTGAAGACGGACCGCTTTACCCTGATCGGGGTCAGCGCGGCAGGAGGCACGGCTCACAATATCGGTCAGATCCTCGTTGCGTTTGCCGTCGCCCCTACGCTCCCTCTTCTGTGGTATATGCCGGTCCTGATGCTCGCCGGAGATGCGACGGGGATCCTGATCGGGATCATTGTTTCAGCGGTGTTGCCGAGAATCAGAAAGTCGGGGTACCACCTCGGCTCCGGAGAGAAGACGGTGGACTGACGTACCGGCGGGAAGACGCCGGCTGCCCTGACACGATATGTGTCCGAAGACCAAGAAAATAACGGAAGGAGAGACTCAGATGTCTCAGGCTTTTGAAAGAATACTGACAGGACAGATTTGTCTGATCATATGCTGTGTTCTGTATCTGATCTGGTGGTCGGTGTCATACCGCCCCGGAGAGGAGGTGAGCCGGGCAACGGGCCCGCGGGGAATTCTTCTTTTCTGCACTGCAGCTGCCGGTATTGCGGGAATTGTCTTTTGTGTGTATGGAATGAACAGTGTCTCGACGGTGAGGGAGGCGCCGCTGTCCGGCGGAATTATCTGCCTCGCGGGAATCGCCGCATATATTGTTCTCCTCCTTATTACAAAAATCGGCTTCCACCGCCCGGTGACGACGGAGCTTCTGCTGATCACCGGCTGGGCCGTTCTTGAACTGTGTCTTATTAACGCGGTTTACGGTGCTGGTGCGCTGAATAAAAGTATATACGTGGTCACGACGGCCGTTATCGCTGCCGCAGTGGTCATTTCGCTCATTCTTTATGTCCTGTATTATCGCATGGAAGCCTGGAAAGCATTTCATGCTGCAATGGTTCCGCTGATCACGGAGGCTGTCAGCATGGCCCTTGTTTCCTGTATCCTGTTTGTCAGTGCAGAAGGTGCGGCCGGAGGCAGCAGCGGAGAGAGTGCTTCGGTTGAAAGTCAGGGAACCTCGGAAGAAATCTATGCCGCGATGACCGGGACAGGAGCGGATGACGATCCGGTGGAATGGACCGGCATGTATTTCGACACGTCGATCAGTATCCGGCTCTACGGGGACGATGCCCGCGAGTGGATGGAGGGCGCAGTTGAATATTGCGCCAAAATGGAAAATACCCTCTCGGCACAGAAGGAGACGTCGGAGCTGTATAAGGTGAACCACAGAACAGAGCAGACGGTCACTGTCTCGGATGAGCTCGCGGAATGTATTTCAGAAGGTCTTAAATACAGTGAAATGTCGGACGGCGCATTTGATATCACGATCCTCCCGGTGAAGGATCTCTGGGATTTTGAGAGTGAAGACCACACGGGAGAGGTGCCGGATGACAACGCGATCCAGGAGGAGCTGAAAAAGGTTGACTACACGAAGGTGCACCTGGACGGCAACACGCTGACCTTTGACTCAGCAGACACGATGATCGACCTCGGCGGAATCGCCAAGGGATATATTTCCGCAAAGCTGAAGGAATACCTGGTGGACCAGGGCTGCATGTCTGGGCTCATCAATCTCGGAGGCAATGTGAGCGTGATCGGCTCGAAGCCGGACGGATCTGACTGGACGGTCGGAATCCAGACTCCGTTTGATGACAGGGGAACCGTCCTCACGACGGTCAGTGTCTCCGATACGAGTGTTATTTCTTCCGGTATCTATGAGCGCTACTTTGAAGTGGACGGGACTATCTATCATCACATTCTTGATCCTCGGACCGGGTATCCGGCGGAGACGGATCTGAATCAGGTCACGGTCATTGGAGATGACGACGTGGCGGGCGACGCTCTCGCAACAATCGGAATTGTGCTCGGTAAAGACGGAATGGAGCAGTTCCTTGAGGAGAACGGTCTCGACCAGACAGAGCAGGTGATTTTTACAGACAGGGACAATGAAGTGAGCTATTTCCCCGAAGAATCAGACTGAGATCAGAGGATTATATTTATGAAGATTATTCACTGTGCAGATCTGCATCTGGATTCGAAAATGACTACGAATCTCTCGACTGAGAAAGCAAGAGAAAGAAAAGCAGAAATCCTAGACACGTTCGGACGCATGGTCCGCTACGCGGAGGACAATTCTGTCCGCGCGATCCTGATCAGCGGCGACCTCTTTGATTCGCGCCGGATTTCTGTCAATGCCAGGAAGACGGTCTATGAGACGATCATAAATCATCCGGATATTCTTTTCTTTTACCTCGCCGGAAATCACGAAGAGGATTCTTTTCTGTCCTCACTTTCTGAGATCCCGGACAACCTGAAGACTTTTGGGACCGACTGGACGACATATGAGGGCCATTCGGTCACAGTCAGCGGAGCTGTCCTCACCGCCGCGAATGCCGGCAGGCTGTACGCCTCCCTTACTGAGGATCCGCAGAAGTTCAATATCGTTATGCTTCACGGCCAGATCTCGGAGTATGGAAATAAAGACCGCGCGGAGGTGATTGACCTCGGCAGGCTGAAGGATCACAATATTGATTATCTGGCACTGGGTCACGTTCATAAGTACGCGGAGGGAAGCCTTCCTCCGAAGGGAATCTGGTGCTATCCGGGCTGTCTTGAGGGACGAGGCTTTGACGAGTGCGGGGAGCACGGCTTTGTCGTTCTGGATATCGATGACGCGGCCAGAACCTGCCGGCGCGAATTTGTTCCCGACGCGAAGAGGAAGATGTATGCGGTTGAGACTGACGTGACCGGCTGCACATCGACGGTCCAGATGATCGACCGTATCAGCCGCAGACTTGAAGGCCCTGGAGCACCTTCGCAGGATGACCTGGTGAAGATCGTTCTGACTGGAAGTGTCGATTTTTCCTGTGAGAAAAATCCCGACCAGATCCGCGCAGCTTTTGCATCAGACTATTATTTTGTTAAGGTCGAAGACAGCACAAAGCTTGCCGTCGATTACCATGAATTTGAGAAGGATGCATCTCTGAAGGGAGAGTTTGTGCGCACAGTGCACAATGACAGGAATCTCTCTGAGCAGGAAAAAGCTGAAATTATACGCTGTGGCATTCAGGCACTTTCCGGAGAGGAGATTGAGGCATGATCATCGAAAGCTGCCATGTAGAGAATTTCGGAAAACTCCACAATTTCGACATGCGCTTTCACAGCGGACTGAATTCCATCTGCGGAGAGAACGGGATGGGAAAAAGCACGCTCGCCTCGTTCATTCTCGTCATGTTTTACGGGTTTGCCAATGAGAGAAAGCGCGATCCGCTGGAGAATGAGCGGCACCGCTTTGCGCCCTGGCAGAGGGGAGTCTACGGAGGAACTGTGACCTTTTCCTGCCACGGAAAGCGCTACCGGATGGACCGGACATTCGGCACAAAAAATAACAAAGATGATTCACTCTCCGTGTATGACGCGGATACCGGACTCGCCGTCGATGAGTTCGGAGAGGTGCCGGGCGAGGTGATTTTTTCGATTGACAGGGATTCCTTTGAGCGGACGGTCTTTGTCGCGCAGGAGGACTGCGGAACTTCCGTCACCTCCGACATCAATGCGAAGATCGGCAACATCTCATCAGAAACGGCGGATATGGGACAGTATGACGATGTCCAGAAGAAGCTCAAAGAAGTGAGCGACAGCCTCAACCCCAACAGAAAAACAGGCGAGGTCGCCAGACTCAACCACAGAATCGCGGAGCTCTCGGCCGATGTGAACCTTAAATCAGTAAGCGAGGCTTCTGCGGACGGATTCCAGCAGGAGATCACCCGCCTGACAGAGCAGAAGACAGAACTGGAAAAAAGGCAGGATACCGTAAGCGCAGAACTCTCAGAACTCAGTGAGTGGAGCAGCCTGCAGGCAGTCAGAGTTCAGGAAGAAACGCTGCGGGAGAGTGAAGAGAATGCACAGAGAGCTGTGAAGCAGCAGGAGGCAGGGTTCCCGGGCCGCGTCCCCTCGGAGGCGGAGGTGCAGGCGCAGATCGGAAATGCGCGGGCGGCAGAAAAACTCGCCCTGACGGCGGAGCACGGTGCGCTTTCGGAAGAAGAAAAAGAGGAGTACGGGAGACTTTCTGCAAAATTCGCGGATTCTGTCCCGACAGAGCAGGAAATATCTGACGCCGAAAAGGAAACCAGAAAAATCCGCGAGAAACAGAGGCTCGTGGCGGGGCTCAGGCTTTCTCCCGACGAAGAGACCCGTCTGGCGGCGGAGGAGAGGACATTTGCGCACGGCGTTCCTTCTGCGGAGGAAATAGATTCGATCGTCCATGCCTGGGACGAGAGGACGAGGAGAAAGAGCGCGATCTCTGCGAAAAGAAGCGCGGCGGAGAGAATGCTGTCGCTTGAAGAACAGGCGGCATCCGGCTCCCGTGAATTCCGGGAGAACAGCGGAGGTGAGAAAAAGAGCGGCGGCAGCGCAGGTCCCCTTCTCATCGTTTTCGCTCTTGTTCTGATCGCCGCGGGAGTATGGCTCACCGCGGGCGCAGGAAATCATGCAGGGATGACCGTCATTTTCATCGGGGCTGTTCTTGCCGTCATCGGGATCATCATTTCGGGGCATTCCCGCGGAAGAGACAGCGGCAGCGGAATGGAAGCCGCTCTGGAGCAGAAGCGGGCGCAGAGCCGCAAGGGGTACGATGAACTCCAGAGGGAAATAGCAGATGACGGACAGATGATACGCGAGACGGAAGAACGTGTTTCAGAGTTTTTCTCCAGTCTCGGAATTGAGACAGGCGAGGAGAATGTCTCCCTGGTACTTTACAAAATCAGGTCGGACGCATCGGACTATCGCGTGCTGAAGAAGCGCGCCGCACGCTATGAGCGCGCAGAGGAAGAAGCGGCTGACGCGGAGCAGGAGGCAGGTGTCACCGGCCTCATCCGCATGTATGAGCCGGAGGCCGGTGAACAGAATATTGAACAGGCAGTACAGAAGCTCAGGTATGATGTAAAAGCCTATCTGGAATACCAGAGAAGAGTGCGCAGGACGAATGACGCTGTCCGTGAGAAGCAGGATAAAGAGAACAGCGTGCGGGAATTCCTTCTGTCCGCAGGCATTGCTCCCGCAGACGATCTGGAACAGCAGCTCCTGATGACGCTCGATGAGGTGCGCAGCCTGGACAGACTCAGGAAGATCTGGCAGACGGACCAGAAAGCACGTGAACAGTTTGAGGCGGAAAACCGCGACAAGCTCGATAAGCTGAAGACGATGCGGGCGCCTGTCACGGGAGCTTCGGCGGATGAGCTCGGCGCACAGTTCCGGTCTCTGAAGGATGGGATCAGAAGCTGCAGCGAGGCCATTGCAGGCTATGACAAGCAGCTGGAGAAGGCGTCGCAGAGACTCGATGATATTTCCGCCGAGGAGGATGAGCTCGCGGAGCTCACTGAGAAGCGCGATGCTCTGCAGCACAAATATGATATTGTCTGCCGGACAAGAGATTATCTGGAGCGGGCAAAGATTAACTTCTCCGCGAGGTACATGGCTCCGATCAAGAAAGCTTTTGACGAATATTACGACCTGCTTTCCAACGGCGACGAAAAAGAGTATGAGCTGGATGCCAACCTCAATATTTCGGTTCGCGAGGCAGGGGAACTGCGTGACACGGGGTTCCTGAGCGAAGGCTACAAGGATATGATCGGCCTCTGCCGCAGAATGGCGTTGATCGACGCCATGTATCAGGGAGAAAAGCCGTTTCTCGTATTTGATGATCCTTTCGTGAGCCTTGATGACAAAAGACTCGCGGGCGCGATCGATTTTATGAAGAAGATCGGTGAAAAGTATCAGATTATATATTTCACGTGTCAGTCAGACCGGGCGTGAAAAATGAAAACAGACAGAATTGAAGGACAGATAGATGGAAAAGGACAGGATGCCTGTGATTGACAGGAATAAGCTCACAGAAGAATTTGTTGAGATGACCGCTGTCGACTCACCGAGCTATGGTGAGCGTCAGATGGCGGATCTTCTGAAGAAAAAACTTGAGAAGATCGGATTTTCAGTTGATGAGGATGATGCGGCAGGAAAAATCGGCGGAAACGCCGGCAATCTGTACGCATTTCTTCCGGGAACGATCCCGGGGGATCCCATTCTCTTCTCCGGCCACATGGACACGGTTGAGCCGTCGCGCGGCAAAAAAGCGGTGCGCCACGAAAATGGACGGATCACGAGTGACGGGACGACGGTCCTCGGAGCGGACGATCTCGCCGGTGTGACTGAAATCCTCGGGGGAATCCGCGCAGTCGTGGAGGCGGGCGTCCCGAGAAGAGATATTGAAGTCCTTTTTTCTCCGGCGGAGGAGGTGTTCACCGTCGGCGCGGCCGAGTTTGATTACAGCAGGATCCGCTCAAAGGAAGCGTTCTGCCTTGACTTGTCCGGTCACATCGGCACAGCCGCTATCGCAGCCCCTTCACTTGTCTCCTTTAAGGTCAGAGTGAATGGAAAGGCTGCCCACGCAGGTTTTGAGCCGGAAAAAGGGATCAATGCGATCGCTGTGGCGGCAAAAGCCATCTCGGAGATCCGCCAGGGCCGAATCAATCCGACGACGACCCTCAATCTGGGAACGATTTCCGGCGGCACACAGGTCAATATTATTTCACCCGTCTGCGAGGTGGCCGGAGAGGCGCGCGGATATGACCATGAATATGTTCTCTCAATTGTAGATAATGTGAAAAAGACCTTTGAAAAGGCCGCTGAGGAGTACGGCGCAGGCGTTGATTTTTCATATAAGGTACATCTGCACGCTTATCGAAATGCGGAAGATGATCCCGCTCTTCTGGATTTCAGAAGGGCTTGTGAGACGATCGGAATCAGCAGCCGCACGATGGAGACCTTCGGTGGAAGCGATGTGAATCAGTACCAGCTCCACGGAATCGACGGTCTCGTCATTTCGAGCGGAATGACAGATTCACACACGACGGGTGAATCGCTGGAAGAATATGATCTGGAAAACGGTGCGAGGCTTGTTGCGGCACTGGTGATGCAGAATTAATATATCATAGGAGAGTCAGTACATGTTTTTAGCAATCGATGTGGGAAATACAGAAATTGTATATGGAGTCATGGACGAGAATTCGATCATGTTTTCAAGCAGACTTGCGACGGACAGGCGCAGGACGTCGGACGAGTATGCAGTTCTCTTCCGTGACATGCTCCATATTCATGGAATATCTACCGAAGATATTGAAGGCGGCATTATTTCGTCCGTGGTGCCTCCGCTGAAGGCAAGACTCCGGGATGCGGTTTATTCGATCACTGGAAAACAGTGCATGGTCGTGGGCCCCGGACTGAAGAATGGCCTCAGAATACGGCTGGACGATCCGGCGGAGCTGGGAGCTGACCAGGTCTGCGCTGCCGTGGCGGCATCGGCGGAATATGATAAACCTATTGCGATTTTCGATATGGGAACTGCGACGACGGTATCGGTGATCGATCACAACGGCGATTATCTCGGCGGGATGATCATCCCCGGAGTTGAGCTCGGACTCGATGCTCTCTGTCAGCGCAGCAGCCTTCTCCCGCAGATCGATCTGGACATGCCGCCGGCACATCTCATCGGTGCCAATACCGAGGAGTGCATGAAGAGCGGCGTGATCTTTGGAAACGCTTCGATGATCGATGGACTTATCGACCGTATTTCAGATGAGCTCGGCGAAGAGCCGACTGTTGTGATGACCGGCGATGTGTCGTGCGTTTTTGAAAAAGCGTGCCGGCACAAGCTTGTCGTCGAACCGCAGCTGATGCTGAAAGGTCTCCGGATCATTTATCTTAAGAACAGAAAAAAGGGAAAAGGGAGCAGACAGAAGTAAACGACTATGAAAGACAAGAAAGAGAAGAATGAGTCTCAGGGAACTGAGGAAAAAGAAAAAATCTCTCCGGGGAAAAGAAAGAGCAGCCCGCTTTATACGATCGGAATCCTCATCTGTATTGCCGTAATTATATTTGCCGCGTGGAAGCTTATCTCCATCTACCTGACATACAAGGAGGGAACTGATGAATACGATGAGCTGCGGCAGTACGCGACAGAAACCGTCGATTCTTCGTCGGACTCTTCGGACAGCTCAGAAAGCGTAAAATCGATTTCTTACAATGGAAGAGAAGAGACAGAGGATTTCAGAACTTCCGAGGACCCGCCTGTCGATGTTGACTGGGATTCACTGAAAGCGATCAATGAGGATATTGTCGGATGGCTCTATATAGAGGGCGTCGATATCAGCTATCCCATCGTTCAGGGATCGGACGACGACTATTACCTTCACAGGACATTCGAGAAGAAGGATAATTTTGCCGGCTCGATCTTTATGGAATACAAAAATACTTCGACGTTCACCGATCCGAACACGATCATCTACGGACACAATATGAAGAACGGATCAATGTTCGGCAATCTGAAGCACATCGCATCTGACAAGACCTATGAGGATCATCCGTGGTTCTGGATACTTACACCTGATGGAAATTACAGATACAGGATGTTCTCCATCCGGACGGCAGCGGTCGACGATGAAACCTATACCCTTTTTATGGGGACGGATCAGTCTTTTGTCGACTGGTGCAATGAGATGTATGAAGAATCGGATGTCTCTCTGCAGAAGCCTGATTTTTCTCTGGACAGCAAAATCGTCACGCTTTCTACATGTACGACAGATTCGGATCACCGCTTCGTCGTTCAGGGTGTGGCGGTGAAGTGAAGTGCGCCAGAGCGCGTAAGAACGCGTCATGTCGGGGCTGATGCAACCTTGAATTCAACATGCAATTATGATACGATTCAGTAGCATAAGTGTTTTTCACTTGGAGGTTAACGAATGAATAAAGTTATATTGGTAGGCAGACTTACGCGCGACCCGCAGATCTATTATTCACAGGGAGAAAATAGCCAGGCGGTCGCGAGATATACGCTGGCAGTTGATCGCCGCTTCAGAAGACAGCAGGACGGTCAGCAGAATAATAATCAGCAGACGGCCGACTTCATCGGGTGCGTTGCTTTTGGCAGGCAGGCAGAGTTCGCAGAGAAGTATCTGCACCAGGGCACAAAAATCGTTCTCGAAGGAAGGATCCAGACCGGACGTTATACGAATAAAGAAGGACAGACTGTCTATACGACAGATGTAATCGCAGAGAATCAGGAGTTTGCCGAGAGTAAGGCTGCAAGCCAGGCGGGTGCGCCGGCCGGCGGTTATACAGCGGCACCTCAGCAGCCGCGTCCGGCATCAAATCCGGCGCCGGCTCCGGCTCCGCAGGCGGGTGGCGCTTCTGCTCCGGCAGAAGAGTCTGCTGATGGTTTTATGAATCTTCCGGAAGGAATTGATGAGGAACTTCCATTTCAATAAAAAATAAGTGTTACCATCTGGTTTTGACGGGCGGCCATGGATTTGTTCTCTGGCCGCCCTTTTCTCGAGAGAGGACAGATTCTCATGAAGAAAGTTCGACTCAGCGGGCAGGCGAAGAAGATACTGAGGTACAGGATTCTTCTGCTGCTGATCCTTATATTTTTTAATATATTCATCTATACGGTGGATGATTCCGCGGGCGCATTCATGACATTAGGCATTATCTGCTATGTCATCGCTTTGCTGATCTATTTCTGGCTGATGCGCGCTTCCATGCTCGAGAACCTCATTACCTTTGCCACAGAGTTCGGACAGGTCGAGAAGAATGTGTTCAAGAATCTGTCTGTTCCCTATGCGCTGACGGATGAGAGAGGGCGCCTTCTGTGGAACAATAATTATTTTGCGCAGATGACCGGAAAAGATGCCACCAGCTATCACAGACCTGTCAGCACGATCCTTCAGGATGTGACGATAGACAGATTTCCCGCAAAAAACGAAGAGATCAATTACGAATATGAGTACAACGGCCGTTATTATGAGCTGAAGATCACGAATATCGTACTTGATGAGCTGATCGATACTTCGGGGATCGTCGAGCGGGAGACCGAAGAGAGCCAGTATATTTACTCTCTTATGTTCTTCGATAAGACAGATGTCCATGAGTATCAGGAAAAATATAAAAATGAACGCACGATCTGCGGTCTCATGATCATTGATAACTACGATGAAGTCATGGACAACAACGAGGACATCAAGGCATCGCTTCTTACAGCCCTCCTCGATCACAAGATCAACACATATTTCCAGAGCATCGACGGCATTGTCCAGAAATATGATAAGGACAAGTACCTTCTTGTTGTCAAATACAAGGAGCTCCCGAAGCTGGAAGAGGCGCATTTCGATCTGCTTGAACAGATCAAGACCATTCACAGCGGAACAGAGATCCTCAATTTCACGATGAGCATCGGCATCGGCGCCGGACAGGAAAACTACGGCGAGAACATGCGGATGGCACACAAGGCGCTCGATGTGGCACTCGGAAGAGGCGGAGATCAGGCCGTCGTCCGCGAGGGTGAATCCGTCAGATACTATGGCGGCAAATCCCAGGCTGTCGAGAAGAGCACCCGTGTCAAGGCGAGGATCAAATCCCAGGCACTTCAGGAATTCATTGAGAGCAAGCCCAAAGTTGTCATCATGGGACACAGAAATCTCGATATCGATTCCTTCGGCGCAGCGATAGGCATCCACAGGATGGTCCGTTCCTTTGAGAAACCTGCTTACATTGTCATTGATACGGAAACTTCGTCCACGAAGCCGTTTATTGACGCTTTCCGGAATAATGCAGACTATGACAAGAAGATGTTCGTGACCGTTCACGAAGCGAAGGAGATCGTCGATCCGAATACGCTCCTTGTCGTTGTAGATACAAATTCACCCAAGTATGTCTGCGTGCCTGAGCTGCTTCGTCAGACGAAGACAATTGTCGTTCTCGATCACCACAGGCAGGGCAACGAGATCATCAGGGATCCGGGGCTTTCCTATATCCAGCCGTCCGCGTCGTCAACGTGTGAGATGGTCGTTGATCTCTTCCAGTTCGGCTCCGGCTTCAAGCTGAATCCGCTTGAGGCGGATACCCTCTATGCCGGCATGATGATCGACACTGATAACTTCATGAACAAGGCAGGCGTGCGTACTTTTGAGGCCGCCGCTTATCTGAGAAGATGCGGAGCCGATGTAATCCATGTGCGAAAAATGTTCCGCGAGGATTTTGCCAATCTCAGGGCCATCGGTTCGACAATGGAGAGCGCAGAGCTTTACAGGAAACGTTTCCTCATCTCTGTATGTCCGAGTGATGAGGTCGCCAGTCCCCAGATCGTCGCCTCCGAAGCGGCAAACCGCATGCTTGATATCCGCGAGGCACAGGCGACGTTTGTACTCACAAAGCTCAGAAATGAGATTAATATCAGCGCTCGTTCTATCAATGATGTCAATGTCCAGATCATTATGGAGCGCCTCGGCGGCGGCGGCCACCTGAATATGGCCGGCGCGCAGCTGAAGGGCGTAACGATCGATGAGGCAGAAAGACAGCTGAAACGCGTTCTTGATGAAATGGATATGAATGGGGATATCTGAGAATTTTAATTCAGATATTTTCAATTATTAATTATTACGTTCCCGAATGCAGTGTTCTTCCGCCCGCAACGCGTCTTTCGCTCGTCCTCGACGTAGCGGTTCTAAGCGCATCCGTCGCTACGCCCGGATCTGCTAAGAACCAACGTCTGCGGATGGTATGCGGGCCGGAAGGACACTGTATTCTCGGGAGCTGTGTAAATGTTCTCTGGAAAATCCGAATTGTAATTCACAGAATTTGTAATCAATGTAAGGAGGAATGGAAGATATGAAGGTAATTCTTCTTCAGGATGTTAAGTCTCTTGGCAAGAAGGGCGATGTCGTTGAGGTCAGCCCGGGATATGCCCGCAACGCCCTCATCCCTCAGAAAAAGGGTGTGGAGGCGACGCCGGCCAATCTCAATTCTCTGAAGCTGTCACAGCAGCATGCAGAGAAGCTGGCTAAGGAGAATCTTGAAAAGGCAAAGCAGCTCAAGGCACAGATTGAGAAGTCAAAGGTTCAGCTCTCAATTAAGACGGGCGAAAACGGAAAGACCTTCGGTTCTGTATCGGCTAAGGAGATCGCCGACGCTGCGAAGAGTCAGCTCGGCCTTGAAATCGACAAGAAAAAAATTGTGATGGATGGTCCGATCAAAGAGCTCGGAACGACAAAAGTGGCTGTAAAGCTTCATCCTCAGGTGAGCGCTGATCTCAGTGTCGTTGTGACAGAAGAAAAATAACTGCAGATTTTTACAGGAGCTGAAATCAATATGGCGATGGATGAATCATCGTTAAAGAGAATACTTCCTCACAGCGAAGAGGCTGAGAAATGCGTTATCGGTTCTATGCTGATCTCTGAGGACGCTGTCTCTGTTGCCACGGAGATGCTGACGCCGGATGATTTTTACGAGAAGCAGTACGCACTTCTTTTTGAAACCATGGCCGAGCTCGCCAACGAGCATCGCAATGTCGACCCTGTGACGGTGCAGGACCGCCTCCGCGAGAAGGCGGCGCCGCCGGAGATATCTGATATGGCTTATGTCAGCCAGCTTGCCAGATATGTTCCGACCTCGGCCAATATCAAGAATTATGCGAAAATCGTCTCTGAGAAGGCGACGCTGCGACGCCTGATCCACGCTTCGGAAGAGGTCTCCAATGAGTGCTATCAGGCGAACCGCCCGGTAGAGGAGATCCTGGATGATTCCGAAAAAAGGATGTTCAAGGTCTTTCAGGCTGGGAATTCAGACGATTATGTACCTATTAACGACTCTGTGCTCGCCGCTCTTGACACGATAATGAAGGCGTCCGCGACTGCCGGTCACATGACCGGAATACCGACGGGTTTCAGAGACATCGATTACAATACCTCTGGATTTCAGAGATCAGATCTGATCCTCATCGCCGCGAGACCTTCCATGGGAAAAACGGCATTTGCCCTGAATATCGCTGAAAACATGTGTTTCCGGAAGGATTATCATGTGGCTATATTCAGTCTCGAGATGAGCCGGCAGCAGCTGATCAACCGGCTTTTTGCCATGGAGTCGCACGTCAATTCTCAGTCGATCAGGAACGGTACGCTGAATGCGGAAGAGTGGGAGAAGGTCGTCGAGAGTGCAGATATTATCGGAAAATCACACCTGATGATCGATGATACCCCCGGAATCTCTGTCCGTGAGATGCGGACAAAATGCAGGCAGTTCCAGCTGAAAGAGGGGCTGGACTGTGTCATCATCGACTATCTCCAGCTGATGACTGCGAGCGGTACACGCAGCACAGATTCGCGGCAGCAGGAGATCTCAGAGATATCGCGTTCCCTGAAGGGGCTGGCGCGTGAACTGAATGTTCCGGTCGTCGCTCTGTCTCAGCTCAGCCGTGCGGTTGAGAGCAGACCGAACCATCGTCCGATGCTCTCGGATCTGCGTGAGTCCGGAGCTATCGAACAGGATGCCGACGTCGTTATGTTCCTTTACAGAGACGACTATTATAATAAGGATTCAGAGAATAAAGGCGTCTGCGAGATCATTATCGCCAAGCAGCGTAACGGCCCGATCGGAACCGTCAATCTGGCGTGGCTGCCTGATTATACAAAGTTTGAAACGATCGATCAGCGGGCCTGAAATCTAATTCTATTTTTAGCTTGTTTTCACAGGGCGGATAGAGTATTATGAGAGGAGCGCAGGCGGAGAAAGTTCCCCTGCTGCTACAGATTTGTATATTTTATTAAGGAGGGACTTTTAAAATGGCACATGTAATTTCTGATGATTGCGTATCTTGCGGCAGCTGTGCTGATGCCTGCCCGGTTGGAGCTATCTCTCAGGGAGACGGCAAGTATGTTGTAGATGCTGATACATGCGTAGATTGCGGCGCATGCGAAGGCGCTTGCCCGACCGGCGCTATCAGCCAGGGCTGATGAGCTGAAGTAAAGGAATTATCAAAGACGCCGATGCGGTTTCCGCACCGGCGTTTTCTGTAGAGGGGATACATTTATGACTAAGATCAATAAAAATATGACGGTAACTGAGATCCTTCAGATTGATCCGATGATCTCCAACATTCTTGCGGCTCATGGAATGACGTGCCTCTTCTGTGGTGCCGCTGTCAATGAGTCTCTTGAAGATGCGTGCAGGGTGCACGGCTTTGACGATGAATACGTCGACACAATGGTGGAACAGATCAATGATTTTATCGGGGGTCCGGAGCTGGAAGAGGAATAAGTGCCGCCTCAGATATTGCGAAGTACACGAAAATAATCTGTATACAGTTTCCGGAAACCGAGAGATTCATAGAGACGTATTGCAGGCTGGTTGTCCGCAACGACCTGCAGATATGCCTTGCGCGCGCCGCGGCGCCGCCCCTCTTCAATGATGGTGCGGACGATTCTGCGCGCCAGGTGATGTCTGCGGTAATCGGGATGTACATGGATCGCATAGACACCGATATAGTCCCTGTCGAGAATTCCGAGCCCTGTCCCTATGATCTTCTTGCTTTCATCGCGGACGGCGATGCAGATGGTCTCTTTGGGTATAGCCTGGTACATGGATGGGACTACTTTCCTGTGCATAACATTTGTTGTACCTTTCAGAGAGAACAGCGCATCAATCCACCCGGTAGGGATGAAGTGGCTCACTTCGAAGCGCACATTCTCCTGTCCGGGTTCAGAAAACAGATTTTCTGTATTTGTCCATGAGACCTTCGGAAAAGCCGGAGAGTCAGAGGGACTCTTCTGGCCATTCCCCCAAGTGTTTCCTGCCGGGCCGACGGAAGCCGGTGCTCCAGGAATGTTGAGAAGCATATTGTAGTTCCGATGCTCAATCTGATAGCCGCGTTTTTCAAGCAGCTGGTCGAATGACAGACTGATCAGCGGAGATATCTTAAATATAGAAGGAGTTCCCCAGCGCCGGTACGCGTCTTCCACATATCGGATTTTTTCATTGACGGGAATGGTTGAAAAACCCAGCTGTTCTACGCAGTTTGTCCGGTGTGTGTAAAAATATGAAAACCGGAGGAGCCATCCGTCATATATTTCAATCTGGTGCGACGGCCATGCGTTGAGTGACAGGTCTTCAATTTTCTTTATGCGTGGGTCCATGGGTGTCTTCCTTTCATTGACCTCTCTGCGAGGTCATACGGCGCTATTGTAGCATCTATTGTGGAAAAGTGCCATGTGAAAACTTCAATTCAGGATTCTTGCAATAGCGACGGGCATGGTTTATAATCGCACTGTATGTCGTTGAAGAAATATCATATTTTTATGTGATTCAGAAATAGCATCATTTTTTATCGGGATGCGAAAAAAGAGTACAACAGGGGAGGATCTGGAATGTCGAGAACACTCAGAATAATAGATGGAATCCTGATTGCACTGCTGGTAGCCCTGGCTGTGATTACGTATGTGCCGGAGCTTATCGGTTACAGGACAACAGCTGTCAGCACTTCAATGCTCGGGAATGTAGATGTCGGTTCACTTGTTATTTCGCAGGAAAATGAGACGACGACGGTACAGAAGGACGACAGGATCCTGGATGCTACCGATGATTCCGTCAGCGTCTATACCGTAACGAGCTATGATCCGGCTGCAGGCACAGTTGATGTAGAAGGCGGAGAGGAGACAACTTATAAACTTTCCGATAATTATCTGGAAGTCCTCTACGTCATTCCGTATGTTGGATATTTTAAGATTGCCATCGGATCGACGAAGGGACTTATTATCCTCGCCGTTCTCGTCGCCTATATCATCGTCTCTCTTATCGTCGCTTCACTTATCAGCAACCATGATGAGGATGAAGAAGATTATGATGAGGATGAGGACGAAGACGAGGATGACTTCTACAATGACCTCGCGGAGAAGAAAAAGGCAAAGGATTCCGGCAAGGACAGCGACAACAAGAAGAAGTCACATAATAAAAAGAAGAATAACAAAAAGAAGAAACAGGAGAGCTCAGACAGCGAAGATGAAGATGCTGAGGATGAGGATTATGAGGATGCCGATGACGGTATGACGGAGCTCTCTGGATCAGAAAGCGACGTCGATAAATTCGACGAGGCCGTGGAACAGGATAGTGAGAATGTAAGTACGCAGAATCTCACAGATGTTCAGGCAGCTCTTGAGGCAGCACTTGATTCTCAGCCGCTTAACCGCACTGAGGAGATCCCTACGGAGGTTGTCAATGAGAACGCAGCGGCAAAGATCGAGAACCTTGTTGAAGAAGATCCGAACGAGCCGAGCGTCAATGAGAACGGGGAGATCGAGCTGGCAATGCCTGTCCGCACCGCCGATGAAATTCTTTCCAAGGCTTATTCAGCGGGACTTGATCCGACAGTAGAGGAAGACAAGAGCACAGGCGTCACACTCGTCGATTACAGCGACAGCCTGTAAAAATCGTTTCTTAAAAAATCCGGGGCACCCACCCCGGATTTTTGCTGTTCGGTTCGGACGGGTTTTCGCATATCTCTCGGGCACACAGCACCCTCTGTTCGAATACCATCCACAGCAGTCGGTGGTTAGCGAATCCGAGCTTTAGCGAAGGATGAGATTACCACCGCTACTGCGAGGACGAGCGTGAGCGTGTTGAGAACAGAGGGTGCCGTGCTCTCGAGAGACTTTAACAATTAACAATTTTCACAAAATTTTCGAAAAAAATTCTTGCAAAATATATTCTGTGTGCTTATAATGAACACGTTGTGACTAAAAGCGATGATCCCGGAGATTGCAGCTATTCCCACGGCTGGTAACTTCAGGGGAGCAAATGTCTAGTCAAGATACAGGCGAAACGTCACTGTACAATTTAAGGTCCACAATCATGTGGAAACAGCGTGTATGAAGCTGCTGCTGCCCAGGCAGAAGCGACACACACGGACATGTGTACAGTCACCACCGCCGTGCTGAAAAAAGTGCGAATAAGGAGGCGACTTTTTTTATGGCTCAACAGGTAATGAGAATCACACTGAAGGCTTACGATCATCAGCTCGTTGATGCATCTGCAGCAAAAATCATCGACACTGTCAAGAAGACAGGTGCGGTAGTCAGCGGCCCGGTACCGCTTCCCACGAAGAAAGAGGTCATCACGATCCTTCGTGCGGTACATAAGTACAAAGACTCCCGTGAGCAGTTCGAGCAGAGAACTCACAAGAGACTGATCGACATCATGAGCCCGACGCAGAAGACAGTTGATGCACTGTCCCGTCTGGAAATGCCTGCCGGCGTTTACGTCGACATCAAAATGAAGACCAAGTGATTCGGGGTCTGCAACGTATCTATCTATTAAGAAGCTTTTCAAGAGCGCATGCATGTGCAGCTCCGCTGAAAAGGACACATGAGCACAGATAAGTGCTCCGCTGTAGGAGGAACAAATGAAGAAAGCGATTTTAGCAACAAAAGTCGGAATGACTCAGATTTTCGACGAGAATGGCAATGCCATTCCGGTAACTGTTCTTCAGGCTGGTCCTTGTGTAGTAACACAGGTAAAGACCGTGGAGAACGACGGATATTCCGCTGTACAGGTTGGTTATGGCGACATCCGCGAGAAACTTGTGAACAAGCCCCGCAAGGGCCAGTTCGATAAGGCAGAGGTTCCTTATAAGAGATATCTGAGAGAGTTCCGTTTTGAGAACGCTGAGGATTATCAGGTAAAGCAGGAGATCAAGGCTGATATCTTTGCTGACGGCGACCATGTTGACGCAACTGCGATCACAAAGGGAAAAGGTTTCCAGGGCGCTATCCGCAGACATGGACAGTCCAGAGGACCGATGGCCCATGGTTCTAAATATCATCGTCATGCCGGTTCAAACGGTTCCTGCTCCGACCCGTCAAGAGTATTCCCGGGCAAGCATATGCCTGGACATATGGGCCATGTGAAGGCCACCGTTCAGAATCTTGAGATCGTCAAAGTTGATGCTGATAACAATCTGATTCTTGTCAAGGGCTCTGTTCCGGGACCGAAGAAGTCCCTTATCACGATCAGAGAAACCGTCAAGGCCTGATTCGGACGGGAAAGGAGGACTTACAGATGGCAAGTGTATCTGTTTACAATATGGAAGGCCAGGAAGTCGGAACAATGGACCTGTCCGACGCGATTTTTGGCGTAGAGATCAAAGAAAATCTCGTTCATCAGGCAGTTGTTCAGCAGCTCGCTAACAACCGTCAGGGAACGCAGAAGGCAAAGACCCGCTCTGAAGTAAGCGGCGGCGGAAAGAAGCCGTGGAGACAGAAGGGCACTGGTCATGCACGTCAGGGTTCAACGCGTGCTGCACAGTGGACACACGGCGGCGTCGTATTCGCACCTGTACCGCGTGATTACTCCTTCAAGATGAACAAGAAGGAGAAGAGAGCCGCTCTGAAGTCTGTTCTGACGAGTAAGGTTCAGGACAACAAGTTCCTTGTTCTTGACGAGCTGAAGTTTGAAGCTCCGAAGACAAAGGACATGAAGGCAGTTCTTGATGCACTGAAGGTTGACAACGCTCTGGTTATTGTTGGAAAGGACAGCGACAATGCAGTTCTTTCAGCTAGAAACCTTGAGGGAGTTGAAACTGCTTCTCCTGAGACAATCAACGTATATGACCTTCTGAAATATAATACAGTCATCGCTACAAAGAGCAGCGTAGAGACGATTGAGGAGGTGTACGCATAATGGCATCTATCCAGTATTATGACGTGATCATCCGCCCGGTCATCACCGAGAAGAGCATGGGTATGATGGGCGACAAAAAATATACTTTTCTTGTTCACCCGGATGCAAATAAGTCCATGATCAAGGAAGCAGTTGAGAAGATGTTCGACGGCGTAAAGGTCGCTAAAGTCAACACCGTAAACTACGATGGAAAGACAAAGCGCCGCGGCTACACCTTTGGCAAGACAGCAGCTACGAAGAAGGCTGTTGTAACACTTACCGAGGACAGCAAGGACATCGAGATTTTTGAGGGACTCTGATCTCTCAGCTTAAGCGCGGAGACGCGCGATACCAAACATCGAAAGGAGATTTACCGTAATGGGAATCAAGTCATATAACCCATATACACCGTCCAGAAGACATATGACGGGTTCTGATTTCGCCGAGATCACCAAGACGACTCCGGAAAAATCCCTCACTGTCTCACTCAAAAAGAGCGCAGGACGTAATAACCAGGGTAAAATCACCGTCAGACATCACGGCGGCGGAAACAGAAGAAAATACAGGATCATCGATTTCAAGCGTTATAAAGATGATATCCCGGCAATTGTAAAGGCTATCGAGTATGACCCGAACCGCACCGCAAATATCGCTCTGATCTGCTACGCAGATGGCGAGAAGGCTTACATCCTTGCACCGGAAGGCCTGAAGGTCGGAATGAAGGTTATGAACGGAGCCAGCGCCGAGGTTCGTCCTGGCAACTGCATGCCGCTTGAGAACGTACCGATCGGTACTATGGTCTATAACATTGAGCTTCACAAAGGCAAAGGCGGCCAGCTCGTACGTTCTGCAGGAGCTGCTGCACAGCTTATGGCTAAGGAAGGCAAATATGCTACCCTCCGTCTTCCGTCCGGAGAGATGCGCATGATCCCGATCGATTGCCGCGCATCCATCGGAGTTGTCGGAAATGGCGATCATAACCTTGTCAATATCGGTAAAGCAGGAAGAACCCGTCATATGGGTATCCGTCCTACCGTCCGTGGTTCCGTTATGAACCCGAACGACCATCCGCACGGCGGTGGCGAAGGCAAAGCGCCTGTCGGACGTCCAGGACCCTGCACACCTTGGGGCAAACCTGCTATGGGTCTGAAGACAAGGAAACATAAGAAGGCATCTAATAAAATGATTGTTCGCCGCAGAAACGGCAAGACGTTATAAGGAGGATAAACGATGGCTCGTTCATTAAAAAAAGGCCCGTTTGCCGATGAGAGCTTATTAAAGAAAGTTGATGCAGCCGTTGCGTCCGGAGACAAGACGGTCATTAAGACATGGTCCCGCCGTTCTACCATTTACCCGAACTTTGTAGGCCTGACCATCGCAGTACACGATGGAAGAAAGCATGTTCCGGTTTATATCACAGAGGACATGGTCGGACATAAACTCGGTGAGTTCGTTCAGACCAGAACCTTCAGAGGACATGGCAAAGACGAAAAGAAGACCGGCGTTCAGTAAAGACTGGTAGAGCGAAAGGAGGTTATTCATTATGGCTAAAGGACATAGAAGCCAGATTAAACGTGAGAGAAATGAGAATAGAGACAACAGACCGTCCGCTAAGCTCTCTTATGCCAGAGTAAGCGTACAGAAGGCCTGCTACGTACTTGATGCGATCCGCGGAAAGGATGTAGAAACCGCTCTTGGAATTCTTACATACAGTCCGAGATATGCTTCATCTGTCATTAAGAAAATCCTGGAGTCCGCAGTTGCTAACGCAGAAAACAATAACGGACTTTCCAGAAGCAACCTTTATGTAGCTGAGTGCTATGCAAACAGAGCTGGCACGCTGAAGAGAATTCATCCGAGGGCTCAGGGCCGTGCGTACAGAATTGAGCATCAGCTCAGCCATATTTCTGTTGTTCTGGATGAAAGGTAAGGAGGAGAAGCATGGGACAGAAAGTTAATCCGGTCGGTTTAAGAGTCGGTGTTATCAAAGACTGGAACTCTAACTGGTATGCAGAGAAGGATTTCGCTGATAACCTTGCTGAGGATTATCAGATCCGTAAATTCCTTAAGAAGAGACTGTATACGTCCGGTATTTCAAATATCGAAATCGAGAGAGCATCCGATCGTGTAAAAATCACGATCTTCACTGCAAAACCGGGTCTTGTCATCGGCAAGGGCGGTTCTGAGATTGAAAAGCTTAAAAAGGAGCTGAAGAAGTTCACCGACAAGAAGCTTGTCGTTGATATCAAGGAGGTCAGAAGACCTGACCGCGATGCTCAGCTTGTCGCTGAGAATATTGCTCTTCAGCTTGAGAATCGTGTTTCCTATCGTCGTGCTATGAAGTCTGCTATGCAGAGAACCATGCGTGCCGGCGCCAAGGGAATCAAAACAAGTGTTTCTGGACGTATCGGCGGTGCTGATATGGCCCGCAAAGAGTTCTACAGTGACGGAACCATTCCGCTGCAGACCCTCCGCGCTGATATCGACTATGGTTTTGCTGAAGCTGATACACAGTACGGCAAGGTCGGCGTAAAGTGCTGGATCTACAACGGCGAGGTACTTCCGACCAAGAAGAACAGGGAAGGGAGTGAAAAGTAACTATGTTAATGCCTAAGAGAGTTAAACACAGAAAACAGTTCCGTGGTTCCATGAGAGGAAAAGCCCTGAAGGGCAATACCGTTACTTATGGTGATTACGGCCTTGTGGCTACCGAGCCCTGCTGGATCAAGTCCAACCAGATCGAGGCAGCCCGTGTTGCCATGACACGTTACGTGAAACGTGGCGGCAAAGTCTGGATCAAGATTTTCCCTGATAAGCCTGTTACCGCACAGCCGGCTGAGACCCGAATGGGTTCAGGAAAAGGCTCTGTAGAGTATTGGGTTGCAGTAGTTAAACCGGGACGCGTTCTTTTCGAAATCGGCGGAGTAACCGATGAGGATGCAAAAGAGGCGCTTCGTCTTGCTATGCACAAACTTCCGTGCACCTGCAAGATCATTGCCCGCGATAAAGCAGAAGGCGGTGATTCAAGTGAAGAGTAAAAAATACACAGAAGACCTCAGAGCTAAATCAAATGTAGAACTTTCTGAGGAGCTTACAGCTGCAAAGAAGGAACTTTTCAACCTGAGATTCCAGAACGCAACGAACCAGCTTGACAACACGGCGCGTATCCGCGAGGTTCGCAGAAACATCGCGAGAATCTCCACCGTTATGGCCGAGAACGCGAAGTCAGCTGACTGATTCCGGGCTTATCCGTAAACGACTGAAAGGAGACAGATCGTGGAAGAACGTAATTTGAGAAAGACGCGTGTCGGCAAGGTCGTAAGCAACAAGATGGACAAGACTATCACCGTTGCGATCGAGGACCACGTAGCAGATCCGCTTTATCACAAGATCGTAAAGAAGACCTACAAGCTTAAAGCTCATGATGAGAACAATGAGTGCAGAGAAGGCGACACCGTTCGTGTAATGGAGACAAGACCGCTGTCCAAAGATAAGAGATGGAGACTTGTCCAGATCATTGAGAGAGCAAAGTAATCACAGGACGCAAAAGGAGGAACCACAATGGTACAGCAGGAAACAAGACTTAAAGTTGCTGATAACACCGGTGCGAAAGAAATCCTTTGCATCCGTGTTATGGGCGGTTCAACCAGAAGATATGCAAATATCGGGGATGTAATTGTTGCTGCCGTTAAAGACGCCACACCAGGCGGCGTTGTAAAGAAAGGCGATGTTGTTAAGGCCGTTGTCGTACGTACTGTAAAAGGCGTACATCGTAAGGACGGCTCCTACATCAAATTTGACGAGAACGCAGCAGTCATCATCCAGGATGATAATAACCCTAAGGGAACCCGTATTTTTGGACCGGTAGCCCGTGAGCTGAGAGACAAGAAGTTCATGAAGATCATTTCTCTTGCTCCGGAAGTATTATAAGGGAGGACGTGTAATGTCAGTTAAGATTAAAAAAGGCGATACCGTCCGTGTAATCGCCGGCAAAGATAAAGACAAAGAGGGCAAGGTACTCCGTGTTGATGCCAAGAACCATAAGGTTCTTGTTGAGGGCGTCAACATGGTAACCAAAAGCGTAAAGCCGAATGCTGCTAATCAGCAGGGCGGCATCGTTAACAAGGAAGCTCCGCTTGACATTTCCAATGTTATGTATCTGAAGGACGGTCAGGTGACACGTATCGGATACAAGTTCGACGGAGACAAGAAGGTCCGGTATGCAAAGAAGACCGGCGAAGTCATCGACTGATAGGAGGCATTTTTGATGAGCAGATATAAAGAGTTATATGACAATACCATCGTTGATGCCCTTACCAAGAAGTTCGATTATAAGAACCCGATGGAAGTGCCGAAGCTGGCAAAGATCGTCATCAACATGGGAGTAGGCGAGGCTAAGGAGAATGCCAAAGTCCTCGATTCCGCAGTTTCTGATCTGGAGAAGATCTCCGGTCAGAAGCCCATTATTACAAAAGCAAAGAAATCTGTTGCAAACTTCAAGATCCGTGAGGGTATGCCGATCGGATGCAAAGTTACGCTTCGCGGCGAGCGCATGTATGAGTTTGCTGATCGTCTGATCAACCTCGCGCTTCCCCGTGTACGTGACTTCCGCGGTGTAAATCCGAATGCTTTCGATGGCAGAGGAAATTATGCTCTTGGAATCAAGGAGCAGCTGATCTTCCCTGAGATCGATTACGACAAGATCGACAAGGTAAGAGGCATGGATATTATTTTTGTCACAACAGCGAAAACAGATGAAGAGGCACGTGAGCTGCTTGCTCAGTTCGGTATGCCTTTTGCAAAGTAATTGGGAGGAATAAAAATTCATGGCTAAAACGTCAATGAAAATTAAACAGCAGCGTAAACCTAAATATTCCACCAGAGCCTATACCCGCTGCAGAATCTGCGGACGTCCGCATGCCGTTCTGAAGAAATACGGTATCTGCCGTATCTGCTTCCGTGAGCTGGCATATAAAGGCGAGATCCCCGGTGTAAGAAAAGCAAGCTGGTAAGGAAAGGAGGAATATTATCATGTCAATGAGCGATCCGATCGCAGATATGCTTACAAGAATCCGTAATGCGAATGCTGCAAAGCATGACACAGTTGATGTTCCGGCTTCAAAAATGAAACTTGCCATCGCTGATATTCTTGTAAATGAGGGATATATTGAGAAATATGATCTTGTTGACAACGGCGCAGAGAAGGATATCCGTATTCTTCTTAAGTATGGCGCTGACAAGAACGAGAAGATCATCACTGGTCTGAAGAGAATCTCCAAACCTGGTCTTCGTGTCTATGTCAACAAGGATGAACTGCCTAAGGTTCTCGGCGGACTTGGCATTGCCATCCTTTCTACGAACCAGGGCGTTATCACCGATAAGGAAGCCAGAAAGCTTCAGGTCGGCGGAGAAGTTCTTGCATACGTGTGGTAATGATCAGCTACCCCACGCTCACTGAAAACAGGGAACTCGCTGAGTTCCCCGAAAATCTAAGTTAACGGAGGAATTATTAAATGTCACGAATTGGCAGACTGCCTGTACCGATCCCGGCAGGTGTTGAGGTTGAAGTAAAACCCGGAAACGTTGTTTCGGTCAAGGGTTCCAAGGGCACGATTGAGCGCCAGATGCCGGCTGAGATGGGAATCGAGGTAAAGGATAATCAGGTAATCGTTACCAGACCGAACGATCTGAAGAAAAACAAGGCTCTTCATGGACTTACCAGAAGCCTTATTAACAATATGGTAATCGGCGCTAATCAGGGATTCACCAAGACCCTTGAGATCAATGGTGTTGGTTATCGTGCAGCCAAGCAGGGCAAGAAGCTTGTCCTGACTCTTGGTTACTCTCATCCGGTTGAGATGGAAGATCCTGAAGGTATCGAGACAAAGGTTGAAGAGAACAAGATCATTGTTTCAGGAATTTCTAAAGAGCAGGTTGGCCAGTATGCGGCTGAGATCAGAGGAAAGAGACCGCCGGAACCTTATAAGGGAAAGGGTATCAAGTACGATTATGAGATCATCAGACGTAAAGAGGGCAAGACCGGTAAGAAATAACGGGAGGAGAGTATAAAATATGATTAGCAAAGCATCCAGGGCTGAAATACGCCAGAAAAAGCATTACAGAATGCGCAATCATCTTGCAGGCACTGCAGAGAGACCTCGTCTTTCCGTTTTCAGAAGCAACAAGAATATTTATGCGCAGATTATTGATGATTCTACGGGAAAGACGCTTGTATCGGCTTCCACGCTTGATAAAGACGTAAAAGATTCCCTCGAGTACACAGATAATGTTGAAGCGGCAAAATGCGTCGGCACTGTCATCGGCAAGAAAGCTGTCGAGGCAGGCATCAAAGAAGTTGTATTTGACCGCGGAGGCTATATCTATCACGGCAAAGTGCAGGCTCTTGCAGAAGGTGCAAGAGAAGCAGGCCTGGAATTCTAAGGAGGGAGTACATACATGAGACATGAAATTATCGATGCCAGCCAGCTTGAGCTGGAGGACAATGTCGTTTCCATCAAAAGAGTTTCCAAGACTGTAAAAGGCGGACGTACATCTCGTTTCACCGCACTCGTAGTTGTAGGCGACCGCAACGGACATGTTGGCGCCGGACTTGGAAAAGCTGTCGAGATTCCTGAAGCTATCCGCAAGGGCAGAGAGGATGCCATGAAGCATCTTGTATCTGTTGCTATGGATGAGAACAAGAGTATTGCTCATGATTATATTGGCAAGTATGGCAGTGCTGAGGTTCTCCTCAAGAAGGCCCCTGAAGGAACTGGTATCATCGCCGGCGGTACGGCGCGTGCAGTTGTAGAGCTTGCCGGAATTCAGAATATCCGTACCAAATGCCTTGGCTCCAATAATAAGCAGAACGTTGTTCTTGCTACCATTGAGGGCCTCAGAGCCCTGAAGACTCCGGAAGAGATCGCAAGACTTCGCGGAAAATCGGTAGACGAGATTCTGGGATAAGGAGGAGTTGAACAATGGCAGATAAGAAGATTAAGGTCACATTAGTGCGTTCAACGATCGGATGCGTTCCGAAACACAGAAAGATCGTAGAGGGCATCGGACTCAGAAAACTGCATCACTCTGTAGAGCTTCCGGATAACGAAGCTACCCGCGGAATCATCCGTGAGGTCGGTTATCTGCTGAAGGTTGAAGAGTAAAAGGAGGTACGAGATGGACTTATCTAATTTAAGCCCGGCGGAAGGCTCCAGACATAACAGCAATTTCCGCAGAGGCCGTGGTCATGGTTCAGGAAATGGAAAGACCGCTGGCTTCGGACACAAGGGTCAGAGAGCACGTTCCGGAGCACCACGTCCCGGATTTGAAGGTGGTCAGATGCCACTTTACAGACGTCTTCCGAAGAGAGGATTTACCTGCAGAAATTCTAAGAATATTGTAGGTATCAATGTAAGCGAGCTGAACCGTTTTGAAGACGGCAGCGAAGTTACGACCGCTTCACTCGTCGAGGCAGGAATTGTTTCCAATCCTCGCGATGGAGTAAAGATTCTCGGAAATGGCGATCTTACCAAAAAGCTTACAGTTAAGGTTTCAGCAGTAAGTGCTGGCGCAAAGGAGAAAATCGAAGCTGCAGGTGGAACTGTTGAGGTGATCTAATGTTCAAGGGCTTACGTGACGCATTCAGAATCAAGGAAATAAGACGAAGACTTTATTATCTTCTGTTTTGTCTCGTGATTATCAGGCTGATGTCTCAGATTCCGGTTCCGGGTGTGGACACGGATTTCTTCAACAACTACTTCAGCAGCAATTCTGCTAGTGATGCATTCACATTCCTGAATGCATTTACTGGAGGCGGTTTTGAGAATTTCTCTATTCTCGCTCTCAGCATTACTCCGTATATCACAGGATCCATTATTGTACAGCTTCTCACGATCGCTTTTCCGAAACTCGAGGAGATGTCGAGGGACGGCGAAGAGGGAAGAAAGAAGCTGAACACAATCACCAGATGGCTTAATGTCGGCCTTTCTGTTTTTGAGAGTATTGCCATGTGCATTGGCTTTGGCAATCAGCTTCTCATTGATATGAATGTAATTAATGTCATCGCGGTTGTCGCCAGCCTTACGGCGGGTTCCTGTTTCCTGATGTGGCTCGGTGAACAGATCAATGAAAAGGGTGTGGGCAATGGTATTTCCATTGTCCTCCTCATCAATATTCTGTCCAGAATTCCTCAGGATATGATCACTCTGTATGAGAACTTCGTACAGGGTAAAACAATTGCCAGAGCAGCCGTCGCGTGGGTAGTTATCTTTGCAATCATTATCGGTATTACGGTCCTTACGCTAATCCTTAATGGTGCAGAGAGAAGAATTCCGGTTCAGTATTCTCAGAAGATGGTCGGCAGAAGACTGATGGGTGGAAATTCATCAAATATTCCGCTGAAGGTCAATACTGGCGGTGTTATCCCGATTATTTTCGCAACTTCAATCATGTCCTTCCCGGGCATTATCGTTGCTTTTATCGGAAAGACGCCAACCGGCTGGGGAGCAAAGATCATCAATATGCTGAGTCCCAGCAACTGGTTTGATACAGCTGACTGGTTCCCGACTCTTGGCCTGATCATTTATGTGGCGCTCGTTGTTTTCTTCGCTTATTTTTACACCTCTATCACATTCAACCCGATTGAGGTTTCAGATAACCTGAGGAAGCAGGGCGGTTTCATTCCTGGCATTCGTCCGGGCAAGGCCACTGAGGATTACCTTAATACCGTTCTGAAATACATCATTTTCATCGGTGCTGTGGGACTGATTATCGTCTGCGTCATCCCTTATATTTTCAACGGACTGTTTAACGCGGACGTCTCATTCGGTGGTACGTCGCTGATCATTATCGCGTCGGTTATCCTTGAGACACTGACACAGATCGATTCAATGATGCTGGTAAGAAACTACAAAGGATTCCTGTCGGAATAATTTCATATGCAGTTCTGAAGGCTGTCGCCTTATGGCGATGGCCTTCTTTTATGTCAAACTATATCAGCGTCCTTGACGCGTTATGGGCGACAGCTTAAAATGAAAAGGACATGTGAGTTAAGTCAGCATGTCTGTTATGAGTGTAGCGATAATATTGTTATTAAAGGAGGAGTAATTATTATGAAGATCATCATGCTCGGCGCACCGGGAGCTGGCAAGGGAACGCAGGCTGAAAAAATCTGCGCAAAGTACAATATCCCGCATATTTCCACCGGTGATATTTTCCGCGCGAATATCAAGAATGGCACGGAGCTTGGCAAGAAAGCAAAACAGTACATGGATCAGGGGGCACTTGTTCCTGATGAACTTACCTGCGATCTGGTCGTTGACAGGATTTCACAGCCAGATGCGGCAAATGGTTACGTACTTGATGGATTCCCGAGAACGATCCCTCAGGCTGAAGCTCTCAAGAAGGCTCTTGAGGAGCGCGGAGAGAAGGTCGACTTCGCGATCGATGTCGAGGTTCCGGATGAGAACATTGTGAAGCGCATGGCCGGCCGCCGCGCATGCCTGAAGTGCGGTGCAACTTATCACACCGAATTCAAGCCGCCGAAGGTTGAAGGAATCTGTGATAACTGCGGATCCAAACTCGTTCTCCGCGATGATGACAAGCCTGAGACTGTTCAGAAGAGATTAGAGGTTTATCATGCACAGACTCAGCCGCTGATCGATTATTACAGCAAAGAAGGCGTTATGCATTCTGTCGACGGAACGCAGGATATTGATAAGGTGTTCGCAGATATCACTGCGATACTCGGCTGATATTTAATATGTTAACAGGAGAGAAGGGACACTGCAGGCCAGTGTCCCTTCTCGGATATCGGGTATTGCCGATTTTGTTCACAAGGTGCTGATATAGCAGAAGATGAGGAGAGATAGTATTGATTGTCAGACCAAAAACACCATATGAACTGAACCTGATGCGCGAATCAAATAACAGGCTGAAGATAGTTTTCGAAGAACTGAGTAAGATGATAAAGCCCGGAGTTACGACCTGGGATCTCAACAGAGAGGCAGACCGAATTATCCGGTCCCTGGGAGGCGTCCCTAATTTCTTTAATTATGAAGGTTATCCGGCATCTATATGCACGTCTCTGAACGACCAGGTCGTGCATGGAATCCCGGATGGAAATACCGTCCTTAAGGAAGGGGATATCATCAGTATTGATGCCGGTCTGATCTATGATGGGTTTCATTCAGATGCGGCGAGGACATATGCAGTCGGAAGGATCAGCGGTGATGCCGAGAGACTGATTGACGTGACCGAACAATCCTTTTTTGAAGGAATGAAATTTGCAGTTGCCGGAAATCATCTGAATGATGTTTCTGCTGCGATCGGTGATTATGCTGAGGAAAATGGTTTTGGGGTTGTCAGAGAACTCTGTGGACATGGGATCGGTTCGTCTATGCATGAGGATCCGATGATCATGAATTTCAGGCAGAACGAACCGGGCATTCTCCTTGAACCGGGTATGGCACTGGCTGTAGAACCAATGATCACAGCGGGTAAACGGGATGTCGAGTGGCAGGATGATGGCTGGGGTGTTGTCACGGCAGATCATTCTCTCGCTGCACACTATGAGAACACGATCCTGATTACGGAAGCAAAACCAGAAGTTCTCACAATGACGAATGAAGAGAAGAGACGTCATCCGGAGGTTCAGTGATCCGGCTTTCTGACAATTTTCATTTAGAGATGAGCGCAGCATATTGACAAACGCCGGATTTTTTATTATAAATATTCGATGTAAGTGCCGGTCAGTGTATGACAGGTAAATGTTGTATGCTTTTTTTCGGTCAGTTGTGGCTGTAATCGATTATTATTTATTATTTTTCAGGAGGATTCAGATGTCGAAAGGTGATGCGATCGAAGTGGAGGGAGTCGTTCTTGAGAAGCTTCCTAATGCTATGTTTAAAGTGAAGCTTCAGAATGGACATGTTGTGCTTGCCCATATCAGCGGTAAGCTGCGGATGAATTATATTCGTATCCTTCCGGGCGATAAGGTGTCCCTTGAGCTCTCGCCGTACGACCTGGACAAAGGCAGGATCGTCTGGAGAAATAAGTAAAATAAATAAAAATTTTTCTTGCATGCAAAGGAGCGCAGTGATACAATGCTATTTGTGTCTCTGCGCTCCTTTTGACGGACCAACCCACCGTGATTAAGGAATATGCAGGATATACATAGCTTTCAAGACGTTGTGCTTTGAAGAAAGGAGGATACTCATGAAGGTAAGATCTTCAGTTAAACCGATGTGCGACAAGTGCAAGGTTATCAGAAGAAAAGGCAAAGTCCGTATCATTTGTGAGAATCCGAAGCATAAACAGGTTCAGGGTTGATTTTTATTGACCAGGGCGCTGCTTATGCCAAGGGCAATATTATAATGTTAACCTGACAGGCTGCGTCGGGGAAATACCTCTTATAATATTACTTAAAACTTTTCTGTTCTTGGCTGGAATAGAAAAGAAAGGCTGTCTGTCGTCAGGACAGCTGGATGGTTCATACCGACATCCCATTTAAGCTGGTATTATTGACAGATCCGTAAGATTCAAAGACGGATCAGAAACAAAGGAGGATTACACATGGCTCGTATAGCTGGTGTAGATTTACCAAGAGACAAGAGAGTAGAGATAGGTCTCACCTATATCTACGGAATTGGAAGAACAACTTCCAACAAGATCCTGGACAAGGCCGGAGTTAATCCGGATACCCGTGTAAGGGATCTGACCGACGATGAAGTTAAGAAGATCGCTGATGCTCTTGAAGCACTTGATGTTACCGTCGAAGGTGATCTGAGACGTGAGACTGCTATGAACATCAAACGCCTCGAGGAGATTAACTGCTATCGTGGAAGACGTCACAGAATGGGTCTTCCGTGTCACGGACAGAAGACAAAGACCAATGCAAGAACATGCAAGGGTCCGAGGAGAACTGTCGCTAACAAGAAGAAGTAATTTACAGGAAGATATTTTATTAAGGAAAAGGTAGGTTAGTTTTTATTATGCCAAAAGCATCTACAAAAGCGACAAAACGTCGTGTAAAGAAAAACGTTGAACGTGGTCAGGCGCATATTCAGGCATCCTTCAACAACACGATTGTCACTCTGACTGATACAGAGGGCAACGCGCTGTCATGGGCTAGTGCCGGTGGCCTGGGATTTAAAGGTTCAAGGAAATCTACTCCTTATGCAGCTCAGATGGCGGCAGAGACAGCTACAAAGGCTGCTCTGGTACATGGCCTCAAGAGCGTCGACGTATTTGTAAAGGGACCTGGTTCAGGACGTGAGGCTGCCATTCGTGCACTCGCAGCTGCAGGTCTTCAGGTTACAAGTATCTGTGATGTTACGCCGGTTCCGCATAACGGATGCCGTCCGCCGAAACGTAGAAGAGTTTAATCATTAGGAGGTAGAAAATGGCAGTAGACAGAACACCGGTGCTCAAGAGATGCAGATCCCTGGGCCTTGAGCCGGCATATCTGGGTATTGATAAAAAGTCTAAACGTCAGCTGCGCAATAATCGTCGTAAAATTTCTGAGTATGGTACACAGCTGCGTGAGAAACAGAAAGCAAAATTCATCTATGGCGTTCTTGAGAAGCCTTTCCGCAACTACTATGCGAAGGCAGACCGCATGAAAGGCCAGACAGGTGAGAATCTGATGGCTCTGCTTGAGCTCCGTCTTGACAATGTTCTTTTCCGTCTTTCTTTTGCAAGAACAAGAAAAGAAGCAAGACAGATGGTTGATCACAAGTTCGTAACTGTTAACGGCAAGGTTGTCAATATTCCTTCCTACTCCGTTAAGGCAGGCGATGTGATCGAGATCAAAGAGAGCAAGAAGAACACTCAGCGCATGAAAGATATCGCAGATGCGACAAACGGACGCACTGTTCCGGAATGGCTGGATGCAGATCCTGAAGCGCTGAAGGGCACTGTTAAATCTGTGCCGACCCGTGATCAGATCGATGTTCCGGTTGATGATATGAGCATCGTCGAGCTCTATTCCAAGTAATAAGGCGAACTCCTTTCCGCGTATTTGCAGAGCGGCGTTTTCCGCCGCTTTTGCGCGCTGGAGACGGAGCAGCCGGTTGGATCAGCTGGATGACATTTTGCTCTATCACATAAGGAGGAACGCAGGTGTTAGATTTTAACAAACCTAAAATCGAGATCGAGGAGATCTCCGAAGATAAGAAATTTGGAAGGTTTGTCGTTGAGCCGCTCGAACGTGGTTATGGAACGACACTTGGAAACAGCCTTCGCAGAATCATGCTTTCATCTCTTCCAGGAGCTGCTGTAAGCCAGGTGAAGATTGAAGGCGTGCTTCACGAGTTCAGCTCCATTCCGGGTGTAAAGGAAGACGTCACTGAGATCGTGATGAATCTCAAGAGTCTCGCCATCAAGAACAACAGCTCATCCAATGAGCCGAAGGTCGGATACATTGAATACGAGGGTGAGGGCGTTGTGCGCGCGGCTGATATTCAGGTTGATCAGGATATCGAGATCATGAACCCTGGTCAGGTCATCGCTCATCTGAACGGCGGCCCGGACTGCAAGCTCTACATGGAGCTTACGATCACGAACGGACGCGGCTATGTGGGCGCAGACCGTTCCAAGACAGATGATATGCCGATTGGTGTCATCGCAGTCGATGCCATCTATACACCGGTTGAGCGTGTCAATATGACCGTTGAGAACACACGTGTCGGTCAGGTTACCGATTTTGATAAGCTGACACTGGATGTATATACAAATGGCACACTTGGACCTGACGAGGCAGTGAGCCTTGCGGCTAAGGTTCTCAGTGAACATCTGAAATTATTCATTGATCTCTCTGAGACGGCAAAGAATGTACCGGTTATTCAGGATCCGGTTGAGAACAAAAAGGACAAGGTTCTTGAGATGAACATCGACGAGCTTGAGCTCTCTGTCCGTTCGTACAACTGCCTGAAGCGCGCCGGTATCAATACAGTCGCAGAGCTGTGCAGCAAGACTTCAGAGGATATGATGAAGGTTCGTAACCTCGGACGTAAGTCTCTCGAAGAGGTTCTTGCAAAGCTCAATGAGCTCGGACTTTCTCTGGCACCGAGTGAGAGTGATCAGTAAACAGAGATTCATGTGTGAAAGCACACGTAGGAATTTAACGGGGAATCTGTAAGTCCAAAGATGCAGGATTCCCTTAAGACAAATGTCCTGTGGGCAGCGGCGGACTGCAGTAAGACCGATGATGCGTGCGGTTCGTTCCACAACAATTAAGGAGAAAAATCATGGCTAAATACAGAAAACTCGGAAAAACTTCTTCTCAGAGAAAAGCTCTTCTCAGACAGCAGGTAACAGATCTTCTTTACTATGGAAAAATCCGCACAACGGAAACCAGAGCAAAAGAGGTCAAGAAGATTGCTGAGAGCCTTATCGCTCTTGCTGTTCGCGAGAAGGATAACTATGAGACAGTTACCATCAAGACAAAGGTTCCGCGCAAGGATGCCGATGGCAAGCGCGTGAAAGAGGTTGTTGACGGTAAGAAGGTCACCGTATTTGATGACGTTGATAAGGAGATCAAGAAGGACAATCCTTCCAGACTTCACGCACGCCGTCAGATGCTGAAGGTATTCTATCCGATCACTGAGGTGCCGAAGGAAGGCGCCGGAAGGAAGAAAAATACAAAGAAGGTTGATCTTCCTCAGAAGATGTTTGACGAGATCGCTCCGAAGTATGCAGACCGCAATGGTGGTTATACAAGAATCATCAAGATCGGCCAGCGCAAGGGCGACGGTGCGATGGAGGTTATCCTCGAGCTCGTATGAGCGGGATGATATAGAGTTTTTTGGAGCTGCTGCATAGTATCTATGCAGCAGCTCTTTCGCTTTTACTGCCATGCTCCATCCATCGTAATGATCTGGCCGGTCAGATATGGGTGATTGAGAGCGAGGTCGACGATAAGCTCCGCTGCCTCCTCCGGTCTGCCGAAACGGCCCATTCCGATCTCATCTTCAAGCTCAGCCCGTTCCTCAGCGCTGAGGAAACCGTTCATTTCCGTGTCGATCACACCAAAGGCTGCAGCGTTTACACGGATATTGCTGGGCGCCAGTTCTTTTGCGAGGGCCTTTGTGAAAGCGTTGATCCCGCCCTTTGAGGCAGAATATGCCGTCTCACATGAAGCGCCGACATTTCCCCATACGGATGATACATTCACAATCGAACCTTTCCCCTGATGAAGAAATATCGGGATTGCCCTTCTGCAGGTGAGAAACGCAGCCGTGAGATTTGTGCTGATCACGTCGTTCCACTCACTGAGCTTCATGTCCTGAAGCAGGCCGATATGTGCGATGCCGGCATTGTTTACAAGCGCGGTCAGTGGCGCTGGTTTTTCCCGTGTGCCGAGCGAGATCATGATCTGTTCTGCTTTTGTAAAAATCGCGTCAGCGAAGTCTTCATTTCTGATATCGCCCGCGAGTATATAGCATCCGGTTTCATCATGAAGAGTCTGCAGGCAGGATTCCGTGCGCGCCACCGCAAGGACTGGATTTTTCCTTCGGGCAAATGCCCGGACAGAAGCCCTTCCGATCCCACGGGAGGCTCCTGTGACGACTACGAGACCGTGTTCAGTGGATTCATTTTCTTTCATATTCTTCTCTTTGCCTTCTATTTGTGATATGTTATTGGTATGTAAAATTTATCGATGACGTTTGAGGGGGCTCCACATCGACCTTGAATTATTTTACTCTACATGACCTTTATTGAAAAGCTGAAGGCCATGATGACGCAGGGAGGATTACGATGCATAAGAAGCTTCTTTTTATTTATAATCAGAAGTCCGGGCGGGGTACGATACGGATCAGTATTCCCGAGATTATAGACATCTTTACACGTGGCGGATATGATGTCCTGGCTCATCCCACACAATCCGTCGGCGACGCGACCCAGGTCGTAGAAACATATGGAAAATATGTCGATGCAATTGTCTGCGGCGGAGGTGACGGAACTCTTGATGAGGTATTAAACGGTACCATGAGGACGTGTCCGGATGTAAAGCTCGGCTATATCCCGTCAGGAAGCACAAATGATTTCGCAAAGAGCCTTTCTATTCCCATGAATCCTGTGGAAGCAGCGAAGGATATCGTCGTAGGGGATATTTACCAGTGTGATGTGGGTCAGTTCGGACAGAAGTTTTTTTCCTACGTCGCCGCTTTCGGAATGTTCACAAACGTCTCTTATGAGACGAATCAGAACCTGAAAAATACACTGGGACATTTTGCTTATCTTCTTGAAGCGGGAAAGCAGGTCCTCAATATCCCGTGCTATCATCTGATCATTGACGTGGACGGAAAAAAAACGGAGGGGAATTATGCAGTCGGGGTGATCACAAACAGCAGACTTGTCGGAGGTATGAAAAATATCACCGGAAGCAATGTCGATATGAATGACGGTCTGTTTGAGGTCACGATGGTCCGCACGCCGACGAACCCGATTGAGATCAACAGGGTTATCGCGGAACTGACGACAGATATTCAGCAGTGCACCATGGTAGATAAGCTGAAGGGCCACAGGATCGTGATCGAGGCGCAGGATGATATCGCCTGGACACTTGACGGTGAGTACGGAGACACGCTGAGGAGCGTGACAATTCAGTGCCACACCAAGGCTCTGAACCTCTTCCTCAACCGGCGCAAACCCGTCAAGCTGGTAAACCCTGAATAAAAAGGCGCTTTTCACAAGACAGAATTTCCCCCTCAGGGTTTTCAGGATCAAATTTTCTGACAATGTCTGAATCGTGACGTAAAATTGACCTGTAAAGGCTTGTAAATTAAACGCCGGATAGTATATAATGTACAATAGCTGTTGGAAACAGCTAGTATCCTGATACATTTTATAACAAAATACGGGAGGACTTCTTAAATGATTGTTAATGCAACAGAGATGCTGAAAGCAGCAGAGGCCGGACATTACGGCGTAGGCCAGTTCAACATCAATAACCTGGAGTGGACAAAGGCTATCCTGGAGACAGCACAGGAGATGAAAGCACCGGTAATTCTTGGAGTATCTGCCGGAGCAGGTAAGTATATGGGCGGCTTCGGAGTTGTCGCTGCAATGGTCAGAGCTATGGACGCATCTCTCGGAATCACGGTTCCGGTTGCAATCCATCTGGATCATGGCCAGTATGAGCATTGCTATCAGTGCATTAAGGCCGGATTCTCATCTATCATGTTTGATGGTTCTCATCTTCCTTTCGAAGAGAACTACGCAAAGACGACAGAGCTCGTACATGTAGCTCACGGACTTGGCCTTTCTATCGAGGCTGAGGTAGGCGCTATCGGCGGTACTGAGGACGGTGTAACTGCTGCTGGTGAGTGCGCAGATCCTGACGAGTGCAAGAAGATCGCTGATCTCGGCGTTGATTTCCTCGCTGCAGGTATCGGCAACATTCACGGAATTTATCCGGCAGACTGGAAGGGCCTCTCTTTCGAGACACTTGCAGCTATCAAGGCTAAGACTGGTGATCTGCCGCTTGTTCTTCACGGCGGCACGGGCATCCCGGATGACCAGGTAAGAAAGGCTGTTTCTCTCGGTGTTTCCAAGATCAATGTCAACACTGAGTGCCAGCTCGTATTCTCTGCTGCTACCCGCAAATATATCGAAGAGGGCAAGGATAAGCAGGGTAAAGGCTATGACCCGAGAAAGGTTCTTGCACCTGGAACACAGGCAATCAAGGACAAAGTTGCCGAGAAGATCAAACTTTTCGGTTCTGACGGAAAAGCCTGAATCTGAAAATTCAGTCGATGAGGCATCTGCAGGTTTCTGCAGATGCCTTTTCTTTTTTGCGTCGGACTCGAAGTCTCAGTAAATTCGTTGACATACTTATAATGTAGTATATAATTTATGAGTCCGGTTATTTTTTACCGGGTTTCTTATTGAACTTGCTATTATCAAAGAATAGGAGTGTGTCCATGGCTGAGAATGTAAATCCTGCTGATATTTTCGGGGAGCTGGTATTCGACGATGAGACGATGCGGCAGAGACTGCCTGCAAAAGCGTACGCAAAACTGAAAAAAGTTATTAACGAAGGCGGCGACCTGGATCTTGCAACAGCGGATATTATCGCGAACGAGATGAAGGAATGGGCAATCGAGAAGGGTGCTACACATTACACGCACTGGTTCCAGCCGCTTAATGGTCTTACAGCAGAAAAGCATGATTCATTTATTTCCGCTCCACTGGAGAGTGGGAAAACGCTGATGACCTTCTCTGGCAAAGAGCTGATCAAAGGAGAGGCTGATGGATCTTCCTTCCCGTCAGGCGGCCTTCGCGCGACGTTTGAGGCGAGAGGATATACAGCCTGGGACTGCACGTCCCCTGCATTTGTAAGACGCGACGCAGGAGGCGCCGTGCTCTGCATTCCGACTGCTTTCTGTTCATACGGCGGCGAGGCGCTTGATCAGAAGACGCCGCTTCTCCGGTCAATGGAGACGATTAACCGCGAAAGTCTTCGACTGATCCGTCTTTTCGGAAATACCACGTCAAAGCGCGTATACCCCTGTGTCGGAGCTGAACAGGAATATTTTATCATTGACGAGCAGAAGTATCTGCAGCGCAAGGATCTGATCTACAGCGGCAGAACGCTGTTCGGCACGATGCCTGCCAAGGGGCAGGAGCTTGATGACCATTATTACGGGATCATCCAGCCGCGTGTCGCAGCATTTATGAAGGATGTAGATATGGAGCTCTGGCGCATGGGAGTTACTGCAAAGACAGAGCACAACGAAGTTGCTCCGGGACAGCACGAGCTCGCCGTCATCTACTCAGAAGCCAATATAGCTACAGACGATAACCAGCTTGTCATGCAGACGCTGAAGAGAGTTGCGAGAAAGCATGGGCTTAAATGTCTTCTCCATGAAAAGCCGTTTAATGGCGTGAATGGTTCCGGGAAGCATAATAACTGGTCCCTTTCAACGGACGACGGGATCAACCTTCTGAATCCCGGAAAAGAGCCACACGAGAATCCTCAGTTCCTGCTGATCCTTTCCTGCATCGTAAAAGCTGTTGACGAACATGCGGGCCTTCTCCGTGAGTCAGCCGCAGATCCGGGAAATGACCATCGTCTCGGGGCCAATGAGGCGCCGCCGGCAATCCTTTCGATCTTCCTCGGAGAGCAGCTCGATGATATTGTCAATCAGCTCGTCAGCAAGGGTGCGGCGACGAGCTCGAAGGAAAAATCAAAGCTTTCGACCGGTGTTTCAAGCCTTCCTGACCTGTATAAGGATGTGACGGACAGAAACAGAACGTCGCCGTTTGCTTTTACAGGAAATAAGTTTGAATTCCGTATGGTCGGTTCGCAGGATTCTATAGCTGAGCCCAACGTCGTTCTGAATACCATTGTCGGAGAGGCGTTTGATGAGGCCAGTACGATTCTTGAAAAGGCAGATAATTTTGACGAGGCAGTGCGTGAACTGACTGCGAAGAATTTCCGCGAGCATCGCAGGATCATTTTTAATGGAAACGGCTACTCAGAGGCATGGGAGAAAGAAGCAGAGAAGCGCGGACTTCCCAACATCAAATGTATGGTGGACGCTATTCCCGAGCTTATCAGCGATAAATCGGTCAATATGTTCGAGAAGTACCATGTATTTACCCGCGCTGAGCTTGAATCCAGAGCTGAGATCAAATATGAGAATTATTCCAAGACGATCAATATCGAGGCAAAGGCGATGATCAATATTGCCAATAAGCGGATCATTCCTTCCGTGATCCGTTTTGCAAGAGATCTCGCAGACAGCATCAACTCGATCCGTCAGGCCGGAATTGAAGACGTGTCCGTTCAGACAGAGCTTCTCAGCGAAACACAGAGGCTTCTGAAAGAAGCGAAGGATGCCCTGAAGGTCCTTACCGGGCTCGATGAAGGGGCATCGCACATGGAAGAGGGAGAGAAGCAGGCGCGTTACTATCACGATGTGATCTGCCCTGCAATGTCTGCTCTGCGCCGCCCGGTAGATGATCTGGAGCAGATCGTGGATAAGACGTACTGGCCGATGCCTTCGTACGGTGATATGCTTTTCGAGGTGTAAACATTATACATAATCTGTAATAGTTGCAAGATTATTACGAAAGTGTTACACTACCGGCGTTACATCATTTTTGACTGAACACCGGAAGACATAAAATATACTCAATTATCCACAAAAAAGTCTTCACATTTTGTGCAAATTGTATTAATATGGAAATATCTTCCGGTTGTAGGGTGTGCCGGAGACACAGCTATGAAGGAAAAATGATGTAAAGAGGGTAAAAATATGATTTCGAATCAGATCTTGCAGAGTACCATTGATGGCCTGGCGCATATTACAAAGCTTGACTTTGGAATTTACAGCGCCAAGGGAAAGCTGCTGGCTTCTACTGCTTCGGATATCAGCGTGAACAATCCTGACCTTGTCAATTTTGCTCAGAGCCAGGCGGATTCTCAGACGATCCGTGGAGAACACTTTTACAAAGTGTATGATGAGCACCATCTCGAGTACATCCTTATGGACCGAGGCCCCGGGGATGAGAACCTTGTCATCGGCAAGATGGCTACGTTCCAGCTTCAGAGTCTTCTCACTGCTTATAAGGAGCGCTTTGATAAGGATAACTTTATCAAGAATCTTCTGCTTGATAACCTGCTTCTTGTCGATATCTACAACCGCGCAAAGAAGCTTCATATTGAGCCGGAGGCGAGGAGAGTGGTTTATATTCTCGAGCCGGCCCACGAAGGCGATCATCAGGAGTATCTTGAGGACCTGAAGAATATTGTCGCTTCCAAGAACGGTGATTTTATCACCGCGATCGATGAGAAGAGCATTATTATCGTGAAGGAACTCGAGCAGGATGACGATTATCACGCGGCAGAGGCTTACGCTCTTTATCTGCAGGATGTGATTCATCGTGATTCTGAGAGCAGAGTCAATATCGCATACGGGACTATTGTGTCTGAGCTGAAGGAGGTATCGCGCTCATATAAGGAGGCGCGGATGGCTCTGGATGTCGGTAAGATTTTTTATGAAGAGAAAAATGTCATCGCTTACAGCAAACTTGGCATCGGACGGCTGATCTATCAGCTGCCGATCCCGCTGTGCAAGATGTTTATCAAAGAAATCTTCCACGATAAATCGCCGGACGATTTTGACGAGGAGACATTGACCACTATCAATAAGTTCTTTGAGAACAATCTCAATGTCTCTGAGACTTCGAGACAGCTTTATATCCATCGGAATACACTTGTTTACCGTCTGGATAAACTTCAGAAGAGTACTGGCCTTGACCTCCGCGTATTTGAGGACGCCATCACGTTCAAGATTGCGCTCATGGTGGTTAAGTACATGAAATATATGGAAAAGGTCGATTATTGATCCTGATTTATCTGCGTCGCAACAGCAAGGGGAGCTTGACTGGCGCGGGAGACCGGACAGCGGCCTGATCCGGATACTATGGGAGGAGTATATGATCACATTCGAACACGTTACGAAGATCTATGAAAAGGGCGCACCGCCCGCAATAGATAATGTGTCCCTGTCGATCAATGACGGCGAGTTCGTGTTCATCGTAGGTGACAGTGGATCTGGAAAAACAACCATGATCGAACTGATGCTGAAGGAACTGAACCCGACGAAGGGGACTATTACTATTAATGATCAGAATCTGAACAAACTGAGAAGCGGTCAGATCGCCAAGTATCGCCGCGGTGTCGGCGTGGTGTTCCAGGACTTCCGTCTGCTGACTGACAGGAACGTATATGAGAATGTCGCTTTTGCGCAGAGGGTTATAGAGAAACCCGTGCGGGTTATCAAGCGCCGCGTTCCGGAGGTACTGACGCTGGTCGGACTTGCTACAAAGTACCGCTCGTATCCGAAAGAGCTGTCCGGTGGTGAACAGCAGCGTGTCGCACTTGCGAGAGCGCTTGTCAACCGTCCAAAGGTTCTCCTTGCCGATGAGCCTACCGGAAACCTGGATCCGAAGAACTCCGAGGAGATTATGGAGCTTCTTGACGAGATCAATACCCGTGGTACGACGGTTGTTGTTGTTACACATAACCGCGAGATCGTCAATAAAATGCATAAACGTGTGATCCGTCTCCGCAAGGGCGCGATCGTGAGCGACGTGAAAGAAGGTGGCTACGTTGAAGATTAGAAGTGTGATCTATAACGCGGGCCAGGGAATCAAGAACATCGGAAGAAACAGGATGTTCTCGATCGCTTCAATCGCGACAATGTCCGCGTGCATTTTTCTTTTTGGTATTTTCTTTTCGGTTATCCTGAATTTCACTTATATTATCAGGACCGTCGAGACCAACGTCGGAATAACTGTGCTATTCGATGAAGATATCACTCAGTCGGAGATCGATGCGATAGGATCCGGAATCGTTGAGAGAACGGATCTGGTCGAAGAGATCCGCTATGTATCTGCTGATGAGACATGGGCTGATTTTTCCGCGAGATATTTCGCAGGCCATGAGGATGCCGCTCAGGGTTGGGAAAATAATAATGACAACCCGCTTGCCAATTCTTCCCATTTTGAGGTTTATCCGAAGAGCATTGAGATGCAGGATGAACTGGTAAGCTATATTGAAGGACTGGAAGGCGTCCGCCAGGTTAATCAGAGCCAGCAGGCTTCTTCGACGTTGTCTTCGATGAACAGTCTGGTCGCAACCGTTTCAGTAGCTATCATCCTGATCCTGCTGATCATTTCGGTTTTCCTGATCAGTACGACTGTCACGACCGGAATCAATGTGCGTAAGGAAGAAATCGGGATCATGAAGCTGATCGGTGCGACAAATGCTTTCGTGCGTCTGCCGTTTATTCTTGAAGGTATTCTTCTCGGACTGATCGGCGCGGCAATCCCGCTGGTGATCCTTTATTTTGTATATAATTCAGCGATCACATATATGATAGGAAAGTTCAGTGTGCTCAGCAACTTCATGACAGGACTTCTTCCGGTCAATGCAGTTTTCAAGTTCCTGCTTCCTGTGAGCCTGATCCTTGGCGTCGGTATCGCTCTGATTGGTTCACTCATCGCTATTCACAAACATTTAAATGTGTGACCTGATAATTATGAGAATGAGGCCGCTGCACAAGGTTGTGCAGTGGCTTTTTTACTCATAAGTCAGCTCTCAATTGCATCTATGAGGCGTATGCGGTAATGTGATTGTCAGAATTACCGGGAATTTCTGACTATGAACAGATTTCCCGTTCTTTGTTTGGAGACGTGAAAATATGGAAATGAATGAGAAACCTTCTTCAGAGGAGAGCAGAGAGACGCAGAGTCTCACAGACGGTGCCGACAGTGGGAAACAGACGACTGAGATTGTCGGGACAGAGACCGGCGGTGAAAATCAGCCGGCCGGGACGATCGGGATTAAAGGGAAAAAGTCCGGAAAATTCAGCCTTTTTTCTTTTTTTGTGGGGATCATTGTGACCCTCGTTGTTCTGGTCTGTGGAGTCATCATATATCTGGCGGTTCCGTATATCGGATCGACCGATGATCCTCTGAGCGCAGGTTCGCTGAAAAAGCTTTTTGAGATCGTCGCCCTTGTCAAATCTGACTATCTGGAAGATGTTGATGGAGAAGACATGACCGACGGTATGTATAGCGGGCTCATGTCATCTCTGGGCGATGAATACGCCGCCTATTACACCAAAGATGAAATCGACAGTATCAAGATGTCGCAGGCAGGCAAAATGAAGGGGATCGGCATCAGCTTCACGATGGATGATGAGACGGGTTATGTGCTCGTCGAGGATGTCACTGAGGACGGTCCGGCAGATAAGGCCGGGCTGAAGGTGAATGACCTCATCACGTCTATCGACGGGGAATCGACGGAGGATCTTTCGACTTCAGAGGTGAAGTCGCTGATCCAGGACAGTGATTCGGACACCGTCAGCCTCACTGTTGACAGAGATGGCGAAGAGCTCGATTTTTCCGTTGAAAAGGATTACATAGAAAATACGCAGATCGTTGTCGGCGGCATGGTGAAGGATTCGAAGATCGGCTATATCATGATCACCAGCTTTACCGGTCTGACGGCGGAACAGTTTTCTTCTGTTTATGATGACCTGCAGGATCAGGGGATGGAGGGGCTTATCATTGACCTGCGCGACAACGGTGGAGGCCTGGTCAGCGCGTGCATAGACACTCTGGAGCTTTTCATGCCGGAGGGTGTCCTCATCTATGAGGAAAATAATAAGGGCGAGGAGAAAGAACGGGATTGTGAAGGAGAAACCCCCATCGATGTCCCGCTGGTCCTCCTTGTAAATGGAAACACAGCCAGTGCCTCCGAGATGTTTGCCGGCGCTGTGCAGGATAACGGGGTCGGCGTTATCGTCGGAACGCAGACGTACGGAAAGGGAATAGAACAGAGCACATGGACGCTGAGCGACGGGAGTGCAGTCAAGATGACGACGACAAAGTACTACACACCGAATCATACCGACATCAACGGCGTGGGGATCACCCCGGACTATGAAGTGGAATACGATGCGGATTCGGATGAGGACGCTCAGTTTAACAAGGCATTTGAAATAGTCAGTGAGGAGGCCGCAGACAGCTCGGATACTGCTGAGAGCTCTGAGGTTGTCGACAGCTCAGAGACTGTTGACAGCTCGGAGAGTGACGGCTGAGAAACTGACAGACAGGACAGATATGAAATTTAAGCTACATTCAGATTATCAGCCGACCGGCGATCAGCCGCAGGCGATTGACAAACTTGTCCGGGGATTTCAGGAGGGCAATCAGTGTGAGACGCTTCTCGGTGTAACAGGCTCGGGCAAGACATTCACCATGGCCAATGTGATCGAGCGGATGCAGAAGCCCACACTCGTGATCGCACATAATAAAACGCTGGCGGCACAGCTCTACAGTGAATTTAAGGAATTTTTCCCGGAAAACGCAGTGGAGTATTTTGTCTCATACTACGATTACTATCAGCCGGAGGCATATATTCCTTCATCGGACACATACATCGAAAAAGATTCCAGCCGGAATGAGGAGATTGATAAGCTCAGGCTTTCAGCCACCTCTTCTCTGATCGAGAGAAAAGACGTTATCGTCGTATCATCGGTGTCCTGTATCTATGGTCTCGGCAGCCCGCGGGATTATGAGAGGATGATCATTCCCCTTCGTCCCGGACAGGTGAGAGACAGGGACGATGTGATCCGGGACCTTATCAGCATACAGTATGAAAGAAATGAGATCGACTTTCACCGCGGAACATTCCGCGTTCACGGAGATGTGCTCGAGATCGTTCCGGCGAATGAGAGCGACATTTCGATCCGCGTGGAATTTTTTGGCGATGAGATCGACAGGATCTGCCAGGTCGACCTTCTGACCGGCGAAGTACAGAAGGAACTGAAATTTGTTTCTATTCCTCCGGCTTCACATTATGTCATGCCACAGGAGACGATCAACAGAGCATGTGATGACATCGAAAAAGAATTAAATGAGAGGGTAGCCTATTTTAAGGCAAACGGAAAGCTGCTTGAGGCTCAGCGGATCGAGGAGAGGACGAATTTCGATATAGAGATGCTGAGAGAAACGGGCGTGTGCTCGGGCATTGAGAATTACAGCCGGCACCTTTCGGGATTAAAGCCGGGCGAACCGCCGTACACGCTCATGGACTTCTTCCCTGATGACTATCTCATTATGATCGATGAGTCTCACCGGACGATCCCTCAGATAGGAGCCATGTATGCGGGGGACCGTTCCAGAAAGACAACCCTTGTGGATTACGGCTTCCGCCTTCCTTCTGCGCTGGACAACCGTCCGCTCTCATTCGAGGAATTCGAGCAGAAGATTGATCAGATCCTCTTTGTCTCGGCGACGCCGGGAGAGTATGAGACCAATCACGAGATGCTGCGCGCCGAGCAGGTGATCCGGCCGACAGGACTTCTTGATCCTGAGGTATCTGTCCGCCCGGTCGAGGGACAGATTGATGATCTGATCAGTGAGATACGCAAGGAGACTGCAAAACATCATAAGGTGCTCGTCACTACGCTGACAAAGAGAATGGCCGAGGATCTGACCAAATATATGAAAGAGGCAGGGATCAGAGTCAATTATCTGCACAGTGACATCGATGCGCTCGAGAGGGCAAAAATCATCCGGGATATGCGCCTTGATGAATTTGATGTGCTTGTCGGAATCAACCTCCTGAGGGAGGGGCTGGATATTCCGGAGATCACACTTGTAGCTATTCTCGATGCGGACAAGGAGGGATTTCTGCGGTCTGAGACATCGCTTATCCAGACGATCGGCCGTGCAGCGCGCAACGTCGACGGTCACGTCATTATGTATGCAGATACGATCACGGATTCTATGCGCCACGCGATCGACGAGACAGAACGCAGGCGTGCGATCCAGCAGAAATACAATGAGGAGCATCACATCACGCCGAAGACGATCCAGAAGAAGGTGAGCGATCTCATCAGTATTTCGAAGGATGCGGCGGCAGATGAGAAGAGATTTGAAAAGGATCCGGAATCTATGTCCAGATCTGAGATAGAAAAACTCATCAAAAAGCTCGATAAGCAGATGCGGGCGGCAGCGGCCGAGCTCAATTTTGAGATGGCGGCTGAGGTGAGAGACAAGATCGTGGAATTGCGGAAACAGCTGAGAGATGACTGAATAATCAGTCCTGATTCACAAAATAGAGTGTAATTATACAGTTTACCGTCGCGGTTTTAGAATGTTGCGCGAGATTAATCAAAAAAGCACATTTTGAACCGCGACGTTTTGTATAAAATTTACAGAGAAATTTTATTCAATTCGCAGACGATGTTGTTATTTACAAAAATTGCCTAATTTCATATAATGAATTTGTTTGATTTGTCGTTTTGTACGATTCTATAACGCACCATTTATACCTGAGGAGGAAGAAAAATGGCACTTGATTACAGAAAGGCTGCGCAGGGCGTACTTGATAATATTGGTGGCGCTGATAATGTGGCGTCAGCAGCGCACTGTGCCACGAGACTCCGTCTCGTAATTAAGGACAACTCGAAGGTCAATAAAGAGGCAGTCGAGAATGTTGAAGGCGTTAAGGGATGTTTTGAAGCATCAGGACAGCTGCAGGTCATCTTCGGTACCGGCACTGTAAACAAGGTGTTTGATGAATTTATTGCTATTTCCGGTGTTGAGGCAGGAACAAAGGAATCTGCCAAGGAAGCGGCTGCTCAGAAGCAGAATCCGTTCTTCCGCGCGATCAAGACGCTGGGCGATGTATTCGTTCCGATCATTCCGGCCATCGTTGCTTCCGGACTTCTGAATGGACTTCTCGGTGGTCTTTCTCAGGCATTCCCGGCGCTGGCTGAGAGCGATTATTATTCCCTGATTAACCTGATGGCAGGCGCGGCTCTCTCCATGCTGCCGATCCTCATCGCTATCAGTGCTGCAAAGAAATTCGGCGGCAACCCTTATCTCGCCGCTGTTATCGGCTATGTAATGATCCATCCTGATCTGGTCAACGCGTGGAACGTCGCCAGCATGGAAACGGCCGGCGAGACGATCCCGACCTGGCATGTATTCGGTCTCACAATTCAGCAGACCGGTTATCAGGGCCACGTTATCCCGGTCATCATTGCGATTCTTTTCATGAGCTATCTTGAGAAATGGCTCCACAAGCATGTGCCGGAGATCATTGATCTCTTTGTTACACCGCTTGTCACTGTTCTTGTCACCGGTCTTCTTACCATGACGATTATCGGACCGATCTTCAAAGTTGTTGAGGACTGGATCCTTGTAGCAGCTACGACAGTGATTCAGCTGCCGTTCGGTATTGGCGGACTGCTCATCGGTTTCTTCTATGCATTCACCGTTGTCGCAGGTTTCCACCATATGTACAACATGATCGAGGCACAGATGGTCAGCGAGAATCCGCCGGCAAATATCTGGATGCCTGTTGCAACTGCAGCTAACGTAGGACAGGGTGCTGCTGCTATGGCCGTTGCATTCAAGACGAAGAGTGAGAAGACAAAATCACTGGCAATGCCGTCATCTCTTTCTGCATTCCTCGGCATTACTGAGCCGGCTATTTTCGGTGTAAACATCCGTTACCGCACACCGTTCATCGCGGGATGCTGCGGCGGCGCTATCGGCGGTATGCTTGCGTCCTGGTTCGGTATCAAGGCTACGGCTTACGGTATCACAGGTCTTTTCGGTTTCCTGATCACGACGGGTTACTGGGCACAGTATGCTATTGTTATGGCAGTTTCTTTTGCTGTTGCATTTATTGTTTCCTTCATCACATATAAGGACCCTGAACCTGCGGCGCCGAAGGCTGTCGAAGAAAATCCGGCACCTGCGGCTGAAGCAGACAAAGCAGAGGATGCTGAAAAAGCTTCTTCTGATGGAACTGTAAAACAGGTTTATGCTCCTGTTGAAGGAAAGGCAATGGCATCCTCTGAGGTCGCGGATCCGACATTTGCTGCCGAGGCTCTCGGCAAAGGTATGGCTATTGAGCCGACTGTTGGAAAGGTTTTTGCACCTTTCGACGGAACTGTAGAAATGATGTTTGATACGAAGCACGCTGTAGCTGTTGCAAGCAACGACGGTGTGGAAGTACTTATTCATGTAGGAATCGACACAGTTAATCTTCAGGGAAAAGGTTTCACGGCACATGTACAGTCCGGTGATACGGTCAAGAAGGGCGACCTGCTCCTTGAGTTTGATATGGACGAGATCCACAAGGCGGGATATAAGACGACGACACCTGTTATCATTTCAAACACGGATGATTTCGGCGAGGTAAATGCTGTCAAGACTTCCGGCGATGTCAAACCGGGCGATCTTGTCATTGAAGTTAAATAAAGAAAAGGAAGGCTGAGGAAATCTGATGGACAAAAACAACTGGCGCTTACAATATCATCTGATGCCCCCTGAGGGCTGGCTTAATGATCCAAACGGACTCTGCCAGTTTGACGGAATTTATCACGTGTTCTTTCAGTATTCCCCGAACGAACCGGGTCCTGACGGACGCAAGGCCAGGACCTGGGGTCACTATGCCGGACCGGATCTGCTTCATCTGAAGTTTGAGGGAGTTCCCTTCTGGCCAGTTGATCGCGACGACTATAACGGATGTTATTCTGGCTCTGCACTTCTCCCGGATGACGGGGAGGACAAGCTGCGTCTGTATTATACCGGGAATGTCAAAGAACCCGGGGATCATGACTATACGTACAGCGGCAGGCAGGCCAATGAGATCCTGGTTGAAATGGACAGGGAAGGTAATTTTGGAAAGAAGCAGGTGGTGCTTCGGAATTCCGATTATCCGGACAACTGTACCTGCCATGTGCGCGATCCAAAAGTGTGGAAGGAAGATGGAAAGTACTATATGGTGCTCGGCGCGAGAGTAGCCGGCCCGGATAAAAAGCCAGAAACGGATTACGGGGAAGTGCTTCTTTATTCCAGTAAAGACGGCCTTAAATGGGATTTTGAGAAAACGATGAATTCCGATACCCGTTTCGGTTATATGTGGGAGTGCCCGGATTATTTCGAACTGGACGGAGAAACTTTTCTTGGCATCTGCCCGCAGGGAGTGCCGTCAGAAGAATTCCGGTATCAGAATATTTATGAATCTGGTTACTGGCGCGTCGATGGAAAGCTGAGCAGTGATCAGAAGCTCCATGATTTCCGCGAGTGGGATATGGGCTTTGATTTTTATGCTCCGCAGACATTCGTCGATGACAGCTACAGACGTATTCTGATCGGCTGGGTCGGCATGCCGGACGCGCCATATAAGAATGCGACGGCGGAATGCGATCCTTATTGGGAGAATTGTCTGACGGTCCCGCGTGAACTCACTGCGGTGAACGGCATCATCTGTCAGAAACCCGTTGAAGAGCTCAATGAGCTGCGCACGAACCGCACCAATTTTGAGTCTGAGGGAAAAATTGCATTTGACAGAGGAGCCGGCGATATTGAGATCCGATTTACAGCTCCTGAGAGCGAAAAGAAGTGGACGATCGCATTTGGCAGTGATGTGCTGCTGAAGTATAATGGAGGTGTCCTTTTCCTGACATTGTCAGAAAGTGCAGGCTGTGGACGAACAGTGAGAAAGCTTAAAGCGGATCAGATCAATGATCTCCGTATTCTTGTCGATACATCGATAATTGAGATCTATGTAAATGGCGGAGAATACGTGATGACATCGCGTTTCTACCCGGATTATGATCCGGATGCGCCTGCGCTTGAAACTGCTTTTCTCTGTCCAAAAGCAGAAATATCCTGCTGGGATATGAAGACGATACCTGCGAATGCGGTACATGTCCGCCATTCCAGGGCGATCAGATGAATATCTTCAGCATTATATAAAGAATCATCTGTAAAAGGAGGCGATTTTTATCATGGAAGTTAAATACACCGGCAAATCGATTTTTAAGGGGGTCGCTATCGGAAGGATCGCAATCTTCGGGAAAAAGGAAGAACCCGTAAAGCGCGAGAAGGTTGAGAATGTCGAGGCCGAAATCGCGCGTTATGATGCGGCGAGAGACAAGGCGATAGCTGATCTCGAAAAGCTGCATGATGATGCAGTGAAAAAAGTCGGCGAGGAGAATGCTGAAATTTTTAATGTTCACGCTATGCTTCTCCAGGATGATGACTACAATGATTCAATTCATAACATGATTGAGTCACAGGGAATCAACGCCGAGTACGCGACAGCGGTCACTGGCGAGAACTTTGCAAAGATGTTCGCTGAGATGGAGGACGAATATTTCAAGGCCCGTTCAGCGGATATGAAAGATATCTCCGAAAGAGTCGTCAACGTACTCCAGGGTAAGACAGAGAGTCAGTCGTATGACAAGCCTGTCATTATTGCGGCAGATGACCTCATGCCTTCTGAAACAGTACAGCTTGACAAGGACAAGGTGCTTGCATTTGTCACCCGCTTTGGATCGTCCAATTCTCATACGGCCATCCTTGCCAGAACCATGAATATCCCGGCGCTGATCAATATTCCGGTCGATCCGTCCTGGGATGGAAAAATGGCGATCGTCGACGGCTTCACCGGAACCTTCTATCTGGACCCTGAAGCAAGCACGCTCGCTGAGGAGCAGAAGAAGCTCGATGCCGAGCTTGAACAGAGAAGACTGCTTCAGGAGCTCAAAGGCAAACCGAATATTACTCTCGACGGTCGGGAGATCAACCTGTATGCGAACATCGGCGGACCGAAGGATCTCGCTTCTGTTCTGCAGAATGATGCAGGCGGTATCGGCCTCTTCCGCAGTGAGTTCCTTTATATCGGACGCGACGAGCTTCCTTCAGAGGAAGAGCAGTTCCAGGCATATAAACAGGTAGCAGAGACAATGGCCGGCAAGAGAGTCGTCATCCGTACCCTTGATATCGGCGCTGACAAGAAGGCTGATTATCTTCACCTGGATGCTGAAGCCAATCCTGCTCTCGGTTTCCGCGCTATCAGGATCTGCCTGACCAGACCTGAGATCTTTAAGGCTCAGCTCCGCGCTTTATATCGCGCGAGCGCTTTCGGTAATATCGCGATCATGTATCCGATGATTACTTCGATCGAAGAGATCAAGCAGATCAAGGTGATTAACGAAGAGGTCAGAAAAGAACTTGACGATGCAGGAGTGCCTTACAAGAAGGATATTGAGCAGGGTATCATGGTAGAGACACCTGCTGCGGCAATTATGACAGATCAGCTGGCTCCGGAAGTCGATTTCTTCAGTATCGGAACCAACGATCTCACACAGTACACGCTGGCAATGGACCGTCAGAATGATAAGCTTGATACATTCTATCAGGCACATCATCCGGCTATTCTCCGCCTGATTCAGATGACGATCGAAAATGGACACAAAGGCGGTGCCTGGGTCGGCATCTGCGGAGAACTCGGAGCAGATACGACACTGACTCAGACGTTCCTTCAGATGGGAGTTGATGAGCTTTCCGTATCGCCGTCAATGATTCTTCCGGTCCGTGAAGCTATCCGCAACAGTCACGCAAACGTCTGATCGATCCTACGGAGCCGGTCCCGCCTGATGCGGGTCCGGCTCTTTTGTGGCGGGATCATCTATGCTATAATAATTTTATTACTACGGTAAACCTTTACAGGTGGAAGAAAGGGTAAACTGAGATGAAAAATATTCTGTTTGCAGCGTCAGAGTGTGTTCCGTTCATCAAGACCGGAGGACTGGCTGACGTTGTGGGTTCACTTCCGAAGTGCTTTGACAAGCGCTATTTTGACTGCCGAGTCGTTATCCCGAAGTACCGGGTGATCGATGAGAAGTATAAAAACCAGATGCAGTATATCACCAACTTCTACATGGATCTCAACTGGAGACAGCAGTACGTAGGAGTTTTCAAGATGGAGTATGAGGGTATTACCTATTACTTCATCGACAACGAAGAGCATTTTTCCGGGGATCAGATCTACGCCGGAATGCCGTGGGATCTCGAGAAGTTTGCTTTCTTCTCAAAGGCAGTCCTTTCGATACTGCCTGTCGTCGATTTCCATCCTGATGTTATCCACTGCCATGACTGGCAGACGGGACTCATCCCTGTGTATCTGCACGAGCGTTTTGCCGGCGGCGAATTTTACAGAGGGATCAAGAGTGTCATGACGATCCACAACCTGAAGTTCCAGGGAGTGTGGGATATTCAGACAATGAAGAGCATTACCGGATTGTCTGATTATTATTTCACACCGGATAAACTGGAGTTTGACAGGGACGGAAACTATCTCAAGGGCGGACTTGTCTATGCAGATGCGATCACAACGGTCAGCAAGACTTACGCGGAAGAGATAAAAACGCCGTTTTACGGCGAGGGACTTGACGGTCTCATGAGGGCGCGTGCTCATGACCTCAGAGGTATTGTTAATGGTATCGATTACAATGTGTACAATCCGGAGACGGATAATGACATTGTTCAGAAGTACAACGCCCGCAATTTCCGCAAGGAGAAAGTGAAGAACAAACTTGCTCTTCAGCAGGAGCTCGGACTTGAAGTGGATCCGAAGGTCATGATGATCGGCATCGTTTCAAGACTGACTGATCAGAAGGGCTTTGACCTCATCGCCTATATGATGGATGAGATCTGCCAGGACGCCGTCCAGCTCGTCGTCCTCGGTACCGGAGATCCGAAGTACGAAAATATGTTCCGCCATTTTGCGTGGAAGTACGACAAAAAGGTTTCTGCAAATATTTATTATTCGAATCAGCTTTCGAAAAAGATCTACGCGTCAGCAGATGCGTTCCTGATGCCGTCGCTTTTTGAGCCGTGTGGTCTGTCGCAGCTCATGGCTCTGCGCTATGGAACCGTGCCGATCGTACGTGAAACGGGCGGACTGAAGGATACTGTTGAGCCTTATAATGAGTATGAGAGTACCGGAACAGGATTTTCGTTCAAGAATTATAATGCACATGAGATGCTCGGAACGATCCGGTATGTAGAACGCATTTTCTATGACAGAAAGAGAGAATGGAACAAGATTATTGACCGCGGAATGGCTGCGGACTTCTCCTGGCAGAGGTCGGCGCTGGAGTATCAGCAGCTGTACGACTGGCTGATCGGCTACTGATGAACGGTCAAGATTTAATAAGGTTTTTGGAGCGTGCCGCATGATCTGCGGCGCGCTTTTTATCATTAAAACGTCAGTATCTGATGCGCGAGATTACAGCCTTTCCTCAATTTCTTCCCCCTTTGTGGCGGGCTGGGAAGAGATGCCGGAGAGTGGGAAAAACAGCTGTAAATCGTGGTTGAAATATCCCGGGGTTTCATGGTACGGTGTTTTCAGCTGATAGCTTGGCATGGCTCATGAGATGAATTCTCGTGTTGACAAGTTCGAAGTGGCAATGTAGTATAGTAGAAGCAAACGAACGAATGTTCACAACGAATGTTCGATTATTTTAAGAGGAGATAGACGGTATGGCAGTGAATGAAGATAAGCAGAGGGCTCTGGATGCGGCGGTCGGCCAGATTCAGAAACAATTCGGCAAGGGCGCGATTATGAGACTCGGGGATCAGTCGGATGCTCTGAGCGTGGAGGCGATCCCCACGGGTTCTCTGAGCCTTGATATTGCGCTTGGTGTCGGAGGAATTCCGAGGGGAAGAATCGTAGAGATTTACGGACCTGAGTCTTCAGGTAAGACAACGGTAGCACTTCATATGGTGGCTGAGGTACAGAAGAGAGGCGGTATCGCAGGCTTTATCGATGCTGAGCATGCCCTTGATCCCGTTTACGCAAAGAACATCGGAGTAAATGTTGATGATCTGTATATTTCTCAGCCGGATTCCGGTGAGCAGGCGCTGGAGATCACAGAGACTCTCGTCCGCTCCGGAGCCGTCGATATTATCATCGTCGATTCTGTAGCGGCGCTTGTGCCGAAGGCGGAGATTGACGGCGAGATGGGCGATTCACATGTCGGACTTCAGGCAAGGATGATGTCTCAGGCGTGCCGGAAGCTGACGGCAGCTATCAGCCGCACAAACTGTGTTGTTGTCTTCATCAACCAGCTCCGTGAAAAGGTCGGAGTTATGTTCGGCAATCCGGAAACAACGACCGGCGGCCGCGCTCTCAAGTTTTATGCTTCGGTGCGTCTGGACGTGAGAAGAACAGAATCTCTCAAGCAGGGTGGCGAAGTTATTGGAAACCACACGCGCGTAAAAGTGGTAAAGAACAAGGTGGCTCCGCCGTTCAAACAGGCTGAGTTTGATATTATGTTCGGCAAGGGCATTTCCCGCTCTGGCGATATTCTTGACCTGGCGACGAATGCCGGCATTGTTCAGAAGAGCGGAGCGTGGTTTGCTTATCTCGGATCAAAGATCGGCCAGGGACGTGAAAATGCCAAGGCATATCTGGAAGCGAATCCCGATATCATGGCGGAAATTGAAAATAAAGTACGTGAATCCTATGGCCTGCCGCTGAATCCTGTGACACAGAAGGCAGAGGAAACAGAAGAAGCGCAGCCCGAAGAGAAGAAGGACGGAGAAGATGAATAAACGCAACGATCCGCCGGATCTGTCTGTCCTGGAGGGACTGAATATCCACCGCGGAATCGCGCCGGACTTTTCCAGTGAGGGAAAGTCCGGCTCCTTTGTTGAAGGAGAAAATGATAGTCAGGGTCTTGAAGATAAACAGGGAGCAATAGAAGAAGAGAATCCGGATTCTGACGGCGGTCGCGCCTCGCGCAAGGCAGAGGCCCGGGCGATGAAGCTTCTTCTCTGCCATATGATGACCGTCAGAGAGATGAGAGAGCGCCTGATAAAGGAAGGATTTGCCGATGGACCTGTCGAAGATGCCATTGAATACTGCAGTTCATTCGGTTACCTCAATGATGAAAGGTATGCAGAGAACTATATTATTTCTATGCGTCCGAAAAAAAGCGCGGCTATGATCAGGAGGGAATTGGAAAACAAAGGCGTTTCTGCAGAAAACATAGAGACAGCCTTTGAGGAAAATCCCTATGATGAGTCTGAGATAATATACAACCTGGTGAGGAAAAAGGACGGAGAGCCGCACCGGCTTGACGACAGGGAGCTCAGAAGAACCTATGCATTTCTGGCGAGAAAAGGCTTCGGTTCATCGGAGATCTGGAAGGCTATTCATCGGTTTCAGGACGAGGCAGTCTGAAGCGGCGGAGACCGCGACTGCCTTTGTTAATGTTGCTGATGTTTCCGTTGACAAAGTTTTTTGACTTGTATAAAATAATAATGTTATTGCACAATGACAACTTCAAAAAGGAGGTAAACCTGTGATGAACTGGGTTATCACGGTCATTGCTGTGGTTGTCTCCATACTTTTAACAGCTCTCATTGCCAGTAAACATGCCATCAGCAAGAAAGAAGCTGAGGACAAGGCAAAGCTTGCGAGCGCTGATGAAAAAGCGCGGAATATCATTGATGAGGCACTGAAAACTGCCGAGTCAAAGAAGCGTGAAGCTCTTGTTGAAGCCAAGGAAGAAAATCTGAGGCTCAAAAACGAACAGGAGAAGGAAAACCGCGAGCGTCGCGCTGAGCTGCAAAAGTATGAAAAACGTGTTCTCTCGAAAGAGGAATCTGTAGACCGCAAATCAGAATCCCTCGATAAACGCGAGAACGAGCTCACAGCAAAGGAAGCAGAGTTACGCAAAAAGGAAAGTAAGCTCGACGAATTACAGAACCAGCGCGTACAGGAGCTGGAGAGAATCTCCGGCATGACCTCCGAAGAAGCGAAAGATTTTCTCTTACAGTCTGTTGAAGGTGATATTAAGGACGACGAAGCCAGGATGTATAAGGAAGCCGTCCAGAGAGCAAAGGATGACGCAGAGAAGAAAGCTCAGGACTATGTAGTGACGGCGATTCAGAAGTGCGCTGTTGACTACGTGTCTGAGACTACGATCACGGTTGTAGAGCTCCCGAGCGAGGAGATGAAGGGCAGGATCATCGGCCGCGAGGGGCGTAACATTCGTGCTCTTGAGCAGGCAACAGGTGTTGACCTGATCATTGATGATACTCCGGAAGCTGTTGTCCTTTCTTCGTTTGATCCGGTTCGCCGTGAGGTGGCAAGGATCGCACTTGAAAAACTGATCGTGGACGGACGTATCCATCCGGCCAGGATCGAGGAAACCGTTGAGAAGGCAAGAAAAGAGGTAGAGAACCACATCCGTGAAGAGGGTGAAGCGGCGATGCAGGAAGTCGGAGTTCACGGTATCAATCCTGAACTCGTGAAACTTCTTGGCCGTATGACATATCGTACCAGCTATGGTCAGAATGCTTTAAAGCATTCTATTGAAGTGGCACAGCTGTCTGGCCTGCTGGCCGGTGAAGTGGGTGTTGACATCCGTATGGCAAAGCGTGCAGGTCTTCTCCACGATATTGGCAAATCAATCGACCATGAGGTCGAGGGATCTCATGTACAGATCGGTGCTGATCTCTGCCGCAAGTATAAAGAACCGGCAATTGTCGTCAATGCTGTAGAATCACATCACGGCGATGTGGAGCCACAGTCACTGATCGCATGCATTGTTCAGGCCGCAGATGCTATTTCAGCAGCCAGACCTGGAGCAAGGCGCGAGACACTTGAGACATATACAAACAGACTGAAAGATCTGGAAGATATCGCCAATTCCTTTGATGGCGTCGATAAATCTTTTGCGATTCAAGCTGGAAGAGAAGTGCGTGTAATGGTTGTCCCTGAGAAGGTGAGTGATTCTGAAATGGTATTGCTCGCCAGAGATATTGCAAAGAAGATTGAGGATCAGATGCAGTATCCGGGACAGATAAAGGTTAATGTAATTCGTGAGAGCCGCGTATCTGAATACGCAAAATAAATCAGCTGATAATTATTGAATATTGAGAAATAACTTTCTGAAAAGCGATAACAAATGAAGGGGCCGGCATCGTTGATGCCGGTCCCTTTTTCACGGAATTTAATTGTTCTGCTCTTCTTTCATCATCTCTGCGACTTCAGCGTACTCCATGGAAGTGTCCATATTTGACTGGATCTCTTCGTCGGTAACCCTGCGTACGATTTTTGCCGGCCGGCCAAAGGCGAGGGAACCATCGGGAATTACTGTGTTCTGCGTTACAAGAGAACCGGCTCCGATAATACAGTTCTTTCCGATGTGGGCACCGTTCATGACAATGCTTCCCATTCCGATGAGTGAATTATCGCCGATGATGCATCCGTGAATAATCGCGGAGTGACCAATAGTGACGTGATCACCGAGAATGATGGGAAGGCCGGGACTGGCATGTAATACAGCATTATCCTGGATATTTGTGTAACTTCCAATCGTTATCTGAGGCGGCATACCGCGGACGACGGCGTTGTACCATACGCTGCTGTGATCACCGATGACAACGTCTTTAATTACCTGCGCTCCTTCTGCTTCATAGACTGAGCTGTCGATCTGTCTCATTATCCCCACTCCTTCCGCTGATGAAAGCGTTTTTTCTGCGAGTGCTGTATCCCGCAGTTTATTTCTACAAGTGCTGTATCTCGCAGCATTCGTAGAACGCATAAAAGCGAAGAAATCCACAGCTGTGATTTCTCCGCTTTCGATTAAGCAAGCGACGGGAATCGAACCCGCCTCCCCAGCTTGGGAAGCTGGTGTTCTACCGATGAACTACGCCTGCAGACAATGTTCATTATAATTGGAGGGGTGATGAAAGTCAATAAAATGCATTAATTTGTAAACTGTACCGCGCCACAGTATGTCAGTCTGCCGTTTACAAAGAATACTTATACATGGTAATATTGGTTGGTTTTACTGCCGGATGATTATTCATCGGACAGCTGCATTTAACAGGCTTTCCGCTTTTTCCGGCGGAAGCATCAGATTGAAATTGTGATTGTGATGGAGTTGGATATGTGGATTGCTGATAAATGGAAGGATTATGAAGTTATTGACACCTCTGACGGTGAAAAGCTGGAGAGATGGGGAGATTATCTGCTCGTCCGGCCGGATCCTCAGGTGATCTGGGATACCGAAAGAGAAGAAGAGGGCTGGAGACATTTCAATGCCCGTTATCACAGAAGCCACAATGGGGGAGGAGAGTGGGAATTCCGCGATCTGCCAGAGCAGTGGTCGATCGGATATCGCGATCTCGTGTTTAACCTGAAGCCGTTCAGCTTCAAGCACACCGGCCTCTTCCCGGAACAGGCCGTGAACTGGGACTGGTGTGCGGATCTGATCCGCAATGAAGTGAAGCGCCGGAAAGCCGAAGGAACCACGGACCCTGAAACGGGGAAGACAAAGCAGGTGAAGGTGTTGAATCTGTTTGCGTACACCGGCGGCGCCACCCTTTCGGCTCTTGCTGCCGGAGCAGCGGTTACACATGTGGACGCGTCGAAAGGCATGGTGGGATGGGCCAAAGAGAACGCTGCGTCATCAGGACTTTCTGACCGCCCGGTGCGATGGCTGGTTGATGACTGCACAAAGTTTGTCGAACGAGAGATTCGCAGAAAACACAAATATGACGGGATCATTATGGATCCGCCTTCATACGGCAGGGGACCGAAGGGCGAGATCTGGAAAATGGAGGAGAATATATATCCATTTATCCAGCTCTGCACAAAGGTGCTCTCTGACAAGCCGCTATTTTTCCTTGTCAATTCTTACACTACCGGACTTGCGCCTTCAGTTCTTACCTACATGCTTGAGACAGCGCTGAGAGACAGAGGAGGCCACACTGAATCATCAGAAATCGGACTCCCGGTGAAGAGTACCGGACTTATCCTTCCGTGTGGGTCAACAGGGCGCTGGACCCCGCATGCTTGACACAGGATTGCACTAAATGTAAAATCCGGTTATAAGTGACCCTGTCGATTTTTAGCGGAAATACAGGGTGAAAGGGGAGGGTTGTAATATGAAGAAACTTTCAAAAAATCTGATGAATATGATCTTTCTTCTGATTCTTCTTATTCTGATCCTGGCCGCACTGTATGTATTTGGAATTTATCATTTTAAGACACATTTCTATACAGGATCAACGTTTAACGGTCTGGATATCGGCGAGATGACAGTGGAGGACGCAAAATACGCCATTCAGAATCAGATACGTCATTACACGCTTACATGCTATGAGCGCAATGATCAGACGGATACGATCACTGGCGATCAGATCTATATGACCTATGATGACGATGGAACGATCGAGAAGTTGCTTGAGGAGCAGAATCCTTACCTCTGGATCTTTTATCTTGGAAGCGGCAAAGACTATACGGGAACTGTGGGATTCACGTATGATAAAGATTCTATCGATACGGTTATGGAATCCATGAACTGCTTTCAGTCTGAAAATGATGTTGAGCCTACCAATGCGGAGATCGTAGAAGAGGGCGATTCGTACACAATTGCTGCGGCCGATGAGGGATCTTCTCTCGATAAAGAGAAGACGAAGCAGGCGATCATTGAAGCTATCGAGAGCGGAGAGACGGAGATCGATTTCGAGGAGCTCGGACTCTATGAGACGACAACAGTATCCGCAGATGACCCGTCGCTCACGGAGCAGATCTCTACGATTAATGAGATCCTGAATACAACGATCACGTACGATTTTGTTGATAAGACGTTTACCCTGAATAAGAATAACCTTCAGGATTACATCGTCCAGGATTCGGATGGAAATTACGAGCTGAGCAAGAGCAGGATTGCGGAGTTCGTCGCCAACATGGCTTATGAAACCGATACCTACGGATTAAAACACAAATTCAAGACGACCAGCGGGACGGAGATCACTCTTAATGCCGGCGGAGATTATGGATGGTGTATTAACCAGGATGCCACGACGCTGGACCTGTATAACGCGCTGCTGAACGGAGAGAGCGGTGAACGTGAGCCGGTCTATCTCTATCGTGCGCTCGACAGATCCTCAAATGATATCGGCGATACATATGTGGAGATCTGCATCGAAAAGCAGGAGCTCTGGTGCTACCAGGACGGCACGCTGGTTCTTGATGCGCATGTCGTTACCGGAAACCATGCGACAGGATACGATACGCCGAATGGATGCGTCTGGGCGATTGATTCACATGAATCTCCGGCAACCTTTGACAGTGGAACCAAGGTTCAGTACTGGATGCCGTTCTACGATTCCTGTGGTATGCATGATGCGTCATGGAGATCTGACTCAGAATATACAACGACAACATGGCTGACAGACGGGTCCCACGGCTGTATCAACATGAAGGAAGAAGATGTCGCTGTCGTTTATGACGTGATGGATGTGGGATACCCGGTAGTTATCTATTATTCAGAAACACAGGTTGCAGGATCACAGCCTACTCAGGAGGTTGTTCCGGGCTGATAAAAACCTTTTCAGATGAATAATATCTGAATAATAATTCTTGCTGTACAAAAAAATCAGCACGTTATGTGCGGAAATCAGAGGAAATCTTTTATGAAAATTGTAGTTCTTGCTGCGGGCACGAGTACGGAGAGAGCGGTGTCGGTCATTTCGGGCACCGGTATCTGCAAGGCGCTGAGAAAGCTCGGCCATAAGGCTATTCTTGTGGATGTGTTTTCCGGGTGGAGTGAGTGCGATCCGGAGACCGCGTTTGACGGCGATTATGATGTTGATGCGGCGGTAAAATATATCCATTCTTTCGATGACAAGATCGAAGAGATCAAGAAGACCAGGCGTGGATTTTTCGGCCCAAAAGTCATTGATCTCTGCATGGCGGCGGATTTTGTCTTCATCACGCTTCATGGATCGAATGGAGAGGACGGAAGAGTACAGGCTGCGTTTGACCTTTTCGGTATCCGTTATACCGGACCGGGATATATCAGCAGCGCGATCTCCATGGACAAATCGTACACCAAAAAAGTATTTCAGGCAGCGGGAGTTCCCACGCCGAAGGGAATCATTTTATCGGAAAAGGACAGTGGAAAAACAGCGGCTGACCTGGGGATGACACTTCCGGTCATTATCAAACCGTGCTGCGGAGGATCGAGTGTCGGCGTTACCATCTGCCGCACAGAGGAGGATGTGCTTGCCGGAGAAAAGCTGGCGTTCTCTTTAGAGAAGAACGCCGTTATGGAAGAGTTTATCGAGGGCGATGAATTTACCTGCGCGGTAATCGATGGAAAAGCTTATCCGGTCGTGTCGATCACACCCAAAGAGGGGTATTATGATTATACGAATAAGTACAAGGCAGGAGCGACGGAGGAGATCTGTCCTGCAGAGATTTCAGATGAGCTGACGGAGCAGATCAAGAAGACGGCTGTAAAAGCCTACAACGCCATTGGCCTTGAGGCATATGCCAGAATGGATTTTCTGGTCCGCAGATCGGATAATAAGGTTTTCTGCATCGAGGCAAATACGCTTCCGGGCATGACTCCGACAAGCCTTGTGCCGAAAGAGGCGGCAGCAGTTGGAATGAGCTATGAGGAGCTCTGCCAGCTGATGCTTGATGTGTCTCAGAAGAAATACCAGTAATAGAACAAAAAAATATTTTCATTAAAATATCAGCAATACAGGCCGCTTCAGATGGTGCCACGACCTCTGGCGCGGCTATAACTATGCTCGGAAATTCACGGAGATGAATCAGATGAAAAATATGACGATTGAAAATATCACGAAGGCAGTCCGCGGAACGTATATCGGGCCGGAGGAGCTGCTGAACCGCGAAATCAGCGCAGTTGTGACAGACAGCCGGAAGACGGAGGAGGGATGCCTTTTTGCGGCCATCCGCGGAGAACGCGTCGATGGACATAAATTTATTCCTCAGGTGATCAACAGGGGAGCTCTTGTTGTGCTCGCAGAACAGAGCCCTGAGAAGACTGAAGAACTGTATGGAAAACCAGACGACGGATGTCGGGTTCCGACAATCCTTGTTGAATCTGTTCTTCAGGCACTCAAAGACGCCGCTGAATTTTACCGTGCGCAGATGCCGATTCCCGTCGTCGGGATCATCGGCAGTGTCGGCAAGACCAGTACGAAGGAAATGGTCGCCTCAGTCCTGTCTGTTAGGTACCGGGTACTGAAGACAGAGGGGAACTTTAATAACGAACTCGGTGTGCCTATGACAGTTTTCAGAATGCGCGATGAGCATCAGATCGCCGTAATTGAAATGGGGATCAACCATTTCGGTGAGATGCACCGGCTGGCAAAAATCGTCCGGCCTGATACCGTGATCATGACAAACATTGGGACGGCGCACCTGGAGTTTCTGAAAACGAGGGATGGCATCCTGAAGGCAAAGTCAGAAGTCTTTGATTACTTTAAGAAGGACGGACACATTATCCTGAACGGGGATGACGACAAGCTCTCTACGATAGAGGAGAAAAATGGCGTCGCTCCGCTGCGGTTCGGCTATCATCGTCAGGGATATTCCCATGAAAACGATTTTTACGCAGAGAATGTTGAAAGGCACGGGCTTGACGGCATTTCCTGCCGGATCCATATGCCGGGGGCATATACAGATGTTATGATCCCCGCTCCGGGAGAGCACATGATCATGAATGCCCTGGCCGGCGCCGCTGCGGGGTATGTATACGGGCTGACTACGGAGGAGATCCGCCGCGGCATTGAAAATTACGAATCTCTTTCGGGACGCTTTCATATCATCCATTCAGGAGACGTCACCATCATCGATGACTGTTATAATGCCAATCCGGCGTCAATGAAGGCAAGTCTGTCGATCCTCGCCGAGGCGGACGGCAGGAAAGTGGCTGTTCTGGGGGACATGGGCGAACTAGGCGACCGTGAAAAAGAACTTCATGGGGAAATCGGGGCTTTTGCCGCCGAATGTGGTATAGATGCACTTTATTGTGTGGGCCCTCTGATGCAGAACGCGGCAGATACCGCAAATGGACGGATCAGCGATGTGCGTCATTTCGATTCCCTGGAGAAACTCATGAATAAATTGAATGAAATGATCAGACCGGGAGATACAGTTCTGGTAAAAGCATCGCATTTTATGAACTTTTCCAGAATTGTTTCCGCACTGAGTGAAAAATGAAGCGTTTCCGCGTCTTCTGACGGGAAACTTCAGATTGTCAGTTTGATCGATAATGACGCGCAGGGCCACTGGTCCTGCGCGTTTTAACGGTTAATTCCAGATAAACATTATCGCGTGTTAAACGAAATGCACAATAAAATAATATTAATCAGAAAAATGGTGTTGCAAATTATCTAATACTATGTTAGTATAATAGCTGTCGGGAGGACAATTGTTTACAATATATAGATAATTTAGTATCAGCATATAGACAATTGCCCAGGTGATATTTAACAATTGATTATTTTGAGCCAAGCAAGTGGAGAGTATGGTGGATGATTCAGGCCGCACCATCATGCTTTTTTTTGTGCCCATTATCTGACCGTTGGTCATTATTTTTCGGGGCGCAGGTTGTTTATCATCCGCCGTTAACTGTGGATAAAGTCAGGTATATGGAGGACCGGATGGAACACGTAGATTTTGTAGATCGTTTGAGCAGTGATCCTATCATTACAGCAGTTAAAAGTGACGAGGGACTCGAAAAATCATTTGAAGCCGATTCACAGGCCGTGTTTATTTTGTACGGCGAGGTTACGTCAATTCCAAAAATTGTTGCAAAAATTAAGGAACATGGCAAAATCGCCATGGTTCACATTGATCTTATCAACGGACTCAGTTCAAAGACGGCAGCCGTTGACTACATTAAGGAGTATACCGATGCAGACGGCATCATCACAACGAAAGTTCCACTGATGCAGTATGCGAAAAAAATCGGACTTAATACAATACTCAGGTATTTCGTTCTGGACTCGATCGCGCTGGACAATATCCGTAAGCAGTCGCAGCCCGGAATGGTACAGCCGGATATCATAGAGATACTTCCGGGAATCATTCTTCCGTCTGTGATTTCAAAGATCAACACGATAACAAGAGTGCCGATCATGACAGGGGGATTGATCACAACGAAGAATGAGGTTTTAAGTGCATTGAATGGCGGAGCAGTCGCGATCTCCACCACAAATGAGGAAGTCTGGTTCCTTTAATACCAGATAAGCGCCCCGCCTTGAAGTGGCGTACATTTTGCAGGCCCGGGCGAGCTTTGAGAAGGGGCGCGCTGATGATTTTTTAATAAGGAGGAAGCAAAGCTATGGCAAAGTATGTAATGGCTCTGGATGCGGGGACAACCAGTAACCGTTGTATCCTGTTCAACCAGAAGGGGGAAATGGTTTCAGTATCTCAGAAGGAATTTCCGCAGTATTTTCCGCATCCAGGCTGGGTAGAGCATGATGCGAACGAGATCTGGCAGACACAGCTGCAGGTAGCGCGTGAAGCAATGGAGAAGGCGGGCGCTACCTACCAGGATATCGCTGCAATCGGAATCACTAACCAGCGTGAGACAACCATTCTCTGGGACAGAGAGACTGGTCAGCCAATCAGCCACGCTATCGTATGGCAGTGCCGTCGTACAGCAGATTTTACGACAAAGATGCTCGCTGATCATCCGGAATACAAGGAACTCTTCCAGAAGAAGACCGGACTTGTTATCGACCCTTATTTCTCAGGTACGAAGATCCGCTGGCTGCTCGACAATGTTGAGGGAGCCAGAGAGAAAGCTGAGAAGGGCGAACTCTGCTTCGGCACTGTTGATTCCTGGCTGATCTACAAACTGACAAAAGGCAAAGTCCATGTAACGGATTATTCAAACGCATCCAGAACACTGCTCTTCAATATCAATACTCTTCAGTGGGATGAGGAGCTCTGCAAGATCCTCGACATCCCGATGAGCATTCTGCCAGAAGCAAAGCCTTCAAGCTATGTATATGGCGAGTCCGATCCGGAGTTCTTCGGCGGACCTATCAAGATTGCCGGAGCTGCAGGTGACCAGCAGTGCGCTCTGTTCGGACAGACCTGCTTCACCAAGGGCGAGGCAAAGAACACATATGGCACAGGTGCATTCCTTCTTATGAACATCGGTGACAAGCCGATCATCTCCAAGAACGGTCTTCTTACCACCATCGCATGGGGACTTGATGGTAAGGTTGAGTACGCTCTCGAGGGTTCTGTATATGTAGCCGGCGCTGCTATCCAGTGGCTGCGTGATCAGGTGAGAATGGTAGATTCTTCACCGGATTCCGAGTACTTCGCACAGCAGGTTAAGGATACCAACGGATGCTATGTCGTTCCTGCATTCACAGGTCTCGGCGCTCCTTACTGGGATCCGTACGCACGTGGAGTTATCACAGGTATCACCCGTGGTGTCAACAAGTATCACATCATCCGCGCTACACTTGAATCGCTTGCATTCCAGGTAAATGATGTCCTTCATGCTATGGAGCTTGACGCCGGCACGAAGCTGTCCGCCCTGAAGGTTGACGGCGGCGCCTGCAAGAACAACTTCCTGATGCAGTTCCAGTCTGATATCAGTAACGCTCCGGTACGTCGTCCGCAGTGCGTTGAGACAACGGCTATGGGTGCTTCCTATCTCGCAGGTCTTGCAGTAGGTTACTGGGACAGCAAGGAAGACGTTATCAAGAACTGGGCAATCGACAGAGAGTTTGAGCCGAACATGGATGAGGCTGAGAGAGAGAAAGAGCTCAAGGGCTGGAAGAAAGCTGTCGCTGCTACCCGCGGCTGGGCTAAGGACGAATAATCGGTTTCTGTCATAGCATAAAATGAAGGAGGCAAATTTCTTATGATGGAAGTAATTGGTATGGATTACCTGTATGAGTTCCTCGGAACCTTCATGCTGATCCTTTTAGGAGACGGTGTCTGCTGCAATGTCAGCCTTAACAAATCCGGACAGAAGGGTGGAGGATCCATTCAGACCGGTATTGCATGGGGCCTTGCAGTTCTGATCCCGGCATTTATCTTTAATCATTCCGGTGCACACTTCAACCCGGCGGTTACGATCGCCCTCGCTGTTCACGGAACATTCCCGTGGTCAGCAGTTGCCGGATATATCGTATGCCAGATCCTCGGTGCTTTCTGTGGCGCATGGCTGCTCTACTTCCTGTTCAAAGATCAGTTTGACGCAACACCGGATGTCGCTACAAAGCGCGGTGTTTTCTGCACAGGTCCGTCGGTCCGCAATTATGGAAGAAACTTCCTTTCCGAGATGGTATGCGCATTCGTTCTCGTATTCGCAATCCTCGGTGAGGGCAATGTTGAAGGACTGGTTTCTGGTGTCGGCTATCTGTTCACATACGGAATCATCGTTTCCGTCGGCATGTCACTTGGTGGTCTGACAGGATACGCTATGAACCCTGCCCGTGATTTTGGACCTCGTCTGGCATATGCTACAATGCCGTTCAAGGAAAAAGATCCTGACTGGGCTTATTCCTGGATCCCGATTATCGCCCCGATCGTAGGCGGAATCATTGCGGCCCTTCTGTACGACGCTATTTTCTGATTATCAGAAATTAACTGAATATCTTAAGCTTTAGAGGCCAGAGATTTGAGACGCCGGAAATAGCATACACATGTAGTATGACTTTTCGGCGTCTTTTTTGGAGAAATATCGTTGACAGTTCTGTCTCTCTGACGGCAACGCCAGAGACCGACTGAATATAAAGAAAAGAGGATACAACATGATTTATGATGTAATCATCATCGGCGCGGGTGTCACCGGCAGTGCTATCGCCCGTGAGCTTTCACGTTACAAAGCAGATGTCTGCGTCCTTGAGAGGGACGAGGATGTATGCTGCGGAACTTCGAAGGCCAATTCTGCTATCGTACATGCCGGATATGACTGTGTTCCGGGTTCCATGATGGCAAAGATGAATGTTCGCGGAAATGAAATGATGGACCAGATCGCAGAAGAACTCGACGTCCCGTTCAAGAGAAACGGCTCTCTTGTTGTCTGCATTCATAAAGATACGCTCGACGGTCTTAAGGAACTCTATGACAGAGGAATTGCGAATGGCGTTCCGGGAATGAAGATCCTCAGCCGCGAGGAGACGCTCGCTATGGAGCCGAACCTTTCTGATGACACGCAGGGCGCTCTGTATGCTTCGACAGCCGGCATTATCTGCCCGTTCCGTCTGACGATCGGCTTTGCTGAGAATGCAAACAAGAACGGCGTTGATTTCCGTTTTAACACAGAAGTTGAGGATTTCAAGAAAGATGATGAGGGTATCTGGCATATCCGCACAAACAACGGCGAGTACAAGACGCGCGCCATTGTGAATGCTGCAGGTGTTTATTCGGATAAGTTCCACAACATGGTTTCTGAGAACAAGATCCACATTACACCGAGACGCGGCGATTACTACATCATGGATAAAGAGATGGGTAATTTTGTCTCCAAGACGATCTTCCCTCAGCCGACGATCTATGGCAAAGGTATTCTTGTCGCTCCGACAATCCACGGCAATCTTCTTGCCGGACCTACAGCTATCGATATTGATGATAAGGAAGCTACAGCGACAACGCAGGCGGGCCTCGATGCTGTTCTCGCAGGTGCAGGCGCTCATGTAAAGAATCTTCCTATCCAGAGAAAATGCATCCGTGTATTTGCAGGTCTCCGCGCTCACGAGGATCATCATGAATTTGTTCTCGGAGAGGTTGAGGATTGTCCTGATTTCTTCGATGCAGCCGGTATCGAGTCTCCTGGTCTTTCCAGCTCTCCGGCAATCGGTGAGTACATGGCCGGCATGATCGCCGATAAGTACGGCTTCAAGAAGAATGATAAGTTTGATCCGATCAGCAAGGGCGTTCTTGACCCGAAGAAGCTCAGCCTCGAAGAGAGAAATGAACTGATCAAAAAGAATCCGGCTTATGGCAATATCGTCTGCCGTTGTGAATCGATCTCTGAAGGCGAGATCCTCGACGCGATCCATCGTCCGCTCGGTGCGCGTTCTCTTGATGGCATCAAGAGAAGAACAAGAGCCGGCATGGGCAGATGCCAGGCAGGCTTCTGCACACCTCGTCAGATGGATATTCTTCACAGAGAACTCGGCATCCCGTATGAAAAAATCACGAAGATGGGCGGCGACTCATACATCGTGCTTGAGCGTTCGAAAGGCGGCGAAGACAAATGATGAATTATGATATCGTAATTGTTGGCGGCGGCCCCGCCGGTCTTGCAGCAGCAGCTTCCGCAAGAAAAGCGGGCATTGATAAGATCCTCATCCTCGAGCGCGACAACCGTCTCGGAGGAATCCTGAATCAGTGCATTCATAACGGTTTCGGTCTTCACACCTTCAAGGAGGAGCTGACCGGTCCTGAATACGCACAGCGCTACATTGATCAGGTACTTGAAGAAAAGATCGAATATAAGCTGAACACCATGGTCATGGATATCTCGAAGGACCGTGTTGTAACAGCTATGAACAGAACAGACGGTATGTTCCAGATCCAGGCTGGAGCGGTTATCCTCGCTATGGGATGCCGTGAGCGCCCGATCGGAGCACTTGGCACACCTGGTTACCGCCCGGCGGGAATCTTCTCCGCAGGTACAGCACAGCGTCTCGTCAACATGGAGGGCTATATGCCCGGACGTGAGGTCGTTATCCTCGGTTCCGGTGATATCGGTCTTATCATGGCCAGACGTATGACTCTTGAGGGAGCAAAGGTCAAGGTAGTAGCAGAGGTTATGCCTTACTCCGGCGGACTTAAGAGAAATATCGTACAGTGCCTTGACGATTTTGGCATTCCGCTCAAACTGTCTCACACAGTTATTGACGTAGAAGGAAAGCAGCACATCAGTGCGGTCACGATCGCAGAGGTAGGACCTGACAGAAAACCGATCCCCGGAACAGAAGAGAGATATACCTGTGATACGCTTCTTCTCTCTGTAGGACTTATTCCTGAAAACGAGCTTTCCAAGGGCGCAGGCGTAGAGATCAGCCGCGTAACCAACGGACCTGTCGTAAATGAGAGTCTCGAGACATCGATTCCGGGCGTCTTCGCCTGTGGCAACGTGCTTCATGTTCACGATCTGGTTGACTATGTATCTGAAGAGGCGACAAGAGCAGGTGAGAATGCTGCTTCTTTCGTAAAGGCAGGATGCAAAGAATCTCCGAGCGGCGAAGATATTCAGCTGATCCCGACGGACGGCGTTCGTTACACCGTTCCGAGCACCATTAATCTTGGACGTATGGACAAGATGCTTACCGTTCGTTTCCGTGTCGGTGCCGTGTACAAAAATGCGGCGGTCAGTGTATACTTTAATGATGAGCGCGTGATGCATAATAAGAAGAGGATCATTTCGCCTGGCGAAATGGAGCAGGTCATCCTTCTCAAGGACAAGATGGCTGCGTATAAGGATCTGAAAAACATCACGATCAAGATCGAGCAGGAATAAGGAGGCGTTAGCGGTATGGAATCTAAAACTGAGTTAACCTGTATCGGCTGCCCGATGGGCTGCCTGGTTACGGTCACGATGGAAGACGGCGAGATCAAGTCGGTCACGGGTAATTCATGCGCCAATGGTGACAGATATGCCCGCAAGGAAGTGACCGATCCGAGACGTATCGTCTGCAGCTCCTGCATCGTTTACGGAGGAGATCTTCCGAGAGTATCCTGCAAGACAAAGACGGATGTTCCGAAGAACAAGATCTTCGATGTCATGAAGGAGATTAATAAGGTGAAGGCACAGGCTCCTATTAAAATTGGCGATGTTCTTATTGAAGATGTCGCGGGTACCGGCGTTCCGGTTATAGCGACAAAGAATATCGTAAAAGTCGGCTGATCATCAAGGAAAAACTGGTTGCAATTTCTTGCAGTAAGGGCTATAATTTTCTTTGTAAAAAGAATTTACCCTTCAAAAGATTTTTTTTACAAATTAATAACCCCTTATTAATTATTTATACTCCCCTCGAAATGCCTCGGTAGCTCCCCTACCGGGGCATTTCCCTTGGTATACGGAATTTATCCTGCGGCGATAAATGTCCTTTAACTTGTTCTTGACTTCAGGCTATGTTTTCGGGACAATAAGGGACGGATTTGTGCAGTCAGGAAATATTGCCTGTATTTTATTTTTATTTTTAGTGAAGGATTTTTTATGGACAGGTATAAACTTATGGCGCCGTGCCACTTTGGACTTGAGAGTGTTCTGAAGCGGGAGATTACGGAGCTTGGATATGACATCGGGGAGGTCGAGGACGGCAGGGTCACTTTTGAGGGCGACGCTGAAGCTGTGGCTCTGGCTAATCTGAATCTGCGGACGACGGAACGCATTCTGATACGTGTCGGAAGGTTTAAGGCGGTTACATTTGATGAGCTTTTTGAGGCGACGAAGGCACTGCCGTGGGAGAGGTTCATCCCGAAGAATGGCAAGTTCTGGGTGGCAAAGGCGAATTCGGTGAAAAGTCAGCTTTTTTCACCTTCGGATATCCAGTCCATCATGAAGAAGGCTATTGTTGAACGGCTGAAGACGGTTTATCATACAGATTGGTTTGAAGAGGACGGCGCTCCTTATCCGATCCGCGTCTCGATCGTGAAGGATGTGGTCACGGTCGGACTCGATACGACGGGCACATCGCTTCACAAAAGGGGCTATCGCGTTAATACTGTGAAGGCTCCGATTGAAGAAACGCTGGCGGCTGCCCTGATCCTGCTCACTCCCTGGAAGGGGAACAGGATCCTGGTTGATCCATTCTGCGGCAGCGGAACGTTCTGCATTGAAGCAGCCATGATGGCCAAAAATATCGCTCCGGGGCTGAACCGCACTTTCCTCGCTGAGGACTGGAACAATTTTATTCCGGAAAGTTGCTGGTCGGATGCGAGGGAAGAGGCAGAAGAAAATGTCCTTCCGGACGAACAGCTGGATACAGATATCCAGGGATATGATATTGATGATTCTTGCGTAAAGATGGCGCGGGAAAATGCGCGGCTCGCCGGCGTCAGTCAGCTGATTCATTTTCAGCAGCGTCCGGTCGCCGAATTGTCACATCCCGGGAAATATGGTTTTATTATCACGAACCCGCCTTACGGCGAGCGTCTCGGCGACAACAGCACACTTCCGGAGATCTATGGAACGCTCGGAGAACGGTTTTTCGGAAGACTTGATACGTGGTCACTATATGTGATAACAGGATATCAGGATGCGGAGAAATACCTGGGAAGAAAGGCTGCCAAAAATCGGAAAATCTACAACGGAATGCTGAAGACCTACTTTTATCAGTACCCCGGGCCCAAGCCGCCGAAAAAAAGAAATATCGATATTCCGAAGAACTGATGCAGATATCTGAAGGGGATAAAAATGGATACCATTATTTTTGCAACAGGAAACAAGGATAAAATGCGCGAGATCCGGGAGATCCTCGGAGGTTCTGATAAGAGGATCCTCTCTATGAGGGAAGCGGGGATCGAATCGGATCCGGAAGAAAATGGCAAAACCTTTGAAGATAATGCCCTGATCAAGGCCAGAGCCGTTCACGCGGTTCTTCCTGACCAATACAAGGATGCAATTGTGCTCGCCGATGACTCCGGCCTTGTTGTCGATGCTATGGACGGAATGCCTGGCGTGTATTCTGCGAGGTGGATGGGCAGGGACACCTCATATCATGAGAAAAACGCGAAGATCATTGAGAACCTGAAGGATGTCCCGGTTGAAAAGAGGACGGCGAGGTTTGTAGATGCCATCGCCGCCGTCCTGCCTGACGGAAGAGAAATGACCGTCCGGGGCACCATCGAAGGAAAGATCGGCTACGAGGAGCGCGGAGAAAACGGCTTTGGCTACGATCCGATTTTTATGCTTCCGGACATGAGCATGAGCACCGCGGAGCTTGCGCCTGAGGAGAAAAATAAGATCAGTCACAGGGGCAAGGCGCTTCGCGCCATGGCGGAAAAACTTCACTCGGCTCTGGGTTAAAAGGATTTTGAAGAAAAAGAAAAGACAGAAATTCGTGTGAGGAATAAATTACGGCGGAGAACAGGCTATGAAGAAAATACTTGTGTGCAGCGATCTCCACGGACTGTGGGGACTCAGACAGCTCGAAAAGGCTGCAGAAGCTGAAAAACCATTTGATTATCTTTTCTGCTGCGGAGATATTGAAGTAAAACAGCATGACATCTGGACACTCGCAGATGGAGCACAGTGCTTTTTTGTAAAGGGCAACTGTGACTATGGTTCCGATCTTCCTATGGAAGTCGAGGTCAACATAGAAAATTACCGCTTCTGGATGGTTCACGGCCACAAATGGGGCGTGAGGGGATCTACCAGTATGCTGAGAGAAGAGGCATTCCGGAGAAAAGATAATGTCGTGTTGTTCGGGCACACACATATTCCCCTGATTGAGGACTATCCCGGAGATGAGACAAAGGGCAGAGAGCCGCTCCTCATCGTGAACCCCGGCTCAGTGGGAAAACCCTATCAGGCGGATGGAAAATCTGCCTATTGCGTGATCACGATCGGGGACGGCGCGCTCACGGCCGACCCCAGGCGGATCTGACGGCAAAAAATAAAGGTTAAAATAAAAGGGTAAAATAAAAGTTTCATCTTTGTAAAATTTTCATTGACATTAAGAATCTCTTCAAGTATACTAGACGTTGCGTTGGGCAAACGGCGAGATTCCGGGGTGTGGCTCAGTTTGGCTAGAGCGCCTGCTTTGGGAGCAGGAGGCCGCAAGTTCGAATCTTGTCACCCCGAGTTATTTCGTAACGGTCTTGCAGTGTGCGAAAGCGGGCTGTGATGCCGGAGTTTGCGCAGGTGTAGTTCAATGGTAGAACACCAGCCTTCCAAGCTGGATACGTGGGTTCGATTCCCATCACCTGCTTCTGTGTCTGTAGCTCAGCTGGATAGAGCAACGGCCTTCTAAGCCGTGGGTCGGGGGTTCGAATCCCTTCAGGCACGGTCGGATGTCTGGCGCTATCGGACATCCAGAATATTGTTCTTTGTAAATTGATTTATGGTGGATATAGCGTAGCTGGTTAACGCGCCAGATTGTGGCTCTGGAGATCGTGGGTTCGAATCCCTCTATCCACCCTGCCGGCATTTCGGACGGCGAATTATGTTGGGCCATCGCCAAGGGGCTAAGGCACAACACTTTGACTGTTGTATTCGCTGGTTCGAATCCAGCTGGCCCAGATAGGATGGAGCATTAGCTCAGGTGGTAGAGCACTTGATTTTTAATCAAGTTGTCCGGGGTTCGAGTCCCCGATGCTTCATTTTTGTTTTGCAAGTTTTCAGGCTGTAACACCGCGTGACGGTTTTCAGCGGCGGCCCCGCCGGACAGCCAGTCGGATCTGTTCTTAAAGATTCCATTCTTAAGCGGCTATGGCGGAATTGGCAGACGCGACGGATTTAGGTTCCGTTGGTTATAACCGTGCAGGTTCAAGTCCTGTTAGCCGCAAGCCCTTACATTGGTATATAATAGTTTCATCACAAATTAGATTATCATTTCAACTTGTAAGACACATTTCATTTGTTATCACTCATGTTTAGTTACAATTTCACACAGGTATGACAGATGACACGGATTTTTTCAGTGTCATTTTTCAATATACTCATTAATGCACTCATCCACTGAGGCGGAAGACGCCGGCTGATGGATATACATGCGGTATCTTCGCCGGCATTTTTTCATGAGAATACTGCCAGTGACACGGGAAAAATATCTGCCAGGGCCTGATTGAACGAAGGGGGATCGTTTATGGACACTGAATTAATGAAGCAGAGGTATGAATCGCTTCCGCTCAAGGAGCTCCGCGCCATTTCCAAGTCCCGCGGAATGGAAGGAATATCATCGCTCCGCAAGGCTGAGCTCATCGCACGTATGCTTGAAGAAGATAAGAAGGACGAGGAGCGGGAGGCCGCTAAGAATAAGAAGGATGAGGAGCGGGAGACCGCCAGAAGGATGACAAAAACGGCGGAAGGCAAAAAGAGCAGAGGAAGTTCCAGAAAGAAGAGTGAGGTGCGTTCTGCGGAATCTGCTGAGCAGCCGAATAATCAGGACAAAAAACCATCAAGACAGAAAAAACAGGATAAGTCCAGAAAAAAAGAGCCTTCCGATATCAGAAAGGAAATGAATCTCAAGCCAGAGATCAGGGAACTGGATACCGGGGAGACTGCGCGCGGCGTGCTGGAGATCATGCCGGAAGGCTATGGATTTCTGAGGTCGGATAATTTCCTTCCCGGGGAGGATGATATTTATGTATCGCCATCTCAGATCCGGAGGTTCCGTCTCAGGACGGGAGATATGATCACCGGTAATGTCCGTGAGAGTGCCGCAGGTGAAAAATACAATGCACTTCTTTATGTGACATCGATCAATGATGACGACCCGGAGAATTCAGTTCACAGAGCTCAGTTTGAGCAGCTTACGCCTGTTTTCCCGGATGAGAGAATCCATCTTGAGAGACCGGACGGAAGCGTGGCGATGAGAATCGTCGATCTTGTGAGCCCGATCGGAAAGGGGCAGAGAGGACTTATTGTTTCGCCGCCGAAGGCAGGAAAAACAACCCTGCTCAAGGAAATGGCGCAGTCCATCCTCATGAATAATCCGGAGATGCATATCATTATCCTCCTGATCGATGAGCGCCCCGAGGAAGTGACGGATATCAGGGAAACAGTCGTCGGCGACAATGTCGAGGTGCTGTTTTCAACCTTTGATGAACTTCCCGAGCACCATAAAAAGGTGGCGGAGATGACCATCGAGAGAGCAAAGAGGATGGTTGAAACAGGAAGAGACGTGATCATCTTCATCGATTCGATCACAAGACTTGCCCGCGCGAATAACCAGGTTGTCACGCCGAGCGGAAGAACTCTTTCCGGAGGACTTGATCCGGCGGCTCTTCATATGCCAAAGAAGTTCTTCGGGGCTGCGCGGAATATCCGCGGCGGCGGGAGCCTTACGATCCTTGCTACTGCACTGGTGGATACCGGCAGTAAACTCGACGATGTCGTCTATGAGGAGTTCAAGGGAACGGGCAACATGGAGCTGTTCCTCGACAGAAGACTTCAGGAGAGAAGAGTTTTCCCTGCGATCGATCTCGCCAAGTCAGGAACAAGGCGTGAGGATCTTCTTCTCACGCGCGAAGAACAGGAGGCTGTCAACAATATGCGCCGTTCACTTGTGAGTCAGAAATCCGAGGAAGCCGGCGAGGCCATCCTGAATATGTTTTCCCGGACCCGTTCGAACAGGGAACTTGTTCAGCTGCTGAGACGGACGAGGATCATCTGAAGAAAAGAAATCTGTTGCATTCATCGGATGCGTATGATAAACTTGAAAAGCTGTCAATCAGATACGCAGTTAAAAGACTGCGTTGAGACACAGTCGACTACTTATCCAGAAATGTGAGGTGAAAAATATGAAGGAAGGAATCCATCCGCAGTACTATCAGGCAACCGTTACCTGCAACTGTGGCAATACATTCGTCGTCGGATCCACAAAGAAGGAGATCCACGTCGAGGTCTGCTCCAAGTGCCATCCGTTCTACACCGGCCAGCAGAAAGCTACCGCTGCCCGCGGACGTATTGAGGCATTCAATAAAAAATACGGTTTCAACAAGTAAGATTTTGAAAAAATGGATGAGAGGCTGCCACGCACAGATGTGGCAGCCTTTTTCTCGTTTTTGCGGGTTATGGCCGCATCTGCTCACACCTGGACTTATGAAACTGTATTCGGTATAATAGAGTGTCATTTTATGTGAGGTGAACGTTAATGGAAGAAATCAGCAGATCATTTCATACATGGCTGAAATATGGAACTGAGCTGCTTGAATCAAAAGGAATAGCAGATGCGGATGTTGATGCGTGGATCCTTATGGAGTATTCGGCAAACATTGACAGGACATTCTATTCCATGCATAAAGAAGAACCGATGGATCTGGCAGACGCGCGTATGTATTACGATCTGCTCGTGAAGAGGGCTGCGCGCATTCCGGTTCAGTACCTTACACATGAGGCGTGGTTTTATGGTCATTGTTTTTACGTGAATCCGTCCGTTCTCATTCCACGTCAGGATACGGAAACGCTTGTCGAGCGCGCTGAGCTTCTTCTGAAACCGGGCATGAAGATTCTTGATCTGTGCACGGGCAGCGGCTGTATCCTTCTCTCGCTTCTGAAGGATCATGACGTTACCGGCACAGGGTCTGATATTTCGCCGGAAGCGCTGTCGGTGGCCAGGAAAAATCAGGAGCTGCTCGGTATTTCTTCCTCGAGAGTCAGATGGATCTGCAGCGATCTGTTCGACGACGTCAGAGGTACGTTTGATCTGATCACTGCAAACCCGCCTTACGTGGCGGCGGATGAGATCAAAAAACTGGAGCCGGAGGTCCGCGACCACGAGCCGGTCCTTGCTCTTGACGGGGCAGTCGATGGCCTGAGATATGAATTTCTCATCGCTGAACGCGCGAGGATGTATCTGAAGGAAGGCGCATGGCTCCTTCTGGAGATCGGATGGGATCAGGGAAAAGCAGTGAAAGAAGAGATGGAGCGCCTGGGATACGCAGAGGTCGAGATCATCCGTGACCTCGGAGGAAATGACCGGGTAGCTGTCGGAGAAATGACCTGATCTGACATGGACAGATAAGATCAGATAAGGTTTTATAACGGAGTTGAAGATTTATGTATGAACAGCTTGAAAACGTTCTTATCCGCCTTGACGAGGTAGTCAGAAATCTCGGCGAGCCGGACGTTGCGGCTGACAGCACGAGGCTTCAGAATCTGATGAAAGAGCAGGCGGAGCTTCAGCCGGTTGCAGACGCTTACAGAGCTTATAAAAAGAATAATCAGACCATCGAAGACAGTCTTGAAATGCTCGATGAAGAGTCAGATCCCGAGATGAAGGAGATGATCCGCGGAGAGCTTGCGGAAGCGAGGAGCAGGAAGGAAGAACTGGAGCAAAATCTCAGAATTCTCCTTATACCGAAGGACCCGAATGACGATAAGGATGTTAACATTGAAATCCGGGCCGGCGCAGGAGGCGATGAGGCGGCTCTGTTTGCAGCAGAAATATATCGGATGTATAACAGATATGCTGAGAAAAAGGGATGGTCGTGCGAGCTTGTAAATTACGAGGAAACAGGACTCGGGGGATGTAAGGAATGCTCTTTTACCGTGCATGGCACAGGCGCCTGGTCGAGGCTTAAGTACGAGAGCGGCGTCCACCGCGTGCAGAGGGTGCCTGCGACAGAATCAGGAGGGAGAATACATACCTCGACAGTCACGGTCGCCGTGATACCCGAGGTGTCTGATGAGATCACGATAGATATACCGGAGAAGGATATCCGCATCGATGTCATGCGCGCGTCCGGAAACGGCGGTCAGTGCGTCAACACGACGGATTCAGCCGTGAGACTGACGCATTATCCGACGGGTATCGTCATATACTCGCAGACAGAAAAAAGCCAGATTCAGAATAAGGCAAAGGCGTTTGCGCTCCTTCGCTCGAAGCTGTATTTTATCGAGCAGCAGAAGAGGCACGACGAGGAAGCCGATCTGAGAAGAAGTCAGATCGGAACCGGAGACAGGTCGGAAAAAATCCGCACCTATAATTTTCCGCAGGGACGTGTAACGGATCATCGGATCAAGATGACGATCCACCAGATCGACGCCGTGCTTGACGGTGACCTGGATGAAATCATTGATGCCCTGACGGCAGCTGATCAGACAGCAAAACTTGCAAAAATGAAGCAGGTTTAAGGTATATGCTGTAAAATTAAAAACCAGAAATATCAGACTGGTAAAAAAGTGGAGGGAATTATGAAAGACGCAACATTGGCAGTGATGGCGGCAGGTATTGGAAGCCGTTTCGGAAAAGGAATCAAACAGCTGGAGCCTCTCGGCCCGGGCGGACAGATCATCATGGATTATTCGGTGAATGATGCTATTGAAGCCGGGTTCAATAAGGTGGTGTTTATTATCCGCAGGGATCTGGAGAAGGATTTCCGCGAGATCATCGGAACGCGCATGGAAAAGAAGATCCATGTAGAATATGCTTTTCAGGAGCTTGACGATCTGCCTCAGGGCTTCAGCTGCCCTGCAGGAAGAAAGAAACCATGGGGAACCGGCCAGGCGATCCTCGCGGCCGCAGATCTCATCCATGAGCCGTTTGCCGTTATCAATGCGGACGATTATTACGGCAAAGAGCCGTACCGCCTGCTGTACGATTATCTGACACAGCCGCATGATTCTTCAGATGGCGTTGAAAAAATCTGCATGGCAGGGTTCCGTCTGGGAAATACGCTGAGCGACAACGGAGGTGTCACGAGAGGTGTCTGCCACGTGGACGGCGACGGTCGTCTTGTCGGCATCTCCGAGACCAAGAACATTGTCCGCACAGAGAACGGTGCCGCTGTAATGAATGAGGATGGAACATCCACATCCCTTGACCCGGACAATCTGGTTTCCATGAATATGTGGGGACTTCAGCCTGAATTCATGGATGTCCTCAAGGCAGGGTTCCCGAAATTCCTCTCGGGTCTCAAGGAGGGCGATCTGAAGTCTGAATATCTTCTTCCTGACATCATCGACCAGATGCTTCATGACGGCAGGGCCGAGGTACAGGTCCTGAAGACAGATGAGACCTGGTTCGGCGTTACCTATCAGGAAGACAAGGACTCAGTTAAAAAAGCATTCAGAAAGCTGACGGATGACGGTGTTTATCCGGAAAAGTTCTGATGACTGATTAAATAAAGGAGACATGAAAAATGGGCAGATATTTTGGTACTGACGGCTTCCGGGGTGAAGCAAATGTTGGTCTGAAGGCGGATCACGCATTCAAGATCGGCAGATTTCTCGGCTGGTACTTCGGAAAGAATCATGATGACCACAAGGCCAGGA